>JANSWO010000019.1 GCA_024743435.1 Pseudomonadaceae bacterium | reverse complement strand
GATGGTAATGCCTGGCGACAACGTGAACATGGTGGTTGAGCTGATCAACCCGATCGCGATGGAAGAAGGCCAGCGTTTTGCTATCCGCGAAGGCGGCCGAACGGTCGGCGCCGGCGTCGTAACGAAAATCGCCGAGTAAGGACTCGAAGGTCCATAACTGGGGGCGCGTGACTCGTTCATTAGCGCCTCCTGGCAGTTTAGGCCAGTAGCTCAATTGGCAGAGCAGCGGTCTCCAAAACCGCAGGTTGGGGGTTCGATTCCCTCCTGGCCTGCCATTTGGCCCTTTGATCCGGTGAGGTTAACGTGAGTACATCCAACGAAGCATCCAGTAGCGGTGTCATTGACTGGCTGAAATGGCTGGTGGTCATTGCTCTCGTCGGGGGCGGTATCTTCGGAAACTGGTATTTCCGGGATGAATCGCTGCTGTATCGAGTGCTGGCGCTGGTTGCCATCGCCGTGGTCGCCGCTTTCGTTGCGGCCCAGACCGAACGCGGTCGGAGCATCTGGACGCTGATGCGTGAGGCTCGCACGGAGATTCGTCGAGTGGTGTGGCCGACTCGCCAGGAGACCACGCAAACGACAATGATCGTGCTGGTGCTGGTGCTGATTTTCTCATTCATTTTGTGGCTGCTTGATTCGGGCCTTAGCGCCCTCGTCTCCGCGGTCATTGGGTAGGTAGCGAACATGTCGAAGCGTTGGTATGTCGTGCACGCCTATTCGGGCTATGAAAAGCAGGTGGCGCGAGCCCTTGGTGAGCGTGTAGCTCTGGCAGAAAAAGAAGATTTTTTCGGCGAGATTCTGGTGCCAACCGAAGAAGTCGTTGAGATGCGCGCGGGCCAGAAGCGCAAGAGCGAGCGTAAGTTTTTTCCCGGTTACGTGCTGGTGGAAATGGAGCTCAACGACGACACATGGCACCTGGTTAAAGAAACGCCGCGCGTTATGGGGTTCATCGGCGGCACGGCGGATCGCCCTGCGCCGCTGACTGAGGCGGAAGCCAACTCGATCCTTGATCGCGTGGTCGAGGGTAGCGAGAAGGCAACGCCGAAGACGGTGTTCGAGCCCGGCGAGCTGGTGCGTGTCATCGACGGGCCGTTCAACGATTTCAACGGTGTTGTCGAAGAAGTGAATTACGAGAAGAGCCGGCTCAACGTCGCGGTGACCATCTTTGGTCGCTCGACACCTGTAGAGCTTGATTTTTCTCAGGTTGAAAAAGGCTGAGGGCGCGAAGCGGCCTCATTTAGAAACTGCCGCCGGCGCGCGGCTTGTTCGGGGAGCGTTGTTGTCTGCTTGCAGGTCAGCGCGCGTTTGAACCCGATGGAGATAGATAGTTATGGCTAAGAAAGTCGAAGCCTATATCAAGCTGCAGGTGAAAGCCGGCCAGGCGAACCCGAGTCCGCCGGTTGGTCCGGCGCTCGGTCAGCATGGCGTGAACATTATGGACTTCTGTAAGGCGTTCAACGCCCAGACCCAGTCCATGGAAGCAGGTATGCCCATTCCTGTTGTCATTACAGTTTATGCGGATCGCAGCTTCACCTTTATCACCAAGACGCCTCCGGCCAGCGTTCTCCTGCGCAAGGCTGCGGGCCTGGCTAAAGGCAGCGGCACGCCAAACACCGTGAAGGTTGGCAAAGTCAATCGGGCGCAGCTCGAAGAGATCGCGACCCTGAAGATGCCTGACCTGACCGCTGGCGATATGGATGCCGCGGTTCGAACTATCGCCGGTAGCGCACGCAGCGCCGGAATTGACGTGGAGGGTGTGTAGATGCCAGTTAAGAGTAAGCGAGCTCGCGCGATCGACGAAAAAGTTGACCGCACACGCGTCTATCCGATCGCCGAAGCAGTTGAAGTGCTGACCGAAACGGCGTCCAAGAAATTTAAAGAGTCGTTTGACGTTGCGGTCAACCTGGGTGTCGACCCCCGTAAGTCAGACCAGGCGGTACGTGGCGCGACCACATTGCCTCACGGCACTGGCAAAACCGTCCGGGTGGCCGTGTTCGCCCAGGGTGACAATGCCGAAGCCGCGACCGGTGCAGGCGCCGATATCGTTGGCTTCGAAGATCTTGCCGAGCGTATCAAGGGCGGCGAGATGGACTTCGACGTGCTCATCGCAACGCCGGACGCTATGCGTCTGGTTGGACAGCTCGGTAAAGTTCTGGGCCCTCGCGGCCTCATGCCGAACCCGAAGACCGGCACCGTAACCCCTGACGTGGTTACCGCGGTCAATAACGCCAAGGCGGGCCAGGTCCAGTACCGCGCTGATCGTGGCGGAATCGTTCACGGTAGCGTTGGTCAAATCGGTTTCAGCGCAGAGCATATCCGCGAAAACATCGAGGCCCTTATTGCAGACCTCAAGAAGTCGAAGCCTGCATCGGCCAAAGGCGTATACCTGCAGCGCATCACGTTATCGACAACGATGGGGCCGGGTCTGAACATCGATCAGGCGTCGCTCGAAAGTTAGAACTCCCGGCCTCGCATGACGAGGTCGGATAAGCATGTACAGAATTTGAAGGTGTGCGGCCGATAGGTGCGCGCACCGTCAAAGACCACGGGTGGCGCTTGCGTCCTAAACCAGAGCAGAGATGTTCTTGGCCCGTGCAGACGGTGAAGCCTCAACGAAGGTTGGATCTCGCCGTAGCCTCACAGGACAGCGCTGGTCGCTGAAACGAGGGGCGAAGGGTGGCGCAGATGGCACGAGATGCTTGATGCGTCACGACAGTATGGACGGTCTGGGCTTGCCCGGTCCGAAACGCCGGAAACGGTGAAATCCAGGAGAACCTTATGGCACTAAAGCTCGAAGACAAGAAAGCGATTGTTGCCGAGGTTAACGAAGCTGCTGGGACGGCTCTTTCCGCCGTGCTTGCTGACTATCGTGGACTGACAGTAGATCAGATGACGGATTTGCGGGCGAAAGCTCGCGATAACGGCGTCTATCTGCGAGTCGTTCGCAATACGTTGGCTCGCCGGGCACTGGAAGGAACTGAGCACGAGTGTCTGAAAGACGAATTCGTCGGACCGACGCTGATTGCGTTTTCCCAGGAGGAACCTGGTTCTGCTGCACGTCTACTGAAAGACGGTGCGAAAGAGCTGGAGGCGCTGGAAATCAAAGCGCTGTCGATTGGTGGGCAAGTCCTTCCCGGCAGTGAGATTGACCGCGTAGCCAAGCTGCCGACTCGCGATGAAGCGATTGCGTTGCTGATGAGTGTCATGCAGGCACCTATTGGCAAACTTGCACGCACATTGAACGAAGTCCCAGCCAAGCTCACTCGCGCTGTTGCAGCAGTACGCGATGCCAAGCAGGCCGCTGAGTAAACCAAGGCATAAAAGACACTACGGTATTTGGAGAAGACAATGGCTTTGTCAAAAGACGACATCCTTAACGCAATCGCTGAGATGAGCGTGATGGACGTGGTTGAACTCGTTTCAGCCATGGAAGAGAAGTTCGGCGTATCGGCCGCAGCCGCTGTAGCAGCTGCACCGGCCGCAGCTGGCGGCGACGCTGGTGGCGCTGCAGAAGAGCAGTCTGAGTTCAACGTAATGTTGACCGCAGCTGGCGACAAGAAAGTGAATGTCATCAAGGCAGTTCGCGCAATCACTGGTCTGGGCTTGAAAGAAGCCAAGGCCCTGGTTGACGAAGCTCCTTCCGCAATTAAGGAAGGCGTTGAGAAGGCGGAAGCCGAAGACATCAAGAAGCAGCTCGAAGAAGCTGGCGCACAGGTTGAGCTCAAGTAGTCGAGCTTATGCCTGTTAGGAAATCGCTGGCTGCAAACGGTGTTTGCGGCCAGCGTTTTCGTGCGTGTTTGAAAGCGCACAAATTGAGTTTGTTCGTGGGTGAATTGGCCTGACGGCCGGGAGACAGCAATGGCGTACAGCTTTACCGAGAAGAAGCGGATTCGCAAAGACTTCGGCAAGCTTACCGACTCGATGGAGATCCCGTATCTGCTATCGATCCAGGTGGACTCTTACGAGCGGTTCCTGCAAACGGGTGTAACGGCGGATAATCGCGCCGAATCCGGTTTGCACGCGGCATTCCGCTCAGTTTTCCCAATTGTCAGTTACTCCGGCAACGCCGCGCTCGAGTATCTCGACTACCGTCTGGGCGAGCCCGTCTTCGACGTGAAAGAATCTGTGCTGCGGGGAATTACCTACGCAGCGCCACTGCGCGTGAAAGTGCGCCTGATTATCTACGATAAGGAATCAGGCAATAAAGCCGTGAAAGAAGTGAAGGACCAAGAGGTCTACATGGGCGAGATTCCGCTCATGACCGAGAACGGCACCTTCGTCATCAACGGCACCGAGCGCGTCGTTGTGTCTCAGCTGCACCGCTCGCCTGGCGTGTTCTTCGACCACGACCGCGGCAAGACCCACTCCTCCGGGAAGCTGCTCTATAACGCTCGGGTCATTCCTTATCGTGGCTCGTGGCTCGATTTCGAATTCGATCCGAAGGATTGTGTCTTCGTTCGAATCGATCGCCGGCGCAAGCTGCCTGCAACCATCATGTTGCGGGCCTTGGGTTACAGCTCAGAAGAAATACTCGAGCAGTTCTTTGATAAGAACGCGTTCTACGTCAAGAAAGATGGCGTCATCTCTACGGACCTCGTCCCCGAACGTCTGCGCGGTGACGTGGCAACGTTCGACATCGTTGGCAAAGATGGCGATGTCATCGTCGAAGAAGGTCGACGCATCACTGCCCGGCATGTGCGCTTGCTTGAGAACTCAGGCCTCAAGCGTCTGGACGTGCCGCGCGAATATCTGCTCGAACGCGTAACCGCGCTCGATGTGGTGGATGCAGAAACCGGTGAGATCGCGGTGCCCTGCAACACGCTGATTACCGAAGAAGTGTTGGAGCAGTTGCTCGAGCTCAAGGTCGACAAGATCGAGACCATCTATACGAATGATCTGGATCGCGGTGCGTTTATCTCCGATACGCTGAACATCGATAGCACCACCACGCGCCTGGAAGCGCTGGTTGAGATCTATCGCATGATGCGTCCTGGTGAGCCGCCGACAAAAGAAGCCGCCGAGAACCTGTTCAACAACCTGTTCTTCTCGATCGAGCGCTACGACCTGTCAGCGGTTGGTCGAATGAAATTCAATCGCCGTCTCGGCCGGGAAGAGATTCTTGGCGAGGGTGTTCTCAGCAATGAAGACATCGTCGAAGTACTACGGCTGTTGATTGAGATTCGCGACGGCAAGGGTTCTGTGGATGATATCGATCACCTCGGTAACCGCCGGGTTCGTTCGGTTGGCGAGATGGCAGAAAACCAGTTCCGCGTTGGCCTGATCCGCGTCGAGCGGGCTGTCAAAGAACGCCTGTCCGTTGCCGAAGCAGAAGGCTTGATGCCTCAGGACATGATCAACGCCAAGCCAGTAGCGGCTGCGGTGAAGGAGTTCTTTGGTTCCAGCCAGCTGTCCCAGTTCATGGACCAGAACAACCCGCTGTCGGAAGTGACGCACAAGCGTCGTGTTTCTGCGCTCGGGCCGGGTGGTCTGACGCGTGAACGCGCGGGCTTTGAAGTGCGCGATGTACACCCCACCCATTACGGTCGGGTTTGCCCAATTGAGACGCCTGAAGGTCCGAACATCGGCCTGATCAACTCTCTGGCAACCTACGCGCGCACGAACAACTACGGCTTCCTTGAGTCGCCGTATCGTCGTGTGTCCGGTGGCAAGCTGCGTGATGAGATCGAATACCTGTCTGCAATCGACGAAGCCGAATACGTCGTGGCCCAGGCAAGCTCGGTCATCAATGAGAAAGGCGAGCTGGTCGAAGAACTGGTTAGCGTTCGACACCAGAACGAATTTGCCAAGACGCCGGCTGAAAACGTCAACTTCATGGATGTATCACCCAAGCAGGTGGTCTCCGTGGCGGCGGCGCTGATTCCATTCCTTGAGCACGACGATGCTAACCGCGCACTCATGGGCTCCAACATGCAGCGCCAGGCTGTGCCGACGCTGCGCGCTGAGAAGCCGCTGGTTGGAACCGGCATGGAGCGTAACGTCGCTCGTGACTCCGGCGTCTGTGTTGTCGCCGCCCGCGGCGGCAAGGTAGTCAGTGTTGATGCCGGTCGAATTGTGGTCCGCATTCGTGATGCGGAGATCGACGCTGGCGAAGCTGGTGTGGATATCTACAACCTGACCAAGTTCACCCGTTCAAACCAGAACACCTGTATCAACCAGCGGCCGCTGGTCAAGCCTGGTGATCAGGTTGCTCGCGGTGACATCCTGGCTGACGGTCCGTCCATCGACATGGGTGAGTTGGCACTCGGCCAGAACATGCGCATCGCCTTTATGGCCTGGAATGGCTACAACTACGAGGATTCAATCCTCGTCAGCGAGCGGGTCGTAAAAGAAGATCGGTTTACCTCCATCCATATTCAGGAGCTGACGTGTATCGCTCGCGATACGAAGCTTGGGCCTGAAGAGATCACCTGCGACATCCCGAATGTTGGCGAAGGCGCGCTGGCCAAACTGGATGAGTCCGGCATTGTCTACATCGGTGCTGAAGTGGTCGCCGGTGACATCCTGGTGGGCAAGGTAACGCCAAAAGGCGAAACCCAGCTGACCCCGGAAGAGAAGCTGCTGCGCGCGATCTTCGGTGAGAAAGCCTCTGATGTGAAAGATACATCCCAGCGCGTTCCCACCGGTGTGAAGGGCACCGTTATCGACGTCCGCGTATTTACTCGCGACGGCGTCGAGAAAGACCAGCGTGCGAAAGACATCGAGCAGGCTGAGCTGGCTCAGGTGCGTAAAGATCTGGATGACGAATATCGCATCATGGAAGCGGCGACTCTCGATCGTCTGCGCAGCGCGTTGCTGAATCAGAAAGCGGCTAGTGCACCGGGTCAGAGCAAGAGCTTCACGGTTGATGCGGACTACCTGTCTGGCTTGAACACGGATGATTGGTTCAAGCTGCGTATGTCCGATGACTCTCTGAATGAGCTGCTTGAGCGCGCTGAGGCGCAGCTCAAAGAGCGCAAGGAGAGCATCGAAGCCAAGTACAACGACAAGCGCATGAAGCTTGAAAGCGGAGACGATCTGGCTCCGGGCGTACTCAAGATCGTCAAGGTTTACCTCGCGATCAAGCGCCGCATTCAGCCTGGCGACAAGATGGCCGGCCGGCACGGTAACAAGGGTGTTATCTCGGTGATCATGCCCATTGAAGACATGCCCTTTGATGAGCGCGGTGAGCCCGTCGATGTCGTGCTCAACCCGCTCGGTGTGCCGTCACGCATGAACGTGGGACAGGTCCTGGAAACTCACCTCGGCTGGGCAGCGAAAGGCATCGGCGAGAAGATCGAGGGAATGCTCGAAGAGCAGAAGAAAGCATCTGAACTGCGCAGCTTCCTCGATAGCGTCTATAACGGCGTCGGCGAGAGCAATGTCGATCTCAAGTCTCTATCGGACAACGAGATCCTGGAGCTCTCGCGTAACCTGCGCGGCGGCATGCCAATCGCCACGCCAGTGTTTGATGGCGCCTCAGAGGCGGAGATCAAGCAGCTGCTCGCAGCTGCCGATCTGCCGACGAGTGGCCAGACGACGCTGTACGATGGCCGTAGCGGCGACAAGTTCGACCGCCCGGTTACTGTCGGCTACATGTACATGTTGAAACTCAACCACCTGGTTGATGACAAGATGCACGCCCGGTCAACCGGTTCCTACTCTCTGGTTACGCAGCAGCCGCTGGGCGGAAAGGCTCAGTTCGGTGGCCAGCGCTTCGGAGAGATGGAAGTCTGGGCGCTGGAGGCATACGGCGCAGCGTATACGTTGCAGGAGATGCTGACGGTCAAGTCCGACGACGTGAACGGACGTACCAAGATGTACAAGAACATCGTTGATGCCAACTTCCATATGGAACCCGGTATGCCGGAGTCATTCAACGTGCTGGTCAAAGAGATCCGCTCGTTGGGCATCAACATTGAACTCGAAAGCGAATAGGCGAGGAGAAAGGCATTGAAAGACTTACTCAATCTGCTCAAAGCTCAGCAAGGCATCGTCGAAGAGTTCGATGCCCTGCGCATTGGCCTCGCCTCCCCGGAGCTCATTCGCTCCTGGTCGTTTGGTGAGGTCAAAAAGCCGGAAACCATCAACTATCGTACGTTCAAACCTGAGCGCGACGGTTTGTTCTGTGCCCGAATTTTCGGACCGAACAAGGACTATGAGTGCCTGTGCGGTAAGTACAAGCGGCTCAAGCATCGGGGTGTTATCTGCGAGAAGTGTGGCGTTGAAGTCACGCTGACCAAGGTTCGCCGTGAGCGCATGGGCCATATCGAACTCGCAAGCCCGACCGCGCACATCTGGTTCCTCAAGTCGTTGCCTTCGCGCATCGGCCTGTTGCTGGACATGACGCTTCGCGATATCGAGCGTGTGCTCTACTTCGAATCATTTGTTGTGATCGATCCGGGCCTTACGGACCTCGAGCGCGGGCAACTGCTTTCGGACGAGGAATACTTCAACAAGCTCGAAGAGTTTGGTGATGAATTCGTCGCCAAGATGGGTGCGGAAGCCGTTCAGGATCTGCTGCTCAGCACAGATCTGGATGACGAGATCGCTCGCCTGCGCGAAGAGATCCCGGCAACCAACTCAGAAACGAAGATCAAGAAGCTATCCAAGCGTTTGAAGCTCATGGAAGCGTTCGTCGGTTCGGGCAACAAGCCCGAGTGGATGATCATGACGGTTCTGCCGGTTCTGCCGCCGGATCTGCGGCCACTGGTGCCGCTGGAAGGTGGCCGCTTCGCGACATCGGATCTGAACGATCTCTACCGCCGCGTGATCAACCGCAACAACCGTCTGAAGCGGCTGCTGGATCTGAACGCGCCGGACATCATCGTGCGCAACGAAAAGCGCATGTTGCAGGAATCTGTAGATGCGCTGCTCGACAACGGTCGTCGCGGTCGAGCCATCACCGGCTCCAACAAGCGGCCGCTGAAGTCTCTGGCCGACATGATCAAAGGCAAGCAGGGCCGATTCCGACAGAATCTGCTGGGCAAGCGAGTCGACTACTCTGGCCGCTCAGTGATTGTGGTTGGACCGACTCTGCGGCTGCATCAATGCGGGCTTCCCAAGAAGATGGCGCTTGAGCTGTTCAAGCCCTTTATCTTCGGCAAACTCGAAGCGCGTGGCCTGGCGACCACCATTAAAGCGGCCAAGAAGATGGTCGAGCGCGAGACCCCGGAAGTCTGGGACATCCTGGCTGAAGTCATTCGCGAACACCCGGTGCTTCTGAACCGAGCTCCGACCCTGCACCGACTGGGTATCCAGGCGTTCGAGCCAGTCCTGATTGAAGGTAAGGCGATCCAGCTTCACCCACTCGTATGTACGGCCTACAACGCCGACTTCGACGGTGACCAGATGGCGGTACACGTGCCGCTGACGCTGGAAGCGCAGCTCGAGTCCCGGGCGTTGATGATGTCAACGAACAACGTGCTGTCGCCGGCGAACGGTCAGCCGATCATCGTACCGTCTCAGGACGTTGTCCTGGGCCTGTACTACATGAGCCGTGAGCGTGTGAACGCGAAAGGCGAAGGTACGGTTTTCGCAGACAGCGATGAAGTGCATCGGGCGCATGCGAGCGGCCAGGTGGATCTGCAGGCCCGCATCAAGGTGCGGATCGAGGAGATCCTGGTTTCGGACGACGGCAAGCGTGAGACGGTCCGCCGGCTCGTGGAAACGACGGTTGGCCGAACGCTGCTCTATGAGATCGTACCGAGCGAACTGGGCTTTGATCTGGTCAATCGCTCTATGGACAAGCGAGCGATTTCGCAGCTCATCAACGCCTGTTACCGAAACGTCGGCTTGAAAGAGTCGGTCATCTTCGCTGATCAGCTGATGTACACCGGCTTCCGACACTCAACGGGCTCCGGTGCATCAATCGGTGTGGAAGACTTCGTCATTCCAGATGCCAAGAAAGAGATCATCGACGAAGCGCTCGAAGAAGTGTCTGAGATCGAGAGCCAGTACGCATCGGGCCTAGTTACCCAGGGCGAGAAGTACAACAAGGTTGTCGACATCTGGTCGCGTGCGAACGATCAGGTCGCCCGCTCCATGATGGATGGCATCTCCAAGGAGACCGTCACCAACCGTGAGGGCAAGGACGAAGAGCAGGAGTCATTCAACTCCGTCTACATCTACGCGGATTCCGGAGCTCGAGGCTCGCCGGCGCAGATTCGTCAGCTCGCCGGTATGCGTGGCCTGATGACGCGTCCGGACGGAAGTATCATCGAAAATGCTATTACGGCTAACTTCCGGGAAGGCCTGAACGTAAACGAGTACTTCATCTCCACCCACGGTGCTCGTAAGGGCCTCGCGGATACTGCGCTGAAAACAGCAAACTCAGGTTACCTGACGCGCCGTCTTGTCGATGTTGCGCAGGATCTTGTAGTGACTGAGGTCGACTGCGGCACCACCGACGGACTGCACGTTAACGCCATCATCGAGGGTGGTGATGTGGTTGAGCCGCTGGCAGATCGCGTGCTCGGCCGAGTTGTTGCTGAAGACGTGCTCAAGGCTGATGGCAAGACCGTCATCATCCCGGCGGGCACGCTGCTCGACGAAGCCTGGGTTGATAGCCTGGATGAGCTTGGCGTCGACGAGATGCGCGTCCGCAGTGCGATCAGCTGTAAAACCAAGTACGGCGTCTGCAGCACCTGCTATGGACGCGACCTGGCCCGAGGCCACCTCGTGAACGTTGGTGAGGCGGTCGGCGTTATCGCTGCTCAGTCCATCGGCGAGCCGGGTACTCAGCTGACGATGCGTACGTTCCACATTGGTGGTGCGGCGTCGCGGGCGACGGCCATCGACAACATTCAGGTTAAGCACGGTGGCACGGTTCGCCTGCATAACCTCAAGACGGTTGAGCGTGCCAGTGGTGAACTCGTCGCGGTATCACGCTCGGGTGAAGTGGCTATTGCCGATGAGCATGGTCGTGAGCGCGAGCGCTACAAGCTGCCGTACGGCGCGATCATTACGGTGGACGAAGATGAAGCGGTGGATGCTGGAGCGGTAATTGCTCAGTGGGATCCCCACACGCACCCCATCATCACCGAAGTGCGTGGTGTTGTTCGCTTCCAGGATATGGAAGACGGCCTGTCAATCAATCGACAGACGGACGAGCTCACCGGCTTGACCAACATCACCGTTCTTGATGCCAAGGACCGCTCCACCGCCGGTAAAGACCTGCGGCCTGGGCTGCGCCTGGTCGACAAGAAAGGCGACGATGTCATGCTGGCTGGAACAGACGTACCAGCGCACTACTTCCTGCCAGCAGGCGCTATTTTGAGCCTGGTCGACGGTGAAGAGATCGGTGTTGGTGACGTCATCGCGCGTATTCCGCAGGAAGGCTCCAAGACCCGTGACATCACGGGTGGTCTACCGCGAGTTGCCGACCTATTCGAGGCGCGCAAGCCGAAAGAGCCTGCGATCCTCGCAGAAGAGACCGGTATGGTCAGCTTCGGTAAGGAAACGAAGGGCAAACGCCGGCTGGTGATCACGCCGCCGGATGGCGACCCCGTTGAAACGCTCATTCCGAAGTGGCGCACCATCGGTGTCTACGAAGGTGAGAGCGTTGAGAAGGGTGAGGTCGTCTGCGATGGCCCGTTCAGCCCGCACGATATTCTCCGCCTCAAAGGCGTGCCGAGCCTCGCGGACTACATCATCAACGAAATCCAGGAGGTCTATCGCCTCCAGGGTGTAACCATCAATGACAAGCACATTGAGGTTATCGTTCGACAAATGCTGCGCAAGGCTGAAGTCACTGACTCCGGCGAGTCTGAGCTGATCCGTGGTGAACAGGCCGAATTCAACCAGATCGTTGAATTCAACGAGCAGTTGGAAGCGGATGGCAAATCCAAGATCAAGTTTGCTCGATCGCTGCTGGGTATCACCAAGGCATCGCTTGCCACTGAATCGTTCATTTCCGCGGCTTCCTTCCAGGAAACTACGCGGGTTCTGACCGAGGCAGCGGTAACCGGCAAGCAGGATCATCTGCGTGGCCTGAAAGAGAACGTTGTTGTTGGCCGCCTGATTCCGGCCGGAACGGGTCTGGTCTACCACGCCGATCGCAAGCGCCGACGCGAAGAAGAGCTCGCGGCGCGCATTGCCAAAGAGCAGGGTGCGTCAGCGGATGAGATCGAGCAGGCGCTGTCAGAAGCTTTGGCTGAAGCTGGCGACTCCTCGGAGTAGCTGGCGGCTGCTCTAGCGAGCGGTTAGTCCGTTGTGGTTGCTACCCTTCGGGTGGCGACCAGCGACAAGTGGGTACTGGCTGCGTTGGGATGTTTCCCTCGTGGCTCTTGCCCACTGGCCCCGGTGCCATTACAATCGCGCGCCCTCGCGGGTGCTCCTGCGATGGTCCGGCGCCGATTGATGTTGTAGATGTTGCTCCAGAGCAACCGACGCTGAACAGATTGAAAAGATAAAGAACCGAGAGAAAACAGACGTTATGGCAACGATTAGCCAGTTGGTACGAAAGCCGCGCAAGCGCAAGGTCGACAAGAACATGGTTCCCGCACTGCAGGCATGTCCTCAGCGGCGCGGCGTGTGCACCCGTGTCTATACGACCACGCCGAAGAAGCCGAACTCTGCGCTGCGGAAGGTTTGCCGTGTGCGTCTGACCAACGGTTATGAAGTCTCCTCCTACATCGGTGGCGAAGGCCACAACTTGCAGGAGCACAGCGTGGTTCTGATCCGCGGCGGTCGTGTAAAAGACCTTCCCGGTGTTCGCTATCACACGGTTCGCGGCACGCTCGACACCGCTGGTGTCGCCGATCGTCGTCAATCCCGCTCCAAGTACGGCACGAAGAAGCCTAAATAACGTGCCGTAGGGCTGATCGTCCGGGCTGACGGCGTCACTGCCGCCGGCTAAATCGATCGAATGAACAATGAAACGTTGCGTCGCCTTCGGATGTCGATCATCGAGGTTCGATCGAGACGCGCGAGTAAGGGCCGGTGACATGCCGGACACACCTGAAGAACGAAGGAAACTACGATGCCAAGACGTCGCGTTGTCGCTAAACGGGAAATTCTTCCCGACCCCAAGTACCACAACACCACCGTTGCCAAGTTCATCAACCACGTCATGGTTGATGGCAAGAAGGCTGTAGCAGAAACCATTGTTTATGGTGCGCTTGGCCGGGTGGAAGAGAAAGGTATGGGTGATCCCGTCGAAGTATTCGAGAAGGCTCTCGAGGCCGTTGCGCCGTTTGTCGAGGTGAAGTCTCGACGTGTTGGTGGCGCGACCTATCAGGTCCCGGTTGAAGTCCGGCCTTCCCGACGCAACGCTCTGGCGATGCGCTGGTTGGTAGATAGCGCTCGTAAGCGTGGAGAGAAATCCATGGCGGCGCGTCTTGCAGGTGAGCTCGGTGACGCGGCAGAAGGTCGCGGCGCTGCGGTTCGCAAGCGTGAAGAGACACACCGAATGGCGGAAGCCAACAAGGCGTTTTCTCACTACCGTTACTAGTCAGAGGTCCCTGGAGTCAGCCCAGTCAGGGGTTGGCTCAATTGAGCAGTCTGTTTCAGACGCCCAATCGCTTTCGCACTCGACAAAAGGCCGCAGCGGCAACGCTTGTGGCCTTTTGCCAATACGGCAGAGCGGTTTGGTGAGTAAACCGACACATAAACGAACGTAAACAGAATCAGGTATCGGAGAGCATCATGCCTCGCACCATCCCGCTCGCGCGCTATCGCAACATCGGCATCGTCGCCCACGTAGACGCCGGCAAAACCACCACCACAGAGCGCGTGCTGTTCTACACGGGCCTGTCGCACAAGATCGGCGAAGTTCACGACGGCGCTGCCACCATGGACTGGATGGAGCAGGAGCAGGAGCGGGGTATCACCATCACCTCGGCTGCTACCACCTGTTTCTGGAGTGGCATGAATCAGCAGTTTGACCAGCACCGGGTCAACATCATCGATACGCCTGGACACGTTGATTTCACGATTGAAGTTGAGCGCTCTCTGCGGGTTCTTGATGGCGCGGTTGTGGTTTTCTGCGCAACTTCAGGTGTTGAGCCTCAGTCTGAGACGGTTTGGCGCCAGGCTAACCGCTACGAAGTGCCGCGCATTGTCTTCGTCAACAAGATGGATCGCTCAGGCGCTAACTTCCTGCGCGTGGTCGAGCAGATTGAAGAGCGCCTCGGCGCTAACCCGGTTCCGATACAGCTGGCGATCGGCGCGGAAGAGAACTTTAAAGGCGTTGTGGATCTTGTTCGTAACAAGGCGATCTACTGGAACGAAGAAGATCAGGGCCTGACCTATGACCTGGGCGACATCCCGGAAGACCTCGTCGAGCTTGCTGAAAGCTACCGCGAGCAGATGGTCGAGTCGGCAGCTGAAGCCAGTGAAGAGCTCATGGAGGCCTACCTCGAAAACGGTGAGCTGAGCGAAGAGGACATCATCAAGGGCCTGCGTATCCGCACGCTCGCCAACGAGATTGTGCCTGCCTTGTGCGGTAGCGCGTTTAAGAACAAGGGCGTCCAGGCGATGCTCGATACCGTTGTTCAGTTGCTGCCTGCACCGCCTGAAGTCAAAGCAATTGAAGGCATCAACGAGCAGGAGGAGACTGAGGAGCGTCCGGCCGACGACGAAGCACCCTTTGCAGCGCTGGCGTTCAAGATTGCGACGGACCCCTTCGTCGGAACGCTCACGTTCTTCCGGGTGTACTCCGGCGTTCTGAACTCCGGTGACCAGGTCTACAACCCCGTTAAGAGTAAGCGCGAGCGCGTTGGCCGAATGGTTCAGATGCACTCCAACAACCGGAACGAAATCAAAGAAGTTCGAGCCGGTGACATTGCTGCTGCGATTGGCCTGAAGGACGTCACAACAGGCGATACGCTGTGTGCCATGGACTCGGTCGTCACGCTTGAGCGGATGGAATTTCCGGAGCCGGTTATCTCGGTGGCTGTTGAGCCGAAGTCCGTGGCTGACCAGGAGAAGATGGGTGTGGCGCTGGGCAAGCTGGCGCAGGAAGATCCGTCTTTCCGAGTTCAGACCGACGAAGAATCCGGCCAGACCATCATCTCGGGAATGGGTGAGCTGCACCTCGACATTATCGTCGATCGCATGAAGCGTGAGTTCTCGGTTGAAGCCAACATCGGTAAGCCGCAGGTAGCTTATCGCGAGACGATCCGCGGCACGGTAGAGCAGGAAGGCAAGTTCGTTCGCCAGTCCGGTGGTCGCGGTCAGTACGGTCATGTCTGGGTGAAGCTTGAGCCTTATGTGGACGAAGAAGGCGAGGCAACCTACGAGTTTGTCGACGAGATTGTCGGCGGCGTTGTTCCGCGCGAATACATTCCCGCGGTCAGTAAAGGCCTGCAGGAACAGATGCAGAACGGCGTTATCGCCGGTTATCCGCTGATTGGTGTTCGCGCGACGCTCTATGACGGCTCTTTCCACGAAGTCGATTCGTCGGAAATGGCGTTCAAGATCGCCGGCTCTATGGCGATGAAAGAAGGCGCGATGAATGCCAACCCGGTTCTGCTGGAGCCGGTCATGTCAGTGGAGGTTGTAACGCCGGAAGACTACATGGGCGATGTCGTCGGTGACCTCAACCGTCGTCGCGGCATGATCGAAGGCATGGACGAAAACCCTGCCGGTAAGATCGTTCGCGCGCAGGTTCCGCTTTCAGAAATGTTTGGTTACTCAACGGACCTGCGTTCAGCGACCCAGGGCCGTGCGACCTACACGATGGAGTTTTCCAAGTATTCGGAAGTCCCGTCGAACATCGCTGACGGCATCAGCAAGAAGTAACAGTAAGCAGTAGCAGCAAGACCTAACCCTACTAACCAAGAACTAGATAAACGTTCGGAGATATCGCAATGGGCAAAGAGAAATTTGAGCGTACAAAGCCGCACGTAAACGTCGGCACGATTGGCCACGTTGACCACGGCAAGACGACTCTGACCGCGGCGCTGACGCGCGTGTGTGCAGAGGTGTTTGGCGGTGAGATGCGCGACTT
>JANSWO010000004.1 GCA_024743435.1 Pseudomonadaceae bacterium | reverse complement strand
TTTAGCCGAGGTCGCGATGCCAGCTACGCATCGCGAAGAGGACTATCCCTGCCCTGCGCGCATAGCGCTGCGGGCGTGATGGTCGACCCGAAGCGTGCGCTTCGGACAACGTCGACAATCACCCTCTCCTCGGCACCATTTCAAAAGGCCCATGAGTCAAAAGGCCCATGAGTCAGAAGGCCTCTCTGAGGCCTTTTTCTTTAGCCGAGGTCGCGATGCCAGCTACGCATCGCGAAGAGGACTATCCCGGCCCTGCGCGCATAACGCTACGGTACTACTGCAAAGCAGCTTGTCGAAGAGCCGACTTTTGGTGACACTGCTGGACAACCGTTGATTTGAGGCGGCCTTTGCAGTCCAAACCCAGCACCATCCTCCTGTTCCGCGTGCTCGCCGTTATCTTGCTGGCTGCGGCCTGCCTGCTCATACCGGAGGTCGGCGACAACCGGTTCATTCTGGCAGCCTGCCTGCTCCTGATTTCACTCCCCCTAGCGCTCTGGTGTGAAGCGAGGTTTCCTCCTGAGGAAGCCGCCTGGGGCGAGCCACTGATCGATTTGATAACTGCAATCAGTCTGGTACATCTGGTTCCGGAACACTGGATGGCGGCTCTGGCCATCGGGGTGATGGTTGCGATGGCTCCCAGCGTAGCCTCCGACAGACGCAGCTCTCTGTTCTATGGCTTAAACGCTGTGTTGCTGATTGGCGGCATGAGCTTTGCCGGCTGGCTACACGACGTGCCGAACTGGCCCATGACTATGCTCGCCGTCGCGGCTGTGTATCCGTCCGTGATTTTCTACGCCTACTGGCACTCCAGCCGGGCTGCAGCATTGCGCGAGCGGGAACAGGTGTTGACGAGCTTGAACAGAGTCGCCGGCGGCGTGGCACACGAATTCAACAACCTGCTGACGGTGGTCATGGGCCACGCAGATCTGGCGCTGCAGACGCTACCGAAGGACCATCCCTCTAGACCGGCTCTGGAATCAGTGCTCGCTGGCAGCGACGAAGCAGGGCAGTTGTCTCAAGCGCTCGTGACATTCTCCGGGCGGGGCATGTCGGAGAATCAACAAATCAACCTCGCATCAGAAACCTCCTTACTTACTCGCATGCTGCAGCCATCGTTGGACGGCTCCATCGAGATTGTCGAAGACATAGCCGATGATTTGCCGCTCATTGCTGGCGATAGAGCAGGATTGCAGCAGGTTATATTGAACCTGCTGATGAACGCCATCGCCGATGGCGATGCCCCGGCACGGGTTGAGGTAGCCTTGCACCGGGTGCCGAGCATCGCATCGGGCGGCCCGGGTCTCGAGTTAACCGTGCACCGAAAGAGCGCCACGGGTCTGGTTCCACGAATCAAAGGCGCCTTTGACCACATGCTCTCGAGAACCATCGAACTGCAGGGCCTGGGATTGGTGCGTGCCGAGAAAATCGTCCGCGAACACGGTGGCTCATTGGAATATGCAAGCCATCGGCGCATGGGCAGTACCTCGACGGTGCGCCTGCCGATAGGGCTCGGCTAACGGATACGCAGGGGCGGCTTGACGCGCTCCGGCTCTCTCAGGCTCTCTCAGGATAGGCGGGCGATCTGCCGATCGAAAGCGTTGGCGAACTGCTGAACTTCCTTCTTGCCAAAAGGTGGCGGGCCGCCGGAGATGCTGCCGGATGATCGTAACTCTTCCATCATGTCGCGCCGGGAGAGGTGATCCTTAATATTCTCTTTTGTGTACTCAGTGCCACGCGGGTTTATCGCAACGCCGCCTTTGACAACAACATCGTTCGCCAGCGGAATATCGGCAGTAATCACCAGGTCGCCGGCACTCATCTGTTCCACGATCCAATCATCGGCGGCATCAAATCCAGACGGCACCTGCACCGCCCTCAGCCATCGCGACTTCGCCGTGCGAATGAGTTGATTCGCAACCAGAGTGGTTTCGATCTCCCGACGATCTGCAGCCTTGAAGATGACCTCCTTGACTGCATTCGGACACGCATCCGCATCGACCCAAATCCGCATCAGCAAAAACCTTCCACAACCACCAACACCATGAAACGACAGAGTGACCCACGTTGCGGCGTTGTGGCAATGCCGGCCTTACCCAAGCTTGCACCTAGTTTGATCTTCTCTCGCAGGAAACGTCTCCGCTGCCAGGCAAGGAGCCGACGACCGCCACGATTGTGTTGTTGACGCGATCTGGAATGTCGACCGATTCCCGCCCGCCGGAGAAAGTTCAGGCGTGGGCTGGTCCGAAACACCCCAAGCCCTATTCGACCGGCTCGGCCGCGAGGTGCTTCGCAAGGAACGCATCGACAGCGGAGAACTTGGTTAGCTCGACGGCAGAATTGCTGCGCCAGTGTTCGCCGCCTTCCAGCTCGAGCAATTCCACCGGACGGCCTAGACGATGCAATCGCCTCGCCAGCCGACGCGAGTGTTTGATCGGCACCACCGTGTCATCCGTTCCCGCGATCAGCAGCAGTGGCGCCCGAATATCATTCGCCCGAGCGAGCGGCGACGTTCGGCTGACGTCGCGAGAGTCGTTCCACACCGCTCGATTAATGCCAAAGAAGTTCATACTCCACGCATCGTTAATCAGCGCTTTCAGATCCAGCACGCCGTTGATGCTGATTCCACAGCGATACAACTCCGGCGATTTCGCAAGCGCGATTGCAGCGGCATAGCCGCCAAAGCTGGCGCCGGCTATACACACGCGCCGCGGGTCGATCTGGCCACGCTCGATCATCGCCAGCACGCCGTCGTCGATGTCGTCGGAGATCGCGAGGCCCCACTGCCGATACCCAGCCTCAAGATGCGCCGTGCCGAAGCCAGTGGAGCCACGATACTGGGGTTGCAGTACGGCATATCCACGGCTGGCGAGCAGCTGGACGATATTGTCAAAACCGGGGTAATCACGTGCCCACGGCCCGCCGTGTACGAGCACCACCAGCGGCAGAGGCTCACCCGGAGTCGACATCAGCGGCAGCGTCAGAAACGCCGGAATGTTGAGGCCATCACGAGCGCTGTAATCGATGCGCCGCATCGGGGCTAACGGCCAGTCAGCAAGGGCTGAGTAGGTGTGTGCCAGGACGCCAACACTGCCCTGCTCAAGATCGCCGAGAACATAGGCGGGCGTTGCAGTGGAACTCGAGATGCGGGCGACGACACGTCGGCCTGAATCATCAGATGAAATGACTTCGATTCGGTGGCCCGGGTAGGCACGGCCAAAAAGCTCCATGGCCTTGGCATAAACCATATCTTCATAGGGTCCGAGTAGAACTTTTTCGGCGAGATCGAAGGCAAACAGAAAGGGTTTGTCGCTTGTTACGGCCTCGTCGATCAGTTCACCGGTAGTTACCAGCAGAACGTTGCGCAGGTTTGGGTGAAATCGAACGGGTAACAGACGCTTTCGATCAAAGTAGCCTACGTCCTGCAGAATCACCCAATCGCGATCAATCGCCGGCCGGTAATAGATTCGTGTGTCTAGCGACTTCGAGCCGGTTGGCACCCTGATCCCGAGACGAACATCACCGCGCGCATCAGCAAGCCATTGGGTGATCCCCAGGCGGTTTCGTTGAATCAGCTGCCTCTCACCCGTTACTACATTGATGCGGTGCACACGCGGCAAACCCCAATTGGTCGCAGCCGGCTCATTATCCAACACAGCGAGCACGTGGTCGGGTTCGTGCTTTATCCGACTAAGCAGCGATGTGGTTAGACGAGTGATGCCAAGCTCATTGTGGTTCTGGTGGAAGTCGATGCGATCACCACCCCATCGATTCACGCTGGACAGGACAATGTGTTGTACCGAGCGTCCAAGCACCGATTCAAGGGCGCGCGTTCGAAACAACAGGCGCTCGTTGCTCGCCCACTCGTGATCGACCAAAAACCGATCTGAAACATCGATGCGCACGCTGTCCGACCGCACAGACGAACCCGTCGCCGTTATCGATTGAATCACGAGATCGCTACGACCTCCGCTCGTCACGATAGCCGCGTAACGGTTGCCATCTGGGCTGAGCTTTACGTCTCGCACCAACGGGAGCGTGACGAAGGCTTCAATCGGCGGCGGCGGTTCGGCCACATCTGCCCCGAGAACGGTCGTGGGACTGGCCAGCCCAAGCAAGCAAGCCAGCAGCACAAGGCGGTGAGCCTCCGCGCTTTTCACCAACTGAACCATGCAATGCGTCATCCTCGCGAAGATACCATCGCCACGCAAAGACGCTCGCAACCGCGAGCGGATCGTCCTACGCCTGCAAGTCGACGGCTTGTTGCTGCACAGCCCCGGTCAAAGCAGCTGGCAGATTCAGAGCACGGCCCAATTCGCTCAGATACGTCTGAGCCGCTGGCGCTGATTCATCAACCGCCATCACACTGGCCAGATACACTTCTACGGCCAGGGCCTGATGCGACACGAGGCTCGCAACTGACTGGGCAGATCTCGCCTGGCGCATCTCATCGAATAAGGCAGCTTTGTCATCTGCGCCGAGATCCAGAGCGTTTATTTGCTCAAAAATGCGCTGCTGCTCACCACCATCGATATGGCCATCCGCCATCGCGGCAGCCACCATGGCCTGCACAATGACGAACGCATCGCTGCTTCTCGAATCTACTTCAGCCAGGTTATCGAAAGACTCATGCTGTAAAAGCTGCTGACCGCCACCATCGTTAGCGACGACCGCCTCGTCGGCCGCCGGTTGTGCGACTCCACCCTGACTATCCCGGTAGCTGCTGTAAGCTTTCCACGCCAATGCACCGAGAGCAGCAACACCGCCAACCTTTGCCACCGACTTCGCCGTCTTTCGGCCCTTTTTACTCATCAACGAGCCCGCTAATAGCCCACCGGCCGCGCCGCCAAGCAGCCCTTTCGACAGACCGCTACTCGTCACCGCACCGAGAATCTTATTCACATCCACGTTGGCTATGCTCCGATTGGCTACTCCGGCGATCAATATGACCGTCAATGACTGTTCGGTATATCCGATCTTTCCAAACATACTCTTCGTCTGAGACGAACTCATGCGTCACCGCTAAGCCACGAAAGTTTCGAGGTGTTTCCGTGCAAAAGGCGACTGTTCAGAACTGACGCCACCGGCGAATATGACGCTTCCATTCACATCAGAGCACCGCGATGCCAAGGTTTGCAGTAGTAGGCGAGGTTGCCCCGGAGTTTGCGGCCGTGATCGACCGACAAGCCGGCATGGTGCTCGGCTCTCTCGAGCCCGAGATTCAGTGTCTGACTCTAACCGTGAACCAGACGCCGAGCGACGGCAACGACCAGCGTCGCTACCAGTGTCTGCTCAGCGCCTCGTTTTCTTCAGGCAGCACGGAAGACTTCCAGGCGGAACACCGGGATTTCAGAACCGCTCTCACGGATGCCTTTCGACGCACCCAGCGAGAAGCGATGCGCCGTCGATTGCGGCGGCGGGCAGGTTGAGGGGCCGCAATCAGGCAGCGAGGAAGGTCAGGCGAACAGACTCTCGCGCGCCATTTCGGTCACACAGCGTACGGCCGGATGCTTGATCTTGCGTTCTGGAGATATCGCATAGTAGGTCTCCGACACGCCTTCAACGTCGCCAATGGGTTTGGCGCGATACATCTGGCTGATTTCCTCAGCAATTGCCGTCGGTGCCGGGAACACCCCGGCTCCTGCCTCGCCGAACGCCTTCAACAGCGCGCTGTCATCAAACTCGGCGACAACGTTGGGCGTCACATCTATACGCTCGAAAAAGTCATCGAGGCTACGTCGGAGCGCGCTCGAGTTAACCGGCAACAGTAAAGGCGCTTTGTCCAGCGACTGCGGGAACCGGCGCTCGTACTTCGACGCGATCTTCTTGGAGGCGAAGAACGAGATGCCGCTTTCGCCGAGGGCATGGTTGTATGCCTTGACGTTCAGTCCGGTCGGTATTGGGCGGTCTGAAATCACCATATCCAGGCGGTGCACTGCCAGATCCCCGAGCAATTTCTCAAGGTCACCCTCGTAGCAAACTACACGAATCGGATCATCCAGCTGCAGCGCAGGCTCAACAATGCGATAGGCGATGAGCTTGGCTATCGAGTTAACGATGCCGACGTTCACTGCTACCGGCACACCAGGCTCTTTGCTCTTCACGCGCTGCGTGAGTTCCGCGCCCAGCGTGAATATCTCGTCCGCGTACTGATACACCACCCGCCCGGAATCCGTCAGCGCGAGGCCACGGCCAACGCGCTGAAAGAGAGGCTCACCCACGGACTGCTCCAACAGCTTGATCTGGCCGCTAATGGTCTGCGGTGTCAGATACAACGCCTCGGATGCCCGCGCGATACTGCCTTCACGTGCGACTGTCCAGAAATAGAGCAGGTGGTTGTAGTTCAAGTGTCGCATCAAGACGCGCCTCGCCCGGGCGCCGCGGAGCGAGCCTGCGCCACTCGCCGAGCAACCTGCCGAGCCCTGACCACTTCCGGGCGCATGGATCGGCGCCGGGAAAAGCTAGCCATCACGGTGAGTAATGCCGCCACCGCGACTATCAGCGCAATCAAGGTATAAACCGTCATCTGCAACGACCTCCAAAGCCAAACCAGCCTGCATTCTCAGCCTGCACGCAACGCCCGCTTATCATGACCTCTCCAATGCTAAGTTTTAGTCGATTTATCTGCTTCCACTGTTCGCTTAAACCGAACTTTTCCAGATTCGTCAGCGCCGCTGCAAATACAGCCAGAACCTCGAATAGACCGAACTGTCCGAGTCCGCGACAATGGCTACAGCTACGCCTTGCCAGCGATGCTAGCCGCACTGATCGACCTGCACTGATCGACCTACAAAGTGCGATCGCAAGCTACAATGCTCGCGCCCGATCCGGATACAGACAGGCCATTAGTCATGACGCTCGAACAACCTCGCCGCGTGGGCATCCTCGGTGGCGGCCAATTGGCCATGATGCTTTGCGAGGCAGCAAGCGCCATTGACCTGGAAACCATCGTGTTAACCCCGGACAGTGAGAGCCAGGCTGCCCACTGGGCAACTCAAATGATCTACGCAGACCTCGACGATGAGGCCGCCGTCGCCCAACTCATCGAGCTTGCGGACGTGATCACCTATGAGCTGGAAGATATCCCGCTCAGCACGCTTAAAGCCTTAACCTGCGCTGTGGTAGATGGTAGCGCGCAGGTCTATCCGAGCCCCAAAACCCTGGCGAAGCTTCAGAACAAAGGCCTGCAGAAACACTGGTTGCGCAATAACCATCTCGCAACGGCTCCGTTCTATACGCTGTCGGGGGAAGCACAGGCTGACCTCGCACAAGCCAACAAACTGTCACTACCCCTGGTTCAGAAGGCCGAGCGCGGGGGTTACGACGGACGCGGGGTGCAGGTGCTGCGTAGCCAGTCAGATCTCGCCGAGCTCTGGCCGGTCGCTTCGTTTCTCGAACCCTTTGTCGAGCACGAGTTGGAACTCGCTGTGGTTGTCGCTCGATCAACGACTGGCGAGATGCGTTGCTTTCAGCCAGTGCACCTTATTTTTGACGGCGACGACAACATCCTTGATACCGTAACGTCACCTGCCAACATCAGCGATCAGGTCGCGGCCGACGCGCTCGCGCTGGCAACACGCGCCATCACCGCGCTGGATGATGCTGGCGTGTTCGCTGTCGAGATGTTTCTAACCACGACCGGTGAGCTGCTGATCAACGAAATCTCGCCGCGCGTGCACAACGCCGGACACCTCACGATCGAGGCGAGTGCGGTGAGTCAGTTTGAGCTGCAATTACGCGCAGTGACGGGAATGGCATTGCCCGAAACACACAGCCTGCACGCCGCTGTGATGAAGAACGTGCTGTTCAGCGAGCCGCTGACCGGGCTGTGTGACAACGATGCCACGATATTCGCAAACTCCACCGGCGACGTCGTAACCCATTGGTACGGCAAGAAAGGCAGTAAACCAAAGCGCAAGATGGGGCACATCACGGCGTTAGCTGACAGCCCGAGTCGAGCCGCCGAGAAAGCGGAAGCAGGCATGCTCAGTCTTATCAAACGAGCTCAGGAGGGAGCGGCATGAGCGCAAAGGTTGGCATCATTATGGGGAGTGCTTCCGATCTGCCTGTCATGCAAGCCGCGGCCGACGTGTTGAGTGAGATGGGTGTCGGGTTTGAGCTGGATATCGTCAGTGCCCACCGCACGCCCGACAAGCTTTACGACTACTCGACCAACGCTCGCTCTCGCGGCTTGAAGGTGATCATCGCCGGCGCGGGTGGCGCAGCCCACCTGCCAGGGATGGTTGCCGCGCTGAGTCCGCTGCCAGTCATCGGCGTACCGGTTAGCGCCACCAAGTTGAACGGGGAAGACTCGCTTCTATCGATCGTGCAGATGCCTGCCGGCGTACCGGTGGCCACCGTCGCGATCGATAACGCAACCAACGCCGGTATTCTGGCCGCGCAGATCCTGGCCGCTTCCGACGATGAGCTGATGGACCGGGTACAGCGCTACAAAGACGATTTGAAGAAGAAGATTGTCGCCTCTTCGAGCGAGCACCGACGTGAGGGCTAACCAAGCGGCGAACCGATTTGATTCAGCCTTCTCGCCGATCGTTCGGTAGCTGCACTTGGAATCCCTGTTCCTAAGCAACCTGACCGCACCACCCCTGCTGTTTTTCTTTCTCGGCGCGCTCGCGGCTTTCGCGCGCTCAGATCTCGAGATTCCAACCCAGATCGGTAAGTTCCTGTCGCTCTACCTGTTGATGGCTATTGGCTTCAAGGGAGGCCTCGCGCTGTCAGCCAGCCCCCTCGACGCGAGCGTCCTGCGCGACCTCGGCGTTGCGTTGTGCCTGGCAGTTATCGTGCCGATCTACGCGTTTTGCATCATCAAACGCTTTACGCCGGCGGCGGATGCAGCCGCGATCGCTGCAACATACGGCTCGATCAGCGCGGTCACATTCGTTACCGGTACCAGTTACCTGGATTCTCTCGGCGTACCGTGGAGTGGGCATCTGGTCGCAGCGATGGCTCTCATGGAGTCTCCCGCCATCATCATTGGCATCGTGCTGTATCAGACTGCAAACCGTGAAGACGCCGATGCAGTCGGTCTCAACTGGCGCGCAATTGGTCGGGAGGCCTGCCTGAATGGTTCAGTCGTACTCATCACGGGCGCATTGATCATCGGCTACGTTGCCAGCCCAAGTGCCGCAGCCCAGATCACGCCATTCACGGCGGATCTGTTCGTTGGCATGCTCTGCCTGTTTCTGCTCGACATGGGCATCGTCGCCGCTCGCCGCCTGCAGGATTTGCGCAAGGTAGGTGGCCAGGCTCAGCAATCGCCAGGCATTCTGCTGCTGTTCGCTATTGCCCTGCCATTGGTCAATGCGACGATCACAGCCTTCGTTGCCGTCTGGCTGGGCTTGCCCGAGGGTGATGCGCTTCTGCTGACACTGCTGGGTGCGAGTGCATCCTACATCGCTGTTCCAGCGGCTATGAGACTGGCGTTGCCCCAGGCCAACCCCAGCGTTTATCTGTCCATGTCACTCGCGGCAACCTTCCCGTTCAACCTGCTCATTGGCATACCGCTCTACCATCAGTTCACGCTTTGGCTGGCCGCAACGTAACCCGGAGACGCGCGCATGAAACCCTGCAAACGCATCGAGATCGTGGTGGAGGAAGCGCTTACGCGCAGGCTGGAAGAACTGTTGGAGGCCGTGGGCGCCCCTGGCTACACCATGCTGCCGCGGGCCAGCGGCAACGGCGATCGTGGGGTAAGGCGGGGCGACGATCCTACCGGCACCTTCACAAACTGCGTGTTCATCATCGCTTGTGATGACGAAGCCACAATCACTGCGATTATCGAAGGGGTGCGCCCGCTACTGCAGCGATCCGGTGGAATTTGCCTGGTCAGCGACGCGATGTGGGTTCGCCACTGAGCCTGCCAGGCAGCAGCAATGGGTCGGCTATACCGAGGTGTCAAAACCGGATACGCGTGTTTTCCAAACTGACGCAACTCGACACACTAGCATCGACGTCATTATCGGAATCAGAAGACCGTGAAAGTCCAAGCAGCCACTCTCTCCCTCGCACTGCTATTGCTCACACCGAACGCCTTGGCGGTCGACGGGTTGCCGCTGGATTCACTGCTCAACGACTGCCTCTCTCCACCTGATACTCGCGTCTGCCAGGCCTACTTGCAGGGATTTGTCGACGGGGCAGTGGCAACGGATCCGTCCGTCGTTCAGAACGTGACAGACGAGATCTCGAAATCCGAATCACTGACCGAGCGCGCTCTGCGCACCCGGATCGGCGGCTATATGGATCGGTTCGGCGAATCTTACTTTGCCGGCTTCTGCATACCGATTGAAACCGACATCAACGCGGTTGGCGAGCAGATCGTAGCTGGTCTGGAAGCAGTGACCGTCACGGACATCAGCGGTCGAGACTTCGTCTACAACCAACTCAAACTGCACTATCCATGTGGCACGCTGGAAGAGTAGCTAAAACTCCGGTCAGGAGTCTGCCAGCTTGGCGCTGGCCTCATCCGTTCGCGTCGGGTCTATCGCTTCGCCTTTGTCCAAGCTAGCCCGCAATACGAGGTAGCCGCACACCCCGGACAATATGGATCCGACGATGATGCCAAGACGCTCGTCGAACAGCAGATTTACACCCGTTTCCTCGAACGCCAGCGAGCCGATGAACAGGCTCATAGTGAAACCCACACCGCACAGCAGTGCTGTGCCGTAGACGTGGGGCCAGCGCATATCGTCCGGCAGCTTGGTGATTCCAAGCGCAACGCCAAGCCAGCAAAACAGCACCACCCCGATCTGCTTACCGAGAAACAAACCGAGCATTATCCCAAGGGGGACCGGGTGCAGAAGATAGTCCAACGTCACGCCCGACAAATTGATGCCCGCATTGGCAAACGCAAAGATGGGCAGAATGCCGAACGCGACCGCTGTATGTAGATCATGCTCCAGGTCATGCAGTGGCGATGCTTCCATCCGCTTGTCGCGCATCGGGATGAACGCTGCAAGCAACACGCCGGCGAGCGTGGCATGCACGCCCGACTTGAGCATAGCCACCCAGATAATCAGCCCAATGAAAATGTACGGCGTCTTCTCGACAACACCGCGTCTGTTCATCAGAAACAAAATCGGCACACATGCGAGTGCAACGGCTAAAGAGGTAACCGACAGTTCGCTCGTGTAAAAAATAGCGATGATCGCGATGGCGCCAATGTCATCAAAAATGGCGATGGATACGAGAAAGATTTTGAGCGACAGCGGCACTCGACTACCGAGCAGAGCCAGAATGGCGAGCGCGAACGCTATATCCGTCGCGGCCGGGATCGCCCAGCCTCGCAGCGCAACCGGATCGCCTGCGTTAATCCAGGAGTAGATCAGAGCCGGCACAGCCATACCGCCAATCGCGCCGAGCCCTGGCAAAATCACCTGACTGAGTTCGGACAGCTGCCCTTCAAGCACTTCGCGCTTCAGCTCAAGGCCAACGAGAAAGAAGAACACCGCCATCAGGCCATCGTTAATCCAGAGCAGGAGCGGCTTGGCAATCTCGAGCCCACCGACCCTCACCTCAACCGGCAACTCGATGAGCGAATCGTACAAAGGCGATAGCGGTGAGTTGGCGACAATCATCGCCGCCACGGCCGCCGCCACCAGCAGCAAGCCACTCGATGCTTCTAGCTTTAAAAAATCTCTGAACGAATCAAACATGGGGTGATTGACGCTCCCTTTCAGTTGCCAGTCAATTCGATTTGATGGTTACGACTGCTCCGCATCGTCCATGCGCCCCAGGGTATCGCCCAGGAAACTGACAACACCGGTGCGCAGGTCGTATTGAGCGCCGACAACGTGCAGCAAACCGTCTGCGACGCGTTGTTCAAGGATAGTCGAACCCGACAGCAAGCGAGCAACAGATGCGCGAATATTCGCCTGTACACAACGACGCAATAGCAGCGGCTCATCTAATTCGTCATTGAGCTCAACCAGATCGTGCAACGCTGGCTTGATGCGATCGACTATGGCAGCCAGATTGCGCGAGTGTTCAGCGGTTGGGTTGCGCAACGCATCCAGCGTCGCGGCAACAGCACCGCAGTTGCTATGCCCAAGCACCACGACCAGCGGAGTATTGAACTGCTGCGCCGCAAACTCGACGCTACCGACCTGCGACGGAGCGACGACATTACCCGCCACCCGAATGACAAACAGATCACCAAGGCCCTGATCGAATACGATCTCCGCTGGCACGCGCGCATCCGAACAGCCCAGTATGGTTGCGAACGGAGCCTGCACCTCCGGCAATCGTCCGGGGGCGAGCGCCGTTGGCAGAATCTCATCACCGGCAACTGCCGCCACGAAGCGATCATTGCCCGCTCGAAGCCGAGTAAGGGCCTGCTGCGCAGAAACCGTGTTCGCCATATATGTATCAGTCTCTGTGACGGGCAACAAAAGCCGCCACGGAAGACAGCGCGGCTACCGACTCCGGCAACCCGGGCACGGCTTGAAAGACATGAAATGCACCGGCATAGATCTCCAGCGTTGTCTCAACGCCGCAGTCCTTGGCTTTCTTCGCAAGATCAGTCGAGTCGCTCAGCAACACCTCGTTGTCTCCCACCTGAATCAGCATTGGTGGCAGCCCCTCATGGCTTGCCAGCAGCGGCGACACGAGCGCGTCGTCCAGCGCGGTAGCGCCGGCGTAGAGCGTCGCCATGGACTGAATACGAGAGCTCTCGATCATTGGGTCTTGCTGTGCGCGGGAGTGATAGCTCTCCCCCGAGCTGGTCAGGTCCGTCCAGGGCGACAACAGAATAGCGGCACGAGGCAGCGGGACCGCATCAGCTCTCAGCCTCAGCATCACCGCCAGCGCCATGCCGCCGCCAGCTGAGTCACCACCGACAAAGATGCCTCCGGAGCTGGCTTCTCGGTTCACCATCTCGCGAGTGACCGCAACGCAATCATCAAGCCCGGCCGGGTATGGATGCTCCGGCGCGAGCCGATAGCCCACGCTCAGTACTCGCACCCCGCAGGTGATTGCTAGCCGCGCGCAAAGCTCGGAATGGCTGTCGAGCGAGCCGATGACGTAACCACCGCCGTGGAAGTAAACCAGCGTCGCCGATGCGTCCTGATTGGATGGGGAAAACCAGCGGCAGGGCACCTGCGCAATGGTTTCGTCGGCCACCTCGACACCCTCGGGCATCGGCAGAGCTAGCTGTTGCTGCTCCATTGCCTCGCGCTGTTGTTCAACGCTTTGCTCACCGACGGAATCGCGATTCGCACGAATCGCCTCCGCTACTGCCTCCATTTCGGGGCTTCCTGTCGTCTCGGACACCGCTTCTCTCCCTCGTAAACCGCGCTAGATAGTAACAGCCAGCCGCGCTCCCGCGCTGCGCTAATACATCGCAGCACAGGTACCGAAACCGGGAGTTAACTTACGCCCAGGCGCTAGCGCTTGCGGAGTAACAGGCTGCCGATGGAATAGCCCGCGCCAAATGAGCAGACAACACCGGTATCACCCGTTTCAAAATCTTTATGGTGCAGCGCATACGCAATAATCGAGCCGGCCGAGGCGGTATTGGCATACTCATCGAGAACGATGGGCGCCCGATCAGGATCGCTATCGCGACCAAGAAGCCGTTTGGCAATCAGCTGGTTCATGTTGATGTTCGCCTGGTGCAGCCACCAGCGACGAACATCAGCCACTGCAACCCCGCATTCTTCAACTTGCTGTTCCAGATGCGTCGCCGCCATTGGGCAAACTTCTTTGAAGACGCTGCGACCATTCTGATGGAACAGGTTGTCTGCACCAAACGGGTCTGTGTCTTCGGCAAAGGAGACGTAGCCAAAGTTTGACCGGATATTGTTGGAGAAAACTGTCTGGGCTTTACTGCCGAGCACTTCGAAACCATGACCAGCGTCGACTTCGTCAGCGCGCTCGATCACCACCGCGGTCGCAACATCACCAAAGATGAAATGACTGTCTCGATCCGTAAAGTTCATTTGCGGTGTGGTCAGTTCAGGATTTATCACCAGAACGCCTCGCGCCGACCCTGCCCTCACCGCATCTACCGCCCTGTGCAGCGCAAAGGTTGCGGCGCTGCAGGCGACAAGCATGTCGAAACCAAAGCCTTCGATACCAAGAGCGTGCTGTACCTCAATGGCAATAGCCGGGTACGCGCGTTGGGTATATGCGCAAGAAACAACAACCATGTCGATGTCGGCTGCCGTTTTGCCGGCGTCCGCCAGCGCTCGCTCCGCAGCATGCAGCGCCATCTCCGCTTGGTGAGATATCTCGCCGTCTGCGCGCGGCGTCAGTCGCGGACGCATCCTGTCGATATCTAAGATGCCATCCTTGTTGAGCGTGTAACGACTTTTGATGCCTGAGGCTTTCTCGATGAATTCCGCCGAGGACAGCGGCTTCTCAGGCAGCTCACCGGCCGCAATCGCCGCGGCGTTATCGTGGTTGTAGCGCTCAGCCCAGGCGTTGTAACTCGCAACCAGCTCTTCGTTCGATACCTTGTCTTTCGGCGTCCACAACCCGACGCCGGAAATAATCGCTGCTGGCTGGCTCACGGCGTTGGCTCGAAACCGTCTTCGACGCCTTTGGTGAAGATGCTCACCGCATCGTGGGCGTGCAGGCTCTCGTGATGCTCGACACGCACCCAGAAATCACTGATGCGATTATCGCCATCGAGTGCTGACTTCAGCTTGCGTGAGGAGTCTTCGACAAACATCAGGTTCTGTCCGTTAAGGCGAGCAAACTCCTGCTCATCTTCCCTTTTTACAGCTGTTTGAACGGGCGTTTTCAGCGTCTCTTCGACAAGGTCGATGAAGTGGGTAATCGGGAAATCTTCCAGACGGTCATCCAATTTGAGTTTCAGCTTGGCGATCGAGCGCTGACTATGTGGTGTGGCGACAATCCCTTCTTCGCTGCCAAGCCACTCCCGCATCTGAGCGGGCGCCACAGATTCCTGACCACCAAAGTCGGTGTCGAACTGTTCCTGTATGAGCTGCCGGGCAAGTGCTGCGGAGCACGGACACGTGGATGAGTACAAAACGCCGACGGATAGCTCGACGTCAACGACCCCTTTGTTCATGGTTCCGCGAATCTGTACCGGGTAGGAGTTCCAGCCGGAGTATTCGCTGACCAGCGCTGGCCTACGCAAGTAGTAGTCGAAGTCCAACTCGATAAACGTTTTCTCGCTCAGATCGCTGTGACTCTGCAGCATCGATTTAAGCATCAGCTTGAAGCCCGCGAGCGACAGCGGCCGGGTGTCTGCGTGCTCGTCCAGGATGAGGTACAGCCGAGACATGTGGATGCCTTTGGCATCTGCGTCGGCGAGATCAACGTAGACCTGCACACGGCTTTGCACGTGATGAACGCGGCCGTTGTCACGCAGCGCGAGCGGCTGGTGAATGCGGCTCATGCCTACCCAGTTAAGCGTGCCTTTGACCTCGGTGCTGGCATTACTAGCCGGGTCCGGCATTACCGCAACATTGCCGGCCACCGACTTCAGATCTGGCTTGTTCATCCCGCTACTCCACATGAGTGAGTGCTTTGACGTTGCTTCACGAACTCCGGTTGAGCCCAATTTCGACAACTGCGAACCCGACATTCTACCCAGCGAGGGGCGCGGCGTCAGGTATTGCGATCCGCAAGGCTCGCCTTCTCATCGTCATTGAGCACTCTGGCTTCGGACTCAAGCATAACCGGTATGTCATCGACCACTGGATAGGCAAGGCCGCTCGCGCGGCACCACAGCTCTACACGGCCGGCAGATTCATCGCGTTTCAGCGTCAATGACGCCTTTGTTACCGGGCAAACCAGCAGCTCAAGTAGCCTGGAGTCCATGAGAATCGCCTTGTCGTGGCCTAGCAAAGTGGAGCTAGTCTAAGGCTGGCGACGGTGGGAAAACCAGCGGCGCATTGTCCACCCGCTGCATTGGCGAGACGGGCGCACCAGCGCTGTGCATCCACGTTTTGTGCGCTGAGTGTCAGAATTCCGCCGCTGTCGACTCCGCGCGCCGTAAACATCGACCCAGGTCACGGTTCTGCGCCGAGATCCTCCTAGTCTTGTTGGTCTCTACGCCAATCAAGAAAGCACCCCATGCAGGCCCCAGCACCCGACGCCACCGCTACCAACTCAATGCCAAACCACCGCCAATACGCCGGCCAATCAAAGGGCTTCACCCTGGTGGAACTGCTTGTTGTCATCGCGGTTATGGGGCTGTTGGTGAGCATCGCCATTTCGAGCTATCAGAACTACGTGACGAGCGCGAGCATCGCAACCGTCAGCAACAACTACGGTGAAGCCGTTCGCGCAGTGCGCAATCAGTTTGCGGCAGCCGATGCGCGGCGGGCGAATGGCGCGGAATTCGCCGACACCGTGCCCAGCGACGTGCCTGGCTGGCTGGCGATTTTGAACCCTACTTCAGTCACAGCGCCGGGCGGCGCCGCCGCCTACGAGGCTGGGCTGGGTAACAGCGGCCTGGGGTCAATCGGTATCGAGGTGAGCGGCAGCTACGCCGGAGGGGACCTTCAGGTCACTATCAATCAACCTGCCTTCGCCGACATGGGCGCCAAGACCGAGACCATCAGTCAATCGTCCTGACGCTAACCGTTCAGCGAACCCTGAAGGGATCGTTGAGCACCATGGTGTGATCGCGATCCGGCCCGGTGGACACGATGTCGATCGGCGCGCCAATCGCCTCTGCAACCGTTTCAATGTAGCGTCGTGCGTTCAACGGCAACTCGTCATAGTCCTTGCAGCCAACGGTTGAGCTTTGCCAGCCCGGCAGTTCTTCATAGACTGGCTTAAGAGCCGAGTAGTACTCGCTGCCAAACCGCATCTCACCAAGTTCGCCTTCCGGTGCTTCGTAGCTGACACAGATCTTCAGCGTCTCAAGAGAATCCAGCACATCGAGCTTGGTCAGACACACACCCGAGATAGAGTTGATCTGCACGGCATGACGTAACGCAACTGCATCAAACCAGCCGCATCGACGCGGGCGGCCGGTGGTTGCGCCAAATTCATGGCCTCGCTCGCCAAGTTCCCGGCCGACATCGTCAAACAGCTCAGTTGGGAACGGACCCGAACCTACACGGGTTGAATACGCCTTGGTGATACCCAGCACGTAATCCAGATACAACGGACCAAAACCCGAGCCCACAGCCGTGCCACCAGCGGTGGTATTAGACGATGTGACGTAGGGGTAGGTGCCAAGGTCGATGTCCAGCATGGCGCCTTGCGCGCCTTCAAAAAGAATGTTGTCGCCGTTCTTCCGATGCCGGTGCAGGATTGGCGCAATGTCCGCCATCATGGGCTTGATGTGCTCCGCAACCCGGGCCGCATCATCAAGCGTTTGCTTCGGGTCCACCGCTTCCGTCTTGTAATAGTTGGTGAGCATGAAGTTGTGATACTCGATCACTTCTTCCAGCTTGTCGGCGAACTGCTTCCAGTAGAAGAGATCGCCCAGACGCATGCCGCGCCGTGCGGCCTTGTCTTCATAGGAAGGCCCGATGCCACGGCCAGTCGTCCCGATCTTCTGCGCCCCGCGCGCTTTCTCCCGAGCCTGATCCAGCTTGATGTGATACGGAAGAATCAACTGGCAGGCAGGTGAGATCTTGAGGCGTTCACGAACCGGCACGCCAGTTTCCTCGAGCGCGTTGATCTCATCCATCAGCGCATTGGGCTCGATGACGACCCCGTTGCCAATGAGGCAGGCAACATTCGGACGCAGGATGCCCGATGGAATGAGGTGCAGAACGGTTTTGTGACCATCGATTACCAGGGTGTGGCCGGCGTTGTGTCCCCCCTGGAAGCGTGCGACCGCTGCGACGTTTTCGGTCAGCAGATCAACAACTTTGCCTTTGCCTTCGTCGCCCCATTGGGTGCCGATGACGACTACGTTCGTGCCCATGCTCTTCTCAAATTCTCTATGTCGTTAACTCGATGTCGCGGCTGCAAAGCACGCAACACAATCAGGCGATTGCGCACCGGAGTGGGCCACCTCAGGATTCGTGATCGGTGACAACCCATCCGTCTCCATCTGCTACGAGCGTTCGGTCGCACAGCGCGGGGACGTTCTGACCCGCATTCAATGCCTGCACAACTCGTTCGCCACGCCCGCGCAGATCCGCGATGGCTGTAAGCAAAGAGGACTCGCTTCCCGTTGGCGCGAAGATAGCACGACGATGGCCCTGTCCGAGCGGCAATTGCTTCAGATCGAGGTCAAAACCGGTTGCCGGACGGATGCGGCCAAACTTGCCGCCCAGGCCGTCGTAACGACCGCCGCGCGCGAGCGGTTGGCCACGCTCATTGCCGTAAGCGGCGAACACCACGCCCGTGTGATATCCGTACGCCGCGACTTCACCCAGATCGAAGAAGACATCCACATCGGGCAGTCGGGTATCGAGTTCCTCACACAAGGTCTGCAGATCTGTCAGCGCGCCTTGAACGTCGGAGCCCAATTCCTCCGCGGCACGGGCCAGCACATCGCTGCGGCCCATGAGGCGAGTCAGCGCAATTAATCGTTTGCCCTCACCACCGGCTTCGAGCGCACTGATATCCGCTTCGCTCTTATCCTGCACAGCCCCGTACAACAGACGCTGCTGCTGCTCGTCTTCTGTTGCCGAACGCAGGAGCGCGCGCACGATGCCCGCGTGGCCGAGCACCAGTAGCGGCTGCGATACACCGCCCACCTGCAGTACTTCGGCGAGCAGCGAGATGATCTCGGCATCCGCCGACAACTCTGAAGCGCCAAAGAGCTCGGCACCCGCGAGATACGGCAGGCGACTGGACAACGGCATGCTGCGCTGAGATCTCGCAACCGGACCCGAGTAGCAAAGCCGCTGGGGGCCGCTCTCATCGGCGAGAGAGTGACTGTCGATGCGCAACGCCTGGGAAGTCATCTCGGGACGCAGCGCAAGCGTGTCGCCACTCTCCGGGTCCGTGAGCTTGAACATCTGTCGCTCGATGTCCTCGGCGCTGCCTACCAGTAGACCGTCGAGCCGCTCGATTAGTGGCGGCTCTACGTACTCATAGCCCCAGGTATCGAAGACATCGAGCACTCGCCGGCGAGTCTGCTCGAGCTCACGCGCTCGGGGCGGCAAAACTTCATCGATCCCTTCCGGGAGACGCCAGTAGTCAGTCACGAAATAATTCCTGGCTCGCAGAGAGCGAGCAACGTGTCAGCGGGCGATACTCACAACCACAGTGCCGATGAGCATCATCGAAAGGCCCATTATGCGCAGGCTCGGCTCCGCCGTCTCGGATGCTTTGCGCGCCGCCGCTCGCCAGCCCGATGGCCAGGCGAATGGGAGAATGCCCTCGATCACCAGCACGAGACCGAGGGCGACCGCGAGTTCGCTAACCACCGCTCTTGAGGTACTTGAAGAACTCGCTATCGGGATCGAGGATCATCAAATCGTCCTTGTTCGCAAACACTTCGGTGTACGCGTTGATGCTGCGGTAGAACTCGTAGAACTCCGGATCTCGGTTGAACGCGTCAGCGTAGATCGAGGCAGAGCTGGCATCGCCGTCACCGCGAATCTGCTCAGATTCTTTGTAGGCGTTGGCCGCAATCACCACGGTCTGACGGTCCGCATCGGCGCGGATTCCGATGGCTAGCTCATCGCCCTGGGCTCGATACTGACGGGCCAGAATCGCCCGCTCGGACTCCATCCGGTCATACACACCACGCGAGACTTCCGGCGGCAGATCGATACGCTTGGTTCGCACATCGACCACTTCGACGCCGACGTTCTCCAGCATCACGGCGTTCAATTCTGAGGTCAGCTCACTCATCAACAGATCCCGCTCACCCGAGATAACCTCGTGCATGTCGCGTCGGGAAATCTGGTTCCGCAAACCCTCATCCACCCGCTGGCCGAGAATCAACTCTGCCGTCGATTGCTGACCGGTGGTTGCGTTGTAAAAGCGCAGCACGTCGGTTACCCGCCACTTGGCAAACGAATCTACCAACAGAGGCTTCTTCTCAAGTGTGTAATAGGTTTGCGGCGCGGCATCGAGCGTGATGATCCGGCCATCGAACTTGATGGCGCGCTCAGCAAACGGAATCTTGAAGTGGAAACCCGCGGGAACGTCCGCCCGGGTCACCGCACCGAAGCGCAGCACAATTGCCCGCTCGGTCTGATGAACGATGAAAAATCCATCCAGCGCAATCAACAGCACCAGCACCGCAAGGACAATGGATAACAGAGACTTAAAATTCATGGCTATCTCCTGACGGTTAGCGGCCGGTACGGCCGGTCGAGGATCGGGATTCGACGTCGCGGCGCAGGGACTCAATCATGTTACTGACTTCATCACGGCTGACCCCGCCGCCGATGCCGGGCTGAGAGCCACCGCCCATTCGATCGAGCGGTAGATAAAGCATGTTGTTGCCACCCTCGACATCAACCATCACCTTGCTGCTGTTGGACAGCACCTGCTCGAGCGCATCAATGTAGAGCCGATCTCGCGTGACCTCTGGCGCCAGTCGATATTCGGTAAGCAGCTTCGTGAAGCGTTCCGCTTCACCTTCGGCGCGGGCAACGACGCGATCACGGTACGCGTTGGCTTCTTCAATCTGCTTCTGAGCCTCACCTCGGGCTTGCGGCAAAATGCTTTCTGCGTAGGCGTTCGCCTCGTTGATCACCCGGGCCTCGTCTTCCTGGGCCTGCTGAACGTCATTAAAAGACGCCGCCACCTGGGCAGGCGGGCCACTTTCCTGAATGTTGACCTTGGACACCGTGATACCGGTGCCGTAGTTCGTGAGATACGACTGCAGCCGTTCCTGAACTTCTGCGGCAAGCGCCGCTCGACCATCGGTGATGACCAGATCCATTGACGATGAACCAACCACGTGTCGCAACGCCGACTCCGTCGCCTGGGCAACACTCGACTCCGGTGACTTAACGTTGATCAGAAAATCGATGGCGTTGCTGACGATGTACTGCACCGTCAGCGCGACATCAACGATGTTCTCATCTTCGGTCAGCATCAGCGCGCGGTGATCGTGGTTACGAACCGCGTTGACGTCGACAATCTGCACGTCGTCGATGATCGGAGGATTCCAGTGCAGGCCCGGCAGGACGACATTTTCCTGAACCGCGCCAAAGCGAAAGACTACGCCGTGCTCGCGCTGATCAATCTGGTAAAAGCCGAACGCGATGTAGACCACAATGGCAACGACCAGTGCGCCGATCAGGCCACCCTTCGAAATACCGCCGCCGCTAGATGCACCACCACCGCCGCCGCCCCGGCCGAAAACGCCAGATAATTGCGACTGCAGCTTCTTGAACGCCTCATCCAGATCCGGTGGGCCCTGATCGCCACCACCCCAGGGATCTTTATCCTTGCCGCCGCTACCGCCGCCCGGTTCATTCCATGCCATGTGTTCTGTACGCCTTCTTTGTACACGTGCTTAGACACGCACTTGTTATATGCAGTCGGGCATTGCCGCTGCAACGACGCGCCGGCCAATAGCGCCGGCAACCAACGCCGAAGTCGGAAATTCTATCAGTGTGCGGCGCCGCCCGCCGCCTGTCGCTGATCGGAAAACGCCCGCAGTACTTCTTCGCGGGCAACGATGGTCAGCGCCATGGAGCCGTCCTCCTGGACATCTTCGCTGACGACCGCGCCTCGCTGATACAGCCAGGAGCGCAGCCTACCCTCAGATGGGGACAAAAGAACCTCAACAGGTGCCTGGGCGCCCAACAAACGACCAATGCGGGCCAGCAATTCCGGCAACCCGGCTCCGGTCAACGCACTCACCGCGAGGTGAGCATCGTCCGCCGGCAACCAATTGTCTTCATCGGACAGCAGATCAGCCTTGTTGTAGACAATCAGTCTCGGCAGGTCCAGCGCGCCTATTTCTCGCAGAACCGCATTGACGTCGTCAATTCGCAAATCGCGATCTTCGTCGCTGGCATCCACCACTTGCAGAAGCAGATCGGCGCCCGCCACCTCCTCGAGGGTCGCCTTGAAGGCGTCAACCAGCGCGTGTGGCAGCTGGCTGATGAAACCCACCGTGTCCGCTAGCACGACGTCTCCGATGCCAGGCATCTGCAACGAGCGCATCGTCGGATCGAGCGTGGCAAAGAGCCTGTCCTCTGCGAGCACCGCGGCATCGGTCAGCGCATTGAACAAGGTGGACTTGCCAGCGTTCGTATAGCCCACCAACGCCACCACCGGCGTGCCCGCACGCGAGCGCCGTCGGCGACCCTGCGCACGCCTGCTGGCCACGGTTGACAGTTTGGCCTTCAGCGCTTTGATGCGCTCGGCCAGCATGCGCTGATCCATCTCGATCTGCGTCTCGCCAGCACCTCGCAGGCCAATACCACCCTTCTGCCTGTCCAGGTGCGTCCAACCACGCACCAGCCGGGTTTGCGCGTGCTCCAGATGGGCAAGCTCTACCTGTAGCTTGCCCTCGTGGGTGCGCGCACGATCGGCAAAGATATGGAGTATCAGCTCGGTGCGAGGCACCACTCTGCAACCCAGCTCCGCTTCCAGGTTGCGCTGCTGGCCGGCCGAGAGCTCGTGATTGACCAAAAGCAGGTCCAGCTCTTCCGCCTCCAGCAAGTGGCGGATCTCATCGACCTTGCCAGGCCCCACAAACGTTTTTGGATGGGGCGTCTCGCGCGAGGCAGTCACGCTGACCACCGGCTCGAGTTCAGCGCTGCGCGCAAGCTCTGTCAGCTCGGACAACTCAAACTCGACATCGTTGGACGCCTGTTTGAGCTGCACCAGCAAGGCGCGTCGGCCCGCTTCCGGGCGATCGTAAAACATAAAGGACCTCCGTGGCTCAGTAAGCCACCGTTGTCGATTCCTATGGGCCGCGCATTGGCTAGCGCAAGCCTGGCAGCGCTTGACCCAAGCGTAAGGTCAGCGCACGTACGCACGGCGGAATCTCGTTGCCTGGCCCGCCACAATCGTTGTGGGGCCGGCAGGAGCGCTAGGCTTCCTCGGCTTCAGCCTCGGTATCGTCGGCGGCTTTGCCGTCTTTGCCTGGCGCAAGCTTTACATTGCGCGATGGCACGACCGTCGATATCGCGTGCTTGTATACCATCTGGCTGACCGAGTTGCGCAGGAGAACCACAAACTGATCGAACGATTCGATCTGGCCCTGCAGCTTGATTCCGTTCACCAAGTAAATGGATACGGGTACGCGCTCCTTGCGCAAGGCGTTCAGATAAGGGTCTTGTAATGAGTGCCCTTTTGACATCGTGGTCTCCTTGAACCTAGCGTCGCATTCGAAGGCCCATTTGCGCCGCAAAGCGGCTGACAGATGGCGCTGTCGGTCGAGCAAAAAGCCCGGAAAAAACCGACTGAACCGACGTTAGAGCATCATGGCAGGTTGTCCAGAGTTTGCAATACGTCGGCAGCGAGACCGGCCGCCGGCGCGCTGGGAAGCCGGTTCAAATCCGGCCAGCTACGCAACCACGTCAGCTGCCGTTTGGCCAGTTGTCGAGTGGCAGCGCAACCGCGCGCGAACAGCTCAGCTTCGCTTGCGATGTGCCCGCGCAGGTAGTCGCACGACTGCCGGTAGCCAACCGAACGAAGGGCTGGCAGCTCCGGGTCAAAGCGCTCGAGCAGCGACGCAACCTCATCAAGGAGCCCGGCATCGAGCATTGCCCTGAAGCGATCTTCGATGCGTCGATGCAATTGCGCCCGTTCCGGCACATCCAGGGCAATTTGATGCAGTGTCGCTGACAACCGATCGGATGCAGGCTTGCCGCTGGCCCGCCACTGCTCGGACATCAAGGCGCCGGACAGTTCGAGCACTTCCAGGGCCCGCAAAACCCGCTGGTGATTGTTTGGATGAATGCCGGAGGCCACAGCCGGGTCCAGCCGTGTCAGCTCGGCGTGCATCGCGAGCCAGCCCACCCGCTGTGCTTTAGTCATCAGCGCCTGCCGCAGTTGCGGATCAGCCTCAGGCAACTCGGCAATGCCATCTCGAAAACCCCGCGCGTAGAGCATCGTGCCACCGACGAGCACGGGCAACTCATCCGCCGCGAAAGCACGCTCGCATGCGGCATCCGCATCGCGCACAAAATCGGCAGCCGAATACACATCGTCCGGTTCGCGAATGTCGATGAGTTCGTGGGGATAACGCTGGAGCGTCTGTTGGTCAGGCTTTGCGCTGCCGATATCCAGACCCCGATATACCTGTGCGGAGTCGACGCTGATGAGCCGGCAAGGACGAGCGTCAGCGAGCGCAAAAGCCAGTTCCGTCTTGCCTGCCGCTGTCGCGCCCAGAAGACACAGCACTCGCCTGGGCGCGCCGGCGTGCGAGTCCATCAGCGACCGCGCATGAATATCTGGTCGAGCTGCGCCAGCGTCTGGACGCGATACGTTGGCCGGCCGTGATTACATTGGCCGGCATTCTCCGTCACTTCCATCTCACGCAGCAGGGCGTTCATCTCCGCCACACTCAAGCGTCGGCCCGCTCGAACCGATCCGTGGCAAGCCATGGTCGACAACAACTCATCGCGATGCGCAGCAACCGCTTCGATGCCCGTGCTGTCATCGTCATAGCCGGCTAGGTCTGACAGCACATCACGCAGCAGCGCAGCCGCGTCGCCTCCCGCCAGCCAAACCGGCACCTCGCGCACCATCACCGACTCCGGCCTGCGTCGCTCGACCAGCAGGCCTAGTGCTTCCAGCGCGGGTGCAAAGCGCTCGGCCATATCCGCATCGGCTTGCGACAACAGGACCTCCTGCGGAACCAGCAGGCGTTGGCGCGCCATGCCATCAGCCGCCCCAGCAGCCTTCAGCTTTTCATAGGTAACCCGTTCGTGCGCCGCATGCGCATCGACAACCACCATGCCGTCGGCATTCTCCGCAAGGATGTAGATGCCATGAAGCTGAGCGAGGGCGTAGCCAAGTGGCGGGATAGCCTGCTCGTCGACAGGTTGTTGCTGGTCTGACAATGATCCGGCAGCCAGTTCGCCACGACGGGCAAACTCGGCCGCTGGCGAGGAGATAACTGCCTCACCCGCGAGCGGCGCGCCGGCAAAGCCCGCGCTCTGCCCCCAGTCAGAATCGCGGCGCGGCGAATTCAGCGCCAGTCCTGTCTGATGGGAAATCTGGTTCGCACCCGCACCGACGCTTCCCGGTGGCGCGCCTACGATGGGCGCCGCCTCTACATCACCGGGTCGCAGCTCGCGCAGCGCCCGGTGCAGACGCGAGAAAATGAAGTCGTGAACCGTTCGGGCTTCACGAAAGCGTACTTCGTGCTTGGTCGGGTGCACATTGACATCGACCTGCTCCGGATCGAGCTCCAGATACAGCGCAAAAACCACATGCCGACCGTGGAAAGTGACGTCGCGATACGCCTGGCGTACCGCGTGGGCGACAATCTTGTCGCGTACGTGACGCCCGTTGACAAAGAAGTACTGTTGATCGGCATTGCTGCGAGTGAGCGTTGGTTCGGCGACCCAGCCGTGCAGGCGCAGCCCGTCGGGGAGCGCCTCGTCTATGGCCAGACTGCGATTGGGGAACTCTCGCCCAAGCACGCTAGCCAGCCGTCGCAGTGGATCGCCACTCGGCAGCCGCATACCAGCACGACCAGCGATGTTGAGCTCGAAGGCAATCGAGAAATTGGCCAGTGCAAGCCGCCGCACCGTCGTTTCGATATGGTTCTGTTCTGTTCGCTCCGTCTTCAGAAACTTCCGCCGCGCCGGCGTATTGAAGAACAGATCTTTCACTTCAACCGTCGTGCCGAACGGATGCGCCGCCGGCACAACCTCGCCGCCACGCTCGCCGGCGATGCTGATTTGCCAGGCGTCATCGCTACTGGCCTCGCGAGACGTGATGGTGAGCATGGAGACAGAGGCTGCGCTCGCCAGCGCTTCGCCCCGGAAGCCGAGGCTGGCGATACCCGCCAGGTCGGCGGAGCTGCGAATCTTGCTGGTCGCATGCCGGGATATCGCGAGCGGCAGGTCGTCGCGATGGATGCCATCGCCATCATCACGAACACTGATCCGCTTGATGCCACCGCCTTCGATATCAATGCGGATGCTGCTTGCGCCGGCATCTATCGCGTTTTCGATCAGTTCTTTGACTATGGATGCAGGCCGCTCAACAACCTCACCCGCCGCAATCTGATCCGCAACGAAACCGTCGAGCCGAGCAATCCTGTGTGCGTTCCTGGTCATCAGCTAGTGGGTATCACGAGCACTTGGCCGATACGCAGACGATCATTCGCCAGCGAATTCGCCGAGCGCAGTGCCCGGGTGCTGACGCCATAGCGCATCGCTATCTCCGACAGCGTATCGCCAGGCTCAATGCGGTAACGCCGCGGTTCTGAGGACGAGCGATTGGCTAACAAGGTGCCTGTTGGCGGCTCGGCCTTAAGGTATGCCTGGATGCCGGCGCTGATCGCCTTGGCGACCTTGCGTTGATGTTCCCGTTGGCTCAGCCGCCTGGCTTCGCTGGGGTTTGACAGGTATCCGGTCTCGACCAGAATGGACGGCATATCGGGAGACTTGAGCACTACAAAGCCTGCCTGCTCTATACGGCGTTTGTGCAGCTTGGTCACTTTGGACAGCTCGTCAGCGACCGATTCCGCCGCCGCCAGACTCGACGCTTGCGATGCATCCATCGACAGCTCCCACAACACCTTGGCGAGCAGCGGGTCTTTGTCATCCAGGCTGACCGAACCGACACCGCCGATAAGATCCGATGCGTTCTCCCGATCAGCAAGCCAGCGAGCCTGTTCGCTCGTCGCGCCGGAATTGGACAGGGTGTAGACCGAAGCGCCGGTCACCTCGGATGACTTGAACGCATCCGCATGGATCGAGACAAACAGATCAGCTCGCTGTTCCCGCGCGATGCGCGTTCGATCCGGCAACGCAATGTAGTAGTCGCCCGTACGCACCAGGAACGCATCAAATCCGGGAGCCGCATCGATAAGACGCTCAATCTCCCGGGCGATACTCAGCACAACCTGCTTTTCATACACCTTGCCTTGGCCGATGGCACCAGGGTCTTCACCGCCATGGCCGGCGTCGATAGCAACAAGCACATCGCGATTCTGTTTTGGCGCCTGGGGCGGCCTGGCCGGTTTGGCCGTTGCGTCCACCAGATCCACGACCAGCCGGTGACCGTAGGGGGCGACCGGCGCCAACGTAAAGTGTTTCGGAGTGAGCGTCCTGTTCATATCGAGAACCACGCGATAGCCATTACCGCGCGCATGACCGCGTATGTTTTTAACATCCCGGTTACTCGACAGGACATCGGTGTCAAACCCGCGAACCGCCGTTACATCAAACAGATCAACAACGACTCGGCTGGGGTTGTCGAGCGTAAACAGCTCGTAGCGAACGGGCGCCTGGGTGTCGAGGACTAACCGTGTGTAGTCCGGCGCCTGGTGCGAGCGGATTCCGCGCAGGCCATCTGCGCTGACGGACGCAGCCAGCAACAGCACGGCTGCACACAGCACAGCGAGCAAGAGCGGGTTATGAGCTTTGACAAACATTCAGTGTGCGGCCCGTTCCTTCGACAGCAAGCGATACCGTGACATCTGCCGGCGCGATGATTTCGCCGCCCTGCTCTGGCCATTCGATCAGCTTGAGCGCTGGCGATGTCATCAACTCATCGATGCCAATCAACAACAGCTCTTCGGGATCGTTAATCCGGTAGAGATCGAAATGATATATCTCACGGCCATCGATCTCATAGGGTTCAAGCAGCGTGTACGTCGGGCTCTTAACCGCTCCTGAATAGCCGAGGCTGCGCAGCATTCCGCGCACAAACGTCGTTTTGCCGGCTCCCAGGTCACCGCTCAAATAAACGATGCTCGATGGGGCAAGGCGAGCGATCAGCGCAGCTCCCGCTGCCTCTGTAGCAGCCTCATCCGCAAGAAACTGCTTGCTCACAGCGCACTCTCAGTCGCTGGCCGGCGGGTAAGCAGAGCAAGCTCGTCCACCACATCACTGGCGAGAAGGCCGAGTTCGCCGGTACGTGTACTGGCTGAATCCGCTGCGGCGCTGTGCAGTGTTACCGCTGTCACTAGCTGGTCAAAGGCATCACCTGATGCGCTTCCCAACATAGCCGCTGCGACGCCACAGAGAACATCACCCATGCCGCCACTCGCCATGCCGGGATTGCCATGTGCACACACCGACAACTGTCCATCGGGCCCAGCCATAACCGACCCAGGGCCTTTAATCACCACCTGCGCGTTGAAGCGCTGCGCCAGCTCGTGGGCTGCTCCAAACCGGTCCGCCTCGATATCCGCAGCCGCGGTTGCCAGCAGCCGCGCAGCTTCGCCAACATGGGGAGTAAGGAGCCACGGCGCGCTGTGACTCGGCGCTCCGTAACGGCTAGCAAGATCAGCCAGCCAATAGAGGCCATCGGCATCGATGACACTGGGCAGATCAGCCGCGAGCACATACTCAAACAGCTGACGACCCCAGGCACGCCGACCGAGACCGGGCCCCAGGGCAACGACATCGGCGCGAGCAAGGCCGTGAGCGGGATCATCGGTGACCATGACTTCCGGACGTCGCACCTGCAGGCCCATGCGATGTTCTGCGCGAGTAAGCGCGGTCACCAAACCCGCCCCGCAGCGGAGGGCCGACTCACTGGCGAGCGTGGCTGCGCCTGCCATGCTGGTATCGCCACCCACGATGAGAACATGACCGGCATCACCCTTGTAATCGCGCTTGGCTCGCCTGGGCAATCGATTCTGCGTGAAGCGCTGATACGCCACTCCGAGCTCTTCGTCGGTATCGACATAACCCAGGTCGTCGATTAGCAGCTCGCCCACTGACGCGACCCCAGGCCCGGTTACGCAGCCACGTTTGACGCCCAGAAACGCAATCGTTACCGCCGCAGTGACCGCAGCACCGGCGATGCCGCCGCTATCGGCCAGAACACCAGTTGGCAGGTCGAGCGCAAATTTCGGCGCGCTGGCAGCATTCATGGCGTCCACCGCTGCCCGGTATGCGTCTCGAAGCTCACCCGCCAAGCCCGTTCCGAGCAGGGCATCGACAATCACATCGCACTGCCAGTTCACCAGATCAGGATCATCACCTGCGATCACTGGAACGTTCGCTGCGAGGGCCGCCTCCTGGGCACGCAGGGCATCACCTTGCATAGTATCCGCGCGACCAAGCTGCCATACACGGACGGCAAAACCGGCTTGTTTAGCCAGTTGAGCAACCACATAGCCGTCCCCTGCGTTGTTGCCTTTACCGCAGCAAACCAGCAATGCACTCGCCTCGGGCCAGCGCTCGCTGAGAGCGTCGAACGCCGCCCGCCCGGCCCGCCGCATCAATTCATAGGTCGGTATTCCCAAGGTGGCCGACGCCCGCTGATCGAGCAGCCGACTTTCCGCGCTTGTGTACACTCTGTTGACGCCGTTTAACGACACACTGGCCCCGTGACATACCGATTGACCGCCGGAGTATAAGTTGCCGTCAGCAGAGTTGGCCAAGTTGGCGCAGGAAATTCGCAAGTGGGGTGCAGACGCTGGCTTCGACGACCTGCGCATCACCGAAGCGACCGTGGGCCAACACGGCCCGTGGTTCGATACCTGGCTTGCAGCCGACCTGCATGGTGGCCCCGACGGAGACCTCGGTTACCTCGAGCGGCATAGAGACCTGCGCGTGCAACCGGCAGCACTCGAGCCGGGCACCGTGCGAGTCATCAGCGCCCGGATGAACTACTTAAGCGCTGATGATCCGCAACCGGTTCGGCTGCTTAGCCAGCCGGAATTGGGTTATGTCGCCCGCTACAGTCTTGGCCGGGATTATCACAAGGTTCTGCGGCGCAGGCTGGCAAAGCTTGCGACGCGCCTGAAGGAAGAAGCTGGCGCCGGCGTCGCGCGTGCGTTCACAGACTCTGCCCCGGTCCTGGAAAAAGGCCTGGCCGAACGAGCCGGTCTAGGCTGGATCGGTAAAAACACATTGCTGTTGAATGCAGACGCCGGCTCCTTCTTTTTCCTCGGCGAGATCTATACGGATCTCGAGCTGCCTGTGGATCCGCCCAGCCCGCAGCCGGGCTGCGGAAAGTGTTCTGCCTGCATCACGGTGTGTCCGACCCAGGCATTTGTCGGCCCGCAGCAACTCGATGCCCGGCGCTGTATCTCTTATCTGACCATCGAAAACAAAGGCTCTATCCCTGAGGAGTTTCGGGTTGCCATCGGCAATCGAATCTTCGGTTGTGATGATTGCCAGCTCTTCTGCCCATGGAATCGATACGCACAGCCCAGCCGTGAAGCGGACTTCGCTCCGCGTAACGGGCTGGATAAGCCCGACCTGCTTGAGCTGTGGGGATGGGATGAACAGGCATTCCTGAAGAACACCGAGGGCAGTGCAATCCGGCGCATCAACTATCGCCAGTGGCGCCGAAACCTCGCCATCGCGCTGGGTAACTCACCGAAAAGCGAAGCGGTGGTGGCCGCGCTGCAATCGTCGCTGGCCGGGGCATGCGAGTTGGTCGCCGAGCACATTCACTGGGCGCTCGCGCAACAGACTATTCCGGCTGACTGATCAGAAAGTGCTCACGATAGTGGCGCAGCTCTTCGATCGACTCCCGAATGTCGGACAGGGCCGTGTGTTCGTTGCGTTTGACCACGCCGCCAGCCACCGCCGGATTCCAGCGCCGGGCCAGTTCTTTGACTGTGCTCACGTCAATAAGCCGATAGTGCAGAAAGTCGTTGAGCGCCGGCATGTAACGACTGAGGAAACGGCGATCCTGCCAGACCGAGTTGCCACAGAGCGGAGCGCGGCCCGCCTCCACATACTCGGCGATAAAGGCCAGCGTGCGCGCCTCGGCTTCAGCGCACGATACTTTCGATGCGCGCACGCGTTCCGTTAGGCCAGACGCGCCATGATGAGTGGTGTTCCACTCGTCCATGCCGGCAAGCACTTCGTCGCTCACGTGAATCGCCAGCTCCGGGCCCTCCGCAATCGTCTCGAGATTGGCATCGGTGACAATGGTCGCGATCTCGATGATGTGATCCGTCTCCGGCACCAGGCCCGTCATTTCCAGATCAATCCAGACCAGTACATCCTGACTCACGGGCAACTCCCTGTTCATGCGGCGATCAGTGCTAGAGCGCTGATTATGGCAAAGACCCGGCGCGATTCGGCGGTATCATGCAAGCCCGTGATTCAGGATCCTGGCCATGACCGATAAGCTCCTCGACGTCAGCGCCGCGAAAGCGCTGCTGGCCGGCGACAGCGCTGACGTTACCCTCATTCAGGTGACGAGTGAGGCTGCTTACGCGCAGGCGCATCTGCCGGGGGCGGTGCTGGTCACGCCAGCAGAACTCGTCAGCGGAGAACCCCCCGCCACGGGAAAACTGCCGCCACTAACCCGACTGCAGCAGCTGTTTCAGAGGCTTGGTCATACGAGGGCTAAGCACTACCTCGTGGTAGACGACGAGGGCGGCGGCTGGGCCGGACGATTCATCTGGACGCTGGACATCATTGGTCATCACCGCTGGAGCTACCTCGATGGCGGCATGCACGCCTGGCATGCCGCGGGAGAGCCGTTCAGCGCGGAGCCCGTCGAGCCCGCACCCCTGGACAGGCCACCTCAGCTCGATCTCGACTACACCCCGCTGGCCAAGTACGACGAAATTATGGCCCGGCTGGGCGAAGAAGGGCTGGTGATCTGGGACGTGCGCTCCTTTGAGGAGTACACAGGCGCTCGGCCCGCGGCCGCCCGCTCCGGCCACATCCCAGGCGCCGTGCACCTGGACTGGGAATCGCTGAAAGATCCAACCCGAGACATGCGCCTGGTGAGCAACTTGGGCGAGCTATTGGGTCGTCACGGCATAACGGCTGACAAAGAGATCATCACACACTGCCAAACCCACCACCGCTCGGGACTGTCCTACCTGGTCGGTCGCCTGCTCGGGTTTCCGCGAATCAGGGCCTACCATGGCTCGTGGTCCGAGTGGGGCAACCGCGACGACACGCCGATCGAGCAATAGCGCACATGTCGAAGCCTTTCATTGCCTTGCAGCGAGCGCTGCCGCAACACGCGCTCTCACGCTTTGGCGGATCGATCGCGGCTAGCGAGCGGCGCTGGCTCGCCCAGCTACTCATCCGCGGTTTCATGCGTGCGTACAACGTCGATCTTGCTGAAGCAGAACGCACGCGCCGCGAAGATTATCGTTCGTTCAACGACTTCTTTACTCGCGGCCTCAAAGCTGGCGCACGGCCAATGCCCAGCGAGCCCAACAGCATCGCCTGTCCAGCTGACGGCACAGTAAGCGAGGCGGGTCCCATCGAGGCCGGTCGAGTGCTACAAGCCAAAGGCATTCACTACAGCGCGGATGCGCTAATCGGCGGCGGCTCACTCACAGGCGTCTTCGACGGCGGTAGCTTCGCCACCATCTATCTCGCGCCCAGCAACTATCACCGGGTACACACACCGCTGGCTGGCAGGCTGGTTCGCAGCCGCGCGCTGCCCGGAGAGTTGTATTCGGTAAACGCCACCACCGCCGGCAACGTTGAGGCATTGTTTGCCCGCAACGAACGCCTCGTGTGTGAGTTTGAAGCCGACTTTGGTCCGTTTGTGGTTGTACTCGTCGGTGCGATGATCGTCGCGAGCATCGAGGCCGTCTTCGATGCGCCCACGTCGCCGTATCGCGAGCAGGTCGAAAGCGCACATGACGTTAGGTTTGAACGTGGCGATGAGCTCGGGCGATTTTTATTGGGCTCAACGGCGATTGTGCTGCTGCCGGAGGGAGCCGGCGGTTTCGATGCCACCGCGGGCGAGTCCGTGCGGATGGGCGAGACAATCGGAACGATCGCTGACTAGGCTGGGCGGTGCGCGGTGCGTGCTTCGCCACTCGGTTGGACAACGGAACTGGCATTCGGCGCAGAACTGTTCGCCGCGGCCTCTTACTGGTTTGTTTTCTTCTTTTCTTCGGGCGACTGTCGAAAACACACCCGCCCATTCGTTATTCAATCACGCACCGGGCGAACTGGCGCGTCTGAACTTCGTCACCGCGGAGACAGCTAACACACCAAATGAGAGAGCCGTTATGCAGTACGCATTGTTGATTCACGAAAGCGAAGCCCATTGGGACTCGATGAGCGAGGCCGAACAGAGCGAGATCATGGCGGGGTACGGCAGTTTCAGCCAACACCTCGCCGAGTCCGGGCAGATTCTCGGCGGCGAACGCCTGCAGCCGAGTGACACCGCAACCACCGTGCGAGTACGCGACGGTAAGGTTGCGCTGACCGACGGACCCTTCACCGAAACCAAGGAGCAGCTCGGTGGTTTCTTTCTCATCGAGGCCCAGGACCTCGACGAGGCAACGGCCATAGCTGCGAAAATTCCTACCGCAACGTACGGCTGTGTAGAGGTGCGGCCAATCTGGTTAATGGGTGACTGACGACCTGCAGCAACTGTATCGAAGCCACTTCGGTCAGCTTGTCGCTTCACTCACCCGTTTGACGGGCGATCTGGCGCTGGCCGAAGACTCGATCCAGGACGCGTTTGTAAAGGCTACTGACCGGTGGGCCGACGGAGAGACGCCCGCTCATGCGTTGGCCTGGTTGAGAACCACCGCGCGCAACGGTGCAATTGACCACATGCGGCGAACCGCCAGCCTGAGCAAACGCTTACCGGAGGTGGCTTACATGGAAGAGGTCACGAGGACGCAGACCAATGCTGGCACAGCTGCTCACGATGACGCGTCGCACCTGGACGACGACATGCTGCGCTTGATCTTTACCTGTTGCCATCCTGCCCTACACATAGAGGCAAGAGTGGCGCTCTGCCTCAACACCGTGTGCGGTTTGCGAACGGAGGAGATCGCCAGGGCATTCATCGTCACCGACAGCACAATGTCGCAACGCCTGTGGCGGGCAAAGCGAAAGATCCGTGACGCGGGCATTCACTACAAAGTCCCGCAGAACCATGAGCTAGCAGACAGGTTAGACGCGGTGCTTGCTGCGATCTATCTGATATTCAACGAAGGCTGGCTGGCGAGCGGCGGTTCGATTGGCCAGCGAGTAAGCCTGGCCGAGGAAGCACTGCGACTTGGCCGATTGCTGACGAGCCTGATGCCCGAGGACAGCGAGAGCCATGCGCTGCTGGCCTTGATGCTCATCCAACACAGCCGGCGCGACGCCCGCTTCGATGCGACCGGCCAACTGGTTCTGCTCCGAAATCAGAACCGATCGCTCTGGGATCAGGGCAACATCCATGAGGGTCTGCAACTCGTTCGAGCGGTGTTCCACGCGGGGCAAGGCAACGGCCGCTATGCCTTGATGGCAGCGATAGCCTGCGTGCACGCAAGCGCAGCCTCCGCAAACACAACCGATTGGAACGAGATAGCAACGCTGTACGAGCACCTGATGCAGCTGGATCCTTCCGCCGTTGTCGCGCTGAACTACGCCGTGGCGATTGGCGAGCGCGACGGTCCCGATGCCGGCCTTGCCCACGTCAATCAGTTGGCAGAATCCGCGACCATGCAGCGCTATTACTTGTTCCACTCCACAGAGGCAGAATTTCTGCGCCGGCTCGGAGAAACCGACAAAGCGCGTGCAGCCTACTCAAGGGCGCTTGAGCTCGTTGACAACAACGTCGAGCGCGAGTTTCTCACCCGTCAGCTGCAGAGCCTTCCCCAGTAGAAGCCGATCATCTCTAGGCGTGTAGGTTCGCATTCAGGCCACCCCAACTAACGCCTTCCGACGACACCGCTTCAACAGCGCCTGTCTGGCTGTTGCGACGGAACAGCAAACCCGACTGGCCGGACAGCGTTTTGGCTTTTACCACGTCGCCGCTTACGAGCTTCACCAGAGTGCCAGCAGTGATATACAACCCCGCCTCGACCACACACTGATCACCGAGGGAAATACCAATCCCTGCGTTTGCGCCGAGCAGGCTTCGTTCTCCGATCGCGTTAACTTCTTTGCCGCCGCCGGAGAGTGTTCCCATGATGGATGAACCAGCCCCAACATCAGACCCGGCGCCAACGATGACCCCCGGTGTCACGCGGCCTTCAACCATGGCGGCACCAATCGTTCCCGCATTAAAGTTGACGAAGCCCTCGTGCATCACCGTGGTGCCCGGCCACAGGTGTGCTCCGAGACGAACGCGATCCGCGTCCGCAATGCGCACTCCCTCAGGCACAACGTAGTCCACCATTCTCGGGAACTTGTCGATGGAGTGAACAACGAGGTGGTGGTTGTCGCCAGCGACCGAATCACGCAGGTCATCGAGACGCTCAGGCAACACCGGCCCGGCAGAGGTCCAGGCGACGTTGGTGAGCAGCCCAAAAATTCCCTCCAGATTAACCGTGTTTGGCCTGTGCTGACATTCAGATAACAGATGCAGACGCAGGTACACATCTTCGATGCTGTTCGGTGGCGCATCGAGATCTGCGATCTCTATATCAACGGCGTCGGCTTGAGTGATCCCAAGCTTCTCCGCCAGACAACCGCGTTTGCGCGGTTTGTTTGCACGCGGAAACCACACATCCAGCGTGACTCCGGTGCGCGCGTCCCGGTAGCGATGCCCCCAACGTTTCATAAGCCAACTCCAGAAGTTTGCGAGCGACTATAGCGGACGCCAAAACGCGTTGGCTGGCGTCACCCGATGTTTCGGCGCACCATGAAGTAGGCAGCTCTCGGCGCTGATCGCGTAGAACACAAAAGATAGGTGGCTCATGATCGGATCTAGATGGTTCCGCACTTCGCTACTCGCACTCGGACTTGCGCTTGCCGGTTGCGGCGATAGCAACCACGGCGATCTGGATGCTGACTCCGTGCTCGCGCTTGAGATTGGCGTCGTCTCGATCCTGGCATCACCCAACGCCATGTTTCCCGTAACGGCCTCTGACGCACTCATGCAGCGCGTACAGCACCACGAGGGGCTACGCCGGGACGTTTCGGCATTCGGCATGATGGGACAGGGCCGAATCATCAGCGATGGACCGGCCAGGTTGTTGCTCTGTCGCATCTCTGGCCCGATAAACGCCTCCGTAGAAGTGCGAAACGGCGAAGTTGGGCTACGAGAGGGCGAAATCTATATCGCAGTGGGCACTCTTCTAACCAATGCTGAGGGGCAGGCGTTTTCGTTTCGCGACGGCAGCTGGCATGAAGAGGTAGCTCAGGAGAGAGTTGACGCTGAGCGAGCACATGTCATTTCGGTTCGGTTTAACGCATCGAAGGTAAGCCAGTTCGGCTTGTCCGATGACGATGTCAAAGCGCTGCAGGACACGGTCGAACAGGGGCACGGACGGCGCGCAATCAACACTCAGAACACTGACGATCTGATCCAGACCCTGATCGATCTGCCAGTTAGAACGTTGGCCGATGGAGCCGAACTCAGGCTGGGAGATATCGCCCTGATTCAGGCGGAATTCGCAGAACCCGGCAGTAACGCACTGGTCTTCTACTCTCCGGAATAGCGGCTAACGCGATGATCACAAGCTTGCTAGCGCCATTTGGGTAATACGTCCTCAATGGACGTTTTACCGGCGGCCAGCATGCACAGTCGGTCAAACCCCAAAGCGACACCCGCGCAGTCGGGCAGCCCCCATCTCATCGCTGCCAAGAATTCAGCGTCCAGCTCTGGCTCAGGCAAACCCTGCTCGCGCCTCGACGCCAGATCATTCGCGAAGCGTTGCTCCAGCACGGCACTCGACGTCTCCTCCCAGTAACCGTTCGCGATCTCAACGCCATCAATGATCAGCTCAAATCGAGCAGCAACGTCCTGACGGTCGGACCGTAGTCTGGCGAGCGCTGCCTGCTCCGCCGGATAGTCGACAATGAAATGTCGCCCTCGCGGCAAGCGCGCAAGGGCGCGGTCGAAGCGTTCGGACCCGGCTATATCGGGCCCCACATCGCTCTCGGGCACACGGTTCACGAGATCGGCATAGGCGTGCGTCTCATAGTCCGCGGAGCCGAGCAGCACATCGCACAGCGCGGCGACTTCTTCCATGAGCTGCGCATCGTCGAAACCGAGCCGGTACCACTCGAGCATCGTGAACTCGGGGTTATGCAGGCGACCCACCTCATCAGCGCGAAAGCAGGGGCCGAGGCTGTAGATGCTCGGCGCGCTTAACGACAGCAAGATCTTCAAGTAGGCCTCTGGCGAGGTTTGCAGAAAGCCCTCGCCCACGGAGAGGCTATCCAGCGAGACATCGGTAACTGTGTAGGGGCGCAGAGTGGGCGCCGTCACCTCGAGAACATCACGAGCGGCAAAGAACGCCCGCACGGCCGCCAACGCATCGGCCCGGCGCCGCAGGTTGTCCACCAGCGGCGGCTCGCTCAACTTAGCCTTTGGCGCGGCTGACGTACTCGCCGCTACGAGTATCGACCTTCAGTACATCGCCGATGTTTACAAACAAAGGGACTTTGATGGTCGCACCGGTCGTGAGGGTTGCCGGCTTCGTGCCGCCCTGGGCTGTATCACCCTTGAGGCCAGGGTCCGTCTCAACCACTTCCAGCTCAACGAAGTTAGCAACGGAAACCCCAATTGGGTCATCGTTCCACAGCACCAGCTGACAAACGTCCTGCTCCTTCAGCCAGTCTTTCGCGTCGCCAACCACCTCAGTGGTCGCGGCCACCTGCTCAAAGCTGCCATCCGTGCGCATGAAGTGGAAGAACTCACCATCACTGTAGAGAAACTCCATGTCGGTTTCCATGATGTCAGCGCCTTCGAGCGACTCACCGGATTTGAAGGTACGTTCCCACACCCGGCCGTTCTTGAGATTGCGCATCTTGACGCGGTTGAACGCCTGACCTTTGCCGGGTTTGACGAATTCGTTTTCGAGAATCGAACACGGATCGCCGTCCAGCATGACCTTCAAGCCGCTCTTGAATTCGTTGGTAGAATAGCTGGCCATAATGCTTCCACGGAAAAACGCGAATGATACCTGCTAGCGAGCTATCGTGGCGATTCGAGTCCTGGCAGGATCAGCTCAAGAACGCGGAGCGAGATCCCGCGCAATTGCTCAGCCGGCTGGGGCTGGATGCGGACAAGTTAGCCCTCGACATGGACCAAGGCTTCCCCACGCGCGTGCCGCACGCGTTCGTAAGCCGAATGCGATATGGCGATCCAGCAGATCCACTGCTGCGTCAGGTGTTGCCTGTACTCAGCGAGCGCTTGATCGCGCCCGGCTACAGTCACGATCCGTTACAGGAGGCCGACGCGACGCTGCGCCCAGGGCTGCTACAAAAGTACAATGGCAGAGCATTGGCCATCACCACTGGTGCCTGTGCGGTGCACTGCCGCTACTGTTTCAGACGGCACTTTCCGTACGGCGATTCGGGTGCGCTCACGGCGAAGCATCTCGCAGAGCTGGCAGAGCGGCCAGATGTGCAGGAGCTGATTCTGTCTGGCGGCGACCCGCTATCGCTGCCCGACAAGATCCTGGCCAGATTGCTCGATGACATCGACGCGCTACCCGCTATCCGACGCATCCGTCTGCACACCCGCCTGCCAATCGTCATTCCCGCCAGGGTCACGGAAGATCTGAAAGCGATGCTTGCAGACAGACGCACATCGGTGACCGTAGTTGTACACGCCAACCATGCGCGCGAACTCGACGCGGATACGGGTGAGGCGCTGCGAGCGCTGAAACAATCAACGACTGCGCTGCTGAACCAATCCGTGTTACTAGCAGGAGTGAATGACAACGCCGACGCGCTCATCAACCTCTCGAATGATCTGGGCGATCTGGGTGTATTGCCGTACTACCTGCATATGCCGGATGCCGTCGCCGGCACACAACATTTTGCCGTCAGCGAAACTCGGGCGCGGGATCTGATACAGAAAATCCGTGCCCAGTTACCCGGCTACCTCGTCCCCAGATTGGTGCGTGAGGAACCTGGAAAAGACAGTAAAACCGTACTTCTGTGATTAGCGAGAAGTCCGACAGTTGTCTTGCCCTTCGAGCGTGCTTCCCAGCGCGCGAAGTTTGTGCCCCATCGCTCACTGAGACTCCTCGAAAACTCATATACTGACGAACGCGACTACCAGACCATTCGAACCCGGACGTTCACAGCAGGCGACATGATGTCAGCGAGCTTCGATGCAACTGTGCTAATCACCCCGTCGGCGGATTTGTCCGAACTGTCCTTCTGCGCCTCAACCCCAAGTGGACTGTCTGGCTGGATTGAACGCCTGCCCCTCGCCAACACTGATCAGACGGGGCAGTCGCTGCGCCAGGCAACAGATGAGCTCGCACGTCTTAGCATCGACTGGCGGACACGGCTTGCTCTGTTGGAAGTGCTTCGCGAACCGGTGAGCTACCTCAGCACTCGTTTGGACCGGCTCGCCAGCGCTTCCATGCAGTCAATGTCTGCGGCCGACAACGCCCAGCGCCTGCAGGTCAACCTGTGTGTTGGCTACAAGAGCGTCGTGAAAGACGCCCTGACAGACTCCCGTCCCGGCGATGATCTCGTGCTGGCACTACATCGATGCCTGTCCGACATGAGCCGTACGCTGCTGCGCGCGTGCCAGCTTTATAGTGCAACGCCCGCGCAGTTCTGGCGCGAGCTGCATGAGCTGTATCGGATCGCCGAAGCACTGGAGCTGGAAGACAAAAGCACGCGCGATACCGAGAACCACCATCGCCAGGAAATGACTATCGGCGACACCTACCGGCGTGCGCTGCTACTCGCCACGGCAAAACCCAATCAGTTGCGCAATGCTGAGCTCACGCAAGCCTTCAATGCGCTGGAGCTGTGGTCTGCGAGCGTATCCTTGGCGCCGTTCGATCCCAGCGCCAGCTTCGCGATCGATCAGGATCGCGACGAACCACCCCGCTATGTTTCTCTAAACACAACCGAGAGCGGACTGCTTGGCTTGAGCACCGAGGTGCTGACTTTCGAACTGGTCGCGTACCTGGGCCATGTCGACGGCAAGCTCGAGGTGCCCGACTACCTCACGAGCCGGCTGATCGAGCATCTGGCGACCGCATGGAGCAGCATGCCCGAGCGCTCTTTTCGGCGAATGAAAACAGACACGCCATTGAAAGTGGCGATTGGGCTTCGCGCTGTTCACTATTTCGTTTCCGGCGCGGTTCAGTTTGCCGACCAACTGGGCACAACCGATGCCCTGCTGCGCAGAGAGATCAACCCGTTTCTAGCGGAAGATGGCCAGACCCGATCCAGCGGCGATGTGTGGTCTGCCGCGACGATTCCAGAAAACCCAAACGTTGCAGACCCGGATCGCATCCTGTTGAGCAAACGCGAGGATCTAGAGGCGAGCGACGATGAAGGCTACGTGGTGCACGACGCCGTCAGCTCGGACATGTCACCGGAGGGTTACCGGGTAACCTGGGAGCACCTGCCCGAGAGCACCGCAACCGGTGAGCTCGTTACGGTTCGCGACCAATCCGACGAGCGCTGGTGTGTCGCCGTCATTCGCTGGCTGCAGCGCGGCGCGGACACTCACGCCATGGGTCTGGAGCTGCTGGCACCGCGAGCTATTCCGGTGGCTGCACGAGTCATCCGCAAGCGCGGCGGGCCCAGCGATTTCATGCGAGCGCTCGTGTTGCCGGAGATAAAGGCAATCGGCCGGGAAGCAACGCTCGTCACACCATCGCTCGTCTTCGACGTTGGTCAGAAGGTGCAGATTCAGCGCCAGGGCATTCGCACCATCGCTCAGCTGCAGGAAGTCACACTAACTACTCAAAGCTTTACCCAGTTCACATTCCGACTGTTGGATGGTTACTTGGAAAACGCACCCGTTGATCTCAGCATGAGCTGACCGACGGAGACCATCATTTGATGCTCCAGCGAGTGAAGGATTACCGTGAGAGCACAAACATGTCGTCGCAGATGACAACAACAACCGCAATGAACACAGCGGGCACCATTCGAATGCTATTTGCCGGGGGCAGCGAAAGCGCCGCCAGCCAGTGGGAGTCGCGCTTGCGCGATTCCGGCATCGCCACGCGCCTTACCTGGACAGAGACCATCGGCGAGGCACGCGAGCTGCTGCAAGCAGACGGCGCAGACTTCCTGCTCTGCGACAGCAATACCGACAGCAGCCTGGATACTGATGTGCGCGACATTCGCGCATCGCGGCCAGATTTGCCGATTGTCCTGCTGAAACACGATGTCACGGAGCGTGCCGCCGCTGCCGCTTTGTCGATCGGCGCCAACGATATCGTCTCTGACGATGACGATGAGCACTTGAGCCTGGTCGTTCAGCGTGAATTCGCCAATATGTGCCTGTCACGTCGCCTGCGCCGCGCGCGAGTGGCGCTTAAAGAGGCGGAAGATCGCTGCGCCATGCTGCTTGCCAGCTCTCGCGCCGCCATCGCCTACGTTCACGAAGGCATGCACATCTTCGCCAATGCCGCATATCTGGACCTGTTCGGGTTCGCCAGCGAAGACGACACAGCCGGGTTGCCTTTGGTGGATCTGCTGGATGCCGCCAGCGTCACCACACTCAAAGAAACGCTCAAGTCATTGCGCAACAATCGCGAGGACGCCAGCTTCGACTTCAGCGGCAAGCGGGTCGACGGCGAAGCCGTCACCGGCAACATGACGCTTGGTCGAGCCCAATACGAAGGCGAGGCCTGTCTGCAGGTAACGGTGCGCCCGGATGACGTGGCTGCCAACCTTGAGGCCACAGTGGCCGCCGCTCCACAATCGAGCCTTGGTGACTTTCTGGCCGAAATCGATGCGGACGCAAACGAGGCAGTTAAGCGCTATCTGTTCATTGCCGAGATCAATGGCTTTGATGAGCTTCAGGCACAGCTTGGCCTGCGCCTTTCGAGCGAATACACCGACGACTTCTGGCCAGTCGTACGCGAGCGCTTCAGCGCCAGCCAGCTCATCGCGCCCCATCGCTGCATACTGGTGCTGACCACAGACCCAACCAATGATCAGGCTGGCGAACAGGCAGAGATGCTGCGCGAGCTCGTTGAGCAGCACATCATCGAGGTCAATGAGAAAAGCATTCGCAGCACGGTGTCGCTGTCAGGCCAGGTTATCGAGACCAGCGCCGAAGCCGCGCTGAACCAGGCGTATCAGCAGCTGCTGCACGGCAACCACGGTGGTGACTGCAATCAGGTGGCGCTGCCCGGTAGTGAGGTTGAAGCCGAGGCACAGCCCGTGAGTTCAGAGGCTGAGGCCATTCTGGATAAGATCAATCAGGCCATCGACGATCAGAGCTTCATGCTGCTGTATCAGCCGATCATCTCCTTGCGGGGTGATTCGGATGAGCACTATGAAGTTTTCCTTCGCATGGTGGACGACGGCGACGAGATCACGCCAGGAGATTTCCTGCAGACAGCAATCGACAACGATGTCGCGGCGAAGATCGATCGCTGGGTGATCCTGCAATCGATCAAGATGCTGTCGGTGCACCGGGCAAAAGGCCACAACACCCGGCTCACGATCAACATCACCAGCAACAGTGTGCGTGACCCTGAGTTCGCGCAGTGGCTGTCGGTGGCAATCAAAGCCGCGCGCCTGCCGTCCGATGCAGTGATCTTCCAGGTCACCGAGAACGATGCGGCAACGTATCTGCGCCAGACCCGGGCCTTTATCGAGGCACTGCAGGCAATGCATTGTCGCTCGTCACTCGGACGCTTTGGCGTGCGCGATGATGCCTTCGAGACTCTGCGCCACATCCCCGTCGATATGGTGAAGGTGGACGGCACGTTTGTTGAGGATCTGGAGAGCGAAGATCAACGCAATCAGCTAACCGCAACCATCGGCAAGCTGCAGCAAGCCGGCAAGCTGACCATCGTCCCCATGGTTGAGTCCGCGACCATTCTGTCTGCGCTCTGGCAGGCCGGCGCGAATTTCATTCAGGGTCACTACCTGCAAGAGCCGACGACGGAAATGGACTACGACTTCGCCGGCGACGAATAGACTTCCGCGATATCGGAGTCTGAAAAGCCCATGAGATACAGCACGCTGTCGAGCCCGAAGTTCGATATCGCGTGCTGAGCGCTGGCCTGCACCACAGGCTTGGCGCGAAAGGCAACGCCCAGGCCCGCGCTCGCCAGCATCGGCAGATCGTTGGCACCATCACCAATCGCAATCGCCTGCCGTAATGCAATGCCTTCTGTCGCGCATATCTCGCGCAGCAACGTCGCCTTGCGTTCTGCATCCACGATCTCACCGACGACCCTGCCAGTGAGCACTCCATCGTCCACCTCAAGCTCGTTCGCATAGACGTAGTCGATGCCTAGCTGAGCGGCAAGCGCTGCGCCAACCCGGTGGATACCACCGGAGATGATCGCGGTCTTGTAGCCGAAGTGTTTGAGCGACTCGATCAATCGATCCGCCCCATCGTTCAAGCGCACATCCATCGCCACCTGCGCGAGCGCGGAGGCCGGCAACCCGCGCAGCAATGATGCACGGGCCCGGAAGCTCTGTTGGAAATCCAACTCTCCGGCCATCGCCCGCTCAGTAATTTGCGACACCTCATCACCCACCCCGTGGTGTTTCGCCAGCTCATCGATCACTTCCGCATCGATGAGCGTGGAATCCATGTCGAAGGCCACCAGGCGACGGTTGCGACGGTAGACCGAATCCACCTGGAGCGAGAAATCGAAACCCAGAGCGTGGCCGGCGTCCTGCAGCGTTTTCTGCAGCGAGCGATCGTCTTCCACTGCGCCCCGAAGCGACAGCTGGACACAGGTTCGCGGTGAATCCGTCAAAGCTGCCAGTGGTGTGCGCCCTGACAAACGAACGATGTCATCGATATTGAGTCCGGCGCCGGTAATTGCCTCAGCGACAGAGGCCATCTGGGCCGAGGAAACGCCCGCCGATACGAGCGTGAGAATGCGCCGGTCACTGCCCTGGCGTTGAACCCAGGCCGTATAATCGTCCGCGCTCACGTCAGTCATGCGAAGGCTGACAGCGTGCTGAGCGGCATAGTTTTCAAGCTCCCCACGTATCGCGCTCATGTGCACCGGGTCGAACGACAGCAACAGACCGAGCGTCAGCTCCGCATGGATTACGGCCTGGCCAATATCCAGGATCACCACATCCCGACTCGACAGCCGTGTGTTCAGATCGGCCATCATGCCCGGCGAATCACGCCCGGAAAGATTGACCAGCAAAATCGCTTCGGTATCAAAGCTTGCACTCACGTAGACTGTCCGCCACCGGTTACTGTTAGCTGCGCAGAATACCCGACCCGTGAAGCAAAACCCTCTGAAAGCGACCGCATCAGTTCGCGTGCAACTCACCTGCACGTGCTGTGCACTCCTGGCCGACCCTTGTGAGCAGTCAACCCCATGAGTTTGCGTGAGAAAACGCTGTCGCCATTACTGTGCGCATTACTCGTTCTCGCAGGATGCTGGCTGACAGCCGCCGCCGTACTGACAACCAGTTCAAACGCCGGTACGGACGATGCACGAGCACGCCAGTTCGGACAGGGTGCTGCGGATCAGTTGGCAGCGCTCGCTGCGCAGCCGCTCATGACTCAGGATGCGCTCGTGCTGAGCGCTCTGGCGCAGCGGCTGGCGCTCACCGCCGACATCCGCTTTGTTGCCATCACCACGCTTGACGGCACCGCGCTCGCAAGCGCCGGTACACAGCCAGCAGACAATGCTCTGCAGTTCGACCAGGTGATCAGCATCGATGGCGCTCGAGCCGGCATCGCGAGCGTCGGTCTTGCAGAGGAGCGCTTCAAACAACCGATTGCGACCCACATCGTTGCCTTAGCCGTGCTGCTACCCATCGCACTCGCCGCGCTGGTACTACTGCCGATGGGCTGGTTCGCCAGCAACGTCCGTTTCGGCCGCCGATTGGAAGATCAGATCGAGCTGGCCGTTATCCCGGAGTCCGCAGGCCTCGGTTCCCGCCAATACGTGCTGGTTGCCAATCTTTTCAATCAGATCAGCCTGGATACCGATGATCGCAGCGTGCATCTGAGCGATGCGCTCTGGCAGGCTGAGCAGGTCGCCGATTTATACGGCGGCCAGGCAACAGCGCTGCCGGGCACGGGAGTGCTGCTTACTTTCAGTGGCTACACCCACAGCGATCGCTGTTTCGAGATCATCTGCGCAGCCATATTGCTCGCGGAAATGTTTGCGCGCGCGAACGGCCAATTCATCGAAGACAGCGAACCCAGTGAGCTGCTGTATCGATTTGGTCTTCACAAGGTTGATCTGGACGGCACCGAAGAAGGCAACCCCCTGGATGTGGTTGCCGATCACGACGCCGTTGCCGACGCTGTTCTCTTGAGCGCCACTGCGCGCAACTCCACTTTAGTGGTGAGTGAAGATGTGTTCTTCGATCTGGATCGAGTTGAGCGACTGCTGTTCGAGGAGCGGCGCAATCCTGCTCTCGGCGCGATGAGCACCGCCGGCGCTCATTGCTATCTGGTGCACGGCGTGACCGATTCCTACCAGGTGCTGCTCGAACGCCAGGCGGAACTCCTGCTGTCTCAGTCGCTCGTCGATAACAGCGGGTCATTCTGAAACCCGCGCGGTAGCTTACGGCCGCGGCGTGCCCGCTCGCCAATGTAGTTTTCAAGATCTTTCGGCTTCAGCCGCATGTGTCGCTGGCCAGAAAACACCGTAAGGGAACCATTTGCCGGCAAAACGGCAACCGATGTAACGCGCTCCGTGCCGGCCTTAAAAGCGGCGCCGGGAACGTTCAGCAGCTTGTTGCCTTTGCCTTTTGTGAGTTCAGGAAGCTCATCGAGCGGGAACAGAAGCAGATGCCCGGTGTTTGTTACGCTCGCAATCAACAGATCTGCGTCACCGGCGGGCACCAGTGATGGCTCGAGGGCCACACCGCCTTTCGGCACGCTCAGATAGGCTTTACCAGCCCGGTTCTTGGCAACCATGTCTGCCAGCTTGCCGACAAAGCCATAACCGGCATCGGATGCCAGCAGCAGTTTTTGCTCGGCCTGGCCGAGAGCGAGGCCGACAAAGCGCGCGCCATCGACCGGTTTCAACCGTCCTGTCAGCGGCTCACCCTGGCTTCGCGCCGACGGCAACGTGTGCGCTGGCAGCGAATAGGCTCGTCCTGTTGAGTCGAGAAAGGCAAGAATCTCATTGCTGCGGCCGCGCGCATCCGCGAGCAGCGCATCACCACTGCGATAGTTAAGTTCCGCGCTGTTAACCTCATGCCCCTTGGCCGAGCGAACCCAGCCTTTTTGCGACAGCACAACGGTGATGGGCTCGTTAGACACCAGTTCTTCATCACTGAATGCGGCGGCGCCTTCATCATCGGTAACCTCTACCAGCGGAGATCGCCGCGCATCGCCATAGGTTTCGGCGTCCTCAAGCAGCTCTTTCTTGATCAGTGTTTTAAGGCGCGCTTTCGACCCCAGGATCTTCTCGATGCCGTCTTTCTCGGTAACCAACTCATCCCGCTCTGTGGTGAGCTTGATCTCTTCCAGCCGAGCCAGCTGACGCAAGCGCAGATCGAGAATGGCGTTCGCCTGCAACTCGCTGATGCCGAACGCCGACATCAAGGCGGCTTTCGGCTTGTCTTCCTCGCGCACGATTCGTATGACTTCATCGATATTGATGTAGGCAACGAGCAGGCCTTCGAGAATGTGCAGCCGGGCATCAATTTTGTCGCGACGGTATTCCAGGCGGCGCGTCACCGTTTGCTGCCGGTACTCCAGCCACTCCTTCAACATCGTGACCAGGTTCTTGACCGCGGGTCGGCCATCCAGACCAATCACATTCATGTTGATGCGGTAGCTGCGCTCAAGATCCGTCGTTGCAAACAAGTGCGACATCAGGCGCGTCACATCAATGCGATTCGAGCGCGGTATCAGAACCAGGCGCGTCGGATTCTCATGATCAGATTCATCTCGCAGATCATTCAGCATCGGCAGTTTCTTGCCATTCATCTGCGCGGCAATCTGCTCCATCACTTTGGTTGGCGAGCTCTGGTAGGGCAAAGCCGTCACGACGATCTCACCGTCCTCAACCACCCACTGCGCGCGGGCGCGTACTGAGCCCCGGCCAGACTCATACATCGCCGCGATGTCTTCAACCGGCGTGATGATTGCAGCCTCCGAGGGGAAATCCGGCCCCTGAACGTGAGTCATGATGTCGGCAAGTGTTGCCTTTGGACTGTCCAGCAAATGCACGCAGGCGCTGACAATCTCGCGCAGGTTGTGCGCGGGCGTGTCAGTGGCCATACCCACGGCGATTCCCGTGCTGCCGTTGAGCAATACCAGCGGCAGGCGCGCAGGCAGCAGTGTTGGTTCATCGAGGGAGCTGTCGAAATTGGGTACAAAGTCGACGGTGCCTTGCGTCACCTCGCTGAGCAGAACCTGCGCGAATGCTGACAGGCGCGACTCCGTGTAGCGCATCGCGGCGAACGACTTCGGGTCGTCCGGTGCACCCCAGTTACCCTGGCCATCGACCAGCGGATAGCGATAGGAAAACGGCTGCGCCATCAGCACCATCGCTTCGTAGCAGGCGGAATCGCCGTGCGGATGAAACTTACCGAGCACTTCACCCACCGTGCGCGCGGACTTTGCATACTTAGCCGTGCTCGCCAGACCCAATTCAGACATGGCGTAAACAATGCGGCGCTGCACCGGCTTGAGCCCGTCACTGATGTGCGGCAGCGCTCGATCGTTAATGACGTACATCGAGTAATCGAGGTATGCCTTCTCGGTGTAGCTGTGCAGCGGCAGCGTTTCAAACTCGCTGGGCGGCGTCGTTGTGGTATCGCTCATGGCTTGGGTTCTTTACGTAAATCTCTTGCGAATATCGTCAGGCGGCGGACAGGGCCAGTCAGCCAAGCTCCGCTGTGTGACCGTTCTGTTCCAGCCAGGCGCGACGGTCTGCGGCGCGTTTCTTCGCCAGCATCATGTCCATCGCTTCATGGGTTTTGCCCGGCATCTCCAGCGTCAGCTGAACCAGACGGCGGGTATCCGGCGCCATCGTGGTTTCGCGCAGCTGCATTGGGTTCATCTCGCCCAGGCCTTTGAAGCGTTGCACAACCGGTGTGGCTTTCTTCTTCTCCGCTGCAATGCGGTCGAGTACGCCTTCGAGCTCGGATTCGTCCAGCGCGTAGAACACCTCTTTACCGACATCGATGCGAAACAGCGGCGGCATGGCGACGAACACGTGCCCCGCTTCCACCAATGGCTGAAAGTGGCGCAGGAACAACGCGCACAGAAGCGTCGCGATGTGGGCACCGTCCGAATCGGCATCCGCCAGCACACAGACTTTGTGATAGCGGAGATTGGACAGGTCCGTTGAGCCAGGGTCTACGCCAATGGCGACCGAGATATCGTGCACTTCCTGGGAAGCAAGCACATCGCCCGATGCGACTTCCCAGGTATTCAGAATCTTCCCGCGCAACGGCATGACCGCCTGATACTCGCGCTCCCGCGCCTGTTTCGCGGAGCCGCCGGCTGAATCACCCTCAACCAGAAACAGCTCCGAACGCTGCACATCCTGGCCGGAGCAGTCCGCGAGCTTGCCGGGCAGCGCCGGTCCCGCCGTGATTTTCTTGCGCGCAGTCTTTTTACTCGCCTGCACGCGACGCTGGGCATTGCCGATGGCAAGCTCCGCGATGAGATCACCATCGGATGTGTGTTCGTTCAGCCACAGGCTGAAGGCATCCTTGGCCACGCCACTGACGAACGCCGATGCCTGCCGGGAAGACAGCCGCTCTTTGGTTTGGCCACTGAATTGCGGTTCACGCATCTTCGCGGACAGCACGTAACTGCAACCGTCAAAGAGATCGTCGCCCGTGAGCTTGACGCCGCGCGGCAGCAGATCGCGGAACTCACAGAACTCCTTCAGCGCCTCGATCAGACCCGTACGCAGGCCACTGACGTGAGTGCCTCCCTGGGCCGTCGGAATCAGATTGACGTAGGACTCTGCGACTCGCACGCCACCATCCGTGGCCCAGGCCAGCGCCCAGTCGACGGCTTCGGTATTCCCTTCCAGTGACATGACAAAAGGCGCAGCGGGTACGGTTTCGGCAGCGTCTAATGCCTGTAGCAAATAATCGGTGATGCCGTCCTGGAAGCACCAGGTCTCATCCTCCTCCGGGTTATCTTCGACACGTACGCTGATTTCCAGCCCGTTGCACAGCACCGCCTTGGCTCGCAGCAGGTGCTTCAGTCGAGACACTAAAACTTTCGGGCTATCGAAGTAGCTGGGGTCGGGTTGAAAGTGCACACGGCTTCCCGTGTTGCGCTTGCCCACGGTGCCGACGGATTTGAGCTTGCCCTTTGGCTCACCGCCTTCAAAGCGTTGCTGATAGACCTGACCGTCGCGTTTGATTTCAACCTCAAGCCACAGGGCAAGGGCATTCACCACCGAGACGCCAACGCCGTGCAAACCGCCGGAGTAGGTATAGCTGTCGCCGTCGAATTTTCCGCCGGCGTGCAATCGGGTAAGAATCAGTTCGACGCCGGTAATGCCATGCTCGGGATGAATATCCACCGGCATGCCTCGGCCATCGTCGATCACTTCGATCGAACCGTCTTTGAACAGCGTCACTTCAATGCTGCTCGCGTGACCCGCGAGCGCTTCGTCAACGCTGTTGTCGACGACTTCCTGAACGAGGTGATTGGGTCTAGCGGTATCGGTGTACATACCCGGTCGCCGGCGCACGGGCTCGAGGCCCGAGAGAACTTGAAGCGACTCGGCCGAATAGCTGTCAGCTGACATGGTAGTGGTCTGGCTCTCCTGCCGAACATGGGATGACCATGTGCTCGGCTGCAACGGGGTTAAAGGCAGAAATGTTCAGCAGCGCATCGAGTTCGAACGGTGTTTGCTGCATCAGCACCAATGGGCGGTCGAGCTGGCGACGCCATCATCGCCCAGCTGCCACCAGCGATATCCGGGACCGGCATCGGTCACGGCAAATGACTCACTGGCCGGCGCAAACTGAAAACAGGTAGAAGGTGCTGAGCGCATCGGCGTCGCATTGTGCCAGCTTTCCCAAGCCTGGTGCACATGACCAACGGCAATTGCCCGCACATTACAGTCAGTCTCATTCAGCCAGGCCAGCAAAGCCGATTGCTCATCCAGCTCGATGGCATCGGTGTCGAGCCAGGGCGTGCCGCAAGGGGCAAATGGAGTGAACGGGTGATGTACGGTCAGCAGCACATGCCTGGCATTTCTGCAGGCATCGATCGCATCAGCAACCTCTGTTGCGTCAAGCGCACCAGCACTACTGCCAGCCTGCCAGGAGGAGAGAGGCTGAATGCGCCAGTCGCCCAGTGCGCGGGGCGAGCCAAACTGTGCAAGCCAGGGTGCCATCACCTCTGCCTCATCATGGTTGCCCGGCAACATCATGAGCGGCGCGTCGGTTTGCGCGCGAATGAGCGCAACAAAGCGTTCATAGTTGTGAGCCGTCGCATCATGGGCGATGTCACCGCTGGCGACGATGAGATCCGGGGTGTATTGCGCCAGCGCGCGCTGCAATACCAATTGCAACGATGCATCGGTATCGACTCCGAGCAGACCCATCTCAGGCGCACTCACCAGGTGACAATCACTGATCTGCAGGAGTCGACTCATCGGCTCATCCAAAGCTACTCGTTACCAGCAACCTGTTGTCAGCTGCTGCGGCCGACAGGTGCAAGATCGGCGGGCATCAATCTCGACTGAAATCCACGGCCTCAGAACTCATGCCATTGGCGATGCAGTGGCTTAGGTACTCACCGAGCAACGCATTGATTTGCGTCTTTTCGTCCGGTGCGCGCATGCCCTCGTTCGGGTAGTCGTAGGCGCCGGCAAATCGGCGCTGGCCCTGGTACTCAATAACATCGGCGCTATGCGCATCGTGATAGAGCCGCACCGTGAGGCGAGGCTCGGTCAAGCTACGAAGGGCTGGATGCATCCCGTAGGTGAGGCGCACAAGCGTTGTGTACGGCGTTTGCTCCAGAATCGTAATCTCGGCGGTAATACCTGCATTCGCGACGGGCAATACAAACTCTCGGGGAGCGCCGTCGGTAGTCGCTGCGCGCAGCGACGGATACAGCTTGAAGAGCTTTTCGTAGTTGGCATCACACAGCGCCATATGGGCCTGGAGATCCACGCGGGCACGACGACGGGCGCGAGCCAGCATGCCCTCGTGATAGCGCTGATATGCAAGTGGTGCCGTCACCGAATCATCTACTGTGCAGGTTCCTGTCGAATACACGTCTGTGACATCTGAATTGACGTCCGCGACGCCTCAAATGAGCCCGACGCGATGTTGATCAAACGCGATGTCTGTTAACCATGGTGCAGGGTATATATCCGCCCTGGCGTGCCCCAGATCAATCCGGGGCGGCAAACGGTGTCACGAACCGACGGCAAATACCAGCTTGCAACCGGTCGTCGGACAGACATGGCCGTCGATCACATTTTGCCCCGCCGCCGCTAAATATTCGCACCGCTGACACGTACAATTTCCTCTGCCAACATGACGTTCGCGCAGTGGCCAGGGTCACCTGTAGTGTAGACTGCGATGCTTGCGCAGCCGCCTCAACAGCCTGGCGCAGAACCGGAATTCTGACTCTGGATAAGTGCCTTTTCTGATGAAAGCCTCCATCTCTCGCCAAAAGACTGTCTCAATCAACGCCCTCGGCCGCGCCGCGGGTTGCGTGATCCCTCGACTACACAGGGCCGCACTCGCTGTCATCGCGGCGCTGGCGCTGACTCAGGCCGCCACCGCCACCGATTTGAAAGACGTTTTCGAAGCCGCTAAAGCGAACGATGCCGTAATCGGTGCAGCTCGAGCCCAGTACGAGGCGGCTCGCCAGGCACTACCCCAGGCGCGCTCGGGCTTGCTGCCCCAGGTGAGCGCCCAGGGCGCGACCTCCTGGAACGAGTTGAGCTTCCCGGTCGGCCCTCAGTTCAATCCGGACACGGGCTTGTTCGAAGAGGTGCCGGATCAGCAATACAATGATCACAGCTGGTCTGCCACGCTCAACCAGCCGATCGTCAACTTCAGCGCCTGGTTCACCTACACCAGCGCCAAGGCTGCAGTAGAGCAAGCCAAGACCGCGCTCGATGCTGCCGAACAGAACCTCATCGTACGAGCCACGGAAGCCTATCTGAACGTGCTGCGGGCGCAGGATCTGCTCGATTCCACCCAGGCCGCAGAAGCAGCCGTAAAGCGGCAGCTCGAGCAAGTACAGCAGCGCTTTGATGTCGGACTCGTGGCGATCACCGATGTGCTGGAAGCCCAAGCGGCTTACGACGATGCGCTCGTCAACAGAATCCAGGCGGACGGCGATCACGACATATTCTTCGAAAACCTGCGCACGTTGACCGGCACCGCCTATGACTCGCTGAGCCGGCTCTCCGAAGAATTGCCTATCGTCAATCCGGCCCCGGCCGATGAAGAGCAGTGGGTGCAGACAGCGTTAATCACGAATTATGGCGTCAAAGGTGCACAACACGCTGTTGCCGCCGCCGCTCGCACACTGCGTTCACGGCGCTCGGACCACCTGCCCACGCTGGGGGCCAGCGCGCTGCGCAATCACGACGTTACCGGCGGTCCATCATTCCTTGGCGGCAAGACCGACGTCACCCGCTATTCACTCACGCTGAACGTACCTATCTTCAGCGGTGGCCTCGTAAGATCACGTGCCCGACAAGCCAGCGCCGAGCTCGAAGGCGCCCGCCAGCAGCTCCTCGATGCCCAGCGAACGGTTGCCCGGGATACGCGCAACCTCTTTCGCGCCGTCGCCACTGACGTCGTTCGAGTGCGTGCAAGACAGCGCGCGATTGAGTCTTCACAGAGTGCATTGGACGCCACCGAAACCGGGTACGAGGTGGGCACCCGAAACATCGTCGATGTGCTGCAGGCGCAACAACGCCTGTTCGGATCTCAGTTCGACTATGCCGATTCACGCTATCGGTATGTGCTGGACCTGATGCGACTCAAGCAGTCGACTGGCACCTTGAGCGACGAAGATCTGTATGAGCTGAATACGTTTGCTGACCCGAACGATCAGGTAGAAACACTGCCCTCACTGCGCCGTTATTCGGGCGATCTCGGGTCTTAGCAACTCCATGAGCGAATCGGTTGCGCCGCGGTTGTCCGCCACCACCTGCTTCGCCAGCTGAGCCTGCTCGCCGCGTAGTTCCTCCGAACGGAAGCAGCGAAGCACCTGGCCGGCGATGCCGTCGGCGCCCTCGACCAGATGCAGACAGCCCGCCTGGGCAAACAGATCGCACACCTGTTCAAAGTTGAAGCGATGTGGCCCCATGAGAATGCCCTGTCCGTGAATCGCCGCCTCCACCGGGTTGTGCCCGCCGTTAGGCACAAGTGAGCCGCCGATAAAGGCGATACTCGACAGACCCAGCAGGGCGCTGACGTCACCCATCGTGTCACCAACGATGATGCTGGGCGCCTGCGATCCCGGCGCAACTCCAGCAGCCGAGGACAGGCGTTGCGCCTGCGGCCCCGCAAGCGCGGCCACCGCATCAAACCGCTCGGGATGTCTGGGCACGACGATCAACACGGCATCCGCTTGTATCTGCAGCACCCGTTGATGCGCCGCGAACACAATCTCATCTTCACCCTCGTGGGTGCTCGCCGCCAGCCATACGGGCCGGCCTGCGAGGCCGAAAACAGCGCGCCAGTTTGCCAGCCGGGCGGCGAGATCATTCGGCAGCTCAACATCAAACTTCACGCTTCCCGATACCCGTAACCGCTCGTCGGGCACACCCAGCTCGGCAAAGCGCTGGGCATGCGCCGGGTACTGGCAAGCAATCAGCGCCAGCCGATCGAGCATTGGCCGCGCCAGCATAGAAACGCGTTGGTAGCCGAGCATCGATCGCTCGGAGAGCCGGGCATTGATCAGCATCGCCGGCACTCCGAGCCTTTCCAGGCGAGCGAGCCAGACCGGCCACAGCTCAGTCTCAACAAAGAGCGCGAGTTTTGGCTGGACCGCCGTGAGAAATCGCTCGACCGCAAAATCGAGATCATAGGGCGCATAGCAGTGGGCGACTCGATCACCCAACAGGCGCCGCACCTGCTCCGAACCGGTCGGCGTCATTGTCGTCACGAGAACGGACAACGTGGGTTGCTCATTAAGCAGGCGTTCGATCACCGGCGCGATCGCGATTGTCTCACCCGCTGAAACAGCGTGGACCCACACGCCGCCCCGCGCCCGCTCAGCAACGCCAGCGGGCACCGAACCAAAACGCTCAGCGCGACGTAGTTTGTAGGCCGGCGCCTCACGGCCGCGCCAGTACAGCCGCATGACGATCAGCGGCAGCGCAATCAGCAGCAGCAGTCGGTAGAAGAATAGAGCCATCAGCGCAGGGTCGGCGGGCTCTCATCGCAAGTCAAGATAAGGCGCAACCCAAACACCCTGATAAGCTGCGCGACGTGAACAGCAACGACGAACAAGTGGCCGTGGACGTGCTGATCGTTGGCGCCGGCATTGCCGGGCTATGGTCTGCCAATGTGCTCTGTGCAGCTGGCTACTCGGTGCTGGTGACGGATCCAAACGGAATTGGTGGCACGCAGTCGCTTGCCTCCCAGGGCCTCATCCACGGCGGTATCAAATATGCCTTGGGCGGTTTTCTCACAGGCGCATCCAACGCGATCGCCGACATGCCTCGGCGTTGGCGGGAATGCCTGTCCACAACCGAAGGTCCCGTTGATCTGACGAGTGTTACGCCCGTTGCACAACGCTACCTGCTGTTCTCAGCTGACAGCGCTCGCTCCCGACTATCAACGTTTCTCGCAGGCCAGGCATTGCGCGGGGATGTAAGCAAACTGGCGAAGGACAAGCACCCCGCTGCGCTGCGCGGGTTTTCAGGCAGTGTGTTTGAGTTGCCAGATCTGGTTTTAGACACCCGGTCTGTCGCTGATTCGCTGGCGCGCAACGGGCGATTTGCCATCTATGAGGCAAGCACAGCCCTGACTCCCGACAGTGTTCGGATAAATGGTGTTGCTGTAGCCGCCAATGTTCTCGTGTGCTGTGCGGGCAGCGGCAACGAAGCATTGATACAGCAATCGGGCGTTACTGATCTGCACTGCCAGCGCCGCCCACTGCAGCAGGTCATCGTGCGCGCAGACAATCTGCCGTTGTTGTTCGGCCACTGCGTTACCGGAATTCGGCGCCCTGAGCCCAGGCTTACCATCACGAGCCACGATGGCGAAAACGGCCGCAGCTGGTATATCGGCGGCCAGCTCGCAACCGATGGCGCGAGCCTGCCCGCCGCAGACCTCATCAGCCATGCGCGCTCTGAGCTGGCGCAGTGTCTGCCCTGGATTGATCTGGAAAACGCGACTTTCGAGACGCTCCTCGTCGATCGCGCAGAACCAGCGAACGATGGCGTCCGTCCTGATGAGGCTGTCGTCCAGGTTCGAGGCAACCGCATTTTCGCGTGGCCAACAAAACTATCGCTCGCGCCGGATCTCGGCGACCAGGTGCTCACAGCCGTGCGCGCGATCACGCCGCCGTCGATAAGCAAGGTTGCCGACTTGCCTCTGCCGCGGGCAGCAATGGCCACAAGGCCGTGGTAACAAGCGCTAAGTCAGCCATGGAGCAACGCCCGCTGGGTACAACTGGCATTGCCGTCAGCGTCTTAGGCCTGGGCACCGTGAAACTTGGCCGGAACACCAATCTCAAGTACCCCACCCCGTTTGAGCTGCCAACCGACGCCGCAGTTACCGAACTCCTGACCGCCGCCCTCGATCTGGGGATCAACCTCATCGATACCGCGCCCGCCTATGGCAACGCGGAACAGCGGCTAGGCAAGCTGCTGCCAGGCAAGCGCAGGGATTGGGTGCTCGCCAGCAAAGTAGGCGAGCAATTCGATGGCTCACAATCGACGTACGACTTCACACCAGAGGCTTGCCAGGCCAGTGTGCTGACCAGCCTGAGACGGCTGAAGACCGACTATCTGGATATCGTCCTGGTGCATTCCGACGGCCGCGATGCGCAGATCGTCGAGTCCTATGGAACACTGCAGGCATTGGCGGAGCTGAAGTCACGCGGATTGGTGCGGGCGATCGGTCTGTCGAGCAAGAGCGCTGCGGGTGGGCGCCTGGCGCTACCCCATGTGGACGTGCTGATGGCAACCATAAATGCAAGCTACACCGATGAGGTCGATCTGGTTTGTGAAGCGGGCGATAGGGGGGTTGGCGTGCTGATCAAGAAGGCTCTCGACAGCGGCCGAGGCGAACCCGAACATCTGCCCACGATCGCAGCATATGCCGGGGTGACTAGCATCGTTGTCGGAACTCAGAGCACCAGGCACCTGGCCTCCAGCGCCGCTCTGCTGCGCTAGGGCGACGGTTGAATCGGTTGAGCACCCGATGATGCAGACAGCGCGTCAAAGGATTGCGCCGACAGCTCGCCTTCTCGACGAAAACGTACGCTACGCAGGCCGTTGGTGAACACACGGCCGGTGAGCTCGTAGCGCACCGCCTGGTTACGCGCGGCGCTCATCGCCCGCCGTACGGCATCAATCACGCTGATGCTGGCATCGATAGTAACGGTTGTCTCACCGAGCGCCGGCAGCTCGAACGGCTCGGAAGATACTCCCCGGGCAAAACGCCCACCGTTGATGTCGAGCGCAAGGCTTACGCCACTCGCGCTGATGGTGTTGTCCGAAGGGTTCTGCAACCGAATGGCTAACGCAACCCGCTGCTCAAGCGGCGTCGACGGCAGGGAGCGAATGTCCGAGAGGTAAACATCGACCGGTGGTTGAGTAGCACATCCCTGAATGAGCAACATGGCCAATGCCGCAGCGATGAGAAACGTCTTGTTCATGTGCCCAGCCTCGCAGGGGTGGTTAGAAAAGATGCGGCGATACTAATCGCCCTCGGGGTTCTTAATCTTCTTAACGATGTTGGTCGTCGATAGATCCGCCACCTCACTGAGCACTCGAACCTCGCCGCCGTACTCGCGAACCAGCTCTGCGCCCACAACCGCATCCAGTTGATAGTCGCCACCTTTGACCAACACATCTGGCTTGAGCGCGGCCAGCAGCGGTTCTGGCGTGTCATCACTGAACGACACCACCCAATCAACACTCGCGAGCCCAGCCAGAACGGTCATTCGCCGATGCAGCGTATTGACCGGCCGGCCTTTGCCCTTCAGCCGCGCAACGGAGGCATCGTCATTCACCGCAACCACGAGACGGTCCCCCAGTTCGCGAGCCTGCGCCAGATAGGCCACGTGTCCAGCATGCAGAATGTCAAAGCAGCCATTGGTAAAGACGATTCGCTCGCCGCCGCCGCGCATCTGGGCAACCGCGCCCAGCAGCGCCGACTGACTCACCACTCCACGTTGGCTACCGGACATACCGGCGAGCGCCTCAGCGAGTTCCGGACCCGATACGGCAGCGGTTCCGGAACGCGTAACGGCAACGCCGGCAGCTACGTTGGCGAGTTCCGCCGCTTGCGCAATGGACCAGTCGAGCGCCAGACCCAACGCCAATGCCGCTGCAGCAGTGTCGCCCGCGCCAGTCACATCAAAGACATCGACGGGCCGTGCCGGTATGGCGTGCACCTGCCCATCTGTAGTTAGTACTCGTATCCCGCGCGCACCCTGAGTGACGACCAGAGCATCGATTGACGCATCGTGTAGAAAGGAGACTGCCTGCTGTTTCGCATGGACATCCGTGAGCGGGCCGCCGAACGCAGCAATGAACTCCGCCTCGTTCGGTTTAATCGCCTTTGCGCCGGTGTACTGCGCGAGGGTTTTGGCTTTGGGATCCACCAGTACGGGCAATGGCGCGAGACGTGCCAATAGGTTCTGGGGCTGTGCAATCGAGCCTTTATCGTAGTCCTCGACTACCGCTACATCACAGCCGCCGACGTGTCGCTCAGCCTCCGCAACCACCGCCGCCGCCTGCGCCGATGCATCCACATCAAAGTCGGCACGGATCAGCTGTTGACCGCCGCTGACCATGCGCAGTTTCATCGTTGTTCCCGGCGCTGGCACAAACGCGCAGCGCACGCCGGCCGCTTCCAGCCGCTCGCGCAGGATCATTCCGGCTTCGTCTTCACCGACGGCGCTGACCAGGGTGCACTGGGCGCCGAGTGAAACCAGGTTCAGCGCCACGTTCGCCGCACCACCCGGACGATCATCAACACCCGAAATGCCCACCACCGGCACCGGTGCTTCCTGAGAAATCCGCTCAACATTGCCATGCCAATAGCGATCGAGCATGACATCACCCACAACAAGCACGTGCAGGTTCGCAATCGATGGCAGGGCGTTTGGCAGCATGCACCAATGTTAGCAGGCGCGATGCTGCCAGGCTCCTTCTGTGCTGGCTGGATGGAACGGCTAGAATGCGCCGCCATGGGCAAGAAACTCCCACCAAGACACATTGCATCTCCCGTTCTCTGGCCGGCCTGGATCGCCGTTGCACTCGGCTGGCTCATCGCTCGCCTACCGCATGGTCTATTGCTGTGGCTTGGTCGCGGCGTCGGCGCGCTCGTTCATGCCATCGGCGGCTCGCGCAAGCGCATCACGGAAAAGAACGCCGAGCTCTGCTTTCCCAACAAGACGCCAGGTGAACGTGCTGATTTTGTGCGCGATGTATTCCGCCATATGGGCGTGGGTATCGTAGAAACCGCCGCCGCCTGGTTGCATCCGCACCGCAATCTCGACGATCGCTTCACGGTGACAGGGCTGGAACACCTGCAAGCGGCTATCGCGAAGGACAGGGGCGTCGTGCTGCTTGGCGGACACTTCGCCGTTCTCGACATCATCGCCGGTACGCTCGCGCGCAACGCCAGTGTCATTCCAATCTACCGGCGCAATAAGAACCCGGTCTGGGAATGGCTTCAGCTCAGCGGGCGCGGCGCTCACTTCCCCGAGATCATCGAACGCAGCGATACCCGCGCGATACTGCGTGCGCTGAAGCAGAACAAAGTTATCTGGTATGCCGCCGATCAGGACTACGGCCGCAAGCACTCCGTATTTGCGCCGTTCTTCGGCGTGCAAGCCGCGAGCATTACCGGCACCGCCCGGTTCGCGCGCCTGCGCAACTCACCGGTGCTGTTGATGAGTCATTTTCGCAATCTTGCGAGTGGGCGCTACGAGTTACGCTTCTCGACGATGCTGGACGGCTACCCGAGTGACGACGACGTCGCGGATGCCACTCGAATCAACGCACTGATTGAATCCGAAGTACGTCGACATCCGAGCCAGTACCTGTGGGTGCATCGGCGTTTTAAGACGCGGCCAGAGGGTGAGGAGCGGTTTTACTAACCTGCCTCTCCTACCTCTCCTACCTCTCCTACCTCACTATCAGGTTCGCTCATTCACCGGAATCGGCTTGAGAATCGCATGCAAACGAGCGGACAGCGCAGACACGTCGAAGCGCTCGGCAAGATCATTGACGTCAGGTGCGATCGGCTCCGCTTTCAGCGCCAGCGCTAACGCATCTGGCGATGCATCAGAGGCAAACGCTGCACTGGCTTGCAGGACATGCATGGGGCCGGGCGCTGGCGTGGATACAATCGGCACGCCAGCGAGGCCCGCTTCGAGCGCGACCATGCTGAACGCCTCATGATCATTCGATGCGAGCAGCACGCGGTCGAATGCCCGGTAAAGCGTTTGCGCATCGGTTCGATAACCTTCGAACCGTACATCAGCCTGTTCGCTGGCGCCGACATCAAGCACGCTTCGCTCATCACCATCACCAACAAAAATCAGCCGCCAATTGTCTTCGCGCGCTTTTTTGTAGGCGGCGAGCGCAACAGCTGGCTGTTTTTTCCAGTGCAGCCGGCCAACCACACCCACGGCAAATTCATCTGCTGCAAGGCCGAGCTCCGCTCGGGCCTGCTCACGTGAAAGCAGACCAGATTGATATTCAGCAACATCCACGGCGTTCGGCAATTCCAGAACATGCCGCTTCAGGTGGCTGGCAAGCTCCTGTTGTACTGGCGCCGAGACAGCAGCGAAGCGCACGTGGCGAGCGAACAGGCGCAGCCACAATTGCCTGCGCAGGGATCGGGCGAGCCCAAACTCATGGGCGATGCAGAGAATGGGGCGCCCCCACTGCACAGCAAGCGCGGTGCGCATGGCGCGATAGCGATGGGCGATCATTGCGGTGAAATCGCCGTTACCCGGCTCGCTCACCAGCCATCGACGCAGGGCATCAGGAGCATCAGCCGCTTTCGTCACGTTCAGATACACCGCACCGGCTACCGGCTCGGCCTGCGCAGGACCAACGAACACAGTAACAACGTCATGTCCAAGATCGGCGAGCGCATCGGCATAGCGCGCCGTGATCTGCGCAAATGGAGGATGGTCGTTCGGGCACAGCTGTAGCAGCCTCACGCGACGACCTTAGCGCTAACGGCGTCTTGTCCAGATTTCGTGACCAACCAGTCTTCGAGCACCAGGTATTCAAGATCGCAAGCGAGAAACATGACCAGCGCGTCCTCCGGCGAGCAGACAAGCGGTTCGCCTCGGCGATTGAGTGAGGTATTCAGCAGCACGGGATTGCCGGTCAATTCGCCGACCCGCTCGAGCAAGGCATAGTAGCGCGGGTGCTGATGGGGCTCGACAATCTGAACCCGTGCCGTGCCATCCTCGTGCACGACTTCCGGAACACGCTCACGCCACTGCGGCTGCACGTCAAATGTGAACGTCATGAAGGGTGACGGATGCTCGCTGCCGAGCATATCCGGGGCGACGCTGTCCGCAATGCTCGGACAAAACGGCCGCCAGCGCTCGCGAAACTTTATCTGCTCATTGATTCGGTCGGCGATGCCCGGAGCGTTAGGGCAGCCCAGAATGCTGCGCCCACCGAGCGCCCTGGGACCAAACTCCATGCGTCCAGAAAACCACGCAACCGGGTGGCCCTCAGCAAGCAGATCAGCGGTTTGCGCAACGACATCCTCCATTCGACTGGCGACGACGGCGGCGCCCGCTTCTGTGATCGCCCGCTGGCACGCCATCGAGTCGAATGCGGGACCGAGATAAGCATGACTCATCGGCTTGATGACCTCACCACGATGGCTGGCAACCAGGGTTGCCGCCCCAAGCGCCGTTCCGGAGTCGCCTGCCGCGGGCTGGACCCACAGCGTATCGACATCATCACGCGCGATGATGCGCTGGTTGAGCTTCACATTCAGGGCGGCGCCACCGGCATAGGCCAGCTGGCCGGTTTCCGCCAGAACTGCGCCGAGATGTTCGTCGATCAACTCCAGAACGCGCTCTTCAAACAGGCGCTGCAGACTGGCCGCGATATGAATGTATGGCTCATCTGCTACATCACCGGTTCTTGGCTCACCCAGCCATTCGATGAGTTTTGGCGAAAAATAAAACCCTCGGCCAGCGCGCTTGAACCGGCGCAGACCAACGGTATTCACATACTGTGTGTTTACCCGCACGCCGCCGGGGACTTTTTCGATCAGCCGCGACAGATCGAAACGATCCGCATCACCGTACGGCGCCATACCCATTACTTTGAACTCGCCATCGAGCATGTCGAAGCCGAGAAACTCGGTGAGCGCGCCGTAAACCCCGCCAAGGCTGTCCGGATCAAACAGTTCGGCGATCCTGTGAATGCCTTGCTCATCGCCCCAGCCAAACCACGTGGTGGCGTACTCTCCCTTGCCGTCGACGCCTAAGATCGCCGTTTTGCCGCAGAAGCCGCTGAGATGAAAAGCGCTCGATGCGTGGGCGAGGTGGTGCTCGACTGGCGCGAACTCGGTGCGCTGCCAGTTAATACCTAAACGATCGCCAAACTTGAGCACGTCGGCACGCTTGCGCCGATATCGGCGATTGCCATTGAACAGCGCATCGAGTGCGCGATCCGGTGCATACCAATGCCGCGCCGCGTAGTGCCAACGGGCACGAGAGGCTAGCGAAATCGGCGCGTAGGGATAAGCCACGACATCTATGTCACTCGCCGCTATGCCGGCTTCTTCCAGGCAATAGCGCGCTGCATATTCAGGCAACTTCTTGCGCGCATGCTTGTCGCGAAGAAATCGTTCCTCTTCGGCAGCAGCAACGACTTCGCCATCGACAACAAGCGCCGCAGAAGCGTCGTGATCAAGCGCGCCAGAAAGTCCGAGGATATTCACCGGCTCAGTATAGGGGATGCGTTAGAGAGGATCGCGATCAAAGACCGCACGCGCCGCCGCAAGCGGCTCGCTGTCGCAACTGAAGTTCGCCAGGAAGCGATCCCGGTCGCGCTGCCGCTCAGCGCGGCTGCCGGGCGCCATCGCATCAAGATCGATCACGAAAACGCCGGTCGGGGTGACCACAAAATTGCTGGCCTTGGTGTCACCGTGGCGCAGGCCCAGCTGGTGAATAGCCACAATGAGACGCGCAGCAGCGCCGACGTTGGATGCGCTTTGGCAATCCGTCTGCGCAAGCGTCGGGCCAGACAATGCCTCGCACAAAAGCGTGGCGTGGGGCACTAGTGGACCAATACGACGCTCATGCACGAGCATCGGCTGCGCAGTGGGGATCGCAAAGTAGCCAAGCACATGGCCATAGCTCCACGAGCGTCGCGCTCGCGAACCCTTAACAATCCGGCGCACTAACCGCGCCAGGGACTTCGCGCGGGTCTGCTTGACGACCAGCGCCATGCCCTGCCAATCCACTCGAGAGACTTCCGCGCTATTGCCTGCTTTGAGCTGCGTAGCGTTTGCGAGCAATTCATCAAAGAACGGCGCCGATGCGAGCAAGCTATGCAGCGGCAGGCCGCTGTCATCTATCCAGGCACTGAAGCCGGCGGCGTTCTTGCGAACGGAGTACGCCGTGCATTGCCGGGTTGTCTTCGCAACGATGAGTTGGATGCGCGCCCGACGCGCCGCCGCCAGCCGACGACGAGCCGCCGCCTCACTCAAACCGCTGAAACCCCGCGTTGTTTCATAGGCGCGCAGTGCTGCAAGCAACGCCTGATCGTTCATTGGCGAAAACTCCGCCAACAGACGACATGCACGGCGCAATCCCCTTTTCTGGCTGATCGGTCTGGCGGATCGACTGACGTCACCACCATCGAGCCAAACGATGCCGCGCCGCGCAGAGTCATCAGCGATGAACACGTTATCAAGGTGCGGATCTTCAACGAGTACGCCGGCGTTGTGCGCGACGGCCAGATCCGTAAGCAATTGCTCCGCCAGCTCATGATCAACTCGTGCGGGCGACACGCCATCGATCCATTCAACAAGCAATAATTCACCGCCATCCGTGAGCCTGGCGGTTTCAACAATCTCCGGCACCTGCAGGCCTGCTTCTCTCAACGCCGCAAGACCCGCAATCTCGCGTTGAACATCACGCCCGGCCTTCGAGCCGGTGAAAGCCTTCGCGAAGCGCAGGTCACCGTCCAGCGTCGCACGCCCCGCCACTCGCCTGCCATCCAGGCGGCGCAATACCGGATCAATTATCACCGTCTCACCGCTGGCCAGACGACCCTGCCAGCGATCCGTCATGCCTTGCGCTCGGCCGCAGCTTCGAGCGCATCAACCGCCGCCTGCGCCAGCCGATAGATTTCAGGATTGTCGGCGAGCGCCTTCGCATTGCGCCGCCACTCCTCGCGTTTGTCCGACGTGAGAATCTCCACCAGCAGCTCATTGAACTGGGCCGCATCGAATGGCGTGGGACAGACCAGGCCGCCACCACTTTGCGTCACATAAGGCGCGTAACCGCAGATATCCGTTACCAGTACTGGCAGACCCGCGATCATCGCCTCGAGAATCACCATGCCAGCGGTCTCGTCGTACGCGGGCAGCACAAACGCATCAGCTGCCTGCAGCCAGCGCGGCACATCATCGCGACCACCGAGGAATGTCACCCGCGATTGGATGCCGAGCCGCATGACCATTCGCTCGAACGCGTCACCGCGGTCCTGGCCGACGATCACGAGCTTAACCTTCGGAGCGATCGATTCCGGCAACGTGTGCATGGCAATGAGTAGCCGGTCCAGGCCCTTCTTGATGAAGCCGGAGCCAACAAACGCAATCAGGTGTTCATCGTCGCCCACCGCCAGCTCGGCGCGACACTCAGCTCGCGCGGCAGGCGACACCTTGGTTGCCGCCCGGCTGGGATCGATGCCGGGCGGCAGCGGCACAAAGCGCTCCGCCTGGGTACCGTAGTGGTGGCTGAACGCGGCAGGTTGGATGGCCGAGATCGTCAGGATAGTCGTGCTGGCTTCGGGTGCGAACACCGCTCGCTCGAAACTGGAGAAATGTCTGTAGCGCGGCGTCAGCCGATAGAACCAGGAGCGCTGGCTGCGCGCCTTGTCTTCAAAGCAGGAATCACCCGCATAGTACACATCAAGCCCGGGCATCTTGTTCATGCCCAATACGAGATCAATCTTGTCGAGGCGCATCTGCTGCGCCAGCCACGGCGCAAAACGGGCGTAACGGACGTGGTTAAAGAGCCCATCGATGGGCGCGACCGAGACTGAAAACTCCTCGGGCAGCTCATCCTCCCAGCGCAAGGTATAGAAACGAACCTCATGCCCACGGGATGCTGCCTCGCGCGCAATTTTCATCGCATCCCGCGGTATCCCGCCGTAGGGAAAGTACTTAAAGAGACAGATCGCGATGCGCACGCATCTGCTCCTCGAGAGAGTGCCAGACCCGGGCGGCATCAATATCTGCAAAACACGGTGGCGACGGCGATTCCTCGGGGTAGCGACACTCCCGCGCCATGCACGGCGCGCAGAATCGCTCACTCGCCAGGACCCTGGTGTATTCGCCCTGGGGCCTGGTGAGCTGCGGGTTGGTAGCACCAAAAACACTGGCCGTTGGCAGACCAAACGCAGCGGCGGCATGGGTAAGCCCGGAATCCACGCCAGCGACACCAGCAACGCCCGACAGCGTCTCAAGTAATTCCGTAAGGCTCATCGCCGGCAACACAGTCGCCGCAGTGACGCCATCAGCGATGGCATTTGCCTGTTCGAACTCCTGCTCATCACCCCAGGGCAGCAATAGCTCAAAACCCGCACGGCCCACACGCTCCGCCAGCTCGCGCCAGTGGCCGACCGGCCAGGCTTTACTGCGCCAGGTGGTGCCGTGGAAACCAAGCAGCTGGTGGCTGTCGTTACGCTGCGCCGGCAACCCGAAATCGACGCTGCTCTGCGGCACGTCGTAGCCGAGCGCCTGGGCAAACAGGCTGCGTACCCTGTCCACTGCATGCTGGCCTTTGGGCACGTGATATCTGCGGTTGTATGCGAAGCTTGCAAGCGCCTCGCGGATCGACGCTCGATTGAGACCAACCACCGGTGTGCCCTTGAGCCAACGGCCCACCCAGGCACTCTTGATCAGCCCCTGGGCGTCGATCACCAGATCGTAGTCAGGTTGACGCAGTTGCGCCTTGAATGCCTCCCGCTCGGCCTTCGTCGCCCGCAGCTGATGACGCCAACGCCGAATGGCGATTGAGTGCACCCGGTTCACTGCCGGGTGTCGTGCCGGCAACGCTGTGAAGGCCTCTTCGGCAACCCAGTCAAAACGATGTCCGTGCGCGGCCGCGTCGGTGACCGCCGGCAGCGTATGGACAATGTCGCCAAGCGACGACATTTTGATGATGAGTACGTTCACGTCAGCGCCAGCGCATCGAGCACGCGGTTTGCCGACAACTGCTGCATACAATTGTGATGTCCCAGCGGACACTCACGCTGAAAGCACGGTGCGCAATCGACGGGCTCGCTGAGCGCGGTTGCCGTCTCAGACAACGGCGGCGTGTGTGTGGCCGAGCTCGAACCAAACAGCCCAATCACCCTCGAGCCAACCGCGCACGCGATATGCATGAGGCCAGAGTCGTTGGTCAACACCGTCTCGGCAACGCTGAGCAAATCAATCGCATCGAGAAGGCTCGTTCGGCCCACCAGATCCTGCACACCATCAGCTGCCGCCAGAATCTCATCAGCAGCCTGCCGATCGCCGCTGGACCCGAGTAGCCACACCTGCTTGCCAGCCGCAATCGCCGCGCGAGCTACTTGCCCATAGTGCTGCGCAGGCCAGCGCTTTGACGGGCCAAACTCAGCGCCTGGGCACAACGCAAGAACGGGCTGCGCCAGCGATAACCCAAGGCTTGCAACACACGCCTCAAGGTTGCGTTCGTCAACCGACAGCCGAGGCGCCTGTTGCTCAGGTACGTCAGCATTGGCCGCCAACCCCAGCGCCAGGTAGCGTTGCACCATTAGCGGATAGCGCTCCGTGCTCAGGGTGCGACGATCGTTCAGCACCACAAAGCGGGACTCACCCTGCCAACCCGTGCGCAGGGGTATCTTTGCCCAGTACGGGATCAGCGCAGATTTAAAGGTGTTTGGCAGCACAATCGCCTGTTGATATTGGCCGCTTCGCAACATTTTGCCGAACGCATACCGGGTGCCGAGCTCAAGCTGGCCGTGACCGAGGCTCAGCTCAAAGGTTTTGTCCACTGCCGACATGCGCTGTGCCAGGGGCAACGTTGCCCGCGGAGCGAGCACATCCACCTCAACCAAAGAAGGCCGATCCTTAAGCAGCCGCGTGAGCGGTTCAGCCATGACGATGTCGCCGACCCAGGCCGGCGCCACCACCAATATGCGCTGCAACGACATCGCAGCTATCGCGCCGAACAGCCGGCGCTCAGCAGGGTGTCAGCCACTCGCCGTAATCGCTGCGCTGACCGCGAACCAGATCGAAGTACGTGCTTTGTAGCTGTTCGGTCACTGGCCCGCGGGCACCATTGCCGATCTTACGCCCATCGATTTCGCGAACCGGCATGACCTCAGCCGCCGTTCCGGTCAAGAAAACCTCATCGGCGATATACAGCTCATCGCGCGTGATTCGCCGCTCCAGGATATCGATGCCCATGTCCTTCGCCAGATGAAAAACGGTATCGCGAGTTATGCCATCGAGGCAGCTGGTCAGCTCAGGCGTGTGCAGAACGCCATCACGAAGAACAAAGATGTTCTCGCCTGATCCCTCGGCAACGTAACCCTCGGGGTCGAGCATCAATGCCTCATCAGCGCCACCGGACAGCGCTTCCTGAAGAGCAAGCATCGAGTTGGTGTAGTTACCAACCGACTTCGCTTTGCACATGGTGATATTGACGTGATGGCGAGTGTAGGAAGAGGCGCGCATGACGATGCCCTTTTCCTTCAACTCGGGATCCATGTAAGACGGCCATGGCCAGGCCGCAATCGAGACCCGGACAGTCAAGTTATCGGCGCGCAAACCCAGCCCTTCCGAGCCAAGGAAGACGATTGGCCGCATGTAGCCTTCATTCAATTCGTTGGCACGGAACACTTCGCGCTGGGCAGCGATCAGCTCTTCCATCGGGAACGGAATGGTCATGTTCAGGATATGAGCCGATTGATACAGGCGCTTCGTATGCTCTGCCAGCCGGAAAATGCAGGTGCCTCGCGGCGTGTCATACGCTCGCACGCCTTCAAATACACCCATGCCGTAGTGCAACGTGTGCGTCAGCACATGAACCTGGGCTTCGCGCCAGGGCACAAGCTGGCCGTCCATCCAGATAAAGCCGTCACGGTCGGCAAGGGTCGGCATATCCACGGGTCTACTCTCCTGTTTCTCGACTTCTATCGACGTTTTGTCGACCACTCGTCGACTCCACACAGCACTCGCGGCGATGCTTCAAGATCGCCACAGCCTGCGGCTTTGCAACGCGCAGACTCCTAACCCGACACAATTGTAGCGGTCAAACGGGGGCGGGGCCGGAGCGCTCGAAGCGCCTGGCTCGACGGGTGCCGGCAGGAGCGACATTGCACCACAAACGCACCACAAATTCCTGGGGGTTCAACCACTTTGCTGACGCCCGCAGGCGTCCCACACGACTCGTCAGGCGTTTTGGGATGCCGGAGCCACACGCAGAACCTCGGCGATGGTTGTCATCCCCTCACCGACTTTTTTGGCGCCAGCCAGACGCAGCGTGCGCATGCCTTCGCGCATGGCGAGTTTGCGCATGCTGTCGAGGTTCGTATCGCTGCTCACGAGCGCCTGAATAGGTTCTGACATGGGCAACAGCTCGTAGAGACCCACCCGGCCGAGATAGCCCGTATCCCGGCACTCCAGGCAGCCTACCGGCGTTGCGATCTGGGCGGGTGGCTTCACCTTGTAAGGCTCTGTCAGCAGCGCCCAGGCTTCGACATCCACGTCCTCCTGCGCCTTGCAGTGCGGGCAAAGGGTTCGCACAAGACGCTGCGCCATCACGCCGAGTACCGTTGCCCGAATGAGATGCGCAGGCACACCCAGATCGAGTAGCCGGGTCACGGCAGTGGGCGCATCGTTCGTGTGCAACGTAGAGATCACGAGGTGGCCGGTCAGCGCGGCCTGAATCGCCATCTCTGCGGTTTCCAGATCGCGAATCTCACCGATCATGATGATGTCCGGATCCTGCCGCAGTAGCGCCCGCACGCCGGATGCAAAGCTGACATCGATGTTCGATTGAACCTGCATCTGGTTGAACGCCGGCTCGACCATCTCGATGGGGTCTTCAATGGTGCAGACATTCACTTCGCTGGTGGCGAGCTGTTTCAGCGTGGAGTAGAGGGTGGTGGTTTTACCGGAGCCCGTCGGGCCGGTCACCAACACGATACCGTTCGGCACGCTGGTCATGTTCTGCCAGCGCTTGTAGTCGTCACCAACAAGACCAAGCTCGGTAAAGCTGCGCAACAGTACATCCGGATCGAAGATCCGCATCACCATTTTCTCACCGAAGGCAGTGGGCAGAGTCGACAGCCGCAACTCGACCTCGTCTTCCTCCGGCGTCTTGGTTTTCACCCGGCCATCCTGCGGCCGACGCTTCTCCGCAACATCCATGCGGCCCAGAATTTTCAGCCGGCTGACAACCGCGGCGTTAACCGCAGCAGGTAGCTCATAGACGTGATGCAGAATGCCGTCGATACGAAAACGGATGAGGCCCATGTCACGCCGGGGCTCAATATGAATGTCGGACGCGCGCTGATCGAAGGCGTATTGCAGAAGCCAATCAACGATGTTGACGATGTGAGCATCATTGGCCTCGGGCGATTTCAGCTGCCCCAGTTCGAGCATCTGCTCAAGGTTCGCCACCGACGACACGGCAAAACCGGAGTCCGACGCCTTCGCGACCGACCGGGCCATGGTGTAGAACTCGAGGGTGTAGCGGGAAATATCCGCGGGGTTGGAAACCACCCGCTGAATTCGACGGCCACGCAGGGTCTGCGTGAGCATCCCCTCCCACTGATGCATGAACGGCTGGGAACTGGTGACCAGCACTTCATCGTCACTGACGTCGAGCACCAGAATCTTGTGGCGCTCAGCAAACGCGTACGACATGACTTCGGTCGCGCTACCAACGTTGATGCCGAGCGGGTCAATCCGCTTGTAGGGTTGTCCGGCCTTCTCCGCCAGCCACAGCGTCAGCGTCTCGAGGTCGAGCTTGTGATTCGGGTGTTTCCGATTTTCGAACTCGCGGCTGGCCACAATCTCAAGCGGATGCATGGACAGCTCTTTCTTCGTGCGCGGCGAGATGAGTATGTCTTCCGCCTGACGCTGGCTGACGTAGCCTTCCTGCACCAGATCATCGAGCACGCCAGGAAGATCGAGCAGGCGCTCGGGTTCTTCAAGTCTGGGATCTGTTGCTAAATCGGCCAAAACGCAATCCTGTCGCCTTACTACTCTCACCTTAGTTGCCTGGGCGCGTTTGGTGGAGTTGCCTGTAGCCCGGCCGAAAAATCACCCGGCTGGCAAGAAAAGGCAGTAGATTCGAATACTTAGGCTTTTGCAAGACAGTAGCAAGTGGGCCAATGCAGTCTTTTGACCCGCGTCACAGGCGGGTAGAATCGCCGGCCGCCCGGCACTATCAGATGAGCAAGGGCGGCAAGGAGACAGCGGACGTGAACGATAAATCGGATCAGAAAGACGAGGAACCCAGCATCAGCGGCGAATACGCCCGCTGGTTCCGCGGCTCCACGCCCTACATCCATACCCACCGCGACAAGACCTTCGTCGTGCTGCTACCGGGCGAAGCTTGCGGCGAGGAGACTCTGATCAACATCGTGCACGATCTCGCTCTACTGAGCGTGCTCGGCATCAGGCTCATCGTTGTGCACGGCGCGCGCCCTCAGATCGCCAGCGCTCTGCCCGCCAGCGAGGTGGTCGAGAATCGTCGTGTTACCAGCGCCGATGACATGGACACGATCATCAGCATCGCAGGCCGTGTGCGCTCCCGGATCGAAGCCCTCTTCAGTATGGGCCTGCCCAACACGCCACTGCACAACGTGGGCGTGCGCGTTGCCGGCGGTAACATCGTGCGAGCACAGCCGGTGGGCATCAAGAACGGTATCGATCACCAACAAACCGGTGAAGTGCGCAGCATCGACAAAGCTCAGCTCGATGCGCTGCTGGACGCCCGCGCGATCGTCCTGCTTTCGCCCATCGGCTATTCCCCATCAGGCGTCACCTACAACCTGGAAGCAAGCGAACTCGCGGCCAGGCTGTCCGTTACTTGCGGAGCCGACAAACTGATCGCGTTTGATGAAGACGGTTACGTGCGCAGCTCAGGCAATGAGCCTCTTCGCGACCTGACACCCGCGCAGCTCGTGGCGGCGCTGCCCGACAATGACGAACGAGCGTTGCTCCTGGGCGCACTCCTGCGCGCCGTGCGCGGCGGGGTGAGCAAAGCACACCTGGTCAGCTTCGCCCGCGACGGCGCGTTGCTGGAAGAGCTGTTCACAGCCGGAGGTGGCGGCAGCCAGGTCAGCGAATCAGAGCACCGAGTGGTTCGCCCGGCAACGCCCGCCGATCTTTCCGGCATATCAGAGCTGGTCAGGCCGCTCGCAGAATCCGGCTCTCTGATTGCACGCAGCCCGGATCAGATCGAGCGCGATCTGCATCAATACCTGGTGGCGGTGGTCGATGGCGTCGTCGTGGGCTGCTGCACGCTGTTGCCGTGCGGCGACGATCTGGAACTCGCCAGCGTCGCGGTGCACGACAGTCAGCGCGGCGATCGCATCACCGGCTCTGCGTTGCTGAGAAGCGCTGAGGATTCCGCGCGAGCCAGTGGCGCAACCCGACTCTGGGCGCTAACCACCGCCGCTCGAGACTGGTTTGTCGATCGCGGATTCAAGCCCGTCTCGGCTGACGATCTGCCGCAGCCACGCAAGTCCAGCTACGACGGTGGCCGCAACTCGGCGGTGTTGTGTAAAGTGCTGTAGCGAACGCTCTGCAGTGCGTTCCACTCATCCAACAAAGAAAACAGGCAGCGCTAAGCGCTGCCGCTAGTTCGAGAACTCAGACCATGTCCGATCCGCGTAAGTACTCCTCCGTCATTGTCGACGGCGTTGCCCAGGCACCTAGCCGAGCCATGCTGCACGCGGTGGGTTTCACCCGCGAGGATTTCCAGAAGCCGCAGATCGGCATCGCATCAACCTGGAGCAACCTCACTCCCTGCAACATGCATATCAACAAGCTGGCTGAGGAAGCGGCGCGCGGTGCGGATGCTGCCGGTGGCAAAGCGGTGACGTTCAATACCATCACCGTCTCCGACGGCATCTCCATGGGCACGCCAGGCATGCGCTACTCGCTGGTGTCTCGCGAAGTCATCGCCGATTCGATTGAAACCGTGGTTGGCGCGCAGGGTTTCGACGGCTTTGTCGCCGTTGGTGGCTGCGACAAGAACATGCCGGGTTGCGCCATGGCCATTGCCCGGCTCGACCGTCCGGCAGTCTTTGTCTACGGCGGCACCATCCAACCGGGTGCAGAGCGACGGGACGTAATTTCCGTGTTCGAGGCCGTCGGCGGCCACTCCGCCGGCAACGTAACCGACGCCGAGTTGATTGCCGTCGAAGAGACGGCCATTCCAGGGCCGGGTTCCTGCGGCGGCATGTACACCGCCAACACCATGGCCTCGGCTATCGAAGCACTGGGGCTATCGCTGCCAAACAGCTCTGCCCAGGACGCCATCTCACGCACCAAAGCCGAAGACTGTTTCGCGGCTGGCCAGGCGGTGTTCAACCTGGTTAACGCCGGCATCAAACCCTCCGACATTTTGAGCCTCGAGGCTTTTGAAAACGCGATCACAACAGTGATCGCACTTGAGGGATCGACCAACGCGGTACTGCACCTGCTCGCCATCGCCCACTCCGCTGGCATCCCGCTGTCGCTGGACGATTTCACCCGCATCGGGAAACGCGTTCCGGTGTTGGCTGATATGCGCCCCGCCGGCAAATACGCCATGAGCGAACTCATTGCCATCGGCGGTATTCGGCCGCTGATGAAAGAGCTGCTATCCGAAGGCTTGTTGCACGGCGACTGTTTGACCGTCACCGGCAAGACGCTGGCGCAAAACCTTGCTGACGTCGAGCCATATCCGGACGGCCAGGAAATCATTCGGCCGATGGACAACCCCATCAAACCCGATAGCCACCTCGTGATACTGCGCGGCAATCTGGCTCCCGAAGGAGCCGTTGCCAAGATCACTGGGCACGAAGGCCTCACCTTCGAAGGCACCGCCCGTGTGTTCCATGGCGAGGAAGCCGGCATGGCAGCCATCCTGGAAGGCAAGGTTGTGCCGGGCGATGTCGTCATCATCCGTTACGAAGGTCCCAAGGGCGGCCCCGGCATGCGGGAGATGCTGAGCCCAACAAGCGCGATCAATGGTCGCGGCATGTCCGATCAGGTGGCCCTGATCACCGACGGCCGCTTCTCCGGCGGCTCACATGGGTTTGTTATTGGCCACGTTACGCCGGAAGCGTACGACGGTGGGCCAATCGCGCTGGTGGAAGACGGTGACAGGATCTCAGTAAACGCTGAGAGCGCCGAGATCACGTTGCATGTCGACGATGCCACCCTTGCTGAACGCAAGAGCAAATGGAGCAGACCCGCTCCCTATGCCACGAAGGGTATTCTTTCGAAATACGCAAAGCTGGTTAGCTCCGCATCTCTCGGCGCCGTAACTGACTGAGCCAACCGCTTAAGAGGCCGCCGACGATATGGATGATTTGCGCCTGCACGACGCCGTGATTTTCCTGACTGCTGCCGGCCTTGTCGTTCCCCTCGTCAAACGGCTGCGCGTCAGCCCGGTACTCGGCTTCCTGCTAGTCGGCCTCGCCGTTGGGCCTTACGGCCTTGCGCGTTTCACCGACACCGCGCCTTGGCTGTCGATGTTCGTTATCTCAGACGTCGCAGGCATTCATGCCATCGCAGAGCTCGGCGTAATCTTTCTACTGTTCATGATCGGGCTCGAACTGTCATTCGAACGGCTCTGGGGCATGCGCCGCCTCGTGTTCGGATTGGGTGGCTTGCAAGTGCTTCTGACCGGCCTCGTTATTGGCGGAATCGCCTACTGGTTCGGCAACTCAGTTGAAGCCTCCGTTGTCCTCGGCGGCTGTCTGGCGCTGTCGTCAACGGCCATCGTCATCCAGCTTCTAACCGAGCAAAACCGATTCGGCTCTGCAGTCGGCCGCGGCGCGTTCGGCATTTTGCTCGCCCAGGACATCGCGGTGGTGCCTATTCTGTTCATGGTGGGCGTTTTTGGTGCAGGCGTCGCATCGGGCAGTGATTCCAGCGTGCTGCCGGCTTTAGGGCTGGCTCTCGGCGAAGCCGCTATTGCCGTCGCGGCCATCCTCGGCGTCGGCCGACTGGTTGTCCGGCCCCTATTTCGCTTCGTTGGCGCGAGTAACTCGCCGGAACTGTTCATGGCGATCACGTTGCTGACCGTGATTGCGACAGCCGTTGCCACCCACGCTGCGGGGCTTTCCGCTGCACTCGGTGCGTTTCTTGCCGGCCTGCTTCTGGCCGAGTCTGAATATCGGCACGAGATTGAGATCAACATCGAACCGTTCAAGGGCTTGCTGCTCGGCCTGTTCTTCATTTCCGTGTCGATGACCATCGATCTTGCCGCTATCGCTGCGGAACCCGTATGGATTCCTCTGTCGGTCGTTGGGCTGTTCGCATTGAAGTGCGTGATCACCAGTCTTCTTGCCCGCGGCTTCGGCTATCCATGGCCGGCGTCGCTTGAGATTGGCTTACTGCTCGGTCAGGGCGGCGAGTTTGCCTTCGTCGTGGTTGCGATGGCGCTGACATTCACGCTCGTTCCGCAGGAAACCGCCCAATTCATGTTAATTGTGGTTGGCGCCACGATGTTCCTGACGCCGCTGGTTGCACGCCTGGGCAATCAGCTCAATCAACGCCTGAGCCGAATGAGCGAGACGGCCAAAGAGCAGGACACCGAGCCGAGCAGCGACATCAGCGATCACGTGGTGGTCGTAGGCTACGGGCGTACCGGTCAGTTACTGGCAGACCTGCTGAACCGACAACAGGTCAGCCACATCGGCCTGGACATGGACCAGCGCAGAGTCAGTAAGCTGCAGAGCGAAGGCGCGCCTGTTTATCTGGGGGATGCAAGCCGGCGCGCGATGCTCGATAAAGTGGGCCTGGCAAAGGCTGCGGCGCTCGCAATCTGTACGGATGATCCCGGCGCAACCCAGGACGTCATCGTCGCCGCGCGCCGGGACTTCCCCAACATCACCATCCTGGCGCGAGCGCGCGACCCCGAGCATGCGCGCGAACTACTGGACCTCGGCGCAACTGATGTCATCCCCGAGGTGCTTGAATCCGGGCTGCAACTTGGCCAGACCCTACTGACGGAGCTCGGTGTGCCGTTAGCTGCAGCGCGTGAGGTGATCGACATCGAGCGCTTTGAGCGCATCCAGGCACTGTCAGAAGGCTCAGCCAAACCCGCGGGCGATCAATAGCGCAGCTCGCAGCCGCGACTTACGAGCCGCGCTCTATTGCCATACCCTGTCAGCAGTCAGCCGCTATGCTCGACGCGTAACCAATTGGGAAACCCGCTATGAAGCTCATCACCCTTCCGCCAGCATTCGGCATGCGCAACGTCAGTCCCTTCTGCCTGAAAGTTGAGATGGCGCTGGCTGCGCTCAAACTCGAACACGAGATCGAGTGGGAGAAGGACCCGCGCAAAACACCGAAGGGCAAGCTACCCGTCCTGCACGACGGCAGCCGTGTAATCGCAGACTCTGAACTGATACTTCAGCATCTGGACGACGTCACGAATGGCGGTCTGTACGGCCACCTCACAGCCGAGCAAAACGCCATCGGAACCTCAGCGACACGGCTGGCAGAAGAGCACCTGTACTGGTTCATTGTTGCCAGTCGCTGGCTCGACGACGACTGGTGGCCCAACGTGGTTAGCGGCTTCTTTGGCTTTGTGCCTTCCCTGTTTCGAGGGTTGGCCGCAAACGGTGCTCGCAAGGAAGTCGCGAAGACTCTGCATCTGCAAGGCCTGGGCCGGCACAACACTGACGAGCAATTAGGATTCGCCCGGCGCGATCTGCAAGCGTTGCAGGATCTGGTTGGTGACAAAGCATTCCTATTCGGTGACGAGCCGTGCATTCACGATTTCTCAGTCGCCAGCCTGCTCGCTGGCGCGATCGACAACAAGCCGGTGACATGGATGACGTCCATGGTCAGCGAATACCCGGCGCTCATCGAATACACCGAGCGCGTGCAGAGCGCGGTTGGCGTATGGGGACGGGAGTTGGGCTAGCCGCGAGACTTCGGCAGCCAACGATCGTGCTCACTATTCCACAATGCCATGCCGGTGCACTTGAGCTGGTTCCACTGACGCAAGCCCATTCCGCTGGCATGTTCGCGCTGTGGTCAGATAGCCGAGTGACGAGGTATTCGGGGCCGGTCAACGACTACGACGGCAACGCAATCGCGATGCCGGCGGCCACGACGCAGGACAGCGATCTCATTATCGATTTCTGGCTGCGCGCGGCAGAAGACGGCTGGGGTTTTCGCTGGGCGATCATGCATCGATCCGACACTGGCGCTAACCGGTTCGCCGGCACCGTTGGCTTCAATGCACTTGCTCAGCGCGCGGAGATCGCCTGGCACCTGCTCCCCGAATTCTGGGGGCGCGGCATAATGTCAGCGGCGTGCGGGCTTGCCATAGAGTGGCTTGCCGAAACCAACGCTACCGAGGTGGAGGCGTTCATCGAGGCTGCGAACACCAAATCGATCGCACTCGCCACCCGTCTCGGTATGAACGCCGCTGGATACTCAAACGATGGGGCTGACCAGTATCTGATGCCAGTAACTCGCTAGCGCTCATAAGGGCAACGTATCGTTGTTCACAATCGCGTGGCAGCTTCCGCCGGTCCACAACGACGAAACGCCACAACAGACTATGACAAACCTAAGGCAGTGGCTGCTGGCCCTGATCAGCATGAGCAGCCTCTTCACAACGCTATCAGCCCGCGCGGACTTCAACGCGTTGTCGTTCAGCGGCGAAACCCGGGCGCGCTATGAGAACCTCACTGGCCAATATCGAGCAGGAACCACCGGCAGCGATCAAGTGCTGGCGCTGCGTACGCTGATCCGCGCCGACTGGAAATCCAGAGCGTTTGGCGTCACCGGTGAGTTGCAGGACTCGCGCGTCTATCTCGATGATGACGGTACTCCGCTATCGTCCAGCTTCGTCAATCCGCTCGAGTTGCTACAAGCCAAACTGTGGTTCGGCGGTGGCTCAGCCAATGCAACTCGCTGGCGGGCTGAGGTCGGCCGCATGACGTTGGATATCGGCAGTCGAAGACAGGTTGAGCGCAACGACTATCGCAACACAGTCAACGCGTACACCGGCGCTCACGTGCGAATCGACCGGGCGAGCCGCTGGGCAATTGATGCGTTTTACGTGGTGCCGCTCACGAAAGATCCAGACCAGCGTAGCGAGCGCGATGCCAACGAGCCGGCCTGGGACGACGAGCAGAGCACCCGACGCTTCTGGGGGCTGCATGGCCATCTGCCGCTCGCGCAGGATGAGAACCTACAACTCGAGGCTTACCTGTATGGCTTGCAGGAATCGGATAGCACGCAATTAGCGACCGTTGACCGGGACCTGCTCTCCCCTGGGCTGCGCATCCTTAAGAAACCACGACCACTGCAATGGGATGCCGATATCGAGGTGGCGCTTCGTGTCGGCGAGCGCTCGGTGGATGCCAGCGAAAACGCACCAACGCAGGATGTCCTGGCCGGCATGCTGCACCTGGCTGTTGGCTACACTTTCAATTCCGATTGGAACACTCGCCTTGCACTCGAGTTGGACTACGCGAGCGGCAATGATCCAGGTAGCGATAACTACACACGCTATGAACGCCTGTTCGGCACACGCCGTGGAGACTTGGGCAATACCAGCATTCACGGCCCGCTGACCCGATCCAATCTAATCGCACCCGGTATACGCCTCTCGTTCAAGCGTGGCAACACAGATGGCCGATTTCTAGCGAAGCTTGCCTACCTCGCCGACGCTGCCGATGCCTGGCAAGTTGCCCGCTTGCAGGACTCAACCGGGCGCTCAGGGCGCAGGATAGGCACGACGTTCGATTTCCGAATTCGCCGTCACATGGTTAATCGCAGTGTCATCGCCGAGGTCGGCGGTTCCGCCCTGTTTGCGGGCAGATTCGCGCGCGAGGTTGTTGGCGGTCCGCGGGAGGATCTCAGTATCTACAGCTACGTGCAGATAACAGCACGCTTCTGATCCTGCGTTTCAACGATTCGAGTGCACGACGCCTGAAAAGACCACCCCGTCTACACCCAAGCCGCGCAATGCCTGCGCACCAACCTCGAACGGATCACCATCGAGCGCCGTAAAGTCCGCTCGCTTGCCCACACTGATCGAGCCAACTTCGTCTTCCATTCCTATGGCGTAAGCAGCATCGATGGTGATCGCGCGCAACGCGGCATGGAGAGACAAGCGCTCGTCCGGCCGCACCACGTTGCCATCCATGGTTTCCCGGTTGGCCGCAATCCAGGCAAGGAACAGCGGATCCAACGGCGCCATCGTCAGGTCTGAGTGCAGTGCAATGCGAACACCTGCCCGCTCAAGACTGCCCAGCCGGCTGATAGCATGCGCCCGCTCCTCTCCGAGCCCTTCTTCGGCGTATTTGTCGCTCAGCATGTAGACGTAATTCGGTTGCGCGGACACCACCGCATCGAGCTGCGCAATCCGCGCTGTCTGTTCAGTGCTGGAGTAACCCAGGTGTTCCAGCGTAAACCGTTGATCCTGCCGAGTACCGGCGAGACGCGCAGCCGCCAGGGTTTCAAGAACCGCATCCAGCCCCTTGTCACCGTTCACATGCGTATGGATGGAATACCCCTCCTGCCACAGCGCCTGCGTGATTTGCAGTAGCGCTTCGGGTTCTGTCAGCCACTTTCCCTCGTGCCCGTCGAGATAGCCGGGCGGGTTCATCTGCATGTACTGGGAGAAAAACGCGCCGTCGGCAAGCAGCTTCCAGCGATTGTTTAAAAACAGTTTGTTGTACGGCCAGTTGGCCTCTCTGTCTCGCATAGACGCAACCGCCGCGTCGACAGAGCCGGTGCGCGCAGCCATGGCAGTGCCTATGGGCACCAGCATCAGGCGCGCGGGGACGTCCTCGCGTTCAAACGCGGCCGCCATCAATGCAGCTTCCGTGTCGAAGTCCAGGAATATACCCGTCGCCATGTCCGCAATCGTCGTGACACCGGCCTGACGCATCATCGCGACCAGATCAGCGAAACCCTTGCTGAGATGGTCAGGCGACAGAATATCTCTGGCGAGAACTGGCAGGGCCATCTGCAGACCCGTTTCTGCGATCAAGCCTTCTTCGTAGCTGACGTGATCAGCAACAACGTTTGCCGCGGCCACAGCGGCATCAAACGCGTCTTCGCTGTCGAGCCCTAGGTAGGACAGCCCCGCATCGTTCGTGATGATCTCGTGGAACGATCGATGCCAAACGAAAACGGGCCTGTCCGGCTCAATCTCGTTGAGCAATGCACGGCTCACGTGACCATGCCACAGCTGATGAAAGCCCCAGGTAAAAAACGGCTCATCGCCGTCGGCCGTTGCGTTGAAATCCGCCAGCGCCGCGCGTAATCGGGCCTCGTAACCCTCCGGACTGCGAACCCCTTGCACATTGCCACGGGGCAAACGCCAGTCCTCCGGCGTGACAAATGCCATGGGCAACAACACGGCGGCCATCACCGGATGCAGGTGTGGATCGATGAACCCGGGCAGAAGAATCGAATCGGCATAGGTGCGATCGACAGACGCCGTGCTGAGACCCGGCATAGAGCGTAATTGCGCCTCGGAGACGCCGATTGCATGGATACGACCATCGATCACAGCAACCGCGCCAGCCGTGGGTTGCTCGTCATTCATCGTTATGATCTTGCGAGCGACGAATATCGTCGCGTCCAGCGACATTGCTTCTTCGACTTGCGGAGGCGACGCCGGTGCAGACGTGCAACCAGCAAGCAGCGCAAACACGCTCAGCGTGAGCCAACGAGCAAGAAAGCTCGTACTCAGTCTCAACCCCATATCACCCCCGGCAAGCCAATTCTCTGCAATGAGTCTGGCGGAGGTTCCGCCATCTAGCCAGCGATGCTGGCGTAGCCTCAACCACCCTGTGCGAGATTCAATCAGGCAAAAACGTCTCTCAACCAGATCTTGAATTGCTCAGGCAGAAGCCTCAGCACGACCAGACCAAGCGCAATCGCAACCGCATCGACCAGAAGATCTTTCAGTTCGGGCGAGCGGCCGGTAAAACTCTGGGCGATCTCAAGCAGTGCGCCGTAGGCCAACATAATCAAACCAGTAGGCCAGAGCTTGAGATCGAAGTGCGCAAACGCGAGCGCCCCCGTGAGCAGGGTAAACGCGGCCATGTGCAGGATCACATCCGAAATGCGAGTGACCGGATCAGGCGGGCTTGGCGTCAAGGCCAGCCAGGTAATCAGGACGAACGGCAGCCAGAACGCCGCCATTCGCAGCCACTTCATGCGCCGGCGGATCCGGCGCGGTAGGACTGCACGAAGTCGACGAGCGCTTTCACGTTGTCAACCGGCGTCTCTGGAATGATGCCGTGGCCAAGGTTGAAGATGTGTCCGGGCCTGCCAGCCACCTCGTCGAGGATGCGCTTGGCTTCGCGCTCAACCGATGCGCGGTCTGCGCACAGCACGATCGGATCCAGGTTGCCTTGAACCGCCGTTACACCGGTGCGATCCCAGGTCTCATTGATCGGCGTACGCCAATCTAACGCCAACACATCCGGGCCGGCTTCGACGGTCGCATCGAGTAGGTGACCGTTGCCGGTGCCGAAATAGATGATGGGAACATCACCCCTTAACCGCTCCATGAGCACCGTGAGATGCGGCAGGACGAAGCGCCGAAAGTCCGATTGAGATAACGAGCCAACCCAGGTATCGAAGAGCTGAATCGCATCAACTCCGGCGCTGATCTGCAGCTTGAGGTAACCCGTCACGGCGTCTACCAGCTTTGCCATTAGGTCGTGCCACAGGTCTTCACGCTCGTGCATCATCTTTTTCACGTGCACGTAGTTACGTGAGCCAGCGCCCTCAATCGCGTAGGAGGCGAGGGTGAATGGCGCGCCGCCAAAGCCAATGAGTGCGATATCCGAGGGCAAGCCATCGAGAATATTGGTGACGGTGTCTGCGATGTAACCGGTGCCTTCTTCAGCAACGAGTGGCTGCAGCGCAGCGACGTCCTTCTCTGAACGGATCGGATTGGCGAACTCCGGACCACGTCCGGGCACGTAGTCGAGGTCCAGACCCATCGGCACCAGAATCGGTAAGAGGTCAGCAAACATGATCGCCGCATCCACACCGAGAATGCGTTGGGCATCGAGCGTTGCCTGCGCCGCCATCTCGGGGTTAGTGAAGAAGTCCAGGCTCGGCGTTTTGCCTTTTAGCGCGTGGTATTCCGGCATGTAGCGGCCAGCTTGCCGGTTCAGCCAGATCGGCGTGTGGTCAGTCGGCCGGCCGTAGCAGGCTTCAACAAAAGCTTTGGTCATGTTTTGCCTGTTCCTCGAGAGCCGGCGTCGAACTTAAGTGTCAGGAGCGTACCGGTGTAAAGGTCGTCAGGTAGTCGGTCACCGATGCTTTGAGGACAGCCATGCCGTGTTCGCTGCCATAGGTTTCGCCGAGATCAACGGTGCTACCAGGTTTGTACGTCACCAGGTAGTGACGGATCCGATCGATGATACCTGCCGGTAGCTCATCCACTTCTCTGGCGCCGCCCCAGGCCGGGTCGTCTTTCAGTACGAGGATCAATTTGTCGTCAGCTTCGCCGTCGTCGACCATCGGGATACCACCAACGACCCGGCCACGCGCAAGAACGCCGGAGCGAGTCAGCGGCACCTCGCTTATCAGAAAGGCATCCAGCGGGTCGTCGTCACCTGTTGTCGAGTTGGGATTCAGCTCGTTAACCCCTTCTCCGCAATACGTGCGTGGAATGAAGCCATAGGCATACGGGGGCAGCGCGGAATGTAATGGCCGGTCGATCGACAGCAGTCCGGTGGGCTTATCGAGCTCGTACTTCAGGGTCTCGAAAGGCGTCGCCTCGATGTAAAACTGGACGATATCGCCCTCGAGAAACGTTGAAATGCCGTGCCAGGGATGTGAAGTGGTGGGGTACGCTGTGGTTGCCACGGGGGCCGACCTCCTGTCGTCGAATGTTCTGAGCGTGAGCGGCGCGAAGCTTACCGGCGAGAGCAGCACCAAGAAAGGGTAGCAGTGCACGGAAATGGCGAGTGGACCGTCCGATCCACTCGTTTTCCGCTATCTCAGCTAGTCGCTCAGTTCGACCACAATCACCTCTGCCTCGAGGCAATCACCCATCTGAGCACCAAAGACCTCGACTACCGGTTCTTGACCGATGAGGTCCGTGAGCTGCACCAAGGTAATCAGGGTCGTGTCCGCCCCATCGGCATCATCGACAACCTGTTGAATCTCGGTTTCGCCAATATTCAGGACACACTGTTCGCTACCGTCGACCAGCAAGGTCAGTTGATCACCATCAACACTCAACAGCACCCCCTCGACACTGGTCTCATCGAGGCCATCATCGGCCACGTCGAATAACCCAAGGAAAGCGGGGAACTCACCCACCGGTGCAACGTCGATCAACGCCGTCTGACCCCACATCTCCGCCGCGTCACCAATCTGGAAATCCTCAGCTAGATCTGACCCTGCGCTATCCAGCAGACGGGCCGTATCAACCAGCGTCACCGCAGTAGTCACAACGTCCACGGTCAGGTCGAATGCGCCATCGAGCAACAACGAAGCAACTTCGCCATCGATGGACTGAACGCTGTCCTCACCGCCAAGGGTCAAGGCATCAACATCAATCGTCCGCTCGCCGGTGAGGCCCACCATTAACGCGCCGAACACATTAACCTCGTCGCCGTCCGCCAGGTCGATTTCCGGCAGCGTTTCGCCATCAGCGTTCAGCAAAAGCGCCGCCTCAGAGATACTCAGCGGCAGACAGTCTTCCGTCGCATCGTCGACATCGAGGCATAAAGAAAGTGCTCCATCGGAGTCGATACTCAATAGGCCAACAAAACGAGAGATGCGCAGCCCATCCGCCTGATCGATCACATCAATGAAGACAACCGGCCGAAATTTGTACGTGGAATTGCCGGTTTGGACGATCTTGATAGAGCGCTCCAGATCGATATCAATCTGTATGACCAAGTCCTCGCCAGCAACAATCTCAAACTCACCCTGAGGGTTCAGATCGATTTTGCCGTTAGCAGGCAGCATGGCCATTTCCCGATCGCCGTCGATTTCGACGATTTCCATGGAATCGATCAGTAGCCGAATCTTCGAGTAGCTACCTGCCGGCACGTCATCATCGACAATCAGCTCCGTCAGGTTACTCAGTGCCAACAGATCGATCACCCCAACATCCTCAACAGCGAGGCCAACCTGGCCGTCGTCAGCGCCGATCAGGATGACCTCGCGGATGTCGATGTTCACTTCGGCAACATCATCCAACGGACCATCACCCAAAACGAGGGATATGCCACCCGTCGATAGCGTAGGTGGTGCCGCGCCGGTGGCCGGGTCCGAGGAGGAACCGCCCCCACTGCCGCCACAGGCGACAACTCCGACAAGAGCCGCAGACAAAGCGAACAGACGTAAGTAACTCATATTTTTGCACTTCTGGTTAGCAAACCGCCCGAGTGTACACAGACCAAGATGGCTGAAACCTGACTGACCACTCGGTTTCCCGGGTAAGCTAAAGCAAAGGTTGGGTAGAAACAGAGGTGTATTCCGGCATGAAAGCAATATGGAACGGTCAGGTGATCGCCGAATCAGATGACACCGTGGTGGTCGAAGGCAATCACTATTTTCCCAGAGCAAGCGTTACCGACAGCGTGCTGGAGGCCAGCGAGAAAACGACTTACTGCCCCTGGAAAGGCACCGCGAACTACTTCACCTTGACGGTAGATGGCGAGCGCAACGAAGACGCGATGTGGTACTACGCGCAGCCGAAGCCAGAGGCCAGTGAAATCACCGGCCGCGTGGCGTTCTGGCACGGCGTTGAAGTCAGCGAGTAGGCAGGATTGATGGCCGAGCAAACACTTCGCGGCAGTTGCCTGTGCGGTGGCATCGAGGTGCAGGTGCGCGGCGAGATCGGGCAGCTGGACTACTGTCATTGCAGCCAGTGCCGCAAAGCCTCCGGCACCGCGTTTGCCAGCAATGCGCCCATCACAACCGATCGTCTCGCTATTACCGGCTCTCACCTTGTTAAGGAATTCGCCGCCTCGGATGGGAAATGGCGGGCGTTCTGTGGAACCTGTGGATCACCGATATACAGCCGCCGCGCCTCGCGCCCCAATGAAGTAAGGCTGCGGGTTGGCTTGCTGGACGATGCTATCGCGCCGAGCCAGAGACAACATATCTGGGCTGATTCGCGGGCAAACTGGCACGAGATTGACGATTCGTTGCCAGCGTTCAGCGAAGACGCAGGCAGCTCACCGCTACAACAAAAACCACAACCACAACCGCTGGGGAATCGTAACTCATGATCGTTGCAATCTACGCCGCGCTGCTTGCGCTGCTATTTGTCGCGCTGAGCGTTCACGCCATCCGCACCCGTCGGCGCCTGCAAATTGCGGTCGGCGATGGCGAGCAACCGCTGATGCTGAGGGCGATGCGCGTGCACGCAAACTTTGCGGAATACACGCCGATCGCACTGATCGTGATTGCCGCGGCCGAAATCAGCGGGGCCGCCGATGGTCTCGTGCACGGGCTCGGCATCGCGCTGCTCGTAGGCCGCTGCCTGCACGCCTTCGGCGTGGCTCAACTCAACGAAGACTTCCGCCTCCGAGTATCCGGAATGATGCTGACATTGGCTGTTCTCATCGTCGCGAGCCTGACTGCACTGTGGCTCAGCCTCGCGGGCAGCACGGGCGCATCACAGGTAAGCTCAGAGCACGGCAGCCAACAGCTCGAGGACAACACCGTGGCGGCAGAGGAAAGACTTGAGAACAGCTACAACTTTCGTCCAGCAAGCGACCGAGTAAGCACATCCGGCATCGTGCCGGCAGAAGCCCTGGCACGCTTGTCTGACGAAGGTGTGGCCGCGGTGATCAACCTGTTGCCCAGCGACTCGGAGCACGCGGTTGAGAACGAAGCAGACCTGGTAACCAGCCAGGGCCTGACTTACGTGCACCTCCCGGTCGATTGGAACGAGCCGACCGCCGCCGATTTTGAGCGCTTCAGCGACGCGATGAATGAATTGGCGGGCAAGCGCATTCACGTGCATTGCGCCGCCAACTTTCGGGTGAGCGGTTTCTACTCCGTTTGGGCTGAACAGCAGGGGTTGTGGAACCGCAGCCAGGCGAACGATTTCATCGCCGATGTTTGGGATCCGACAGAGCATCCGCAGTGGGCAGAGCTGCTCACCAGCCTGCGCCAGGAACTTTAAGAGGGCTAAGCCATGAAGAAAACTGTTAGTTGTGATCTGTGTGATGAGGTGGCCGAGGGCGAAACCTTCGAGAAATGGATGCAGGCGTTGTATCCCCACTACGCCTCTGCACACCCGGAAGTCATGTCCAGCGAAGCGAACGGCGAGGCCGAACGGGAGCGCTGGATGGCTGACAATCGCGCGCGCTTCGACGCCGCCTGAGCAGGTCAGACAATGCTAAGCGGTAGCTGCCTGTGTGAGGCAATTGGCATAACCGTCGAGGGCTCGCTCGAGCACGACGCCGAGGCTTGTCACTGCCGGCAATGCCGCAAGCAAACCGGCGGTTTTCTGATCGGCGTGAACGTGCGCAAATCCGCTCTGACGATTACCGGCGAGGACCACTTGCGTTGGTTCCGATCATCCCCTGACGTTGAGCGCGGTTTCTGCGGCACGTGCGGCTCGACGCTGTTCTGGCGGCCCGATATCGACGGCTACGAATGGATCGGTGTATCCATCGCACTGTTTGATCAACCCACCGGTACAGCGATCTCAAAACACACCTTCGTGGCCAACAAGGGCGACTACTACGTCATTGCCGACGGAGTGAGCCAGCACGAGGAGTTTTCGGGCCTGGAATAGAGTGTTTATCCAGCGCTACCCTTGCCACATGGATACACATATCGCTCTCACAATCTTCTTCACCGTCTTCGTCGCCGAGCTGGGAGACAAGACTCAACTCGCAACAATGCTCTTTGCAGCTGACCAGAAAACCAGCGCATTCATGGTCTTCGCGGTCGCCAGCGCTGCGCTAATCGCATCATCCGCGCTTGCCGTGATCGCGGGGCAAACCTTAAGCAACTTTCTGGATCCGCGCTGGCTATCGCTGATCGCCGGCGTGGGCTTCATCGGCATCGGATTGTGGACTGTGTTCAGCGCGTGGTGAATGCGAGCCGATAGACAGCAAAGCGGAAGTCGCAGCATCGACACCCACCCCGCCAACGTCCGACTGTCGCTGTAGGCGGGCCGCCCGATTCACCGGGCTGCCGATGGGCGTGTAATCGAGTCGCCGCCCACCCCAGTCCGCCAGCGTGCAATGCCCACTCGCAACGCCTGTGCGCAGCGCAGGTTGCGTGAACACGCCGTGCAAGCGCCACTCCACCGCCAACTGATCCGCGCAGTATCGCTGCACCTCGCGTGCAAACCCTGTCGCCTGATGCGCCGTTAAGGCCTTGCCCGATTGGCTCTTCGCCTCGAAGTAAACCAGCACACCGTCGCCCGCGATGTGGCCAATCTGGGCGCCAAAACGCTCCGCGTAGCTCGCAACGCCATCCAGATAGGCATTGAGAATACCGGCAAGCTCTTCCGGTTCGAGACGCTCTGTGAGCCCGCTGAAACCGCACAAGTCTACGAACACCACTGACAACCAGGCTCGTCTCGACAGCCGAGCGGGCTGCGTTTCCGCCGGCTGTTGAAACAGTCGTGTGGTCAACTCGGAAGGCAGGTAACGCGTCAAACGACTGGTGTAGCCATCCAGATGCACTGCACGTTGTATCGCCCTGCCACGCTCACCTGCTAGCCGCAGGCTTTGCCGATGCGCGGCCAGCGAGACCCCCACCACAAGCCACAGCAAAAGCCCAAACGATAGAACGTCAGTCACACCCGGGGCTGTCACCTGTTCCGGATCCACTGGTGACGCAAAACAACCCAGCGCGAAACCTGAGCACAATCCAGCGGCACACAATGCCAGCGGATGGGCGCCAAGGAGCAGCGCCGCTGCCGACAACAACGATATGCAAACCGTCGCCAGCACCAGCTCCGGCACACACAAAAGGCCGCAAACGAAGCTCGCCAGCAAACACTCACTGGCCAACAAAACCCGGTGATAATTAGACTCCTCGGCCGCGCGCTGTTGAGAAGTCCAGCAAGATACCAGCAGCGGCCAGGTGGCCATCAACGAGCAGCAGGCCAGCACAAGCAATAGCGGGCGTCCGCTACCGATAAGCGATAACAGCACCAGAGAAAACGCAGGAAAGCTGGCCCGCCTAACGGGCCAGGCATAACGGTTGAGGTGGCGCAGACGCATGCCGCCAGCATGTCGGGGCCAACGCTACACGGGTATAAGCTCCCGGCCCGGATCGTCGTAATCGATTCGCTCGGCCCTCGGTCAGCCGACGGAGAGCGGGTCGACTTCCGCTTCATAGTCGACGCCCGCATGACCGAAGCCGAAGATCTTCAGAAAATCTTCGTTGTAGCCCGCCAGATCGCCCAGTTCGGGCAGCGACTCGGTGGTTACTTCTGCCCAGCGCCGGCGCACCTCTTCCTGCACGTCATCAGCCAGCTCGAGGTCATCCATACGAACCCGGCCATCGTCGTCCAGCCGCAGGCCGTCATTGCCATAGAGCTGAGTGGCGAACAGGCGCTGGATGTGGGCCGCGCAGTCCTCGTGCTCGCCGCGCTCCTTCATCACCTGAAACAGCAGAGCGATGTAGAGGGGAAGAATCGGTATCGCGGAGCTTGCCTGAGTCACCACACCCTTCAGTACCGCAACGCGAGCATCACCACCGATGCCGCAAATCTGATCGGCGATCTCATCGCGAGCGCGATCCAGATCGCGCTTCGCCTGGCCCAGCGTGCCTTCCCAGTAGAGCGGCCAGGTCAGATCCGAGCCGATGTAGGTATACGCGTAGGTCTGGAAACCCTCAGCGAGCACACCCGCTTCTTTAAGCGCATCCACCCAGAATTCCCAATCCTCGCCACCCATCACCGCAACCGTGTTGGCGGTTTCCTCCTCATCGGCCGGCTCGAGTTCCACCGTCGTTACATCACCCTTATCGACGTTTACGCCTTTCATGCGCACCGTCTCACCGAGCGGCTTGATGGCAGAGCGATGCAGGACGCCGGTTTTCGGGTGGGCACGAACGGGTGACGCGAGGGAGTAGATGAGTAGATCGATATCGCCAAGGTCAGCCTTGATGGTATCCACCACCTGCTGCTTCATCTCGTCCGAAAACGCATCGCCATCGAACGTCTTGCTATAAAGACCGGCATCGTTGGCAGCTTTGTCGAAAGCGGTGTTGTTGTACCAGCCAGCGGTTCCGGGCTTGCGCTCGGTGGGCGGTTTTTCGAAGGACACCCCTACGGTTGCCGCGCCGCAGCCAAAGGCCGCCGCGATACGAGAGGAGAGGCCATAGCCGCCGGAACAACCCAGCACCAGAGCCCGTTTGCTGCCTTCGATCGGGCCGCGCTCGCGCATCAAGGCAATCTGCTCGTCGACGCCATAGGCACAACCCGTCGGGTGGGACGTTGTGCAGATAAAGCCACGAATTTTCGGTTTGATGATCATTGCTGAGCCTTCTGTCGTCGAAGCGGGTCGGTGCTCACACCGGCTGTCAGTCGGCGCGCATCATACCGTGGGCCACCGCGTATCGCATGGCAGCCGAGCAGTCCAGAATCCGCGGGCCATCGCGCTCGATGCGCACGCTCGCCGGCTGTCCTGGCACGAGTTTGTGATCGCGATCGCCATCGAGCGCCAGCACGCCGCGCCCTTCAAAGACGATGGTTTCACCAAAACTGACCCGGCGGGTTGCAGCCACATCAACATCTCGAAAATGGCCGGGCGATACCGGCACCGGGTAGCGGCTACCTGGCCCAAGCTCAACCAGCAATCCGGCATCGGTTGCTGCATCAACCACATCGATAAAGCCGCCGATCGGCGACATGCCAATCGCGTCGGGCTCTGCTCGGGTCAGCAGAATACGGCGCAGCTTGTCGGCGTCGAACGGCAGCATGTTACCGACGTGATCATCTTCCAGGAGCACAGCGTCGATAACGCCCACGTCTGTTGCGCCAGAATGTGTGGTGACATGCAGCAGCTTGGCGCGAGCACCAAGCGACGGATCGTCTAGTAAGCATCGGCTATCGAGCGCGGCAACCATGCCGACAATTGTCGGCTCCATCAGAACCGGGAACACATTGTTCGTGCCGGTAGATACTGGCAACAGGGTGATATCACGGTGGGCGCGGATGATCGCTCGGTTGGTGCCATCTCCGCCGAGTGAAACTACCGTCGAGCAGCCCGCCTCGACGAACGCTCGAACCATCGCCTCACTATCCGCTGCGCTGTTTGTCAGCGGCGTATCAACCACAATAACTTTCGCGCGAATCGGCATCTGTTCAACCGCGCCGGTTGCCACCTTAAAAGGTTCCCGCGCGATGTAGATCTCATCAACACCAAGCGCATCGGCTCCGGCGACGATCCGCGCGACCATGTCGCGCTTCGCCTCGAATGTCATATTGGAGGCCCGCGCCGCCAGGCGACGAACGTCCCGGCCGGACATCGGGTTCGCGCAGATACCAATTCGCGATGTCATTTGCTCGCTTCCTTATCGAGCAGATAGCGCTCCAGGAACAACATGGTCGCAGCAGTTGAATAATCGCGGTTGCGCTTTTTGCGGAAGCTGTGGCCCTCGTCCATCGCCATCACAAACCAAACCGGAGAACCATTTGCTGTCAGGCGCGCATAGATCTGTTCGGCCTCGGTATAAGGCACGCGCGGATCGTTATAGCCCTGCGTGATCAGCAGCGGCGCGGCAATCTCATCCGCGCGATTCAGCGGCGAAATTTTTTCTAAAAACGCGCGCATCTCAGGATCGCGCTCATCCCCGTATTCGATCCGGCGAAGATCTTGCCGATACGGCTGCGTATTCTCCAGAAACGTCACAAAGTTGCTGATACCGACTCGGTCGACACCCGCCTTCAATCGATCGGCGTAGTGCACCATCGATGCGAGCACCATGTAGCCGCCATAGGAACCGCCGGTGACCGCAACCCGGTTACTATCCAGGGCCGGGTTGTCATCAATCCAATCGAGCAGCGCGCCAATGTCCTTCACCGAGTCTTCCCGCAGAACGCCATTGTCGAGCTTCAGATAACTCTTGCCGTAGCCGCGCGAACCGCGAACGTTCGGCGCCAGGACCGCGACGCCTAGCTCGTTCACCAAATACTGAACCGTGAACGAAAACGACGGGCGGTACTGAGACTCCGGGCCGCCGTGAATGCTGAACGCTACCGGATGTGGACCAGGTCCTTTGGGCATGTAGAGAAACGCGGGGATGCTCCGGCCATCAAAGCTCCTGGTTTGGATGAGGCTCGGCTCAACAAAGGCTGACGTATCAAGACCACCGGCTTCGCTTCGAGTCCAGCGAGTCAACGTTGCATCATTCAGTTCCAAGACGAATACGTCTTCAGGGTTTGTGGCTGAGGACAGAGATAAGGCGACCTGGGAGCTACCCGGCCGGCGCGCGATGGATCGCAGCACGCCAACCGGTAACTCGGGTAGCGCGATCTCGTCACCGGTGACAAGGTTTCGCCCGCGCAACGACGACAGCCCACCCTCGTTGTAGGACAGCAGAAGCACATCGCCCACCTGAACAAAGCTCTCGACATCCCATGGCTCGCTGCCGCTGAACGCTGATAGCTCGCCATCGTCTAAGGCGAGCCGGTACAAGCTGACAAACTCGCCACCCAGATCCGAGGTGAGCAGCACAGCATCGCCAGAAGCGTCGTATTGCGCGTCCCGCACAGAAACCTCATCAGACAATGGCACGAGCGTGCGCACCGAACCCGATGCAAGGTCTACTTCCAGAAGCTCTGCAACATTGATCGACTGGTACTGAAGCACCAACAGTCGTTGCCCGTCCGGCGAAAAATCGAGTGGCCAATAACTGCCCGAAGCGCGTTCGAACACCGATCGTCGACCGCCCATGGCATCAACGACCTCCACCGCAAACCGATCACCCTCAGGAGCCGCCAGCGCAAAGGCAAACGCACTGCCGTCGCGATTCCAGATCACATCGCCGTGCCGGGACCGGCCGTCGCTGACCATGGTCGATCGGCCCGATTCCAGGTCGAGACGGAACACCTGATAAAACTCCGCACCACCAACGTCGCGAAGATAGAGAAGGTGCCGCGCATCCGGGTCAGGGGATGGGTATGCCCCCAGCACGGGTTCCGAGAAAAACGTCAGTTGCTCGCGCGCCGCCATTGGCCTGGCCAGCTTGTGCACCTGAGTTACCTGACCGAAACGGGTGCCAATAAGAACTTCGTTGCCTAGCCAGCCGAAGACACGCGCAAATCGGGTTCCGCCGTACTGATTGAGGCGAGCGGTCAGTTCAGATGGAAGCTCGGGGACACCACGAACAACGAGCGAACCGACACGCTTCTCTGCGGCCACCTGCACTGCAGACCCACCCGTTTCGCCCATGCTGGCGCAGCCTGCAAGTAGGACGACGACAACAAATCCAAGGGCTCCAGCCAATGCTCTTCGCGTCCGTTCCATCACACTCGCTCCCACGTCTGTATTCGAAATCCGTATCGATGTTTCGCGTCAGGGCCAAAGGCTCGCTCATCACGACAATGCCAGTGGCTCAGGTCAAAATCTGGAAAGAAGGTATCGCCCGCAATATCGGCATCAACTTCCGTCACGTAGAGCGTATCCGCTAGCGGCAGGCAGGCCTCGTAGATGGCGCTACCACCGGCAATGATGACTTCGTCAGCACCTATGCCAGAGGCAATCCGGCGGCCATGGGCAATCGCATCGTCAATGTTCGCCTCATGAGCCACATCATCGCTTGCGAAGCCCGCATCACGAGTCACCACAATCGTTGGTCGTCCGGGCAGAGGCCTGCGACCGATCGAATCAAAGGTGCGTCGACCCATGACCATCGGCTTGCCTTTAGTGGTTGCCTTGAAGTGCTTCAGATCCGCAGGAAGATGCCAGGGCAGATCGTTATCCAAGCCAATCGCGCGGTTACGCGACATCGCCCAGATCAGAGCGATGCCAGGCGCGGCGATCGACGAGGGCTTATCTGTCACGTCAGACGGCGATTGGCGCTTTGATGCCCGGGTGGCATTCGTAGTTACGCAGCTCGAAGTCATCAAACGTGAAGCCAAAGAGGTCTTTCACTTCCGGGTTCAGGTGCATCGATGGCAGCGGCTTTGGCTCACGCCCTAGCTGCTTGTCCGCCTGCTCCAGATGGTTGGCATACAGGTGCGCATCGCCAAACGTGTGTACAAAGTCACCAGGTTCCAGCTCGCAAACCTGCGCCATCATCAGCGTGAGCAGTGCGTAAGACGCGATATTGAATGGCACGCCCAGAAAGATGTCTGCGCTGCGTTGATACAGCTGGCAGGAGAGCTTTCCTTCGGCCACAAAGAACTGAAACATCGTATGGCAGGGCGGCAACGCCATCTCATCCACTTCAGCGACATTCCAGGCGCTGATGATGTGACGGCGAGAGTTCGGGTTGGTTTTTATCTGCTCAACGAGCTTACCGATCTGGTCAATCGTGCTGCCGTCCGGCGCTGGCCACGAGCGCCACTGACTGCCGTACACCGGGCCCAGCTCTCCGTGCTCATCCGCCCACTCATCCCAGATGTGCACCCCATGGTCCTGCAGATAGCGAACATTGGTGGAACCCGAGAGGAACCAGAGCAACTCGTGGATGATGCCCTTGAGAAACATCTTCTTCGTGGTGACGAGCGGGAAGCCTTCCGCCAGATCAAAGCGAATCTGATGACCAAACACACCGTAGGTGCCGGTGCCGGTTCGATCATCACGGAAGACCCCGTGCTCGCGCACGTGGCGCATGAGGTCAAGGTACTGTTGCATAGCTGGGCTGCTGCCTTGGCAGAGAGGTTCAGGGGTTTGTGGCTGCTTGCGGGCGGCGAAGTGCCCAGAGCAGCAGCAGAATACCAGCCAGCAGCATTGGTATCGATAACGCCTGGCCCATCGATAACCAGTCAAAGGCGATAAAGCCGATATCCGCATCCGGCTCTCTGAAGAACTCCGTGCAGAACCGTAGCGCTCCATAGCAAGCAATGAAGAGCCCTGTGACCGCGCCCGTCGGCCGCTGCCTCGATGAATACAGCCAAACGATCACAAACAGCACAACGCCCTCAGCAAAGGCCTGATAGAGCGATGAGGGGTGTCGGACGACGCCTTCAAATGCGCCGCTGCAAAACCGGTTCAGGTGTACAACCGCATCACAGGGAAAGTGAAAACCGAACCCCGACTCGCTCACCCTGCCCGGCAATTCCGCGTTTATGAAATTGCCCAGACGGCCGAACCCGAGCCCTGGCGGTACGAGCGGCACAAGAAAGTCTGTGGTCGCCAGAAACGTTCGCTTCTGCCGTCGCGCGGTCAAAATCATCGCGATCAGCACACCGAGAAAGCCGCCGTGAAAGGACATACCGCCCTCCCAGATGCGAAACAGCATTAGCGGCTCAGCAAGAAACTGATCGAACGCGTAGAAGAACACGTAGCCCAGGCGGCCACCCAACACCGCACCAAGGGCGCCGTAGAACACGATGTCTGACAGCTCATCAGAGCTCCAATCACCCAGACCCGCACGAATGCGCCGGCGGCCAAGCCACCAAACCGCGAGGAAACCGGCGAGGTAGGTCATGCCATACCAGCGAGGCGCTACTGGCCCGAGCTCGAAGATGATTGGGTCGATGATTGGGTAGTTCACGACGTATGCGGCTCCTCGCCTTTGCCGGATGGGGGTCAGAACTGATACCGGCCGGCAACCCTCGACCCAGCGCGCGCTTTCCGGTTGAATGCGCGGCCCATGTGTCTAATTCTCTTTGCATACAAGCAGCACGCGCAGCACCAGCTGATCGTCGCGGCCAACCGGGACGAATTCTACCCGCGCCCCGCGCTGCCTGCACACCACTGGCCAGACGCGAAGGGGCTGGTTGGCGGCCGTGACAAAACAGCAGGTGGTACCTGGCTCGCGATCCACGCCGACGGACGCTTCGCCGCCGTCACCAACTTTTCGGGACCACTGGAACAACCACCACCGCCACGCTCCAGGGGCGAGCTAGCGGTGAACTTTCTCGCAGGCGCTACCAGCTCGCTCGACTACAGCGACAACATCGACGGCGCCAGCTACGCCGGCTTCAGCCTTCTCACCTACGACGGCGACACGCTCGCCTACAGCAGCAACCGCGGCGATGAAGCCCGCGCACTCGAGCCCGGCTACTACGCACTCGCCAACGCGGAACTCGACAGCGCCTGGCCAAAGGTCGCGCGCGGCAAGAACATGCTGAGGGCGTTAGTTGAAACCGACAGTGCGACACCGGGCAACCTGCTCGACATTCTCGCGGACGACTTTGTTCCCGCCGACGAGGAGCTACCCGCCAGGGGTAACGACATTGCCTTAGAGCGGAGGGTGTCGCCGTGCTTCATACGTGGCGACGAATACGGAACACGCGCATCGACTGCCGTACTGATCGGAACGGGACAACCCGTACTCGCCGAACGCAGCTATGGCCCTCAGGGCAGTCATCTGGGTGAGTGTTGGCTCAAACGGTAGCTCGTTCACGCCATTCCGATACAAACAAGACTCACTCCAACCATTCGGACACGGGCATCAAATAGAAAGCGCCTGACGCGCGTGGCGGCAAGCACCCTGGCCTGTGGCTAGTTCACCGAGCCTTCTCGTGGCGAATTCTCAGGGTTCAGATCAGTCGCCAAAGCTGACGGCCCTTTTCAAACCGATGGATAGAGACCAATGGACAGAGAAAGCATCTCGAACGAGGTGCTTGAGTTAACCCAAAACGAAGGATCTACTCTTCGTATGCAAAGACTAAGCGAGTTTCCTTATAGCATCGCTTGGATGAGCATCCATGACCCCATCCCGATCATCATGAGGTTTTCGGTCAACGAGACAAAGCCCAGGGGCACATTACTGTTACCGCCAACGCAGGCACACTTGATTTCACGCTTGTCGATGTAGACCGCTTTGAAAACAGAAACCGCGCCAACGCCACCGATGAAGAGCGCGACTGGCGCTGATAGCCACACCAATGTGCCTGAGATCATTAAAATGCCTGCCAAGGCTTCCCCATAGGGATAAAGATAACCGTAGCGGACCCATCGTTTTGCGAGTAGGTCGTAGTTTAGGAACATGGAGGAGAAACTCTCCACATCCTGGAGCTTCTGCACGGCTAGAAAACACATTGAGATGGCGATGAACCATTCAAAGGTCCGGAGAGCGAAGAGGCGATCCAAGGCGAACCAACTCATTGCCATCGCCATAAGTGCAGCGACCGCAAAAATGGTAAGAACTGGACGGTAAGTCGTCTCATCCTCACCCTTCACATGCTGGCCAAGGTGTTCCCGCAGCGTGTCATACCCTCCAATTCTCCGGTCTCCAATCCAGATCTGGGGCGTTGTCTCTACATCGTGCTCTGCTCGAAAAGCGTCGGTTTCATCACGGGTTGTGAGGTGATGATCGGCAACTTCGAAGCCTTGTCGCTCTAGAAGATCTTTCGCCTTGATGCCGTAGGGGCAGGTATGGGAGTCCATCACCATTCGATAAAGTGTGGCGACCTTCGATTGGTCTTGCGAATCAATTTGCTGTTTTGCAGGGTTCATAATTGATATACTACATACTCCTATAGAGTATATGTCAAGACCTATGAAGCTAGAGAAAGAAGCCACCATCAAGCGACTCAATAGAATTGAGGGGCAGGTGCGAGGTATCGCGCGCATGATCGAAGAAGAACGCTACTGCATCGATATTCTGCAGCAGATGCAGGCGATCAAATCCGCATTCGCTCGGGTAGAAGATGCGATTCTTAAAGATCACTCAGCAACCTGCGTGGAAAGCGCCATCGCGTCTGGTAACACAGACGAGCAGCGCAAGAAGTTCGGTGAATTGGTTGACTTGTTTTCCAAAGTGAAATCCTAACTGCGGCCCGCTTCTCACTTCGAGAGTATCGTCTTGACGCATACTCCTAGGGGGTATAGATTGATTGCGACATGAAAACCTCGAAACTCTTCATCGTCGTCCTCGCTACTGCGCTCATGTTCGCAAACATGGCGTGTGCCTGCGCATCCATCGCGCCGAGCAATGACTCTACTGGGCATCAGCACGCGGCAATGCAAGGCGCTTCGGAGCATGTCCCGTGCCATCATCGAGAGTGCGAAGGTTGCGATGAACTACTCGATAATTGTGCTACTCCAGAGTACAGCGTCGTATCAAGTGATCGAGACAGCCGCCTAGTCGGCTCCAATCCATCAGACCTTGATGATCCTGAGTTAGAACTGGCCTACGTTGATACGGGTCAGCCTAGAGCTTCCCCACCAAACCACGCCTTGATAGCGCGATATAAGCCCGCGCTCATTAGGCGCGCGGACACACCGATCCAACGCAAGGATCAGCTCACCGAATAGCTACTTTCCGTGCGGCAGGTCGCACCTGCCTTGTGTGCAGCAAGCACTCATAGCAACGAGCCAAACGGAAAGGATAGGCTAATGACACTTCATACCCTCAAGGGCACGACATCGTGCCGGCTAGCGCTTATACGCGATCTGCGTGTGCGCACCCTAATGATGTTGATTGCAGGGGCTGGCCTTGCGGGCTGCACCAGCGTTCTGCCCAACAGCTCATATCAACAACCAGTAACGCCCCCACCATTCGCCTCACTATCAGAGCGTATTGTCGAACCCGCTAGTGGCCGCGTTGATGCCCAGGAAGTGCAGGCTCGATCGCTTGAGCAATGGGTTATCTACGCACTTGAGCGGAACCCACGCATCACTGAAGCGATCGCGCGGTACGAAGCGGCAACGCAGAAAGTCCCTCAAGTCACGGCGTTGCCGGATCCGAGGCTGAGCTACCGCTATTTTTTGGAGGAGGTCGAAACGCGCGTAGGCCCCCAACAGTTTGCAGTAGGGATATCGCAACCGTTGCCTTGGCTTGGAAAGCTGCGGTTGCAAGGCCAAATGGCTTCGCAAGCCGCGGCCGCGGCAGCGGCTCGAGTTTCGACGATCCAAAACGAGATCATCTCCGAGGTCGCGAGCGCTTGGTACGAGCTTTTCTACTTTGACCGGGCGCTGCAAATCATGCAAGGCAACCGGGACCTGGTCGTTCATCTGGAGCGCGTTGCTCGCACGCGCTACGGCACGGGTGCCAGTGGGCATCCGGACGTCATTCGAGCTCAGGTCGAGCTTGGCAAGATCGAGAACGATCTCGCCAGCCTTACCGACCGTGAAGCGCCACTCTTAGCGCGCCTGAATGCTGCGCTGAACAGGCCAAGTGATGCACCGATTGAGTTGCCTAAGAAAGCACCAGTTGGTCCTGCTATGGAGCCAGACGAGACGATCATTCAGCGAGTGACCACGAATAATCCTGAGCTGCAAGCACTTCAATTCGACATTGCCGAGGCCACGACTGCCAAAGAGCGCGCCAAGAAGGACTTTTTGCCTGATTTCTCCTTCGGAATTGACTACATCGCTACAGATGAGGCTCGCGCCCCGAATGTCGCAGGTAGTGGCAATGATCCCTTATCCGCGGCGTTCACCATGACGCTACCAATTCAGCGCGGTAAATACCGAGCCGGAGTCCAAGCGGCTGATGCTCGAATCGCCGGCGAGATCGCGCGACGAGATCAGCAGGTAAACAGCTTGGTAGCCGAGACCGTGAATGCGCTTTTCCGCCTGCGAGATGCAGAGCGACAGATCGACCTCTACCGAACCACGCTCCTGCCTAAAGCGAACGAATCACTTATTGCAACGCAGCGCGCCTACAGCGCCGGTGCATCGACATTCGCGGATCTCATAGACGCACAGCGCGTTCTACTGGTCTTTGAGCTTGCCGAGGTTCGTGCAGTCACTGATCACAACCTGGCCCGGACTGCCCTCGAAGAACTGATGGGAGAGCCGCTCATATCGGACGCAACGGCTAAGGAGATTACCAATGAGCAATGAAAACGGAATATCGGCCTTGCAGAAAAATCGCACCCTGCTTGTCGGGGTGGCAGCGGCCATCATCACACTGCTAGTCCTTCTTCTGTGGCCAGCCCCATCGAACGAGCCTGGGGTGCAGAGCGCGGGAGACACCGCAATGGTGGACCACTCTGATATGACGAAACACGACGATCACGCGGGCCATAACCATCAGTCCATGGAAAACAGCGAGAGCATGATGAGCCCAGATCCTCATGCCGGGCATGGTGCGGGCCTTACACAGGAAGCTGAAGTTTGGAGCTGCTCGATGCATCCCCAGATTCAGCGCGATGGACCAGGACAGTGCCCGATTTGCGGCATGGATTTGATACCCGTGCGCAAGGACTCGAGCAGCGATCATCAGTCTGATCGTTCGCTCACCGTTTCACCGGCGCAACGTGCCTTGATGAAGATTGCGACGGTGCCTGTAGAGCGGCGCTTTCCAACGGCTGAGCTTCGTTTGGTCGGCAAGATCACCTACGACGAAACTCGCCTGGCTTACATCACTGCCTGGGTGCCGGGCCGGATCGAGGACCTACTGGTCGATTACACCGGCGTCGCGGTCCAAGAAGGTGACCATATGGTCGAGCTTTACAGCCCCGAGCTGCTTTCCGCGCAAGAAGAACTGATACAAGCCGTGCGCGGACTCGCTGACCTATCCAAAAGCAACGTGCAGTCGCTGCGTAACTCGGCCCGGGGAACCGTCGAATCTGCTCGCGACAAGCTGAGGCTTTGGGGCCTGACGGCAGAGCAAATAAGGGCCGTCGAGCGCTCTGGAAAGGCATCGGAAAACGTCACCATCTACTCGCCGGCGAGCGGCGTTGTGATCCATCGCAATGCGCAAGAGGGCATGTATGTCGATATCGGGACTCGAATATTTACGATCGCGGATCTCGATGCCGTCTGGGTCCAGCTCGATGCCTACGAATCCGATCTGCAATGGCTGCGTTACGGCCAAACTGTTCACTTCACAACGGAAGCATTCCCAGGAAAATCGTTCCAAGGCGTTGTGTCCTTCATCGATCCTGTTCTAGACCCCCAAACACGAACAGTGAAGGTCAGAGTTAACGTTGACAATACGGAAGGCCGACTGAAACCGGAAATGTTCGTGCGCGCGACCGTCTCAGCTCAGTTCGCCAGCGATGGAAAGATGATCGATCAAAGTCTGGTCGGCAAATGGGTATCGCCGATGCACCCAGAGATCGTCAAAGACAAGCCCGGACAGTGCGATATCTGCGGCATGGAACTGGTGCCCGCAGAGTCTCTTGGCTACGCAAAATCAGCCGACGCGAAGGCTCCCCTTGTGATACCTGCAACGGCTCCACTACTCACGGGTACCCGAGCTGTTGTCTACGTCGAGGATCAGACAAGCGACCGTCCAACTTACGTCGGAAAAGAAGTTGTTCTAGGTCCCAGAGCTGGGCCTGACTACGTGGTTGAAAGTGGGCTCTCTGAAGGAGAACTCGTCGTCGTGTCAGGCAACTTCAAGATCGACAGTGCGCTACAGATTCAGGCCAAACCCAGCATGATGAACCCGGAAGGTGGGCGCAGCGGCGGCGTTCATGACCACGGTGAGCAATAGCTGTAATGAGTGAAACCTATTCAACACTAGACCGGCTACTGCGCTTCTGCCTCGAAAAGAAGCTCATTATCGCGCTGCTGCTTATGGGCGTCATGGGCTGGGGCATCGCGGTCGCACCGTTCTCTTGGGATACCGGAAATCTGCCAAGAAACCCGGTTCCAGTCGATGCGATTCCAGACATTGGCGAAAACCAGCAAATCGTCTTTACCGAGTGGATGGGCCGCTCACCCCAGGACGTGGAAGACCAGATCACGTACCCACTAACGGTTGCGTTACTCGGCGTGCCGGGTGTCAAAACGGTGCGGAGTTACTCTTTCTTTGGTTTCTCAACGATCTACATTATTTTTAAGGAAGATGTGGAATTTTATTGGTCACGTAGCCGTGTCCTCGAGAAGCTCAACTCGTTACCCCAAGGCACTGTACCGGTCGAAGTACAACCGGCGCTCGGACCCGATGCAACGGCGTTGGGGCAGGTCTATTGGTACACCCTCGAAGGGCAAGATCCGAGCGGCAACCCGACAGGAGGCTGGGGACTGGAGGAGCTCCGCTCGATTCAAGACTGGTATGTCCGCTACGCACTGCTTGCGGCCGAGGGCGTCAGTGAGGTGGGCTCGATTGGCGGCTATGTCGAGGAATATCAGATTGATGTCGATCCCGATGCGATGCGTGCCTATGGGGTCACCCTCAATGAAGTGTTCAAAGCGACGCGCGCCTCCAACCTAGATGTTGGAGCGCGAACGATTGAGGTCAATGGCGCGGAGTACGTCATTCGCGGACTCGGTTTCATCGAGAACATCGAAGACGTTGAAGAAATTGCTGTGGGCGTCCGCCAAAACGTACCCATCCGGATTCGGGACGTTGCCAATGTCAGTAAAGGACCGGCGCTCAGGCGAGGCGTTCTCGACAAAGGCGGCGCTGAAGCCGTTGGCGGCGTGGTTGTTGTGCGATACGGGTTTAACCCCCTGGCCGCTATTGGCAATACCAAGGAAAAGATCGCCGAAATATCTCCCGGCTTACCTGCTAAGGCCATTGTCGATTATCAGAAGACCTCCCGTACCGAACTACGTCAGTTTGCAGCGTCAGCCGGCTTTGCTGGGTTCGTTGAAAACAATCTGAATCAAGAGGCCTGGTTGGATTGGCTGCGAGCAAACCCGCAAGAGGCTTGGCCCGAAGGAGTGACGCTTTCACAGGTCACCATCGTGCCTTTCTACGATCGAACCGGGCTCATCTACGAAACCTTGGGGACCCTAAATGATGCACTAACCGAAGAGATCTTCATCACGATGATCGTGATTCTGATCATGGTGATGCATCTGCGCAGCTCTATTCTCATCAGTGCGTTGTTGCCGGTGGCCGTTCTCATGACCTTCATCGCCATGAAGCTCTTTGGGGTTTCGGCAAATATTGTGGCGCTTTCCGGCATCGCTATTGCGATCGGCACCATGGTCGATATGGGCGTCATAATCTGCGAAAACATACTGCGGCACATGGAAGAAGCTGATGAAGAAGAGCCGCCGCTCGAAGTCGTGTTTCGAGCAACGCGAGAGGTTGCCGGTGCAGTTCTAACCTCCGTGGCGACCACAGTCGTGAGCTTCTTACCAGTATTCACAATGACCGGCGCAGAAGGGAAACTCTTCACACCGCTCGCGTTCACCAAGACCTTTGCGCTGATTGCCGCAGTCATCGTTGCACTCGCTATCATCCCTCCGGCCGCTCAACTCCTGTTCTCAGCGAAGATCCGCTCAGCGCACATCAAAGCACTGCTCTATGTCGGATTAGTGCTAGCGGGAGTACTGATAGCCTTCTTTGTCAGCCCACTCGCCGGCATGCTGCTGAGCGGCTTCGCAGTGCTTCAGCTTCTGGCGAAATACTTTCCACCGTGGTTGCAGAAATCCGGACCGGCAGTTGCTAGCCTCGTTGTGGCCGGTCTTGTGGCAATCTTTCTAGCTGAAGAGTGGCTACCACTGGGTCCAGGGCGAGGTTTAATCATCAATCTGGTCTTCGTGGTCCTGCTCATTGGCGGACTACTTTTGACCTTTATCGCTTATCAGCGAGCATATCCCCGGATTTTGGGGTACTGCCTAGCACACAAAAAGCGCTTTCTGAGCGTGCCAATCATAGTCACCCTCATTGGCGTCGTTGCTTGGTCAGGATTCGACAATGTGTTCCGTTTCGCGCCCGATGGATTGCGACAGACGGCGGTCTGGCAATCTGTGGATCGTACCTTCCCTGGATTTGGTAAAGAGTTCATGCCAAATCTGGATGAGGGGTCGTTTCTCTACATGCCCACCATCATGCCTCACGCCTCGATAGGTGAGGCGCAGGATGCACTGCAGATCCTTGATGAAGCCATTGGTTCTATTCCGGAGATTGCCTCCGTTGTGGGTAAGTTGGGACGCGCAGATACACCGCTCGATCCTGCCCCTATCTCAATGTTCGAGACGGTGATCAACTATCAACCGGAGTATCGAACTGATGAGAACGGCCGCATTCAGCGCTTTGCTTACGATCACAGTGAAGAGGCTTTCAAACGCGATGCCAATGATCAATTGATCAAAGACGAGAACGGCCAACCGTTCCGTAATTGGCGACCCCATATCCGTTCCACAGATGATATCTGGCAGGAAATCCTGCAGGCAGCAGACCTACCGGGAACGACATCTGCTCCAAAACTCCAGCCGATCGCTGCGCGCATCGTGATGCTTCAGAGCGGTATGCGAGCTCCGATGGGCATCAAAGTGAAAGGTCCCACGCTCGAAACCATCGAAGAGGTCGCCCTGCGACTTGAAGCCTTGCTTAGGGAGGTACCGAGCATTGAATCTGAAACGGTGACTGCCGATCGCCTGGTGGGCAAGCCGTACTTAGAAATCGATCTAGATCGCGCGGCCCTTGCCCGCTATGGGCTTCATATCGAAGAAGCACAGCAGGTGATTGAGGTCGCTGTAGGCGGAAAGCGCATCACAAGCACCATCGAGGGGCGAGAACGCTATCCGGTGCGGGTCCGGTATTTTCGGGAGCTTCGTGATACCCCAGAAGGCTTAGAGGAAATATTGGTTCCGACACCAACGGGCGCGCAGATTCCCCTTGGCCAGCTCGCGGACATTAACTACGTCAGAGGCCCACAGGCCATCAAAAGTGAGGACACGTTTCTAGTGGGTTATGTTGTTTTCGACAAAAAGGCTGAAGCTGCAGAGGTTGATGTCGTCGAGGATGCCCAGGCTTTCCTAAACGGAAAAATCGCCAGTGGTGAATTCAATCTACCAGCCGGCGTGAGCTATACCTTCGCCGGCAACTACGAGAACCAGCTTAGAGCCCAGCAAACTCTGTCTGTGGTGCTACCGATCGCGCTTGGCGTGATCTTCCTAATCCTCTATCTACAGTTCTCGTCGGTCGCCACGACGCTCATCGTTTTCAGCGGTATTGCTGTGGCGTGGTCTGGTGGATTTCTCGTCATCTGGCTCTACGGTACAAGCGGTTTTTTGGACTTCTCCGTGCTTGGAGCCAATCTGCGAGAGTTGTTCCAGGTCAACCCCATCAACATGAGTGTTGCGATCTGGGTTGGTTTTCTAGCGCTCTTTGGTATCGCCACAGACAACGGAGTTGTCACAGCCACCTACCTCGATCAGACGCTAGCGAGGGCTAAGGCGAAGGACTCTAGCAGCATTCGCGATCTGGTTATCAAAGGCGCTACCCGCCGCATCCGACCCGCGCTGATGACAACAGCAACAACTCTGATTGCTCTCATTCCAATTCTCACGTCAGACGGTCGAGGCTCGGACATCATGGTGCCCATGGCCATCCCGTCATTCGGCGGCATGCTGGTCGCAGTGATCACAACACTGCTAGTGCCCGTCTTGTATTGCGCAATACAAGAGTCACGAGCGGCCAAAAACGGTGGCCGACAATGACTCTGTTGATATCACTTACTCCCGAGTTTGAACCTCACTGACTTCAAGCATCACTGGTGTGTACTATCAGGATTGGTCGACAAATACGCCATTGAAACCGGTTACGCACGACGCGCAACTGAAAAGCAAAACCTAAATCCTCAGATAGATATCCTGATAGCTGCAGGCTACGAGTGTATCTATCTGAACGAAATTGTGAGATCGGGCCCTCACGGTAGCCACTTAGGCGAGTGCTGGCTCAAACGTTAGCTCGTTCACGCCATTCCGATACAAACAAGACTCACTCCCACCATTCGGACACGGGCATCAAGTAGATAGTACCTGACGCGCGTGGCCAGCCATATCGAATGGAATCCGGTGACCTAACTGGCGACGCGGATCGCTGATGGGATCTCCGCGCAACTCCGCGTTTGATTGATCAGCTGTCCGTCAAGCGACCCCAGACCGTTAAGGCTTACCCCGGCCGGCCGGAAGACTGTCCACCAGTCGAACCAGCAACACTGAGATTCGTGAGAGCCGACAGACTTCCAATCCTTTACGAGCGCACTTGCGCCAAATCCAACAAAACTGACTGAAGTCTCTGCACCAGGCCGATATCGGTAAGCTGCTGGGTCTGGACGTCGAAGTTTTCGAAAAAGCTGGGGACTGACATCGATGCTCTCAGGTTTGCGCCAAAAAAAGGCGCTGATGTCGTAGCCGCAGCTAAAACGTTTGCCGCCCCACCCGCTCCTGGTGACGTCGATAACATGACCGTCGGTTTGTCTTGGTAGACCTTCATGTCAATTCGCGAGGTCCAGTCGTAGAGGTTCTTGTAGGCAGCCGTGTAGGAGCCGTTGTGTTCGGCAAAACTAATCAGTAGCGCATCGGCGGCACCAATTTTCTGATAGAACCGGCGCGCTTCGTCGGGAATGCCACTCGCGGCCTCGCGGTCGCTGCTATACAACGGCATTTCATAGTCGTTAATGTCTAACCATTCGATGTCAGCATCTTCAATCAACGTGCCGGCAAAGCTCAGTAGTTGCCTGTTGATGGATTGTGTCGAGTTGCTCGCCGCAAAGGCCAGGATCTTCATCAATTAACTCCTCGGTTGTGTGTTGGTTGCGTTATGCGGGTTGGTGAAACTCGAGCACGTTGTCATCCGGGTCTCGAACGAAGAAAAACTCAGCCCCATTCGGGATGCGCCTGGTCTCGGTAATTTCGATGCCCGCAGCGCGTATCTCGCGCTCAACTGATTGCAGGTCATCCACTTCCAGTGCGATGTGGGTAAATCCAGTGTATTTGGCGGCGACATCCATTAGGACGTTGGTCCCCGGCGTATCGTCGGAAGCATTCAGAATGAAATTGATATTGATGCCGCTCGGATGCTCCATGATGGCAACCGGCTCCGGCCCAATAGGCCCGGCGATGAACTCGAAACCGATCTTTTCGTAGAAGCGGCGGGTCGTCTCGAGACTGCGCACTCGCAAGCCCACGTGGTTGATTTTGAGTATCTGCATCATCTCCAGCTCCTGGGACGTCAATAACGGGAGAACATGATCTTACTGAAGAGACTTATGCTCAAAAATGGGTTGATTCTGGACTTATCGTCCCATTAATGGGACATTGCGACGCCCATGCTGGATCTAAATGACCACCACTACTTTGTCCACGCAGTCGATCACGGCGGTTTTGCCGCGGCCAGCCGCGCGCTGGGCCTACCAAAGTCGACCATCAGCCGGCGTGTGATCGAACTGGAGTCGAGGCTCGGCGTGCGGCTAATCGAGAGAACGTCGCGTAGCTTCGCAATGACAGACGTCGGGCGCGCCTTCTATCGCCACGCAAAAGCCATGCTGATCGAGGCAGAAGCCGCAGAAGATGTGGTGACGAGCATCTTGGCGGAACCCAGTGGCACCGTGCGCATGACGTGTTCATTCGGCATGGCTCGTTTCGTCAGCGGGTTGATCAGCAAATTTCTGGCGGAGTTCCCAAAAGTCAGCCTCATTCAATACACAACGAACAAGACCGTCGATCTGATAGAAGAGGGATTCGACATCGGCTTGCGTGGCCATAGTGCGCCGTTACCCGACTCGTCATTAGTACAACGCCAGCTTGCCGAATCACCCTGGCAAGTTTTCGCCGCACCCGCCTACCTCGCCGCGCGAGGCACACCATCTCAGCCCGCTGATATCACCCGGCTTGAAACGCTCGCATTGGGCTCCGGCTTGGACAATCCGTCGTGGCAATTTATGCGCGATGATCAAACTGTGGTCGTGCCAATCAGACCTCGGTTTCAAAGTAGTGACATGGAGTCATTGAAAGACGCTGCAATCGCAGGGCACGGCATCGTCTCGCTGCCCGCCTACGTCGTTCGAGAATCAGTCATGAACGGTGCGCTCCAAGGCGTGCTCTCTGACTGGATTACCCAGCGCGCACGCATCTCGTTATTGATACCGCCTCGGCGCAGCCAGCTACCGTCTGTACGCGCGCTTATCGATTTCCTGGCCGCCGAGTACCCAAAGCTGCTCGCCCGTGCGCCCATATAGAGCGAATGTTGCCAATCGGAGCGATTGTTTCAGGCTTCGGTTCAACAATTGCGGCCAGCACTCGCTCGTTCGATGTCCTGGTGGCCAGTAAATCAACAGTCGATCTCCGACTAGCTCAGCTTGCGATCGACCGCATTTTGCGTGCACTGCCAGGCGAAACGCCGAATATCCGCTTGAACGCGCGACTGAAGGCTGCTTCCGAGTGATAACCGTACTTCTCGGCCACTGCAGCCACTGTTTGTCCTGTTTCCACAATCTCCTCTCTCGCGAGCTGCATTCGCCACTCGGTCAGATACTGCATCACAGATTGCCCAACGAACTCGCTGAAACGGGCAGAAAGCGCTGACCTGGACATCCCGACTTCACGCGCAAGCATGGCCACCGACCAGTCACGCGACGGTTCGCGATGTAGCGTCACCAGTGCCTTGCCTATCTGACGATCGCGAAGCGCTGCGAGCCAGCCATGCTGACCCTCCGCGTTCGCGAACCAATCGCGAATGATCTGCACCACAACGATGTCAGCCAAGCGCGTCACGATGGCCTCGCTACCCGGTTGCGTGGCATTGGCTTCCATTGTGATGAAGCGCGACGTCTGCAGCAGCCACTCGTGTTCCTGCTTCAGCGAATCGACATGAATGACGAGCGGTAGAGCCTGCAAAAGCCGCTTCGCGGCGATCGGGTCGTAACGTACACCGCAATAGCTGATGTTGGTGACATCTCCACCACCACCAAAGTTCATGCGCTCGTAGCGATCAGTGATGAGCTGCACCGGAACATCCGTCAACTGCGTGGCCTCCACACCCGGCGCGCTACGCAGCTGATGCTCAGTGCCGTGGGGAATAAGAACCACACTGCCGGCGCGGACTTCCAGAGTCGATTGCCCCGCAATATCCAGATAGAACGAGCCGGACTGAACAATGTGGATCGCCAGACTGCCCGGTATGTTCGGTATCGCGAGGCCCCAGGGCGCTGTGAATTCTGCATGACAGTGAAGCACACCGGTCAGCTTCATCAGGCGAAGCGGATCCGCCAGAGGATCATCCGATGGCGGTAGCTGGGTCTGTGTTTGGGGTATCGATGTTCGCGTTTCAGTCACGGAGTGAAACTCTGGACGAATGATCAAGAACCATGGATTCCTGGAGATTCTATGTCCAGTCCACTGGCGGCAGAGTTGCACCCGCTGAGAGGCAAACAAGCAAACTCGTTAAGGAGTAACACAATGACCGATTCAGAAATTCTCATCGTTGGTGCAAAAGGCAAGACAGGCTCTCGCGTTCAGGCTCGTCTCACGCAAGCCGGCATCCCCACAAGGGGTGTTTCGCGTTCATCAACGCCGTCGTTTGACTGGACTAAACCTGAGTCCTGGCCAGCGGCTCTTGAAGGCGTTCGAGCGGCCTACCTGACCTACCACCCCGATCTTTCCGTACCGGAGGCCGAGGGCCATATCCGAAAGTTCTGCGAGATGGCCAGCGACGCCGGCGTTGAGCATGTCGTCTTGCTGTCCGGCCGCAACGAGGCCGGAGCCCAACGAGCCGAGCAGGTACTGCGAAAAAGCGGACTCGAATGGAACGTCGTTCAAGCTAGCTGGTTTGCGCAAAACTTCAGCGAAGACTTTATGGTCGACAGCGTGCTCGCCGGCGAGTTGGTGATTCCGGAAGGCACTGCGGGTGAGCCGTTTGTCGACATCGATGACATCGCTGACGTTGTTGTCGCCAGCATCTTGGAACCCGGGTTACGCAACCGTCTGTACGAAGTGACGGGACCTCGTGTTATGTCATTTGCCGACTGCATGGCGGAGATCTCGAAGGCGGCTGGCTACGACGTGAAACTCGTCGAACTGCCTCTCGAAGGCTATATCGACGCGTTAAGAGAGCAGGAAGTTCCCGACTATCTTGTCGCTCTTCTACCGGGCCTGTTTGCCGATCTCTTCGACGGCCGAAGTGCTTACACCGCACAGGGCGTACGCGAAGCACTGGGCCGGCCGGCAACGCCCTTCAGCCAATACGCACAAAAGGCGTTGGCAAGCGGCGCCTGGAACCGCAACGCTGCAGGGAGGGTTGCCTAATGCTCTGGGACCAAATCGATATACTGGCGTGGACTATGGCGATCAGTTCCGGACTGATGTCGGGCATCTACCTGTCCTTCTCCGTTGTCATCATGAAGTCACTGGCAACACTTGACCCGAGCAGTGGGATTGCCGCGATGAACGCCATAAACAAACTCATTCTGAAAACTCTGTTCATGCCGCTCTTCTACATCTCTACCGTGATCGCGCTAGTAATGACGCTGACAGGACTGTCGTCTTGGGGTGAACCTGGTGCCGCCGCAGCCTTCACCGCGGGGTTGATCTATCTCGTTGGCATGTTCGCTTTGACGGTGATTGGCAACGTGCCGCTGAATAATGCGCTAGCAAAAGTGAGTGGAAATGGAGAGGAAGCCGTGAGCACTTGGAACGAGTATTTGGTCCGATGGACCCGATGGAACACGGTTCGCGCGATCTCGTCGCTCGCGACGATGGTGATTTGTCTCGACCTGTTGGCGCGATAGTGAGGGGAACCCCAAAGCGACTGTTGTTTGCCGAGAGCATAGTTCTGCTAACGACGTACTGATGACGCCTGGCGGATCTTTTCACTCGACGAATAGCGGCTGCATCTGTGCCCTAGAAAGTTTTGAGAACCAAATGAGCGCAGCTGTTTCGCGTCACTCAATGCGGTTGTTGTCCTCGTAGAAAATCAGCTACCAGTAGAGACATATTGCCAACGCAAGTAGCGACAAAAGTAGCGACAACGCTGCATAGGAGTATCGATGATCAGCAAGGCTCACATCCAACTCATGAGCCAGTACAGCCAGTGGATGAACCAGAAGCTCTATGAAACGTGCGCACAGTTGGACGATAGCAAGCGACGAGAGAATCTCGGTGCGTTTTTCGGTTCAATCCATCTGACCCTGAATCATCTGCTGCACGGGGATCGTATGTTTCTCAGCCGATTCGAGGGTCGAGATGAGCAGTTCGCGCCTCTGGGCTCTGACCTTTTCCCCGATTTCAACGATCTTCGCAGCGCGCGCAAAGCAACCGACGAACACATGCAGCTATGGGCTCAAAACGTGGACGAGGAATGGCTGGGTCAGACGCTGACGTATACAAGCATGTCAGACGGAAAAACCCGAACCGTCGCTCATTGGATACTGGTTACGCACCTGTTCAATCATGGGATTCATCACCGGGGACAGGTCACCACGCTACTCTCTCAGCTTGGATTAGACATCGGCGATACAGACATCCCGTTCATGCCAATGCTCGATCTGGTCGAAGGATCCGCAAGAAACGACTCTACAAGCTGACTTCAACACCCACTTGCACGAGATCCCGCCCACTGAACTGACCGAAGGTGCCCGCCCTGGTGCCGCTGAATTGCTCTGCTGCGAGCACGAGAGCAGTGCGATCACCAAGACTCCAGCGCAGCTTGGCACGCAGCAACTGATCATCGTCGGTGAGCGAGCGATACGCGCGCAACTCGGCAACCACTGTTTCGTAGTTAAAACTACGCCGAGCGGCGAGAGTGACAATGCGATCGGTCTCCGGTCGCACGAGACCATCGCTGGCGTTACTGACGTGGTCTACCAGCAGCTGTGCGTTCACAAACACGCCGGCGGGCGCATTCATCTCTACGGCCAACGCGCCGCGCCACTGATCGGCCTCGGTTTCCGCAAGGCTATTCGAAGCCGTGCTCTCGAGACGAGAAGAGAAATGCCGGCCAGGCGAGTAAGCAACCTCGGTGCGCAGCACAAACGGCCCGACGCCACCGGCAAGCGCAAACCCGAGCACCGTTCGACGGCGATGGTACGTGGCCAGTTGTGCAGATCCGGAAACGACCTCAACCTCAGCGAGCGGTTCGAAATCCAGGCCAGTGCTCGCAACAAACTGAACATCCCAACCGGCAACGAACCGAGAGACGCGCGCGGCTACCGTGCCTTCGCGCTCGACCGCACCGCGCTGGCTTATCGCGAGTTCCGGCGAAGCTTGCGTGGCGCCGTATCGATAGCGCGGCGCCGTGGGAGCAAACCAACCAGGGGCGCGCGGGATGTCGTGCACGGTGGCGTCGGGAATGAGCGCAAGCTCGATGCGCCAATCAGCAAGCGATAGATCCAGCCAGGCTGACCAGAGACTGATTCGCGATTCGTCAAAGTCGTCCAGAATGAAACGCTCGAAGCTGGCCGGATTCAGGACATCTAACACTTTGATGCCATCAAGCTCGCCCCAGACGATCTGTTGCTTGCCGATCCTGAGCTGTCCACTGTCGAAGCGCACGTCAACGTAGGCATCACGTATCTCGGCGATGCCGTGCGAACCCAAAGACAGCGGCCGACTCGGCCCGTCGTAGCTCGCAAGATCCGCCCGCCCAGGGCGTAGCCGATCAAACTGCTCACCGCCAATTCGACCGGAGACAACCGGAGACAACCGGTCGCCCAGCTGGCCGCGCCATTCAAGTTCGAGCCGCGCCTGGGCACCGATGTGGCCTGTGGTCGATGGCGCATCACTGGCCGCGTTCCAAGACAGTTCTGCGTTGGCGGAGAAGTCGGCGGCAGCGGGCAGAGTGAGGAACAACAGCGCCATTAGCGCCAATGAGAGCTTACCCATCGCCCTACGCGCGCGAATCACCATGACGGCGGCAGACCACGGTTTAACTCACTTGCCCGCAGCAGGGTTTTCGGTAACGTCGCGAGATGCTCGATCTGCGAGTAACGAAAGACGGTCTGATGCCCGGTGCGCAGATGTTCCGCGACAATCTTTTCCGGCGTCCAGATATTGTCTACACGCCGCAGTGCGGTGATATTGATGACTTTGAGTGGCTTACCGTCCGTACCGGAAAACTCGATACGGCGCGGAAACCAGCTACGCGCTTCGATCGTGACATCAAGCCGTCCGTAGCCAAGCTCTTTCGCAATCTTCGACGTTCGTGGCGTCGCGATCAGGCGATATCCGGGCTCGCCATCTATCTCAATCTCACCGTCCAGCGCAAACGTGTAATCCGCCTCGTCAAACCGGAAGTCCGCTTGAATATCTTCAAAGCTGAAGTCAGTACCAAGAAAATAGCCACCTCGGTCTGACGGCGGCACCCGACGAACTTTGCGGGCAGCTGGAATGTACAGCCAGCGATGATCCTGAGCATTCACATCGCGAGCATCGGCACTGAGAAACGTCAGCTCCCGCACCATGGACGGCGCAAGATACGTGATGCGCGTGGTGCGCTGATCGTCTTCATTCAAACGGAAAATCACAGCCTGCCGTTGACGCTCGCGGCCGCGGCGATCAATCAGAGTCATATCCACAAGCCGCTTGGTCGCACTCGGCTCGGGCCTGTTGGCAACCGCAGCAGCAATGGCAGATGCATCGAGAGCGACAGGCTCTCCGAGGGAGTCCGCGCCCGCCGACTGTGTTATCGCTACTCCACCGGCAATCAGAAAAACCAGCGCAGCCGTAGCAAGCGCAGACGTTCGACGCAGCGAAAAACGCTCAACGATGGCGAGCCCAGCGGGCACAACGAGCAAGGCGGAGAAGAAGCTGATCACCGAGGCAACACAGACCAGACCACCGAAGCGTTGCAGCGTGGGTAGGTCGGACAGCATCAGCACCGAAAAACCAACGCCAAGCGCCGCGGCATTAAAAAAGCACGCACGCGCGATGGCGGGCGCGGCCAACCCAACCTTCTGCTGCACGCTCACATCACCCGGTGCGGATCGAAGTCCGGAGATGAGGTGAATCGCAAAGTCCACGCCAACTCCAACCGAGATCGCCGCGAACATGCTCGTCGCCGGTTCGAGGTGAATGCCCAGCGTTGCCATCACCGCATAGAGGCTCAGTACGGTAAGACTCACGGGCAATACCGCGATGACACCGACGCTGATCGAGCGAAACACGACGATCGACATCAGCAGAATCAGAGCCAGAGACAAACCCACACCAGCGAAATGACTGTCTTCAAGCCGGCTCATCCAGTGGTAGGAGACATTCACATCACCGGCGATCGATGCGCGCAATGCGCCATCGGCAAAGTGGTCCGCCAGATAACCCTGCAGCGCTTCAACCACGAACGCGCCATCGGAATGCCAACTCGAACTGAGCACGCCACGCACAAGCGCAGCCTGGTAGTCGGGGGTTATCTCTTCATCAAAATCTGAGGGGTCGCCGGAGGCTTCATAGACCATCAAATATTGAGCGATCGCATCGTCAGTCGACGGCAGGGGACGTGAGGCGATGGCCTGCTCGCCAGCAATGGCTGAATGTAGCAGCGACAGATAGTCAACGATGCTCACGGTTTTGCTCACGTGAGGCTGACGCTCGAGGAAGGTCTGCAGATCGGCAATACGCTCCATCGCCCGAGCGCTCAACAAGCCGTCTGGCTCTTCGGATTCAATGATCACATCCAGAAAGGATGTGCCAGCGAAGGCGTCGTTGATGCGCTCATCCGCGACCCGAATAGACTCGCCCGGCGCAAAGTTGTCGACCTGTGATCGATCAATGGTGAGTCCACTGGCGAGCAGCAGCGCTATTCCCGCGAAGACAACAACACATACGGAAACCACGCCAGGCGCTCGAGCGCTGGCGGACGCCAGCCGGCCAAGCAGCGTCGCAACGGTGAGCGACGCCGAGGGTGAACGGCGATCAATTGCAAACAGTGGGCTCGGCTCCGGGTTAATCAACACGAGAGCCGCAGGTAGTGCGACGAGGGAGAACAGCCAGGCGAGAGCAACCCCGAACAGGGCGAAGATCGCAAACCAGGCGATAGGCGGCATGATCGAAACTGCCGCAATCCCAGCAAAACCCGCAATGGTTGTGAGTGTGGTTAGCGTGATCGGCGGCGCCATTTGCACTGAAGCCGCAACCACTGACTCTCGCACGTGCTCACCAGGCATCGCTGCACGACGTGTAAAAAACGCGGACAACAGGTGTATCGCGTCCGCCACCGAGATCGCTACAAGAATGACCGGCAGAGCATTGGTGATTGCGTAGTACGGAATGCCGAGCCAGGCCATAACGCCAAGGCTGCCACCAGCTGCACCCAACAGAACCAGCAACGGGCCGAGCAATGCCCGAGCGCGCAAAAACGCGAAATAGACAAAGAGCAGAACAACCACAAACACGAAGGGCTGCATTACCCGCGCATCTGCATCGATGTAGTCCGAGAGATAGCCACTCACGGCGGCCGGACCCGCCACCTCAATCGAAAACCCTGGCCAGGTACTAGCCTCGAGCGCCGTTAACACCTCCTGATAGGTTTCCGACGCCAGCGAGTCGTCAATCAGCTCGGCCATAATGATGGCGCCACGAGTATCAGCACTCACCAGCGCGTTGATATGCGGCGGCATGAGCTGCCACCGCTCAAGCGCACGGCTTGCGTCCTGCTGCAGGAGCAAACCGTCCTGAACGTAGTCGCCGACATCGATGCTGCCACCATCGCCACTGATGTAGGACTCGGTGGACAGGCTGATCACGCGATCTGCTCGAATGTTCGCAAGCCCCGCGATGGTCTGTGTGAGCCTGCTGATCTGCGCCATCGTCGACGGCGCGAAAACCGTTTCCCCATCCTCGACAAACACAGCAACCGCGAGGGTATCTGACAGGCCGAACAGCTCGCGCACGCGCTCATTTGCTGCCAACGAGGGATGATCGGCGGGTATAAAGGCATCAACGGACGTGTCTTTGACCAGCTGAGACAGCCCCGCAGCCATTGCGATAATGGCGACCAATGCCAGGCAAACGGTGAGTTTCGGCCGCGCCGTCAGCGCCAGGAACAGGCGCTCAAGCTGTCTTGAACTCACGGCGTCACCTGCGCGACGGTTTTGGCTTCGCCCGCGTCTTGCGCCAGCGGATCGCACCAGTCAGCGCGTTCCAGCCGGCTGATATCCTGATCTGCGCCGAGCCAACCAGAAAGATATGCCGGCGCAACGGGCGAGGTCGCGGTCGGGTCAACCGATTCAGCGATACGCTGGGTATCGGCCCATTTGCCTTGAGCTCGGAGCGCCGCGCGACTGACCCCAATCGCCAGACGACGGCCACTGGCCGTGACGAATACGTGCTCAAAGTAGAACCAGCGGCTATCCCAATGTACCAATCTCGTACGTACCTGATAACGCTGGAACAAACGTAGGGGGTGACGAAAGCTGGTCATGCCACCGCCCAACACAGGCGCAAGCCGGTAGCGCTGAATCACCCCGGCAACCCCGGTTCGCAACATCCAGTCGGCTCGCGCCACATCCATGATCTGCAGATAGCGACCATTGTTCATGTGGCCAAACAGGTCGAGATCGTGCGGCCATACCCGAAACCAGGCCGAACTGCTTTCAAGATGGTGACGCCTGGACTTGAAGAGGCCCATGCACAGGGCGATTAGCAGACGTGCATACAAATTCATGGTGGTTACTCCTGCGAACCCAAAAGGCACCTGTTGCGCACTACCTGCTGGCAACGAACGCCCATACGTTTTCTGTACCCACTTATCTCAACGTGGTTCACTGGCAAAACCGGCCATCGACCGACAAAATTTCTTTCGTGACTGAACAGACGACCGATCCAACCCGCTCATTCATGCTTACATCCGTGGGTTCCGGCGGTATCGCCGAGGAGTCGGAACTCGCCGAAGGCGATCGTGTGGGCATCTGGCGTATCGAAGCGCTGGTTGGCCGCGGCGGTATGGCAACCGTCTACCGGGCGGTACGGGATGATGGTCTGTTCGCACAGCGGGTCGCTCTCAAAATTCTGCCGCCGGGCGATGCTCAAAGAGCCGAACGCTTCAATGCCGAACGCCAACGCCTTGCGAGCCTGAAGCATCCGGGTATCTGCCGAATCATTGATGGTGGTTCATTCGGTGAGCAGCAGCCATGGATGGCGATGGAGTACATCGATGGTGAATCGATCGACGCCTACGTCGACGAGTTCGATCTAGACCTGCGCGCGCGGATCACCCTCATGATCGAGCTGTGCGCCGCGGTGAGTCACGCCCACGACAATCTGATCGCACACCGCGACATCAAACCGGACAACGTTCTGGTGGATGCTGACGGCTCTGTTCGCCTGATCGACTTTGGCATCGCCAGCCTGATCGACGACAACACGGCTTTGGGCAGCCTGACAGCGGCGTACGCTGCGCCGGAGCAGCTCAGTCTCTCCGAACAGGGTGCAAGCGTTGATATCTTCGCGCTGGGCATGTTGCTGCATCGACTGGTGACCGGAGCACTGCCAGCACGATTGGACGACAACGGCGTTCGGGTTGCGGCTGAGCAGTTTCATCGCAGGGATTTGGCGGCTATCGCACAGCGAGCACTGGCGAGCGAGCCGGAGCTGCGCTACCGCAGTGTCGATGCCATGGCTTCTGACCTCATCGCGTTTCTGGAGCACCGGCCGGTCTCTGCAAGAGACGGTGGCAACGTGTATCGAGCCGGCCGTTTCATTCGGCGCTTCCCCATTCAAAGCGCGCTCGCTGCCGGTTTGTTTGTAGCGCTTGCCGTGGGTCTCGTTACGTCGTTGCTGCTGCTGCAGCGCGCCGAAGAACAAACGCGAATTGCGCAGGAAGAACTCGTTCGCGCCGAGTATTTTCTCGAGTCATCCAGTACGGCACTGGAAATCTCAAATACCTATCAAGATCTGATGCAGCGCGTCTTCGGCAGCGAGGAAGAACTGCAGCGCTTGAATACGAGTCTGTTATCGCGCTGGCAAGAGGCGCACGATCGCCACCTCGAAGAGCCTCACAAGGCGTCCCTGATCAGCTACTCAATCGGACGCCACTTCCTTTTTCGCAACGACTTCACGAATGCCCGACGCGTGCTTGAACCCTGGGTTACCCAGGGCTACGGCGAGCCTTACCTTTTGAACCTGGGCCGGGTCCTGCTGCCCATCGTCTATCTCAACATCGGCGAGAAAGACCTGGCGCTACCCATGTTGCGCGCCAGCGAAGCCACATACGCAGACAGCTTCGATGCATTGTCCGCAGATCACATTGCCATTACGGGTCGAATCGCAACTGCAAGCGGAAAGCCCGCCGATATCACGCGCGCGCTGGATGTCCTCAACGCCGCGATGAACGAGCCGCAACATCCGGAGCTCATGACCTACTACTGGAACATGACATCGTCCATGCACAGACTGAGTGGCGATCTTCGGGCTGCCTACGAAGCCGCCGGAGAAGTGCTCGACATCATCGAAGCATCGCCTCTGAACACACTGGCCGGTCGCGACGTCGCGCGGCTGAACCTGGCCGAGTATGAGTATTATCTGCAAGGCAATCTGCAGCGCACGCGAGAACTCGCCAGCGCCGTACTCGCTGGAGAAACCTCTGCGACACGCATCAATAGAGAATACGGCCGGGCGACCGCACTACTGGCGCTTGCCGATCACGCAGCCGGCATCGACTCGGAACCACCAGCCAGCGCGCGCCTGCTCGGCGCAACCAAACTCATCGAGCGATTCTCGGGCCGCGACTCGTATCACTACGTCGATATCTATTGCAGCTATCTCGAAACGCTCGCCGAAGAAGGCAGTCAGCAGCTAGCGTCGGAAAAACTCCACACCTTCTCTCTTGCCGCACAAACAGGTGATGGAGACTTCGCCGAGCAGCGAATCCTTCAGGCCCGCGCGCTCATCAATGGCGAGCGCAACCTGCCTTGGAATGAGCAAACCATTCGAACCCACGTTGGCCTGAGTGCACGCCAGATGCGAATCGAGCAAACAGCCGAACCCGGCGCTTCAGCTGGCTAAGTGCTGCGCTATCCAGCGGCGAGCACCCTGCCAGTCGCGGCGCGCGGTTCGCAAGGAGATGTCCAACAGCGCAGCCGTCTCTTCTTCGGTCATGCCGGAGAAATATCTGGCATCGACAACCGTCGACCAGCGCGGATTGTGTTCTGCCAGAGCCGTCATAAGTTCAGCAATCGCGACCAGTTGCTCAGGCGTCTCGCCATACTCGGGCAATACCTCAGTGCTCCCATCTTCATCCAGGCTGACGAGGCCTTCGGCATGGCGTTTGCTCGTCAACTTGCGTCTGGCGTAGTCACAAAGCACATGGCGCATGGCCAGCACCGCCGAGCGAACAAAGTGTTTGTCCCCCGAAAACCCCCTCGCCTGCCGAAGCTTGAGAAAACTCTCGTGCAGGATGTCGGTTGTGTTGAGCGTAAGGTTTGCGTCGCTGCGCCTACGCTTGCGCCGGGCTATCGCCATTAACTCGTGGTAGTGCTCCGTGAATAGCTCATCAGCCAGCCTGGATTCCGCTTCCGAATAGCTTTGCCTCCGCTCCTGCGGTGAACTGTCGTCTTGCGCGTTTTCGCTGCTTTCGAGATCTGCCGTCATAGGCCAACACTACCGCAGCCGCCAGCGCAGTGGGTACACGGGTTTGTAAACGCCATTCAGTCGCTTGCATGGCTGGGAAGCACCCGGCCCAGACCCAACTCAGTCATCTGCTCGCGAACATAGCGATCCACTTCCGCCGTGGTGCCCATCTTCAGCACCTCAGACAGCATCGTGCGCGCTTCCCGTCGTTTGATATTCCGGATAACCCATTTTACCCGCGGCAGGTTAGTGGCATTCATCGACAGAACATCGAAACCCATGGCCATACACAGCACCGCGCCAGCCGGCGTTCCTGCGAACTCGCCACAGATGCCAATCGGTTTGCGCTCCGCTCGGGCTGCGCGAGCGACATCACGGAGAGCGGTGATGACCGCGGGATGAGTTTCGCGAAAGAGTTCTGCAACGCGCGGATTATTGCGATCGACGGCGAGCATGTACTGAGTGAGATCGTTGGAACCCACCGCCAGGAAATCTACCTCACGGGCAAGCGCCCGCGCCTGGTACACCGCAGCTGGCACTTCGATCATCACACCGACCAACGGTGTTTTAACGTTCAGTCCTTCGTCGAGAACCTCAGCATAGGCCTGCTCCACCAGGGCTTTCGCCTCCAGTGTTTCATCGACGCTGCTGATCATGGGCAACATGATGCGCAGATCGCCCTTGAGCCCTTCATTGGCTTTCAGCATTGCCCGCACCTGGACGAGGAAAATCTCAGGATGATCGAGCGTGACGCGAACCCCGCGCCAACCGAGAAACGGGTTTTCTTCGACGATCGGGAAATAGCTGAGTGACTTATCACCGCCAATGTCCAGCGTGCGCATGGTGACAGGTCGCGGTTCAAACGCCTCCATGTGCTCGCGATACAGGGCCCGTTGTTCCTGCTCAGTGGGGAATCGATCCGAGGTGATAAACGGCACTTCTGTGCGGAATAGCCCGATACCCTCAGCGCCCCGGTCCAACGAGCGGCTGATATCGCTGACCAGGCCAATGTTGACCCAAAGACGCAGGCGATGGCCATCTTCGGTGACACAAGGCAGATCCCGCAGCGACTCAAGCTCAGTATTGAACCCGCGCTCCGCCTCCATGAGTTCGCCGTAGCGGCGCAATGCCCGCTCGTCTGGCTCCGTGATGACTTCCCCGTAGAAGCCATCAACCACCAACTGGCTACCATCGACCTGGTAGATCGGCAGATCGATCGCACCCATCACCGTGGGCACATCCAGCGCGCGCGCGAGGATGGCAACGTGTGAGTTACCCGCACCACGCATGGAGACGACGCCGGCGAGCTTATCCGCGGGAATCTCCGCCAGCATGGACGGCGTTACCTCCTCGCTGACGAGAATCGCGTTGTCGGGAAAGTGCTGCTTGCGACGCCGCATGTCCTGCATGTGGGACAGCACTCGCTGGCCCAATTCCTTGACGTCACTACCGCGCTCCCGAAGATACGTGTCATCCATCTCTTCGAACCGGCCGACATGCTCGAAGATCACTTGCTTGAGCGCCCCCTGCGCCCATTGGCCGCGGCGAATCCGGTTACGCACATCGTCGGCCATCGCCGCGTCATCGAGCATGTGCAGATAAACATCGAACAGGGCGAGCTCTTCTGGCGGTAGCGCACTGGCCAGTTGCTGACCGACGCCTTCGATTTCCGCGCGTGCGGCATCGATGGCTCGGTCGAACAGCATCAGCTCGACCGTTACATCCTCGGCTTCTCGCTCGGGCACCGCCGCCAGATCAGCAGAGGCTTTGAGCACAACAGCCTGACCAATAGCGATGCCAGGTGAACCGGCAACCCCCTGGAAGCACGCGTTACGACGATCGAAGTTTTCATTCGTGAGTGCATCGACATCACCGGTCGCCTGAGCATGGGCGACAACTGCGGCCAGTTGCGCAGATAACGTGACTAGAAAGGCCTCTTCCGCTTCATCGAATCGGCGGGCGGTTCGCTGCTGCACCACCAGCACGCCGAGAACATCTCTGTGGTGAATGATCGGCACGCCCAGAAACGCGCGGAAGGCATCCTCGTCGATCTGCGGGATGTAGTGAAAGTTCGGGTGTTCTGGTGCGTTGTCCAGGTTGATCGGCTCAGCCCGCTTGGCCACCTGACCCACCAGGCCCTGGCCAGCTTCCAGTATCGCCTGACCCACGGCGTTATCGGCAAGGCCCTCATTACCGACCATCACCAGGCGATCGCTATGTCGGTCTTTGAGGAAAACCGAACACACCTCGACGCCCAGGGCACTGCGAACATCGCGCACCAGCACGCCCACCGCGTGCGAAAAATCACTGGCAGCGGCAACCGCCTGAACGATGGCGCGGAGCGAATTCAGCACGGGCAGACCTCAAAAGGCATGTCGCCAGGGGCCATCACGCGGCGGGGTCGATGTCGAGATAGGGAACGAGTTCCTTCAGCGCGCGCCGATAGACATCTCGTTTGAAGGGGACAACCTGGCCAACGGGATACCAGTAGCTAACCCACTGCCAGCCATCAAACTCCGGTTTAGGCGTCTCATCCATGTGCACCGAATCGTCTGCGCTAAGCAAGCGCAACAGATACCAGGTCTGTTTCTGGCCCTTGAAGCCCGGTTCAGAATTATGCCGGCGCAGGCGCCTTGGCAACCGATAGCGCAGCCAGCCGCGGGTGCGGCCGAGTACTTTGACGTCTGACTCGCCCAACCCGACCTCTTCGCGCAGCTCGCGATAAAGCGCCTCCTCCGGACGCTCGCCTTCCTGAATGCCGCCCTGGGGAAATTGCCACGCATCGTGACCGCCCACCCGGCGCGCCCACAGAACCTGGCCTGCAGCGTTAGACACAACAATGCCAACGTTCGGTCGATAGCCGTCCGCATCCACCATGTCCTGTGCCTCCCTGCCAGTTTCAACAAGCCCGATTGAAGCATGAATGAGCAAATGAAGCACAGCCAGGAGATACCCAGACGCCGCGCAGCCCACGCCCGGGTCGGGCTCGTGAGATAATCACCCCATGACCAACAAACTCAAAGACTGCAGCAGCCCGTATCTGCAACAACACGCCGAGAACCCCGTGCACTGGTATCCATGGGGCGATGAGGCTTGGGCGGCAGCACGGGATGCGAATAAACCCGTGCTGCTCTCCATTGGCTATTCGGCTTGCCACTGGTGCCACGTGATGGCGCACGAATCGTTTGAAGATGCCGCCACCGCTGACGTGATGAACGAGTTGTTCATCAATATCAAAGTCGACCGCGAAGAGCGCCCGGATATCGACAAGATCTACCAGCTCGCCCATCAACTGCTCACCCAGAACGGTGGCGGCTGGCCCCTCACCATGTTCCTCGATCCGAACAGCCAGCAAGCGTTCTACGGCGGCACCTACTTTCCGAAAGAGGCCCGATTCGGCTTGCCCGGCTTCACCGATCTCCTGCGTCGGGTGTCGAGCAGCTTTCATGAGCAGCGAGAGGAACTCGCAGGCCAGGGCGACAAGCTGGCAACCGTGCTGAACGCAATGAACGATGCAAGTGAGGCCGCGGGTGACGATCAAGCTACGCTGCAATCTGCGCGAGATACTCTCATCGCTTCCTTCGACAGTCGCTACGGCGGCTTCGGGCAGGCCCCCAAGTTCCCCAACACGGCGGCTGTGACACGGCTTCTGCGGCATTGGGCCTATGCGCGCCTTGCGGGCGGCAACGACCGAGAGGCGCTGGATGCGGTTATGACCAGCCTTACCGGCATGGCCAGGGGTGGCATCTTTGACCATCTCGGAGGCGGCTGGTGCCGCTATTCCGTTGACGAGAAGTGGATGATTCCGCACTTCGAGAAGATGCTCTACGACAACGGCCAACTCCTGTCGTTGTACGCAGATGCCCTGAGCATCGGTCCAGATGCTCTGTTCGAAGGTGCAGTCCGAGAGACGGTGGGCTGGCTCGAACGCGAAATGCGCAGCCCCGAGGGCGGATTGTACAGCGCTCTCGATGCCGACTCCGACGGTGAAGAAGGCGCGTTTTACGTTTGGCGTCGAGACCGCGTGAAACGGCTATTGAGTGACGATGAATACCTGCTCATCGAAACCCTTTATGGCCTGGACAAGCCAGCTAACTTCGAAGGCCGCTGGAATCTGCATCGAGCGGATTCCTGGCGCTCCGTAGTCGACCGGCTGTCCCTGAACACCGGCGACGCCGAGGCACTGCTCGCGAGCGCGCGCGGCAAACTGATGATGGAGCGGAGCAAGCGCACGCGGCCAGGTCTGGACGACAAATGCCTGACAGCATGGAACGCGCTGGCCGCCCAGGGAATGGCGAAGGCCGGCGCCGCGCTGGCCGAGCCCACTTGGGTCGACGCCGCCACGAGGAGCATCGATTTCCTACGCGCAAACCTCTGGCAGGACGGCACGCTGCACGCTATCTGGCAGGGTGAGCCGCGGCAGCCAGGCTTTCTCGATGACTACGCGTGCACGTTGTCAGCCCTGGTCACCATGCTGTCGATTCGCTGGCGCGGCGAGGACCTGGATTGGGCGATTGCGTTGGCAGACACGGTGCTCGAGAAATTCGAAGACTCAGACAACGGTGGCTTCTTCTTCACCTCCCACGACGCCGAGAGCCTGATGTTCCGGCCAAAGCCGACCATGGATGAAGCGTTGCCCGCCGGCAACGGCGTACTGGTGAGCGCGTTGCTGGCGTTAGGTCATCTCATGGGTGAGACGCGTTACCTGGACAGCGCCGCACGAACACTCAACTGGGCGCGCGGCACCATCGAACGATATCCGGCTGGTCACGGCAGCCTGTGTGATGCCATTGAGGAACTCGCATCGCCCGGCCAGAGCATTATCCTGCGAGGGCCGATTGCCCTCTCGACGCCGTGGCGTGACGCGCTCGGGGCTGGCTATACGCCCTGGCGCCAGTGTTATCAGATTCCGTTTGACGACAGCGGCAAAGCGCTCCCAAGTTACCTGCCTCGCCTGGTCTCGGGCGACACAAGAGAGCGGGTAACCGCGTACATCTGCACGGGTACGAGCTGTTCTATGCCGATCACTGATTTGGAGGCGTTCAAGCGCGCGATGGCGTGACGTGCTTCGCAGGGACGGGGCTGCAGAACTCTTGTTCTGCAGCTCCCAGATTCAAACCTTGGGAGAGCGACAGACGATTTTCCAGTGCGAAGCACAAAGAAAATCTGTCGAAAGCGTCCACAAACGGGGCTGCAGAACTCTTGTTCTGCAGCTCCCAGATTCAAACCTTGGGAGAGCGGAAGACGATTTTCTCCAGTGCGAAGCACAAAGAAAATCTGTCGAGAAAGGGGCATTTTGTTATAGCTCGCTTCGCGAGCAAGAACAAAATGCTCCCAGACTCAAACCCCGGTAGTAGCGGCAGACGATTTTCTCCGGCGCAAAGCGCCAAGAAAATCTGTCGAGAGCGCCCCCATGGCGTCATCCCCGTCATCGCGAGCGGATAGCCTGCCCAGCAGGCAAATGACGCGCGGCGATCTCCCACCGCCAGCGGCTGTCTGGCTCTTGTTAAACCCGCGCCGTCACAATCCAAACGGCTGAACCAAGATCCAAGCCCGCATCCGTCATGTGTGGTGCAAGTGCCTCGCGCGCGGCATTCCTCGCCAGCTCCAGTTGATCACCTTCCAGCAACGATAATGCCCTTGCGAGCGGACCGACCTGGGACTGAAAAGAAACCGCATCGTCGAGGTTGTCGGCCACGTGCAGCGTTGGTGTCGCGCCTTCGATCGCAATATCTTTGAAACCTGCAGACTCGAGAGTGGATCGCACATAGTCGGGGTCTGCAAAGGCAAAGGGCCCCGGCTCAGGCGGGTTGGTCGGCGCCGGTGGTGGCGGCAGGAAATCAGCAATCGCCGCGCCCGCAATGGACATCCAAGGATTGCTCCTTGGCGTCTGCCAACACACGAAAGCGAGCCGGCCATCCGGGTTCAGGCTGGCGCGCAGATTCGCAAACGCAGCCCCCGGTTGATCAAAGAACATGACGCCAAAACGGGAGAACAGCCCCGAAAACCCGCCTGGGAGTGAATCGTTCGCTGCATCCAGACGTTCAAATCGAATCGCGCGCGAACCGACGCGCTGTTGTGCATGGGCGAGCATCGGGGCTGAGATATCAGCGCCCAGCACCTCACAACCCGCATCAGCCAGCGCCAGCGACGTCGCGCCACAACCACAGCCAACATCAATCACGCGGTCGCCCGGTCTCGCGGCGAATGCATCCAGCGCCAGCGTGGATATGGGCGCCAGCATCTCATCCAGGCGCTGTTGCGCAGCAACCCACGTTGCGCCTGCTTCGCCGTTCCAGTACTCGATTTGCTCTTCATTGCTCACGTTTAACGTCTCGCCTCTACAGATTATTTGCTGCTTCGCAGTCCGGCACTTTACCCTGATGCTCAACCTTCGAACACGATGCCGCGATTCTCATGCCAAACCGATTGACTCATCGATACCCAGCCCTGGTACCGACCGACGACAACCACCCCTATCGGACAGGTGCATGGGCGCCGGACGTCGAAGAGTGGGAAGCATCCAGCCTCACCGTGCACGGCGAGCTCCCGCGAGATCTAAGCGGCGTATACCTGCGCAACACCGAAAACCCGCTACTGCCATCCATCGGTCGATATCACCCATTTGATGGTGACGGCATGTTGCACAGTTTGCATCTGTCGGATGGCCAGGCCAGCTACCGCAACAGAATGATCCAAACGGATGGACTGAAAGCAGAGCTCGCCGCCGGTGAGCCGCTCTGGGCAGGCCTAATGGAATCACCCGAGCGGTCGCTGCGTGACGGCTGGGGCGCTAGAACCCGATTGAAAGACGCATCCAGTACTGACGTTGTCGTGCACAACGGAAGCGCCGCCACTTCGTTCTATCAGTGTGGCGACATCTACGAGCTTGATCCCATAAGCCTTGAGGCCAGAGGCAAAGCCGATTGGACGCGGGAGTTGACCCCCGGCTGGGGCGTTTCTGCCCACACGAAAATTGATGAGGCGACGGGCGAACTCCTGTTTTTCAACTACTCAAAACAGGCGCCGTACATGCACTACGGCGTCGTGGACGCCAGCGGCAAACTCGTCCACTACATACCGATCGAGCTACCCGGGCCTCGCCTGCCCCACGATATGGCGTTCACTAACCACTACGCCATCCTTAACGATTTCCCGTTGTACTGGGACCCGAAAGCTCTGAAGTCCGGGGCACATGCCGTGCGCTACTTCCGTGATCAGCCGTCACGCTTCGCGATCGTTCCACGACGCGGGCAACCCCAGGACGTACGCTGGTTCGAGGCCGCACCCACGTTTGTCCTGCATTGGATAAACGCATTCGAGGACGGCGATGAGATCGTGCTGGACGGCTTCTTCGAGGAGAATCCATCTCCGAAAATCCAGCCCGATGCGGCCGATCCACGCTCGCTGTTTCGCATGCTCGACATGCACGTAACCGGCGCTCGGGCGCACCGCTGGCGCTTCAACCTCAAGACTGGCGCGACAACCGAGTCCCCCCTCGACGATAGCGTTCTCGAATTCGGAATGATCAACCCGGCCGTTGCCGGCAAGCCATACAAATACGTCTGGGCGATGACGACAAAGCCCGGCTGGTTCCTGTTCAACGGTATCAGCAGGCTCGATGTCACCACCGGCCAACGCCAAACCTGGCAATTCGAAGACGGCGTGTTTGCCAGCGAATCGCCAATGGCGCCGCGACTCGGCAGCGTCGGCGAAGACGATGGCTACGTGCTCACTTACACCACCGACATGAACCGCAATCGTTCCCAGGCGTTGGTGTTTGCCGCCGAGGACGTCAGCCGAGGGCCAATTTGCGCGATCGATCTGCCCAAACGGATTTGCGTCGGCACACACAGTTATTGGGCGGCGTTGCCGACAACCTGACGTTGTCTGAGCGATCTACCTGCTGAACAGGAGCAGGTTTGTTTGCTTTATGTCCAAGGGGAGATCGCCAGCGGCAAACCTCTGCCATTGTCCCTTTCGTGGCACTACAATGACATGCGTGAAGTGTTCAACCACAAGTTCCTTAAATCGCGCGGCGTTCTCATGCCCCAGCAGCACCGGAGAAAACTCGACGAACATGGGTGGTGGTGGCGTGAACAGGTCCAGACATTGCGACAGGGCAGGTAGTTCTGCCCCTTCGATATCCATCCAGACAAATCGAATTTCGCTCGCCGCCACATTCGCCGAGCGCAGAATCGAGCCGATGGTCATACCAGGAACGGTGATGGAATCACCACGCTTCGAGGCAACAACACTGTGCGCGCCCTGGTTATGCGAATCGAGGTAGAGACTCAGCTCACCGTCGGTGTCCGACACTGCGCTGCCGACAACTGTCACCTGATCTTGCAAAGCATTCTGAGCAATATTTCGCTTCAAAAAGTTCAGATTGCTGGGAGCAGGTTCGACAACCACAGCTCGCTCAAACCGTTCTGAGCGCATCAAGTAGATAGACTGGGTGCCGATATTCGCACCAAGCTCCAGCAGCACGCCGCTCGTTCGGAGCAGGTGCTCGCTTACTAGAAAATCCAGAACTCGTTGTGTTGATTCGCGCTCCCAGTCACCAACCGCAAAAAGCTTTCGGCCAATCGTCTCATTCGGATCGAAGCTGATCTTATGGTCTGCAAGTGAGCGCGTGACCTCGGTGATGTCGTCACCAAGAAAGCGAGCAAGTCTGTTCCGGCCTTTCACGCCGCTGAGCAGGCGATGCAGCAGCCAATGTGTGAGTCCGCGTTTCAAAACATCCCCTGCGCAAGCATGAATTTCGAGCACACCCAGTCTGACAGACTAGGCTCAAGGGGAAATGAACATTTGTACGCCACTATGAGTACCAACCTGACCCGAGTCATCTATCTGAGCTCCGCCACAACACCGTTTTCCAAGCAGGATCTTCGGGACCTGCTGGAACTCTGCCGTACTCGCAACGCACCGAAAAACATCACCGGACTGTTGCTCTATCGCGACGGCAACTTCATGCAGATAATCGAGGGACCGGAAAATGAGGTCAGCGCCCTGTATCAACGCATCGAGGTAGACCGCCGGCACAGTACGGTGATTCGCGTGATCAAAGAGGACATATCCGAGCGCTATTTTGAGAACTGGTCTATGGGTTTCAAAGACCTGGAGCAGGAGACCAGTGAATGTCAGGATGGCTTCGATAACCTGATAAATCGTCCCCGGGAAGCGATGAGCCAACGCGATTTCCCGCGCAGCGTCGCAGCCTTTGTCGGTACTTTTCTGCGCTAGTTTCCGCTAGCTCGCTCGGCTGCCGAACGACAGATCAAGCTCCCGCGCTGCTTTCACGTCGTCCAGGCGCTTCACCGGCAACGTGTGCGGAGCGTTGGTAACCAGGTCAGGGCTCGTTCGCGCTTCTTCGCGAATCGCAATCATCGCTTCGACAAAGTTATCCAGCTCCGCTTTGCTTTCGGTTTCCGTCGGCTCGATGAGAAAACACTCTGGAACCAGCAGCGGGAAGTAGGTTGTCGGCGCATGCACGCCATAGTCGAGCAGCCGCTTCGCGATATCCATTGCCGTGACGCCCAGCTCTTTGGCTTCTTTGGCAAACGTAATGATGAACTCATGGGTTGCCCGGCGCTCCGGATAGGCCAGTTGGAAACCCGCGTCCCGCAAACGTGATGCCATGTAATTGGCGTTCAGCGTTGCATACTCGCCCACCCGGGTGAGGCCATCACCACCGAGCAGCAAGCCGTATGCCAGCGCTCGAATCAGGATCCCTGCGTTACCCATAAAGGCTGACAGGCGGCCGATGCTGTCAGTGGCGCTGTCGTCGTGTAGCCAGGTAAAGCCGTCGCCACCCTTCTGCGCCATCGGTGTTGGCAGATAAGGAACAAGCCGCTCGCCGACCGCAACCGGGCCCGCTCCTGGACCACCGCCACCGTGAGGCGTGGCAAACGTCTTGTGCAGATTCATGTGCAGCACGTCGAAGCCCATATCACCGGGACGTGCCTTGCCGAGAATGGCATTGAGGTTCGCGCCGTCGTAGTAAAGCAGGCCGCCGACGCCGTGCACCATGTCGGCGATCTTCGCCACGGAGCGTTCAAACACGCCACAGGTGGATGGATTCGTCATCATGATGCCAGCCGTTTGCGGGCCAAGCGCCGAACGCAGATCTTCAAGATCTACATCGCCAGAGGCATCAACCGCCACTTCACGAACGGTGTAACCGCACATCACTGCGGTCGCGGGATTCGTGCCGTGAGCAGCGCTGGGCACAATGATTTCGCTTCTTTCGGTGTCGCCCCTGGCATCGTGATAGGCGCGAATCATGGCAACGCCTGCAAATTCACCCTGGGCACCGGCCATCGGCGCCAGCGAAACTGCAGCCATGCCGGTCACTTCTCGCAACAGTTCCTGCAAGTCATACAACCCTTCCAGAAACCCCTGAGACAACTCATCTGGCGCTAGTGGATGGCGATTGAGAAAGCCAGGAAGACTCGCGCCTCGATGAGCCCCACGCGGGTTGTACTTCATGGTGCACGAGCCCAACGGATAGAACTGAGCGTCAATGGCAAAGTTCTTGCGCGACAGGTTCGTATAGTGACGAACGGCTTGCAGCTCGGAGACTTCTGGCAGCGCAGGCGGCGTCTCGCGAAGCAAGGCGGATGGTATTTCGCTCGACAACGTCGCGCTCGCCTCGGTTCGTTGAGACAGCGCGCGACGGCCCGGCGCACTCAGATCAAAGATCGTCTCGCTCATGTGCGCTCTCCTGCAGCTTCCTGCAGCACTCGCTCAAGTGTTACCGCGAAGCGTTCGATCTCGGCAGCGGTGCGTTTTTCTGTGGCGCACACTAAAAGCGCGTTCTCGAAACTTGAATCAGTGGCCGCAAAATAGGGCGCTAGCGAAACACCGCCGAGGATTCGCTCCCGAGCCAGTCGTTCGACAACATCGCTGGCCACAACCGGTAGCTGGAGCACCTGCTCGTGAAAACCCGGACCGCTGTAACGTTTGCTCACGCCTTCTATCTGGCAGAGCCGATCCGCGAGTCGTTGCGTGTTGCCGTGGCATGCACGGGCGACTTCAGCCAGTCCCTCGGCGCCAACAATACTCATGTGGATCGTGGCCGCCGTTACTAGGAGACCCTGATTCGTGCAGATGTTGGAGGTGGCCTTGCCGCGGCGAATGTGTTGTTCGCGCGCCTGCAGGGTCAGCGCGAATCCCGTCTTGCCATCTGTATCGACGGTGCGGCCGATAATACGGCCTGGCATCTGACGGACAAACTTCATACGCGTGCACAGAAAACCAAACGACGGACCGCCCGATGCCATCGGAATACCCAGGGGCTGACCATCACCACAAACCACATCCGCGCCGGTTTCACCCCATTGTCCAGGGGGTGCGAGCACCGATAGAGACAGCGGGTTCACCACGGCAATGACGAGCGCACCCTGGCTGTGCGCCCAATCGGTCAGCGCGTGCACGTCTTCAAGCTGACCAAAGAAGTTGGGCTGCGCGATCACCAACGCGGCAAAATCTCCCGCGACATCCGGGGCACGCGTCACGCCGTGTTCCGAGATTGGCAGGGTTTCCAGTTGCACGCCCTGATTGCGCACCAGGTTGCGCGCGGCTTCGAGGTAGTGAGGATGCACGGTGCCGGCGACCAGAACACGTCTCGATTTTGCGGCTTTATTGCTGCGCAGAGCCATGAGTGCCGCTTCGCCCACCGCTGATGCGCCGTCGTAAACCGACGCATTGGAGACATCCATGCCGGTGAGCGCAGTCATCATGCTTTGGAATTCGTAGATGAGCTGGAGCGTGCCCTGGCTCGCTTCTGCCTGGTAAGGCGTATACGCGGTTAGAAACTCTCCACGCGCGGTGAGATCCCAAACTGCGCTGGGGATGTGATGGTCGTAGCAACCGGCGCCCGCGAAACAGACAACGTCATCGTCGCGACTCGCCAGCTCGGACAATCGAGCAAGCATCGCCATCTCGCTGACGCCATCGTCTATCTGCAATGGAGCTGCCCGCAGCGCTGCGGGAATCTCATCGAACAGCGTCTCAATGCTGTTCGCACCGATCGCGGTAAGCATGCTGTCGACGTCGTTCTGGGTATGCGGAATAAACGGCACGTCTATTTCCTGTTTTGCGTGAGCGGAAATGTATTGGAGCTACGTTAGCAAAAGCGGCGCCTTTCACTTAGCTCACTTAGCTAATCACAGAACACGCAGATCTTAGCGGTTGATATGTGGACAAACCGTCATCGACCTACGCCCACTGCGCGAGCGAATTATTCCTTGTCAGCCCCGGCGCTAGTGCGCGTCTGCTTCGCAGGATTCAGCGTAACCATCGGCGTCGAGCAGCTGAGAAAGATCGTCAGCGTTGTCCGGCTCAATGCGGAAGAACCAGCCATTGTGGTACGGATCTTCGTTCACCGTTTCAGGCGCGTCTTCCAGTTCGCTGTTGACGGCAACAACGGTTCCGCCCACCGGCGCATAGATGTCCGATGCCGCCTTGACCGACTCGACAACGCCGGCTTCCTGGCCGCCAGCCACCTGACTGCCAACCTCGGGCAATTCAACGTACACCACATCGCCGAGCGCATCCTGAGCATGATCAGAAATCCCAACGGTAACCGAGCCATCCTCTTCGAGGCGGGCCCATTCGTGGCTGCTGGCGTATCGCAATTCTGTCGGAATCTCACTCATGAGCCGATTGGTCTCCGTGCTTTCGTTTCGTAAATTGTCTTTGTGTGAATCGTTGAGTTTGTCGTGCCCTGATGCCGGGCAGTTGCTTCTTTTTATGCCCAGCCTTTGCGTCAGCCCTTAACAAGGCTCTTGCCTTTGCGGACGAACGGCGGCCGCTGCAACCTGGCGCTAGCGAGCGAGCCGCGCAGCTCTACTTGCACGTCGCCCTTAGCCGAACGAGGCAGCCTCGCAAGGGCGATAGAATAGCCCAAAGTCGGCGAGAAAATGCCGCTGGTCACGACGCCTTCGCCCGCATCGGTCACAACTTTTGCGCCTGTGCGGATGACACCCTTGCCGTCGAGAATCAGCCCGGTCAGCTTCCGCTCCGCGCCATCTGCCTTGATCGCTGAAAGCGCGTCTCGGCCAAGAAACCCGCGCTCTTCATCGCTCCAGTCGATCGTCCAGGCGAGGTTGGATTCCAGCGGGTGATTGGCATCGGACATATCCTGGCCGTACAGGTTGAGGCCAGCTTCAAGCCGCAGAGTATCGCGCGCGCCCAGGCCACACGGCGCAACATCGGCCGCGAGCAACCGACGCCAAAGGGCGATCGCATCATCGCCGGGCAAGATAATCTCAACGCCGTCTTCACCGGTGTAGCCGGTTCGCGCAATCATCGCAGCGCCCAACTCCAGCGCGTTGAATGCGGGTAACTCCGCAATGTCCGGTGCATCAAAAAGGCTGACCACGGTGGCGATCGCCTTGGGCCCTTGCACAGCCAGCATCGCAAGCTCTGGCCGTTCGCTCAGCGCAACGTCAAAGCGAGGTACAACACCGGCGAGCCAATCGACAACTTTTGCACGCGTTGCTGCGTTAACGACTATTCGATAGCCGCTCTCCCGACGGTAGGCGATGAGATCATCAATGATTCCTGCCCGCTCGTTGAGCATCGCGCTGTACAGCGCCTCACCAGCGCGCTCCAGCTTTTCTACGTCGTTGGCGAGCACCACGCGCAGGAAATCGATGGCTTCGCTGCCGGTAACATCAATCACGGTCATGTGGGAAACATCGAACACCCCACAGCCTTCACGAACGGCGTTGTGCTCGCGAATCTGGGAGCCGTAGTTTATTGGCAGCTGCCAGCCGGCAAAGTCGACAATCTTGCCGCCTGCATCCACATGCTCTTGATAGAGGGCTGTCTGCTTGCTCACGCTTATCCTCGAATCAGCGAGACAAGGCCGCTGACTAGCAAAAGGGCCGCGCATTCTACGCCTGCCGTGCGCATCACCCAAGCGCTGCGGTGCTAAAGGCCGCCGGTGGCTGCGCGGATAAACCCTGCTTTCAAGAGCTCAGACGAATCCACGGCTCGCATCCCCATATTCCGGACCAACGCCGCGAGCGGTGCCTGCTGGGCAAAGCCAAGCTGAAAGGCGCTCATCAAGCCGGTCATAAGCTGCGCACGAAGCCCACGCCGGCGGGCAAGCCGCGCGTACAACGGGCCACCTAAGTCGCTGCCCAGCGGCAATCGATCAACAATCGCGAGCACGGCGGCAACGTCCTCAAAACCCATGTTCACGCCGAGGCCGGCAAGCGGATGCACGACCCGCGCCGCGTCGCCCAGGAACAGAACCCTTGGGCGAGGCGCAAAACTGTCGATCACCTGCTGAACCAGAGGGAAGGTCACCCGGGAATCCACCGACGTAACGCGGCCAAGGCAGCTCTCGCTGGCGTGCTGGAGGGCCTGGGCAAACTCGGTATCAGCGAGCTCCACCTTGTCCGACGCGCTCGCGGCCGACATCGACCAGACAATGGCGCAGGTCTTCGGCTCACTCAGCGGCAACAAAGCCAGCGGCCCGTCCAGCAGAAAACGTTGCCGGGCGATTGCCTCATGCACGCGCTCAAACTGCGCCACAGTAACCAGCGCCATCTGGCCGGTGGGCCGGGCGTCCACTGCCACATCAAGAAGCTGGCGGGTCGCCGATCGGCCGCCATCTGCACCAATGAGCAGTCGCGAACGCAGCGTCCGCTTAGCTGTTTGCAGCTCGACGCAGTCATCCTCGCGCACCGACGGTTGGAGCGCTTCGACGGCCTCGCCTTCAAGCACGCTGACGCCGGGGTGCTCGACAAGCCGGGACCACAGCCGCGTGGTGACTTCACTGACTTCAACGATTCTGCCGAGGCTCGCGGGGGCTCCGCGATGCGGCGTATCAGCATCATCGGCATTAAAAGCCAGGCTCGCGGTGCCGCGTTCTTCCCACACCTGCATCCAGCTGAACGGTTGGCCATGGTCCGACAGATCAATACCAAGGCCTGCCAACAACGCTTGCGAGGTGCCTGACAGCGCGACCGTTCGAAGATCAAACCCGAGCTGGCCCTGCTCTCGAACCGGTGCAACCGGCTCGATCAGCGTGACCTTGCGCCCGCGCTCGGCCAGAGCAAGGGCGGCGGCAGAGCCCACCAAACCCGCGCCGACAATCACGACATCAAGCGCCTTGGCTGCGTCGTCCTCAGCCACCGGCGACGGCTCGCTCGACGTCTGCTACCGACTTCGGCGCCGTCTCCGAAAGCACTTCTGGTGCGCCTTTGGTGACAACCACGTCATCTTCAATGCGTATGCCAATGCCGCGAAATCGCTTGGGCACGTCGCTATTGGCCTCGCTGTCCGCGATGTAGATACCGGGCTCAACCGTCAGCACCATGCCGGGTTCCAATTGCCGCCAGGCGCCATCAATGCGGTAGTCACCAACATCATGAACATCAATGCCTAACCAGTGCGAGGCGAGATGCGGACAGAAACGTTTGTGAGCGCCCACTTCCAATAATTCGCCCACGTCACCAGCCAGAAGCCCAAGATCAACCAGACCCTGACACATCACTTCGCTGGCAGCACGATCCGGCGCATCGAAATTCTCACCGTCCACACAAACCTCTATCGCCGCAAGCTGGGCAGCCAGCACCACCTCATAGAGCGCCTGCTGCGGCGCTGTGAACCGGCCATTGGCGGGGAACGTTCGGGTGACATCGGCCGCGTAATGCTGGTATTCGCTACCCGCATCTATGAGCACCAGGTCGCCATCTCGAATCGTGCCGCCGTTATCGATGTAGTGCAGGACACAGGCGTTGTTGCCGCTGCCGACAATCGGCGGGTATGCCGGTGAGCGAGCCCCGGAGCGCATAAATTCGTAAACCAGCTCGGCTTCCAGCTGGGACTCCAGCATTCCGGGCTGGCAGGCAGCCATCGCCCTCTCGTGGGCGGCCACCGTAATCTTTGCCGATGCCCGCATCGCCCGCAGCTCAGCTGCGCTTTTGATCAGCCGCATCTCATGCAGTAGCTCACCCAGTTCCACCACCTCACCCGGAGGCGATGCCCCATGCATCTCGCGGGCGCGCAGATCCTTGGTCCAGCCCAGTAGCTTGCGATCCATGTCGGGCTGCTCGCCAAGCGCCGCATAGATTCGCGACCTGCCTTCCAGCATGTTTGGCAGGATGTCTTCGAGATCGCCAATCGGGAACGCATCGTCGACACCCAGCACCTGGGCTGCACGATCCGGGCCCAGCCGTTCGCCGTCATATAACTCCGCGCGCGGATCGCGATCACGACAAAACAGCACCGCCTCGCCATGCTCGCGACCCGGCACCAGCACCAATACCGCTTCGGGCTCAGAAAACCCGGTCAGGTAATAGAAGTTGCTGTCCTGGCGAAACGGGTAATACACATCCCGGTTGCGCCGCGCCTCGGCAGCTCCCGGCACAACGGCAATGGCGCCCTTGGGAAGTGCGCCGAGCAGGCTTTGGCGACGGCGTCGAAAATCGCTAGTGGTAACGAGGTTCTTCATCGTCTCCTCGCTGGCTTATTGCTGCATCGCCGGACAGCGAGCCGCTCAACGCATGCGCTCGCACCAGCACCACCGCCACTCGAACGAACTCGAGCAGCTCACTGAAATCCACCTCGTTCTCTTCCAGCGCGTCGATATCCGTTTCCACCTGGCTGATCGCCGCGAGATCGGAGATGAGCTCGGTCACCTCCGAATCCAGAGAATCATCGATCTTGCCAACGCCAGCGCCGAAGCCCGCAATAAAGCTGGCGCTGAACGCCGCCAGGCTCTCCATCCGATCGGCTAATGGATCTTCGTCGGCGCCAACCAGTGGCTCAAACGTCATCGTCGGCGCGTCGAGCGCAAGCAATGAAGCGGTAAAAAACTCTATCAGCTGCCCTTCGCCAACCACGGCGTCTACGCCCAACAGCTCAACCAGCCTGTGCGGCGCCCACTCCGGGTCGATCCCAGACGCCGCAATACCGCAGGCTGCGCCGTGCAACTCCGCTGTGGTGATGTGCAACGTTGTGCTCGCCGCCATGGATTCAAGCTCGGCACTGCTCGGCGGCTCGTTATCGACCGTCAAATCCTGCATGGGTTGGAATCGCTCATGATGGAAGGCCGCTATGCTACCCGCTTGGCTTGTCGCATGCTTTAGGAATGGGGACAGGACCAAGTGCCAGGTCCGATTGGTGCGCGAAGCATGGGGACGAAGCATGGGGACAGGTCCAAGTGCCAGGTCCGGTGCGCAAGCTATGGTTCAAAATCAATCGCTGGAGCCAATCGGACCTGGCACTTGGTCCTGTCCCCGAAATCGGACTTGGCACTAGGTCCTGTCCCCGAAATCGCCCGCGATCGCAAAATCCCCAGCGATCTGAACCGCTTAGCCCACAAACCGGGGTTTGAGCGAGAGCTTCTTTCGGTGCACACTCACTGGTTCGAATCAGGGTAGGCTGAGCTTGCCCTGCATCCATCGGGGGATGGATGGCGCTGAGCAGGGATCACCCCGCCGTAGCGACGGCGCGTGACCCGGGTGGCTGGCGCACCTAACGGGAAGGACGGTCGAGTGAATCATGTCGAGTAGTGATCTGAACACGCTGAGCCAGCGGGTGGATGAGCTGATCGAGCTGTGCGCAGTGCTCAGCCGTGAAAACAAAGCTCTGCGGGTGCAGCAGCGCAACTGGAGCACCGAGCGCGCCAAACTTATCGAGAAGAACGAACTGGCCAAAAGCCGGGTCGAATCCATGATCACGCGCCTGAAAGCGCTCGAGCAGGAATAGCCGGCTGTGGAAACCACCATGACAACCGTTAGCGTCCGCATCCTCGACAAGGAGTATCAGGTTCGCTGTCCCGAGGACGAAGTCGACACCCTCACCCAGTCCGCCCGACATCTCGACAAGACCATGAGCGAAATTAAGGACGGCGGCAAAGTAGTTGGCGTTGATCGTATCGCCGTGATGGCCGCGCTCAACATTGCCAGCGAGCTGTTCAGCAAGTCCGCCGCTGAGGCAGCGCTCAGCGAAGAGGTTGAGCAAACCGTCAGCCGGCTGACCGAGCGGCTCACCAGCACCCTGGCCGAGCACAAGCAACTCGACCTCTAAAACGAAGCTTGGGGATCAAGGCTGGGGTCAGGACCAAGTGCCAGGTCCGATTGGGTTTCGCGCTCGGTTCTGAATCATAGTTTATCTATCGGGCCTGGCACTTGGTCCTGACCCCTACGCTCCGCTCTCTCGCCGCTAAAGCGAATCTCCTACGCAATCCCTCGCGCATGTGCCAGTTCGCATTAGGCGAATGTCAAGACAGCGAAGTCCGGGATTTTGGATATACTCCCTTTGTCTCCTGGCATGTGCGCCAGCGGGTGGAGTCCTTGAGCCGTTAGAAATAACCTAGGAGATTCCGGCCAGCGCCCGTGTGCATGCCCATCGCGCCGTCACTCGTGACAGCGCCCGGGAAGCCTTAGGTGCTGGGTACGGGTCTCCGCCTTGAACCACAACGGTTCAGGGCAAACCTGACAGCGGCATTGCCGGGAGACGCTTTTTCTTCGCTGCTTCTCTTTGTCAGCGCTCGCTTTCTGCCGCTCTATTGCTGCCAATCTCTACGCGCGAATTCCTCTCTGCTTCGTTTGCCGCTTCTGTATCTCCATTTGTTCTTCGCAAAAGCGTAAATCCTGGGGACAGGACCAAGTGCCAGGTCCGATTCGCGCGCTATAGTTCGAAACTAGACGACAGTGCCAATCGGACCTGGCACTTGGTCCTGTCCCCAAAACTCCTTTCCAGCCGATGATCAACCCGCAATCGAAAAGCCCAGCGAGGTAGATATGTACACAAAAGCTGACCTTCGCCCGTACTACCTGGCCCAACGAAAGGCGGTATCCAATGCCCGCGCAAGCAAAGTCGTCTGCGAACATCTGCTGGACCGCTTGCACAACTACATCGGCGGTCCGTCAACAATCGCCGTTTATCTGGCTGCCAAGGAAGAAGTGAACCTGGACTTCGCGATTGAGCTTCTCCGCCTGGTCGGCCATCAACTCACTGCGCCGCGCGTAACGGGCGACGGTACGATGACGTTCCACGAGCTTGATCCCGATGACCTCGAGATCGGCGCCTTTGGCTTGCGTTCACCTAAAGAATCAAGCCCGGTGGTCGAAGCCGACTCAATGGATCTGATGTTTATGCCACTGGTTGCCTTCGATGATTCAGGCAATCGCCTCGGCATGGGTGGCGGTTACTACGACCGCTACCTCGGCATGAGCGACGCGGTCCGCTTCATCTCGAAAATCGGCATCGCATTCGACTGCCAGAAATCGGATGACATTCCCAGAGAAAAACACGATACGCCGCTAGACGCCGTTGTTACCGAATCTGGTTGGCAACTGTTTAACGATATAGCCATCGGCTAATCGCGCGAATTGTGGGGGCAGGACCAAGTGCCAGGTCCGATGGGCAAGCTATGGTTCAATACCAATCGCTAGGACTGATCGGACCTGGCACTTGGACCTGTCCCCAACACTCGAGACTCTGACATGGCTGTTCGAAAAATCATCCGCATGGGCCACCCTAACTTGCGCAAACCCGCACGCGAACTAACCGACGCCGAGCGTGATAGCGAAGAGATTCATCGACTCGTGGACGACATGGTGGACACGTTGCACGATTACGGCGGCATTGGTTTAGCTGCGCCGCAAGTAGACGAACCATATCGTCTCGCCATCATCGACTTGCCCGGCGGTCCATCGCGCTACGGCGATCTGCCCGCTGTGCCGCTTACTGTTTTCGTTAACCCCGTAATCAACGTCATCAATCCCGATAGCGCAGGTTACTGGGAGGGTTGTTTGTCCGTGCCAGGCCTGCGTGGTTTCATTGAGCGGCCACAACACATTGAGGTGACCGCTACCGCACTTGACGGTAGCCCGATCGAGCTTGAGTTGAAGGGATTTCCAGCAACCGTTTTCCAGCACGAGTTCGATCACCTGGATGGCACGCTGTATGTCGATCGGATAACCGATTCAAGCAAACTGATGTTTGATGAAGAGTTCGAGCGATATCACGCGCCGTAGTCCGGGGCCCAAGCCAGAGGTCAGCGGCCGAGATGCGGCCGGCGTAGCTCAGGCGACAAGCCTGCCCCCATCATGTCGATGAAATTTTCTGCGTAGAAACCGTTGATCGCAGCCTCAGGCAGCCCCTCGAGCGTTTCGCCGAAGCGCTTGAGCGGGTTCCGACCACCTTCAACGTGTGGATAGTCAGTCGAGAACAGGCACATCTCCTCGAACGAGTTACGCACGATCCAACCCGCGTCTTCATGAGGATAGGGTGTGACCCGCAACTGCCGACGAGCGATATGGGACGGCTTGTCCGATAGGTTCTGCAGTCGCTGCTCGTTCTTGCGAAATGCGTGTGCCGCGGAATCGAGGTTACGCAGCCAGCCCGGCAGCCACGACGCGCCGAGCTCGATGGCACCCCACTTCAGCGACGGAAAGGCATCGAAGACCCCATCGATAATGAGAGTCGCCAATGTCTGCTGAACCGATGTGGAGATAGGTAAGTAGGTGATCGAGGTGAAATTGGCGTCGCCGCCGTGAAAGTCAGCCACGGGCGGCAGGCCGTTGTTCTTGTAGGTCAGGTTGAGCTTTTCCTCGCCCCCAACGTGAAACAGGATGGGCACGCCTGCCTCCTGCGCCATCGCCCACACTGGAAATAGATCGGTGTGGCTTGGGCTGTGATGTTGAGGACACCAGGATGGCACCATCAACGCCTTGGCACCCAGCTCGATGGCCTTACGTGCCGTTTGCTTAGCTAGATCGAAATCTTCCAGCGGTACGTATGCCGTCGCCAGCAGCCGCGGATCAACGGCACAGAAGTCCGTCATCATTCGGTTGTGCGCGGCCGCTGCGCCATAGCAGAGCGCCATGTCATCACCTTGATCGAAACCGAAGTTACCCAGACAGAAGGTGGTGAACACGAGCTGGCTCGCGACCCCCAGTGCATCAACCGCTGCCGGACGATCTTGTGGCAGAAAAGCGCCTTGAGCCTCGTAGTTCTTGCGCAGCATGATGTTGTCGGCTGCACCGGCGCGAAAGCTCTCATCGCGTTGTCGCTCCAAGGCATCATCGAGCGCAACCCGGTTGCCGACACGAACGCCCAAGTTGGGGTGCTCGTGAAAGCGCTTCAGCAACCTGCTCTCGAAATACGGATCCAGGCAATCTGGCATCTCCATGAGATGACTGTCCGCATCGTGGACGAGATGGCTTTCGATATAAGGCATGGCGAGTCTCCCTGAGCACCAGCCCCCATACTATGAGCCTTGTCTTGGAAGAACTAGTCGGCACGAAGAGCGGCATTGCGCCTGGCTATGGCTGCTCTAAGCGAAGGGACAGCGGTAAGTGCCAGGTCCGATTCGCTCCCATACTCCCCCGACATACCCCGCTTACCAATCGGGCCTGGCACCGGGACCTGTCCCCCGGGACCTGTCCCCAAACCTACTAGGATCCGAAAGAGCCCAACAGACTCTTCCCAAAGGCCAGTTGGCTACGCAAGTAGCCCTGGTATTTCGGTACGTTATCATCGAAATCCCGACATCGATGCTCGTAGAACAGATGAGACACCGGGTCAGGGACTGACTCTACGCCTTGGTGCATCGCCAGAGGAATCATCGCGATGTCAGGAAGAATGGGAGAGCGGAACAACTCGAATGCGGGCTGCTTGCAACCCTTACAAACTCCGCGCTGAATATTGGGTGGCGGCCGATAGGTATCGAAACTAACCGACTCAGGAACGGGCCCCACCAAGTCCTTTAACCGCAATACCAACGTATCTCCATACTCAAAAGAGTTGAAGCGTTGGCAAACCGTGCAGTGGCACAACATGCGGAACCTGATTCTCGATACCGAATAGGACGTTACGCCGCATGAGCATTCAAACGTTTGTTTTTCGATGTCAGTTCACCTCTCTCGCGTGGAAGCAGTGGCGCGGGGGCAGGAGCTAGTGCCAGAATCATCTGATGCAAACGCTAACCAAGCCCCTCTAGGAGTCACTCTTCTGTCTCCATCCTAACGCCAGATAGATCAAACCGAGCATTGCAGACCCATAGATCAGTAGATTCGATACGACGGATACGAAGCCATACTCTGGATCGCCCGAAACATACACATGTATGCAAGCATGGGTCGGCAGGAAGAGTGCCGTCCAGAAACGGAATCGACGCTGCACTTCAATCTTGGGGTGCCGAGCAAACCACAATAGCGTGAATAGAATGGGTAGGTGTAACAGCAGGAAGGTTGGGTAGGCGACAGAATCAGGGAAATCTCTTAGCCCAAACAGGAGCCGCCACTCCGCGAACATAACGGCATCCATCTCATGGACGAGCAGAGCAGAAACACCACCAATGTAAAAAGCTGTTCGAAGGCCATCTAGCCGTATCATTCAGCTGCACACGCGAGCGGACGGTGACCGAGACCGCGGCCAACGCACCGATCAGGGAGCGGGACCGATGCCTGGCTAAGTGGATGCCGCGGATTCTTCAGGTCGACTTGCCAGGCTCGCGCTGCCCCGCGCCTGCTCTCTTGGTCCAAAGATTCCATCCGCCGAGAATTAGAAGGTAAGTAACAAGGCCAAGCGCCGCGGCAAAAAAACAGGCTACAAGCGCCGGCAGCAACAACGGCCTTGGCATTACCCTTGCCGTGGAGTCGTCAATCAACCATCGAGACGCGAGTAACGCGAGCCCCAACACCTCGACCCATGCGTTGAGCGCTTTCTGCGGTACCGAGAAAGCTGCCAGCACACCTTCAAACGAGTAGATATCTCCTGGAAGGTGCCTGGTAGCAGCCCACCCAATACAGAATGCCGCCAGCAAGAGCAGTGGAATGGCACGTCCACCGAGAAAAAGAAGCCTTGCCCGCGCCCGTGAGTGTGTTCCTAGCAGAGCACCCGCTACGAGCATTAGCCAACCCAGTACGAAAAGATTGGTCAGGCTTCCGAATACAAGACTTAGATCCATCGCTGCTTACGCATCCTAAAGCGGAGGTGAGAGACCCATAACATAACCAATCGCAGAACAACTGAGCCTCGCATTTGATCCCGCCCCCTACCATCACCCGCATATCAACTGGCGCATGCATCTAAGCTGTCCAACGCAAACGCCATCAGACCCAGGTTAAGCGTATCGTTCCCGGTGGTCGACATCGTTTGATATCGAATTTTTAGCGTACCAGCCTCTAGCGTTTCTCGTAACTTGGGAGTTCGCTCGGAAGTGATGAAAAACACCTGGTTACTCTTTCGAGCTGAGTCCGATGTGAGCTCCAGATCGACCCATTCGTTTTGAACTAACGCTCGCAAACCGACCACTTTTTCTTCGGCAACTCCTTTGAATGCCGGAGAGCTGATAGAAAGCATGATCGCCTGTTGCCCCTGCAGCCATGCCTCACGGCTCTCCTGCGGAGTGCTTTCAACATATTTGTACACGACTAGCCTGTACATTCGATCATACCTGCCAACATCTTCCATGCTGCCAAACAGCGCGCATACATTGTCCGCGGCATTGAGTGACCACTGAATCGGAGGTCCTGAGCATCCGACGCAAAGGAAGATAGAGATCGTGAATATCTGAGCAGATCGATACACAGAGCCAGTCAAAATCGCCTACCAGTCACTTTCATATCTGTTTCAGGATGCACGGCGAAAACACAGCGAAGATCTAGACAAATTATTCTGGGCCAGTTGTTCGGCTCAGCCCTCACTCCTCTACCCTGCAAAAGTGGGTGTGAAACGTTTCGTCACTACCGGTCGCATAACAGTCTTCATAGAACCGGATCGACATCGGGAGAATGTTTGGCACGCCAGATAAGTGATATTGGATAGTCGCTTGATCAGTACCGCCGTCACTTAGTTTATAGGGTGACCATTCCGCACCCTCCGGCTCCATCTCCGAGCTATCGAAACATCTAACTAGTTTGGGTTCGTACTCACAAACCGAGTGGCCATTTACCCACTCATCCACTGTATAGCTCTGCTCTTCAAGAAGCCTCTTGCCACCATTCGCGTAAAAATCCGCGAGCGTCCGCTCTTCATGCAGCTGCCAAGTTCCACACAGTTCACACTCACTCGAATCGGTACATGCCGGCAGAAGAAACAAGCACACCACTGAGACGAACAGCTTTCTCACTTCAGTTCCTTTCTATATCTACCACGCCTTGCATTCGTCGTCGGAACAACGGGATCAACGGCTACAGATATAGGCGGAAGTCGAAGAGGAATCGGGTCAAAGTAATCGATTAACGCTGACACGGGTGCAACACCTGGGATCAGGACCATGTACAAGAAGGAATTGCAGCACGAACTGCGCCTGTTTCTTGTTTCTAGCTGCTAATGCCGCTCTAGAGCGGCTTTCTCATTCTGGATGCAAATCCACGCTGAGTAGAAAAATGCCAGCACCGAGAATACTAGCGCCACTCCGAGTACATACGCCGTGTTCTCAATAACGGTTGTAGATGTGTCGTTAAGCATCGTTTCAACACGCCAAAAGAATGTTCGATAGTTCAAACAGAACGTGAAGCCCCAATCACCACAGAGTAGACCAGGCCCCCAGCCAAATCTCAGCAGGCCAAGCGCACCCAGAATCACCAAAGCAATCGCAATGTAATCAACGATCAGCATTGGCAAAAACTGACCGTATAGGAGGTGAATCCACGTTTCGCCGACAAAGTGCAGCGTTGCTGCAAGCAATGAGTAGTAGACAAACCATTTAGCTGAACGAGTCAGAGCCATTGGAGCAATCCTTCGATACAACTACAGAAACGGTGGGGACAGGACCAAGTGCCAGGTCCGATAGGTACGGTCGCGCGGTTCTGCTCATGGGGTGCAAATCGGACCTGGCACTTGGTCCTGTCCCCATTAATCCAAAAACATCTCATACGCTGGGTTATCACTCTCTTCCCAAAACCGATAACCAATCTTCTTCAGAAACGCTTTCAGCTTTCTTTCATCACCGCCGTTAGCCGAGGTAAACCCAACCAAGACCCTCCCGTACGCAGCGCCATGGTTGCGATAGTGAAACATGGTGATGTTCCAACTGCTGCCGAGCCCGTTAAGAAATTTCATGAGGGCGCCGGGCCGCTCAGGAAATTCAAATCGATAGATGAGCTCTTCTGACGCGCCCGCGTACCGACCACCAATCATGTGCCGCACATGCAGCTTCGCGGTTTCGTTGTCGGTCATGTCGACAACGGCGTAGCCTTTTTTAGTGAGGCTCGCTGCAATCTCGCGCCGCTCGTCCAGGGTTTTGATACCAACGCCAACATAAATTGTCGCGTCAGTCTCACCCGCATATCGATAGTTGAACTCGGTAACCGAGCGCTTGCCGAGGTCCTGACAAAAACGGCGAAAACTGCCTGGGCGTTCAGCGATGGTGACGCCGAAGATGGCTTCTTTCTGCTCGCCGACATCCGCGCGCTCACTGATGTGGCGCAGCCGATCAAAATTCATGTTGGCGCCGGAGGCGATGGCAATGAGGTGCTGACCCGAAACACCATCACGCTCGACGTATCGCTTGAGTCCGGCCAGTGCCAGCGCGCCGGACGGCTCGACGATGGAGCGCACGTTATCAAAGGTGTCTTTGACGGCGGCGCAGATCTCGTCGGTGTTGACGGTGATGACCTCGTCCACATAACGGCGCGCGATCTTGAAGGTCTCTTTGCCGATTTGAGCAACGGAGACGCCATCGGCAAACAGGTCCAGCGTCTCCGCTGGCAGCCGAACGCGGCGCCCGGCCTTCATGGCGGCATCGAGACACGCGGAGCCTTCGGCCTCAACGCCGATCACTTTGATCGACGGATGCACGTATTTCACATACGCGGCAACGCCAGCAACGAGACCGCCGCCGCCGACGGGCACGAATATCGCATCCGGCAAGCCAGGGTGTTGATTGCAGATCTCGAGCGCCACGGTGCCCTGGCCAGCGATGACGTCAGGGTCGTCATACGGATGAACGAAGACGTAGCCGTGCTTTTTGACGAGTTCATCTGCATGCAGCTTGGCTTCATCGAACGTATCGCCATGCAGCACCACCTTCGCGCCGAGAGCACGCACGGCATCGATCTTGATATCGGGGGTGTTGCGGCCCATCACGATAATGGTCTTGATGCCGAGCTCGCGGCCAGCCAGCGCAACGCCCTGGGCATGGTTGCCGGCGGATGCCGCGACGATGCCTTTGGCGCGGTCGGCCTCGGACAGACCGGCGATCTTGTTGTACGCACCGCGCACCTTGAACGAGAAGATGGGCTGCAAGTCTTCCCGCTTGAGCCACACCTCGTTGCCAAGGCGTACAGACAGCGTTGGCGCTTTTTGCAGCGGCGTCTCGACGGCAACATCGTAGACCCGCGACGCAAGGATTTTCTTAACGTATCGTTCGAGCATCAGCTTCGGTTATCGCGAAAGAGGAAGTGCGGGAAGTATGGCTCAAGACGATTTGAAACGCGCGGTGGCAGCGGCCGCGATGGAGACAGTTGAGCCGTTGCTGGATAGCAAAACGATCGTGGGCGTCGGCACGGGCTCTACGGCGAATTTTTTTATCGACGAGCTCGCGGCGCACAAACACCAGTTCGATGCAGCGGTCGCCTCCAGCGAGGCCTCTGCGGAACGCCTACGCGGCCACGGCATCAGCGTGATCGATGCGAACAGTGCGGGCCCGATTGCGGTCTACGTAGACGGCGCCGATGAGGTGGATCCTAGCCGCGCGCTGATCAAAGGTGGTGGTGCGGCGCTGACGCGCGAGAAGATTGTGGCGGCCTGCTCGGACTCTTTCATTTGCATCGTCGACGAATCCAAGCTGGTTGATTGCCTGGGCGAATACCCGCTGCCGGTTGAAGTGGTGCCAATGGCGCGCTCACTGGTCGCACGAGGGCTTGCAGGCCTGGGCGGCGAGCCAGTGTGGCGGGAAGGCGTGGTTACCGATAACGGCAACCTCATTCTCGACGTCTACGGGCTGAACATCACGGACCCGGACGGGCTCGAGAAACGCATCAATAATCTGGTGGGTACGGTGTGCAACGGCATCTTCGCCGCCAATCGGGCGGGCCAGGTGCTGGTGGCGAGCGCGGCGGGCATTACCAAGCTCGACTGAGTGGCCGCAGCGCTATTCAGACAGCAACTTGCCGGGGTTCATTATGCCGTCCGGATCAAAGACGGTTTTTATCGCAGCCATGGCGGCGCGCTCCGCATCGCTGCGACTGAAGCCAAGAAAGTCCCGCTTTAACAAACCCACGCCATGCTCGGCCGAGATGCTGCCATCGCGCTTTTGCACAGCGGCGAAGATCTGCGGTGAGATCTCATGGCAGCGCTCATGGAACACATCGCTCGCGAGCGAATCGGGCTTGAGGATGTTGATGTGCAGATTGCCGTCACCAATATGGCCGTACCAGCAGACGTCGAAATCCGGATAGGCGCTCGTGACCAGCGCATTGGTCTCGTCGATGAACGACTCCATGTCACCGATGCGTACTGAGACATCGTTTTTGTATGGCGTCTTTGGCGCGATGGATTCAGAGATGCCTTCGCGTAGCTGCCATAGCGACGCCGACTGAGCGCGCGAGTTGCTCAGCACGCCATCGACCACCCAACCCGCCTCGACACAGCCCTCAAAGGCGGCACTGGCATCGTCGAGCCGATCTTCGTCGAATTCGAGCAAGGCATAGAAGGCGGTGGGCTGCTGCAGCGGCCGAGGCAGATCACGATGACTGGTGACATAGCTGAGCGCCAGCTCGGAGAAAAATTCGAAAGCCGATAGCGGCAGGGTCTTCTTGAAGTGGTCCAGAACGGCAACGATGTCAGTGAAGCGCTCTATGCCGAGCACCATAACCTGTTGCTCGGCCGGCGCCGGTGTGAGCTGGATCTGGGCCTCGACAACGAACCCGAGCGTGCCTTCAGAGCCGACAAAGAGGTGCCGTAAGTCGTAACCCGTCGCGTTCTTCACGAGTGCGTGGTTGAGCTTAAGAATCTCCCCCGCCCCTGTTACAACAGTCAGGCCGGCCACCCAGTCACGCGTGAGCCCATAGCGGATCACCTTGATGCCACCCGCGTTGGTGGCGATGTTGCCGCCAATGTGGGAGGAGCCGCTGCTGGCGAAATCGACGGGATAGTAGAGCCCCTTTTCCTGCGCAAAGTCCTGCAAGGCCTGGGTAATGACGCCCGCCTGCACGCTGACCACACCATCTGCGGCATCGAAATCGAGAATTCGATTCATCCGCTCGAACGAGACGACCACTTCGCCATTACTGGCGACGGCTCCGCCAGAGAGCCCAGTTCGTCCACCGGACGGGACTAGCGCTGTGGCAGTCGCACGGGCCCATTTGACGAGGCTCGCCACCTCTTCCGCCGATTCGGGGAAAACGATCGCGCTGGGCGCCACTTCATAGCTACGCGTCCAGTCCCGACCGTAATGCGCCAGCGACGCATCGTCCGTAAGCACCCTTTGGGGTGAGAGAATTTCATGCAGTTCGGCAAGCATGGTCGTGGTGAGGTTGAAAGTGGGCGGCTAGTATATGCGCCCCTCGCGTCCTGCCAACTGACGCGACCACCAGCGCAGACTAAGTAGCTCAGATATGACGACCGCCAGCAGCAAAGCCCTGTCCCTCGACAAATCGAGAATCAAGATCCTCCTGCTCGAGGGGATACACGATCAGGCCGTCGCCAAACTCGAAGCCGCCGGCTACAGCAATATCGACCGGCAAAGCGGCGCGCTGCAGGGCGACGAGCTCATCCGGGCATTGGCTGATGTCCACATGCTGGGCATTCGCTCGCGCAGCCAGCTGACGGAACAGGTCCTGGCGGCAGCCGACAAGCTCATCGCCGTGGGCTGCTTCTGCATCGGTACCAACCAGGTGGACCTCGACGCTGCGGCCGCCCGAGGGGTGCCGGTGTTCAACGCGCCTTATTCGAATACCCGCAGCGTCGCGGAGCTGGTGCTCGCGGAGGCGATCATTCTTCTGCGCGGGATACCGAGCAAGCACAACGCACTCAAGCGCGGTGAATGGCGTAAATCGGCTGCGGGTTCCTTCGAAGCCCGCGGCAAGACGCTCGGTGTCATCGGCTACGGCAACATCGGCTCTCAGCTAGGCGTGCTCGCCGAAGGCTTGGGCATGAACGTCATCTTCCACGACGTGGTGACGAAGTTGAACCTGGGCAACGCCCAACAGTCCAGCTCTCTTGCGGAGCTGCTCGGTCAAGCGGACGTCGTGAGCCTGCACGTCCCATCGACACCAGAGACCGCCAACATGATCGGCGCGAGCGAGCTTGCTCAGATGAAGCCAGGCGCCGTGCTGATTAACGCATCCCGAGGCAATGTTATCGATATCGACGCATTGGCTCGCGCGCTGGAGCAGAACGCAATCGGCGGCGCGGCAATCGATGTCTATCCAACCGAGCCTAAGTCCAACGATGAAGAGTTCATCTCACCGCTGCGCGAGCTGGATAACGTGTTGCTAACGCCGCACATCGGCGGCAGTACGGTCGAAGCGCAGGAGAACATCGCGGTGGAAGTGGCGGACAAGCTGGTTCGCTACAGCGATAACGGTTCAACGCTGTCGGCGGTGAACTTCCCGGAGGTGGCACTGCCTGCACACCCAGGCAACCATCGTCTGCTGCATATCCATAAGAACGTGCCGGGCGTACTTGCACGTATCAACCAGGTGTTCTCGGATGCCGGCGTCAACGTCGCCGGGCAGTACCTGCAGACGAGTGGTGATATCGGCTACGTGGTGGTCGACATCGATGCGGAGCACAGCGCGATCGCGCTGAACCACTTGCGCGGAATTGAGGAGACGCTAAGAACGCGAGTGCTGTTCTAACGAGCAGCACCCGCGCCTCAAAGCGGTTCTAGCGTACAACCGCCTGCAGCTCACCAGCAGCGTAACGCTCGAACATGCCTTCCAATGAGATGGGTTTGATCTTGTCGGCGTTACCCGATGTGCCGAACGCGTTGTAGCGATCCACCACCACCTGCTTCATGGCGTTCTGCGACACACCAAGATATTTGCGCGGATCAAACTCAGACGGGTTTTCCGCCAGGAACTGGCGAATCGATGCGGTTGCGGCCAGGCGAAGATCGGTATCGATGTTCACCTTACGCACGCCGTGCTTGATGCCTTGCTGAATTTCTTCCACCGGCACGCCATAGGTTTCTGGAATCTCACCACCGAATTCGTTGATGGTCTTGAGCAGATCCTGCGGCACGCTGGAGGAGCCGTGCATCACAAGGTGGGTGTTGGGGAGGCGCGCATTGATTTGCTTGATGCGCTCAATCGCAAGAATGTCACCCGTAGGTGGGCGCGAGAACTTGTACGCGCCATGCGACGTACCGATCGCGATTGCGAGCGCATCAACGCCAGTTCGCTCGACAAAGTCGGCTGCTTGCTCTGGGTCGGTGAGCAGCTGCTCCATGGACAGAACGCCGGCCGCACCAACGCCATCTTCTTCACCCGCTTCACCGGTTTCCAATGAACCGAGGCAGCCGAGTTCGCCTTCCACTGACACGCCGCAAGCATGCGCCATGTCGACGGTGCGCTTGGTGACGTCGATGTTGTAATCGTACTCGGCCGGAGTCTTCTGATCTTCGAGCAGCGAGCCATCCATCATCACTGAGGAGAAACCCAACTGAATGGAGCGCTGGCAAACCGCGGGCGATGCACCATGGTCCTGGTGCATAACCACAGGGATGTGTGGGAATTCTTCTACGGCGGCCAGGATGAGGTGGCGCAGGAAGTTCGGGCCCGCGTACTTGCGAGCGCCAGCAGAGGCCTGAACGATAACCGGTGAGTTTGTCTCGTCTGCGCCTTCCATGATGGCGCGCATCTGTTCGAGATTGTTGACGTTAAATGCCGGTACGCCGTAATTGTGTTCGGCGGCGTGATCCAGCATTTGCCGCATACTGATAAGAGCCATGGCGATCCTCGCGCTGTGCTTAGTTCAAAAGATTTCGTCGCTCAAATTCTATGGACGATTCGTAGTTCGGAAAGGTGGCGCTCGGCAAACAACCGAACGTAACCCCAGTATCTTACGCGCAAGCCAGTTGCTAAGGCCGCGCAGCTTGTAACCAGTTCGTGACTGCCTGTACGCGCTAGCCAGATGAGTTGCGGGCTTCCAGCGCCGCGACTGCCGGCAGCGTTTTGCCCTCAACAAACTCTAGAAAGGCGCCGCCGCCAGTACTGATGTATGAGATGCCATCGCCGACGTTGTACTTCTCAATCGCGGCGAGCGTGTCACCGCCGCCTGCAATCGAGAAACCGGGGCTTTCGGCAATCGCTTCAGCGAGCACCCGCGTGCCCTCGCCGAACTGATCAAACTCGAACACGCCAACAGGCCCATTCCAGATGATCGTGCCGGCGCTTTGCAGAAGCTCTGCCATTGCCCTCGCCGTTTGTGGGCCGATATCGAGGATCATCTCGTCATCGGCGACGTCACCGACAGGGCGAAGCGTCGCCGTCGCGGTTTCTGAAAACTCGGGAGCAACCATCACATCGGTGGTCTCGACGACAGTCACTTTCGCCGCTACGGATCGAGCATCGTCAATCAGATCGTCTTCATAAAGAGAGTTGCCTACACCGTGGCCGGCGGCCGCGATAAACGTGTTGGCGATACCACCGCCAACGATAATCTGATCAGCTACTTTGGCGAGCGAGTGCAGCACTTCGAGTTTGGTAGAGACTTTCGAGCCACCAACAATGGCCACAACCGGCCTTGCTGGTTCAGCCAACGCTTTGGCCAGCGCATCGAGCTCCGCGGCAAGCAATGGCCCGGCACAAGCCACGGGAGCAAAGCGCGCGATACCGTGTGTTGACGCCTGGGCCCGGTGCGCGGTGCCGAACGCATCCATGACAAACACATCGCACAGCGCGGCCATGCGCTGGGCTAGAGACTCGTCGTCCTTCTTTTCACCTTTGAGAAAACGCACGTTCTCGAGTAGCACCAACTCTCCGGCGCTGACCTCAACACCGTCTATCCAATCTGCCACGAGAGAAACGGGGCGCTCGAGCAGTTCTGACAGGCGATTCGCGACAGGCGCGAGGGAGAACTGCGGATCGGGTTCGCCTTCGGTTGGCCGGCCGAGGTGTGAGGTGACCATCACAGCGGCACCACCCTCGAGCAGACGCTTGAGCGTGGGCAAGGCGGCCTTGATTCGGGCATCGCTCGTCACGACGCCGTCTTTGACGGGAACGTTCAGATCCTGACGCACAAACACCCGCTTGCCGCGGACGTCAATGTCATCAAGGGTCGCTATCGTCATGGGTCTGTCTCCTGCGCCATCGTCTGCGCTTGATCGTCAGTGGTGTCCCGTCGGCTTGTGCCGAGGGCATTACGTGAATCGTTCACGCAGCTGTCCATCACAGCGGTGATGGCAGCCAGGACCCCTATTTAACCCGGAATGCGGCGATTAAGCGGTGACGCGGTGCACGGCAGCGAGGACTGAATCGACTGTCATACCCAGGGTTGCCAGAGCTTCGTTACCCGGCGCGGACACGCCGTATCGGTCGATGCTGACGACTGCGCCGTCCAGGCCGACAAAGCGATACCAATAATCACCATGGGCCGCTTCCACCGCCACGCGTGCTCGCATCGCGGCAGGCAGCACAGCCTCTCGATACTCCGCGTCCTGGGCCAGGAACGTCTCCGCGCTGGGCATCGACACGACGCGAGTGCCCTTGCCGGCGACGTTCAGTTGAGCAGCGGCCTGCACAGCCAGCTCTACTTCGCTACCGGTTGCGATGATGATGCTCGCAAGCTCGCCCTGCTCTTTCACGAGTACGTACCCACCCCGCGCAATATCGTCGATCTGCTGGGCGTTCTTCGGTTGGCAGGGCAAACCCTGGCGCGTGAAGATCAATGCGCTCGGGCCATTGCGCTCGATGGCGCAGCGCCAGGCAACCGCTGACTCAACCGTATCGCAGGGTCGCCAGGTGGCCAGACCGGGTGTCGTGCGCAGGTTGGTGAGCTGTTCCACCGGCTGGTGGGTGGGGCCATCTTCGCCCACGGCGACCGAGTCGTGGGTATACACCAGGATGTTGCGAATGCCCATGAGCGATGCGAGACGCACAGCGTTGCGGGCATATTCCATGAACACGAGGAAGGTGCCGGAGAAGGGAATGAAGCCGCCGTGCAGCGCGATGCCGTTGCAAATGGCAGTCATGCCGAACTCGCGAACGCCATAACTCATATAGCGCGAGGGCTCAGCACCCGACCAGCGCGTGCCATTGGATCCGGTCAGGTCAGCCGAACCGCCGAACAGCTCCGGGAGTGCATTGGCAACCGCGCCGATGCAGGCCTGGGATGACTTGCGAGTGGCGAGCGACCCACCTGATGCCTGGGCATCGGCGGCTAGGGCATTGAGCTCGTCCGCCCAGCCTGCGGGGAGTTCTCCCGCCATCCGCCGGAGCAGTTCGGACGCCTTGTCCGGGTGCGCTGCCTGATAGCGCTCAAATAGCGCCTGCCAATCACCGCTCAGCGTTGCGCCACGTGCCCGGCAGTCCCATGCCTCACGCACATGCTCCGGAATCTCGAACGGCTCAGAGCCCCAGTTGAGCTCGCCACGCACAACGGCGATCTCCTCGTCACCCAGCGGCGCACCGTGAGCATCCGCCGTGCCGGCCTTGGCGGGTGAGCCATAGCCGATGGTCGTTCGCAAACACACAAGGGTAGGCTGGCCAGAACTATCGGTGGCGTTCTCCAACGCCTCGGCAATATCGTCCCGATCGTGGCCGTCGACGTTGCGAATCACGCGCCAGCCGTAGGCTTCAAAGCGGCCGGGCACATCCTCGCCAAACCACTCGCCCACTTCGCCGTCGATGGAGATGCCGTTGTCATCGTACAGACAGACGAGTTTGCCGAGGCCCAACGTGCCCGCCAAGGATGCCGCCTCGTGCGAAATGCCTTCCATGAGGCAACCGTCGCCAACGATGACGATCGTGCGGTGATCGATCACCTTGAAATCGTCGGTGTTGAACTCTTCGCCCAAACGCTGCTCAGCCAAGGCCATACCGACCGCATTGGCAAAGCCCTGCCCGAGCGGGCCGGTGGTGGTTTCAACGCCGGGGCAGTGGCCGTACTCGGGATGACCTGCCGTTTTCGAATCGAGCTGGCGAAACGCCTTGAGATCCTCGGTGCCCACGTCGTAGCCCGATAAATGCAGGGCTGAGTACAACAGCATGGAGGCGTGGCCGTTGGAGAGGACAACTCGGTCGCGGTTTATCCAGTCCGGGTTCGCCGGGTCATGGCGCAAGACCTCGCGCCAAAGCACTTCGGCGAAATCCGCCATACCCATCGGCGCACCTGGGTGGCCACTATTGGCCCTCTGGACCGCATCCATGGCCAGCACACGGATCGCATTCGCACGTTCGACAGCGGAGGACATGGGGTTTGCCTATGGCGGTAAAAATTGAGGCGGGTATTTTGAAGGCTCACCAAATCACAAGCAACGCCGATTGGGTACAATCGCTGCCCCCGAGCTAACACGGACAGACTTTCTCCATGGCTGACTACAGCGTTTTCACCTCTGAATCGGTCTCCGAAGGCCACCCGGACAAGATCGCCGATCAGATTTCCGATGCCATCGTTGATGCGCTGCTGGCCCAGGATCGTCATTCGCGCGTTGCCTGCGAAACTCTGATCAAGACCGGCGTGGTCATGATCGCCGGCGAAACGCGTTCCACCGGCAGCATTGATGTCGATGTGATCGCCCGTCAGGTGATCCGGGATATCGGATACAGCAACGGCGAAACAGGATTCGACCCGGACAACTGCACCGTTATCAACGCCATCGGCCGCCAATCCGCCGATATCGCGATCGGCGTAGATGCTCGCGACGACAAAGAACAGGGCGCGGGCGATCAGGGCCTCATGTTCGGCTACGCGAGCAACGAAACCGATGTGCTGATGCCAGCACCCATCACCTACGCCCACCGACTCGTCAAACAGCAGGCTGAAGCTCGCCGTAACTCACTGACCTTCCTCGAGCCCGACGCCAAGAGCCAGCTGACCTTCCGCTATGACGAGTCTGGCAACCCGATCGCGGTGGACGCCGTCGTGCTATCTACCCAGCACACTGATGACGTCACCCTGGAAACGCTGCACGAAGCGGTAATGGAAGAGGTCATCAAGCCGGTCATCCCTGCCAACTGGATGAACAAAGAGACCAAGGTTTTCATCAATCCAACGGGCAAGTTTGTCATCGGCGGCCCCGTGGGAGATGCGGGGCTCACCGGCCGCAAGATCATCGTCGATACCTACGGCGGTATGGCGCGCCACGGCGGCGGCGCGTTCTCGGGCAAAGACCCCAGCAAAGTGGATCGCAGCGCGGCATACGCTGGCCGCTATGTGGCGAAGAACATCGTGGCCGCAGGGCTCGCGGAGCGGTGCGAAATTCAGGTCAGCTACGCCATTGGAGTCGCCGAGCCGACATCCATCTCTATCAACACGTTCGGCACCGGCAAGCTGGCCGACAGTAGGATCGTTCAACTCGTACGTGAGCACTTTGATTTGCGTCCACATGGCTTGATCGACATGCTCGATCTCTTACGGCCCATTTATCGCGATACCGCGGCATACGGCCACTTTGGCCGCACCGAGGAGAGTTTCACCTGGGAGCGCACGGACCGGGCGGAAGCCCTCGCTGCAGAGCTGTAGCGGTTCTCGGATTCGCGCCCTTGATGCGAGCCACCGATGTGAGTTACCCATGAGACTGTCGTTCGAATTTTTTCCGCCGCGCACCAAGAAGGGCGAGGCCTCACTATTGGCCAGCGCCAATGCGCTGAAGGCCGAGGGGCCCGAGTTTTTCTCAGTAACCTATGGGGCTGGCGGTAGCACCCGCGATGGCACACGAGAAACGGTGAGCAAACTGCTGACCGATGTCGGTGTGCCAGCGGCTCCACATCTGTCGATCGGCAACGACAATGAAGAGCAGATCCGTACGATGCTCGACGACTACAAGGCGCGCGGCGTCAATCGCATCGTCGCCCTGCGCGGCGACGTACCGTCCGGCGCTGTTGCGGCCCCACGGCACAGCAGCAACGCGGAGAGTCTGGTGAAGCTGATTCGCGCGCACAGCGGTGATGCGTTCCACATTGAAGTTGCCGCCTACCCGGAAGTTCACCCCGATGCGGCGAGCGCCGAAGCGGACCTCGATTTCTTTGCTCGTAAGGTCGATGCAGGCGCGGATAGCGCCATTACCCAGTATTTCTTCAATCCGCCGGCCTACTTCGACTTCATTGAGCGAGCCGCAGCACGTGGCATCGGCATACCGATTGTGCCCGGCATCATGCCGATCACGAATTTCGAAGGCCTCGTCCGTTTCTCTAAGAACTGTGGCGCCGACATTCCGCGCTGGCTGGGCAAGCGCCTTGAATCACTCAAGGACGATCCAGAGGGACTACTCGCCTTCGGCAATGACGTTACGAGCAAGGTTTGCGAAGCGCTGGTGCAGGGCGGAGCTCCGGGCATCCACTTCTATACCTTGAACAAAACCGGTCCAGCCCTGGAAGTGTGGCACCGACTGCGCACGACATGCGCGCCGCAAGCCTGAAGCATCGCCTTTGTGTGCCGGCACTGCCGGTGGACGCGTCAACAACCGACGCGAAGGACTTACCGCCGGTGACGCTTGCGCGCGAGCAAACTCACTATCTGGCGAACGTACTGCGGCTGCGGGCCGGGCAAAACATCCTCGTCTTCAACGGGCGTGGCGTCGAGTTCACCGCCCAGATCGCACAGCTTGATCGCCGCACAACAACCCTGGAACTTGGTGAACTCACGCACCGTCACCCCGCGAATTCGCCGCGCCTGACCCTGGGCGTTGCACTGCTTAAGAACCAGGCGATGGATTTCGCTCTGCAAAAAGCAACCGAACTGGGCGTCGACACGATCCGCTTGCTGACAACCGATCGGACCAATAGCTCCCTCTCAACGGAGCGCCTGAACAAGCGTATGACGCATTGGGATAGCGTGATCAAGGCTGCCTGTGAGCAGAGTGGCCGATGTTGGTTACCCACTCTGGAAGCGCCGATCAAGCTGACAAGCTTGCTGGCCGAACTCACCGAAGATTCCACCGAATCCGCCATTTTGCTGGCGCCGGACGGCAGCTCACTTGAGGGCTTCCCTCAACAAGATACAACTGTCCTCATCGGACCTGAGGGTGGCTGGAGTGAGAGTGAGTTAGACAGCGCGCAACAATGCGGCGTGCATACCCGCAAACTGGGCACAACCATTCTTCGGGCCGAGACTGCCTGCATCAGCGCGCTCAGCTCAGTGCAACAGAGCTGGCACTGGCCATCGCGCCACTAGCTAGCCTGCTATCGCGAAAACCGCGCTTCTGTCGGCTAGCCCGAAAGGCCGGGCAGTGACGAGACACGCTCTTCCAGATAGCCGAGGTTGGGCACCGAAACTTCTTCCGTACCCAGCATTACACAAGCGCTTTCCGTCGCCACCGGGGTGCGAGCAGACTCGCTGACATCCTCGCTATCGAGCGACAGCATGCGCGGCAAGCCATCAGCAGCAAGCGCCCAGAAGGGAAGCGAGCGTACCGAGTGCGAACGATTCATCACCACCAGACACCGGCCAGTTCTTGGTGCATCGCCAACGTCTGCCGCGACCAGCTCAAAGCGCACCACCGGCAGTGATTCACCACGCCAGCCGAGCAGCCCAAGGCACCAGTTTGGAGTGTCGTCTATCGGTTTGATTCGACGCCAGGGCAGGATCTCGGCAACGCTCACGTTCGGAAGTAGCAACTGGTAATTGCCCGAAGGAATCAACACACAGGACAGCTCTCGAGAATCACTTTGCAATGCGATATCCATATCAGTGCACCAACTCATCGATCGTGGCGAGCAATTCACTTTCCTGGAACGGCTTGCCGAGGAACTGATTTACGCCTACTTCTTTCGCGTGCTGCTGATGCTTCTGGCCAGTCCGCGATGTGATCATCACGATGGGTAGCGATTTCAGTCGATCGTCGTGGCGCACCTGCCGGGCGACCTCGAAGCCATCCATACGCGGCATCTCGATATCCAGCAGCATGATATCCGGGCGCTGCTCCTGCAGAAGCGCGATCGCTTCCACACCATCTTTGGCGACCACGACTTCCATGCCCTGGCGCTCCAGTAGTCTCGATGTCACTTTGCGCACGGTAACGGAGTCATCCACCACCATCACGGTTCGCACTTCGGCGCGGGCGACACGTGGCCGCGCACGGCCGACAAAGCCATCGACGCCCTGGGTTCTCACCAGCGCAACCAGATCCAGAATGACGACGACGTTGCCATCACCGAGGATGGTAGCGCCGGAAATGCCGCCAACACCGGCAAACTGTGGGCCGAGCGCTTTCACGACGATCTCGCGGCTGCCAACCACCGAATCCACATGCACAGCAACGGCATGGTCGCCGGAACGAACCAGCACAACGGGAACACTCGCGGCATCGGAATGGCTGCCGTAGTCGCGACCGATGTAATTACCCAGGTAGCGCACGCGATAGGGGATGCCAGCGTATTCGAATACACCGGAATGACTGTTCTGTGCGTCCGCCAGTTCCTGGGCCGACAGAAGCACAATGCCTTCAATGGTATTGAGCGGAATGGCGTACATGTCGTCAGCAACCGACACCATCAGTGCCCGGTTTACCGACACAGTAAATGGCAACCGCACAGTAATGCGGGTGCCTTTGCCAGGTTGCGAAGCGATATCGATGCTGCCACCCAGCTGTTTAACTTCGCTGTGCACAACGTCCATGCCGACACCACGACCGGAAATCTGAGTGACCGATTGCGCCGTCGTGAAGCCTGGCGCCAGCACAAATTCGAGTATCTGTTCATCCGACAGCTCGGCATCAGCTGCCATCAGGCCGCGCTCGATCGCCTTAGCCCGAACACTCTCAACATCTATTCCTGCGCCGTCATCTGAGATCTCAATGACAACGTCGCCACCTTCGCGGGACAGGCGCAGATCGATGCGTCCGACAACGGGCTTACTGTAACCGCGGCGTTCTTCGTTACTTTCAATGCCGTGGTCAACCGCGTTGCGCAGCATGTGCTCGAGGGGCGGCACCATGCGCTCCAACACGGTGCGATCCAACTCGCCTTCCGCGTTGTAGGCGTGGAACTCAACCTGCTTGTCGAGCTCGCGCGACACTTGCCGAACGATTCGCCGCAGGCGCGGCAGCAGCCGACTGAAGGGCACCATGCGCGTACGCATCAGGCCTTCCTGTAGTTCGGTGTTCAGGCGGCCTTGCTGGAGCAGGAGCGTTTCGGCTTCTCGTGATTTCACCGACAGTGTTTCTTTCAGATCCAGCATGTCCGATGCAGATTCAGACAGCGACCGCGTCAGCTCCTGGAGCTGGGAGTAGCGATCCATCTCAAGCGGATCAAATTCTTTGTAGGCAGGGCCTTGGGTGTCGGAGCGGAAATGCACCTGGGTTTCAGTTTCGATTTCCAGACGACGCAGCTGCTCACGCACGCGGTCAATCGTCGTTTCCATTTCACCAAGCGCAGTGCCGAAATCGCTGATGCTCTGCTCGATGCGAGCGCGCATGATGCTGCTCTCACCGGCAAGGTTTACCAGCTCTTCAAGCAGCCCGGAGGACACACGAACCATCTCGCTTTGGGCCACGGGCTTGACCGGCGCCCGCGCGGCAGGGGCAGTCTCCTGCGCATCAGCAACCGGTTCAGTCTCAGGCGTTGCCGGCTGGTTGGCGGCCGCTTCGGTTTGCCTGCTGATCGTCTGGCGATTGCTGGCCAGAAGCGACAGTAGTGATTCGTGGCGATTCGCAAGATCAGCGAAGAACGCACCGTCGGTTGCGGTTCCAGCGTTCTGCGCATCCACCAGGAAAGATTCGAGTCGATGCGTTTCGTCACCTAACTCGACCAGCCCGGCAAGTCGCGCTCCGCCTTTCAGCGTATGCAGACCACGCAGCAGGTTTTCCTGATGCACGGCATTGTCGCGCTCCGCGAGCCACTGCTGAAGGCTTGCATCGAAGCCCTCCAGAATCTCGTCGGCTTCTTCAAAGAATATGCCGACTATCTCGGCGTCTACATCGAGAGACGGCGCTGCGTCTGCTTGCGCGGTGTCGTCAGCCTGTGGCGCTGTCTCATTCTCAGAATCGGCATTGGCGGCAAGCGACAGCGATTCAAGATCATCAATAGGTAGATCGGTTTCAGCCGCCAGCTCGTCTTCCGAAACCAGATCAGCAAGATCAAAACTGTCGGATTCATCCGTCAGCTGTTCAGACTCGTTCGGCTCGCTCGGCAGATTCGATGCGATCTCACGCTCTGGCTCACTAAGCTCAAGGGCATCCTCAGACGATGCATCCTCGGGCTCAGTTACGTCCGTTGCATCGGGAATCGCCCCAGATGCACTGTGCACAGATTCTGCTTCAGCGGTGTCTGCGTCTGCGGCATCTACGTCTGTAGTAATGGAGGCTGGCGCTCCAGCGACTGCGCTCAGCGCCTGCAGTGCTTCGACGAGCCCTTCGTCGCGCTGTGCCTGTTGGCCCACGGCAACATTGTCCAGCTGCGCGAGCAGGCGTTCATGAGCGCTACGCAGTAGCTCAAGATCTGCCTCCTGCAGCGAATCATCGCTAAGTGCCTGATGGCCTTCGGCAAGCGCTGACGCTAGTTCAGCGACTGGCTCGATCTCGGCAGCATGAGCATTGTCAGCGAGGCGAGCCAGCGAATCACAAAGGCTTTCGGCGGCGGCGAGGTCAATCGTGCCCCAGCGCCAGGCTTCCAGGTGTTGTTCGTAATCAAACAGCGCCTGCAATGACTCGTCCGCAAGCAGGCCGGCTTTATCATCCGCTCTGCTGACAACCTCGTCAGAACCAGGCTCGGTAGTCTCGGCATTCTCTCGCGATGCAAGATCGTTTTGGCTATCAGTAGCTTGTAGTTCAGCAAGTTCACGTTCGAACCTGGAAACGTCTTCGCTACTGCGGTCATCAGCCAGATCGGTAAGCAGGCGCCGGAGACAGAACACCGCATCCCGTACGTAAGCACTCGCGGCGGCATCGAGCGGCTGGCTCGACGTCGCGCGGTTAGAACGATCAAACGCTAGTTGTTCGAGGCAGCCCGCAACCCGACGCATCGCATCGGCAGACACGGCAGCAGAACTTCCGGCCAACGTGTGCGAGGCCCGCAGAAAGTCATCCTGCAGAACAAGATCATCGGCAACGGCAATCTGTTCGAGTTCAGCGACCAGACCGTCGGCCTCGCCGAGAAACAGCTCGAGCACAACGGCATCATCGCCAACCAGCTCAGCCGCATCTTCGTCTATGCGTGCATCGAGGTTCGGCAACTCGTCCGCATCATCGAGCAGCGCTCCGGAAGCGAGAAGATCAGCGCTCTCCATCAACGCGTTAATCTCTGGCTCGTCAGCGGCCCTGCGCTCGACAAACGCATCGCGTGCACCATCGATCAACCTGGCGGCATTCGCGGTGACGGTCAAAACATCATCGGACGCCGTGACGGTTTTATCGATGACTCGATTGAGCAGATTCTCGACGGACCAGGCGAGCTCACCAAGCGTCATAGCGCCAACGATGCGGCCACTACCCTTGAGCGTATGGAAGCCTCGCCGAATCTCAGCCAGCGCATCTTGATCGTCACGGCGATCGTTCCAGACAACAAGGTTGTCACTGACCGCTTCAAGCACTTCTGAGACTTCTTCTGAGAATATCTCGACGATTTCTTCGTCGCGCTCTTCCAGTTCTTCGCTGGGGCCCGGTGTTTGCTCCGACGCAGACTCGGCAAACGTTGCGCTCGGCTCCAGCTGTTCGTCCTCGCCGAGCAAATCGTCATCGAGTAACTCGTCGCTCCGAGAGCTCTCCGACGCATTCGTGCCAGAAAAATCGAAATCTATGCTATCGAGGCCGTCCAGCAGGCTCGTTGATGCTTCGCTCTCCGAGGGCTGCATTGGCGAGCTGAGATCCTCGCCTTCTTGCTCATCAGCAGTGTCCTGCGCATCCAACCCGGATATTGACTTGGGCCCTTGCTCTGATTTTTGTTCAGAAAGGGTGTGTTCTGGCGTGTCGAGTTCGAGGAAAGACTCAACGTCTTCAAGCTCGGGCTCAGACGGCTCCTGCGGCGCGCTCTCGAGCTCAGAACCAAAGTCGACATCCGTAAGCTCAATAGCTTCGCTGTCACCACTGGCCTCATCCGGCGCAACCGGTTCGTCAAACGACAGTTCCGGAATGTCACCGATCAGATCGAGCTCGTCGGCTGGCGTCGATTCGGGCTCGGCGCTAGAGCTTGGATCAGAATCCGCACTGCTCAACTCATCCACGCCACCGACGTCGGACGATGAAGGATCTGCATCGGCGCGCATCGCCTCATCAGAATCGAGAAGCATATCCTCGTTCGTCGACGCAGCATCCGGACTCTCTTCCGGTTCGCTGTACCACTGACTATCCGACAGCAACTGTTCAGATGGCTGCTCCGGCGATGCTTCCTGCGTAGCGTCGACGCTCGCATCATCGCGAGCACCAAGGCTCAGGTCTTCGGTCGTATCTGGCCGCTCGGAGGGCTCATCGCCTGCAAGTTCGGAAGGTTCCGTCTCGCCCGCCATATCGACAAACAGATCGCTATCCAGATCGAATTCTTCCAACCCGGATTCGTCGTCCAGAGGGACCAGCAAATCAGCATCGGTCTCGGAATACTCATCCGCCGCCAAATCGAGCTCAAGGGACTCTTCCGCCACCTCTTCTTTCGGTTCTGCGGCTTCTGTGGCTTCTGTGGCTTCTGTGGCAGCCTCGTGCCCGACATCAGCGGTTGCCGCCGAATCAGAAACCTCAGTTTCAACCTCCTGAGTATCCGGCTCAACGAGAGCATCTGTTGTGTCCGCAGCGCTCGAATCCAGCTCAGGCTCAACAGCAGCCTCTGCTTCGGCGCTGGCTTCATCCGGCACAACAAAGTCCGGATCAAACGATTCTCCGAGATAACCGAGCGCAGAAAGTGAGCGCTCAACCTGGCCGAGAATGTTCTCCTGCTGACTACCGGACTCATCGCCAAGGCGTTCGAGGTAGTAGTCGACCCCACTCACCGCATCGGCGAATTGATCCAGCTCTTCCCAGCTCGGCACATTGCCGGCGAGAAGGTGGCGTTGTACATAGGCGGCGCAGTTATCCAGCAGATCAGCCGGGCGCTGCAGCGACAACATCGCCAACGCCTTGTGCAGCTCCATCAGCGCCGCCGGTGCTTGTGCGAGCGCCGCTGTATCCCACTCGCTGGATACGTACGCAACGAGCGCCTGCTTCACCTGATCGAGCCCGGAGCGGGTCTCGGATAAGACGCGCCGATGAGCATCGGCAACAACTTGATCGACACTATTGTCGGCGCTGGCATTAAGGTTTGCGTGTACTGCAAGATTCTCGTCCACCTGCACGAGTACGGTGGCAAGCGACGTCAATGACTCGTCGTCCACCGGCTCACCGTCCGGTGACAGGTTCAAGCTATCAAGCTGTTCGACGACGAGTGCTCGAGAGCCTTCAAAACCCAACAACGACAGCGTGCTGGAAATCTGTTTCAGCGGTGCGGCAATTTCCATGAGCGCTGAATTAGAACGATTGTCCGAGCGGACAAAAAGATCCAGCTGGTCTTTGATCTCTGTGAGTTCGCCGCGCAGTGCTACTGCCGCACTGGCCAGAGCTTCCTGCCCGGAGAAGCGCAGGCTTTCGCTGCCAGGCTGAGAATCAATGGCTTCCTGCAAACCATCAGCGAGGCTGCTCGAATGATCGCGTTCGCGGGCAGCGGCCAGCAGCGAACGCACCAGATCAACGGGCACGGGCTTCTTGAGCAGCTCCGCGCCATCGGCCGCGAGCGCACGAATCTCCGCGTCAACGCGACGAAGAAGCTTCACAACATCGTTGCCGAGATTGCCGGACGAGCCGTCCAGTGAATTGATAAACAGACCAAATGCCTGCCATAGCGAAGCAAGCGGCGTATCCACACAAACGCGCTCGAGGCTGGCGGCGACCTTCTGCATGGTGGCGACGGCAGAAGGTTTGTCTTCGCCTTTCAGAATTGACAGCAGCACCTGCTGGTAAGCCGCGCGGATGCGTTTAACTTTGCCAACGCCGTCAATCTCGCCGAAGCGATCAATCGACTCGGAAGGCGCTTGCCGATGCAGATCAACACTGCCCGCAGGCATGTCGAGGGCTTCCAGATCAATCAGGCGGCGAATGTCGTTGACCAGAGGCAGCATGGGCGTGCGTGAATCGCGACCGCCTTTATGCAGGTCATCAAGATAGCCCGGCAATTCCAGGATGCCCTGCATCAGATACTGTTCAGCATCACTCGCTGGGCTGACAGAGTCAGTCGTCAGTCGCTGGGCAAGCTGTTCTAAGTGGTCAGCAAGGCACGTAACGCCATCGAGTTCGAGCATGAGCAACGTGCCATGCAGCTGGTGCAGTGCCGTGAGGCACATGCGCATTCGCGTGGCATCGTCGTTCTCGGCGTAGATTTCTAAAGACGCACGCGCTTCCTCCAGAGTCTGGAGAAGATCACTCCGAATCCAGTCGAGGGCGAAATGTTCTCGTGGCGTCGACATGCCCGTCCTTGTGGTTGTTTCCGACACCGATCCTACTCAGGAAGCTTAAAGCCTTTGACCGAATCACGCATTTCATTGGCTACGCTGGCAAGCGAGCCGATGGAGTGCGCCGTGCGATCTGTGCTGTCCACGGTTTGCGCGGTAATGCCTTGAATGACTTTCATAGTGCTCGATACCTGGCCGGCCGTCTGCGCCTGCTGACGCGCGGCGTTCGAGATGTTCTGGATCAGTTCCGCAAGTGATGTTGAGACGCCTTCGATCTCTTCAAGCGCAACGCCTGCGTCCTGGGCCCGTTTGGCACCACTCACCACTTCTACCGTTGTTTGCTCCATGGAGATGACCGCCTCGTTCGTATCGGTCTGAATGGTTTTAACCAGTGCGGCAATCTGCTTGGTGGCCGCGCTCGAGCGCTCGGCCAGGCGTTGAACTTCATCCGCTACAACCGCAAAGCCACGGCCAGCATCACCTGCCATTGAGGCCTGAATGGCTGCGTTCAACGACAGGATGTTGGTTTGATCCGCAATGTCGTTGATCAAGGAGACGATGTCACCGATCTCCTGGCTCGATTCGCCGAGCCGCTTAATGCGTTTCGCGGTTTCCTGAATCTGGCCGCGAATGCCGTCCATACCACCGATTGTGTCGTGTACGACCTGGGATCCATTGTTCGCCAAATCAACCGCACGCTCCGCAACGGAGGCGCTTTCTGTTGCGTTGGCTGACACTTCATCAATGGAGGTGGCCATCTCGTTGATAGCCGACGTCGCGTCGTTAATTTCTTTCGCCTGACTTTCTGCGGCAGAGGTGAGATCCGAGGCAGTAGCCTGGGTGTCCGTTGCAGCGACAGCGACTTGCTCGGACAGGCGCTTGATGTCCGTTGCCAGGCCGCGCATCTGATCAATCGCGAAATTGATGGAGTCAGCGATGGCGCCCGTGAAGTTCTCGGTAACCGATGCGTGCACTGTGAGATCGCCTTCGGCCAGATCGGCCAGCTCATCAAGCAACTGCAGAATCGCCGCCTGGTTACGCTCGTTCTGCTCCGCCTGTTCACGCAGTCGGGCGCGGGTGTCACGCACCATGACAACCGCAATGAGGCCAGTGATCACCATGCCTACCACCGCCAACATCAGGCTCTTGTTGCCCAACAGGCTTAGATTTTCGGCGAAAATGAAGTACGCCATAGCGGCCATGGTGCCTACCAATAGCGCCATCAGTACCACCAGCAACGGAGAAAACTTTTCCGAGTTCATAGCAACTTATCCCTGGTAATCGACTCGCGGACCCTACTTGTCCGCAACTGAGAAAAATCTGGCATCGCGAAGAATCGCGGCCAATTCAATTTGATAATAGACGCGGCCACCGTGCCGATATGCGCCTCGCAAAAAAGCATTGAGGTCAGGCAGGCCTTCCGGCTCAAGCGCCTCGAAACTCTCGGCAGCAAAATGCTGCAGGCCAAGTGACTGCTCGACAACGAGGCCAGCGGCTACGCCGCCCTCTTCCACCAGGAGCACACGCCACATGCTGCTCGGCAGCGTTGGCGTCAGCCCGAGAAAACTGTGCACATCGATGATTGGTAGCAACGTGCCACGTACGTTGGCGATACCAAGGACCCAGCTCTGCACGCCAGGAAGCTGCGCGACACGAGGCATATCCAGAATTTCACTCACTTCGCCGATGGCCGATACGCAGCGCATTCCGCCTATCTGGAAACCAAGTCCTTGCCATTCCGCCTTAGTAGTCTGGCGCAACGGCATAGGCGCGGCGTTACGGAACGTATCCGTACGAATCTCATGCAACAGTTCGATGGTTGCGTTCATGCGTCACTCGCCAGCACGTCATTGACCGCGCGCATGAGGTTTTTGTCATCAACCGGTTTGGTCAGGTAAGCGCGCGCGCCCTGGCGCTCACCCCAGACTCGATCTGCTGCCTGATCTTTCGACGAGACGATGATCACGGGAATGTGAGCGGTGCTGTTCGCGCGGGTCAACTGGCGCGTCGCCTGGAAGCCGTTAACGCCGGGCATGACGACATCCATGAGAATGACGTCGGGTAGCTCAACCTCAGCCACCTCGATGCCATCGCTACCCGAGTTGGCCGTCAGCACTTGATGGCCATGGCGCGACAGCGCCTGCACCAGTTGGTGGGCTTCGGTTGGAGAATCATCAACGACTAGAATCCGTGCCATGGTCGTCTTGAGCTTAGTGAACGAGTGTGCGAATGGTGCCGAGTAGTTCTTCTTTCGAGAACGGCTTGGTGATGTATTGGTCCGAGCCCACGATTCGGCCTTTCGCCTTGTCGAAGAGCCCGTCTTTGCTGGACAACATGACAACCGGCGTCGCCTTGAACTCGGTGTTGTTCTTGATCAAAGCGCAGGTTTGATAGCCATCAAGCCTGGGCATCATGATGTCGACAAAGATGATTTCAGGACGCGAATCCGCGATTTTCGCCAGTGCATCGAACCCGTCGGTTGCCGTGATGACATCACAGCCTTCCCGAGTCAGCAGCGTTTCGGCGCTTCGGCGAATTGTTTTGCTGTCATCAATGACAAGCACCTTTACGCCTTGCAGCTCAGCATCCATTCCACTTTCCTTTCTGCGTGTCCGACGTTTGTTTCAAGCGCGAGCGTTGTATCACGATTGGCCGCGAGGCAACCAGCCAGTCGCAAGCGGAACGCGAGCCACGTCGCACTGCTGTTGCTGCACCGTAGGCATCTCGGTACTCTCGCGGCTCTTTCGTGCCCGCATACGGCCTGACCATCGGAGCTTGCAGAATTATGGTGCACATCGCTTTCGTGATGGACCCAATCGACTCGCTGTCACTCAAGAAAGACAGCACGCTGGCGATGATCCGCGCGGCACAGCGTCGCGGCTGGCAACCTTTTTATGTCCAGCAAGCTGACATTTCACTCTCTGGCGGTGAAGTGCTGGCAACCATGTCGAGCCTGCGTCTTACCGAGCCATTCGTCGATAAGCTGGATCCGAACGTCGCCGGTGAGCATTGGTATGAGCTGGGCGAGCCCGAGCGCCGACCGCTAGCGGAGATGGATGTCATCTTCATGCGCAAAGACCCGCCGTTCGACATGAACTACATCTATACCACCTATCTACTGGAACGCGTTGAGGAGGGTGGCAGCCTGGTGGTGAACAAACCCGCCAGCCTGCGCGATTGCAACGAGAAGTTCTTTGCGACAGCCTTCCCTCAGTGCTGCCCACCGTTGATTGTGTCGGCGGATGAACAGGAGCTGCGCGACTTTCACGCGGCGCAAGGCAACACAGTATTCAAGAAGCTTGACGGAATGGGCGGCTCAAGCGTGTTCCGCGTGATGGCCAGCGACCCCAACATCGGCGTCATCCTGGAAACCCTCACCGAAGGCGGAAAAGAGCCCATCATGGGCCAGCTCTATCTTCCAGAAATCAGCGATGGCGACAAACGCATTCTGCTGATCGATGGCAAGCCACTGCCGTATGCGCTGGCCCGCATTCCAAAAGCGGGCGAGGCTCGCGGCAACCTGGCAGCCGGCGGCACCGGTGTTGGCCGAGAACTGACCAAGCGCGACCGGTTCATCGCGGAGCAGCTCGGGCCAGAGCTGTCCCGCCGCGGGTTATTGTGGGTAGGCATCGACGTGATCGGCGACTATCTCACCGAGGTCAACGTCACCTGCCCCACGTGTATACGAGAACTCGATACACAGTATTCGCTCGACATCGCAGCTATGCTGATGGATGAGGTTGCCGGGCGCCTGCCCGGCTAGGCATGGCACTAGCCGTGCTGCTCCAAACGCATCGAAGCATAGAAAGCTGAACAAGCAGACCATGAGCGAACTTGTTGATCCGACCCCCGATATCGCGCCACGAGACCGGTTAAGTTTCACCGTTTTCCTCGCCATTGCGTTGCACGCCGCACTGATCCTCGGGCTGGGTTTTTCGTTCGACACCAGCAGCGGCGATGCGCCCACCATCGAAGTGACGCTCGCCCAGTACAGCGATGCCGTCGCACCGGAGGATGCGGACTTTCTCGCGCAGTCGAATCAGGCTGGCAGCGGCGATGAGTCTGAAGTGATCGAAACTACTGCTGAAGACGAATCCAGCCTCGCCGACAACGTCAGCAATCCATTGGTGGCCGATCCTCTGGTTACCCAGGAGGCGGTCGAGCAATCCAGCTCCGCGCTCGTGAGCACGGTGAGCGCAGCAGATGATCTCACCAGCACAGAAAGCGATCAGCAGGTGGATGAGCAACTTGCCGCGCTCGATACTCAGAATCGCACCATCGAAGAACTTGCCCGTGAGATCGCGAGCCTCGAGGCGCGTGTCGCACTCGATGCCGACAACCGCGCCAAGGGGCCACGTATCAAACGGCTGACGAGCGTCTCCACCAAGACCGCAGACGAAGCATCGTATCTGGACAGCTGGCGCAAGAAAGTGGAGCGGGTAGGCAACCAGCGTGGGCTCGCCGATGTCTACGGCAACCTGCGTATGCTCGTCGTTATTCGCGCTGATGGCAGCTTGCAGGAAGTGCGTATCCTGGAATCCAGCGGCAAGCCCGTACTCGATGAGGCTGCACTGCGAATCGTTCGTCAGGGCGCTCCCTATCCACCTTTCACGGTTGCCATGAGCAAGACCTACGAAGTGCTGGAGATCATTCGAACATGGCGCTTCGAACCGCGCGGCAACAGCCTCGGCGTTTGAGTACATTGATTGTGAGCAACGCCGATAACAGACTTTTAGCGGCATCGTTTCTGCTGGCCATGCCGAGCCAACTCGGTAGCTACTTCGGCGGCAGCATCATCTATGTCTGCCAGCACAACGATGATGGCGCGCTGGGGCTCATCGTCAATCGCCGATCGGATACTGCTTTCGCCGAACTCATCGCGCCGCTGTCTGCTGCGGAGCGAGGCAACGACCCAGGGCCTGCCAATGCGCCGCTCGTCTACGAAGGCGGTCCAGTGGAGCCCGGGCGCGGATTTATCCTGCACTCCAGCGAGTGTCACTATGACGGGAGCCTGTCCGTAACCGACGAGATAACGCTGTCCGCATCGCGAGACGCGCTTGCCGAGATTCATGCGCAAGCCGGCCCGCGCCGATATCTGTTAGCACTCGGCTACACCGGCTGGGGCCCCGGCCAACTTGAGCGCGAGATGCAGGCCGATGCCTGGCTGAGCTGCGAGGCAGATCTCGACGTTCTGTTCGACACCAACATCGACGACAAAGTCAGCGCAACCGCAAGCGCGCTGGGCATCGACTTCAGTCTCATGGCGACTCAAGCTGGTAATGCCTGACTCAACAAAGTCGGTTGAGCGCGTGCTCGCCATCGATCCCGGCAGACGCCACTACGGCTTTGCTGTCGGCAACACGGTAAGCGGTACCGCCAGCGCGGTGTCCAGTATCGACTCGCCCAGGCATCCGCCCTGGACGGATATTGAAGAACTCATCCTGGACTGGCGCATCGATCGTGTGCTGGTGGGTTTGCCCATCAACATGGATGGTAGCGAGAGTGACATGAGCACCGCCGCGCGCGCCTTTGCTGATGTTCTTGCCCGCAAGACTGGACTGCCGATAGAAATGGTTGATGAGCGGCTGAGCAGCCGCGAAGCCGGCAGCGGCGAAGGCAATCACGCCGAGGCTGCTGTGGTCATCGCGATGACGTGGTTGGGGGGACAACCTTAGGTAGACGAGTACCGGGGTTGGGAGAAAGAGCTAACGCTTAAACGCCAGACTCGACTCCACATCCTGATCTGCTTCCAGCGACAGGCCATCAACGGCTGCCATCGGATCGGGATTCGCATCCGCCCCGAGCTTAATCATCAAGCGCAGGTCATTCGCTGAATCAGCGTGCGCCAGCGCGGCGTCGTAGGTGATCTCGCCTTCGGTGTACAGCTTGTACAGCGCTTGGTCGAACGTCTGCATGCCTTGCTCGCGCGATTTGGACATCAGCTCCTTGAGCAGGTGCACATCGGCTTTGCGAATGTGATCTGACACCAGCGGCGTATTGATAAGAACTTCAACCGCAACGCGTCTGCCTTGGCCATCAACGGTCGGAACAAGCTGCTGCGCAACGATCGCCTTCAGGTTAAGCGACAGATCCATCCAGACCTGGCCATGACGATCACTTGGGAAGAAGTGAATAATGCGATCGAGCGCCTGGTTTGCGTTGTTTGCGTGCAGGGTACACAGCACGAGGTGGCCGGTTTCAGCAAAGGTTACGGCGTACTCCATGGTTTCCCGCGTGCGCACCTCGCCAATCATGATGACATCCGGCGCCTGCCGCAGTGTGTTTTTCAGGGCGACATCGAAGCTGTCAGTATCAACGCCGACCTCGCGCTGCGTAACAATGCAGCCGTGGTGTTGATGAATGTATTCGATGGGATCTTCAATGCTGATAATGTGACCCGTGGAATTCATATTCCTATGGCCGAGCATCGCGGCGAGAGAGGTGGACTTACCGGTGCCGGTTGCGCCGACGAATATGATCAATCCACGCTTTGTCATGGACAGATCTTCAATGACCTCAGGCAGCCCCAGCTCATCAACCGTTGGAATGTTCACTTCGATTCGACGAAGCACCATGCCGATCAGGTTGCGCTGATAAAACGCACTGACTCGAAACCGGCCCAGGCCTCGCGTGTTGATCGCGAAGTTACATTCCTTCTCGCGATCAAACTGCTCGCGCTGCTGTTTGTTCATTACGCTGAGCACGATGTCGCGCGACTGTTCCGGCGACAGCGCAGCCTTGCCGGCCGCGAACACCTTGCCGTTGATTTTCAACGACGGTGGCCGACCAGCCGTGATGAATAGATCCGATGCGCCTTTCTCGACGACCAGTTTTAGTAGCTTGTCGAATTCCATGGCTGTGCTCCTGCCCAGCGACCGTCAGGGTCGGCTAGAAGTTTTCCGGCATCTTGGCTTTCTCACGAGCAACCTCACGCGTAATCGTACGCTTGGCCACGAGATCCTGCAGTGACTGATCGAGCGTTGTCATACCGACAGATACGCCGGTCTGAATGGCTGAGTACATCTGCGCAACTTTATCTTCACGAATCAGATTTCGAATGGCGGGCGTACCGATCATGATCTCGTGCGCGGCAACCCGACCACCAGTCGCTCGTTTCAGCAACGTCTGTGAGATAACGGCCTGCAGTGACTCCGACAACATGGAACGAACCATGTCTTTCTCTTCGGCCGGGAATACATCGATCACGCGGTCAATCGTCTTCGCGGCTGACGTGGTGTGCAGCGTTCCGAAAACAAGGTGACCGGTTTCCGCCGCGGTCAGTGCCAGACGAATCGTCTCGAGATCTCGCATCTCACCGACGAGGATGATGTCAGGGTCTTCCCGCAGAGCTGAGCGCAGCGCTTCATTGAAACCGTGGGTGTCTTTGTGCACCTCACGCTGATTTACCAGGCACTTTTTGCTTTCGTGAACAAATTCGATCGGGTCTTCAATCGTGAGGATGTGGTCGTAACGATTATCGTTGATGTAGTCGACCATCGCGGCGAGTGTCGTACTCTTACCCGAGCCAGTTGGCCCGGTTACCAATACCAGTCCACGCGGTGTCATGGAGATATCCTGGAACACCTGACCCATGCCAAGGTCTTCCATCGTCAGTACTTTCGATGGAATCGTTCGAAAGACGGCGCCGGCACCGCGGTTCTGGTTAAACGCATTAACCCGAAAGCGAGCAACGCCGGGCACTTCGAACGAGAAGTCGGTTTCCAGAAACTCTTCGAAATCTTTGCGCTGCTTGTCATTCATGATCTCGTAGATCAGCGAATGGACTTCGCGATGCTCCAGTGGCGGCAGGTTGATGCGGCGCACGTCGCCATCCACACGAATCATCGGCGGCAGGCCCGCAGACAGGTGCAAATCCGACGCTCCCTGTTTGGCACTGAAGGCAAGCAGTTCCGTAATGTCCATAGCGATCCTTGTCTATTCGCTGTTCGATCTTTGCCGGCGGCCATGCCATTGCCAGCTGAAGCAGGCTGATGGCTCTACAGCTGCAGCCGTAGGCGCCGCAACCGCACGTGTCCGACAGTCCACTGGCCAGCTCACGCACCGCTCTATAGTAGTATCGCCCACAGGCTGACACCAAGGCCTCAGATGTTACTCGCCACTGGCCGTTCGAAGTGAGACCTTCTTCGCACACCGGGCCTTGGTTTGATTCTCGAGGTTTGCATCTTGATACCGGGTGCTGGCCAGGCAAAAACCCTCTACTGCCCCACGCGGCGCTACTCAACCGATATGACCGACAAGCCGACGATCAAAGATAGAGTTACCCAGGTGCGGGGCCGAATCGACGCGGCGTGTCGTAATTGCCAGCGGGACAGCAGCGACATCACACTCGTTGCCGCCAGTAAAACTCGGGATCCGGGCGTTGTACGCGAGGCCTACGACGCTGGAATCCGGCACTTCGGCGAAAACTACCTGCAGGAGGCCGAACCCAAACTTGCCGCATTATTTGATCTGGACGAGATTGTCTGGCACTTCATCGGCGGCTGTCAGAGCCGCAAGGCGCGCGCCGTCGGACAGTCCTTCGACTGGCTGCAGACGGTCGATCGCCCGGTTATCGCCAAGCGCGCGGCCAGGCCGGATGGTGAGCTCAACATTTGCCTGCAGGTAAACATCAGCAACGAGCCGCAGAAAGCCGGCGTCAGCATCGATGAGCTGGGCGGCCTGATCAACCACTGCCAAAGCTTGCAAGGGCTGCGCCTGCGCGGCCTTATGGCTATCCCTGCGCCCGACGATGCCAATGCGCACGATCGGCTGGCAAGCCTCTTTCATGAGTACGCGCCAGAAGATGAAGGCCTGAGCGCCTGGGACACTCTGTCCATGGGCATGAGCGCTGACCTGGAAGCCGCCATTACGGCGGGCGCCACCATGATCCGTATCGGCACCGATCTATTCGGCCCGCGCACAGCCTGACGGGTGGCAGGCACCTATCGTGCCCAGCAGGCGCAAACGCTACACTGCGCAGCCGTTCATGACCGCAACGCAGGCCTCACGTGACAGCCCAGACTATTGCCTTTATCGGCGCCGGTAACATGGCGCGCAGCCTGATGGCCGGGTTGCGCACGAGCAGGCCCCAGGACGTGCTGATCGCAGCAGATCCTTCTGCCGAGCAAACGGAGCTGGCCGCCAACCTGGGCGTCAGTATTGCTGCCGACAACGAAGCGGCTGCCAGGCAGGCGGACGTTGTTGTGCTGGCCGTGAAACCCCAGATCATGGCCAAAGCAGCGGCTGGTACCGCGCCGGGCCTCTCCGAGCGCAGCCTCGTGATTTCGGTCGCTGCCGGTATCGAAGTGGCGACACTTAGACAGCTACTCGGCAGTGGCCCCGCAATCGTTCGCTGCATGCCAAACACACCCGCACTGTACGGCCAGGGGATGTCCGGCTTGTTTGCCAGTGACAACACGCGCGCTGAGCAGAAAGACCAGGCGCAATCGATTCTCGCTGCTGTAGGTGACACGCTTTGGGTCGCGCGCGAGTCCCAACTCGATGCGGTAACCGCAGTATCAGGCAGCGGCCCGGCATACTTCTTCCTGTTGATGGAGCACATGATCAACGCCGGGATCGAACTTGGCCTTGATGAAGCCACCGCAACCACATTAACGCTGCAAACCGCACAGGGCGCTGCAGCAATGGCGATCGCAGAGCGTGAATCGATGCTGGCGGGTGGTGGCGGTAGCGATGTGGCTACCCTTCGACGCAACGTCACCTCGCCGGGTGGTACAACCCAGGCCGCGCTGGAGACTATGCTCGACGGACACATGCCCGAAACCGTAAACCGTGCTCTCAAAGCCGCCGCCGTGCGCAGCGCCGAACTCGCTAAAGAATTTGCCGGAGACTGACGTGACCGATATCGCGAACATCATCATCGACTTCCTGCTGAGCAGCGCAGTATTTCTATTTCTGCTGCGCTTTGTACTGCAGCTGGTTCGAGCCGACTTTTACAACCCGATCTGCCAGGCAATCAGCACGCTGACCGACCCGGTGCTGCGCCCGTTGAGAATGCTGCTACCGCCTTTTGGCCGATTCGATGCCGCCTCACTTGTCACCGCCTGGCTCCTGCAGTGTCTGCACACCTGGGGGCTGTACGCCCTTGCCGGCAGTGATCTGGGTGCGCTGCCTGTCATCGCCTATTCGCTGCTGCAAACGCTGCTTCTGCTCACGCAGATATTCTTTTTCAGCATCATCATTTCCGCGATTGCGAGCTGGTTTGTGCAGGGTAACTACCACCCCGTGCTGGCATTGGTACGACAAATTATTGAGCCGATCACCGCGCCATTGCGCAAGATCATTCCGGTAATCGGTGGGCTCGATATCTCTCCCATCTTCGCGCTGCTGGGGCTCATGGTGTTGCAGCAGGTTCTGCGCTCGCTGTTTGCATCGCTACCTCTTTAGCCCAACAGCGCACCATGTCTTTGAATAACGAGCCACAGCAGACATCTCCAGGCGACGTTGGCCTTGTGCAGCCAGCGACGTTCGCCTGCGAGCAGCCCCTCGCCCTGCAGCGTGGCGGCGAGCTGACACGCTTTGATCTCGTCTACGAAACCTACGGTGAGCTGAACGCTGATGCCAGCAACGCGATACTCATCTGCCACGCGTTATCCGGTAATCATCACGCGGCGGGGCGACACGCTGAGTCTGATCGAAAGCCAGGCTGGTGGGACGTATGCATCGGGCCCGGCAAGGCCATCGACACCAACCGTTTTTATGTACTGGCACTGAACAACCTTGGCGGTTGCGATGGCAGCACCGGCCCTCTTTCGGTGAACCCGGCGACCAACGATGTTTTCGGTCCCGACTTTCCTACGGTCACTGTGCGGGATTGGGTCGAATCCCAGGCGCGGCTGGCGGATCATCTGGGCATCAAGCGTTTCGCCGCCATCATCGGCGGCAGCCTCGGCGGCATGCAGGCGTTGCAGTGGGCGATCGACTACCCGGACCGGCTGGACAGCGCCGTGCTGATCGCCAGTTCAGCCCGTCTGACCACTCAAAACATCGCGTTCAACAAGATCGCCCGTTCAGCCATTACCTCGGATGCGAACTTTCATAACGGCCGCTACGCTGAGCATGGCGTTTTGCCGGAGCAGGGTCTGCGCGTGGCGCGCATGTTAGGCCACATAACCTATCTGTCGGATCATGCGCTCGCGGAGCGCTTTGGCCGCGAGATCAAATCGGGTGATCCAGACCAGGGCAGCGAGATTGAGTTTCAAGTAGAGAGCTATCTCGACTACCAGGGCGAGGCGTTCTCGCAACGCTTCGATGCCAATACCTACCTGTTGATGACCCGCGCGCTGGACCTGTTCGACCCAGCGGCGGAATACGACGGCGATCTGACGGCGGTATTTGCACAAACGCGAGCGCGCTTTCTGATGTTGTCGTTCAGCACCGACTGGCGCTTCTCACCCCAACGCTCAACTGATATGTCCAACGCCGCCATATCTGCCGGCCGCGATGTCAGCCACGCTATCATCGACTCTCCGCACGGGCACGATTCGTTCCTGCTGCCCGTGCCGCGCTATATCGACGCACTCGGCGCCTATCTCAACCGGCTCGCGCAGGTGACCAATGCGTAGCGATCTGGCTCTTATTGCGGATCTCATTCGGCCAAATGCGCGCGTATTAGACCTGGGTTGTGGCGACGGTGAGTTGTTGGCCGAGCTTGCGGCCACAAAACAGGTCAACGGCTACGGCTTGGATGTCGACGCTGACAATATCCGTCGCTGTCTGGAGCGTGGTGTCAACGTGATCGAGCAGGATCTGAACCTTGGCCTCGATAATTTCGCCGACGACAGCTTCGACATGGTCGTCATGACCGAAACGCTACAATCCGTGCACAACCCATCCGACATGGTGGATGCGATGTTGCGCATTGCGCGCGAGTGCATTGTTACTTTTCCAAACTTTGGCCATTGGCGATGCCGTGCACACTTGCTTTTACGCGGTAGCATGCCGGTGGCTAAACACCTGCCCCATGACTGGTTTAACACGCCCAATATCCACCTGTGCACATTCAAGGACTTCGAACGGCTATGTCACGACAAGCGCCTGAACATCATCGAACGCCTGGTGATCGATGCGAAGAGCAACGACGCCAACAGCACGCCACGAAAGCGTCCCGCCGCGAATCTCTTCGGCGCAACCGCGTTTTATCATCTTGGCCGATGAACACGTTAGCCGCTCAACTGGGAGGTGCTCTGGCGGCGATGGCATTGCTACTTTCAAGCTTGACCGCAGCGGCAGAGCAGGCGTTCGAGTTTGACGACTACGACATTCACTACGTGGTTATTCCCACCGTGTTCCTGTCGCGCGAGATTGCCGAACAATATGACATCGTTCGCGGCACTCAATGGTCGCTGGTGAATATCAGCGTTCTCGATAAAACCGGCACACCAAGACGTGCTCGCGCCAGCGGCGGCTTTACCAACCTGCTCAGTCAGAACTTCGAACTGGAGTTTCGCGAGGTGTTAGAGGACAACGCGGTGTACTACCTCGCCGCGGTTAAGCACACCGATGAAGACATATTTCGTTTTGATATCGATATCCAGGTCGCAAATGGTGACCCCATGAATATCCAGTTCACCAACAGAATGTATCGGGGCCTGGAGTGAAGGAGCTGGCGCTTGCCAGCGGCAACGCGGGAAAGCTTCGCGAATTTGATCGATTGCTCGCACCGCTGGGTGTGCAAGTCGTCAGCCAGGGCGAACTCGGGATCGAAGGTGCGGAGGAGACCGGCGTTACCTTCGTCGAGAACGCCTTGCTGAAAGCGCGCGGCGTTTGCCAGGCTTGCGACCTTGCCTGCCTGGCCGATGATTCTGGCATCGTCGTGCCAGGTTTGAACGGCGAGCCCGGCATCTTCTCTGCCCGCTACGCCGGCGCACATGGCGATAGCGAGGCAAACAACGCAAAGCTACTTGCAGCCTTGTCAGGGCAGGACGATCGCCACGCCTACTTCTATTGCGCACTGGTTTTCATGCGATACGCAACTGACCCCGCGCCCGTGATTGCAACCGCCACCTGGCACGGCACAATCGCCACAGCCCCTGCCGGATCGGAAGGCTTTGGCTACGATCCCATTTTCATGCCTATTGGCAGTAACGTTAGCGCGGCAGAACTTTCTGCCGAACGCAAAGCCGAGCAGAGTCACCGCGGCCAGGCTATGGCTCAGCTCATGCCAGCACTCGAACGCGAGTTCAGCGACAACGCACCCGCGCTGTGACCAACATTCCGTTATCGCTGTACGTGCACTTTCCCTGGTGTGTGCGCAAGTGCCCTTACTGCGATTTCAATTCCCATCCGGCTCCTGAAACGGACGATGGCATTCCAGAAGACGCCTATCGCGAGCGTTTGCTGGCCGACCTCGAGGCCGCATTCGGCTCTGCCACGCGGCCGATCCACAGCGTGTTCTTTGGTGGTGGCACGCCGAGCCTGTTCTCAGCAGAAACATTTGCCGCGCTAATGGATGTTATTGCGCCACGTCTGGAAGCGGACGCCGAAGTTACGATGGAAGTAAACCCTGGGGCTCGGGAGTACAACGATTTTGCGGCCTACCGGCACACAGGAATAAACCGGCTGTCGATCGGCGCGCAGAGCTTTAACGATGACTCACTCAAACGGTTAGGCCGAATCCACGGTGCAAAGGAAATCGGCTGCTGTGTTGACGCCGCGCGGACAGGCGGCTTCGACAACATAAATCTGGATGTCATGCACGGTCTGCCCCAGCAATCCGCGCACATGGCCCGGCAGGACCTCAGCGAAGCGATCGCTCTGCAACCGGAACACATTTCCTGGTATCAATTGACGCTGGAGCCCAAAACCGAGTTCGGTCATCGGCCACCAACACTGCCTGCAGAAGATACGCTCGCCGACATTGAAGATGCGGGCTTGGACATGCTGGTCAGCGCCGGGTACCAACGCTACGAGGTGTCCGCGTTTGCCAAGCCGGGCCGAGCCGGCAGACACAATCTCAATTACTGGCAGTTTGGTGACTATCTTGGGGTTGGCGCTGGCGCCCACGGCAAGCTGACGGTGGATGACGGCAGCATCGAACGCACAACCGTCGTATCTCAGCCTCGTTTGTATCTTGCGGGTTTGAGCCCCCTGGCTTGCGCGCCGATCGCGGAGTCTGATCTCGCCGCAGAGTTCATGATGAACGCGCTGCGGCTGATCGACGGCGTAACCTGGGAGTCGTTTACTGAGCGCACCGGTTTATCCAGTGAAACGATTCAGAAAACATGCGACCAACTCATCGACGCCGGCTTGCTGCGCGAGAATCGGCTAGCGCCTACGCCGGCCGGATTACGCTGGCTTGATACGGTGATTGCGAGTTTTCTATAGGCCTTCGGTTCGTCTTCGCTGTAGACGCTCGGCGATGCATGTGCTAACCATGATCCCCTCTATAACTCTGGGGAGAGAATATGATCGGCCTATTCATTTCGAGACGGCACAGGTCAGGAGAGAGACCACGTCTGAAAGGGACAATTGCAACCTCCGCGGTGATTGCAACAGCGCTTTCTTTTGCACCCATTGCTCAAGCAGCAGAGGTTGCCAGCAACGATAACGTTGAGGAGATCCTGGTTGTCGCGCGAAACATCGAGGAGTCCCTTCAGGAGACGCCCGTCGCCGTAACAGCCATTACGGAAGAGACCCTCGATATATTTCGTATCGACGAAGCAACTGATCTGTTGAGCCGTATACCGGCTTTGAACATTTCCATCGGCGGCTCGGGTGCCGGTGCGCAAATCACGTTGCGCGGTGTTGGCTCCTCGTTCATTTCCAATGCTTTCGATTCAGCGGTAGCGCTTAACTACGATGGCGTTTCTGTGAGTACTCAACGGCTACTGCAAAGTGCGTTCTTCGACGTTGAGCAAGTTGCTGTGTTGAAAGGGCCTCAGTCGCTTTACTTCGGTAAAGCAGCATCAGCAGGCGTTATGTCGCTTCGATCAGCAAATCCCACAGAAGAATGGGAAGGCAGTCTGAAAACCTCTTATGAGTTTGAAGAAGAAGGAACCACCGTTGGCGGCTACGTTGCTGGCCCACTAACTGAAACACTGGGTTTCCGGCTGGCAGCGGAATACCAGGAAATCGACAAGTTTGTCGAGATCGCTGATGGCAACCCAACGGTCGATCCAGACCGAGGCCTGGACAATCTCATTGCTCGCGCAACCTTTCTGTGGGAACCGGTAGATCGATTCAGCGCTAACCTGAAGATCGACTACAACAAACAAGAGTCGGAGATTCTCAACAACGCGATCGACATCTTCTGTGGAGCAGACGGCATACCCGATCCATCGGTGTTGCTGGGCGGCGCGTTCGGGGGCACACCCGGCATTGACCTTTTTCTGCCGACCCACGATTGCGACATCAATGACGGCAAGTTTACCGGGCCTGATGCCAATGCACTGATTGATACGCTACCACCAGGCTCGCCAGGCGAGGGCCGCAATATCTTCCGCGCCTACAACGATACGGACATTCTGTTTGCCCGGCTGCAGATGGATATCGACCTAAGCGAGCAGTTCGACCTGACGGTGTTAACCGGTTACGTGGATCTCGACAACGAGTACAACGATACCTTTAACTCCACCGGCCAGAACCCGGACGGCAGCGCCGCGGGCTTGTCAGCACCATTCGAGAACACGCTCGAGCAAACAACACTGGAAGTGAGACTGGCCAGTAATTTTGATGGCCCATTCAATTTCCAGGTCGGCGGATTCTGGGAGGACCGAGACATCGGCCATCGCACTTCGCAAAACGCTTTCAACCCCTCGCTTCTCGGCGTGTTCGGACCACCGTTTGGTCCAGACCCGGTAACCGGAGCCACCTTCGATTGGCTCGCAGATCGCCCCATCGAGGCAGAGGCTCTGTCCTTCTTTGTGAGCGCCGACGTTCAGCTATCCGAGAAGTGGGAGCTATCGGGCGGCGTTCGCTGGACCGATGAAGAGAAGAGCACCTCGGTTGCCTTCCCGTTTGTCCACGCCGGCGTGGTCGCAATTTTCGGAACCGTGAGTTCGGGCTTCCAGTCGCCAGACATCAAGTTCGAAGACGACAATATCTCGCCCGAGCTTGTGCTCCGCTATCTCGTTAGCGACAACATCTCGATTTACGGTGCGTACAAGACCGGCTTCAAATCTGGTGGCGTCGATAACAACACGCTGCCTAGCGGATCGGTGGTCGGCCTGATCAGTCCGGATCCCGCCGTTGTCGCAGCATCAGCAGAACTGCTGCGCTTCGAATCGGAAGAGTCCGAAGGTTTTGAGGTGGGTCTAAGGTCTCAGTTCCTCGATCGCAGCGTAACGCTTAACGCAACCATCTATCGCTACGTTTACGAGAATCAACAAGTCCAGTTATTCGACCCGGGCGTGTTTGCTTTCCGCACCTTCAATGCTGGCGAAGTCACAACACAGGGCCTGGAAGTGGACTTTCTGTGGTCCACCTCAGTGCCGGGATTGAGCCTCTCCGGATCATGGGCCTACCTCGATGCGGAAATCACCGGCGACTTCTTCCCATCGGGCACTGACGGCGTTGGCGATAACTTGCGAGGCCGCGATGCCGGCTTCGCTCCAGATCTATCCGGCAACCTGGCCATCAATTGGGAAACACAGTTGACGGACGGGATCATGCTTCGCATCAGCCCGAATATTGCTTACAAGGATCGCTACATCGTGGGTGCGGGTTTTGAATTCGACCCGGTTACCAACCCAACGGGTGCTCTGGTTCAGGATAGCTTCACCACCGTGGACTTGAACGTATCGCTCTACTCTCCAGGCGAGAGATGGCGCTTCTCGTTGATCGCTAAGAATCTCGGCGATGAGCAGGTTCTCACGTTCGCCGGCCCCGCACCGTTCCGTCCACCCACTGGCGATGACCAGCTGGTTGGCATCGGCCGTGGTGAGCAGATCTTCCTGGAGGCTGCGTTTAGGTTCTAGGGCGACAGCACAAACGGTTCGGTAGATCGCATCTATCGAACCGTCTTGTTTCTCGCGGGTAGCCGGTTTTGCGCCGGCTACCCGCCTCAGGTTTTGACTACCCCTTCCTCGTATACGCAAAGTCCCAAACTCCATGCCCACGCGCGAGGCCTCGCGATTCGAAGTGCGTGATGGGCCTTAGATTCGGCCGAGGTGCAAAGCCGCTACCGGCATCGTTAGCCAAACCCGGCTCTGCCTCCAACACCTCCAGCATGACCTGCGCGTAAGCCTCAATGTCGGTGGCCACCCGTAACTTCCCACCAGGGCGGAGCCGATCAGCCATGACCGCCGTGAACTCAGGCTCGATGATGCGTCGTTTGTGGTGCCTGGCTTTGGGCCATGGGTCGGGGAAAAACACGTGTAGCGCATCAATACTGGCGCTTGGTAACGAAGCCACGACGGCTCGGGCATCGGCTTCCATCAGCACAACGTTGTCGTGTTTGCCTTCGACGATGCCCAGAAGCGCCGCCCCAATACCGGGCTGATAAACATCGATGCCGACGAGGTTCCAGTCCGGCTCTGCCGCCGCCCAGGCCGTTAGAGCATGGCCCATACCAAACCCAATCTCGATGCCAAGCGGTGCGTCGCGGCCGAATAGTGTTTGCGGCGTCTGCAGCGCCTCAGGCGCTACGACGTAGCGTGTTGAATACTCATCGAGCGCTCGCTGTTGCCCCTTAGTGATGCGCCCTTTTCGGCGCACATACACCTGCAGACGCTTGTCGCCGAAACTACCTTGATCATCTGTCACGTCGCGATCTCGTTCCTCAGACACTCGCCTCGCCCCGCACGGCCGCCACAACAATGGCTAACCAGCCAACGATGAACGCGACACCACCAAGCGGTGTCACGGGGCCTAGCCAGCGGGGGCCACCCAAGGCCAGAACGTAGAGGCTTCCGGAGAAGAGCAGAACTCCAATCGCAAACGACCACATCGCAACGGACAGACCGGGCAGAGTAGAGGTTCGCGCGATCAGAGCGACAAGCAGTAAGGCGAGCCCATGTACCAGTTGATACAGAACGGCTGTGTCCCAGGTCGCCAACATCGCAGGCTCCAGCCGAGCTTTGAGTGCGTGTGCGCCAAATGCGCCGAGCACAACACCAAGACCGCCATAGAGCGCTCCGATCAGCAGAGCCAGCATTGCGTTCATCAACTATTTCCCGAGAATTGCGTAAGGCGCCATATTCGCACTAAGAGAGCGTATCGACAGAGCGCAACATCCTACACAACACCGCCTCGCAGACGACAATCGAGCGGCTGAAAAGTGAGAATCGACAAAACGAGAGCGCGGAGAGGTGCGGGGAGGTGCGGGGAGGTGCGGAGCGACGCAGAAGCGAGGTACTAACCGCAAGTGCATACGAAGAAGGGAACAACCCTCACCGACGCGACTGTTCGATGAGGGTTCTTGCTGAAGATGCTCAGGCGGCGAAGGACACCTTGAGTTTCTTGATCGCCGCCTTCTCAAGTTGACGAATGCGCTCGGCAGATACGTCATAGCGCTCTGCGAGTTCCATCAGCGTCGCCTTATCATCGACGAGCCATCGACTCTCGATAATATCCCGGCTGCGCGAGTCGAGTGCACTGAGGCCCTCAGTGAGCTGCAGATGCGCGTTGTCATAGTGCTCGTTCTGAGCAACCAGGTCTGCGGGGTCCGCAGTGTCGGCTGCCAGGTACTGAGCGGGTGCGGTAATCGGCGCATCGTCGTCGTCACCGTAACCGTCGAAGGCCATGTCAAACGACGCGAGGCGCCCTTCCATGCGGGTGACTTCTTCTTTGCTGACGCCCAGGTCATCGGCAATCGCCGACGTCTCATCCGCGTTTAACCAGCCCAGGCGAGCTTTCGCGCCGCGCAGATTGAAGAACAGTTTGCGCTGAGCCTTGGTGGTCGCCACTTTGACTATGCGCCAGTTGCGCAGCACGTATTCGTGAATCTCCGCTTTGATCCAATGCACCGCGAACGTGACAAGCCGGACACCATGCTCAGGGTCGAAGCGTTTGACGGCTTTCATCAAGCCGACATTACCTTCCTGAATGAGGTCTGCCTCCGGCAGGCCGTAGCCTCGGTAGGAGCGAGCAATGTGGACCACGAAGCGCAGGTGCGAAAGAACGAGCTCGCGAGCGGCTTCGAGGTCTTCCTCAAAGTAGAAACGATGCGCAAGCGCCCGCTCCTCATCGACCGATAGAACGGGAAACGCGCTCACCGTGTTCACGTAGGCATCCAGGTTGGCGCCTGGTGACAGGTGGTTCATTGACAGTAGTTGCGTCGTCATAGCTGGACCTCCTAGGTACAACTCAAATCACATGTGCCCGACCGCGAGCCAGGGGAGCTTGGATGACCAACCCTGGCAAGGCCCGGTCGAGCCTCAATTGCCGTGCCATTTTAGCACTCCAGGTATGAGACTGCTAACTGTTACGAAAGTTCCCAACGCCTTTTATGTGGCTGATTTCAAAGTGGTAAATATAGACCACTTTAGGGATATCGCCGTGCCTGGCGTCAAAAAGGGCTGGCAGTGAAGCTACTGGACAATATCGAGGTTAGATAACCGGGCCCGCGTAGCAACCAGGGCGCCGCTGATTCCCAGGCCCGCCCCAAGCAGCAGCAGACCACCCAGAAAAGCTGGGTCGAAGCCGACCAGGGCAAGCCGTTCACCGTAGCTACCCACCAGGCGCGCGAGCGGGCCCTCCAGCGTCAGCAGCAGGGCGCTGATCAGCATCGCTGCGAGCAGCGCGCCGCCAAGACCGTACAACCCACCGACATAGAGAAATGGCCGGCGCATAAAGGCGTTCGAGGCTCCCACGAGCTTGAGAACTCGAAGCTCATCGAGCTGATTCTCGATAGCCAGCCGCACGGATGTCGCGGTAACGAGGACCGCGCCCAGCCCAAACAGCAATGCGAGCGCGAGCCCGAGCCTGTCGACCACACTCGAAATAGCCGCCAGCCGGGCAAGCCAGGTCCGTTCAATCACCACATCATCAACGCCGACGGCCGAACGCGCCAGCGCCGCCGCCAGTTCCAGATCGGACGCCTGTGCTTCCGCCGCGAGCCGGCCGCGTAGCGCAGCGGGCAGCGGGTTATCGTCCAGTAGCGCCAGCGCATCATCGATTCCACTGAGGGCTTTGAACTCTTCGAGCGCGGCCTCGGGCGAGATGACGTCCACCTCGCTGATTGCGTGATGCTGGGATAGACGTTCTGACAGGACATCAATATCCGTCTGCTCGACACCAGGCTGGAAGTACACGGTCAGCCCCGGCCGCCCCTGCCAATCCGCCGTGACAGCGTCCAGATTTACGCGCAGCAGATACAGGCCAGATGGCAATGCCAGGGCGATGCCAATGAGCAGCCAGACCAGAAACGTGGTGCCAATGCGGGCGTTGACGCTGGCGATGCTTTCCCGAGCGACGCGACGGTGGTCTTTCAACCAGGCCGCGCGGCCACGCGGCAGCTTGGGCCAGGGCAGCCCGCTTTTGCCTTGCCTGGGCGCGACTCGCGCATTGCCTCGCTTGCCGCTCACTCGGGTGCAGCCTGTTGTTCTTGCTCAGACCCTTCCTCAAACTGGGCCCGGCTGGGTCGATCCTCGGCGAGCTGGCCATGGTCCAGGCGCAAAACGCGATGGCCGAGCGAGTTGATGAGGTCGATGTCGTGGCTGGCGACAATCACCGTGGTGCCAACCTGATTGAACTGCTCGAACAGCGCCATGATGTCCCGCGATAGTGCCGGGTCCAAGTTACCCGTGGGCTCGTCGGCCAGCAGAATCTTGGGCCGGTTCACCACCGCTCGAGCAATACCAACTCGCTGCTGCTCGCCCGTCGATAGCGCCTGCGGCAACTGCCGTTCGCGATCAAGCAAACCCACCCGAGAAAGCGCGGCGCGCGCGCGCCGGGCAATGTCACGCTCCGACATGCCCGTCACCCACAAAGGCAACGACACATTCTCAAGCACCGTTCGATGCGCGAGGAGGTGATGATCCTGAAATACGGTTCCCAGATGCTGCCGATAGCTGGGCAACTGCCGGTCTGACAAGCCACCGAGATCAACCCCGTTGACACGTATCTGTCCGCGCGACGGCGCATCGAGACGCAAAAGTAGCTTAAGAAAAGTGCTCTTTCCCGCACCGGAGTGACCGGTAAGAAAGCACATGGTGCCCTCTTCAAAACTCACCGAAACATTGGCCAGCGCCTCCAGGCCACTGTCGAAACGCTTCACTACACGATCGAACTCGATGTGCGTCACCGCTATCTGGCCCGCCCTGGCTTCACGTCACAGGTTCCCAAGCAGGGCATCGACAAAACTGTCGGCGTCAAACGGCCGAAGATCTTCAATGCCTTCACCAACGCCGATGAAATAGATGGGCTTGGGGTTGCGCGCTGCGAGCGCAAAAAGGACGCCAGCTTTTGCCGTGCCATCGAGTTTGGTCACGACCAACCCGGTGACACCCACCGCCTGATCGAACAGGTCGAGCTGCGACAGCGCGTTCTGACCGGTTCCAGCATCGAGCACAAGCAGCACCTCGTGTGGCGCGCTGGCATCGTCTCTGGCCATCACCCGCTTGACCTTCGACAGCTCCTCCATGAGGTTGGCTTTCGCCTGCAGCCGGCCGGCAGTGTCTGCGAGCACGACATCGATACCGCGCGCACGCGCCGAGGCTACCGCATCGAAAACAACCGATGCGCTGTCCGCGCCCTGGCCCTGGGCGATAACTTCTACGGCGTTACGGTGCCCCCACTCCTGCAGCTGCTCAACGGCCGCTGCCCGAAACGTATCGCCAGCGGCAAGCACCAACGACCGGCCTTGTGCTGTCAAATGACTCGCGATCTTGCCCAGCGTCGTGGTTTTGCCCGCGCCGTTGACGCCAACAAACATAACAACGCAGGGTTTGCTTTCGGTATCGACACAAAAGGGTTTCTCGAGCGGCGCAAGCAAGGCTTTCAGCTCGTCCGCCAGTGCCGCGTGCAACGCAACCGTGTTGTTGAGCTGCTTGCGTTTGATGCGCGGCGTCAGGCTGGCCATGATCTTGTCCGTGGCTTCTACACCAACGTCTGTCAGCAGCAACGCCGTTTCCAGCTCTTCCAGGACATCCTCATCTATGACCTTCTCGCCAAGTATCAGGTTGCCCACACCCGCGGCCAGCGAGCCCCGGGTTTTCGACAGTCCCTTACTCAGCCGCTTGAAAAAGCCGCCGCCCTTGTCATCCTCGTCGCTCACTGTTTGAACGTTGCCATGGCCAAAAACGAAGTCCGCATTATCAGTGGTAAGTGGAGAGGGCGAAAGCTCCGTGTCGCAAATCGTCCGGGTCTTCGCCCGTCATTGGGCCGCACCCGGGAAACGCTATTCAACTGGCTGATTGCTGATCTGCCCGATGCAAGCGTCGTTGATCTTTTCGCCGGCAGTGGCTGTTTAGGCTTTGAGGCGGAGTCTCGGGGTGCTGCCAAGGTCACGCTGGTCGACTCAGACCGGCTGGTGGCAGCGGCTTTGCGCCAGGCAGCGTCACAGCTCGGCTCCTGCGCCCGGATTCATCACAGCAGCGCCGAGCGCTTTCTAACAGCCAGCGAACCAGCTGACATCTGGCTACTCGACCCACCTTTTGACGGCGCTCTGCTCGCACCAGCTCTGGAGAGTCTCCGCACGCGCCAGCTCGCGACCGGGCTAGTGTACGTCGAACGCCGCGCCTCGTCGGAGCCGTTCGGCGAGGGCTGGCGCACCATCAAACACAGCAAAGCGGGCGAGTCGGAATTTGCCCTTTTGGCGGCCGTTTAGATAGTCCGTCGTGCGCCTCGTTCCGGGCGCTATTTGCGGTACCATCCGAGCCAAGAGGTCAGACTCTGACAAGGCGCTGACCAAACAAACCGATTAGACAACGACGCCGTAAAACGAAGACCTGATTGATCAGGCAGCGCGGCGCCCGTTTTAAATTCGAAGGGGAGCGACGTGAAGACCATTGTATATCCGGGTTCATTCAACCCGATCACCAACGGCCACACAGATCTGATCACTCGGGCACTGAAGGTGTTCGATCAAGTGATCGTGGCTATTGGTACGTCGCTGCAGAAAGATCCGAAAACCGCTCTCGCGGAACGCATTGCGCTGTGCGAGGAGGTGCTGGCAAGCCACGGCGATCGGGTTGTGGTGGAAGGCTTCAACGGCCTACTGGTGAACTACGTGCGCGGTAGAGACACGATGTTCATCCTCCGCGGCATCCGCACCGTCACCGACTTCGACTACGAGTCGCAGATGGTGCAGATGAATCAGTCCCTCGATCCGGAGATCGAGTACGTGTTCATGCCGTCCGCACACGAGCATTCATTCGTCTCATCGACGCTCGTTCGCGAGATCGCTCAGATGGGCGGCGACGTCGGCAACTTTGTTCACCCCGCCGTAAAGGCGGCGCTGGCTAACGGCACCGCTGGCTGACTGCTGAGCGGCATCCGGCCGCTGTGCGTCGTTCAGCGAGCTTCCGGATCCCGGTAGCGGCCAGACGAGGTGCAGCCGAGGCAGCGCTGAAACGTGGATTTAGCCGGCTTCACCACCAGGGTGTCAGCGGCTTGCTGGACGTTGCCACCCAGCGCCGTAAACGGCAGGCTGACCACAAACAGGGCCGAACCACCAACGGTTGCCACCAGACCAAATGGCCGGGCAATCGCAATATCGGCGACCATATCTTCCCAGCGCGGCTCATCTTCCGGCGCCGCATACGCTGGAGCGGAAACCAACAGCGCGCACAGCGCACCGACCAGCAAAGATTTAATTCTGTCCATGTGAATCTTCCTTTAGCTCGATTGCCCGTCCCGCGGGCGATCTGGAGTTTGACTGAGTTGCTCGAACCTGGCCCGGGCATTCCTGTTGGCCCAGCAGGCCTGGCAGCGCGCATCGCTGCCAATATCAAGCACTACCTAGTGTGAACTCTATCAGCGCGGAGCGCGAAATCCGCTGGCTGGTTGGCAATTTCGACAGTAAACCGTCGCCCGATTGCTGATCCGAACGCCCTGCAGGGGTTCTTCGCAGCGCCGGCAGGCCTCACCCTCACGTCCGTAAACCAGAAGTTCCTGCTGAAAGTAGCCGGGTTTGCCATCACCACCGACAAAGTCTCGAAGCGTAGTACCACCTCGATTGATTGCCCACCCAAGCACGGTTTTGATCTCCGCAACCAGCGCCTCACAAGCCGCCAACGTCATCCGCGCGGCCCGGTGGGTTGGGCGTATCCCGGCGCGAAACAAAGCCTCGTTGGCGTAGATATTACCCACACCCACCACCACGTGAGAATCCATGATGAGGCTCTTGATGGGCGTTTTACGGCCGCGGGTATAGCCCTTCAGATAGTCGCCGGAGAACGCATCGGACAGCGGCTCAACACCCAGCCGGGCAAGCAGGAAGTGCTCATCCAGCACCCCCGCGTGCCAGTGCAGGGAGCCAAATCTACGCGGATCGTTATAACGCAGCACACCCGCGCCCTCAGCGTCTTGAGATGGTGACGCAAAGACAAAATCGATGTGATCGTGCTTCTGTGGCGCAGGCGCAGGGGCAGGCAGCCATCGCAGCGACCCCGACATGCCGAGGTGCAGGATGAAGTGGCCGACATCCGTTTTGAACAGCACGTATTTTGCCCGCCGATAGACCTGGCGGATGCTGGCCGTCTGCGCCCCCTCTGGGATTTCTACCGGCCATCGCAGGGAGGGCTGCCGTACGTCGATTGCCGTCAGTCGTTTACCGGTTACGTGCGGCGCCACGCCACGCGCGGTGGTCTCTACTTCCGGCAGTTCAGGCATTGTGCTGGCCTCCCTGGAACGTAACGGCGCACGGCACGCGCCAGACAAACAAAACGGCCCGCATATAGCGGGCCGTCAGGTGCGTTGTTCGCTCACACTCGCCAACCAGCCGCAACCGGCAGGCATGCGAGACCAGAATCAGTTACTTGATTTTGGCTTCTTTATAGATGACGTGCTTGCGAACCACCGGATCGTATTTCTTGAATTCGAGCTTGTCCGGCGTATTGCGCTTGTTCTTGTCGGTTGTGTAGTAGTGGCCGGTGCCAGCACTGGACACGAGTTTGATTTTGTCACGCATGGCTAAACCTTCTCCCCACGCTTACGCATGTCGGCGAGCACCGAGTCGATGCCATTCTTGTCGATGATTCGCATGCCTTTGGCAGAAACGCGCAGACGCACATACCGGCTCTCGGTACCCACCCAAAAGCGATGGTAGTGCAGGTTCGGCGCGAAGCGACGACGGGTTCGATTTCTCGCGTGGCTCACGTTGTTACCCGTGGCCGGGCGCTTGCCGGTAACTTGGCAGACCTGAGACATGATTGCTTGGGCCTTAAAAAACGGACGCGCTTTATACACTAGGCAATTCTCACTGTCGAGAAATCCGCGCAACTTAATGCTTGCCGGCCTCTTGCCGGCGTAGGCAAACCCGATCAAAGCATGCCCCTGTCGGCCAGTGAGATGCAGCCCCCTGCGGCAACGACAATGTGATCGAGAACCCGCACATCAACCTCGTTGAGCAGGTTACGCAGGCGGTGAGTCAGATCTATATCGCTGCGGCTGGGCTCAGCACAACCAGAGGGGTGGTTGTGGGCAAAGATCATCGCGGCGCAGTTGTGATAGAGCGCCCGCCGCAGAACCTGCCGAGGATAAACAACTGCCCTGTCGATCGACCCACGCGCCAGCACCTCAAACGCCAGCAGCCTGTTGCGCGTATCCAGGAACAAGCCACCAAAGACCTCGCTGTCTTCCGGCGCGAGACGCGCCTGCAGGAATCGCCGAGCTGCCGACGTATCCGCCAGCAGCGGCCGGCTGGCTACATCCGCTTGCGCCAGACGGGACCAGAGCGCCGGCAAGGACCGAAGCAGCGCCGCTCGCGCGGGGCCAACACCGGGCTGGGCCAACAGTTGGTCCACCGGGGCTGCGAACAGGCCGGCAAGACCACCAAACTGGGTTAGCAGCTCCCGAGCCAGAGCGCTCGAGGCATTGCCCGCCGAGCCACTGGCTAGTGCGAGCGCAAGCAATTCGGCATTACTGAGGGCCTGCGCGCCCTGGCCGAGAAGTCGCTCCCTGGGTAGATCGTCGATCACAGTGCCTCCAGCGTTGAAATAGCGACCCAGGCCACAAACCGCCAAAGCAGCCTTTATTCGAGATTGCCGACATTGCCGATAGGCTCTGTTGCGATGGTAAGGTTCCGGCCTCGAAGACAACTGCTTGCCTCGAGCACAGCGAAGGACGCCAGGGACGCGATGAACGGCAAAAACATAGTACTGGGCATCACCGGCGGCATCGCTGCGTACAAAGCGCCTGCGCTTGTGCGAGAACTGACCGCCGCGGGCGCAGACGTTCAGGTTGTCACCAGCCGAGGCGCTGGTCACTTCGTGGGCAAGGCCGCGCTGCAGGCGGTGAGCGGCAGACCGGTGCGAGACGATTTGTGGGACGAAGCCGCCGAGGCGGCCATGGGCCACATCGAGCTGGCGCGCTGGGCGGACATCGTGTTGGTTGCACCCGCGACCGCCAATTTCATGGCTAACGCCGCCGCGGGCAGCACGGGCGACCTGCTAACGACTATTGTGCTCGCAACCGAAGCACCGGTTGTGCTCGCACCTGCCATGAATCAACAGATGTGGCAGCACCCGGCGACGCAACGAAACCTTGAAACGCTTATCTCGGATGGCGTTACGGTCCTGGGACCTGCGTCCGGCGAACAGGCTTGCGGCGAAAATGGGCCCGGCAGAATGTTGCAGCCTGAAGAAATCGCACAGGCCCTGGCCAACCTGACCTCAGCAGACCGAGCCCTGGCGAACCGTCATGTTGTGATTACCGCCGGCCCCACGGTAGAGGCGATCGATCCGGTACGCTTTCTGTCGAATCACAGCTCGGGAAAACAGGGCTATGCGCTCGCTCAAGCCTGCATCGAGGCAGGTGCGCGGGTAACGCTGATCAGCGGCCCGGTAACCGTTACCGCGCCATCGGGCGCCAACCTCGTCTCCGTGACGTCCGCACAGTCCATGCTGGAAGCGGCACAACGCGCGATAACCGATGCCGATGTATTTATCGGCGTTGCCGCCGTTGCCGACTATCGCGTGGACACGCCAGCTAGCCAGAAACTGAAGCGCTCCGGCGGTGACAGCACTCTGACCCTGAGCCTCGTTGAAAACCCGGACATCATCGCAACGCTCGCCAAGACCACGAGCGCCGAGCGGACAACCCTGTTTGTCGGCTTCGCCGCCGAGACCAACGACGTTTTGAAGCATGCGCGCGAGAAACGCATTCGCAAGGGTCTGGACATGATTGTGGTGAACGATGTCGGTCGCAGCGACATCGGTTTTGGCAGCGACATCAATGTCGTGACGGTGATCGATGACGCCGGCGAGGTGAATCTCGGCCCGGACGACAAGCTCAACCTGAGCCGGGAAATCGCCCGTCTCATTGGCACGAAGCTGGGCTCAGCATAACGACGGAATAGCGGCGCCCGCCGAACCCGTTTCGGCCTGGGAGAGTGAGCACATACCAACACGCATAGCCCCGATGCAGGGCGATTCCCGTGCCGACCGCGGCGCGAAAACGGGAACCAATACCTAGCCAGGGAATACGCCAGCCACGTAACATAGCCAGCCTCTGAAGCAGGCGCAGGATTTGTCCGTGGCCGGAAAGAAGAAACGTCGTAACGCGAGCGCGCAAGGCTCCCCTCGTAAGGGCAAGTCGGCAGGCGGTACTGCTTCCGCATCCTCCCCCTGGGGTTACGCGGTATTTGCGATTGTCGGCGGCCTTGCTGGCTTGCTCGTGACGCTGGTCTTGCTCACCTGGCAGGTGCTGGCCCCCGCCAACAGCGCACACGAGCAGACGCTGGTTGATCAGGCAGCCGCGCAGTGGCAGACGAGCATCAATGGCCGGCTGGCAGACTTGCAGGCTCAGGCAGACGCTGCGGCAACCTCCGCAGATGTCGTCGCCGCTCTCACCAGTTTCGACGCCCGTAGAATCAGCGCCGCCAGCCGCAGCCTTGCTCAGAGCATTCCATACGCGCTGCGTGTGGACATCATCGAGAAGGGCAAAGCCGCGGTTGACCTGTCTTCAGATGTACCGATTTCGTTTGCCGCATTGGCAGCGATCAAGCGCGCCGAGGGCGAGCCCTATGTTGGTCCGGAAGTCGCGCTCAACCAGCGCCAGGTTTTTTACGTTGCGCGCCCCATAACCCACCAGGGCACGGTGGCTGGAACGCTGTACTTAGCGATGTCGACTGACTACCTGCTATCCGGGATCACCGCTTTCGATCCGTCGGTGAGCAAGCTGCAGATCGAACAGCAATTTGCAGGCGAAGCAGCAAACGTCATTCTCGAGCACGGCAACAGCTCGGAAGACGCCGCCAGCGCGAGCAAAACCCTCAGCAACCAAACATGGAGCCTGACGGTGACGGGCGGCAACGTAGAGCCTGTCGTCAACCTCACTGCCCTGATAACACCAGCTGCGGTAGGTATCGCGCTGTTGCTTGGCGGCATTTTCCTGTCGTTCTCACGTCTGTTCCGCAAGATCGACGACGACGCCGAATCTCTGGGTGAGTTAGTCGAACGCAAACTCGCCGGCCGCGGCGCCCGCATGCATCGCTTCAATCTGCCGACCTTCAACGCTCTGGCGAGCCACGTGCTGGGTCAATCAGCTAGCGCCTCGCCCGATCCGGAGGAGCCGACAGTCGAAGACGATGCACTTGCTGCAGACGCGCTCGCAAACGAGCTGGCCGGGGACGATGTACTCGACCTGGACGATGACGAGCCGCCACCGAGCAAACCGGCTGCGAGCAAGGCTGTGAGTTCGAAAACAACGACAAGCGACGCCGACGACTTTCTGGACGTCAGCGATGACGACAATTTTGGTATCGAAGTAACTGAATCGGAGGGCCCCGTGGGCATCGACCTGGACGAAGACATTTTCCGCGCCTACGACATTCGCGGCATTGTCACTGACAACCTGACCGAGGAGGTCGTCTACTGGGTCGGCCGAGCGTTCGCTGCCGAAGCGCTGTCGAAAAACGCAACACGAGTCGCTGTTGGACGCGACGGCCGCCACTCCAGCCCGTTGCTTCGCGATGCTCTGGCGCGCGGATTAATGGAGGGTGGCGCGGATGTTGTGGACGTGGGCGAGGTGCCGACGCCGCTGCTGTACTACGCGAACTTCGCCCTCGATACCGGCACGGGCATCATGATCACTGGCTCGCACAACCCGCCGGAATACAATGGCCTGAAGATGGTTATCGCCGGCGAAACACTGGCGGAAGACCGTATCCAGGATCTCAAGCGACGCCTGCTCGAACACGATCTGAGTGAGGGCGAAGGCGAGATGGAAGAGGTCGAGTTGATCGATCACTACGTCGATCGCGTGCTGGACGATGTCGCGATCGCTCAGCCACTAAAAGTGGTAGTGGACTGTGGTAACGGTGTCGCCGGAGCTGTCGCACCTCGACTGTTGCGCGAGCTCGGCTGCGAGGTCATCGAGCTGTATTGCGAGGTGGACGGCGACTTCCCGAATCACCACCCGGATCCAGCAGATCCGAAGAATCTCGACGATCTCATCACGGTGGTGGGCGCAGAAAACGCAGATCTTGGTCTCGCCTTCGACGGTGACGGCGACCGCGTGGGTGTAATCACAAACCGCGGCCAGATTGTCTGGCCGGACAAGCTGATGATGCTGTTCGCGCGCGACATCGTCGGGCGCAATCCCGGCGCCGACATCATCTACGACGTGAAGTGTTCACGGCACTTGAACGCACTGATCTCGGAATACGGCGGCCGCCCGATCATGTGGAAGACGGGACACTCGCACATCAAGGCCAAGATCAAACAAACCGGCGCGCTGCTCGGCGGCGAGTTCTCGGGCCACATCTGTTTCGCCGAGCGCTGGTACGGCTTCGACGACGCGCTCTACTCAGCAGCCCGGCTGCTGGAAATTCTCGGCGCTGAAAGCCAGGACGCCGATTCTCTGTTTGCTGAGTTCCCGGTGACGTTCACCACACCCGAAATCAAGATCTACACCACCGAGTCAGCGAAGTTCACCTTCATGAAGCAGCTCGGTGAGCAAGCCGACTGGGGCGATGGAACCATCACCAGTATCGACGGCATTCGCGTGGACTACCCGGATGGCTGGGGGCTGATACGGCCATCCAACACATCACCGGTGCTGACGCTGCGCTTCGAGGCCGACGGCGAATCCGCACTCGACCGCATAAAAGACGTGTTCCGCACTCAGCTGGCGGCCGTTGATCCAGCCATGACGTTCGACGATTGATGAGTAACTCAAGCCCCAGCAAGCGCACCGCGGATGTCCTTATCGAGGCTCTGCCCTACATTCAGCGCTTCCACGGCACAACGCTTGTGGTGAAGTACGGCGGCAACGCCATGGTGGATGAAGGCTTGAAGACCGATTTCGCGCGCGACATCGTCATGATGAAGCTCGTGGGTCTAAATCCGATCGTGGTGCACGGCGGCGGCCCGCAAATTGGTGAGCTGCTGGAGCGCCTGTCGATTCCCACCCGCTTCATCGACGGCATGCGAGTAACCGACACGGACACGATGGACGTTGTCGAAATGGTCCTTGGCGGCTCGGTCAATCAGGATATCGTCAGCCTGATCGCCAGCGTCGGCGGCCGCGCCGTTGGCGTCACCGGCAAGGACGGCGGTCTCATCAAGGCCCGAAAACTGACGCTGAGCCGCAACACGGCGGCGGGCAAAGAGCTGAAAGCCCCAGAGATCATCGATATCGGTCAGGTGGGTGAGGTTGAGTCCGTGGACACGCGCATTCTCAACACGCTCATCAGCGACGGGTTCATTCCGGTAATCGCACCCATAGGCACGGATGCACAGGGGCGCTCCTACAACATCAACGCAGACCTCGTTGCCGGGCATGTTGCCCAGGCGCTGTCCGCTGAAAAGCTCATCCTGCTCACCAACACGCCCGGCGTGCTGGACCCCGATGGCGACGTACTCACTGGACTGGATCCACAGCAGGTGGCCTCTCTAATCGAATCCGGCGTTATCGCGGGCGGCATGCTACCGAAGGTGCAATGTGCGCTCGACGCGCTCGCTGGCGGTGTCAGCAGCGCGCAGATCATCGACGGTCGCGTGCCCCACGCCCTGCTTCTGGAGGTCTTCACTGACACCGGAGTCGGCACCCAGATCACCGGGTTCAACGATTCAGGGGCTGTCGCCTGATGGCTGGCCAACGCAAACAGCAGATCCTGCAAGCGCTTGCGAGCATGCTGCAGGCAGACAGCGGCGGCAAGATAACCACCGCCGCGTTGGCTCGCGAGGTGGGCGTTTCAGAGGCCGCCCTATACCGGCACTTCCCCAGCAAAGCCAAAATGCTCGAAGCGCTCATCGAGTACATGGAGGAGAGCATCTTTCCTCGCTGCCACGACATCGCGAGGCAGAACGAGCCCGCATCCGTGCGTTGCGGCCGGATTGCTCTGCTGCTGCTCATCTTCGCAGAACGCAATCCAGGCTTCGCAAGGATCCTGGTGGGCGATGTTCTGCTCGGTGAGACGGAGCGGCTGCGCGTCCGCATGCGCCAGTTCTTCGATCGACTGGAGACGGAACTGCGCCAGGTTGTGCGGGAAGAGCAGGCTCGCTCCCCAACCCGGCCGGTGCTGGCTCATAACGCGGTGGCGAATCTGGTAATGGCAATGACCGAAGGGCGGATCAACCAATTCGTTCGCGGTCAGTTTCGGGATGCGCCGAGCGCCATGTGGGAAGAGCAATGGCGCGCGGTGAGCACCGCGCTGTTTGCCGGAACTAGCGCTGACTGACCAGCTTTTTGCAGTCGGGATCGCGAAACAGCGCCATCTCCTGCTCGAAAGCGACGCGAGCATTGTCTTGCTCCGCTCGCCGTGCGGCAACTTCCTGCTCTAACTGATCAATCTGCTCGCGCGCTGATTCGATGCTTTCAACCATTGCTGCGGTCAACGGGCGCCCTGAGCGCTCAGCCCGGGCAGCCTGACCTTCGAGTTCAGTCAGTTGCGTCTGCAGCTGGGTGATATTGGCCCTGGCATTAACGATGCGCACATCAATCGACTCGATGGTCTGCTGCTCCGCAGCAACGATCTCGGCCTCAGACTGATACAGGGTGTGGACTCGGTCCACCGCCGCTTCGCAACGAGCAAGCTTTTCATCTTGAATAGCCTTCAACCTGGCCTGCTCCGGACTCAGCTGGGCAGCAACCGTTTGCAGCACCCGACCGCTTGTACCGTCGATGATCTGATAGCCATACGCCACGCGATCTGACGGGATGCTGGATGAGATTTCCGTTGCGCCGGTAGCATTGGTATAGCGATAAAAACGGGCTGCCTGGGCACTGACCGATGTGAGCAGCACAGCCGCGACAATGGCTGCCGCCGCGACCCGGCGAGGCGAGCACATGGCTTCAGGCAAATTTTTTGTCGGTTCTGCTTTCATGCTCTATAGCTCAGGCCGAAACCCGGCAGTGTTTTTGCTGATAGGCGGTGACGCGTTCAAGATCGTCGGCTCGAACTTTGTCAGAGCGCGCCGCCAAGTCAAGGTAGTCGATCACATCCGTAAGGCTTATTGCAGAGTAAACCGGCACACCCAGGTCCCGGCTGACAGCTTCCGCCGCCGTTACACCACCATCCATGATTTCATGGCGGTCCAGCGCAACGACAACGCCAACTACATCGCCACCCGCAGCCTGCACCATGGCAGCCGCCTCGCGCACCGCAGTGCCCGCCGTCAGGATGTCATCGACAATGAGAACCCGGCCATTCAGCGGAGCACCGACAAAGTTGCCGCCTTCGCCATGATCCTTGGCTTCTTTTCGATTAAACGCCCAGCGCGCGTTGACCCCTCGCTGCTGAAAGGACAGGGCCGTGGCAACGGCCAACGGAATGCCCTTATACGCGGGCCCGAACAGCACATCGAAACCGACGCCAGCGCGCTGCACCGTGTCGGCATAGGCCTGTCCAAGCAGCGCCAGACCGTCCGCGTCGCTGACATCACCCATGTTGAAGAAATAGGGGCTGAGTCGCCCTGACTTCAGCGTGAACTCGCCAAACTTCAGCACATCACGCGCAAGCAGTGCCTGCACAAATTCCTGCCGCTGTTGCTTGTCCATGCTGTGTCGTTCTCCTGTGCTGGTGATCTCTACGATGGCGAAGGCGACGCTGCGCTACTGCGCGAGCGCTGCCCGCTGGGCTGCAAACAACTCGTCAATCCCGCCTTTGGCCAGGGCGAGCAGGGCGCTGAGCTGGTCGGGATCAAAGCTGCCTTGCTCCGCAGTGCCCTGTATCTCGATAAAACCGCCGCCCTCACGCATAACCACATTCATATCCGTATCGGCGTTGCTGTCTTCGGGATAATCCAGATCGCATACCGGCACGCCTTTGTAGATTCCTACGGACACTGATGCCACAAGTTCATTGAATGCGTGCTGAACACCCGCCACCCGGCACGCATCTGCCAACGCAACCGCCGCGCCAGTGATGGACGCCGTACGGGTTCCGCCATCCGCCTGAAGCACGTCGCAGTCGAGTTTGATGGTGCGCTCACCGAGCGCTTCTAAATCGATGGCGGCGCGCAGCGATCGGCCAATCAGGCGCTGAATCTCTACTGTGCGCCCCTGTTGCTTGCCGCGCACCGCCTCCCGATCTACGCGGCTGTGGGTGGAGCCAGGCAACATGCCGTACTCGGCCGTAACCCAACCCCGGCCTTTGCCGCGCAAAAACCCGGGCACTGAGTTTTCCACGCTCGCTGTGCACAACACGCGAGTGCCGCCAAAGCTCACCAGTACCGAGCCGGCAGCGTGTTCGGTAAACCCGCGCTGAAAAGAGATCGCTCGCAGCGCCGATGGTTCGCGGCCGCTTGGGCGAGTGACTGAGGCTTGCGACGAGGTCATAGAGATTCCTGTATTGGGCTCGGTGTGAGAAAAGAGTGTACTTGCGCGGTGCACCGGCAACCGCCGCGGCGCGCGAGTATACGCTGCCGGCTCGATGCTCTGGAACAGGGCAGGACAGCCCAGGGCCAGGGCTCTACAATCTCAGTCTTTGCACACGCTGGCCGCCACCATGATTTACTCGATGACCGCCTTTGCGCGCACCCAGTTGGACTACGAAGGCGCTACAATCGTCTGGGAGTTACGCTCGGTCAACAATCGATACCTGGACACCAGCTTTCGACTGCCGGAGACCCTGCGCCAGCATGAGCCCGTGTTGCGGGAGATCGTTCGCAAACGCCTGAAGCGGGGCAAGCTGGACTGCACACTGCGCATTGACGACAGCAGCGGCGGCGCCTTTGTCATCAACCGGCCATTACTGGTTCAGCTACTGGCAACGCTGGAACAGCTACGCCGGGACTCACCGGAATCCACGCCACCCACGCCGATGGAGCTGCTGCGCTGGCCCGGCGTGATGATGGACGGACGCGGCGATCCGGAAGTCTTCGTTGCCAATGTGAAACAAGCGTTCGAACAAGCGCTGGATGAACTCATTGCACACCGGGCTCGAGAGGGTGCGGGTATAGAAGCCGTGCTGCAGGAGCAGCTGGCCGATATCGAGCGCATCACAGCCGAAGCCCGCACCGGCACCGCCGATCTCACGCAGGAGCTGCAACAACGGCTGCAGCAACGGATCAGCGCACTGTCGGTGGAGCTCGAGCCCCAGCGGCTTGCCCAGGAGGTGGCGCTACTGGCCCAGAAGGCTGACGTAGCTGAAGAGCTGGACCGGCTGAGCATTCAGACAGCGGAAGCGCACAATGCGCTGCAAGGACCTGGCCCCCACGGCCGCCGGTTGGATTTTGTGACCCAGGAGCTGAATCGCGAAGCCAACACGCTCGGCGCCAAGGCCGTTCTCGCCGGTACCGCCAAGCAGGCGGTCGACCTGAAGGTCGCCATCGAGCAGATTCGCGAGCAGGTTCAGAACATCGAATGAAAGGCGTGCTGATGATCGTCGCGGCGCCCTCCGGCGCCGGCAAGACATCCCTCGTTCGCGCCCTCGTAGAACGCGAGCCGGAGGTCTTTGTATCCGTTTCCCACACAACGCGTCCGCAACGCCCTGGCGACGTGGACGGCAAGCACTATCACTTTATTGACGAGGATCGCTTCCGCGCGATGGTCTCAGCCGGCGAGTTCGTTGAGCACGCCAACGTATTTGGCAATCTGTACGGCACCTCCATCGCCGCCATTCGCGAGCCATTGGATGCCGGCCATGACATTGTCCTGGAGATCGACTGGCAGGGCGCGCAACAGGTCCGTAAGCAGTTTAAGGATGCGATCAGCGTTTTCATCCTGCCGCCGTCTAAAGCCACACTGCTGGAGCGGCTATCAGCGCGCGGCCAGGACGATGCCGCCGTTATCGAGAAGCGAATGGCCTCCGCTGTCGCGGAAATGTCCCACTACGACGAGTTTGACTTCGTCATCGTTAATGACCGCTTCGAGCTAGCCGTGGCAGAGCTCACCGCCCTGTTGCGCGCGGATCGGCTACGCCAGGGCCGGCGGGCGGAGGAACTTGCGCCGTTGATCGCGGAATTGCTGAATCAATAGCCCACCCAAAACCCGTTGAGCCATTTCCCCAGCTCCCTACGCCTAGATAGGGCAGCAGCGCTGGCGTCGCCTTAAGAAGCGTGACTGCTAAAACATGGCAGGCACATGGCTGCCGGCGCTGGCAAAGCCCGGTAAACTGATTCGGGCGATGCTTCGCTAAATCCAGCGTCTGGGGGCAAACCCTTCAGGCCAACAACCGCAACGGCCCGGGAGCCAACTATGCTGTCAACAGCCTCACTCATCGTCACTCTGCTCGCCAATGTCGGCAGCACGCTCATGGCGCCAACCGACCTCGTCGATGCGAGCAACGCACCGCGCGTCGCCGAAGTCATCCAGAGCATGGGCTACCGTGCGCAGATGGATACCGACGGTGTTGGCGATCCGATGATCCAATCCAGCGCTACTGGCTCTCGCTTCGTCGTCTATTTCTACGGTTGCACCGACAACAAAGATTGCAAGGCTATCCAGTTCGCCGCCGGCTTCGCTCTGGATGACGGTATCGCACCGGAGATCATCAACTCCTGGAACAAAGAGAACCGCTACGGCAAAGCCTATATCGATGCCGAGAACGACCCGATCATCGAAATGGACGTAAACCTCGAAGGCGGCGTATCCGCGAGCAACCTAAAGCGCCAGATGGAGCTTTGGGAGATCACCTTAGGTGAGTTTAAGGCCCACATCGGCCAATAGCGCTCCGACAGCATCCGCCAGCCCCGCTCGGGGCTGGCCTCATCGGCGCTTGCCTGCTTGCCGGTGCATCGCTAAACTCGCCGCCCCCGAATCTGTGGAAGCTCCGCCATGGCGCGCGTCACCGTTGAAGATTGCCTGGAAAATGTGGAAAACCGTTTCGAGCTGGTTCGCCTGGCGACCCGTCGTGCTCGCATGATGTATCGCACGAACTCCGAGCCAATGGTTGATCCGGAAGACGACAAGCCCACGGTCATCGCATTGCGAGAGATTGCCCTGGGTCTGGTTTCCCACGAAGTGCTTGACGAGCACGATGCCGCCACACAGGATGAGGAAGTTGAAATGACTTTCGGCGTCACTGATGAGCAGCAACAGAGCGAAGAGCTCTGACGGCTATTTCCAGGCGCAGCTGCGTCAGGCAGCCGCCAACGACCAGGTAGCCGCCCCGGCCAGCCTGGACAGCCTCACTGAGCAACTACGAAGCTATCTCGATGAGCAGGATGTCGCTCGCGTCATAGAAGCGCACGACTTTGCTGCGCAGTGTCACGACGGTCAGTTCCGCCGCACCGGTCACGCCTACATCACCCACCCGATAGCCGTCGCCAGCAATCTGGCGACGATGGGCATGGACGCCGAGGCGTTGATGGCCGCGCTACTGCACGATGTTGTGGAAGACACCGGCGTAAGCCTTGAAGACCTGTCTGCGCGCTTTGGCGCAGAAGTCGCGACCATCGTCGACGGCGTCTCCAAACTCTCCACCATTTTCCGCAGCCGCGCAGAAGCCCAGGCAGAGAACTTTCAGAAAATGGCCATGGCGATGGCCAATGACATCCGCGTCATCATGGTCAAGTTGTGCGATCGGCTGCACAACATGCGAACCATCGGTGTCATGAGCCAGGCTCAGCGCAAACGCATCGCCCAGGAAACCCTCGATCTCTACGCGCCAATTGCCGGCCGGCTCGGTATGCACGAGTTCAAGGTTGAGTTCGAAGACCTGGCGTTCGGCGCGCTCTACCCGCTGCGCGCAGACCGTATTTCGCGGGCGGTGCGGGCAGCCCGAGGCAACCGCAAAGCGGTAATGCGTGAGATCAGTTTGTCGCTTGAGCAGGCTCTCGCGAATGAGGGTATCGAGGCCGCTGTTACGAGCCGGCAGAAACATCTGTATTCCATCTACGAGAAGATGAAACGCCAGCGCAAGCCATTCGGCCAGATCATGGACGTATACGGCTATCGGATCGTCGTGGATCAGCTCGATACCTGCTATCGAGCGCTCGGCGTAATCCACAACCTCTACAAACCCGTATCCAGCCGGTTCAAGGACTACATCGCGATACCGAAGGCCAACGGTTACCAGTCTCTGCATACCTCGCTGATTGGCATGCACGGCGTTCCCATTGAAGTGCAGATTCGAACCGAAGCGATGGACCGGATCGCCAGCGAAGGCATCGCCTCGCATTGGAAATACAAAGCGAGCCGAGATACCGACGCCGTTCGCAGAACTCAACGGAAAGCCCGCGAGTGGGTTGAGCAGGTTGTGGATCTAAACCAGCAGGCTGGCGATTCGAGAGAGTTTGTCGAAAGCGTCAAAACCGATCTGTTCCCCGATGAGGTCTATGTCTTCACGCCAGACGGCGACATCCTTTCTCTACCACGCGGCGCCTGTGTGGTGGACTTTGCTTACGCGGTTCACACGCAGATTGGCAACACCTGTGTCGGCGGCCACGTGGACAGGGAATTTGTGCCGCTGTCGACACAACTGCAGTCCGGTCAAAGCGTCAGCATTACGACCGCGCCGGATGCGATGCCGAATCCGGACTGGCTTAGTTTCGTGGTCACCGGCAAAGCGCGCACAGGCATCCGCCACGGCTTAAAGAAACAACATCGCTCGTCCTCCATCGCGCTCGGTCGCAAGCTGCTAAACCGCGCTCTTGCGCAAGCAGATACATCGATTGCGGATCTGGATTTCCGACGTTTGCGCAAAGTCTTCACGGAATTCGACATGCGCAAGCGCGACGACGTCTTCGAGGCCATCGGCAGCGGCGAGTTGATGGCCTACGTGGTTGCCCAGCGCCTGCTGGCGGCCAGCAACCCGGATTTCGAAGCGGTAGAGTTGAATCAGGGCGGCCCGGTGGCGATTCGTGGCGGCGAAGGCCTGGTGATTACCTATGCACGTTGCTGCGGTCCGGTGCCGGGAGATCCTATCGTCGGACACATGAGCCGGGGCAAAGGCCTCGTCGTGCATCTGGAAACCTGCGCCAACATCCACGAGGTGCGCCGGCGCGCCGCGAACGAAATCATCCCAACCCGTTGGGCCGAGAAGCGTCGCGGTGAGTTCAATACGAATCTGTTGATCGAGGTAAAGCGTCAGAAGGGCGTGATCGCCGAACTCGCCAGTACAATCACTGACCTCGATGCGAGCATTGAGGATATTCACATTGAAGAGCGCAGCTCGGTAATCTCCTCGGTTCGAGTCGAACTGGCCGTTCGCAGTCGCAACCATCTCGCGCGCGTCATGCGGCGACTACGCAACGTAACGTCAGTAAGCTCGATAAGACGAGTCGTCGCGTAACGATCGAATAGCGCGGATGTCATCCGGCTGCCGATACGGTCGTCAACAAAACCCTTGAACCCCACTTCGACAAAAAGGAGCAGACGATGTCGCGAACCGCTATCAGCACCGACAAAGCCCCAGCAGCCATCGGTACTTATTCTCAAGCAATGAAAGTGGGAAGCTTGGTTTTTCTGTCTGGCCAGATTCCCCTCTCCCCCTCAAGCGGCGAACTCGTCAGCGAAGACTTCGTTGACCAGATCGAACAGGTGCTCGATAACCTGGCTGCCGTTTGCGAAGCCGCCGGCGGCGGTCTGAATGACTGCGTAAAGCTGTCGGTGTTCCTGAAAGATCTGGCCAACTTCTCTCACGTGAACACGGCGATGGAGAAACGCTTCCACGAGCCCTTCCCAGCCCGGGCAGCCTTCGCGGTTGCTGATCTGCCTCGCGGTGCACAAGTCGAAATCGAAGGCGTGATGCTGGTGCCGGGCAGCGCTGACTAGGGCGTATGCGCCTCTGCAACCCACAGCAAGGGTCTGGCAAGTCGTGACACTTGATGACGAGGTGACAGCCATCAAGGGCGTAGGGCCCGCGCAGTCTGAAAAACTCGCGCGGCTCGGCCTGCTGACCCTTCGCGACTGCCTGTTTCATCTGCCGCGACGCTACAACGACAAAACCCGCTCGCTGCCCATGCGTCAGGCATCCCCCGGTCAGTCTGTGCTGGTGACCGGCAACATCGTCAGCGCGGACGTGGGTTTTGGCTCTCGTCGGTCCTTGAGCGTTGTCATTGCTGACGACAGTTCAGCGCTGACCCTGCGCTTCTTCCACTTTTCCCGCCGGCAGCAGGACCAACTCATCAAAGGAGCCGGTGTACGGGCGTTCGGTGAAGTGCGGTTCGGGCCCAAAGGCCTTGAGATGGTGCACCCGGAATACCGGGTGTTCAGCGGTGAGCCGCCGCCACTAGAGGAATCGCTGACGCCGGTGTACCCCGTGACCGAGGGCATCGGCCAGGCACGCATGCGATCCGTCATTCTCGCCGCGCTGTCCTGTCCGGATGCGAGCCGCGCACCTGGTTTTGATGCGCTGCACTACCTGCACCAACCGCCACAGGGTGCGGGTGCTGCGGATCTGGAGATACGGCGGCGTCAGCTTGCGGGCGATGAGCTAACGGCTTACTACCTCGTCATGCAGGCGCGGATGCTCGCGCGCGAATCGCTTCGAGCACCCAAGCTGGATCAGCGCGAAGGCCTCGGTCGTGCCCTGCTCAGCGAACTCGGCTTCAACCTTACGGGCGCGCAGCGCAGGGTGCTGCGGGAAGTACTCGAAGACATTTCAAGAAGCCGGCCAATGCTGCGCCTGGTACAAGGCGATGTTGGCTCTGGCAAAACGGTGATTGCGGCTTTTGCGGCCGTGCGCGCCGCCGAGCACGGCATGCAGACGGCTGTCATGGCTCCCACGGAGATTCTGGCCGAGCAGCACTTTCTGACATTGTCCGAGTGGCTGACCCCGCTCGGCGTATCCGTCACCATGCTGTCCGGCTCACTGCGCAAAGCCGAACGCAGAACCAGAGAGGCGCAGGTAGAAAGCGGCGAGGCGCAGGTCGTCATCGGCACCCACGCGTTATTTTCCGATAGCGTCACGTTCCACGCTCTGGCCTTGGTGATCATCGATGAGCAACACCGCTTTGGTGTGCACCAGCGGATGGCGCTACGCGCGAAAAGTGCCGGTGATGCACCTCACCAACTGGTAATGACAGCAACGCCCATACCCCGAACGCTGACGATGGCGCTCTATGCGGACATGGACACATCGGTCATCGACGAGCTTCCACCCGGCCGACGGCCCGTCACAACCACCGTCATCAGCGACGCAAGGCGGGCGGACATCGTCTCCCGAGTAGGTCGATCACTGGCGGATGGCAACCAGGCCTATTGGGTGTGCACGCACATCGAACCTGCTCAGGATGCCGATGTAGCAGATGCCGAAACCACCTTTTCAGACCTCTCGACAGCTCTGCCAAATGCCAGAATTGCGCTCCTGCATGGGCGCACCCCGGCAGATGAGAAAGCCAGCATCATGGCTCGATTCAAAGCCGGGGAACTTGATCTGCTGGTTGCGACAACGGTCATCGAAGTTGGGGTGAACGTGCCCAACGCTACCTTGATGATCATCGAAAACGCCGATCACCTTGGCCTTGCGCAGATTCACCAGCTGCGCGGTCGGGTCGGGCGCGGCGGCAAAGCCAGCCACTGCGTGCTGATGTACGCCGGCGAGCTATCGCAGACCGGCAAGGCTCGTCTGGCGGTGCTGCGCGACAGTAGCGACGGCTTCAAGATCGCCGAGGAGGATCTCAAGCTGCGCGGTCCGGGCGAGTTACTCGGCGCGCGGCAAACCGGCGAGCAGTCTTTTCGAGTCGCCGACCTCGAGCGTGATGCAGACTTATTCGATGGCGTGGTCGAACGCGCGGCCGCACTGCTCGGCAACGATCGCACCGCCGCCTCGACGCTGGTTGCACACTGGTCGGGTGGCCGAATCGACCTCGCGGATACCTGATCACCCGAGCAGCAGCTTGCCAGCTGCTGTCTATACTCAAAACAGATTCACCGAATGCCGGGCAGCAGTGCGCGCCACCGGCACACCGCCCAGGAGATATCTGTGAGCCACTCGGCCAATTCAAACTCATCCGACACCGGCAGTGCGGCCGGGCCGCGACTCGCGGCGATGGACAATCCACCGGAGGATGTCCGTGTCCGGGCAATCAAGATGGCAGGAGACAACGGCCTGCTGCATATCGTTGCGCCCGAATCGAGCATCATCGATCCAGCCCAGCTCGCGCCGATCATCGGCGACAACGCACTGGTACTAGGGGCTGACCCGCGAGTGCCGGTTGCAGCCGTTCCCGGGTACTACGATGCACCGACATTGATTGAGGAAGCTCTCATCAGAGCACCGGTGCTTGCGTTGGCAACGGATCAACCCGGCGTCTTCACACGCACCAGCGGTGCCGACCTGCTAACCGGCAATTTCGACTATGACGTGCAACCGTTCTCGCTGCCGGTTCCGCCACCATCCGAGCAGCGATCTCGCGAAGAAGACAGCCAGCTGATTGAGCAAACGGTCAGCCGATTCACCGAACTGAAGATTCAACAACGCCTGGAAGAGACGCTGGACATACCACCGCTGCCCGAGGCGGCGCGACGAATAATCGCCCTGCGCAGTGACCCCAACTACGACCTGACTGATCTGACGCGGATCATTGAATCCGACCCGGCACTCGCCGCGCGCATCGTGGGCTGGGCGAATTCTGCGTACTACAGTGCAAGCCCGCCGGCGCGCTCGATCGATGACGCGGTGATGCGCATCCTGGGCTTTGATCTGGTCTTCAACATGGCCCTTGGCCTCGCACTGGGCGACACGTTGCGTCTGCCCGAGCACGATGTACAGGGCTTACCGCCATTCTGGATCGAAGCATTGTTCAGCGCGGCCACTATGGAAGCGCTGGCGCGACAGATGCCGGCAGAGAGCCGACCCGAGCCTGGGCTGTGCTATTTGAGCGGCTTACTGAGTAACTTCGGTCAACTGGTCATCGGTCACGTGTTTCCCTACCAGTACCAAAAAATTGTCGAGATACAGGCCGCCAATCGGCATCTGCCTCATACCTATGCAGACCTTCTTGTCCTTGGGATTGGCCGGGAAACCATCGCCGCAACCCTGCTGGAGAGCTGGGATATCGATGACGCGGTGTGCGATGCCGTGCGCTACCAACACCTGTCGAGCTACACCGGCAGCAACGCAAGCTATGTGAATCTGCTGCGGCTGAGCCACCAGGCCCTGTCATTTGAGGGCGTGACCGACTACCCGCCGCAGCTGCCGGACAACAACCTGCTCGCGAGCCTGTCGTTGGATACCAGCCGCATCGATGCGGTCATCGAGCTGATCCAGCAATCCAAAGAATCCATTGAGGAACTCGCCGGGGCGATCGGCTAACCGTTGAAACTTGCCCGCCCATGCCAGCGTGGGGTAGGCGTGTTGCTAACCGCCTGACGAACCAGCGGCATGCCGTCGTATCGGTCCAGAACCCGGGCGAGCGCGGCGTCGTTACCGCCGGACTTCTTGTTGGCTCTCTTGAGCGAGTGCTCCTGACTGCCGGGTATGGTCTGGAAGGCCTCCGAGAACGGCGCGCGCTGGCGCACCATTTCGCACACCGTGCCCGCACGTAAGCTCATAACTTTCAGCCAAACGTCATCCGTTTTGGGAGCCAACGACAGCGCAGCATCGAGATTGAGCACTTCAGGATCAAAGCAGCCGGGGAAATACAGCACGCCACCAACACCCGTTGGAAACAGGCAAAGAGACGGGGCGAAGTTTTCCCGGTCCCGGCGCCAGCGCTTGTAGGGCAGCAGCCGGCCACGGGCATCAACTCGCATGCCGTGTGCCCGATGGCAGTGAATGTGCTCGGGCGAGCGTTGGTGCGCATGCATGAGGTCGGCCACCATGTGCTCGGGGTACATGACATCGTCATCCACGGTTAGCAGTAGCGCATCGGGAAACGCTCTGAGCGCATGGTGGTATTTGGTGTGCGGGCCAATGTGCCGTTCACAAAAGCGCAGCTCCAGCCCTCGCGTCTGCTGGCGCGCCAGTAGTGGCGGGATGTCGCTTTGAACAAAGCGATCAGACGGCAACCAGACAACAATCCGGTCTGGTTTGCAGTTTTGCTGCAGCAGGCTTTCGATCGTCAGATGCAACTGCGGCAGTCGCTGGGGAATCACCGTCAGCGATACGACCAACTCACGACGGCCCCTCAAGGGCGCAACGCCGGGCTGGCGACAATGCAGCGCCAGTTCATCGAGCAACAGAGCCCGAGCCTCAGCTCGAGCGCGCCGTGCGCTGGCAGCACGCGCCTTTGCCGACGGCTTGGCTTGCAGCCAGTTCACAACCGCCGTGATCAACTCTCGTTGTACAACGCGCCCGCCTCCGGATCTGCCAACACCTCATCGTCGATAAGGTCTTCGCTACGTGCAATCACGGTGGCAACTGTCGCATCACCGGACACGTTGACGGCGGTGCGCATCATATCCAGCAATCGGTCTACCCCGAGAATCAGAGCGACACCCTCGAGAGGCAAGCCGACTTCCGTGAGCACCATGGACAACATGATCAGGCCGACACCCGGTACCGCCGCGGTGCCGATGGATGCAAGCGTCGCCGTCAGCACAACCATCAACAGCTGGCTGGCCGACAGATCAAAACCATAGAACTGCGCGATGAAGACCGTGGCGACGCCCTGCATGATTGCCGTGCCATCCATGTTGATCGTCGCACCTAAGGGCACAACAAAACTGGCGACTTTGTTATTGACGCCAAGGCGGTGCTCCACCGCCCGCAGGGTCACCGGCAGGGTTGCGCCACTGGACGAGGTCGAAAACGCAACGAGTAGCGCCTCACGCATCTTGCCGAAAAACACGATGGGGTTAACGCGGGCAAGCAGAACCAGCAAAGTCGAGTAAACCAGCGCCGCGTGCAGCAGCAGCGTTGCCACCACGGAGAAGAAATACTGCAGCAGGTTGCCAATCTGCTCCCAACCAACTCGCACAAACAACAGCGACATCAGACAGAAAACGCCGTACGGGGCCAGCTTGATGAGAATGCCGATCAGCACCATCAGCACATCGGAGAGATCATTGAAAAAGGCCCGCACCCGCTCGCCGGCCGTGCCTGCGCGCGCGATGGCAATGCCAAGCAGGAGCGCAAATACAATGATCTGCAGCATGTTGCCTTCCGCCATCGCAGCAACCGGGTTGTCCGGGACGATGTTAAGGAGGGTCTCTTTGATCGGCGGCGCTTCTTTAGCGACAAAGTCCGAACTGGGAATGGCGTTAGCACCTTCGCCCGGTGAGACGATGAGCGCGATCATGAGAGCGAGTGAGACTGCGATCGCGGTGGTCATCAGGTAAAGGCCGATCGTCTTGGCGCCGATTCGGCCAACGTCCGAACCGCTGCCGAGCGCAGATGCGCCGCAAACCAGCGACACGAAGACGAGTGGCACCACCATGATCTTCAGCGACTTGAGGAACAGGCCGCCGCCCGCATCGAGCAGGCCGTCAATCACGTAGATTTTCAGAAAGCTGCCATCGGCAGGCGCTATTGCCTGCAGCGCCAGACCCACGGCGATACCCGCAGCCATGCCGATGAGGATTCGAACAGTCAGGTTCATCAAAGGCCCTCCCAGTCCTGTGAATTTACCTGCGAGCTTGAGTGCTAGCCGACTTCGATCATCTCAAAGTCTTCTTTGCTGACGCCACACTCAGGACACACGAAGTCTTCCGGTACATCACCCCAGGCAGTGCCCGGCGCTATCCCTTCTTCTTCGAAGCCCTCGGCCTCGTCGTAAATCCACCCGCAAACGATACATTGCCACTTTCGCACGGCGCGTCGATACTCCTGAACGTAAATTAATTCCGAGGGCTTAGCCGCCATCGGCCTCAAGGCGCGCTAAAGTACTGACCCGCCTGACGAAAAGCAAAAAAACTCGCATCGCGCCATGACGGGCCCACAGTCGGTGGGCTTGCGTTCGGCGCGCGTGAGACAACGATCGGGGATGACCGTGAGAAGAGCACAACAGGAAGCGCTGTTACCAGCCTTCAGGCCAGCGACAATCGGGCCGTCATGAGCGCAGCAACCGCCCCTGGCAGCAGAGTCGTCGAGTATGGCCGGCTCATGCGTATCGACCGGCCTGTCGGCACGCTGTTACTGCTTTGGCCTACCCTCGCGGCCCTATGGATGGCGGCCGACGGGCTGCCATCGACTACTTTAATTGTCGTCTTCACGGCAGGTACCTTCCTGATGCGGGCGGCCGGCTGTGTCATCAACGACTACGCAGACCGGGATCTCGACGGCAAAGTCGAACGAACCCGGGATCGTCCTCTCGCCACCGGGCGAATTTCTGAGGTCGAGGCGCTTGTCCTGTTCGGTGTTCTCGCCACCGCGGCGTGTGTGTTGATCTACTTCTTGAACGACGCGACCCGCTACCTTGCGTTGGGCGGCATGGCAATTGCCGTCACCTACCCATTCATGAAGCGCTTTACCTACTTGCCCCAGGTGGTTTTGGGCGCGGCGTTCAGCTGGGGTATCCCCATGGCATTCACCGCCGTAACCGGCACGGTCACCGAGGCGAGCTGGCTGTATTTCACGGCCAGCGTCCTGTGGATCGTGGCCTACGACACCTGGTATGCCATGGTCGATCGGGATGACGATCTGCGCGCGGGCATCAAGTCCACCGCCATCCTCTTTGCCAGCGCTGATCGCATGATCATCGGTATTCTCCAGGTGCTGACAGTGCTGGCGCTGTATCGGCTGGGCCTGAGCCTCGACTACGATATTGCCTATTTCTTGGGTTTGCTGATCATTGCGGGCCTGTTTATCCATCAACAGCGGCTCACTCGAAAGCGCAGCAAAGAAGGCTGTTTTGCCGCGTTCAAGAACAACATCTGGGTTGGCTTCGTGTTGTTTTGTGCGGTTGTTGCTGAAACTCACCTGGGGCTAGTCATGCCTTCTTTGCTGCCGTGATCACGCCGTGACTCCGCTCGACGACGAGACACTGCCTGCCGAGCGGCCAAATCTCATGGATAGGCTCAGTGATGCTATCGGCAGCGTGTGCGCCGTCCTAACGCTGATCATGGTGCTGCTCACCGTGCTCATCGTTGTACTGCGGTACGCCTTCGGCATCGGCACCATCGCCCTGCAGGAGAGCGTTATCTACCTGCACGGGGCCGTGTTCCTGCTCGGCATACCCTACGCCTTGCGCCACGATGCCCATGTGCGGGTGGATCTGCTCTACACCGGCTACGCAGAGCGCCGGAGGGCCTGGTTAAACCTCATTGGCCACGTCGTCTTCCTGCTACCGGTCGCCGGCTTTCTGCTGTGGAGTTCTCTGCCGTACGCTGCGGCGAGCTGGCGCGTGCTGGAAACCTCCTCCGAGGTTGGCGGCATTCCTGCCATCTACCTGCTCAAGTCGCTGATACCACTCGCAGCGATACTGCTCATACTTCAGGGCTTGTCCGAGATCGCAAAGCTCATCCGCCAGTTGGGGTTGCTCGGTAAGCCCGATTCTGCTGCCACCACGCGGGAAGATCGTTAGCGTGGAATATCTATCTCTGGCGATGTTCGCCATCGTCTTTGCCGCACTCCTGGCCGGCTACTCCGTGGCTTTGACACTCGCCGGTACGGCGCTCGGATTTGCCGCACTCGGCGCTGTATTCGGGATTTTCGACTTCGGCGATCTCGGATTTTTTCCCGGCCGAGTGTTCGGTATTGTTACCAATCAGACGCTCATCGCAGTGCCGCTATTCGTCTTCATGGGCGTCACGCTGGAGAAAACGCGCATCGCCGAGGAGTTACTGTCGGCGCTGTCATCGCTGATGGGCAGATTTCCCGCCGGTCTGGCCTTTGCAGTACTCCTGGTGGGCACTCTGCTGGCGGCGAGCACCGGTATCGTTGGCGCTACCGTGGTAACGATGGGCCTGATGTCGCTGCCGGTCATGTTGCGCCAGGGCTACGACCCGAAAATCGCCACGGGGGTCATTTCCGCCACGGGCACCCTGGGCCAGATCATCCCGCCCTCTATTGCATTGGTGTTGTTGGGCGACGTTCTATCCAATGCCTACCAGCAAGCCCAGCTGAGTCAGGGCGTCTTCGCGCCGGAAACCGTCTCCGTTGGCGACCTGTTTGCCGGTTCCATCGTGCCGGGTTTCATTCTGGTGCTGCTGTATGCTGCTTACCTGCTGTTCGCGGCGCTGCGTGATTCAAGCCGCATGCCACCGGCAAAACAGCCCGTCGAGGCTGCCCTCGCGCCGCCATCGCTGCTAACCGCCCTGGCTGCGCCACTGGTCCTCATCGTGGCTGTCCTCGGCTCTATCCTGGGCGGCTTCGCGACCCCAACAGAGGCTGCGGGCGTTGGCGCCGCTGGCGCGCTGATTCTCGCCGGCCTACGCCGTCTCATGTCCTGGCGCATGATTCGTGAGATCGGCGATTCAACGGTGAAGACGACCGCAATGGTGTTCTTCATCCTCATTGGCGCGTCGCTGTTCTCTTTGGTCTTCCGCGGCTACGGCGGTGAAGAACTGATCGCACACGCATTCGAAGCCATGCCCGGCGGCATGTGGGGGGCATTCGCGGTTGTGATGCTCGTTATTTTTCTGCTCGGCTTCATGCTCGATTTCATCGAGATCACTTTTGTCGTTGTGCCCATCGTCGGGCCCATACTGCTCGCAATGGGCTTTGATCCGGTGTGGCTGGGTGTAATGATCGCGGTGAATCTGCAGACCTCGTTTTTAACGCCCCCCTTTGGCTTTGCCTTGTTCTATCTGAGAGGGGTTACGCCGGCCTCCGTACCTACCACTGCTATGTATCGCGGCGTCGTGCCGTTCATCGTGTTGCAGATAACGCTGCTGGCGCTGCTTATCGCCTGGCCAAATCTTGCTACCTGGCTGCCTGATCAGATTTACGGGAACTAGCATTGAACCAAGATATCGCCCATGTAAGTGAACGCCCACTATTGCTGACTGGCCTCAAGATATGGGACGGCAATAGCTATCACGCAGGCGACTCAATACGCATAGAAGGTCGCCGAATCACGGCATTGGGCGCTATGGATGAGCTGTCCGCGGGCTGCGACATTCGCTCGCTACCCGGCATCACCGCAATACCAGGCCTGATCGATGCCCATGTTCATATGGAGCTCGATCCGGAAAACCGCAAACCGCCGGCCTTCACGGACCCCTCCGTCTACCCCGGCATGTTGACCCGCGCGCAAGCGATGGTGCGGGCAGGAATCACCACCGCCCGGGATCTTGGCGGTGGCGCGTGGTTAGAGATGCGGCTGCGGGATGAGATCAAGGCGGACGAGGCGCTTGGCCCCAGACTTCTTTGCGCCGGCCAACCCATCACAATCCCCAACGGCCACTGTCACTTCTGGGGCGGCCATGCGGAAACCCCCGACGAGGCGCTAATGGTCCTCGAACGCCAGGTTGCACACCAGGCAGACCTCATAAAGGTCATGGCAACGGGTGGTCAAATGACCCCAGGTAGCCAGCCCAAAGACTCTCAATATCCAGAATCGACTCTCCGGTCGATAGTTGCTCGGGCGAGTGAACACGACTTGTCGGTTGCCGCGCACTGCCATGGCACCGATGGTATTCGCAACGCGGCGAACGCGGGCGTGTTAACCATCGAGCACTGCTCCTGGGTGGGGCCGGATGGCTGGGGGGCAAACTATGACCCCGAGGTGGCCGCCACTATCGCCGCCAACCAGCTGTGGGTATCGCCCACAATCAATCGCGGCTGGCAGCGCTATCTGCGGGCGGAAAATCCCAAGCCGCTCGCGCGAGTAAGGGCTAACTTCGCCGCTATGCGCGATGCAGGCGTTCGCTTCATCGCGTCAACCGACGCAGGTATCCCCGGCGTCTTTCATCATCATCTGCCCCAGGCATTGGATGTATTCGCTCGGGTCACCCAGTTCAGCGCTGAGCAGGTGCTTCGCTCCGCCACCAGCAACGCAGCCGACGCCTTGGGTCTTGGCGCAGAGACGGGGCGGTTGGCGAGCGGTTTAAGCGCCGACCTGGTGCTATTGGATGGTGACCCTCTGATCGACCTGGGCACACTGTCTCGACCAGTCGGCGTATGGGCGAGAGGCATTGAGATCCAGCCAAGCGTAGATGCTGCTTGAGGCTGAGCAAAACATTCTTTGCGTATGTTTAGCGCGGCCCTGTACGGCCCACCGTCAGCTCTGAGGCTCTTGGCCCCAGGCGGGTGCGCGCTTGCCTAGAAATGCCGCCACACCCTCACGATAGTCGTCTTCGGTCATCATCTGACTGATCAGCGCTTCTGATTCGTCCACCGATTCAGCCACCGATCGATGCAGGTCCCGGTATATCTGCCAGCGGGTCTGGCGCAGCGAGTTCGGGGAGACCGTCTCAATCAGGCGCACGCAGTATTCATGCACGAACTCCTGCAGCTGATCATCGTCGACGATTTCGTTGATCAGGCCATACTCACAGGCCTCATCCGTGGTGAACACGCGGCTCGTCAGGAGCAGCTCATTAGCCCGCGCCAGGCCGATCGCGCGAGGCAGGATCCAGGACAGCCCGTACTCCGCTGGCAGGTTCAGCTTGCCATGGGCGGTGGTCAGTTTAGCCCCAGGCACGGCAAAGCGCAGGTCCGCAAAGCACGCTAAAGCCAGCCCCACACCAGCCGCGGGGCCATTGATGGCGGCGACCACTGGCTTATCCAGTCCAAAGTGGTAAGCGAAGCTGGCATCAAACGATCGTTCGGTCCCGTACCCTGGCTTGGCAATGTCTTCTTTTGTGCCTGGATCGTAGCCGCCGCGCTTCGCATGGCCGTCGAGCGCCGCCGAATCTCCGCCGACGCAAAACCCGCGGCCAGCACCCGTGACAACGATGGCGCCTACCTCCGGGTTGTCATTCGCTGCGGTCAGCCGAGCTCGATACTCGGTATGCAGGCGGCCCGTCCAGGCATTGAGCCGGTCGGGCCGGTTCAGGGTGATTGTTGCAACCCCATCACGCACATCCAACAGGGTGACTTTGAACTCCATCAGCGAGCGTTCAGATAGGCTTTTTCTGAGATCTCGTGATACGCGCTCGCCTCCTTCAGGAAGCCCATGTAGGAGTCATACACCCGGCGCGAAAGCTCGTCATCACCGATGCTGTCCTGAAGCACATTGGCTGATTCTCGTTTAAACGCGGCCAGGACATCATCGGGCAACCGGCGAAGCTCCACTCCGTGCTCGTCGATGAGCGTTCGCAAAGCGGCGTTGTTGCGAGCCGTAAATTCCGCCAGCATGTCGTCGTTGATCGCCTGGGAGGCGACTTCGACAATCGCCTTCAAGTCGTCCGGTAGCTCGGCCCAGGCATCCGCATTAACAATCGCTTCGAGCGTTGGGCCCGGCTCATGCCAGCCTGGGTAGTAGTAGTACTTGGCGATGCTGTGCAGGCCGAGTGCCAGATCGTTGTAAGGCCCCACCCATTCGGTTGCATCAATTGCACCGGTTTGCAGCGAGGTAAACATCTCACCCCCGGGCATGGATACGGGCACGCCGCCAAGCCTCTGCAGTACTTCTCCGGCGAGACCCGGCATACGCATGGTCAGCCCTTTCAGATCCTCAACCGAGTTGATCTCCTTGTTGAACCAACCCGCCATCTGCACACCCGTGTTCCCGGAGGCCATCGGGATCAGGTCGAACGGCTCATAAGCTTCCCGCCAAAGCTCCATACCACCGCCATAGCGCAGCCAGCCATTCATCTCCTGCGCCGTCATGCCAAAGGGGATCGTTGAGAAGAACGCCGCCACGGGCACCTTGCCGCGCCAGTAGTAGGCGGCGCCATGGCCCATCTCGGCGTTACCCTGGGACACTGCATCGAAGACCTCGAATGCGCCAACCAGTTCGCCAGCGCCGTAGACCTTCACCTTGAGGCGACCGTTGCTCATGCGATCAACCAACTGGGCGAAGCGCTCGGGGGCCATGCCCAGTGCCGGCAGATTCTTCGGCCAGGTCGTTATCAACTTCCAGCGATAAACCTTGTCCGGATCAGCCGCCGCGCTATCTGAGTTGGCAGCGGCGCTGGAGCCCGCGGGTTGTGCGGAGTCGCCACAGCTCGCAAGCAAACCGAGCATCAGTAGCGCCGCGCATGCCTTGGCCTTCCACATCATCAATCGACGTCCCATAACAGTTCTCTCGTTCATCTTTTTCCAACGCCTCATCTATTCGATATCGCGTTACGCATCAAGCGAGGTTAGCTTCGCCGCGCTCAACATGAGCCACTTGGCGCCAGCAGCGACAAAATTGATCTGCACGCGAGTGCGGTCGCCACTACCTTCGCTTTGCACCACGACGCCCTCACCAAACTTATCGTGATGGACCCGCGCCCCAATACCAAGGCCCTGTCCTGCCGCCGCTGGCGCTTCATCCACCAAAGAGCCAACCGACCGGGGCGCTCCGCCGCCCGCATGCCGGTAGCCGCGAGACACAGAGCCACCGAGCCGCACTTCCTGAACCAGCTCGGCCGGAACTTCCTGAAGAAAGCGGGAAGGGCGGTTGTAGGTGTCGCTGCCATGTAAGCGCCTGCTCTCGGCATAGGTCAGATAGAGCTGCTGCATAGCGCGGGTAATGCCGACATAACAAAGGCGCCTCTCCTCCTCCAGCCGATCCGGATCCTGCGCGCTCATGTTGTGCGGAAACAAACCCTCTTCCATGCCGCCGAGAAAGACGAGTGGAAACTCCAGGCCTTTGGCCGAATGCAGTGTCATCAACTGCACCGCCGGGCCGTCCTCGGATTGACGCTCTCCCGAATCGAGCGCCGCATGATCTAAAAACTCAGCGAGCGGGGAGGCGAGCGCAGCATCCGAATCGACAAGCGTTTCTATCAGCGGAAAGCTCTGCTCGGAATTGAACTGGCGGGCGGCGGTGACAAGCTCCGCCAGGTTTTCCTTGCGAGCGAGACCTCGCTCACCCGGTTCCTTGCCATGAAACGCGAGCAGCCCGCTCGCATCGATGACGTGATCCGCCATCTCATGCAGCGACAGCTCTTCGGTTGCCTCGGCCAGATCATCAATGAGCTTAATGAAACCACCCACCGCATTGGCGGCACGGCCAGCCAGCAGGTTCTGATCAACCGCGGTCACCGCCGCTTGCCACATCGACACGCCATGCTCGCGCGCGATGCTACGAAGCCGCTCGACAGTTTTGTCACCAATGCCGCGCGTGGGCGCGTTGACGACGCGTTCGAACGCAACATCACTGTGACGCTCGTGAATCAGCCGCAGATAGGACATCGCATTGCGGACTTCAGCGCGCTCAAAAAACCGTAAGCCGCCGTAGATTCGATAGGGCACGTTCGCGCGCAACAGGGCTTCTTCCAGCACCCGCGACTGCGCATTGGAGCGGTACAGAATCGCTGCCTCATCAGCTCGCCCGCCAGCATCGACAAACTCAACGATACGCTCGGCGATAAAGCGCGCTTCATCGAGATCGTTATAACCGGCATAAATCGCGATGGGCTCACCGTCGGCGCCCGCCGTCCAAAGCTCTTTGCCAAGCCGACCGGTGTTATGGCTGATCAGGGCGTTCGCGGCTTTGAGCACAGTGTTGGTTGAGCGGTAGTTCTGCTCCAGGCGAATGGTTTTAACCGCTTCGAAATGCTCGGTGTAACGCTGAATGTTCTCTATCCGCGCGCCGCGCCAGCCGTAGATCGACTGATCATCATCGCCAACCGCCATAACTCGCGCCGTGCGCCCGGCCAGCACGCGCAACCAGGCATACTGGATAGCATTCGTATCCTGAAACTCATCCACGAGAACATGCCGAAAGCGGCGCTGATAGTGATCGAGCAGATCCGGGTGCTCGAGCCAGATTTCATGGCTGCGCAACAGCAGCTCCGCAAAATCCACGAGACCGCCACTACGACATAGCTCTTCATAGGCTTCGTAGATGCGCTTGTGTGTCTGCTGGTAAAGATCGTCGCCAGCGACCACATCCTTCGCGCGCAGCCCTTCATCTTTCTGGGAGTTAATGAACCATGTAGCCTGGCGGGCAGGCCAACGCTGCTCATCGATGTCCATGTTGCGCATGACGCGTTTGACGAGTCGCTGCTGATCGTCCGCATCAAGGATTTGAAAGTTCTCCGGCAGCCCGGCTTCTCGCCAGTGCATGCGCAACAGGCGATGGGCAATGCCGTGAAACGTGCCGACCCACATGCCGCGCGCCGGAACCTGCAACAGCGATTCCAGCCGCGAGCGCATCTCGGCCGCCGCTTTGTTGGTGAACGTCACCGCCAGGATGCTGTAGGGCGATTCGTTCTCTGCCTCCACAAGCCAGGCCACCCGGTGCGTCAGCACTCGCGTTTTGCCGCTGCCCGCCCCGGCCACGATCAACAAGTTTTCCTGGGGCGCGGTAACGGCCTCGCGTTGAGGCTCATTAAGGCCATCGATGATGTGGGTTACGTCCATGGGGCTTCGCAAGCGGCTGAGCGCGTTACTCTAGAGGAGGCGAGCCGTGTTGCGAAGCGCGAATCGCACGCAGGCGCGATTCAGCGGGCCGCGAGCGTCACCGATCACCGGCAAGCGTTTTACCGATGATCCGCCATACGCTTGGGTTGAAGCCAAGCCCGACGTGCGAGCTAACCACTTCGATATTACGCGCGTGATCATTGTAAATGTCGCGCGCCGCTTCCCAGCTGACCACGCCGTCGCTGCGGCTGTAGATGCAGGTAAGCGGTTGGCGGAGGCCAAGTAGATTGCGCGCGTGTACCTCTTTTTCAAACTCATCGAGATCGAGGCCTTCGGAGCGCGCAAACACTTCACCTACCGTTGTGTACTTCGGTCCGCCAATAACCGGAGTACCCATTGTGATGACCTCTGCGATCATCTCTGGATTCAAGCGAGCGGTCTCCCGGGAAATGACGCCACCCAGGCTCCACCCGATCAACGTCACCGGGCCGTGCTGCGCACTGATCATCGGCAATCGCTCCGACAGGCGCTGCACATCCGCATCCACTTTGCCGCGGTTCGTGCCAAGCCCCCAGTCCAGGGGCGTGTAGTTCAGATGGCGCAGAAACTGAGCCAGCGGCCACATGGACGACGGGCTGGCCATGTATCCAGGAAGCAGAATGATCGCCCGGCCATCGCCCTTTGGCAGCCGAAGCAGACCCGGTGCAGATAACATGAGGGCACCGAACTCTAACGGCACACGGGCCTCAAGAAACAGGTTAGCCCGGCTGGGCGGAGCCGGTTGTGGCAGCGGGGTAGTCAACGTGGGGTACTCCGATGTGTAGGGCGCAGCAGTTCTATCGAGAACCGGCCGGCATCAAAGCCTGGCCTGCATGATGCGCGCGTGATGGTTTGCTACGCAGACCTTATCGCGAGTGTCGCCATCGACGTTGGCATAAAACGGTTTAGAGGGCTCGCCTCGTCATCCCAGCGATCTTCATAAAACCCGGCGATGGAGAAGCCAGCTGCGAGCTGACCACCAATCTGTTCTTCGAGCGAGTGACTGAACTCCAAAGGCTCGCCGCGCTCAACCCTGCGCGCAAGCTCATCCGCGGGCAGGTTTTTCGAATCCGCAAACGGCAGAGGAAAGCGTACCTCGAGGGGCGCACCGTCTTCGATCGCCTCGTGATCAAACAGGTAAAAGTCCGGATTCATAAAGCCGCTGAGCAAGCGTCCACCGGGCCGCAGCACTCGTGCACACTCCTGCCACACGGGCGCAAGGTTGGCGGCGAAAACGTTAGCGACCGGGTGCACGATGACATCGAAGCTGGCATCAGCGAACACCGAAAGGTTTGCCATGTCACCGCGCTCGGTTGCGATCTTGAGCCCTTCCCGCTTGGCGACCAATGCATCGAGTGCGAGCTGCTCCTCAGAGTTATCAAAGCTCACCACGCGCGCGCCAGCGGCTGCAAGCAGCGGCATCTGCTGACCGCCGCCGCTTGCCAGACCGAGAAGATCGCAGCCAGAGAGTTCACCAAACCAGCGCAGCGGCACTTGTCTTATCGGCGTCAGGATAATCTCCGGGTGTCCAGCTCGCGCGCGTTCGATCGCCTCGCTCTCCACCGGCTGGGACCAGCGGCATTCGCCGCTCAACGCTTGTCGATTCCAGGCGTCTCGATTGTGCTGGGTAACGTTCATACTGGCAGGATATGTCGGCCCAGGCTGATTTCCCAGCAGGGCTATAGCTCGTAAGGTCCAACCGCGTTCGTCGGTAGCCACAAGCGCACGGTCGAGCCTGCATCGCTCGTTGCGAGCACACTGAGCCGGCCGCCGTGCATACGAGCGAAGCCACTCACAGCGGACAATCCCAACCCGCTCAGAGCCGCCGGCTGAGAGGTGACAAAGGGCTCGGATGCGCTGTCGAGTAAATCCGGGGCAAAACCGCAACCGTTATCCACAACATCGAAGGCAACGCCAGCTTCACCGCGTTGTGGCTGCCCCGAAACACGCAGCTCGATGCGCGCTGGACGAACGCCGGATTGCTCAACTGCCCTTTGCGCGTTGCGCAGTAGTTCCTGTAGCGAGCTGTGTAGCCCGCTGCGATCCGCGATGATCGACATGCCTGGCGCACAGTCCTGCACATACTCAAACGCTGGCAATCCGTTTTCTTTATCGAGCAGTGCAGCGCACAGATCACCTACGACGTGCGCAGCCGGTCGGTTGCCGGAAAAGCCTGCGTAGATCTGAAGCTTGGCGACTAAAGCCGTAGAAGCTTCGCTCGCCCGCGCCGCGTTCTCGACATGCTGCCGAGCTTTGTTTGCATCAGCCGGTTGCGCCGGATCGAGGTACGCCTCAGCCAGTTCCAGCGACGCAACCTGAACCTGCAATTGATTGCTCAGGTTATGTGCAAGACCCTGGGCGATGGTGCCCGCGTAGCTCAACTGGCTGGCACGCTCACGGGCGATGGATTCCTGTCGAGCCACCTCTTCCTGCAGGACAAGCGCTTGCTCGGAAAGGTAGATCGCACGCCGGCGCGCCATGTAGACGATGAACGCCATCCCAAGGGCAAGCAGTGGCAGAGGAAAGTTAGCAGCCGGAGAGCCCGCGCCCAATACCACCAGAGACAGGATCAAACCCAGCCAACTCATCGTGGTTGCGATAAGTGCCGGCACAATTGGCATGATCAACGCAGCACAGGCGATGACCGCCATGCCCGAGAAAATCGCGGAGAGCAGAGAAGAGCCGACAAATATATGTTGCCAGACGACGGTAAGGAGCAGCACCAGCAAACCGCATAGCCACCACTGCGGGTAGCTTGGCTGCGTGCCTCGCCAGAAGAGGAGGCTCAATACTACGCAGACCGCCGACACTAACGCTGGTGTGACAAACAGCAGCAATGGGCCACCGGTAACCGCATGACTGGCCGATTCCAGCGCCATTCCAAGCGCAAACAGGGGGGGTGGTAAAGCGAAGCGCGCGCCGCGAATCATCGACCTCAGCGGCGCGCAACCGCTTGGCGGGAACCACAACCGCGGGTGCTGTGTCGCGGCCGGTGTCGGCCGCGCCGTGGTGATCAATCGATTGCGACTCGCTCATCGGTCAAGCCAGCTGAACCTTGCTAGGGAATTCGAATTTTCTGTCCCGGGTAGATTCGGTCCGGATTGTCGATCACGTTAGGGTTGGCATCGACGATCTCGGTATAGCGGGCTCCGTTGCCATAGGCCTTGGACGCAATCGCCCAGAGCGTATCGCCTTTCTGGATTTCGTAAAAACGACTTTCTTCCGGCGCGGCTTCGGCGCTGGGCTCGTTTGCTGAAGCCTGCGACTGGTTACTCGCCGCGGGCTCGCTATCCGCCGCAGGCTCTTTATTAGCAGCCGCAGGCTCGCTACTAGCCGCCGCGGGCGCTTTCGGCTTGCGGGTGTCGAGCATGTCCGCAACAACCTTTTCGACGCCTTCGACATTACCCGCGAGCAGGATGCACTCTTCGCGCGCTGCCGGAGAGTCAGCGAAGCCTCGCAGCGTTACGCAGCCGTCATCGAACTCGACATGAAGCGGGCTGACACCCGGGTTATTGCTCTCGATATGACGCTGAATATCCATCGCGGCTTCGGCGTCTGAGGTGAAGATTTTCTTGCCAACACCTTTGGCAAAGTCATACAGCGAACCAAACATAAGGGTATCCTCTACTCCCCGAACAGTCTGATCAGTCTGTGGCGGCAGACTCATGAGCGCAAGCCCATAACCACAACCAAAGCGCTTTGCAGAGCCGCACTACCATGAGCATCGATCAACTAGCCGCCCTTGCGATGTTCGCATTCGTCTCCTCCATCACGCCCGGACCCAACAACCTCATGCTGATGGCGTCCGGCGCCAATTTCGGTCTACGCCGATCCCTGCCACATATGATTGGGGTAACGCTCGGCTTCATGGTGATGCTGCTCGGTGTCGGCCTTGGCCTGATGGCGCTATTCGAGCGTTATCCGCTGGCGCTGACCACACTGCAAGTGGTGTGCACTGGCTATCTGCTGTACCTGGCCTGGCGAATCGCGACAGCCAGCCGGCCAGACAGCACAAGTTCATCAGGCAAGCCGTTAACGTTTTTGCAATCCGCTGCGTTTCAGTGGGTGAACCCGAAAGCGTGGACTATGGGCGTCAGCGCCATGAGCCTGTACGCGCCTGGGCAGGCTTCTGCCGATATCCTGACGGTGGTCGTTGTGTTCGGACTCATCAATCTTCCCTGCATCAGTACCTGGACACTCATCGGCCAGCGCCTTGCGAGCCTGCTGCGTAGCCCCACGCGGTTGCGCTGGTTCAATCGAATCATGGCGGCACTGCTGCTAACGTCCCTGGCACCCGTGATTCGAGGCTGGCTGGGATAGAGTGCTCGCATTCCTCATGAAACGCTGAGCACACCGCAGGATGCCACTATGAACAAACTCGCACCGATTCTGATTCTGCTCCTAATTGCCGCCGCGGCCGCTTGGTGGTGGAACACCGGCAATTCGACTTCTCAGCCAGAAACACCGGTGCAAGCCGCGCCCCAGGCAGACAACGTCACCGCCAGCATGGCCAGCGCCGCGAGCGAAGATAGAGCCGCGCGCGAAGATAGAGCCGCGAGCGAGGTCAGCGCCGCGAGCGAGGCAGCGAGCGCACCGACAGACCTGCAAATCGCGCGAGCCGCCAAGGCTGCCGCCGAAAACGAGCTTGCGCGATTGGACGCAGAGCTCGCCGAAGTAGAGGCCTATATCGCTCAACTCGAAGCCAGCGGGCTGGACCCTGTGGATTTCAGCGAGGAAGGCATGACCAAAATGCAGCCAATACTGGCTGCGTATCTGGATGTCGAAGTCAGGCTGGCCATGGCCGATGCGGCAATTGAGAAGGCTCTTGCCGAAACTCAAGCCCAGAGGCATGGAGAGAAGCAGGGACAGAAGCAGGAAGCCACGGAGTAGGGCGCAGAGTCTGGGGCAGCGCAGAGAAGAGGTGACGGCACTGACCCAGGAGCGTGCGCTCCCAGGCCAGGTCCGAAAACGAGGTGCTAGATCGCATCCTCAGAAGAACAGGCTGGAATGCCAAGGCGGGACGCAACCTCGCCCTCGCTGAACTGGCAGCCAAAGTTCGGATCTGCAACGTTGGCGCGATCCAGAATGTCATCACCCGCAGGCCGCTCACCGGTGTTCACCCAGTTGACCATGTCAGCAAAGGAGGTGACGAGTTCATCGCCTGAAAACTCACAGTGGCCGATGGCGCGGGTAGCACGAGAGACCAACAGGCCTTCACGGCCATTCGCCTTCGCTTCGCGCGCATAGATCTGCTGCATGGAGAACGGCACAAACAGATCGCCCAGCGTGTGAACCGATACCACCGGGATGGCCAGTCGGCCTGTGATGATCGGCAAGCGCTCCAAGCCAATCAGCTTATCCGGATTCGCATTGGGGTCTGCTTCAAGGCGAAGAATCGCGCGGTTGAGTGCGCGCTCCTCGCGCGTCAGTCCGCGGCTGGCATCGAGTTGATAAAGCCGGTCAGTGTTGTCGTAGTTATCACCCGGAAGCACGCCCGACAGATCCGACGTGGAACCGGTAAAGCTGAACAGCAGCCCCTGAAAAGCAGGGTAGGCTTCATCGAAAACCGGGCGCTCACCACCACTCAGCTGCTTGGTCAATGCTTTCTGGCGCTCACCCGCCTCCGTAAGAAACACGGGGAAACCCGCGCCAAAGTCCGTGAACAACGCAGCGATGAGCTGAGGCAATACAGTAACAGCGTAGTCTTCCGGCGGCGGATACACGGAGGTAATGCCAGCGTTCGCTTCAGCCGCGAGGCCGAAGTCACCGAAGTAGTCGAAGAGGGCTTCATCGCCCATCACGCCGCACATCGGTACAGCGCCGTCGTAGGCAACACCACCCGACAACTTGCCAAGTACGTCAGCAATGCGCCGGCACGTCGCGCCGCCTTTACCACGCGGGCACTTAATATTCGGGAACATCTCAATAGCCGCGCCAATGACATGGCCACCCATGGAGAAGCCAGTGATGAACGTTCGATTGGGCTCGCCGTACTCCTGCGTAAAGTAACGCGCGAGTGCGTTGGTGCTCTCAATACCCGCCTTTACGTCGTAGTAATTCTTGGAATAGGACGATGCAGCCCAGGCGTAGCCGTTCGCCATGAACCAGGCGCGAAGCGGCGGCGCATCAACCGTTAACTCTTCGCCTTCGCCACGAAAGCCGTGGGTGTACATGACCAGATCGCCATTCCAGTTGTCCGGAATTTCGATCTGATAACCCGCGCCCTCGAGCACGCCCCAGGCTGTCTGCGATGGCAGCCCCAGAATGCTCTCGAATGGCAGCTTGCTTTCATCGACAAAAAACTCGCGTGAATCCTGCGGCACTTCGGTTTCAGCAAATGCCGATATCGATAGCAGCAGCGCCACAACCGCTAATAGCGGCCGCTTTAGAATGCTCATTATTTTCTCCCCCCAGTTAGTGCAACGCAGCAGTTCGGTTGCCGCGCCTTGTCGCATTTTGACCAGCGCCTGGGCCAAGGCGCTACTCGACGAGACCGTCAAGAAAATCCCCTTCTGCTTGAGACTACTCCCAGCAGCGCTATCAGCGCAAACTCGGATAACTTCGCGCCTGGCCGCTGGTTGCTACTCTCGCGCTAGCCAGTTGACCGGCCAAACAACCACGGGGTGGTGTGCAATGACGAGCCTTGAGATCACACAACATTACGAGTTGCAAGCAGAGGTTGCCGATGTCTATGCAGCCTGGGTGTCGTCGGACACTGTGATTCCGCCGGCGACCTCTATGGATGTAAACCCCGTGGTGGGCGGCCATTATCGTCTCATCATGGACACTCCCGAGTTCAGCGGTCGCAACGATGGCGTGTTTTCGCTTGTCGAGCCGGGTGAGCGAGTCGTCTATACCTGGGAGTGGAACGGCGATGGCGAAATCAGCACCATCGACGTTCGCTTTGAGGCCGTGGGCGCAGGCACACGCGTCACCATATTCCATAGCGGCTTCAGCAAAGCAGAATCGGTCGCAAACCACCGCAGCGGCTGGGACAGCTACATTCAGGGGTTGCAGAATTTTCTGGGCCAGAGCGTCTGAACCCCGCGCGCGATGCACCGTTGTTGGGCGGAATCTGTCCGTAAAACTGTTTGCGCTTTCACTCCCGACTAGCGACTCTTAAGGCTTACTCGAACCGGGTTTCCTCGTGAGCCGCAACCGACTGCAACTCCTGTTCATCTGCCAGAGCGCCACACTCATCATTGCCGGTGTGGTCACGACCATCGGGCTGCTCGTACCATCAGCGGCCGAGCAGTATGGCGTGCAGGTTACGGACATGGCGGCCCAGTTCAGCTGGTTCACCGGAGCCTCCATGGTCGGCCAGCTTTTTGCGTTCTTCATCTTCGACCACATCTCAATAAAGCGCATGACCATAGCCAGCCTTGCGCTCTGCGGCGGCGCCCTAGCAGCCATACATTGGCAAGCCGATTTTGATTGGCTGTTTCTGTGGCTGTTTCTGTTCGGCTTTGGCATCAGCCTTGCGCTGACCGGCGCTGGCACACAGATCACGCTTCTGTGGCAGGGCCGGGCGCGCCAGACGGCGATCGTCGCTCAGGATGCGATGTTCAACGGCGGCGGTTTTCTCTACGCCTGGCTAGCCACCTGGTTTCTGACTCGCGACATGCCATTCAGCAGCGTCTATCTGGTGGTACTGGGCATCATTGCGGTCGTTGTGCTGCTGGCCATGTCATCGGACTTCGAAGCGGGTAACGAGCCGCAGAAGAACGAGGAACAGGAGGCGCCTAACGAGTGGAATGCGCGCATTGTGTTGCTGGGTGTGTCGCTGCTGCTGTTCATGCTGGCCAAGATTTCGATGTTCATCTGGGCGCCGCAACTCATCTCTGAGCGTTTCGCTGACGATAGCGCGGTTGCCGGCGACTTCATGTCGTCTGTCTTCGCTACCGCATTCTTCGGGTCCATCGCTGGCACCTGGCTGGTGTCCAAGATCAACGTACGGCTACTGGTCTACGGCTTTGTCGGCCTGAGTCTTGCGAGCGTTGTGCTATTAGTTGATGTCACGAGCCAGTCGCAAGCCATGCTGCTCGCTTTCGCTTACGGATTGTCGGTGTCGGCAACCTTCAATGCCTATACCGCGTACGCACTTGCTCAGGTGTCGATTCCCGGCCATAGAAATATCGCCTACCTGCTTCTGATGTCGACATCCGGAAGCGCCCTGGCGCCGCTTGTCAGCGCAAGCGTTGTGGAACGAACTGGCGAGCTGAGTGATGCCCTAACTTTCTCAGCGGGCATCCTTGCCGTTGTCGTCATAACGCTAGCGGTTGTCGAGTGGCTGGGCATTCGCAATCGCCGACAGTTATCCACCGCAACCAACAACGCATAAGCATCTATGAATCCGCTGCCTCAGCTGCACTGGAGTGAATTGCCAACGTCCGCGAGCACGCTGATGACGGAGCCGTCTATGCTGGGCGCTCCGGTCGCTGCGTGGGTGGACGCAGTGGCTCGGCTCGGGCCTGTCATCGAATTGGTTGGTGACGGCGAGCCCGTCGTTGTCATGGCTTCCGCGGAGGCCAACAAAGTCAGCTGGAGCACACCGCAGCTCTGGTCGTACGCGCGTACAGATGCAGCGAAGGTCTTTCACAGCCAGTTGGGGCCGGAACACGTTTCAGCGCTCGACGGCGAAGCCCATCGCCGGCTACGCAAGCTGCTGCTGCCGGCATTTGGCGTTGCGGCGTTAAGACGCGACATCAGCACCAGCGCTGCCGTGATGACGGCAGGCATTGCTCAGTGGCGAGGCCAAACCATCGAGTTACACGCCTCAGCCTGCCACCTTTTTACGAAGGCGCTGACACAAAGCCAGGTACACACGAACGCGGACGATCGATCGATCAGCAAGCTCTGCGAGTTCGAAGAAAACTTCATCGCCGGTGTCCAGATCAGCGCGGCCGAACAGCAACCCTGGTTTTACCGCCAGAGCTATCAAAGCCTGCGCAGCACGGCTTTCGCCTTTTTCAACGCAGTGCTGGACGAGCATCTCGTCGCCGAACCGGCCGATGATTCGCTGTCGCTCCTGCTCAAGCGCGAACCACCGGAAGGCATGGCGCGGCTGACGCGTGAAGAACTGTTGCATGCCACCTATCTGCTCAGCATTGCGGGGGTCGGCAATATCGCCAACTTGTTGTGCGGCTTACTGTGGTCTATTCACGACTCGCCCTGGCTGTATCGGCTCCGGGAAGAACTGGATGGCGTCGATCTGAGCACTTTAAGCGGCATGAAAAACCTGCCCGTTCTGAGCGCAGTGATCAAAGAAAGTGAGCGCATGTTTCTGCCGGCCCCTGTTGTGCCAAAGCGCACTGAGCGCGATGTCGCGGTGCTCGGTCGAGAATTGCCAGCGGGAACACTCGTGCAACACATGCATGGCCTCGCGCACTTCGACCCAAGCCGATACCCAGAGCCTCTGCGTTTCAACCCAGAGCGATGGCTTGTCGACGGCGCGGAGCGGCCTAACGCCTTTGGTGGTGGCAAACACCTTTGCCTTGGCATGGGCGTTACGCGGGCGTACCTGCCACTGGCAACGGCATTGCTGGTGCAGGAAGGCTTGTCTTTCGAAGGCCCCCCTGTGTTCGAACCGCTTGACCCAGCGCATGCGTCTCGGCCGGTCACGACCACCCTCAATACCCAAATCAGCTGACTTACACAGCATTCAATCTGCGCTCTATACTCGAGCGCTACCGCATACATCGTTGGGAGAAATCGCATGAGCGAGTTGATTGCCGCAAGCGTCGAGATTGATGGTGCTCGCTATGTCGATCCAACCGTCATGCGCGCAGAAACGCAAAAGATCTGGCGCAACACCTGGCTGCTCGCCGCGCTGGAAAACGATCTTGCCGAAATCGGCAGCACCGTAACGTTCGACTGCGGCGTCGATAGCATCATCATCGCTCGCACCGAGAAGGGTCTGTCGGCCTTCCACAACGCCTGCACGCATCGCGGCACCAGGCTGCTCGATGAGGGCCTGTGCGACCTATCCGTCATTCGCTGTCCGTACCATGCATGGACCTTCGAACTGGATGGTGCGCTGAGAAGCGCGCCAAACGCCGCAACGTTCAGCAACGGGCTCCCGGACGATCGCTTGCGACTCGCGCCCGTGCATGTCGATGTATGGCAGGGCTTCGTGTTCGTCAACATGAGCCCCGCCCCGGAAACTCTCGCCAGCTTTCTCGGCACCATCATCGAGCGCGTATCCCCGTACAACTACAAGAAGATGACGCTGCTGGAAGATCAGACGGCAGAGGTGGATTGCAACTGGAAGGCCATCATCGACAACTTCGCGGAGCTCTATCACGTCGACTACATTCATCCGCAGCACAAATCGTTTGTCGACTGCACGAACGAGGTGAATGAACTCTACGAGAACGGCCACACTGGCCTGCATCTACAGGGCTTCATAACCGATAGTCGCTATCCCGTACCAAACGAGCCTACGGATGCTCAGGTCGCCGGCATGTTGGCGGTAGGGCTGAACCCCAATGATTTCATTGGTCGCGTGCCAGATATTCCGGCAGCGATCACCCAGGCCAAGCGCGCAACCTGCCGGCAACGCGGCTACGACTACCGCAACTTCAGCGACGAACTACTGACGCGCGTCTATCAGTACAACCTGTTCCCAAACATCATTCTCTCCGGCACGCCCGAGGGATTGTGGATGATGCGCTCCCGGCCGCACCCCACCGACCCTAGCAAATCGCTCATGGACAAATGGTCGCTACAGCTCGAACCTGATCCAGCACTCGGCGGCGCCAACATCACGACCCACGGTCTACACGCGGTGAGTGATGAGGCCGGCCAGATTGAAAACGGCCGTGTTAAGCGTGACGTTTTTCACTACAGCGAAGTGCTGGAAGGCCGTAAGAGCCTTACGATCACCGTCGACCAGGACCTGTCTCTGCTCGCCAAAGTGCAAGCCGGTTCTGCATCCAGCGGTTTTCAGAAGGCTTGGTTGAGCGAGCGCGAAGTGCGCGTGGCGCACTTTCACAAGGAGTTAAACGAGCGGCTGGCGGGATAACGGCTAAGCGCGCTTGCCCAGCACGAGGATAATCATGCGAACGCCACCCCATACGGCGCACGCAATCACCGCTGTGCTCAATACGAACCCCGCATCGGGATAAAACACACGGGTTGCATCAAGGGTTGCGCCAAGCGATTGCGGTAACGCTGCACCCAGCAGCCAGGCAAGAAGCAGCAACCCGGCTGAGGGCAGGATGATAAGTAACCAGTTCTGCGCTCGTCGCTGTGGCTTGCAGAAAAACGCCACCGCCCAGATCAACACCGAAGCAGTGAGCACCATGAGCCCAATCAGCTGACCAATGGCAGGGCCAAAGTTTCTTTCACTCACAACGTCCATGGACATGGCCATTTGTCGAACTCCAACCGTCAGCGCATCGACATCGTTACCGACATAGCCACTCGATGCATTCGCCAGCACGACAACACCGGTGCGTTGATCTGCATTGAACGCAGCAGCTGCCGTGAAACCGGCATTGTTGCCATCGTGGTACACAATGAGGCCGTTGCTCGATGGCACCATGAACCAGCCGTGGCTATAGCGAACATCACCGCCAACTATTGCAGCCGCCTCGTAGTGTTGTCGCCAGCCTTGGGCGTCGAAGCGATCCATCTGCCAACGAAGGTAGCGGGCAAGATCATCGATGGATGCAGTAACGCCTCCTTGCGGAGCGATTACCGCCCCTGGCACTGTTGAGGTTTCCAACCTCAACCCAAACGCATATTGATGACCCGTAGCATCCGTCTGGGAACGCTTGGACGCATACGAGGCAGCGACCAGATCAGCCGACGCAAACACCTTATCTGCGACAACAGCCGGAAAAGCTCGCTCACTCACTGATTCAACCAATCCACCAAGAAGCTGATAGTTCGCATTCGAATACTGCCAGCGCTCGCCTGGGGGCAATTCCGGACCGCGCTCGAGCAACTGATGGGCGGCATTGCGGATAACGCCGGGCGCGTGAGAGCTAGCGGATTGATTGGTGTTGCCCGAGTGCGTGGAGAACCCCGAGGTATGATTAATCAAGTCGGCAACCGTCACTCCAAGCACTGAGTCTGCGGCGGCGCGGGAATCGTCTTCAGCGAAGTAGCGAATGGCCGGGGCGGAAAGCTCTAGTTGGCTATCGTCCACCAGAGCCTGAACCGCCGCCGCGGTGAACGACTTGGACACCGACCCGATCTGAAACCGGGTCCGGGCAGTTATCGGGTCTCCGCCTACCCTCGCTTGACCGTAGGTGCGCAGCAGCGCGACCCGACCGTTCTCGATTAACGCAAGCGCAACCCCCGGCACCCCGGCGGTTGCCATGCCATCTCGAATGTGTGACTCGATGGCTTCAGTAGAACTCATATCTGCGACAGGCGCGCTCTGAGCAGGGCCATTCATCGCCAAGCCACCGGAAGCCGCAGCAACCAGAGCCATTGCTAGAACCGCCACCGTTTTCCTCATTCAGACCCCACCAAGCAAACGTTGCTAGCCCTCGCGAACGAGAGTCTGCGCTAGATCGCTTTCAGCGTCATCCGCTCCGAAGGCTTGTAACAGCAGCGAACCCGGGATCACAACTACACCGCCATTGTCCGTGTCTGCTTCATCCGAGCCCGCGGTGACACTGGCCGTTATCAAATCCAGGCTGCCATCACCGTCGGCGTCGGACACCTCGAGGGAACGTCCCGTCCGGGCGAAGCTAGCGTAGCCAAGCAATCGTCGGCCGACACTCGCCGGAAAGGCGGCATCGTCAAATCGAAGCTCGCCGGTTGAGGAAGCCAGTAGCGCGGCGTCATCCAGCACAGAGATCTTTCCATTGAGCGTGCGCCCAAGACTACTGCTCTCGTCAATCGCGACAACCAGCTCGGCACCAAGACCGCCACCAACGGACGGTACCAGCGCCACGCGAACCGATGTGCCAATGGTCTGACTCTCGATTTGATTGTCCGCAAACACGGCAACGCCGTCGCTCGGATTCGTGAAGTTCAGGTCAGGATCATCCGTTGTGCCCAGCGCCGCGGCAATGGTGCGCGCCATGACTACCGTGGCTACGCGTGTTTGCTGGAAGTTGCCGACGTGGCCGACCGCAATGTCATTGAGACCGTCGTTATCGACATCAGCGCCGGTCGCGAGCGATGCCGTCGCGAGTTCCTGCACCCGCATCTCGACAATGTCGCTGTCATTCGCATCGGCCGATAAATTGATCGCCCCGCTGCCACCCTTCGCAGCGGCGATAGAAGCACCATCGATCACAAACAGCGCGTTGGCAAAGTCGGGCTCTAGTCCGATGCCGTTGACCACAAGCTCCGGGACGCCATCGGCGTTCACATCCGCAATTGCGAGAACCGATTGCGCGACCTGCTGGATGACTGCCTGAGACGTCAGCTCGCTTTGCAGAACCAGCACGGCTTCGCTCGACGCGATCGAGAGGTCTAGGCTGTCGCCGGCTGCAGCTATCGCGTCCCCAAAGATGACGAGCGCGCGGTTCAGCGCCGGCAGTCCGAGGACGATATCGCTTCGGCCGTCTGCGTCAAAATCAGCCGCCGTGGCGGTTAGGCCAATATTCGCCTGACGGGACAGTCCGGTGAGTCGCACGCCCGAGCCGGATGCCAGGGCCGTGAGGTCCACCTGCTCGATCGCCAGCGAGTCAGCAAAGAGCAGGAAAGCGTTATCGCCGTCTACCGCATCATCTACTTCCGACTGGCTGCGCGTCTCTCTCGGCAAAACGAGCACATCGGCGACACCATCCGCATCGACGTCGCCGGCATCGACGCCAACAAGCAAGCTGCGCCTGGCTGTGTTTGCCCTAAGATCGTTCGTAATGAGTACTCGCTCTGAGTCAGGCACATCGGCTAAGAGCTGGTCGGCGACGCCGCCGTTTTGCGCGTCACGAACTGGCGCGCTCCACAATAGGTAAGCCGTCTCCAGGCCAGCCTCGTCCGTCCCCTCGGCTACCCAAAGCTCATTGCCGCCATCATCGTCCACGTCGCCCAACGCGCGGACCGTTGCACCCAACGGGCTCACCGTATCGCGACCGGACAGCCTGTAGCCTGTAACCAGTTCACTCGGCAGGTCGACAAGCGTTATCGCCACGCTGCCTCTTCCTGTGACCTGGCCATCGCTGGCCTCGACGCCGACAAAAATCGGATCCTGGGTACCGTCCACTTCCGCATCAAACGGTACGAGCACGCTCAGCACTCCCGTGTCGGGGTCGACGGCAAACGCGTCCAGCAGCCGCTGGCTGTTCACCACCTCGCCCACCTTAGAGACCTCAACAATGGTGTAATCCGCCACGACACCGCCTTCAGGATCGGTCGCGGTGAATGTGACCAAATCACCAGTCGCGCCTTCGTCGAGCGCTACGTCGGGCAGCGTCGCAAACTGAGGGCCTTCATCGACATCGGTGATCGTCACCGTAATCGTGTCCCGCACGGTGTTGACACCGTCGGACAGTTCCAGCTCCTGCACATAGACGTTGTCGCCATCGCTGTCTAGAGGTGATTCGAAGTCGAAGCGGCCAGTCGGCGTGTTAGCAGCCAGCCGGCCATTGTTGATATCGAGAATGAAGAGCGCGCTGTCACCACCGTTGATTCCGGTGATCGTGACCGTAGAGCTATCAGGGTCCGTAATCGTCAGGAAGAACTCGACGGATTCGGTCTCGGCAAACGTAAAGCTCGTTGCGCCGGAGAAGCTCGGCGCCTGATTGGCCGGTGGCGGAGTGCCGCCACCGCCACCACCACCACCGCCGCCGCCTCCACAACCGGTAATGACTATCGCGAGGGCGGGCAAAACGAGGCGCAGGCGGCGCCGGACTGAACTCAGCACGATCGAGGTCTCCACGGACAACGGTAAGGCAACAGTTTCGATCACGGCCGCGCGATCGAAACACTTCGCGCCCTACTCGCGTAGAGGCACCGCACGATGAGACACGTGCTTCACTATTGTCGCGGGGTCGTTATCGACTGTCTATCAGCGAATCGTAAGTGGCGCTCGTTGCGAACGCCTTTGCGGACGCTATAGACATGCCTCTCTCCACCGTTGCCGCATCGGACAAACGGTTCACGCTTTGGGCTCTACCCCATCTAGTTCAGTTATCAGTGCCTCTAACTGAGCTTCTATCTATCAGGGTACAAAAAGCTCTCAGGTGCAACTGGAGGGCTTGCGCTCAGGGGATTACGTAGTTCACGGGCCAGGGTTATCCTGACGGGCGAACAACAGCAGCCGAGTGAGCCATCATGCCGGATCAGCCACCCAGCGTAGCGCTGCACGAACGGGCACTCGCCGTCTTTCCAGCAGGCAGCACACGAAGCGCGCTGTGGTACCCGCCGTACCCGACCTATGCGGCGCACGGCCTTGGCAGCCGAATCACCGATGTTGATGGCCGAGAGTATCTGGATCTCGCCAACAACCTGGGCGTTTTAATTCATGGCCACGCCTTTGCACCCATCGTGCAGGCCGTTCAGGAACAAGCTGCGCTTGGTAGCTGCTTCGCATTGCCAACAGAATCCGAAATCGCATTGGCCGAGCTTCTGACCGATCGCGTTGCAGGCTTCGAGAAGATTCGTTTCATAAACACCGGCTCCGAAGCCGTCGCACTCGCGATCAAAGCCGCTCGGGCCTACACCGGGCGTCGCAAAATCGTAAAGCTGGAAGGCGTATACCACGGCTCTTACGACTACGCCGAAATCAGTAACTATTCGACGCCGGACAACTGGGGTAACGAACCCCATGCCGTCGCAACGGTTCCGGCAACTCCCGAGGGCGTCCTGTCATCGGTGCTGATCACACAGGCGAATGACATTTCGATGCTCAAACGCATCCTGGCCAGCGACTCGGATATCGCAGCCGTTATCGTCGATCCCGTACCGGCGCGCTGCGGCCTCACCCCTCTACAGCCAAGCTATCTAGATGCGCTCAGGACCCTGACCCGAGAAGCCGGTGTGCTCCTGATTTTTGACGAAGTGATAGCGCTGCGTTTCGGCTATGGCGGCGCTCAGGGTCGCTTTGGTGGCCAGCCTGACCTAACCGCTCTCGGCAAGATCATTGGCGGCGGCTATCCCGTTGGCGCAGTGGCGGGCCGCGCGGACGTTATGGAAGCGACAGCCTCCGCTGTATCGAGCAGCGGCACATTCACGGCAAATCCCATCACCATGACAGCGGGGCTAGCTGGCATGTCCGCGCTGGACGAAGCTGCCTACGACGCCCTGGAGGCACTCGGTGCTCGAATGCGCCTGGCCTGTACAGAGATCATCGACAAAAAGCGCGCGTCCATGCAGGTATCGGGTACCGGCAGCATGTTCAGCATCTACTTCCACAGGCGCGATGTTCACGACTATCGCAGCTACTTCAAATCTCCCGCTGAAAACGCGGCGACAACACGTTTTCATCGCATCATGTTGCAGGAGGGAGTGCTGATGGCGCCTACTGCTACCTGCTTCTTTTCCACCGCAGTAACCCGACCAGACGAAGAACACTTCCTGCAGGCCTTCGCCACCGCCGTCGCCGATTTCACATCGTAATGAGGGTTCTCGGCAAAATCGCTTTGATCAGTCTCGCCGCTGTCGCGCTCCTGTTCGGCGCTGGCCTGGGTTGGCTGAAGCTGTCCGAGCCAACACGAAGCGGCAGCTTCTTCGCGCCGGTATCCAAGGCCGTGGACATAACCTTTGACGAACGGGCGCGGCCCTTTGTGCGCGCGGCAACGTTTCGCGATGCATTCACCGCCCAGGGGTGGCTGCACGCTCGCGAGCGTTTGTGGCAAATGGAGATGTTTCGTCGTGCGGGTTCCGGCCGCATCGCCGAGCTGATCGGCCGAACCGGGCTCACTACTGATATCGACATGTGGCGCGCGGGCGTGCCCGAACTGGCGGCGCGACTCGAGCAAGCCGCGAGCGACGAGGTGCTTGGTTATGTCGACAGCTACATCAGTGGCATTAATGCCTGGCTGGCCGAAGGCGAACCCAAGCCGCCAGAGTTTCTACTCACCGGCCACTCGCCAGCGCCCTGGCAACGCCGAGACGTATTTGCGCTTGCCGCATTGATGGCCTATCAATCCGCAAACAACGCAAGTGATGAGCTCATGCGCCTCGCCCTGGTAAACGCGCTGGGAGCAAGTCGCGCCGCAATCTTTTTCCCCAGCTCCTCGGTTATCGCAAATCCCATTGCGAGCGAAGCGCCCGACGCAGACTTCGAGCTGACATCGTTGCTCGCCGCCTGGGACCGCCTTGCCCCTGCTCAAACCCGACGCCATGCGCTATTCACAGCGCCCAGTTTAGGCAGCAACGCCTGGGCGGTAAGCCCAGGCATGACATCCGGCGATTCGGCGCTCTTTGCTTTCGACTCCCACGACTCCATCGGTCTGCCAAACCTGACTTACGATGTGCATCTGTTTGTTGGCGAACAACAGATTCGTGGCAATTCGGTACCGGGCCTGCCGGGGGTCATCAACGGTTTCAATGAGTTCCTCGCCTGGGGCTTCACCAACATCGGCGACTCTCAGGATCTGTTCATCGAGACGGTGGACAAAGACAACCCCAATCGATTCAAAGGGCGCGATGGCTGATATGACGGCCGCATCGAATCGGTAGCAATACCCGTTGCGAACGAGGGTAACTACAGCCTCAACGTAACCCATACGCATAACGGCCGGCTGATCAGCGAGTCGCCGCCGATTTCCCAGCGCTGGGCACCGCTGGAAGCGCCTGGCCAGGGCATCGATGCGCTGTTCGCTTTAAATCGCGCCACCTCATTCGAGCAGTTCAACACGGCTATGGACAACTTTGTCGCGCCGAGCGCCAACGTAACCTACGCAGACATCACCGGCCGTATTTCCCAGCGCACTATCGGGACGCTGCCGTCGCGAGGCCGCGGCGCTGGCCTTGTTCCACTTCCCGGCGACGATCCTGACAGCGCCTGGCGGGGCATCATCACCAGCCACAATCTACCGGCTCAACACAATCCTGCTGCGGGTTATGTCGCCGCCGCGAACCGACCCATTCACGATGGTGAACCATTGGTATCCGCCGACAATGCGCCGGGCTATCGCATCGCGCGGCTTCACTCGGCGCTCGCACAAACGAGCGATCACGATCTGGCGTCCATGCAAGCCCTGCAAACCGACATCGTCAACCTGCAGGCGCAGCGACTCGTTCCCATCATGCTTGCGTACCTGGATACCAATGAAATGAGCGCACTCGAAGCGAGCAGCGCGAGTTTGCTGGCGGATTGGGCCCGCGTGCGGAGGATACCGCCGGCTCACCGGAGCCTTTAATATTTGGCCAGTGGTATAACGCTTTCATCAAAGAACTGCTCGCCGATGTGCTGGCTGATGAGTTGTATCAGCGGCTCCTAACACGCCGATATCTGATCAACGAGGCCATCGATAATCATCTGTTAGCGCAGCCAAACTCGCCGGCTAATCGCGACTGGCCGATTGCACAAGCTCTGCGCAGAAGTTTCCGCGATGCTATTACGCAACTGCAAGACCGGTACGGCAGTGAGCCACGACACTGGCGTTGGGGCGATGAGCATCACCTTACCCTGCGCCATCAAATGAGCGGCGCATTTCCTGGTAGTCAGTGGTTGCTGGATCGTGGGCCCTATTCAGTCTCCGGTGGCAACGCAACGCTCGGGCGGGCGCGCTTCAGCTACGCCGCGCCATTTGCCGTTAACGGAGGAGCGACGACGCGCATCGTCATTGCGATGACTAAACCTATGACAATTGCTTTAGCCTCGCCTGGTGGCCAGTCTGGTTGGCCGCTCAGTAAACACTACAACGATCAAAGCAATGCCTGGATCAGTGGCGACGACGACGCGATCTCACCTGGCATTCCGGCGAGTTATGAGCACTCGCTTCGCTTGCTGCCGAACAGCCGCGAGGCAAACAATTAACAGCGTTCGAGCGCGCCAACGGCCTATGTGGACTCACCGGACAACAGCCGGGCTTTCTCCTCTGGCGCCATTGCGGACTCATTAATCTCCCGTTCCATCATCATGCGCTGAGCTTGCAGCAGATCTCGAGCGGGAGCCAACGCCGCAACGCTACTTAGGCTATCCAACATCTTCAGCAAATGGTGCACGGTGAGCCAGTCACCCCGAGCGAACTGACGAACCGGGCCAAACAGCTCGCCAAGAAATACTTCATGCGTCAGCGGCTGTGCCAGCGCGCGAACCTCTGCCTTCTCATCTAGCCGGATCGCACTGGGAATGTCGGCCCGCAACATCGTTGCGATTGCGCGTTCGAACTGGTGTATGCACAACAGCGCGACGTATTGATTGTTAACCCCGGGCGACAATGCCCGGCCAAACACCTCGATGAGTTGTTCCAGTGGGTACAGCGCATCCTGGCTGCTATCCCGTTCGCGACCCCAGGAAAAAGCGCTCAGCAACTCTCGTGCAACCTCGGTGTCCAGCTCTGCGTGGGCAGACCACACTTGCATGAGCGGCTGGCCTTCCACCGCAAAATCCCCGGGCCGCAGCAGGAGCTCAACAATCAAGCCGTGCTGGCTGGCGCAGTCAATCACCAGCTCGCCGTCAACAATTCGCAAATAGCCGGATTCGATATCCACCTCAAGCACCTTAGGTGCCTCAGCCGTTAGCGCAGCCACCTGGCCAACTGCAATCCGGGCGCCATCCGCTCCCACCCGGGCGGGATACAGCGATGACAGATCATCCATCAGCTCGCAGCCAACGCGATCGACGACAATAGTGATGTCGATTGAACGAGTTACGTGATGGATGAAAAAGATGAGCGTAGCCACGCATAACACAGACAACGCGACGGCCATCAGCACTGACAGCTCGGGAACAAACTCTCCGCCAAAACCATTGGCCTCGGTTTGACCGAGACCATCGCGAACGGCGCGTAGAATGATAAGGCAATAGAGGAAGGTTGCGACAAAGACGCCAAGCGTAAACTGATTGCGCCGATCCTTCATGAATCCGGTCAACAGGCGCGGCCCAATCTGGGCGCTGGCGTGGGAAATGGCCAGAAGCGTCATTGAAAACGTGACGCCAGCCACCGTGATCATGGAACCGGCAACGGTTGCCAGCACTGCCCGCGCCCCTTCCGGGGTTGCCTGGAGCCAGAGCTTCTCTGCAAGCCAGCCATTCGCCACACGAAGGTCGAGCTGAATCATCAGACCGGCCAGTAGGAGCGCGCCAAGTGCCATCAGACTCGGCAGGAACCAGTAGCTGGAGCGGATGCGATCCAGCAGATCGACCACCACGTTATGGGCGTTCATACGAGCCGTCCGATGCTCGCGCGAGCTCCACGTTGTTATTCATCATCGGACTTCCCGTGAACCGAGCCTCCGGGGGCTTCCTCATTCTCTGATTCAATGTCTTGCTTCACAGACCGCAGAAAGTACAACGTCATGAACGTCAGCACACTGATGGCAACAGCCACCTCTAGCCGTTGAGCCGCTACTGCCAGGCCAATCGCGCCCGTACCCCAGAGGCTTGCCGCGGTCGCCGTGCCGTACACCACGCCATTGTTGCTCTTCAGGATCGCGCCGCCACCGATGAAGCCCATGCCGGTGATCAGCCCCTGGACAACGCGTCCCTGAGCGTCTTCATCCATGAGACTGAAGCCAACCAGGGCGTAACCGCAGGATGCCAAAGCAACCAAAGGAAACGTCCTCAGGCCTGCCGTTCGCTCCTGACGTTCACGATCCCACGCGATGGGAAGCGCCAGAACGTAGGCAATCAGCATCAGGATCAAATGGCGGCTGAGCACGTTCAAATCGACCGTCAGCAACTCAAAGGGCATACGACTATCTCCTTGCTTGCCCAGCCACCAAACAATACCCCGGGTCTAGGACTTCGGCCCCATCAACCACCAGAGAATCAGGCCAACTATTGGCAACAGCAGGATAACGACTACCCACAGTACTTTGGAGCCTGTTGATGCCGTGCTGCCAACCGTTTTCACAATCGCCATCACATCCAGAACCAGAACGATCAGCCCGAGCAAACCACCTACTTCAACACCCATATCGCGTACCTCTTTGTATGTTTTTCAAAATTTCCGCCGATGCTGTCGTTTTGCAGTCACTTCAGCGGTAACCGGCAGCAACGTTGCAGCATCTATGCCAGCAAACGGACATTCATACTCAAGCGACTGTGGAGTGATTGGGTTCACGAAGGGCTCGGGGTAACGAACCTCACTCTTGCGGGTAGAGCGGGCACAAAAAAGGGCGGCCGAGGCCGCCCCTTTCATTAGCCGACAGAATCGCCGGCAGAAAGCTTCTACAAGCTGAAGCGATACTGCAGGCTGATCGTACGGCCAAGACTGGTGGTCGCGGCCTGGTCGAGGCTGTTCGCACTGGTATTGTCCATTGGGATACGGCCCGGAATAGCGCCACCGCCGGTGATGTAGATCTCATCACCAACGTTGCGACCAATCAGGTTGAACGAGTGTCGGTTGTCTTCCGAGTACACACTGATTGCTGCATCAATGATCCAGAACGAATCCTGCATAAATGGGTTCGCAGTAGCCGTCCAGGCGTAGTCATCGGTATAGCGAGCGTCAGCTGACAAACTCATCCGCCACGCACTATTGCCCAGGGACATATCGTACGTTGCCCCAACGAAGCCGGTGATGTCCGCGCTGCCCGCACCATCCTGACCCTTAAGGTTTTCTCCGGTGGCGTTGATGAAGTCTTCCGAGTACTTCGTATCAGTAAACGCCCAGGCGCTGCGCACCACCAGACCTTCAACGTCGGTATACCAGAGCATGTCGAATTCGACGCCCTGGGTTTCAAGGGCCGATGCATTGAACGTGGAGAACTGAATGATCGACGAGTCGAACAGTTGAACCTGCAGATCCGAGTACTCATACGAGAAGGCCGATGCATTCACTCGCAGGGCACCATCCAGCAGGTCTGCCTTAACACCACCTTCGAAGCCTTTGGCAACTTCTGAGTCGTAGATAAGGAAGTCAAAGCCGGCAAAGGTTGGCGACAACGGGTTAAGCGCAGCCGTTGGCAACGCGCTGTTGTCGATGCCTCCTGACTTGAAGCCCTCCTTATAGGAGACATAAGCACTGACGGAATCGTTGATGTGGTAGTTCAGTGACACCTCTGGAGAAATGTTGTCGTCCTCGAACTCGATACCATCGATAACCGGCGGGCCGCCAAAGCCGAACAGCGCGGCAGCCGCGTGCAGGTAAGGAATCTCGATGCGGCCATCCTTGGTCTCGTCGGTATATCGTGCGCCGATCGTCAGCTCAGCGCGATCGCTGATGTCCCAGTACATCGCCGCAAAGAACGAGAAAGCGTCGGTATCCAGGTAGTGGGTCTTGCGATAGTCGTACTCATTTCCAGTGACAGGATCCGGACCGATGATGGTCGCAGTCGGATCGCCACCAACGCTCGCGTAGGCTGCACCAAAGATGTTCGGCATGACGCCTAGATTGAACGCGTACTGGTAGGCATCGAACTCCTGCTCGATCTCCTGGTAGAGAAAGCCGCCAACAAAATTCACCGGGCTATCGAAGTCCGTTGAGATTTGAATCTCCTGGGACCAGCTCTCGTAGACGTTCTCATGGTAGCCACCAAACACACCTGCACCGTAGCTGTAGTCGTCCAGCTCCCGGTGATCCAGCTCAACGATTCCGGTAATCGCTCTCAGCGAGATCTGCTCGGTAACGTCCCAGTCAAGTTGTAGCGATGTGAAATTGGTTTCCTGCTCAAGACCTGGCCGGCCATCATCGTAACCATGGGGAAGCCCATCTCGAAGCCCCGGGTTCAGATTCACTTTGGATGTGTTGCCATTAATTCGGCAATCATCGACACCCTGGAAGACGGCAAACGGTAAGGCGCCTGACGGTACGCCTGTCGGTTGGTGGCCGCCTTCCGGGCAGACGTCTTCTGCGTAAGCAGTGCCCGCTCCGTCATTGTCGAAAGTCGAATAGTTGTATTTCAGCTTGGCGCTGAACGTATCACTCGGCTCCCAGACCAGAGTCAATCGCATGTTCATGGACTCGTCGCCGTAGAACTCATCCGCGCCATTTGCAGCAACATTTACCGGATCATTTTTAAACGAGTAGTTCTCAAAGAGCTCCTCCTGTTCGGTAAACCCGACCGCGAGTCGCGCCCCAAACGTGTCGCTCAGCGGTCCGGACACAACGAACTCAGCAAATGTGCCATCGAATTCTGTCTCTAAGCCGCCGCTAAGCTGCAATTCAAACTCATCGCCCGGATCATTGGTGGTAATCGATACCACGCCCGCCGTTGCAGACTTACCGAAATACAGTGATTGCGGGCCTTTCAGCACTTCGAGCTGGCCCATGTCGAGATAAGAGTTATGAATGAAACGGCCGCGGTTAACGACGACACCGTCCAGGTTGATTGCGACCGAATGGTCAAACGCTGCTGAGATCGAACTGGAGCCGATACCTCGCAAACGCAGGCTGGATCCGTTACCGGAGCCGCCCTGCGAGATAACCATGTTTGGCACCATCTTGGCGGCGTCTGTGAGCGTCGTTATGTTGTAGCGATCGAGATCTGCTTCCGTGAACGCTGCGATAGTGACTGGAACATCCTGTAAGCCTTCCGCTTGCCGGCGCGCAGTGACCAAAACTTCTTCGATATTCTGATCGTTTGCGTAGACAGGACCACACAACGACAGAGCCGTGAGACTGGCAATCGCCAGCCTCAGCTGTTTGCCTAGAACCATTGAACTCTCCCCGATAAAACCCCTGATTCCTCTTTGAGCGTCACTGCTCAGATTCGACATTCACTGCGTCTTTGGCTTTCCCACAAGCCGTCAAGACTGATCATCGAATTTTCTCCCAACCCGAACATAGGCGAGCGTTTCGGTTTGGTCAACGGGTTTTGAACTGACGTCACACAGCCTTTGCGGCGGTGCAACATAAACATTTAGGTAAACCTGGCCCGTCAAACATCAGCTTACAAACTCCGCAGACGCAAACGATTCGACGACCATTGCATTGCAAATACGCAACCCGAAGAACAGTATCGAGATGGGGATTCACTTCTTCCGACACGCAGTACCGCCGGCTCCTGTGAGTTCTTTTAACAAACAGAACGGGACGTACACCAATGATTAGACTATTCGCTGCGCTATGCGCACTCATGTTCGCCAGTACCATGTTAGCCGACACCATCGACACCAGTGCTACGATTTACAACACCATCACCGAGATGCCCACAGAGATCCAACTGCCCGGTGGCGCAGTGGTACTCGGCGGCGGCTACTCTCAAGGCGTTATCGTGCAAGACGATGGCGCGCAAAGCATGCAGTACTGCGCCAACACCGGTGTTAAGCAGGACGATGACAACAACCTCGGTGCCGGACACTGCACGGTCGTCTACGACAATGGCGATCTGCTTTGGGTGTCGTTCCACAGTGACGGATCAGGAGGCCCCAGCACCTGGACGGTGATTGGCGGTACGGGCGAATGGGAAGGCGCGACGGGAGGCGGTACAACAACCTTTGTTTCTGCTCGCGGTGATGGACGCTCGTGGACGGCGACATCAAAGGGCAAGATCAAAACCAAGTAGAGCAACGTACTGAGCCCGCTATTCGCGGGCTCAGTCGCTGGAGACAAACAAGAAAAAAGAAGATGAACGACCTTGGTTTTTTTGTCGTTGGTGCAACCATCACCGTCGGTATGGTCATCGCTATCAGAAAGCTCGGTGATGCGAAGGGCGGCGCTGACTGGATGCTGGCATGGGTATGCATCATCTTGTCCGGCCTTGATCGCATGCTGATTCCCGCCGAGAGTATCTTCGCGTTTTTGACGCCAGCATGGGACACGCTATTCGCGGGCTTTCTCATCAGCGGCACGCTTCTCTACGTTGAACGCCAACATTGGTTGCGCGCGGCATGGAGTGCCATCGCCGCCTACCTGGCTCTGCGCTTGGCCTCTTCGCCATTTATCGATCAGGAAAGCTCCGGCACCATCTTCGCAACGATCGTAATCACGGCCGCATCTGTGCTGTGCACCTGGCTTATTTACAACCGAGGCAAGGCAACCGGTCACTCTGTTACCCAGGTTCTCAGCATCTTCTTCCTGCTGCCCGCTGTCGCCCAGGGCAACTACGCCGCAATCAATCTGACTGAATCGGACTTAAGCGCCGCCTATTTCATGTGGCTCGTTGCCGGAGCAGCGCTTTGCATAACCCAGGTCTCGTTCCTCGTCGACGCGGCGAGAAGGGAGGCCAATATCTCAAGAGAGACGCTCGCGTTAATGGCGGAAGCCGCCCCGGTCGGGCTCTGTCTAACCTCGCCAACCGGCATCATTCGCGCCGTGAACGGGGTTGCCGCCACTCTACTCAAGCGCGGCTCCTATCTGGGCGACTCAATCTTTGAGGTGCTCGGCCTCGATCAGCAACACGTGCCGTCAGCGGACAATGCGCTCACTCTTCCGCTCGCCGCTGACGGTAAATCGCTCCGCATCCAATCCCATCAACTCAACGTAGAGGGCCAGCACGTCGCCGATGTCTGGTTTGTCGAAGATATCTCCGCAAACGAGTTACTGCGCAGCATGATCCCCAGAACTCAGTATCTGGAATCCCTACGCACAATGACCGGCAACATTGCCCACATCTTCAACAACCAATTGACCGTTGTGCTCGGTCATGCGGAACTCATTCAGGCTGGCAAGCCAAGCGAGATCGAAAGGCATGTCGCGAATCTGGTTGATGCGACTATGCGTTGCTCCGATGTGACGCGGGACTTTCTACTTCTCACCGGCCCGAGCGTACAGAATCCCACCACGATCACCGTTGAATCCGTGCTTTCACAGATCGGTATTGCTCAGCCGGTCACCTGCAACATCTCGGTTGATATCCAGGATCGGGTGATAGCCGATGACAATCATTTCAGACGGGTATTCCAGGAGATCTTTGACAACGCAATTGATGCGGGCGCCACGAAAATCCACGTGTCCGCTGAAGAACGAGAGCCTGGGTTCCTGGCTATCTCCGTAAGGGACAACGGCCGCGGCCTCGCCGATATACCAACCGAGCGAGTTTTCGAGCCATTCTTTTCAACCAAGGGCATTGGTTCGGGCATCGGTCTGAGCGTTGTCCGCGGTATCGTCAGCTCACACGGCGGCAATGTTTGGCTGCACGGTGGCAGCGACGGTGCGGAAATCGTGACGACCTGGCCACGGCAACCAGGAGCCGAGGAGGGCTGACAATCCGGTGCGTTCCGGAACTAGCGCTTCGCGAGCAGTCGCTGCTCAATCTACTCGGGCTACACCGTGCTCACTGCCCAACGTCGGCGGCCGAGCTACTGGATAATTGAGGTAGACGGGGTGGGGGATCTTGCGCAAACCACGTGCTCTACCCAGTGCTGCTGAACCACACCTACGCTATTCCACCGTCACACTCTTCGCCAGATTCCTCGGCTGATCAACATCCGTACCCTTAAGCACGGCTACGTAGTAGGAAAGCAACTGTAGCGGTACTGTGTAGACGATAGGCGCAAGCAGTGCGGGAACCTTCGGAAGCCGTACAACCGTCACGCCTTCACCCGCGGTGATTGTGGTCGCCTCATCGGCAAAGACGTACAGCTGGCCGCCGCGAGCTTTTACCACCTGCAGGTTGGACATGAGCTTCTCAACCAGATCATCGTTCGGTGCGACCGCGATCACCGGCATGTCTTCATCAACGAGAGCAAGCGGGCCGTGCTTGAGTTCGCCCGCGGGGTAGCCCTCGGCGTGGATGTAGGAAATCTCTTTCAGTTTAAGCGCGCCTTCGAGCGCAACCGGATACATTGGCCCTCGGCCGAGGAACAATGCGTGGTGTTTCTCAATGAAGTGTTCCGCAAGCTTTTCGATTTCCGTTTCGAGCGCTAGTGTCTGATCGACCATCGTATCGAGCTGATGCAGTGTGGAGACAATTTGCTCTTCGCGCTCATCACTCATGCCGTGCCGTCGCCCAAGCAGGATAGTGAGAAGCATCAGGTCAGTCAGCATGGCTGTAAACGCTTTTGTGCTGGCAACGCCTACCTCGACGCCCGCCTGCAGCATCAGCGCCAGATCCGACTCGCGCACCATCGAGGATGTCGGCACATTGCAAATGGTCAGCGTTGCATCAAAGCCGATATCTTTCGCGATGCGTAGAGCGGCCAGCGTGTCCGCCGTCTCACCGGATTGGGATAGCGTGACAAACAAACTGCCTGGCAACACAGAGGCTTTGCGGTAGCGAAACTCACTGGCGATTTCTACGGTGCAAGGAACGCGCGCAATTTCTTCAATCCAGTAACGCGCCACTGACGCCGCGTAGAAACTCGTGCCACAAGCAACAATCGTTACCGCTCTCACCTTGTTGAAAATGTCGTGAGCGGCAACACCGAAGGCTTCTTCTAAAACCCGTGTGCGACCAATCCGGCCTTCGAGCGTGGCGTGAATAACCCTGGGCTGCTCAAAGACTTCCTTGAGCATGTGGTGGCGATAGTTACCTTTGTCCGCGTCGTCCACCGCGGCTGTGATTCGCTGTACCTCGCGCTCGACCACGTTACTGCTGGCGTCCCAGAAGCGAGCCTGGGACTTGGTGATCTCCGCAACATCACCTTCTTCCAGGAAAATGAAACGGTCGGTTACCGGGCGCAGCGCCAGCGGATCGGATGCCACGAAGTTCTCACCAATACCGACACCCACCACTAGCGGCGAGCCGATTCGCGCCGCGATAATTCTCTCTGGATCGTCAGCGGCGATCACACAGATCGCATAAGCACCATCCAGTCGCGCGATCGACTGGCGAACGGCGTCAACCAGATCCGTGCCGTCGACATACAGCGAGTCGATCAGGTGTGCGATAACTTCGGAATCGGTATTCGACGTAAATTCGTAGCCAGCAGACTGAAGCTCCTGGCGGAGCGGCTCATGATTTTCGATGATGCCGTTGTGCACGATACAAATGCGCTTGCCGGACTGGTGCGGATGCGCGTTCACCACACTCGGAGCGCCGTGTGTCGCCCAGCGCGTGTGTGCGATACCGATGAGGCCGGTCACCGGGTCGGCGTCTACCACATCGACAAGATCCTGCACTTTGCCAACCGCCCGGCGCCGCTCAATGTTGGCGGTGTCGGGGCTGATGACAGCGACCCCTGCAGAGTCGTAGCCGCGATACTCAAGCCGACGAAGGCCTTCAATCAGTATCTCAGGAACATCTCGAGTGGCGACAGCGCCAACGATTCCACACATTAATCAGTTTCCTACTGTAGGTTGTATGCGCGTGTATTCCGGCACGTACGTTCGCCGAAGCAAGGCCTATTTTTTCGTTTTGCTATCGACAGCTGGCCGAGCATCCGGCCGGGTCCAGCCATCAATGTTGCGTTGGCGTGCACGGCCGACCGCGAGGCTATCGTTCTTGATAGTGGTTGTAACCGTTGATCCCGCGGCAACGAACGCACCGTTACCAATACTGATGGGTGCTACGAGCGTTGAATTAGTGCCAACGAAAACACCGTCTCCGATATGAGTTGGGTGTTTGTTAATGCCGTCGTAATTGCAGGTGATGGTTCCGGCGCCGACATTGCAGTCTGAGCCGATGGTTGCATCACCAAGATAGGCCAGGTGATTGGCTTTGCTGCCAACACCCATCGATGTTTTCTTGGTCTCGACAAAATTGCCGACTCGAACACGATCGGACAGGTTGGTTCCCGGACGCAGCCGCGCGAACGGTCCCAACGTGCAGGACTCAGCGACCTGAGCTTCCTCGAGAAGCGTATAAGGCGCGAGCGTTGTGCCACTGCCAATGGTCGAATCTTTGATGACGCAGCCTGGCCCGATGCTCACGTTGTCACCAAGTTGAACATCGCCTTCGAACACGGCGTTCACATCAATGAAGCAATCCTTACCAACGGTCAGCGTGCCTCGAATATCGATACGCGCCGGGTCCGCGAGCGACGTACCGGCGGCCATGAGCTCACCAGCCAATCGCCGTTGCAGCAGGCGTTCCGCCTCCGCGAGCTGGGAGCGATCATTCACACCCAATACCTCGGCAGGGCCAGCAGCTTTCAATCCATCAACGCGCTCGCTGCCAGCAACCGCCAGACCAACCACATCGGTGAGATAAAGCTCACCCTGCGCGTTGTCATCGTTGATCTGACTGAGCAATCGGCTGAGGTCTTGCGCAGAGGCCGCCAGTATTCCGGAGTTAATTTCCTGAATCGCCCGTTCCTCATCACTTGCATCTTTGTATTCAACGATGCCGGTAATATGGCCTTGGCTGTTACGCGTAATACGTCCGAGCTGAGCCGGATCATCAAAGACTGCGGTGACGATCGTCACTGCCGCTTCGTCGAGGGCTAGGACACAGGCCGCCAGCGTTTCCGGGTTGATGAGCGGCACATCGCCAAACAGCACTAGAACGTTGGCGTCCTCGCCAACCGCAGGCAGCGCCGTTTGCACCGCATGACCGGTACCGCGCTGCTCCTGTTGCACAACAAAGTTCACCTGACCGTCGAAGGCGTCGCGAACCCGCTCCGCTCCATGACCCACCACCACATGAATCGTCCGCGGTGACAGATCACCAGCGGCGTCGATGACATGAGAAAGAAGTGGCTTGCCGGCCAGGGGATGCAGTACTTTCGGCAGCGCAGAACGCATACGCGTACCTTGGCCGGCCGCGAGAATGATGACTTCCAGGGGACGCATGGCGGAATCCTTGCCTGCTGGTGCTAAAACGAGCTCCGATTATAGGTGTGCAGCCATGGCATTTGGGTGATCCTGGTCACCTTACTTTGTCCTGTGTTTGTACTCTCGGCAGCCTGTTTAAAAAGGTATTCTATTTAGATCAATGGTTTACAGCCAGCAGGCGGGCCACGTGCGCGAACCGGCCGTCAGGGTCTACAACTTCGCCTTCAAAGCTGTGCACCACCTCAAGGTCGCCCGCTGCATCGGCTAACTGGCCAGGTTGCGTGCGAAATCGAGTGCTTTCGGGGCCGACAGCAGGTGGGGAAGGCGCGGCAAGTAGCACTTCACACAAAAGTGCGCCGCCTGGTTTCAGCCAGCCGGAAGCTGCTCGGATCAGGTTCAAATTCAGGTATCTCAACACCAGAACAACGTCATAGGCCTTGGCTGGCTCATAACTTTGGTCGAGATCCGCCTGCCGGGTGGTGATCCTGTCCGCGAACTCGCCGGTGGCCACTCGGGCCAGACCCTCATCGCTGATATCGACTGCGGTTACCTGCCAGCCCTGTTCGGCCAGGAAGCGGCTATTGCGGCCAGCACCACAGGCAAGATCCAGGGCATCACCCCGGGGGAGCAGGTCGACATGTTCGAGGAGATAGGCACTGGGATGGTCACGATTAGCGTAGGCGCCTTCGGCATAGCGGGCGTTCCAGCGTTCGCGGTCTTGGATGGACATAAAAGGAAGGTTAACGGGTTTTAGCAGTATCCGTTATCGCTGGAAGAAGGAGATTGTCGCGTCACTAGATTGCTACGCAATCGAGCTTCTCGCAATGACGGGTAGTCGCGTCATCAAGCGCTGGGACGAATGCAAAGCGTTCGGCCTTTCTCACAAAGACGAGGGGAAGCGGCCAACTTGTCGTCATTGCGCGGAGCGAAGCGACAAAGCAATCCCTTGAGGCGCGGCGATTGGTAGCGGGTTGCTGTCGGCAGGAGATTGCCACGCCCTGCGGGCTCGCAATGACAGTTAGTGGAGGGAGGAGATTGCCGCGCCCTGTGGGCTCTCGGCAGCACGCAAGCGCGGGCGCCTATCGCCGGCCGAACGCGTTGCGTTCGTCCCAGCACGCAATGACAGTTCAGCCCGTCATCGCGAGCGTGCGGATTGCAAAGCAAGCCGTAAAGCGTGGCGATCTCAGCTACAAGGCTGTCACTGGATTGGAAGTTGCCGTGTCGCTAGATTGCTACTCAATCGAGCTTCTTGCGATGACGAAAGGATGCAGCCAAAGAATCGTCATTGCGCGGAGCAAAGCGACAAAGCAATCCCCTGACGGATGGTAGTTGGTAGCGCTGTCTTAGCGACGGCGCTTACGCAGCTCATCAAGTGTGCGTTGTTGCGCGAGCGATTCAGCAAGCGCTGCAGCCGCTGCTGCGAGGTCCAGATCGGCACGCTGATCAGACAGCTCTTTCTCAGCATGTTCCTGGGCAGACTTGGCTGCGGCTTCATCAATATCATCAGCGCGCAGCGCCGTATCAGCCAGCACGGTCACGATACCGGGCTGGACTTCCAGAAAACCGCCGGATGCGAAGAATACGTCTTCTTCGCCATCTTCCAGCGTCAGTCGCAGAGGCCCCGGCCGAATGCCGGTTAGCAGCGGCGCGTGGCCAGGCATGATGCCCAGCTCACCGATAGTGCCGGTGGCCGACAGCTGCTGAACACGTCCGGAGAATATCTCCGTTTCCGCACTGACGATGTCGCATTGAAATGTGGCCATGGTGTTTCCTGTTTACTCTTTCGCAACCCTTGCGAGATTGCTTCGCTCGGGCTTCGCCCTTCTCTCGCAATGACGGCGTGCTTACATCGTTTTCGCTTTGGCGATCACATCTTCAATGCCACCAACCATGTAAAACGCATCTTCTGGCAGATCATCGTACTCACCTTCAAGGATGCCCTTGAACGAGCGAACGGTGTCTTCGCGAGATACGAACTTACCTTCGTTACCGGTGAACTGCTCAGCAACAAAGAATGGTTGGGAGAAGAACTTCTGAATCTTACGTGCGCGATACACGAGCGACTTATCTTCTTCTGACAGCTCGTCCATACCGAGAATCGCGATAATGTCTTTCAGCTCCTGGTAACGCTGCAGGGTTTGCTGCACGCCCTGCGCCACGTTGTAGTGCTCTTCACCAACAACAAACGGGTCCAGCTGACGAGAAGTGGAGTCGAGCGGGTCAACAGCCGGGTAGATACCCAGGTCCGTGATGGCGCGAGACAGCGTTACCGTTGAGTCGAGGTGAGCAAACGTGGTTGCAGGAGACGGGTCAGTCAGGTCATCCGCTGGTACGTAAACCGCCTGAATAGAGGTGATGGAACCCGTCTTCGTCGTGGTGATTCGTTCCTGCAATACACCCATCTCTTCAGCCAGCGTTGGCTGGTAACCTACCGCTGAAGGCATACGGCCGAGCAGTGCGGATACTTCCGTTCCCGCCAGCGTGTAGCGATAGATGTTATCGACGAAGAGTAGTACGTCTTTACCGGCGTCACGGAAAGACTCAGCAATGGTAAGTCCGGTCAGCGCAACGCGCAGACGGTTACCGGGAGGCTCATTCATCTGGCCGAACACAAGCGAGATCTTGTCGAGAACGTTCGCGTCCTTCATCTCGTAGTAGAAGTCGTTACCTTCTCGAGTCCGCTCACCGACACCGGCAAATACCGACAGTCCGTCGTGCTCGATAGCGATGTTACGGATCAGCTCGAGCATGGTGACGGTCTTTCCAACGCCCGCACCACCGAACAAGCCAACTTTACCGCCTTTCGCGAACGGGCAGATAAGGTCGATCACCTTGACGCCGGTTTCGAGCAGCTCGTTACCACCCTTCTGATCTTCGTACTTCGGCGCTTCCCGGTGAATGGGCATGTGCTGCTTGGCATCGACCGGGCCTTTCTCATCAATCGGCGTACCCAGTACGTCCATGATTCGGCCGAGCGTTTCCTCACCAACCGGCACGGAGATCGGCGCACCGGTGCTGGTAACAGCCAAACCGCGGGACAGGCCATCAGAGGTGCCCATCGCAATAGTACGAACTACGCCGTCACCCAGCTGCTGCTGAACTTCCAACGTGAGACCGGCCTTCGTCACGGTCAGAGCGTCGTAAACCTTGGGGACGTTATCTGAGTCAAACTCGACGTCAATGACGGCGCCGATGATCTGAACAATTTTACCGCTGCTCATAATGTTTGCCTTACTCGTTCTGTCGTATCTGTTCGTAAATTTCGCGTCTTAATCGATCGCTGCGCGCTTAAACCGCTGCCGCGCCGCTAACAATCTCTGCAATTTCCTGCGTGATTGCTGCTTGCCGCGCGTTGTTGTAAATCAACGTCAGCTCATCGATCACTTTCTCTGCGTTGTCCGTTGCGTTCTTCATCGCAATCATTCGCGCCGCCTGCTCGCAGGCACCGTTTTCGACAACGGCCTGATAAACCTGAGACTCAACAAAGCGAGCCACCAGCCCTTCAATCAACTGCCGCGCATCCGGCTCGTAGATATAGTCCCAGCGATGCGCGTAGGAGTCGTCGTCTTCCGGCGCCAGAGGCAACAGCTGCTCCAGCGTCGGATCCTGCGTCATCGTGTTAACAAACTTGTTGTAGGCGATGTATACGCGATCAACCTTGCCCTCTTCGAAGGCATCGAGCATGAGCTTGACGCCGCCGATAAGGTCCGAGACTTCCGGTGACTCGCCCAGGTTTGTCGCGGCGGATACCACGTTGCCGCCGACCGAACGGAAGAAGGCGACTGCTTTACCACCAATCAGCCCGAGATCTGACTCGATGTTCTTCTCGCCATTGGCGACCATTTCGCGGAGCAGTTTTCGAAACAGGTTGGCGTTCAAGCCGCCGCACTGTCCTTTGTCCGAAGAAATGACGATGTAGCCCACACGCTTCACGTCGCGCTCTTCCATATAAATATGGCGGTGCTCCGGCGCGGCGTTGGCCAGGTGGCCAATCACCTGACGAATACGATCCGCATAAGGGCGGGACTCGCGCATGCGTTCCTGGGTGCGTCGCATCTTGGATGCGGCAACCATCTGCATTGCCGAGGTCACCTTCTGGGTAGACTCGACGCTGCCGATCTTGTTTTTGATCTCTTTGCCAACGGCCATAGAGCTCTCCGATTAGTTGCTGCTGCGCTTAGTAGGACTGAGTCGCTTTGAACGCCTCAATCGCGCCGCGCAGGGTGTCAACAATCTCATCGTTGTAATCACCGGATGCATTGATGCCATCCATGAAGGCTTTGTGTTCTGCATTCATGTACGACAGCAGCGCCGTTTCGAAATCCTGAATCTTGTCGAGCGGTACGTCCGCGAGGAAGCCTTCGTTAGCCGCGAACAACACCGCGCCCATGTCGGCAACGCTCATCGGTTGATACTGCTTCTGCTTCATCAGCTCTTCGACACGCTGACCGTGCTCCAGCTGCTTACGTGTCGCCTCATCGAGATCCGATGCGAACTGAGAGAACGCCGCGAGTTCGCGATACTGAGCGAGCGCCAGCTTAATGCCGCCAGCGATCTTCTTGATGAACTTGGTCTGTGCATCACCACCAACCCGCGATACCGAAATACCCGGGCTCATCGCAGGACGTGAGCCGGCGTTGAAGCGCTCGGTTTCCAGGAAGATCTGGCCGTCCGTAATCGAGATCACGTTGGTTGGAACGAACGCTGATACGTCACCCGCCTGGGTTTCAATGATCGGCAGAGCGGTTAGCGAACCGGTTTTGCCTTTGACCTTGCCGCCCGTCACTTTCTCGACGTAGTCAGCGTTCACCCGTGCCGCGCGCTCAAGCAAGCGCGAGTGCAGGTAGAAAACGTCACCAGGGTATGCCTCTCGGCCCGGCGGGCGCTTGAGTAGCAGTGAAATCTGACGATAGGCCCAGGCCTGCTTGGTGAGATCGTCATAGATGATAAGGGCGTCTTCACCGGTATCGCGGAAGTACTCACCCATCGTGCAACCCGAGTACGGAGCGATGTACTGCATCGGCGCAGGGTCTGCAGCACCGGCTGCGACAACCGTGGTGTATTCCATGGCGCCGTTTTCTTCCAGCGTACGAACAACGTTCGCGATCGTCGACATCTTCTGGCCGATGGCCACATAGATGCACTTAATGCCGGAGCCCTTCTGGTTGATGATGGCATCAACGGCGATCGCGGTTTTGCCAATCTGGCGGTCACCAATGATGAGCTCGCGCTGGCCTCGGCCAATCGGAACCATCGCATCGATACACTTGAGGCCGATCTGAACTGGCTGATCAACGCTTTGGCGTTCGATAACGCCTGGTGCGACTTTCTCCACCGGCTCCATCGCCGTTGGGTTGATCGGGCCTTTGCCGTCAATCGCATTACCCAGCGGGTCGACGACGCGGCCGAGCAGCTCCGGGCCAACTGGCACTTCGAGAATACGGCCGGTGCAGCGGGCGGTCATGCCTTCGCTGAGACCAAGGTAATTACCAAGGACAACCACACCCACTGAATCGCGCTCCAGGTTGAGCGCCATGCCGTAGAGGCCGTTGCTGAGATCGATCATTTCACCGTACTGAGCATCAGCCAGGCCGTGAATGCGAACGATGCCGTCAGAAACGGAAACGATCGTGCCTTCGTTCTGCGCCTCGGACTTAACGTCCAGGCTTTCAATGCGGCTGCGAATGATGTCGCTGATTTCTGACGGATTCAGTTGCTGCATGAGACGTTCCTTACCTGTTTGATTGCTGGTGCGCCGATCGCTACCAGCAGCCGTTTAATTCTTTCTGCGCGCTTACTCAGCGCTTTCGTTGGGCAAACAATCGCGCTAGCGCAATACGCCTTCGGCCAACTTGCCGATTTTGCCTTTGACCGAGCCATCAATAACGGTGTCGCCAGCACGAATGATCGCGCCCCCGAGCAGTGACTCATCTACAGACGTCACCATGACAACCTCCCGATCAAAGCGGGCTTTGAGTGAGGCCGTGAGCGACGCTTGCTGTTCCTGCGTGAGCGGCTGAGCTGAGATCACTTCGACATCCAGCATTTGCTCTGCCATCGCCTTGAACTCTTCGAACTGAGCCAGGATTTCAACCAGCAGATCCAGTCGCTTGTTCTGGGCCAGTACCTCGATGAAGTGCTGCCCAACCTCATTGAGCTCATCGCCACAGACATCGAGAAGCGCCTGAACCTTGGCCTTCGCCGGAACTGGCGAGTCGAGGTAATCCGCAAGCGTGTCATCACTGGCCGCGGTGGCAGCGAATGCCAGCATTCGCGACCAGCGATCGAGCTCGCCGCTATCTTTGGCCAGATCGAAAACGGCTGACGCGTAGGGCCGGGCAATCGTTGCTAGTTCGGCCACGACCTAGAGCTCCGCCGCCAGCTTATCTAGAAGCGCAGAGTGCGCACCGGCGTCTATCGACTCACCGAGTACGCGTTCGGCGCCAGCAACTGCCAGGGCCGACACTTGTCCGCGCAAAGCCTCGCGTGCGCGGTTCACTTCCTGCTCGATGTCCGCCTGGGCAGACTCTTTCAGGCGCTCGCCTTCTTCCCGGGCTGTCGTCTTGGCCTCTTCCACCATGGCGGAAGCGCGTTGACGTGCCTGTTCCAGGATCTGCTGTGCTTCATCCCGAGCGCGCTGCAATTCTGCCGCAGCGTGTTCTTCAGCATCAGCAAGGTCTGCGGTTGCTTTCTCAGCAGACGCAAGCCCCTCTGCGATGGCCTCCTGTCGCTCCTTCATGGCTGCCTTGATGGGCGGCCATATGTACTTCATGCAAAACCACACGAAGATGAAGAAGGTGATCGACTGGCCAATCAGGGTGGCGTTCATATTCATGCCATCTCTCCCGGTCGTTGACTGTCAGCGGTGACGGGCTCGTAGCCCGCCAACGCAGCTCTGTTACTGATCTTCTTAAACAGCGAAGACGACGTAGAGACCGATACCAACCGAGATCATCGGTACGGCGTCGACCAGAGCCAGAACGATGAAGAGCTGGGTACGCAGCATCGGCAGAAGCTCTGGCTGGCGTGCAACACCCTCCAGGTACTTACCACCCAGAACACCTACACCGACCGCGGCGCCAATTGCGCCCAGGCCCATGAACAGTGCGCCGGCTACGTACTTGAGAACTTCGAGTTCCATGATTACTCCCTAACTTTGGGTTGCTGTCGTTATTGCGAAGTTGGTTTAGTGATCTTCTTCAGTGTCGTGAGCCTGGGCGAGATACACCACGGTCAGGACAGCAAAGATGAACGCTTGCAACGTAATGATCAGGACGTGGAAAACCGCCCAACCAAACTGGAGGAAGCCACCGCCGAGCGATAGCACCGTAAACACACCGCCACTGAACATCAGGGCGATCAAAATGAAGACCATCTCACCGGCGTACATGTTGCCGAACAGGCGCAGTCCGAGGGAGAGCGGTTTAGCGATCAGAGTGACGCCCTCAAGAACGAGGTTGAGGGGTGCGGCGATTTTCGGGAATGGATGGAATGCCAGCTCGCCGAGAAATCCGCCCAGGCCTTTGCACTTGATCGAGTAGTAGAGAATCAACGCAAAGACAGAAAGCGCCATCGACATGGTGATATTGAGATCGGTCGTGGGCACGATCTTCATGTGGCTGATACCAACCGCGGTGGCGAGCGAGGGAATCCAGTCGATGGGCACGAGGTCCATCAGGTTCATGAGAAATACCCAGACGAAGATGGTCAGGGCGAGCGGTGCGATCAACGGGTTGTTGTGGCTGAAGATGGACGCCACGATATCGTCAAGAAAATCGACCACCGACTCAACAAAGTTCTGCAGGCCGCCAGGCACCCCGGAGGTGGCTTTCTTGGCGACGCTGCCAAAGATGAAACAGAACAGCAGGCCCAGGCCAATAGACCAGACCATGGAATCGACGTTGATGGACCAAAAGCCCATCTGGCCTGCCTCAGCCGCAGAGTGCGCAAAACCCCAGGAACCGTCAGGCAGCTGGCCATAGGTCAGGTTCTGGAGGTGGTGCTCTATGTATTCTTGGGTTGTCGCTGCTTCGCCGGCCATCTGCTCTGCCTGTCTGCCCAGTAGTTGTCTAACGTCTCGTCTTACTTCTCAGTGAGACCGCCCCTCTCGGTGGGCGCCTTCTCTCTTTGCTATGTCGTGCCGTCTTGCTCTTGCCGTCGTCTCTGCTCGCTGTCTCAGCTGTCTGCGCTACTTTGCTCGCGGCGAGCCCGAGCCCGGCGTCTGTCTTGTAGCGTAGCCGCTATCAGCGGCGCCACCTGCATCAGCGCAAGCGTCAAGAAGAAGCCCAGCGCGGGCGGCTTCAGAAACGCAAACACAAGACCCATCAGAATGAGCGTTGTGATCAGGCCCGCCAATGCGGCACCAATCGTCCTGCCTTCTCCGGCAGCCAGCTCACTCTGAGCCGCAACGTCCATCGGTCCTGCGTCAGCTATGTCAACCGGCGCCGGTTTCGCCTGAAAACGCCAGGCAACAAAAACGCCTGGCAAACAGACACACGCCCCGGCTAACAGTGCTGCCAGACCCTGATCAAGACCAACCAGGGCCAGCGCCGATGCACTGATAACCGCCAACAGCGCTTGGATCAGTACGGTCTGCATTGGGATTTGACCCAATGGTGAGGTTGCTCGTGCGCGCGTCTTTATTCGCGTCTCAGCCACGCTGGCAACCTCGACCGGACCTCAAAAAGCGGCGCGAAGTATAGAGAGCGCCAGTTCGGGTGTCGATTCGTTAAGCGAATTAATTGTTCGAATTTTGCGAAAGCTGACCGCCGTCGGTGACGAATGGATCACGAGATGCGGCAGCCTTGGATGCGATGGCGGCTGTTGATGGCTGTTTGACAGCTACTGACGGCGCCGAAGATGACTCAGAATCGCATCGAGCTGGTCCATATTGGCATAGCCGATCACCAACTGTCCCTTACCTTGGGGGTCATTATCGATCCGAACCGGGGCGCCAATCGATTCCGACAGCTCGATCTCCAGCCGGCGCGTATCCGCATCTTTGCTGGTCGCCGGCTTGGCGGTGTTACCGGTCGGCCGGGACAATTTGCGCACCAGCGCCTCAGCCTGACGAACCGAGAGCTTCTTACGGGCGATTTCCCGCCCCAGACGCTCCTGGTCAATGGTCTCAAGCGATAGAAGCGCCCGGGCGTGGCCCATTTCGAGCTCACCAGCCTCGAGCAATGCCTGCACACCCGGCGCCACATTCAATAGCCTCAGCAGGTTGGCAACCGCGACGCGGGATTTGCCCACCGCGTCGGCGACTTCTTGCTGGGTGAGCTGAAATTCATCGCGCAGCCTCGCCAGCGCTCGAGCTTCTTCCAGTGGGCTTAGATCCTCGCGCTGGATGTTTTCAATCAGAGCCATCGCGATGACGTCTTCATCGGAGACATCTCGCACCAAAACCGGTATCTGACTGAGGCCCGCAATCTGGCAGGCCCGCCAACGCCGCTCGCCGGCGATTATCTCGAAGCCGCCGGCTTCTCTCGGGCGTACGACGACCGGCTGCATCAGCCCTTGCTGCTTGATGGAGGCAGCGAGCTCCTCCAGCGCCGCTTCATCGAACTCGCGCCTGGGCTGGTACCGGCCGCGATACAACTGGTCTACCGACAGCTCACGCAGGCCGTCGGCCGGCTTGCTATCGGCGCTGTCGCTTGCAGCCGTGTTCTGTGCGGTGTCGTTCGTGCCCGCCTCACCGGGTATGGATACCGGCGCTCGGCTGGCAGAAGACGACAACAGCGCATCCAACCCTCGACCCAATCGTTTCTTGCTCACGAGCGAGACTCCTCGGTCTGCGTCGCGTGTTTGCGTTGCAGCTCTCCAGCAAGCGCCATGTACGACACCGCACCCCGCGACTGTCTGTCGTAGAGAATCACCGGCAAACCATGGCTTGGCGCCTCGGCGAGGCGAACGTTGCGCGGAATGACTGTACGGAACACCGCATCACCAAAGTAGTCGATCAGTTGCCGGGATACGTCCCTCGTGAGCGAGTTACGCGGGTCGTACATGGTTCGCAGGATGCCTTCGATAGCCAGCCGGGGGTTCAGGGTTTCACGCACCCGCTCCACGGTTTCGAGTAACGCCGTGAGCCCCTCCAGCGCGTAGTACTCGCACTGCATGGGCACCAGAATGCCGTCCGCGGCCACCAGCGCATTGATCGTCAACACGTTCAGGCTGGGCGGGCAGTCGATTATCACGTACTGATAATTCGCGCGCTCGCCACTCAGCCGGGCCTTCAGGCGCTGTTCCCGCTGATCCATTCCCAGCAGTTCAATTTCCGCCGCAGTCGCATCGGTATTCGCTGGAATCAGGTCAAATCCGGGCGCACAGCGTTGGACGATTTCTGAATGCGTCGTCTCCGTCATAACCCAGTCATAGAGGTTGTAGTCGACGGCATTCTTGTCGACCCCGCAACCCATGGTGGCATTGCCCTGGGGGTCAAGGTCGATCAGCAACACACTTGAACCGGCCAGCGCGAGCGACGCCGCAAGGTTGACGCTGGTTGTCGTCTTGCCGACGCCACCCTTCTGATTCACTACCGCAATTACGTGCATGCTGGCTCGCCTGATGTGCCCATTGCTGTCATATCGATCTGCGCGTCGAACAAAACCGGCGCAGCAACCTCACGTGGAACGGGTGACTGAAAATATCTGCCCCGACAGTTTGCCAGAAGCAGGCCCCTGTGCGGCACTTGCATCAGCGGTGGAAATAACGGCTCCGCGCTCTTCAAGTGCGGTTGCCTGCGCTCCCGAGGCCGGTTGCCAAGCGCCGGTGTCAGCGCCCATGAACAGCAGCGCCGCACCGTCGGCTTTCAACAGCGGTTGCGCCAACGCCCAGAGGCTATCCGGATCTGTGACGGCGCGCGCGGTCACCACATCGGCGCAGCCAGCTGCGAGCGTCGCGGCATCTCTATCTTCGACGCTCACGTGGCCCAGGCCCAGTGTGTGCGCCGCGTAGCTCAGAAACCGCGCTTTTTTGGCCATCCGCTCCGCCAGCAGAAACGCTAGCTCCGGCCGAGCGATCGCGAGTACGAGCCCGGGAAAGCCACCGCCGCTGCCGATATCCACCACCGTACCTGACGTGAGGTGAGCAAGGCCTGGCAACGCTCGCAGGCTATCGAGAACATGGCGCTCCCACAGCCGATCGATATCTTTCCGGGAAACCAGGTTATGTGCCCGATTGCGTTCCACGACCAGCTCCGCAAAACGCCGCAGCTGTTGCACCGTGTCCGCACTCAGCCCATCGATGGCAGACGCCATGTCTAGGCGGTCTCGCGCAGCTTCTTCGCATGCACAAGCAGCACCGACAACGCCGCTGGCGTCATGCCGGGAATGCTCGCCGCGCGAGCCAGCGTGGGCGGCCGGGCCTCGGTGAGCTTGCTCCGCAACTCGTTCGACAGGCCTTCCAACGAGGTGTAGTCGAGGTGCGCCGGCAGTACCACGGCGTCGTGCCGGCGAATCCTCTCAATCTCTTTTTCCTGGCGCGCGACGTAGCCTGCATACTTGGCTTCGATTTCCAGCTGCTCAATGGCATCCGGCGGTGCTGCTATCGAGATCGCTTTGAGCAGGTCTGCCAATTTGATTTTCGGGCGACGTACGAGATCCAGAGCGAACGACTCGCGCTCCACTTTCTCGCCGGTTGCCTGCTGGATTCGGCTGGCCTCATCACCTCCCGCTCGCACCAGGTGTTTCGCGAGTTGAGACTCGAGGTTGCTGACCGCTTCGCGCTTACTCTGATAGGCAGCATACCGCTGTCCATCCACCAAGCCGAGGTCGCGACCGATTTGCGTCAGGCGAACATCGGCGTTGTCTTCCCGCAAGCGCAGCCGATACTCCGCCCGCGAGGTGAACATCCGATAAGGCTCTGTGGTGCCATGGCTGATCAGATCATCCACCATGACACCAATGTAAGCCTCGTCGCGGCGCGGACACCAGGCGCTCTTGCCTGCAACCTTAAGCGCAGCATTGGCGCCCGCGAGCAAACCCTGGGCGCCAGCTTCTTCGTAGCCGGTGGTGCCGTTGATCTGGCCCGCAAAGAACAGTCCAGCAACCGCCTTGGTTTCGAGCGAAGGCTGCAGGTCGCGCGGATCAAAATAGTCGTACTCAATGGCATAGCCGGGGCGTGTAATGTGGGCGTTCTCAAAGCCAGTAATGGTGCGTACCACCTGCATCTGCACATCAAACGGCAACGACGTGGAGATACCGTTTGGGTAAAGCTCGGTGCTGTCGAGGCCTTCCGGTTCAATGAAGATCTGGTGCGCATCTTTCTGCGCAAAGCGAACCACCTTGTCTTCAATGCTCGGGCAATACCGAGGACCCGTGCCTTCGATGACACCGCTGTACAGAGGCGAGCGGTCAAGGTTTGCACGGATGATCTCGTGCGCGCGGGCGTTCGTGTAGGTGATATGGCAGACCACCTGGCTCGGATGATCGTCCTGGCTTCCCAGGAACGACATAACCGGCCGCGGATCATCGCCGGGCTGCGAATCCAGGCCCGCAAAGTCCACGCTTCGCGCATCGATTCGCGGCGGTGTTCCCGTCTTTAGACGGTCCACTCGAAACGGCAGCGCGCGCAGCCGGTCGGCGAGTGCATTCGACGGCGCATCACCCGCGCGGCCACCACTGTAGTTGTCCATCCCGATATGGATCTTGCCACCCAGGAAAGTGCCGGTTGTGAGCACAACCGCCGGTGCATCGAATCGCAGGCCAAGCTGCGTCATCACACCGCGCACAACCCCGTCTTCTAGGACGAGATCCGTGGCCGATTGCTGGAACAGCAGCAGGTTGTCCTGATGCTCGATCACCCGCCGCATCGCCTGGCGATAGAGCGTTCTGTCCGCCTGGGCCCGGGTGGCTCGCACCGCGGGGCCTTTGCTGCCATTCAAGCGCCGGAAGTGGATGCCCGCTTCGTCGGTAACCGTCGCCATCGCGCCGCCGAGCGCATCGATCTCGCGTACAAGGTGTGATTTGCCAATGCCGCCGATCGCGGGGTTGCAGGACATTGCGCCTATCGTTTCGATGCTCTGGGTCAGCAACAGCGTAGAGGCGCCCATTCGGGCAGACGCGAGCGCCGCCTCAGAGCCAGCGTGACCGCCGCCAATGACAATGACATCGAACGTTTGTGTGGCTTTGATGGACGACATACAGGTCTCCACGCGGGTTGAGCGGGCGGCCCCGGAAATTCGGGCGCGGGAGTATACATTATGCCGGTGAGAGGGCTGGGTGGGGTTGGGTGTCGCCGAAATACACGCGAGTGTAGGGGTGGCCAGCGGAGCCGATAATCAAGGCCATACCAACCTCCGGAAATCACTACGTTGCTATCGGAGTGTTATCCACTCCGAGAAATTCCTCGTGATGACGATGCCTGTTGGCGGCGCCAACAGGCATCGTCATTTACCGATACAAAAACTCCCGAAAATCTCACCCAGCAGATCATCAGCGGTGAATTGGCCGGTAATGCTGCCTAGGGAGTCCTGGGCAAGGCGCAGCTCTTCTGCGACAAGCTCGATGCCAGCTTGGGCATCGATGTTCTCAAGCGCGGTTTCAAGCGCGGCGACTGAATGATCCAGCGCATCAAGGTGGCGCTGGCGCGCTGTGAACTGACCGTCGCCCGGCTCCCGGCCAACGGCTTTGGCGATTTCACCGCGCAGCGCCTCTAAACCGTCACCGGTGAGCGCGGAGACGTACACAGCATCGGCTATTCGATCCTGTTTCGGGTCCACGAGATCACTCTTGTTGACGACGGTAAGACTCAGCGGCGCACGAGCGATATCCGCAGCTTGCGCTGGATCTCCTAGCGCTGGCTCTAGTTCTGTCGCTTGCTCCGCTGAGCGCACGAGTATCTCGAGGTCGGCCTGAGCGCGCCTGGCCTGCGTGCGCGCGATTCCCGCAGCTTCCACGGGGTCTTCGCTGTCGCGCAAACCGGCGGTGTCGACCAACCGCACGGGCATGCCATCGAGCACAAGATCGGCCTCAATGAGATCGCGCGTGGTGCCGGGAATGTCGGTGACGATCGCTCGATCGCTGCCCAGCAGCGCATTGAGAAGGCTCGACTTGCCAACGTTCGGTGCCCCAACAAGAACGACGGACACGCCTTCGGCAAGCAGCCGGCCCTGGCGAGAGTTTGCGATCAGCGTGCGATGGTTACCGATCAACTGCGCAATTCGGGAGACAACATCGTGCGACTCAATGACATCAATGTCTTCATCGGGAAAGTCGACGGTCGCTTCGACCAACACGCGCAGCCCCGTAAGGTCAGCAACCAGGGCGTGCACCTGATCGGAAAACTCGCCGCGCAATGCCCGCACAGCGCCGCGGGCAGCGCTCGCTGACGCCGAGGCAATCAGGTCGGCAACTGCTTCCGCCTGCGCCAGATCCATCTTGCCGTTGAGAAACGCCCGTTCGCTAAACTCGCCTGGCCTTGCCAGCCGCGCACCCTGGCCCCTGATTGCATCGAGCACGAGTTGCAACACGACCGGGCCACCATGGCCCTGCCACTCAAGCACATCCTCACCGGTAAACGAATTCGGAGCCGGAAACCACAGGGCGATCCCCTCATCGATCAGGGCTTGATCGGGATCGGATGCCAATGGATCACTCAGCTGACGCAGGCTCGCCTGCCTGGGGCTTGGCAGCCCGCCTAACAGCGCTCGACCGATCCGTGAAGCCTCGGCGCCGGAGATCCGAATGACGCCCACGCCCGCTAAACCCGGCGCGGTTGCGATTGCAGCAATCGTGTCTGCATCGACTAACGCAGCGCTTGTTTGCTCTTCAGACCGCTCCTCCGCTGATTCAGACACAGCGGACTCGCATCAGGCCTTGCTGGCAGCGGCGGCATCGTATTGACGATTCACCCAGTACTGCTGAGCCAGCGACAGCACATTGTTCACCAACCAATACAATACGAGGCCAGCGGGGAAAAACAGGAACAAAACCGTAAAGAACACTGGCATCAGCCGCATCATCCGCACCTGCATGGGGTCGCCCATCGCCGGGGACAGCAGCTGCTGGATGTACATGGACGCACCCATGAGCAGTGGCAACACAAAGTAGGGGTCGAGCACGGACAGATCGTTGATCCACAGGAAGAACGGCGCCTGTCGCAGCTCCACGCTCTCAAAGAGAACCCAGTACAGTGCCAGGAATATCGGCATGGGAAGCAGCATCGGCAAGCAGCCACCGAGCGGATTGACCTTCTCCCGCTTGTACAGCGCCATCATCTCCTGGGACAGCTTCTGCCGATCATCGGCATAACGCTCCTGCAATCGCTTCATATCCGGTGCCACACGACGCATGTTGGCCATCGAGCGAAAGCTCGTATTGAACAGCGGATAGAGCACAATCTTAACGAGCAGCGTCAGCAACATGATCGCCACGCCCCAGTTCGGCGCGATGTTGTCATGCAGCCAATCCAGCAGGTTGAACAGCGGTACCGCTAACCACCACAGGAAGCCGTAGTCGACGGTCAGGTTCAGGTTCGGCGCTATCTGCTCGAGCACCTTCTGATCTTTCGGGCCTACATAAAAGCTTGCGGTGTAAGAGCCTACCTGGCCGGGCGCGATGGTCTTGTACGGCGCGGTGTAGCCAATAAAGTGCACCCCGCCGCGCTCGTAGCCGAACAGCTTGTGGCGCACATCCGGCTGCGCCACCCAGGCGCTGATGAAATAGTGCTGGAGAATAGCGACCCAGCCGCCATCAACCGAGTCACTGAAGCTTTCTCCATCCGCGAGATCATCAAATTCAACCTTCTGATAACGCTCCGCGTCCGTTGTGACCGCCGCGCCAAGGTAGGGCTGTGGACCAAGGGTAAAACTCGTTGTGCCATCCGGCTCGTGATTGTCACGCTTGAGCTGCGCGAACAGGCCGGCAGTGAACGGCGCGCTGCGGCGGTTCTCCACACGATGCTCAACCTCCACCAGGTAGCTGCCAGGGGTAAACGTGAAGCGTTTTTCCACGACTACGCCGTCAACCTCAGCGACAAACGGCAAGACAAAGGCAGCGTCCGACGGCAGGTTTAACGTATTACCGTCAAGCTGAGCGGCGATATGGGCTGGTAGCCGATAGTTCGGCCGGTTGCCGCCTTTGTCTGTTCCGTCCGGCCCACCAAGACCGCTTTGGGCGATATAGAGCTTGCCGGGCGCGCGCTCGAGAATCTGCATCGGGGTGTCGGGTTGATCAATGGTGACCGGGTGTTCGGGCAGCCATGCACGAACAATATCGCCGCCGAGCTGATCGATCCAAAGCACCAATGTGGACGAGGAAACCTTAATCAGGCGGCCAGCATCCGCGTCGCTCGTCGTCGCCGCTGACGCCTGGGCCGGCGCATCACTGAACAACGACTCATCCGGCAAATCACCTACGGCGTCGTTTTGCGGCTGGGCCATCTCTACCGCTGGCAGGTCAGCGCCTGGCGTCACCTGGGACGTCGGCGCATCGGTGCGCACGACCGTTTGAGTGGACGCGCCGAAGTCTTCGTTCCAGGCGAGGATCATGAGATATGCGGTAGCAAGCAGGCCTACCAGCAGAATAATGCGTTGTACTTCAGCAGGGAGCATGGTGTTAGTCAGGCCTTAATTTTTTAGTCTGGGTCTGGTTTCGTTGTCGCGGAGCCCGGCAAGCGGCTTTCGGCCGCCGCGCATTGTACGTGGTTGTCAGCACGACTGGGGGCTTGTGTCACCGGATGCCCATGGAGATCGACTTCAGGAACTTCGTCAACGCCGCCCGGGTTCCACGGATGGCAGCGAACGAGCCGTTTGAGTGTCAACAGCAAGCCGCGCCGAGCGCCGAACCGCTCCAGTGCGGTCATAGAATAGTGTGAACAAGTGGGATAAAAACGACACTGGCGGCCAATAAGAACACTCAACGTCAACTGATAACCTCGGACAAGCGCCATCAGAATCCGTCGCGGCCAAAGCCTGAGCTGGCTGACCCGGCTCATGATCGACTGTCCTGTGGACGCGCCGACGGATCTCCACCGGTCGTCGCCAGCTTGTCGAAGAGTTGCGCCAAATCATCCGCGAGCGCCTGCCTCGGTGCGAACTGCGCTAATTGGATCACGATATCCATCGGGGGTAATTGCGTGCGTTGCTGGCGGAAGCGCTCACGGCAAAGCCGCTTCACCAGGTTTCGGTCAACCGCCCGGCGGGCGCGCTTCTTCGCCACCACCAAACCAAGTCGAGGCTCCGGGCCCTGCGTCGGCAGGACGAACACGGTCAGGTAACGACCCTTAACCCGGCGTCGGGCGCGCGCACGAAATACCCGGTCGAAATCGCGCTTGTGTAGAAGCCGAAGCGAACTTGGATAGCATGTCGGAGAGACAGTCACGACATTGGGCCGGGTGTTGAAGGTGTTATCGCGGTGCGACGGAGCAGGAGGTAAGAGGCGGACGGGAGGAGGCGAGTGCTGCGTTTGCAACGGACTGCGCCATGGCGGGGATCGTCCGCCGCTCCAGCACAAACTGCGCTTTTAGCCCGCTCCAGGGCGAGCGAGCACTGAAGCGGCTGGGTAGCTATACCGAGAGGCGCTTCCGGCCTTTCGCGCGGCGCGCGTTCAGTACCGCACGGCCACCCTTGGTTGCCATCCGAGCGCGAAAACCGTGGGTGCGCTTACGCTTGAGATTGCTGGGTTGATATGTGCGTTTCATGTCCGCTCCGTTAGAGGCAGTGGCCAGTTGTGTAAGTGCAGGCCCGTCAAAATACCGATCCCCCGACAGCGTGATCGAGCGCAACCGGTGCGATGCCAGATCCATCGAGGCTCACGAGGGGGCGCGATTCTATGGACGTGCGCCCATTGAGTCAATCGCTGTCACGACTATCTGCCCTATGTGAGCTATCTGTGTTCTCTGTGAGTTAGCCGCGCTCAATCTCAGATGAGGCAGCCCCGTTCATGGACCTGAGACCTGATATGACACTATCGGCTAATCTGTCGCCTGCAGCGCCTGCGGCTGAAAGAAGCGCCTGCGGCTACGACTGACGAACGGTCCTCGTTCACATAGATAGTAGTAGTATTACTTTAGATATTTAAAAGAGATTGTTGTTGTTACTTATTGGGCGCCTGGGTATCTGTGAGTAACTGACGCCGAGCGTTGTGCGACAACGTCTGAGCGTGCTTTTTGCGGGTGGATAACGCTGTGGATTTGCGTGGGACATCCGCGGTATGGCCTGCGAGTAATCAGTGAGGTTATACCCAAGCCAACTTTCTCTACACACCACTCCCAGGAAACACACACATTCGTCCACAGGTTACTCACAACCGATTGCGTTGCGCGGCGTAATGGCATTTTGATCGTAAGCCACTGATCTGTTGGATAATCAGTAAAAACACTGGCTTTTTTTGATTTTCCGATGGCACTTGGTCGCGGGCTGGTTCTAGAATACTCGTCCGCTGAGAGAGTGCCAAAACGCACTAGTTGTTGCTCTCTAACTGGAAAAATGAGTTGTTCAAAGTAGAGATACTCAAAGCAACCTGCAGCCTTTGTGCTCTGTGAGCACGAGGGTCTGAGTACGACGGTCCGAATCAGGAAGTTCCAAATCAGATAGCACGATAAGAAAGCCAGCGTGGTTGGTTAGAACCGCACCGGCGAGGCTTCTGAAGCGAACCTAAAACGCGAGCCGATGGCGTAAGCCGAACCAGTGGGCAAGACCGGACAACATCCGGCAACACGAGACGAATACGAATACGAATACGAAAAGGACATTGGGACAATCGCCACTGACCCTAGGGTCGGTCGATCAAGTTGGTCAGCGAACCATCAAGTAGCCCAGACATCATTCACACCGACTCGGGGGAAGGCGTTCGGTGGATTCTAAGAACAAGCGTTGGCGACGGCGCGAGCATGATGACAACGACAGCTCAAGCAAAGAGCTGGCGGGACACGGCGCTGGCGGCTCAACCGCCCGCCCGCCCTTGCGCACGGATAATCCAGGTGCGTCCACCCAGCCACTTTCGGAGACGGGTGCGTTGCGCCATCAGCTCAATCGAGAACCAAGCCAGGAACAGCGCTCTGGTTCTATCAGCGACACCAGTGCAGATGCAGCGGCCGGTATTTCAGCGGTTCGCCGCCATGCGATGAATACCGCGCCAGCGAACGAGTATGGCGATTCACTCGACTTGAGTGATGCGGCGTGCATTGAACTGCTTTGGCAGCAAGTCGTCGGCACGCTCGCCGAAGAGTTGGGTAGTGCTGATCTCACCACCTATCTTCAGTCTGGTCAGCCAGTACCAGATGGCGACAACCTGCTTCTTCTAGTCCCCAACCGTTACGTACTGGATTGGTTTGCTGGCGGCGGCCTTGAGTTAGTGCAACGAACGATCGACCGGATATTAGGTCGATCGCTTGCGTGCGTAGCTCTCGTCGAGGTGGGCGGCGATCAGGCGAGCCCTGACAACGCGCCCGCACAATCTCCCGCCCGGCCGCTGCGACATGGGCGTGATGAGCGTGCAGACCAAGACCGCTCAGCAAAGCTCAACCCGGATTTCACGTTCGACTCATTCGTTGAAGGCAAATCAAATGAGATGGCCCGGGCCGCTGCCTTTCGAGTCGCGGAAAGTGCCGGCCGCGGTTACAACCCGTTGCTGCTCTATGGCGGCGTGGGCCTTGGCAAGACGCACCTGATGCATGCAGTAGGCAATGCACTGCGTGCTCGTAACCCCGAAGCGAAGATCGTGTACCTGCATTCACAGCGTTTTGTTCAGGACATGGTGAGAGCACTGCGCACGGGCACAATGGCCGAATTCACGGCCTACTTCCGATCGGTTGATGCCCTGCTCATTGATGACATTCAATTTTTCGCCAACAAGCTTCGCTCCCAGGAAGAATTCTTCCATGTCTTCAACGCGCTGATTGAGCGCGATAAGCAGATGGTGCTCACCTGTGATCGCTATCCGCGCGAGATAGAGGGCTTGGAGGAGCGCCTGAAGTCGCGCTTTGTCTGGGGGCTGACCACCGAGGTCGAGCGGCCAGATCTGGAAACCCGAGCCGCGATTTTGATCAACAAGGCCGCAAGTCATGGCGTCACGCTGGATACGGATGTTGCCTTCTATATAGCAGAGCGTATTCGAACGAATGTGCGGGAGCTTGAAGGGGCGCTCACCAGGGTCATGGCCAACGCATCGTTCAGTGGATCAAAGATTACCGTTGAGCAAGTTCAGAGAGCGTTGCGCGATCTCTTTGTGACCCACGAGCGGCATGTCACTATCGACGGTATCCAGCGCAGCGTTGCTGAGTTTTTCAACCTTAAGGTGTCGGACCTGTTGTCGCCCAAGAGAAACCGGGCGCTGGCTCGTCCGCGTCAGATTGCGATGGCGCTTAGCAAAGAATTGACGAAGCACTCGCTACCTGAGATCGGTGATGCCTTCGGTGGCCGAGACCACACCACGGTGATGCATGCGTGCCGCAAGGTTGTGCAATTACGTGAAGAGCTGCCGGAGCTCGACGATGCGTATTGCAAGCTAAAAGCGTCGCTGACCGCCTGACTTAGCTGGGCGGCCAGCAGCTTATTGTGTTGTTGCGGTCAACCCGCGCGGCGCAACGGCAGCCCACAGTGATTCGATCTGATCGCCCTACTGTGCTGACGGCTCGACCTGCGCGCGGTAGAGTGCGTAAGAGTGCGCTAAAGTAGGATGGTGTCACATCCAACCGTGTTATGGCGGCGGGCCGTAGTCTGTCCACGCCGGATTCCAGTGCTCGAGGCGATTGGTATCCAGACGGTCTCAACAGGGTCGCAATAGGTTCTCGAGGCGCTCTTGATAGAGCCTCAATGTTCAGGAATTGATCATGAAATTTTCCGCGTCGCGCGATGCGCTTCTCCGCCCATTTATGCTCGCTACCGGCGTGGTCGAGCGGCGGCAGACTTTGCCGGTGTTGTCGAACTTGCTGGTTGTGGCGGAAGAAGGTTGTCTCACGATCACCGGCACAGACCTTGAAGTTGAATTGTCCGTGCGGGTCAGCGGCGTTGATGTGAGCCAGCAAGGTCAAGCGACGTTACCCGCAAGGAAGCTGGCGGACATCTGGCGCAGCTTGCCCGACGAGTCTGAAGTGTCCGTGGCAATCGAGGGTGATCGTGCCACCGTGCGCTCCGGCCGAAGCCGGTTTACGTTAGCCACGCTGCCGCCAGCGGACTTTCCCCGCTTAGAAGGTGACTCTGCTGATATCAAACTAGCCCTGAGCGCCGAAGACACGGGCCGTTTGATAGACCAGGTGTCCTTTTCAATGGCGCAGCAGGACGTGCGATTCTTCCTCAACGGCATGCTTTTAGAGCTTACGGACGCGCACACCCGAGCGGTGGCGACGGATGGACACCGCCTGGCAATCTGCACGCTGCCTGTCGCAGCCCAGTGGGTGGGTGACGCCGCTGGCCCTAACCATGTGATTGTGCCGCGCAAAGCGGTCAGCGAACTCGCACGCCTCACGGGCGATGCGAGCGATGCCGTTGAGCTGGAAATATCCAAGAACCACCTGCGTGCAACGGTAGGTGAGTACTCACTAACAACGCGCCTGCTGGACGGTAAATTTCCCGAATATGAGCGAGTGGTGCCAAAAAATACCACCGCGGTCATCGAGGCGGATCGCGCCACGTTGAAGAACGCCTTCCAGCGAGCCTCTATTCTGTCGAATGAAAAGTACCGGGGCGTTCGGCTCATGCTGGCCGGTGACCAGCTTACGATCCAGGCCAATAACCCTGAGCAGGAAGAGGCAGAAGAGGTGCTCGAAGTCAGCTACGGCGGCGAAGAGTTGGAGATCGGATTCAACGTCAGCTATCTGCAGGATGTGCTGAACGCCATAGATACCGAAGCGGTGCGAATCAATCTTTCAGACGCAGCAAGCTCTGCGCTAATAGAAGGGACCGGCGATGACGACGCGATTTATGTCGTTATGCCAATGCGCCTGTAGTTGTCGATGCGGGCGCGTCCGGTTAACCGTCATAAAGCTGGTTGCGCCCGGCCCACCTGCCAGGCCCCTCGATAACGCCAAGATGATTGGCGGACCGACCGATCGGTCTGCGGCCTAAGGTGCTTATCACAGAGTTGAATATCAGCCACCTACGTAACCTGGCGCAGGTGCGAGCCAGCTTATCGCCGGGCATCAATCTGTTCGCCGGCGCCAACGGTAGCGGCAAAACCTCCCTGCTGGAAGCCATCCATTTAGCGGCGCACGGGCGCTCTTTTCGTTCGGGCCCTATCTCGGGCCTCATTTCACACAACGAGGAGTCGGTTGTTGTTCGGGTCGTGGGCGATGAGGCAACAGTCGCGCTAGAGCGAACACGAGCGGGCGAGCCGCTTGTGAAGGTGAACGGAGAGCGGGTTCGCCGCATGTCGCTCGCCACTCGACACCTGCCTGTGCAAACGCTGCTTCCTGGGGTTAGTGACCTGATCTTCGGCCCACCTGGCGATCGGCGGGAGTGGCTGGACTGGGGGTTGTTTCACGTGGAACATGGCTACCACGACACACTACGGCGCTACCAAAGGGTGTTGAGCCAGCGAAATGCCGCGTTAAAGCAAGTTGGCATGGGGCTGGAGGCGCCTGGCTGGGCAACGAACTGGGACAAAGAGTTCGTTGAACTGGCTGAGGCGGTTGGTGCCGCACGGGAGGGCTACCTTGCCAGGCTTCAGCCTCTTCTGAAGGCTATGGTGCAACGGTTTTTGCCCGCTATGGATATCACTTGGACATTACAGCCTGGCTTTGGCGGCGAGCAATCTCTGTCGGAACAGATGGTGGAGAACCTGCCTCGCGAGGTAAAATCAGGGGCAACGATAGCCGGCCCACATCGCGCGGATGTCGTAGTATGGGTGGCTGCCGCACAACCGCTGGAGCAGAGCCAAGCGGCCGTCGAGCCAGGTAAGGCCCGAGCCGCGACGCATGTTCTGTCTCGTGGCCAAGGCAAACTAGTTGCAGCAGCGATGAAATTGGGCCAGGCGGAGGATCTGGCCGAGCGAGCAGGTAGCTCTGGGGTTCTCCTTCTTGATGATGTGGGTGCTGAACTGGATGCCGAACACACTGAGCGGTTATTGAGCCAGGTGGTGAAGTACCCCGGCCAGGTTGTGGCGACATCGACAGAGCTGCATCCCTATCTCGAAGGGCTGGAGCGGGAAAGCAAAACGTTTCACGTGAAACACGGTGAAGTGGTCGAGCAGCAACTGGATAGCAGCGCGAGCTCAGGCAGCGAATAGAACGAATAGAACGAATAGAACGGCAGCAATATAGAGACAGCTAATGCAGCTCGATAACTTCGGGTGTCTCAGGAGATCAGATGTCAGACGAAAATAGCCCAGAAAGCACGCCGAACAGCCCGGAAAGCGCGGGAAACAACGAGCAGGCCTACGATTCCGGCAGCATCAAGGTGCTAAAAGGGCTGGATGCGGTCAGAAAGCGTCCTGGCATGTATATCGGCGATACCGAGGACGGAACCGGGCTACATCACATGGTTCAAGAGCTCGTCGATAACTCAATCGATGAGGCGCTCGCCGGGCACTGTGATCAGGTGGATGTCACGGTTCACGTGGGCGAAGCGATCAGCGTGCGGGACAACGGCCGCGGTATTCCAGTGGACATCCATGAGGAGGAAGGGGTGTCGGCTGTTGAGGTCATCATGACCACGCTGCACGCAGGCGGTAAATTCGACGACAACAGTTATAAGGTCTCCGGTGGCCTGCACGGTGTTGGAGTATCGGTGGTTAATGCGTTGTCGGAAGAGCTGAGGCTCACGGTACGGCGCGAAGGCAAGGTTTACGTTCAGAACTATGAAAATGGCGTGCCGGTGGCGCCCCTGGCGGAGATTGGCGAGACGGATTCAACAGGCACCGAGTGCTACTTCAAACCGTCCGCAGAGACGTTCCACAACATCGTTTTTCAGTACGACATACTAGCTAAGCGCTTGAGAGAGCTCGCTTTTTTGAATTCTGGGGTAAAGATCAACCTCATTGATGAGCGCACAGGCAAGCACGATGAATTTCTCTACGAAGGTGGCCTGGCAGCATTTGCGACCTTCCTGAACCAGAATAAAACAACACTCAATAACGTCTTTCATTTCATCTCCAGCGATCGGGACGATGAGATAGGCGTTGAAGTCGCGATGCAGTGGAACGACGGTTTCTCTGAGCAGGTGTACTGCTATACCAACAATATTCCGCAGGGTGATGGCGGCACACACATGGCGGGTTTCAGAGCGGCTTTGACCCGAACGCTGAATGGTTACATCGATCGCGAGGGGCTCAGCAAGAAAGCCCAGGTAAGCACAACCGGCGATGATGCCCGTGAAGGGTTGACGGCGATTGTCTCGGTAAAGGTCCCCGACCCCAAATTCTCCTCTCAAACCAAGGACAAGCTCGTCTCCAGTGAGGTGAAGACCGCTGTTGAACAGGAGTTGGCCAAACACTTCTCTAATTACCTGGATGAGAATCCCAACGAGGCCAAAACCCTTGTTGGCAAGATGATCGAAGCGGCTCGAGCTCGCGAGGCGGCTCGAAAGGCTCGCGAGATGACCCGACGCAAGAGCGCCCTGGATATCGCGGGCCTACCAGGCAAGTTAGCTGACTGTCAGGAGAAGGATCCAGCGCTGTCCGAGATCTACCTGGTGGAGGGCGACTCTGCGGGCGGCTCAGCCAAGCAAGGCCGAGATCGGCGAACGCAGGCCATTCTGCCTCTGCGCGGCAAAATACTGAACGTGGAGAAGGCCCGCTTCGATAAAATGCTCACCTCTGCCGAAGTCGGCAACATGGTGACAGCGTTCGGTTGTGGTATCGGCCGCACGGAGTTCAACCCCGATAAGCTCCGCTACCACCGCATTATTATCATGACGGATGCTGACGTTGACGGTAGCCATATCCGAACGCTGCTCCTGACCTTCTTCTTCCGCCAGATGCCGGAGCTGATCGAGCGCGGCCACGTCTATATCGCGCAGCCGCCGCTATACAAGGTCAAGAAAGGCAAGAACGAGCGGTATATCAAGCACGATGACGAGCTCGACGACTATTTTCTGCAGAACGCGCTCGAGGGCGCTACGTTGCACGTCAATGCTGATGCTCCGGCTCTCGCGGACGAGGCACTTGAGTCTCTCGCGCGAGATTACCGCAACGTGTTGAAATCTATAGAGAAAATGTCCAGGGCCTATCCAGCGATCGCAACGACGGCGATGACCCGGATGACGCCAATCAAGGCATCCGACCTGTCGGATGAAGCGGCCGTCACGGCCTTTGCCGAGAGCCTTCAAGCTCAACTGCTAAGCCTGCCCTCGGATGGCCTGCCGCCGACAGTCGTTGTTGAGCGCGATGCTGAGACTGGACTGTTCAGGCCGGTTTTAGAGCAGGTGACGCACGGCATAACCGAGCGCTTCGTCTTTGGAGAAACCTTCTTCCGGAGTAGCGAATATCGGGTCGTGCAAGAGTTCGCCGACAAAGTCGATGGCCTGCTCGAGGCTGGAGCCCTGGTCAAACGAGGTGAGCGCAGTGACGAAGTCGAGACCTTCGCCGATGCGTTCGAGTGGCTCATGAGTGAGGCTCGACGCGGCGTTGATCTTCAGCGCTACAAAGGCCTTGGTGAAATGAACCCGGACCAGCTTTGGGATACCACCATGGATCCAGAAGTGCGGCGCATGTTGCGCGTGACCGTTGATGATGCGATCGCTGCGGATCAGATGTTCAACACCCTGATGGGTGATCAGGTGGAGCCTCGCCGGGACTTCATCGAGTCCAACGCACTGTCTGTCGTTAATCTGGACGTTTGACGGCGGCAGGCGCACTCGAGCCGAGCTGACTCTGGGCGGCGGCGATCAATGCCTGTTGTTGATCCGCCATCCAGGCGTGGCACTGGGCGTTGATCGCTTTCGTGGATTTGCCTGAGCTGTCCATCAGCGGAGATATGCGAACGTCAATAGTGCCTGGATTTTTGCGGGTCTGGTGCGCGGGCCAAAAGAAACCGGCGTTGTGGGCGACAACGAGCACGGGCACTTCTGATGCGCTGGCCAGCGCCGCACCGCCAGCAAAGAACTCGCCGATCTCGCCGGGTTGCCGGCGAGTTCCCTCGGGAAACAGCACAACCCACTGTCCCGCCTCAATGCGTTCGCCACCTTGTCGTATCAGTTGTTTGAGTGCGGCGCGGCTAGCACCTCGGTTGATGGCGATCGGTCGCAGCAGCGCATAAGCCCAACCGAAGAACGGAATCCAAAGTAGCTCTCGCTTGATCAGCGTTGCTTGTGGCGCGAAGAGTCGTTGCGCAAAAGCAGTTTCCCATGTGCTCTGATGTTGAATAAGAACAATGCAGGGTTTGTCAGGAATGTGCTCGCTGCCACTCACCCTCGCGCTGATCCCGCACGTCCAGCGCAGCCACGTGAGCGAGACGCCTGTCCACGTGCCGATAATAAATTTGAAGCGCCAACGAAATGGCATCGCCCAACAGATCAGCACCGAGATCGTGCCCCAGATGATGGTGAACACTGCATAGCCCGTATAAAAGGCTGCTGCTCGAAGCGACCCCATCATCGCAATAACTCGCTAACCACATCAGCAAGCGAATCGAAGACTCGTGTTGTGGTGTTGGTGAGCGACTGCTCGGTTTGAGCGCCATTGCCGGTTCGCACGAGAATGGGCCGTACACCCGCCCCGGTTGCCGCCGCCAGGTCGGTTGCAGAGTCGCCGACAAAAACCGTTTCCGCCGGCCTGCGGTCGTGGCGCCTCAGCGCTTGCAGCAGTAAGCCCGGTGCCGGCTTACGACAGGTGCAATGATCCGTTGGATGGTGCCTGCAGTAGTACAGACCATCCAGGCGCGCATCGAACTGAGCGATAGCGGCAGACATCTTGCGGTTAATGGCTTCGAGTGCGTCGTCATCGAACAAGCCGCGCGCGATGCCTGATTGGTTGCTGCAGATGCACACGGTTATTCCCGCGTGGCAAAGCTCGCCGATCGCTGCCAGTGAGCCTTCGATGGCGTGCCATTCATCTGGCGACTTGATGTAGTTTGGCGAATCGACATTGACCACACCGTCTCGATCAAGCAGCACGCAGCGTGGCCGCACAGAGAAAGAATCTGCTTCTGTGTTGGACTGAACGTCGATGGCGAAAGACTCACAAGGGCTGGGGGTGAAATCTGGCTGCAATCTACGGCATGAACGGACGGCGGGTCAAAGCCTGTGCCGTTGTTTTGCTGTCCTTGCGCTGTAACGATGGTTTGGCACACACGCGCTGCTGAGCGAGATTGCCTTGGCAGAAATCAACGATACCAGTCAGCCCGTGTGTCAGGCGAACCAGGTCAGCCGAGTTAGCCGTATTGGCCGAGTGAGGGGCATCAAGTGAGAGAGGAGCATCAAGTGAGTGAAAAGCGCCACGTGAGGGCAGACCGCCAGGAGATGCAACGTTGTTCCTGGGCAGGTGAAGACCCGCTCTATATTTGCTACCACGATCGGGAATGGGGCCGGCCCATTCTCGACGGAGATGCTCTGTTCGAGCTGCTGTTACTTGAAGGCATGCAAGCTGGCTTGTCGTGGCTGACGGTGCTCAAGAAGCGTGAGGAAATGCGCAAGGCGTTTTTCGGTTTCGATGCAAACCGGCTGGCGCGATGTGGCCAAGCCGAGTACGACGACTGGCTCAGTAATACCGGGCTGATTCGTCATCGCGGCAAGCTCAATGCTGTCATCACGAATGCGAAAGCTCGCCTTGCGCTCGCGTCATCGGCGCCGCAGTTCAGCGACTGGCTCTGGCAATTTACTAACGGCCAGACCATCGTCAACCACCATGCCGTGAGCGCAGACGTACCGTCCACAAGCCCCGCCTCTGAGGCGATGTCGAAGGCACTTAAGAAAGCGGGCTTCAAATTTGTGGGGCCCACCATTTGTTATGCGTTCATGCAAAGCGGGGGCATGGTCTGCGATCACCTGATAACCTGCCCGGCCTTTGCCGAATGCGCTGACCTTGCGCGCCGGCCGACGTAACGGAGAACCCTGGCTATGCTGGGTCGATTGATCGCGGCGGTACTGACTCTTTTGAGCTGGTTGCCGCTCAGTGCTGCCCGTGGCCTGGCGACGACCTTCGCCAGACTCGCCTGGCTGTTCAAACCCCGGGGTGCACGCACGACACTCACCAACATCAACATCTGTTTTCCTGACCTCGCAGAAGATGCTCGCCGGGAGCTCGCGCGCGACAGCTACATCGAGACCGTGAAGATTGCATTCGAAACGGGAGCGGTTTGGTATTGGCCGCTCACCCGAATAGAGGAGATTGTTCACTCGGTCGAAGGTGCGGATGAGTTTGTGCGCGCCTCTAACGAGCGAGAGCCACTAATCCTGCTACTACCGCATCACGGTAACTGGGAACTGCTGGCGCAATACTTTGGTCAGCGTCTCGATGCGCTCGCGCTGTATGACCTGCCGCGCCAGCCAGGCCTGGATTCGCTGATTACACACTTTCGCGAGCGCGCCGGAATAGATGTTGCGCCCATCTCTGTTTCCGGGTTGCGGCGCGTCCGCCGGGAAGCCGATGAGGGCAGGTCCATAGCGATACTGCCGGATCAGGTGCCGAGCAAACGGGGCGGTGTGTATGCGCCGTTCTTCGGCCGGCCAGCGTTGACCATGACGCTTGCCCACAAGTTGATCATGGAATCGAAAGCGAAAGCTGCGTTTGTCGTGGCTGAGCGCGTGCCCGGCGGGTTTGATGTGGTGTTCGAGGCAGCACCCGAGGGCATCTACGACCCAAACCCTGAGGTGTCGGCAGCCGCGATGAACCAGGCGATAGAAGCGATTGTGCGGCGTCACCCCGCGCAGTATCAGTGGGAGTACAAACGCTTCAAACGGCAACCGGAGGGTTGGCCCGAGGCGTATCCGAAGCGCTGACTGGTGCGGGGACTCCACGGCCAGTCAACCGGGACCAAACAGCGAGCTCATGAATCAGGCTTCAGCCAGCACAGTAGTACGGCTGCTGCGAGCGCGACCATCGCAACGGCGTCGGCGATAACCACTCTGCGAATCGCTTCATTGAAGCCACCGACACTCGCGGCGAGGTAAAGGAAGGACGTGATGCTGATGAAGGCCGCAGTAAATGCGAGTGGCTGCAGTGATGGTTTGCATGCGGCGTAGGCGAAGAAGCCGCCAAGAAGCCCGAACGTTACTGCTCGATGCCGCATCAGTATGGCGAGGTTATTGTCGGTGATGGAAACACCGTACATGGCCGATAAGCGATCAAGGCTGATCAGGCCAACGAGGGGCAGCAGATGTATTGCGGCGACAACCAGCAGTATGCCGGCGATGGCGCGTTCGTGCATGTTCACACCCCAAGGCTTGCGAAGTCCTACGACAATGGCAGACGCAGAACGCGATTCAATTACCCGGGAAGTTATGGCCGCGGATGGGGTTGGTTCTCCTGCCGCCCTGGATCTCTTGCCGTCCTAGATCAACGTCGCCAGAACACTGGTGAAAAGATTACCAGTAGCGTGAAGATCTCGAGACGCCCAAGCAGCATCGCGAGTACGAGAATCCATTTTGTAGGCTCATTAATCGTTGAGTAGTTTGCCGCCACTTCACCGAGCCCTGGCCCCAGATTGTTCAAGCAGGCGCCCACGGCGGAAAACGCCGAGGTGAAGTCGAGGTCGCTCAATGCCATAACCGCACAGACCATCGTCAGGAAAATAATCACGTAAGCGGCAAAGAAGCTCCACACCGCATCGATCACCCGGTCTGGGACAGCATTGCGCCCAAGCTTGATCGGGAAAATGCCATTCGGGTGAATGAGTCTGCGAATCTCGCGCGCGCCCTGAAGATAGATGAGCAGCACGCGCACCATCTTTATGCCGCCGGCAGTCGAGCCGGCGCAGCCCCCGGCGAACGCAGCAAATAGCAACAGGATGGGAGCAACCGAGGGCCACACTGAGAAATCGGTGGTTGCGAATCCCGTTGTCGTTGCAATGGACACGGTCTGGAACAGCGCATCGCGAATGGGGCTGTCGAACGATTGATCACCGCTACGCAACAGCACGCTGGCGACGATGACAAAAACGGCGGTGATGGTGAGTAGAAACAGCCGCACTTCAGGGTCGCGCAAGTAGAGCAATGGGTTGCGGCGGCTCCACGCGGCAAAGTGCAGGCCGAAATTGATGGCGGCCAAAATCATGAACACCATCGCGATGCCTTCGATCATGGGGCTGTCGAAGTACCCCAGGGACGCATCGTGAGTAGAAAACCCGCCGATGGCGACGGTTGAAAAGGCATGGCAAATGGCATCAAACGGGCTCATGCCTGCCCACCAGTAAGCGCCCGCGCAGGACAGCGTCATCATCAGGTAGATCGTCCAGAGCGCTTTCGCTGTCCCGGTAATTCGCGGTGTGAGTTTGCTGTCCTTGACCGGCCCTGGCGATTCCGCGCGATACAGCTGCATGCCACCGATACCGAGCATAGGCAGAATAGCGACCGCCAAAACGACAATCCCCATGCCGCCCAACCATTGCAGTAGCTGACGATAGAACAGAAGCGCTTTCGGCAAGTAGTCCAGGCCGGTAATCAGCGTGGCCCCGGTTGTGGTCAGGCCTGACAAGCTTTCGAACGCAGAGTCGGAGAAGCTCAGGCCAGCCGAGCCAGAAAGAAACAGAGGCAAGGCACCGAACAAGCCCAGACCAACATAGAACAGAACCGTGATCAGGAAACCGTCGGCGGCCCGTAGTTCCCTTTTGCCGCGAGTTGGCAGCCACATCGCAAGCCCAGCGACCAAGGTAATCGCGAAGCTCACGAGAAAGGCGTTGATAACCGGCTCGTCGTACCACCAGGCTACCGCTGCCGGCAGCAGCAAGGCGACGCTGAACAACGTCAGTAGCGTACCGGTTACTCGCAGAATGACGGTCAGGTGCACGCTTTACTCTGGCCGGCTCAGAAAAACGTCAGTGACACCTGGAACAAGCGTTCCACGGCGGCAACCTGACCTTTATCGGCAAGAAACATGATGACGTGGTCATCGGTTTGCACAAGCGTATCGTCGTGGGCGATGAGCACTTCATCGCCGCGAACGATTGCGCCGATGCTGACGCCGCTTGGCAGATCGATTTCGCTGATCATGCGACCCACCACCTTAGAGCTGCGCGAGTCTCCGTGCGCGACCGCTTCCATCGCCTCTGCTGCGCCTCGGCGCAAGCTGTGCACTCGGGTGACGTCTGCTCGTCGCACGTGAGTCAGCAGCTCGCTGACCGTGGCCTGTTGCGGAGAGATCGCGATGTCGATGTCACCACCTTGCACGAGATCGACATATGCGGGTTTGGAAATCAGCGCGATGACCTGGCGCACCCCGAGCCGCTTCGCGAGGAGTGCAGACATGATGTTGACTTCGTCGTCGTTGGTAACCGAGCAGAACGCATCCGTGTGTTCTATGTTCTCCTCGAGAAGCAGCTCGCGATTGGTGGCGTCGCCCCACAGAACGACAGACTCGTTCAGTTCTTCAGCGAGGACCTGGGCGCGAGCGCGCTCGTACTCCAGCACCTTCACCGAAAACTTGGACTCGATCGCGCCGGCCAGGCGCCGACCGATGTTGCCGCCACCTGCGATAGTGATTCGTTTGTATGGCTTTTCGATGCGGCGCATCTCGCTCATCACGGTATTGATGTGCTCAGATGCCGCGAGAAAGAAGACTTCATCGTCCGCTTCGATAACGGTGTCGCCGCCGGGTGTTATCGCCCTGCCCCGCCGGAAAATAGCCGCAACGCGGGTATCGACATCGGGCATGTGTTCGCGCAGGAAGCGCAGCTCCTGGCCAACCAGCGGGCCACCGTAGTAGGCGCGCACGGCGACGAGCTGCACCCGGCCGTCAGCGAAATCCAGTACCTGGAGCGCACCCGGGTGCTCGAGCAGTTGCCGAATATGATCGGTGACCACCTTCTCCGGGTTGATCAGAACATCAATCGGCATGTGTTCCTGGCTGAATAGAGAGCCACGGGAGAGGTAGGACTCCGCTCGAACCCGGGCGATTTTCACCGGTGTTCGAAAGAGCGAATAGCACACCTGGCAGGCGACGATGTTGACCTCGTCGCTGGATGTCACCGCCACCAGCAAATCGGCATCGTCCGCCCCGGCCTGGCGCAGGATGTCCGGGTGGGATGCCCAGCCGGTGATCGTCTGAATATCCAGCCGGTCGCGTAGCTCGGCCAGGCGCACGCCGTCGCTGTCGACCAGCGTAATGTCGAATGCTTCTTCGGCGAGGTGTTCCGCGAGCGTGCCGCCTACCTGGCCAGCCCCGAGGATGATGATCTTCATGGCTCGCTAGGTTCCTCGACGAATCGCCGCGACATAGAAGCCGTCGCCGCCCTGCTCGCCGGGTAACGTTTGCCAACCCAGTTTTGTTGCCCGCCCCCAGGCAAGCTTGATTGGCAAAACCTCGGCTGCCAGCCCAGCTCCCGCAGCCGGCTGGCTATCAGCGCTCGCATCCTCGTTGCCGTGACGATTGAGTCGTTTCAGAAAGGATTTGATCACGGCGTCGTTTTCTTCTCGCAGAAGCGAACAGGTGCAGTAGACAAGCGTAGCCCCCGGCTTCAGCAAGCGCCACAGGTTGTCGAGTAGCGCGCCCTGCAGCTGCGCGCTGCGGGTTACGTCTGCCCGGCGCCTTCGAACCTTGATATCGGGGTGTCGCCGCAGCGTCCCGGTGCCGGAACAGGGGGCATCGCACAATATCCAGTCGAACGCGTCGCCCTGATGCCAGCCCTGCCCCGTCGCATCGCCGGTCAGCCAGATCAATCCCGCCTCGTGTCCCAGGCGTTTGGCCTGGCCGCGCATGTGTGTCATCCGTTCCGGGGAGAGTTCTAGCGCCGAAACGTGCGATTCGGATGTGCACAATGGTTGCTGATTCAATAGTTCATGGAGATGAAACGCCTTACCGCCCGGTGCTGCGCAGGCATCGAGGATTCGTATTGCGCCGTCGTCGGAATCGGTTTTGCCGGATTGCACAATCGCGTCAGCCACCGCCCTCGCCACCGCCTGGGCACCGTGGTCCTGAATGGAGACCAGGCCGTCACTGAAGCCCGGCAGGCGAAGGGCTGGCACGGAGCTATCTAGCCGAATGGATTCCGGGAATTCGCCGGCCGAGTGGCCGATACCGGCCGCATCCAGCGCTGCACGATAATCGGCGTTCGAGCCGCGCAGTCCGTTGACCCGCAGCCACATCGGGGCGCGGCTGTTATTGGCTTGTGCAACATCCCGCCAGTCGTCCGGGTAGTTCGTTTTGATCGCTGCAAGCAACCACTTGCTATGATCGAACGAACGTTCGTCTTGTTCCAGGGTACTGCCTGCGCATTTGCGCAAGACCGCGTTGATCAAGCCCTTAGCCCATGGCTTACCTCGGCGCGTTGCGGCGTTCACGCAGTCGTTCACCACAGCGTAGTCAGGCTCGCTCATACAGCACAGTTGGTAAGCGCCCACTAGCAGTATGGCCTCAATATCCGCGTCGCCGGGTCGCAGAGGCTTGTTCAGAAACTGAGCGACATGCGCGCGCAGACTAGGCAGCCTGCGGAGGGTTCCGTAGCACGTTTCTCGCACGGCTGGGTTTGCATCACTGAGCAGTGCATCGAGATCGTCACCCTCTAATACCTTGGCGACGATCGTGGCTGAGTTTGATCGATCATTCGCCGCGACAGTCATTGTGTGGGTCTCCACCGACTGCCCTGCTCGAAGATGTGGGCATAACCGTTCAAAGCATCGCTAATCGCCATAGCTTTACCCTTACCGATGCTCAGCGAAAGGCGCTGCAGCTCGAGCTGGCCGCCCGCGAATTGCAGCAAAGCGGTCTTTTTGTTGGGCCTCAGCATCTCTCCGGGCTCGGTATCTTGTGGCTGGCCAGCGCCGCCTTCGATTGCACGTACTGCGAGGCAGCGCAGGTGCACAATCTGGCCGTCGTCCAGCGTGCGCGCCAGTACCGGCGGCTGTCTGTGCGCCAGGGCCCTGACCTGAGCCTCCGCGCGGCTCGCGCTGGCGCTGAAGTCTATCTGAGAGTCGGCGGGTGAAATTTTCGGCGCGAGTGTTGCCAGGGCATCGTTCTGCGGCGCCGTTGTGCGCTGTTCCAGGTCACCCAGCACCTCCAGCAACGCCTGCGAGCCTTGTTCCGCAAGGGTTTTGTGCAGTTCGGAAGCGGTCGTTGTGCGCTCGATCGGGGTGCGCGTGCTCATAAACACCGGCCCCGTATCCAGGCCTTTGTCCATTTGCATGATCGCGACCCCGGTTTCACTGTCACCGGCGAGAATCGCGCGCTCTATAGGTGCTGCGCCGCGCCACCTGGGCAGAATGGATGCATGCACGTTGATGCAGCCCAGGCGAGGTGTTTGCAGAATCGACTCCGGCAGCAGCAGGCCATAGGCCGCAACAATTAGGGCATCCAGCTGGTAAGAGGCCAGGTGCTCGCGCGCAGCGCTCGAACGAAGGCTTTTAGGCTGCTCGATGGGCAGGCCATGTTTCTCGGCGAGCACCTTCACGGGCCCGGGGACTATTTTCCGCCCGCGCCCTGTTGGCCGATCCGGCTGGCTGTAGACCACCGCGATCTGGTGCTCGCTGGCAATGAGGCCAGCCAATATCGTGGCCGCAAACTCAGGGGTACCCGCGAAACCCAGCCGCAGTGGAGTAGTTGTCATGATTGTGGGTTCTGCGCGCGCGGCCTCAGGCTCGACGGCGCTGATCCTTTAGCAGCTTGCCGCGAATTCGGTTTCGCTTCAGCGTTGAGAGATAGTCGACAAAAAGCTTGCCGTTCAAGTGGTCGCACTCATGCTGAATGCACACCGCGAGGAGACCCTGCGCGTCCAGTGTGAAAGGCTCACCGTCGCGGTTCAGGGCGGTCACCCTCACCTGCTCCGGGCGTCTGACGGTCTCATAATAGCCCGGCACCGACAGGCAGCCCTCCTGGGCCTCGATGTCGTCCCCATCAAGCGTTAGCTCCGGGTTAATAAAGACGTGCGGCGCATCGCGGTCCTCGGACACGTCAATCACGATGATCTGCTGATGAACGTTCACCTGGCTGGCGGCGAGGCCAATGCCGGGCGCGTCGTACATGGTTTCGAACATGTCGTCGATTAACGCACGTGTCTCGTCCGTTACCTCAAGCACGGGCTTGGCCACGGTGCGAAGCCGAGTGTCCGGGTATTCGAGTATGTCCAGAATTGCCATAGTGAACCGAGGTGAGCCGATTGTCGTTACAGCCCCTTATATAGGGCGGGGTTAGTGGGGCGAGTTGGGGCAGAGTTTGCTTGCGCTGCACCAATCGATAGATTGGGGTGCATTGCGCCGATTCAACACGGATTCAACGCTCAATCAACACTGGTGCGCAAGCAGAGGCCGAAACCCGGCGCGCGGCGCCTTTTGCTGGCCTCATCCCAGGCAAGTAACTGACTGCTGTAGCGTGTGATGCATCTCTAGTATTGACGCAAATCGCCCTGCTAAGATTGTGAAGCGTAATAAGTTTTTCCTGCGAAAGCGAGCGCCAACACCGGCACCGAGACGGCTTGTGGACGGCTTTGGTTAGAACAGGGGAAGTTGCTGGAATGTGCCGGCAGGGATTCAGGCATGAACCAGGCGAGTGTCCAAAAGCAGCTAAGCTGCACCTGGGCCAGACACAGATTGACGGCCCGGCGGCGTTGGATGATTGCCGGCCTGTTTGACACGCTTTGAGACTAAAGGGACGTCTACCATGACTTTTGCTCCTCACAACGGTGCCCGCTTCGGCCGCGGCTGGCGATTCGTGCTGGCTATGCTCGCGATCAGCCTCGTTGGTGCCGCCGCGCCGAACTTGCCGGCGTACGCTGCAACTGCCCAGCAGGGTTCGATCGCGCAATACGTGCGTAGCGATCACCCGGACGTCTACACGGTAGTGAAGGGCGACACGCTGTGGGATATCAGCGGCCGCTTCCTCGAGAAGCCCTGGCTATGGCCGGAGATCTGGCGGGTAAACCCGCAGATTGAAAACCCACACCTTATCTACCCTGGTGATCGCATTCGGCTTACTTATGTTGATGGCGAACCTGTGCTGTCACTGGAGCGCGGTGATGCGGGACGGACTTATCGTATGTCGCCGTCTACGGATACCAAGCTGTCGCCTCAGATTCGTGCAACGCCATTGGAAACCGCCATTCCCGCCATCAGGCTGGATGCGATCCAGAGTTTCCTGGTACAGAACCGGGTAGTCGAGCCCAGCGTTCTTGCTGGCGCGCCCTATGTGCTCCAGGGTGAGTCGGAGCGGATTATCGTCGGCGCCGGTGATCGGCTTTATATCCGCGGTGAGTTAGAAGACAACGCCTCATACAGCGTCGTTCGTCGTGGTCCGCTCTACACTGATCCGTTCACAAACGAAGTGCTCGGCCAGGAAGCGACCTACATCGGTCTTGGACGCGCGGTCGGTCAGCAGGATGACATCGGCACGATGTTCATGAACTCCACTCGTGAGGAAGTTCAGATTGGTGACCGCGTGCTGCTAACCGAAGAGCGTCGCGTGCAAAGCACGTTCTTCCCCAGCGGCCCCAGTACTGACATCGACGGCCGAATCATTTCCGTGTTTGGCGGTGTGACTCAGGTTGGCCAGTACGATGTTGTGGTTGTGAATAAAGGTGAGCGCGACGGCGTGGAAGTGGGCAATGTGATGTCCATCTGGAAGCAGGGCGCGCTCGCGCGAGACCGAATTGCCAACGAAACGGTGCGCCTGCCGAGTGAGCGTGCTGGCTTGATGATGGTTTTCCGCACCTTTGAAAAGCTCTCCTACGGTTTGGTCCTTGAGACCGAGCGACCGTTAGAGGTCATGGATGAGATCAAGAATCCCTAAACCCTCTGGGCGGTAGGCGCACACAGCGCGCCCGCCGTCCCCTGCAAACTGACGGCTTTCCAACTGCCAGGAAAGCCGTGCCCCGCCCGCCCGCAAAACCGCAAACCGAACCTCATATCGATCCTGTCCAAGACATGGCGACGGCTGGCTCGCGCGGGTCTCATGGCTCGATTTCGCTGGCCGACTATGCGGCGTTAACTCGCAGCTCATCGCAGCAACAGCGCCGCAAGATCATCGAGTTGTCGATGCAGGGCGGGGTTTCGTCAACCCGGCCCTATGAAGGCCTTCATGAAGATCTGGCGGCGCTGGCGGACTACCCAATGTTGTCCGAGCTAGTGGCTGGCGCAACGCGCGGACTGCCGCCGATGCTGTCGGAAATCCCAGACCCACCGCTTGCTCTGTTCTGTGATGGCGATCAGGCGATGCTCGAGCGGCCGGCAATCGCCGTCATCGGTGCTCGACGCGCTTCGCGCTTTGGCATCTCGTTCGCTGAGACCATGGGCCGCGAGCTTGCACAGGCTGGCTTCTGTGTTGTCAGTGGCCTGGCGTATGGCATAGATGCGGCGGCTCATCGCGGCGCGCTTATTGCCGCAGGTGGCGTAAGTGGCGCAAGCGCCGCGGCTGGTGCGACTGGCGCGAGCATCGGCGCAACGGTGGCAGTGCTGGGTAGTGGCTTGCGGCACATTTACCCCGCATCGAACCGAGGCCTGGCTACCGAGATCCGTCAGCGTGGGTGTCTGGTGAGCGAGTATCTGCCGTTTACTCCACCCGCAAAACACCGTTTTCCGGAGCGCAATCGAATCGTCAGCGGCTTGAGTGTTGGCGTTGTCGTGGTGGAAGCGAGTGAGCGCAGTGGTTCGTTGATCACTGCGAGGCTAGCGCTAGAGCAGGGCCGCGATGTGTTTGCCGTGCCCGGACCGCCCGGCAGTGAGCTCTCGGCCGGATGTCATCGTTTGATTCGCCAGGGCGCGGCACTCGTCACCTCGGCACAACAGGTGCTGGCGGAACTGCCTGGCTGGGCGACGCCTTCAGCGCCTGCGTCCCAGCTCGATGCGTCGCCCGATGTCCACGATCAATTAAATGACGCGCAACGAGAGGTAATGCTGCAGCTGTCGAGCCAACCGCAAACCTTTCAATGGCTTGTCCAACGGCATGCTGGTGAGCCGTCTGCGTTGCTCAGCACGCTTGCCAGCCTTGAGCTAGCTGGATTTGTCGAAGCTACGGTGCATGGGTATATTCGCCGGCCACCGCGCTGATGCTGGTCTTCCAGCCTCAGTAGGAAGCTCCGCCCAACTTTGGATTTGAAGCCGCTGATGCCGAGAACCCCCGAACGCTTTGGCGCTAACCAGATCGAAGAAGTTGCTGCCTTGGTCAAGGCCGGCGGGGTTGTTGGTCATGCGACCGAAGGCGTTTGGGGGCTCGCGTGTGATCCCTTCAACGACGAGGCCGTGCGCAAAATACTAGCCCTGAAAAATCGCCCGGCCAGCAAGGGCTTGATCGTCATCGCCGCGCAGGCCAGTGCGCTGTCCGATGAGCTGGATCACCTCTCAGAAGACGTTCGTCGGCGCGTAATGGACAGCTGGCCAGCCGCAATAACCTGGTTGCTGCCGACGACTCGATTCTCCGGCTGGGTGTCTGGCGGCACTGGCAAGATTGCCGCGCGGGTACCTGACCATGAGCAGGCCAGGGCGCTCGCGCGCGCAGCCGGTGGATTGCTGGTTTCTACGTCGCTGAACCCGGCGGGGTGCGAGCCCGCACTCGATATCGAATCGGCAGCGAGCTACTTTCCCAGCCTCGACGGGCTGCTAAGCGGTAAACTGGGGGGCCGTGGCAGCGCCAGCACCCTGCAGGATGCGCTCACCGGTGAGGTACTTCGAGCATGAGCGTTGATCGCTACGCCGTTATTGGCAACCCTATCGAGCACAGTCTGTCGCCTCGCATTCATCGCGCGTTTGCCGCACAGCTCGGTCATGAAATCGAATATTCCCGGCTACGCGCGGACGATGATGACTTCGAACGCGTTGCCGACCAATTTTTTCGCAGCGGCGGCGCGGGCATGAACGTCACCGTGCCGTTCAAGACCGCCGCGTTTGATTGGGTAGATGAGCGAGGCCCGGGTGCGACGATGGCCGGCGCTGTTAACACCATTGCCTGGGACAACGGCAAGCTTCGTGGTCATAACACAGACGGCGTTGGTCTGGTTGCCGACCTGACGCAAAACCTAGGTTTTACATTGACGAATGCGCGGGTACTTGTCATCGGCGCGGGTGGTGCAACGCGCGGCTTGCTGGCGCCTTTTCTTAACGCTCGCGTGGGCAAACTGGTTATCGCCAATCGCACCAGTGGCAATGCTGAGGCTCTGGCGAGTCTTGCCAGCGATGATCGAGTCACGGGTTGCGGCCTGGATCTTATGGTCGATGGCGAGTCGCTTGCAGGCTCAGGCTTCGATCTGGTGATACATGCGAGCGCTGCCGTACGCAGAGGTTCTTTGCCAGCAGTCAGCCCCGCGGCCCTGCGTTCGGCATTTTGTTACGACCTCGATTACGCGACGGGAATGGAGCAGACCGCGTTCGTTCGCTTCGCGGGACAGTGCAACGCGCGCGCAGCACACGATGGCCTGGGCATGCTGATCGAACAAGCCGCCGCCGCCTACGCTATCTGGCGTGGCGTGCGGCCGGAAACCGCCGGCGTTCGTCAGTTGCTGGACTCAGAACTTGGCCGGCGCGGTAGCCGTACTGATCAATGAGCCCTCGTAGCCAGCGTCCGCGGTTCATTGCCGGCGCGAAGTGCCCGGCCTGCGGCGTCGAAGATCGAATCACAGTTGCTTCCGCTGAGGACGATTCCTCCATGCTGGTGCGCGCTTGCGTTGCCTGCGGTTTCACGGATCGGATCGATGCCTTGGGAGGCGTATCTGAGCCGGAAACCCGATTTATCGCCCCTGCCGAGCCCGAGCCGACGCCTGTTCGCCTCATCGACCCGGGCAAACCGGAGCAATGAGGTACCGCCCGCGCTTACCCTCGCTGAGCTGCGGCGCAGCTATCCTCGTTGTTGCAGTGCGGAAAAACCGAAGATAAACAGTAGCTTGCGAGCAGCCGCCCGCGAGCCTTCGGCGGCTCCTGATGGAGTTTGCCTAACATGTTGAAAAATCAGACAAATGAGAATTGCATTGTGCGCTTGGCGGTTGCCAGAAAAGAGGCCTCTACAGTAATATGCGGCGCGCTGGGCAGGGTCTAACTTTCGTCAGTGTGGCGGGAGTTCGGTCGTTTTCTGATATTTGCAGATGAATGGCACATAGTTGCGGCACTGGGCTGCGTTGTCGGCGCCTTGACGGGCGCGGGCATAGGCTTGTGCGCTGCCCTGAATATAGGGATTCGTAAGGGTTCCATTTTGCGTGCGTTGCGCGCAAAGCGGGACGAGTTGGCGGTTACGTTATTGGAGTCTCGGCGTCTGTCTCGGCGCCTAATGGGTCTTCTAGCGTAGCGGGCGATGCGTTTGGTTCATCAACTGATGGCTCGAAAGCGCCGCGAAGTACCGTCAGCAAGGGGCGCAAGAGCCTCTACACTCAGTTAACAGGATTGCAAGGGAATCGTTGTGAGTAACTCGCCAATCGTCAGTCGTCTGATCCTCGCGGTCGTCGCACTGGCTGCGCCAGCCGTCGCATTTGCCGACGAGCTCAACATGCGTGTCGGGGTCACGGAAATCAGCCGTGAAGTGTATGACCTGCACATGTTGATCTTTTGGATTTGCGTGGTCATCGGTGTCGTTGTGTTCGGTGTGATGTTCTGGTCGATCGTTCATCACCGTCGCGCCGCCGGTTACGAGCCAGCATCGTTCCACGAAAACACTAAGATTGAGATCGCCTGGACTGTTGGTCCGTTGTTGATCCTCATCGCGATGGCCGTTCCAGCTACCGAAGTGCTGGTGAAGATGTATGACACCGGCGGTGAAGACATGACCGTCGAAGTCCGGGGCTATCAGTGGAAGTGGCAATACAAATACCTGGACGATGACTTCAACGAGACCTTCGCGTTCATGTCGAACATGAAGACAAGCCAGGACGAGATCTACGAGCGGGCTAATAAGGGTGAGCACTACCTGCTCGACGTTGATAACCCGCTGGTGATTCCCACCAACCGTAAAGTGCGCTTTCTGCTGACGGCAAACGATGTCATCCACGCCTGGTGGGTGCCCGACTTCGGCATCAAGCGCGACGCGATCCCCGGCATCATCAACGAGCTGTGGGCCATCGTTCCGGAACCCGGCATCTATCGCGGCCAGTGCACGGAGCTATGTGGCAAGGATCACGGCTTCATGCCGGTTGTTGTGCAGGTTCTCGACGAAGCCGACTACGACGTCTGGTACGGCGAGCAACTGCAAGCAGCTCAAGCGCGCAAAGCCGCGCTCAGCAAAACCTTCACGCCGGAAGAGTTGATGGCAGAAGGCGAAGCGGTCTACGGCACCTACTGTGTCGCCTGTCACCAGCCAGCCGGCCAGGGCATTCCTCCGGTTTATCCGGCGCTGGCTGGTAGCCCGAAGGTAACGGGTGATCAGGGCGATCAGATTCAGATTCTTTGGGAAGGCGTTCCCGGCTCGGCGATGCAGTCATTTGCCAGCCAGTTGGATGCCGCCCAGATTGCAGCGGTTGTTCACTACACACGGAACAGCTGGGGCAATAGCGTTGGCGATGTCACTCAACCGAGGGACGTTGTTGAGTGGTCAGAAGGTAGTCAGGAGTAGGGCATGAGCGCAGTAATCGAATCACACGACGACCACCACGATCACGGCCCGGCTAAAGGCCTGGCCCGCTGGCTGTTCACGACTAACCACAAAGATATCGGCACGCTGTACCTGTGGTTCAGTTTCGCCATGCTGCTGATTGGCGGCACGATGGCGCTCATCATTCGCGCCGAGCTGTTCCAGCCCGGGCTGCAGTTCGTGAACCCCGAATTTTTCAACCAGATGACGACCAACCACGGTCTGATTATGGTGTTCGGCGCCATCATGCCGGCCTTCGTTGGTCTGGCGAACTGGCTGGTGCCGATGATGGTGGGCGCGCCTGATATGGCCCTGCCGCGGATGAACAACCTGTCATTCTGGATTCTGCCGTTTGCGTTCGGAATGATGATCTCCACCCTCTTCATGGAAGGTGGCGGCCCGAACTTCGGCTGGACGTTCTACGCACCGCTGTCCACAACCTACGCACCGGATTCGGTAACGTTCTTTATCTTCGCGGTCCACATGATGGGTGCATCCTCCATCATGGGCTCGATCAACATCATTGCGACCATCCTGAACATGCGTGCACCGGGCATGACGCTCATGCAAATGCCCCTGTTCGTATGGACCTGGTTGATCACCGCCTATCTGCTGATTGCGGTCATGCCGGTACTGGCTGGCGCGGTAACGATGATGCTGTTCGATATTCACTTCGGCACGTCGTTCTTCAACGCCGCCGGTGGTGGTGATCCGGTGATGTTCCAGCACATCTTCTGGTTCTTCGGGCACCCCGAGGTCTACATCATGATTCTGCCGGCGTTCGGCATTGTGTCGCACATCATTCCGACGTTTGCTCGAAAGCAGCTCTTTGGCTACGACTCGATGGTGTACGCGGTAGCTTCCATTGCGTTCCTGTCGTTCATCGTATGGGCGCACCACATGTTCACGGTGGGCATGCCGTTGGCTGGCCAGCTCTTCTTTATGTACGCCACCATGCTGATCGCGATCCCAACCGGGGTGAAGGTCTTCAACTGGATTTCCACCATGTGGCGAGGCTCGATGACGTTCGAAACGCCCATGCTGTTTGCGATCGCGTTTGTTGTGCTCTTCACCATCGGTGGTTTCTCGGGCCTGATGCTCGCGATTACACCGGCGGACTATCAGTACCACGACACCTACTTTGTCGTTGCACACTTCCACTACGTCCTGGTACCGGGCGCACTGTTCTCCATCATCGCAGCGGTCTACTACTGGCTGCCGAAGTGGTGCGGCAATATGTACGACGAGCGCCTCGGCAAGCTGCACTTCTGGCTGTCGTTCATCGGCGTCAACGTCACGTTCTTCCCGCAGCACTTCTCAGGGCTGGCCGGCATGCCGCGCCGGATTCCCGACTACGCGTTGCAGTTTGCTGACTTCAACATGATCTCCAGTGTGGGCGCCTTCATCTTTGGCTTCTCCCAGTTGTTGTTCATGTACGTCGTCATCCACGCGATCCGTTCTGGCAAGCAGGCGACCGGGCGTGTTTGGGAAGGTGCTCATGGACTCGAGTGGACGCTGCCGTCACCGGCGCCGTATCACTCATTTACGCATCCGCCTAAGGTGACTGCTGCGGACGCTCACGGCTAAAACACAATGAGAGCTACTGCGCTTGGCAATACGGCGTTGGAAACCGGCTCGAAAAGCTCACGTACTTGCTGTGTACGCTCCGCTTTTTCGCCGGTTTCCGCCTGGTCTTGCCGGCGCTTACTACGCTCTCAAAGCGTTTTAGTGAACACGCTGTTTGGGTGTGTTCGTGGGGTAGGCAAAGACGGCGTGGCAATCTCAAGACCATACGAGATTGCTTCGTCACGACGGCGTCGTTCCTCGCAATGACGGGTACAACATAATCGTCATCGCGAGCGAAGCGCGGCGATCTCGAACAGATACGGAACACGGTAAACCGACAGTGAACGCAACAAACAAATTGGTATTGAAGCTGGGGGTCCTGGTTATCGGGATGTTCGGCTTTGCCTTTGCGTTGGTGCCGCTGTACGACCTGTTCTGCGAAATCACCGGGCTTGGTGGCGATACGGGCGGCCAGTACACCTACGATGTCGCGCAGCTGACGCCGGACAAGTCCAGGCTGGTGAAGGTTAACTTCATCACCAATACCAATGACGGCATGGTCTGGGAGTTCGAATCCGAGAAGGGCGGCATGCGCGTCTATCCTGGCGAACTTCGTGAGATGAACTTTGTTGTCCGCAATCCGACCGACCGGCCGATGGTTGGCCGCGCGATTCCGTCGGTGGTGCCGTTATCCGCTACAGACCATTTCCATAAGACCGAGTGCTTCTGCTTTGAGCAGCAGTATCTGGGTCCGGGCGAGGAGGCCGTGTGGCCAATGCGCTTTCTAATTGCGCCGGAACTGCCGAAGAACGTGCAGTCCATTAATCTTTCATATGCTTTATTTGACGTCACTGAATTGGCTGGTGCGGACTTCGGTCTGGCGCGCAGCCCCAGTGAAGGGTAATCGGGAGAAACGACCGCATGTCTAATTCCAACGACCAATCGGTGTACTACGTACCCCACGACGGTTGGTATCCAGTGGTACTTGCCGCCGGACTGTTTTTCATGGTCTTCGGGCTAGGCGATGCGCTGAATGCGATGAAGAGTGGCGGCGACCCGGGTTGGGTCATGTCGGCTCTCGGCTTCAGCCTGTTCGCGGTTGTCCTTTACTTCTGGTTCGCCAAAGTAATCGCCGAGAACCATGCCGGCCTGAACAACGCCCAGGTCAAACGCTCCTACGTTTGGGGTATGGGCTGGTTCATCTTCTCGGAAGTCATGTTCTTCGCCGCATTCTTCGGCGCGCTGTTCTACACGCGAGTATTGGTGGTGTCCTGGCTCGGTGGCGACGGCGGTAAGGCAATGACGGGCGACTACCTCTGGCCTGAGTTTGAAAACACCTGGCCGGTGATGGACAACCCGGACAACGCCGTATTTACGCCACCGGAGCAGTCCATTCAGCTGAAGAGCTTTGGCAGCCTGTTCACGTATCTGCCGTTCTGGAACACGGTGATCCTGGTTGCGTCCAGCTTCACGGTGCATTGGGCACACAGTGCCATCAAGAAAGGCAATCGCTCTGGCCTCGTCAGCTGGCTTGCGCTGACGGTAGCGCTGGGCTTTCTCTTCGTCTTCCTGCAGGGCTATGAGTACTGGGAGCTATATACGCACTATGGCCTGACGCTGGACAGCGGCATCTATGGTTCCACGTTCTTTATTCTCACCGGCTTCCACGGTTTCCACGTAACGCTGGGTGCGGTGATATTGCTTGTTCAGCTTATAAGAGCGATACGCGGCCACTTCACAGCAACCGACCAGTTTGGTTTAGAGGCGGGCTCGTGGTACTGGCACTTCGTTGACGTTGTCTGGATTTGCCTGTTCTTCCTGGTCTACATTGTCTAACGGTCACTTTGCCAAGACGATCTAATCGCGCCGGCCTTAGCCGGCGCGGTTGTGCCAGGGGGCTGATAATTCCAGTTGGCCGGTCTCGAGGCCGAAGTAGATCAGCCCGAGCACAGTGATCGCGAGGCCAACCCGAATCCCGAGGGCCCAGAGCACGCGCCGGGACTCCGGTTTGCCACTGTCCTTGAACAGGAAGTTGAGGCCGGTAAACAAGCTAACGATCATCGCCAGCAACAAGATAAAGATAATGACTTTCAGCATGGCGATGCACTTTACACCGATGTTGTCGGTTTCGGGTGAACGGTTATGCGATTGCTCGAAGCACCCGCGAGGAGTCGCGCCATCGATCAGGTTTGCCCAGTAGATGATTCGCAATCCTCGCTGAAGGTTCTGCGGGCAGGGTGCGGCCAGTCATGAGGTTCCGGCCTGGCTGGCGCATGAGCCTGTTTGTTCTGATCTTTCTGCCAGTGACTCTAGGGCTGGGTGTTTGGCAGCTTGAGCGCGCCAGCTATAAGCGCTCGTTAGAAGACGCCTACTTTGATGCTATTGGCGCTCGCCCATTGACCGAGCACGATGAGTGGCAGGCTTTTGCGCCGGTTCGTCTGCACGGCCGTTATGTTGCAGAGCGAAGCTATCTGGTGGACAACCAAGTGTCGGGCGGTGAGGTTGGCTATTTTGTGGTGACGCCGTTCGAGACTGATGACGGGGCGCGTTACCTCGTGAACCGAGGGTTTCTTGCCGCTCCGCGGGTGCGCGAGCAGTTACCTCAGTTCTCTACGCCGCAGGCGGTGGTGACAATTTCGGCACTCGCCTGGCCTGAACTCGGTCTGCCGATGCTGTGGCAGGAAAATCAGTGGAGCGGAGCGTATCCTCGCCGGATTCAACGGTTGGATATAGCCAGGCTCGCAGAGGTTGAAGGCGCGGTGCGCTGGCAACTTCGGCTGGAACATGGGCAGCCCGGTGGTTTGACTGCAACGTCACTCACCGTGGACTTTAATCCGGCTCGCCACACCGGTTATGCGGTGCAGTGGTTCGGATTAGCCGCGGCTTTGCTTATTGGCTTTATCGTCTTTGGTCGTATCGGTGGCCGCGAGCCGATCGACAGGGGCCGCAGCGACTGAACAGAACCACTGACAAGATAGACTTACCAACCATTACACATGCTCTCAAGATACACACGGTTATGAACAACGATACCGCCCCCCAGTCAGAGCACCGCTCACGTTGGCCGATGATCATCATTTGCATCGTCGCCATCGGTAGCCTTGGTGGCTCCTACCTGTATTTTTTTCTGGTGCAATCGGGCTCCATGAACTTTGGCACGGTGAACAACGGCGCATTCGTAGCGCCTGCGATCAATGCGGATGAGCTGGGCCTCACGCACGGCGGTGAGGCGTTTGTGACCGATGGCAAATGGTGGTTATGGACAGTAGAAGTGGGCGGTTGCGATACGAACTGCGAAGCGGCAATCGACAGAGGCCGCGCATCGCACGTGTTGCTCAATAGAGAGGCATCACGTGTGCGCCGCGCTGTGATTGCAGAGTCGGTTACCGAAGGCCTCGATACACAGGATGCCATCTGGCTCACCGGGCCGGTTGCGGGCGTGCTGAAAGACGGCGCGTATCTCGTGGATCCGAACGGTAATCTGGTTTTCTATTACTCCTTTGATCAGGTTGGCAAACCGTTGCTGGATGATCTGAAGCGATTGCTCAAGGTGTCTCAAATTGGCTAGCACATCACTGGATTCAGCTGGGCTCGCTGCTGCCCAGAAAAGCTTATTGCGCTGGGTATGTGGCGCCTTTGCGCTCGCCTGCGTAGTTGTACTGTTGGGTGCTTACACGCGACTCGTTGATGCCGGTCTTGGCTGTCCCGATTGGCCCGGCTGCTACGGCTTTGTCGGCGTGCCGTCATCTGAAGAGCACATTGCACGGGCCGAATCACTGTTTCCGGATGCGCCGGTCGAGGCTGGTAAAGCCTGGATGGAAATGGTGCACCGATACTTTGCGAGTGCACTCGGTCTCGTGATTCTCATCATCGCCGGGCTTGCGTGGCGACGCCGGGCCAGCGGCGTGCCGGTTAAGTTGCCGCTCGCACTCGTGGTCCTGGTTTGTGTGCAGGGCGCGTTCGGCGCCTGGACCGTGACGCTCAAGCTGTGGCCACAGGTGGTCACTCTGCACCTGTTGGGTGGTTTTGCGACGCTGTCGCTGCTGTGGTTACTGGCGCTGCGGCTGGGGCTTGGCTCGCGCTGGCGAGCTCCTCCGCGCGTGCGCGGCCTGGCCATGGCAACGTTATTGGTTGTCATCGCTCAGGTTGCTCTTGGTGGCTGGGTATCGTCGAACTACTCGGCGCTTGCCTGCTCGGACTTTCCAACCTGTCATGGCAGCTTCTGGCCAGAGGCGAACTACGCAGAGGGCTTCGATATCTTTCAGGATGTTGGCCCGAACTATCTGGGTGGTCAGCTTCACATGGAGGCGCGCATCGCGATTCACTACTCGCACCGCATGCTCGCGATGGTCGTTCTGGTGCTGGCGCTGCTGCTCGCCTGGAGGCTGAGACAGAACGCAAGCCCCCTGGCGTTACCGCTGGCCGCCGCTATGCTTGTGCAATTCGCGCTGGGAGTAACGAATGTCCTGGCAGAACTGCCGCTTTGGGTTGCAACCGCCCACAATGGCGGTGCGGCATTGTTGTTGCTGGTGCTGGTTGCAGTAAACTACCGCGCCCGTCAGCTAACCGGCCCTGGAGCCACGAATGAGTGAAGTCAGTGCTGTGACCGCGCCCGCCAACTGGCGCGATTTTTACGAGATGACCAAGCCGCGCGTCGTGTTGCTCATGCTTTTGTGCGCGATGGTCGGGATGTTTCTCGCCGTACCGGGCATGGTGCCGCTGGACATCCTGTTCATTGGCTTGCTTGGCATAGCGCTCGTGGCCGGCTCTGCAGCGGTCGTCAATCACCTCGCTGATGCCCACATTGATGCCCGAATGGCGCGCACTCACAAGCGCCCCGTTGCCACCGGTCGAGTCAGTGTCCGGGACGGCATCATATTCTCTGCGGTCACCGGCCTTGCTGGCTTCGCGATTCTCTATGCCTTCATTAACCCGCTTACCGCTTGGCTCAATCTGGCGAGCTGGGTGGGCTACGGGCTTGTCTATACCTTCTTCCTCAAACGAGCGACGCCGCAGAACATTGTCATCGGCGGTCTCTTTGGCGCGGCGCCGCCGTTGTTTGGTTGGGCGGCGGTAACGGGCACCGTGGATCCCGGCGCGCTGCTTCTTGTCCTCATTATTTTTGCCTGGACGCCGCCGCACTTCTGGGCACTCGCACTGGATCGCAAAGAAGAGTACGCAAGCGTCGATGTGCCCATGTTGCCCGTGACACATGGTGATGCGTATACCCGTCTGCACATCCTGCTTTACACGTTCATTCTGTTGGCCGCGACGCTCATGCCGTTCGTGATCGGCATGTCCGGCCTCATTTACCTCGCTAGCGCTCTCATTCTGGGCGGCGGCTTTCTGTACTGGGCAATTGTTCTGTATCGCAACCGCAATCCGAAAGCCGCGATGGCGACCTTCCGCTATTCGATTTTGTATCTGGCGCTGTTGTTCCTCGCGCTACTCGTCGATCACTACTTTCTGATCACTCTCGTGCCGGCAGCTGAGGCCGGCCCGCTACTCGAATTCACGCCGCTGTCATGAACGGCATTCGCAACACCGTTATTCTTTGTGTGGTGTTCATCGCGATCGTTGTCACAGCCTTTGTGATGAATGTCATTCGCGGTGATGTGGTGAGTCTCGAGGACTTGCGCGGCCAGGGTGTTGTCACGCTGCCCAGGCCGAGAGATCTCGGACCTTTCGAGCTGGAATCTACCGCCGGCGGCATGTTTACCAACGATGATTTGCTCGGCAAATTCACGTACCTGTTCGTTGGCTTTACGAACTGCCCGGATATTTGTCCGACATCAATGGCTGAGTTGGGCAAAGCGAGAAAGCTGCTTGCCGACATGGGCAAGCCGGATCTGCTGGACGCGTATCAAGTGGTATTGCTATCGGGGGATCCTGAGCGAGACACGCTGGAAAAACTCGGCCAGTACGCAAAAGCCTTTGGTTCGGATTTCATTGGCATTCGGGGCGGTCTCGTTGAGTCATCTGAGTTTGCCAGGCAACTCAATGCTCGCTTTGATAAGGTGCCCGACGACAACGGCGGCTACACCATCGACCATACGGCGAATATTGTGATCATCAATCCAAAAGGCCACTATCACGGCTTCATGAAGTACCCCCACAGCGCGGAGACCATCCGCGCGGCCCACGTGAGCCTGAACCACCACTTCTGATCCGCTATCAGCTCACCCGATATGCAGGCGAGTCAAAGTGCTTCTCCACCGATTCCCGACCGATCAGCGCTAGCTGATCGGTACCTCAGTACGCGCGGCCGAAGCGTAGATCTCTGCTCGCCACTGGCGCTCGAAGACTACGGCGTGCAGCCGATGCCAGACGCCAGCCCGCCGAAATGGCATTTAGCCCACACATCCTGGTTCTTCGAGACCTTCATACTGAGCGAGCACGTTGAGGGTTATCAGCCTTTTCATCCCGCGTTCGAGACGCTATTCAACTCCTACTACAACGGCGTTGGTAAGCCGTTTCCTCGTGTACGCCGCGGCATGCTGTCCAGACCAACGGTTGCCGAGATTGTCGACTATCGCCAGTTCGTAGATGAGCATCTGCTTCTGACATTGCCTGAACTAAGCGATGAGCTGGCAGCACGAGTGTTGCTTGGCCTGCATCACGAGCAGCAGCACCAGGAGCTACTGCTCACCGATATCAAGTACAACCTGGGCAATAATCCGCTGCGCCCCGCCTATAACAGCAAATTGCCAGATCCAGCGGGCGGCACGCTGGCGCTCGAACGCATCGCCTTTGACGGTGGCCTAATTGAAGTGGGATGTGCTGGCGGTGAGTTTGCGTTCGATAACGAGTTTCCGTGCCATCAACAGTTTCTCGCGCCTTACTCGCTGGCGAACCGTCTCACCACGAACGCTGAGTTTCAGGCGTTTATTGATGACGGGGGTTATCAGACCGCGTCGTTGTGGTTGTCGGAAGCCTGGGACTGGGTTGGCCGGGAGTCGATCAACGCGCCGCTGTACTGGGCCGACGATGGTAGTGAATATCGACTTGGCGGCTCCGGAGCTCGGGTGGCGAATGCGCCAGCCTGCCACCTGAGCTTTTTTGAGGCAGATGCATTTGCCCGCTGGGCCGGTGCCCGTCTGCCCACGGAGGCGGAGTGGGAACACGCGGCGCAGACGACGGCTATCGAGGGTCGGTTTGCCTCTCTTGCGCCTGACGATCCATTGCACCCGCAGGGTGTGAGTTGCGTACCCGCGCAGGAGAAGCTGGCCCAGCTCTTTGGTGATGTCTGGGAGTGGACACAAACAGCCTACGGCCCGTACCCCGGCTATCAGGCGGCAGCGGGCGCACTTGGTGAGTACAACGGTAAGTTCATGAGTTCTCAACGGGTGCTGAAAGGCGGCAGTGTTGCAACACCGCCTGGGCACATCCGCTGCAGCTATCGAAATTTTTTCTATCCGGCAGATCGATGGCAATTCTCCGGTATTCGGTTGGCGTTTGATCGCTAATCACGCTCCCTGACTTTCGCGAACACACCCAACACAAGGTTGCCTGCGACTACATGGCTAGAAACAGTTCAATGGATCGACAGAATCAGTCTGGCGCGGGCGGCGATGGCGCATTCGAGTTCTTTGATCGGCATCCGGTTGCCAACAACATGTTCGAGGACGTACTGACGTCTCTGGCCATGTCACCGAAACGTCTTGCGCCGAAGTATTTCTACAATGCTCGAGGCAGCGAGCTCTTTGAAGCCATTACGAAACTGCCCGAGTATTACGTGACGCGAACGGAGCAGTCGTTGATTGCCGAGCGAGGCCTCGAGATCGGCGCGCAAATACCTGCCGGTGTCTGCGTGGTTGAATACGGGGGCGGTAGCTCGGAGAAGCTTCGTGCGCTTCTGGGCGTGCTGTCGCCGTCGGCGTATGTACCGATCGACATCTCCCGCGACTACCTGCTCCAACAGGCGCGGGCTCTGCATTCGGATTTTCCCAGTCTCAGCGTGTATCCCACGTGTGCGGATTTCAGCGCGCCTGTTGAGTTGCCCGAGCCCGTCGATGACATTCCCAAGCTCGCGTTCTTCCCGGGATCGAGTATTGGCAACTTCAATCGTGCGTCCGCTCAGATATTTCTGGGTCAGGTTGCGCGAGCGGTTGGTCCCGGTGGCCAGATGGTTATCGGTGTTGACCGGCGCAAAGACCCGGCGGTGCTGGAAGCGGCATACAACGACAGTCAGGGCGTTACTGCTGCGTTCAATCGAAATGTGTTGTCACACATCAACACGGAACTTGGCGCGACCTTCGATGTGTCGAGCTTTCGCCATGAAGCGCGTTATGACGTTGCGGATGGCCGTATCGATATGTTTTTGATCAGCACCCGGGATCAGCGGGTTCGCATTGGTGAACATAGCTTCGACATTGCTGAGAATGAGGCTATTCATACGGAAAGCTCATTCAAATACCACGTTGATGAGTTTGTTGAGCTGGCTGGTCGAGCGGGGTTCGATTGCGAATTGACGCTCAGCGATGACGATGAGTATTTCTCGATTTATCTGCTGCGCGCGCGGTCCGCAACCGACTAGCCGCGCTGTCTAGGACGCTTCGAGTAGTCGCTGATCCAGATACAGCGAGTGAGCCGTGTGCTGTCGAACGACATCGCGAAATTCTTCCGGATTCTTGACGCGGCGCTGGCTGTCCGCTTTGCTCGCGATTGCCGCGGCTAGCCGCGATAACCAGAAGGTTGCGCCGGCGTAGAGCAGAAACGTTCCGAAGAACCAAACCTCGGTGGCCGTGAGCGGTCGAATTGCGTGATACGCGCGCAATAGTTGCATCGTTCGATCCGGGTCCAATACGCCGTGCGAGTCACTGCACCAATCGTTGGCCACGACGGCCAGATCGAACAACAGGGTGCCGAAACTTGCGTGGTGGAAATCCAGCACGCCAGACAAACCGTTTTCATTGAACAGCACGTTGTCGCGAAACAGATCGCCGTGAATAAGCCCGCGTGGCAGCTCGTTAATGTCGCCCCGCGACAGGAGCGCCTGCAGTCGCTGCACGGTGTCTGTCAGGAGCCGGCCATCGGTGAAGCTTATGTGCGCTCGCGCTTGTTGGGCCGTGTTTTCCAGCCACAGAGCGTCGCGCGGATAGGCCGGTAGTTCTTCCGCCCAACCGTTGCCGGCAATGTGCATGCGCGCGAGAAACCGGCCCAGCGCCTGGCACTGCTTCTCCGTCGGGTTGAAAACGTGATAGCCAGGCAGACGGCGAGCGAAGATAGCGGGTTTACCGGCAACGCTTGAAAAGGTCTCGCCAGTGTTGCTGTGCAGTATCGCCGCCACCGGCAGACCGGCTCGGTCGCAGTGATCCAATACGCTTGCCAGCTGCTCTCGAGCGTTCGATGGTTGCTCGAGAATAGTCAGAACCCAGTGGTGCTCGCCGGAGCCGTCCGGGCGAACCGTGGTAACGAAGTAGTTGCTGTTTTCGATCCCGTTGCTGACCGGCTTGAAGCTCGCAAGCGTGCCGAGGTCGTAACCCTTGAGCAGTGTCTTCAGTGCTTTGTCGGTCAGCTCGGTGAAAGCCATGGCCAACGTCCTCGAAGGCTGGAAATGTAGGCGGCAGGTGGTGGCGACAAGCGATCGACGCAGGTGCTGTGTTAGAAACGCAGTATTACCCAGCTTGGCAGCAGCGTGTCGGAACGCTCCAGGTCACCGCCTTTCGTCGGGTCGGCCGGTACCAGGTAGTAGGGTGCACCCACCGCGGGCACCACTCGGATAATGCGCAGCACGCCGTTTTGCCGATACTCGTAAACCGTCTCTTCTTCATTCGAGGAGATCGTGACATCAGGCCCTTCCAGGCTCTCCTGCGCCGTGGCTGGCGAGGCCAGTAAAGTCGCCGTGAGCGACAGGCCCATAAGAGCGGGTACAAAAGCGAGACGTCGGGTGCGCTGTGATAGTGTTGCGAGCTGTTTCGACATGGGTTGATGGTGAAGGAAAACATGGCTAACGACAAACCACTTCTGCTGGTGGACGGATCGTCTTACCTGTTTCGCGCCTACCATGCCTTGCCGCCGCTGACATCAGACGACGGTCATCCGACGGGCGCCATGAGGGGTGTTGTCGCGATGCTCAAGAAGCTGGCGAAGGACTACGAAGGCAGCCCCATTGCCGTTGTATTCGACGCGCCGGGCAAGACGTTTCGCGACGACATGTTTGCCGACTACAAGGCCAATCGGCCGCCGATGGATGATGAGCTGCGTTGCCAGATCGCGCCAACGCACGACATGATCCGGGCGTTGGGCCTGCCGCTGCTCGTGATTCCCGATGTCGAGGCCGATGATGTGATTGGCACGCTCGCGAGCGAAGCCACCGCCTCAAAACGCGATGTTGTCATCTCAACGGGTGATAAAGACATGGCCCAGCTGGTGAGTGACCATGTCAGCCTGGTCAACACCATGTCGGAAACGGCCATGGACCGGGACGGTGTTGTCGATAAGTTTGGCGTCACGCCGGAGCAGATCATCGACTACCTCGCGCTCATGGGTGACAGCGTCGACAATATTCCGGGCGTTCCTAAAGTTGGCCCCAAGACCGCCGCCAAGTGGCTGAATGAACATGGTTCGCTCGATGCGATCATGGCAAATGCGGATGCCATCAAAGGCAAAGTAGGGGAAAACCTGCGAGCCAGTCTCGAGTTTCTGCCGCTCAGCCGGGACCTGACCACAATCAAATGTGATGTTGACCTTGACGTTGGTCTGGCAGACCTCGTGCCCACAGAGCCGGATGTCGAGGCGCTGTCAGCTCTGTATCGAACCTACAGCTTTCGCAGTTGGCTCGATGAGCTCGACGCTGGCGACGGCGGTGCGGGGGCGTCGAGCGATGCTGCGGTCATCGAGAGCAGCTACGACACTATCCTGACGCGGGCGGCGCTTGATGACTGGATTGAACAGCTGCGCGCTGCCGGTGAGTTTGCCTTTGATACTGAAACCACCAGTCTTGACTACATGGAGGCGAACCTCGTTGGCTTTTCATTCGCCTGGGAGGCCGGCAGCGCTGCATACCTGCCTGTTGGCCACGATTACGCCGGTGCGCCGGAACAGCTGACGCTGACGGAATGCCTTGGCGCGCTGAAGCCTCTGTTGGAAGACGCCAGCGTGCGCAAGATTGGCCAGCACCTTAAATACGATGCGAACGTGCTCGCTCGCTATGACATTGAGCTCGCCGGCGTTGCGTTTGACACCATGCTCGAGTCCTATGTCTTCAATAGCGTCGGCTCCCGCCACAACATGGACGATCTGGCGCGCAACTACCTCGGCATCAGCACAATCAAGTTCGAAGAGATCGCGGGCAAAGGCGCAAAGCAGCTCACGTTCAACGACGTACCGCTAGAGCAAGCCGCGACATATGCAGCGGAAGATGCGGACATTACGCTGCGCTTGCATGAGCACCTGTGGCCCCAGCTGTCTGCAGAGCCGGCGCTTGCCAGCGTGTTCACCGATATAGAAATGCCGCTCATGCCGGTTTTGTCCCGGCTGGAGCGCAATGGGGCGCTCATCGACGGTGGCCTGCTCGCCACGCAAAGTAAAGAGATTGCCGAGCGGCTTCTCGAGTTGCGCAGCGATGTGCACGAGCTCGCCGGTGGTGAGTTCAACCTGGACTCACCCAAACAGCTGGGCGAGATATTGTTCGAGCGGCTTGAGCTGCCGGTGATCAAAAAGACTCCGGGCGGCAAACCGTCTACCGCAGAGCCCGTGCTCGCTGAGCTCGCGCTGGATTACGAGTTGCCCAAGCTCATTTTGGAATATCGCTCGCTCGCCAAACTCAAGAGCACCTATACCGACAAATTGCCGTTGCAGATCAACCAGCGAACTGGCCGCGTACATACGTCCTACCATCAAGCGGTTGCCGCGACCGGCAGATTGTCGTCGAGTGATCCAAACCTGCAGAACATCCCGATTCGCACGGCGGAGGGGCGCAGGATTCGGCAGGCGTTTGTTGCCGGGCCCGGGCGATCGATTGTGGCAGCCGACTACTCTCAGATCGAACTGCGGATCATGGCGCACTTGTCCGGAGACAAAGGGCTCACGCGAGCGTTCTCAGAAGGTCTGGATGTGCACCGCGCGACCGCGGCGGAAGTGTTTGGCAAATCACCCGAAGACGTCTCAGATAACGAACGACGCAACGCGAAAGCCATCAACTTTGGCCTCATCTATGGCATGTCGGCTTTCGGTCTCGCCAAACAGCTCAATGTTGGTCGGAGCGTGGCGCAGGAATACATCGATTTGTACTTCGAGCGTTACCCCGGTGTTCTTGACTACATGGACACAACGCGCGCCACCGCTGCGGAGCAGGGGTATGTCGAAACGCTCTACGGACGACGGTTGTATCTACCGGAGATCAAGGCCAAAGGGCCAAGACGACAGGCGGCAGAGCGCACCGCGATCAACGCACCCATGCAAGGCACCGCAGCGGACATCATCAAGCGCGCGATGCTGGATGTGGATGCCTGGCTTACGGATAGCAATCTTGATGCGCTCATGATCATGCAGGTACACGATGAACTCGTATTTGAGGTTGATGACGCGTGTGTGGATGACCTGGTGAGTGAAGTCGTTGCGCGAATGTCCGGGGCGAGTGAGCTGGACGTGCCGCTTGTTGTGGATGTGGGTGTCGGGGATAACTGGGATGAGGCGCATTAGGTAGTCGGTTGCGGAGCAACCGACTACCGCTGGGTCTCTGGTGTATTGGGTGCATGGGACGTGTTGCGGGGTTTGAGATAGCGTTGCTGAACGGTATCCGGGGTTTGGCCCTTGCTCTTTACCCGTCTCGCGGCCATCCATGGCCGCGGACTCTTTTCACGACCAGCGCGGTCCACGCGCTGGCGGGCTCGCACATCCTTGTGCTCGCGATCTCACGCCGCTAATCGGGGCGCGCGCATCCATGCGCGCATGCGCTGATGTATTGCCCGGTTGTTTCGGCATACCCTCCGGACCGTCTTTGCGAGGAGCGCAGCGACGCGGCAATCTCCTAACGTCGGCGTTGTTGCACTCCTCGGGAGATCGCCACGCATTCTGATTTCTACGAAATCATCGGCTCGCGATGACGGGGTTGTTGCCATGACGGTCGTGATGTTATCCAACGGCGTCGAGTACCCTCGTGGCTTCCTCGCCTGCGAAGCGCAGGTGGTTGCGCTTGATCCAGACGCGCGCACCGCGCTCGCCGGTTGTGACGGATGCGGAGCCGCCTTCTGGAAGCCGTAGCCATGACCAATTCTCGAACGCATCGTCAGAGAACTCGAAGCTACCGTTGATGACGAACAACTCAATGCCGAAATCGGCGGACAGTGTGACGATGGAGTTCGCGGACCAGTGCTCGATGGAGACGTGTTCCCGACCATCGTCGAACAGCCCTGCGACGCTTACCCCGGCTCGTGTTGGGTCAGGCATTGCCGGGATTTTGTTGATGTCGGTACGCACGAACGTGCGATCACTCGGTTCAAACTGCCAGAGCTTGACGAAAATCACGCAACCGGGCTCAGCGCCGGGTGTGTGAGAAGACTGTGGCGGGTTGCGCACGTACGTGCCGGCTGGATAGTCGCCGTGCTCGTCCTGAAAAACGCCCTCCAGTACCAGGAACTCCTCGCCACCGGTGTGTACGTGCGGTGAGAATGCGCTGCCGGGAGCGTAGCGTACGATAGAAGTAGCACGTGCGACTTCTGCGCCGATGCGATCCAGCGGATGGCGGTGCACGCCAGCCATCGGTGAGGCAATCCAGTCAGCGTCACTGTGGTGCGCGGCGGCGGGCTCCAGGAAATTCCCGTTCACGCCGAGGGCCTATTCATCGAGATCGTCAACTTCGCCATAGGGCGAGGTTGCGTCGACACCCGAGGTCAGTATCGGCTGCAGCCAGGCGATGGCCTCATCGTTACCCTGGCCAGTGCTGGCGGAGAAACACAGCAAGTCCGCGCCGCATCGCTTCTTCACTATGGCCATCTGCTTGGCCTGGGCGCCACGCTTCAGTTTGTCCGCTTTGTTGAGCAAGACCAGCGTCGGTATGTCCGAGGCTCCGCTCCACGCCAATAGCTCCTCATCCAGCGATTGCAGCGGATGCCGGATATCCATAACCAGCACCAACCCGGCGAGGGCGTCTCGATTCGATAGATAGTCGTTCACCGATGCCTGCCACTGGCGCTGAGCAGCCAGATTCGACTTGGCGTAGCCATATCCTGGTAGATCGACGATACGACCACCGCCTCGAACGGAAAAAAAGTTCAATAACTGGGTTCGTCCGGGAGTTTTGCTAACCTTAGCGGTACGGCGAGAGCCGGTAAGGCGATTCAACACGCTGGACTTGCCCGCGTTGGAGCGGCCGGCAACCGCGATTTCGGGCTCGCCTTCAGGCGGGCACTCGCGGCGGCTGGGTGCACTGGTTAGAAACTCCACGTGCAGCCGCTGTAGGTCAGATTCCGGGGCCTGTTTTGCCAAGTCATTTTGCCGAAGTGATGGGGTATAATTCGCGCGCCGCGAACTGGGCGGATTGTAGCACCTGGGCTGATGAGCCCGATTTGAAACGGGGCGCTACGCAATAATTGCCCGGAGTAAGGAAAGTCAGTCAGTCAATGGATACCAAGAAGATGAACCTGGTCAGAGTTTTCAAAGGCGTCGTATCGAGCCAACGCGCCCTCGCCGCTGTTTTCGCATCTGCGCTGCTGCTGGGTACCGGCACGGCAGGCGCCGATGACCACGCTGGTGAACCTGACATCGCAGCTGGCGAAGCGCTTTCTGCGGCCTGTGCGGCCTGTCATGGCGCCGATGGCAATACGCCGCTCCTGCCGGAATACCCGCGTCTGGGAGGTCAGAATGCGAAGTACCTGTTCTCGCAGCTGGAAATGATCAAAGACAAAACCCGCGAGATTGCCTTGATGGCGGGCCAGCTCGACAACATGGACGAGGCTGATCTGAAGAACATTGCGGCCTACTACGCATCACTGCCGGCGGCCGGCGGCCAGGCGGATGCAAGCGATGAAACCCTGCAAGCCGCCTCCATGCTCTATCGCGGTGGTGACCTGGAGCGCGAGATTGCAGCCTGCACGTCCTGCCATTCACCCCATGGCGCCGGCAACGCGCTCGCGGGTTTCCCGCGCATCGCTGGCCAGTCGGTCGATTACACCATCGCGCAGCTCACCGCCTATAGAGAGGGCGAACGCCAGAGCGACGAAGCTTTCGGTGGCATGATGCGCGGCGTTGCCGCGCGTCTGAAAGACCACGAGATCGAGGCGCTCGCCGAGCTTCTCTCCGGCCTGAACTGAGCCGTGGCCCCGCCAGTTCGCTGTTCACGGCGAGCTGGCAGATTTTCCGACTATTTCACACCGCATAGATGACACTTCGGGGCAGACTAGCGGTCTAAACCTGGGCGTCATCGACGGTTCAGGAAGTGCTCCTATACTTACGTCCTCGGAGTTTGCGTCTGAGCCGGGTTGGTCACACCGGGTGGGTGAGCCTGCCGAGATCATTGTCAGAGGGTTATACATGTCGATCGCTGCGAAGTTTGTGCCGTTCAAGCGGGCTACCAGCCGGAACTCAATGAGAATTCTGCTCGCACCTGCGCTACTCGTGCTAATGAGCCTTAACGCGCTAGCCGAGGATTGGGTTGCCGGTGAGCACTACAAGGTTCTGGACGTGCCAGTTGAGTCCGCAGCGGACAGTGGTGTCGAGGTGGTCGAGGTATTTTCCTATGCCTGTGTCCATTGCTATGCATTTGATCCGGCCTTAGATGCCTGGAAGGCCCAGCAAACCACCGACGTCAGCTTTCGGCGCGTGCCAGCAATCTTCAACAATACCTGGGCACTGCTCGCCCAGGCTTTCTACGCCGGTGAGGCGATGCAGGTTATCGACGCCGTTCATGCGCCCCTGTTCAAGGCGATTCATGAGCAGCGCCGGGACGTGAGAGACCCGGATGTGTTGGCGTCAGTATTCGAAGATGCAGCGGGTGTTGAGCCGAAAGAATTTCTGCAGGTGTTCAACTCGTTCGGCGTACGCGGACGCGTGCAGCAAGCCGATGCCCACGGGCGCGCCTACGGAGTAACGGGTGTTCCCAGCATGGTTGTCGCTGGCAAGTATCTGATCGACGGCAAAAGCGCGGGCAACAACACACGCATGTTGCAGGTTGTGGACTATCTCGTTGCAAAGGAGCTTGCGGAATCAGCGAGCGCCGAAGTCGATGAGGCTGCCGACGCAGAGAGTTGAGTTGAGTTTCGAGATTTGGTCTACGCTCCCGCGATTTTCCGCCTGAGCACTTGTTAGAAGTTGCAGAAAGTGCCACACGTTCCACAGTTCCAATCGAAGCAGCAGTCTAGGGTAGGTCGCTCTGGACTGGATGCTGGCGTCGTGTTGCCCTGGAACCGTAATCAATCAAACGGATTTGGCTCTGAAGTGCTGCCTGAGCTTACGCCGGGCAATCTGCCTGGGCTTGGCGCCTCAGACACGCTGCGGTTTCTGTCGTTTAACATCCAGGTGGGAATCACCACCAAAAAGTATCGCCACTATGTGACGAATGGCTGGAAGCATGTGCTGCCGCACGAAGCTCGGCTGCGCAATCTTCGGCGCATCGCCGATGTGGTTGCAGACTTCGACGTCGTGGCTCTGCAGGAAGTGGACATCGGCTCCATCCGCAGCGGCTATATGAACCAGGTCCAATACCTTGCCATGCAGGGTAACTTTCCGTACTGGTACGCTCAGCGCAACCGAGATCTGGGGCCGATTGCTCAACATGGCAACGGTCTTCTCAGCCGGGTTGCTTTGGATAGTCTGCAAGACCACAAACTCCCCGGCATGATCCCGGGCCGCGGTGCGATTGCCGCGAGGGTAAAGGTTGGCGATCAAGACGTGTTGGTGGTGCAGCTGCACCTGTCGCTGGGAACTCGCTCACGAGATCGCCAGCTGGCCTACGTTCGAGAGCTCATCGGCGCTGAGCAGCACGTGATCGTGATGGGCGACTTGAATAGTCACCTCGGCGAGCTGCTGTTCACATCGCCCCTGCGAGACACTCTGTTGGCTCCCGCCGAACAGGTTGAACCGACGTACCCCAGTTGGCGGCCTGAAGTCGCGCTCGACCATGTGCTTGTAACGCCAGGGCTTGCGCTGAAAGATTACGAGGTGTTGGACGTAACGTTATCGGACCATCGGCCGATCGCCGTTACCGTTCAAGTCGCTGAGGAAGAGAAGGCGGTGAAGCTCACCGCCTAGAAGAAACAACAATGGCGGCCTTGTTGTCGCCATTGTTTTGCTCGGCGCCTTTCGGCGCCTTGTCCGCGTTCTAAGGCTCGACGCTAGCTCTTACGCAGGCGTTGCCGACCGTCTCCGGATAGTTCTCGCGATAGTCACCTTTGCACATCTCGATGGCGAGGTTGGTCGCAGAGATGACGTAGGCTTGAATCGCATTCGATTCTTCAACCGTCAGCACCTCGGCAAACCCAGCCATGCCTTTACCGGTGTATGCACCGTCACGAACGATAGCATTCCAGCTGTCATGAACCGCGGCGCTTGAGTAGCGCAAGTCCGGCAGGCTACCTCCCGAGGCGATGACGCCTGGGCCGTGACACACCGAGCATTGTGTGTGGTAGAGCGTATCGCCCTGGGCGATGACTGCTTCCGATGCATCCGATGCAGGCGGCGTTGGAATGTCCAGATACGTGACCTGCGGCTCGGGCAATTCAACGTCTCCACCAACCTTGAAGGTCAGTATCCGGCCTTCGGTGAGTACGTTCGACTTGTGTCGTGGAACCCCCGATGCCAGCGCGTAGGCGCCACCCCAACCGGCAACAACGGAGACGTACTGTGTGCCGTCAACTTCGAAGGAAACTGGGGCCGCGATGATGCCGACGTGCACCGGTGCTTCCCACACCATCTCACCGGTATCGGCCGCATAGGCGGCGAAGTGGCCATCGGCCCGGCCCTGAAACACCAGGTTGCCAGCCGTGGTCAGCACGCCGCCGTTCCAGGACATCTCGTGCTGTACGCGCCAGACTTCTTTCTGGTTTACCGGATCCCAGGCTGAGAGGTGGCCCTTCACCATGCCCAGGGCGGCTGCGAGGGTGTCCGGATCTTTTGGTGGCGATGTCTGCGTAACGTCGACGCCCGTGTTCCAGGTGCGCTCGTTGTATTTGAAGGCATTGTCCTGGCCGTATGCGAACGGAATGTCCAATGCCGGAATGTAGACCAGCCCTGTGTCCTGGTTGTAGGCCATGGGGTGCCAGTTATGGCCGCCGTATGGAGCGGGGAAGACGAGCTTCGTCTCGTTCGCATACTGCGCCTCCGGATTCTCTACGGGACGCCCGGTTTCTTTGTCGATGTGAGTGGCCCAGGTAACCGGTACGTAGTTTTCGGCTGAGATGAACTCACCGGTCTTGCGGTCGATCACGTAGAAGAAGCCATTCTTCGGCGCCTGCATCAGCACATCGCGCGGTTCGCCATCGATGGTGAGTTCCGCCAGGATCATGTGCTGGGTTGCCGTGTAGTCCCAGGAGTCGCCGGGTGTGGTCTGGTAGTGCCAGACCAATGCGCCGTTATCGGGATCAATCGCAAGGATGGAGGAGACGTAAAGATTGTCACCACCACCGGGGCTGCGGATGTAGCGATTCCACGGTGAGCCATTGCCCGTGCCCACGTACAGCAGGTCCAGCTCCGGATCAAATGCCATGGAGTCCCAGACGGTGCCGCCGCCTCCGACTTTCCACCATTCGCCACCCCGCCAGGTTGATGCAGCGTGCTCCATCGCCGGGTTTTCGAATGGCTTCGTTGGATCGCCGGGTACGGTGTAGAAACGCCACTCTTCATCACCAGTGTCAGCGTCATAGGCTGTGATATAGCCGCGAACGCCGTACTCTGCGCCGCCGTTACCGATGATCACCTTGCCTTTCACCACGCGCGGCGCACCGGTGATTGTGTATGGCTTGCCTTCCGGGGTTGTCTTCACATCCCACACGACATCGCCCGTTGCCGCATCGAGCGCGACCAGGCGACCGTCGATGGTGCCTACATAGACCTTGCCCTGCCAGAGTGCGACGCCACGATTGACCACGTCACAGCATGCGTAGACGCCCCATTCGCGCGGAACCTGGGGGTCGTATTCCCAGAGCAGTTCCCCAGTGACGGCATCGTGTGCCCAGACCATGCTCCAGGAACCCGAGTTGTACATCACGCCATCCACCACGATCGGTGTGGATTCAAGACCGCGCGTTGTGCCCGTATCCCAATACCAGGCGAGGCCAAGATCGGACGCGGTTTCGGTATTGATCTGTTTCAGCGGACTATAGCGCTGCTCATCGTAGGTTCGGCCGTGTGCCAGCCAGTTACCGGGCTCGCTGGACGCCGCTGCCTGAATTCGGGTGCCATTGATCGTGGCGGTGGTCTTGCGAATGTGGTCTGCCCGACTGTCAGCGGAGGTTTCTGCCGACGCTGTTTCAGGTGCTGCTGTCTCTTTCCCGCTGTCGCCACACCCGATTGCCGTGAGGCTGAGCAAGCCAATGGCTAGCCACGATGTGGCGGCCGGCTTGATGCCGAATACCTTATTCATAGTTCCCCTCATTTTACTGCCGGCCTCGGCCGGCTTTCCCTTTCCCGTTTTTGCGTTGCCTCAGCTGCAGATGCGCCTGCGCCCAAATCAGCTCAGCGCGCCAAAAACTCAATTATCTTTTCGTTGAACACGTCTGGCGCCTCGGCGTGCACGAAGTGGCCGATATCGTCCAGCAGGTGCAGCTCGAGGCCAGCTTCGAAGTACGCGCTCATACCCTCGGTGAGCTCGGGACCCATGCAGCCATCGGCCGTGCCCTGGAAGTGCAGTGCGGGTACCGTGATGGGCGATCCCAGTTTCGCCTCATCGTTTGCATACGCTTGGTCGTGCCCGACGCCACCGAAGGCCGCCCGGTAGTAGCCCAAGGCTGCCGTCAGCACATCTGGCTGCGCAAGCGTTGTGATGACATCGCTCAGCGCATCGTCGGGCAACTCCCAGGTGGGTGACCATTCCCGCCACAAGCGGCGGATGTAGGCGTAGTCGTCAAAGGCGACAGCGGCCTCGGCGAATGGCATCTGAAAGAAGAACATGTACCAGCTGCGTCGTTGCTGTTCGGCGTTGGTGACAAAAGCCGTGCTCACACCCGGCCCGTAGGGCACAGCGCTGGTGATCAATTTGCGCACTCGCTCTGGCGCTAAAACCGCCATTGCGCTCGCGATGGGGGAGCCCCAGTCGTGGCCGTATACCGCCGCTTGATCGATCCCCAGCGCCTCCATTATCGCCAGGTTATCCCAGGCGCAGGCAACCGTTTGATAACAACCATTGGCGGGAATGTTGCTCGGCGCGTAACCACGCAACGTGGGTGCGATAACCCGATAGCCAGCGCTCGCCAGTGGCTCGAACTGATGGCGAAACGTATTCGGGTTATCCGGAAAGCCGTGGATGCACAGAAGAGCCGGGGCCGACTCCTCACCGCACACTAAAACCGGAAATGTGAGCTCACCCAGCTCGACATCGATGCTCGTGACTGCTGCCATGTCAGTTCTCGCCGTCAGCGGGCTCGGTGTTTTTAGCGCCTGGCTTGCTGCCCGCTTTACGGCTACGTGATGGATCGACGCCCTGCAACAGGGTGCTCACAAAGCGTCGGTTCTGATCCGCCATCTGCTGCAGGAAGCTCAGAGGGTTCGTGTTGAAGACGTCTGATACCCGGCGTTCCCACTGATCCCTCATGTCCAGAAAGTTGGCGATGCTCTGTTCCATGTAGCGAGAGAAGAACGAGGACATGTTGTCGCCGTAGAAACGGATGATTTGCTCGAGAACCTTGTTGGTCAGCAGTGGCTCGTGCCCCATAGCTTCCTGGTCTGCGATGATCTGCAGCAGCACCGAGCGAGTCAGATCGTTGCCGGTTTTGGAATCCAGCACTTTGATCTGCTGTTTTGCGAGCACCATCTGGCGCACGTCTTCCACCGTTACATATTCACTTTTTTCGGTGTCGTAGAGACGGCGATTCGGATATTTCTTCAGGACTCGCAAGAAACGGCCCCCGGGCGGTGAGAAGGAGTAGGATAGTAGCCTACATTTTGCAGTGCGGAAACGAGCATGAAAATCAGCATTGATGTCGACCTGACCCCACAAGAGATGCGCGAACTCTTTGGTTTGCCAGACTTTTCTGGCATGCAGCAGGAAGTCATCAATCAGCTGCAAGGCCGGATCGAAGATGGCTTGTCCGGTAAAGGCGTGCAGCAGCTCATGCAGGCCGCTATTACCGGTGGCGCCCAGTCGATCGAGGCCTACCAGAAGCTGCTCGCTTCGCTGGTCAGCGCTGGCTCATCCAAGCCCAAATCTGAGGGCTGAGTGTCCTGCGGCTCCTGTCGGAGCCGCACCATTGTCCGACAATATCCCCGATAGCCCCCCAATCACCTTGAGCTTGTTGCTCCTTGGTGCTAAAAAAATAGCAGTGCTATTTAAGTAGCACTCGGGCCTCCCAGACCGACGCCTGGGTTCAGGTGAGCTTGCATGACCGATCCGCAACAACTATCTCGGCGCGAGCGTCAGATTATTGATGTGCTCTACGCGCTCGAGACCGAAGCCGCCGTCGCCGATGTGCAAGGCCACCTGCCGGGCAACCCGAGCTACTCCACCGTTCGGGCGCAGCTCAACACCCTGTTAGCCAAAGGTCATGTGCAACACCGGCGCTGCGGCAATCGTTATCTGTATCGGCCAAGCGTGGACAAGGCCACCGCAAGCCAGGGCGCCGCCCGCCGATTGATCAATACCTTTTTCTCCGGTTCACCCACTGATGCCGTGCTTGGATTGCTGGGCGAAGCCGATGAGATTGACGCTGACGAGCTAGCAGCGATCGAGGTGGTTCTAGATCAGCTGCGCGACAAGCAGAAAGGGGAGCGCCAACCATGATCGAAGGGCTTGCATCAGTTCGGGTGCTTGCCCAGCTTCTGTGTATGACCGCTGCTGTTGGTCTGGCATCGCTTGTGCTGTTTCGCTCGAACGCCACCAGCGAACGGGCGTTCCTGGCCTTGGCTTCGGTAGGTCTCATCGTGGTCAGCGTCGTTCTCATTAGCCAGCATGGCGTGCTGTGGTCGCTACCTGTTGAACCGGTAGCGTATTGGCCTTTGCCTGGCGAGCTGCCCGCTCTCCTGGTTGGCGCGGTCGGTTTGGTTTCTGTTGTGCTGATTGCCGGGGAATGCCTGCAACTGGGCGGCACCCACTGGCGACTTCGAGCCCTTTCCGAGGCAAAGGATGATTCCGTTGTTAGCGCCTTAGCGGCTGCGTGTTCATCGCTTGGCCTCACCTCCCGAGTTCGAGTTGCCATTGATCCGCGGATTGCTGGCCCTGCAGCGGCGTCGTTGTCTGGCCGAGTAATTCTTTTGCCGGAACGGTTTCGAGAGTGGCCAAATGAAACACTTCAGGCCGTGATAGCGCACGAAGTGGTGCACCTGGCCCGGCGCGATGACGTATGGCTGGTGTTCTGGCGACTGCTGGCCAAGGCCTACTGGTTCATTCCCTGGATGCATTGGCTGCCTCATCGGTTTCGTGCGGCGGCCGAGGCAAGTTGTGATGATCGTGCCGCAGAGGTTTGCGCAGATGGCGTTGCATATTGTGAAGCGCTGGCCGTCGCCGCGCACACGGCATCAAGCCGTGGTTCTCTAAACGCGCGGCCGAGAGGCACAATGGCCGCCCTTTCTCACGCACTGTTGGCTCGACTTCAGCGTTTCATCACGCCGCGCCAGCAGGATCTGGACACTTATGGCCTGTACTGGGCCATGCTCATCGTGCTGGTCGCACTGCCCCTTTTGATCAGCGTTCGCTTCACCGGGCTGCCAGATTCATCGACTTTCCAGGTTCGCCAGCTCACGCTGATAGAGCCTGGCCAGGCGAGCGAAGTGGCCAGCGCATTCGCCGCGCCGCGCATCTCAGCGCATTACTACCACATCGACCGTTTTGATCAGCTTGTGCCAACGCGGTTAACAACCGCCTCACCCATGCGACGCCCCCAGCTACCGATCTATCCAGGTTCTGCCTTGCGTGCCGGTATGCAAAAGGACGTCTGGGTTGAATTTGGTATTGCGCAGGATGGGCGTGTCGTTCGCCCCCGGATTGTTTCTGACCATACCCCACGCGCCTTTGTGCGCGCCTCGTTAAGCGCCATAGAGCGCAGCGAGTTTGAACCCGCAATCACTCTTGCAGGTTCGCCACCAGAAAGCCGTGCCCGTATGCGTGTGCTCCATCGCTATCGCATCGCGGACTCTTCGCCATGAGCGAACCAACAAGCGAGGCTTCCTATGAACAACATGACTGGATGGAAACGACTTCTGCCGGCTTTTCTTTTAGCACTCCCAACTACTGCTGGGCTGCTGCTGTTGATGAGCCAACTGATAAGCAACGACGACCTGCCGCCTGAGGAAGTGATCGAAGTTGTTCAACTCGATTTCTCAATGGATACACACGAGCCAGAGCTAACGAAGCGGCCAAAGAAAGTAGAGCCGCCTGAAAAGGTGGAGCAGGATCCTCCCAAGCCGCCTGTGGCATCCAGCGAAAATCCAGGCGTGGAGCTTGGTACAGAAGTTCTGTTCAAGCCCCCTGCGCGCACCAAACCAACCGCGCATACCTACAGCGATGGCAGCGCCGTGCCCATCGTATCGGTGACACCCAGATATCCTGAGCGCGCAAAGCGCCGGGGCCTTCAGGGCTACGTGGTGGTGGAGTTTGGCATCTCCGCACTCGGCAATGTAGTGAACCCGACCGTCATTGAAGCGGAACCAAGCAATGTGTTCGATCGAGCAGCTCTCGCGGCCGTGGCGCGCTACAAGTACAAGCCGAGTGTGGCGAACGGTGAACCGGTGGCGGTGAATGGCGTGTTGCACCGGCTCGTGTTCGAACTCGAAGACGGCTAAAGACTGAGCGATTTCCGGTGGCTTGCGGCGCCTACAAGGCGCCGCCTTTTTGCCTGTCCGTATCGCAGATGACGCCTCGATGCGATTTTCAAACTGTGACCTGCTGCACACCGAAACCCAGCGCCAGCTAAGACAATGCTCAACTGTACTTGTCCCCGGTTGGACCACATGGATTTTGGTCGCAGTCATTTTGAAATCGGCACCGCGCTCGGCGCGGGTTTGCTGTGCCTGATTTTTGTCTGTCTCTTCAGTCACGCCTCTTCCATAGAAGAAGATATCGGCACGCGCGTTGTAGCCGCCATCGCCGATGAAGACATGTACTGGAGCTCCGTGGATGTAGACGGCCAGTTTGTCCGTTTAGGTGGCGTGGCTCCGGACTTTCGTGCGCGAGACGCTGTGGAGGCGAAAGCAGCCGGGGTGTTTGGCGTGACTGGTGTAGACAACCAGATTGAGGTTCTGTCCTCTGGCGAAAGTTGTCAGCGAGTTCTTAACGAATACCTAAGTGACGAACAGATACTGTTTCGCACTGGCCGAGATGAGCTTTCGCCCGCCAGCTTCGAGTTATTGGACATGCTGGCCATGACGGTTCGCACCTGCGGCGCCAAGGTAGAGATTGCTGGCCATACCGACAATAAGGGCGACAGTGAAATCAATCGTGAGTTGTCGCAGCGGCGAGCGGAAGTGGTGCGCGATCATATGATCAAGCGAGGTGTTGGCAAGGCCGCGCTCGTTGCTCGAGGCTACGGTGAGGATCAACCGCTGGCGGACAACACCTCCAGCGATGGCCGTGAGCGCAACCGTCGAATCGAATTTCGCGTAATTGGAAACGCCTGATGCTCTATCTCATCCTGAAGATAATCGCTTACCTGATTACCGCGACCGGGCTCGGCTTAGCTGCGGGCTATTTCGCGCGGCATGCTCAAGCGAAGAAGGAAGAAGAGGCGCTCACAACCGCGCTAAACGAAACCAAAGCGCGATTGCCGCAGCAGGATACGTTGCTTCGAACGCGTGATGAGAAACTTGCACAGCAAGCCGAGCAGATCAGCGAATTCAAGAGTGAAGCTAAACAGGCTAAGCAGAAAATTGCCGGACTTGAGCGTTCGCTTGCCCAAGCTGAAACTGCACTAAAGGCAGCTGAGGCTCGCAAGGCTGCCACGGTTACCAACGTTCTTCCGGGGCTCGATGAGGCTGAGACGACAGTGAGCCATGATGAGGACGTCGTCGCCCTCAAGTCTGAAATTGCATCTTTGCAGGCGGAAATTCAGAAACTGGCAGGTGGCGATAGCGCTGATGCCATCAAGCGGCAACTCGCCCAGCGTGAGCTCGATTTTCAGTCGTTGGCCAAGGTGCTCGACGAGCGGGAGCAAACCATTGCTCAGCTCGAGCGCGAACGCGATCTGCAGCAGCGATCGCTCCAGGTGCTGCATCAGCAACTGGAGAACGAAAGAGCTCGTCTCAGAGCATAGCGTTGTGCCGCGTGGCCTAGTAGTCGCTAGGCCTGCCCAGCTCACTGAAGAATGCATTGAGCGGCGAAGAGACTCCGCCAGGCCCCCGGTTCAATACGTGAGTGTAGATCTGAGTTGTGCGTACGTCCGCATGGCCGAGTAGCTCCTGGACGGTTCGAATGTCGTAGCCCCGCTCGATCATATGTGTCGCGAAACTGTGGCGCAGAGTGTGCGAGCTGGCGTTCTTCGCAATCTTCGCTCGTTTGACCGCCGCACGTACGGCTTTCTGTAGTGACGACGGCGAGACATGGTGCCGGCGGCTGAGGCTTGTTCGAGGGTCGGTTGAGACCCGCTGGCTCGGAAACACCCATTGCCACGACCATTCCTTGCCAGCGCTTGGGTACTTGCGGGCCAGCGCGAAAGGCAGGTGCACGCCGGCCAGGTTTGCGGCGCAGTCGTCTTTGAACAGCTGGTGGACCGATGCAAGATGTGTGGTGAGGGGCTCAACCACCGGATCGGGTAACACCGATACGCGATCTTTGCGACCTTTGCCGTCCCGAACGATCAACATGCGCTTCTCCATGTCGATATCCTTGATTCGCAACCGAAGACACTCCATGAGGCGCAATCCCGCTCCGTACAGCAGGCCGGCTTGCAGCCAGACGTCACCGCGCATCTGTTTGAGCAAGCGCTCGACCTCCGTTTGCGTCAGAACCACGGGGAGCTTGGTGGGTTTGGTCGCGCGCAGAGAGCTCAATGGGCCGAGCGGCCGCATCACAACGTATCTGTACATGAAAATCAGAGCGTTCAGCGCTTGATTTTGTGTAGACGGCGAGACGTCTCTGGTGCGAACCAGATCAGTTAAGAAGGCCTCAACGTCCGGCTCGAACAGCTCCGCTGGATGGCGCCGTTTGTGGAACAAGATGAAGCGCTTGATCCAATCAACATAGGACTGCTCAGTGCGATAGGAGAGACCACGGACACGGATCGCGTCTCGACACGTCTCCAGGAATTCAGATTTGGGCATGGTTAGCTGCAGAGAATTTAACGTCTGGCGAGACTAACCGAGCTTGCCGTCGGGGAAATCAAGCTTGACCGCGATCTACAGCGTTTGCATATTTGTCGCACAGGTATTTGGGAGATGGCTTAACTTTCAGCGCATCTCGTGAATAGTTGGTGGTTTTTGCTACTCAAAGGAATGGAATCAATGGCTGATAGACGAGATGTGGTGTATTGCCGAAAGTTTCCGCATATCCAACAGTACTTTTTCCATCCACTGAGTAGTTAGGCGTACCTTTACGTGCATCGCTTTACCTATCGACATCCTTCGAAAGAACTTTGGGGATCAGTCACTCTCGATGTGGCTGGACATACAGATTTTGCTACACCCGCTCTCGACTCACTCGGCGAGGAGATCGCGGTTCATGTCGCTGCTATGCGGCCTTTTGCGCTAGTCAGGGAACAGGCGAGTCTCGAGAGTATCTGTGAGCATCGAGCACTAGACATTGATAGCCATGCTGTTCGTCACCTGCTAGGCAATCCTGATAGCTACCTACTTACTCAGGCGTACATCAAGAATCAAGAACAAACGATTGGATCTGTGATCCATATGTTTGAGATGAATTTTGGCTGTAGTGTCTCGGTACTCGAATTTGCTTACGGAGGTAAGGATGGAGAGATTGAAGAGTATTCCTGGCACGCCTAACGAAGCATTGCACCCGACCCTTGACCGCTGCTTTGGCTGCTGCCGCAGCCATGCGCAGCCCTCAAGTGCGGGTGAATGCAGTAGTTAGGCGTCACCGATACGCCGCTCCTAGATGATTGCTTTCCATCCAAGCAATCCACTCTCGTATTTAGTCTTCTCCGAGCGGTAGTGATCCAGTAGCAATGACGCTTACCACTTGCCATGACTCTTCCGACTTCGAGATGGTGTAGACCGCCATTGTTCTCAGGTAAGCAATGCCAGATTCATCTATTCGAGAGAAGTCCAAAGCCACTATCGCCGAGTTTGAAGATTGCCCTATCACCTCCATGCCATTGATTCTCGATGTTGCCCACCCACTTTCCCTAAGACGCTCGAAGTCTACGAAGGGTGAGTCATCATTCTGCACAGTGAGTACGCCGTCCAGTACTCGTACATGGGGTACGCTGAATTTCGCAATATGTTTTTGAGCATCTCCCTCGTTGAAGACCGCTATCAGCTCGGAGATGAAACTCTCTGGTGTTTGAGCATGAGCCGAGGCAGTTGTAGCGACCAAAACTGCAATAATGATGATTAGTTTTCTCATGCTTTACCTAACGGTGGATGTGTTGGTGATCTACCAAGATTAAGCCTTGAGCCAGCCATAGCAATAGACTAGATATGATTCGACTGACGCCTAACGAAGCATTGCACCCGACCCTTGACCGCTGCTTTGGCTGCTGCCGCAGCCATGCGCAGCCCTCAAGTGCGGGTGAATGCAGTAGTTAGGCGTCTTACAGCGATTTGCCGGCTCGCCCATTTCTATGCCCAATATCCAGATAATAGATTCAGCTGAAAACTGCGTTTACGATGTGTTCGCCGCTTCTCAAGAAGACTTCGATTTGCTCTTCCCTGAAAGCACGGATATAGCATTCTCAGAAGAACTGTTTAGTCGTCGAGATTCTGACGATGTTGAATTAGCCCTCTCGAGACTTTGGAAATGTCGAATTCGCAAAACCGATGCTATGGGGATTCATGGCGTCATATTCTTCGGCCTGCCGGGCAAGCGAGGCTACTACCCCACACGCCGAGACGAAGAAGCCCAGAATCCAGATGGCTCTAGGTTACGCGCGTAAGTTTGCTGTGAACGAGCCAAACTCGACAACCAGATGTAGTAGGAAGAAATGACGCCTAACCATGTAATGCACCCGACGCTGGACCACTGCTTCGTTTGCTGTCGCAAACGTGCACAGTCCTCCAGCGCGGGTGATCACGGCCGTTAGGCGTCTCTTTGAGTTCATGCCAAGAAAAGCTCTTCGGTTCTTTGCATCTTCCAAGCTAGAGCACCTTGGGTTCTCCAAGTCTCACTGAATTCAGCTTCGTCAAGGTCTTGTCTCGCGCGCGTGCGAGAGGGCGTTTGGCGCAAGTGGGTTTGAGCGTTGTTCCAGCAGCGTTCTAGATTCTGCCAGCACGCGGGCTACAGCATGCCTGGGTTCGTCGCTATCAGGCTTCATCGACTAGATTCCCCGCGCGTGCGATTTGTTGTCCGGTACCTCATACCCAAGAGCACGCGAACCAGAGCACCGCAGGTTATTGTCATCTCCAAACGATGGGCCTAGTCTTCGTTCTTCTATTCGTGCACACGGAGCAAGTGCCATGTTGGGACGTCAATGTTCAACTTGATAGCCAGCGACCCGCCTAACCATGTAATGCACCCGACGCTTGACCACTGCTTCGCTTGCTGTCGCAAACGTGCGCAGTCCTCCAGCGCGGGTGATCACGGCCGTTAGGCGTCATTGAGGAGTTGTCATGAACTGGGATGCTTTGGGTGCAATCGCAGAGCTGTTGGGTGCGATTGCTGTTATTGCCTCCTTGCTCTACCTGGGACGACAGATTCAAGTAAGCAATAGACAATCAAAGGCTCAGACGTTCCACTTAGCCGCTTCTGAACAGTCTCGTGTCTCAGATGCGATAACTAACGTGCCTGAGAACTTCGCCGTGTGGATGAAGCTACACGATGACAGTGAGTTATCACCCGAGGAGTACACCCGAGCACGTTTCATGATTTCCAGGGTTGTTCAGGCCTTCTTGGCCATCGAGATTGGCCATGAGAACGGACAGATTGGCCATGACTTCTACGAAGATTCCAAGCTGCAGTTCAACACGATGCTTGGGCGTGAGTACGCGAGTGTCGAAGCCTACCGATATCTGCGAAGAAACCACCCTGCCATGATCCATAGACCCATGTTTGAGGAAGTTGTTGCCCAAGCGGAGGCTGCTCATCACTCAAAGAGTGAGCCTGAGGGGCTATCCGAATGACGCCTAACGAAGCATTGCACCCGACCCTTGACCGCTGCTTTGGCTGCTGTCGCAGCCATGCGCAGCCCTCAAGTGCGGGTGAATGCAGTAGTTAGGCGTTCGCCATGAAGCTTCTGCCATTCCTTCTGCTCTGTTTCACGTGCTTAGTCCTTACCCTGACGAGTAGCGCTGAAGACCAATCGACTCTCATTATCGTTCGTCTTGGTGGAAACACTACTGGAGAAGAGATCAGCTACATCTATGCGAAACGCCGATACTCAAATCGTAGTGCGGGTGATTTCCAAAGGTGGGATATATCCGACGAGCCCCAGGTGCATGTAACGCGATCCGGTCACTATCGCTATTGGGGTGTTGTTTTCGGTCGGAATAGCAAAGAACTAGTAAATCAGCGCTGGCTTCACAGGGGGCCAAAGTTCGAGTTAGAGAAGGGACAGATAAACTATATTGGTGACCTGTATTTGACAGATACAACCATGCAATATGCATTTGATCTTCAAACCCTTAGAGAGGCGTGTTCGGTCATTCCTGAGGACCGTCGAGAAGACCCGATTAAGGTACATTTACCTGGCGGGAAGAAATACATCGTGACAGACACTTGTGGCGCCGCCTAACAAAGTAATGCACCCGACGCTTGACCACTGCTTCGCCGGCTACCGCCGTCGTGCACAGTCCTCAAGCGCGGGTGATCACGGCCGTTAGGCGTACGCTTGGATATCCTCGCTTACTGTGAGTGAAACTAAGATTGCACTGCTGTTTGTCATCGGCCTGGCCGCTGTGGCTACATATTTCATGGCGTACTTCATGGCCGGGCGAAGCGCTCAGGGCTTAAGAGAGGAAATGCCTAATGAGTGGAATCGGCTAGGAAACCCTAGTGATTTTCACTTACTTGATCAGATTACTTGGTTACGCTTTTTCGCCTATCTAGTTGGGCGAGGCTATCGAGAAGAGTTGAGCAAAGAGGAGCTTCGAAATTGGCTAGACCTGAACTCCGCCGTCGCTCGGGTTTCGCTTTGCTTGCTAGGTCTAGCAATCGGCTTGTTCTTTCTGTATCCAGAAGGCTAACCCTTGCACTTGCGTAGGAAGACTCAAATCGTGTGGCATACGCCTAACAAAGTAATGCACCCGACGCTTGACCACTGCTTCGCCGGCTGCCGCCGTCGTGCACAGTCCTCAAGCGCGGGTGATCACGGCCGTTAGGCGTTCTTCGGCTGTATTCCAAGAAAGTCTCTGCGGTGTTTACCGTTGTATCGGACTCAGCATTTTGGGTTATCCAGGGCTCGTTACTCACAGTTTCGGATAGGCCTTGTCTCGCGCGCGTGCGACAGGGCGTTTGGCCTAGCGAAATATGGTTGTGTTCCGGCAGCGCTATAGGTTGAGCCAGCACGCGAGTCACCGCTCCCGAGGTTCAGCGTGTTCAAGCTTCAATGACTAGATTCCCCGCGCGTGCGATTTGTTGTCCGGTACTTAGTACCCAAAAACACGCGAACCAGAGCATCGCGGGTCATTGTCATCCTAAAACGATGGGCCTAGTCTTCGTTCATCTGTTCGCGCACAAGGAGCAAGTGCCCATGCTTAGACGTCGAATTCGATGCTTCTAGCCATTCAAACGCCTAACAATGTAATGCACCCGACACTTGACCTCTGCTTCGTCGGCTGTCGCCGCCGTGCGCAGACCTCAAGTGCGGGTGATCACGGCCGTTAGGCGTCGCTGATGGGTTACCCAGTTCGAAAGAGCGCTTTGGAGAGGCACTGGAGAAGCATAGGTTTCGTATTGCTGGGAATCTGGTGCTTACTGCTTGTTCTAGGGTACTTAGACATTCTTCGCTTCACGTCTACCCCAACAAAAATGATACCGATAGTGGTGCTGTCTATGTCCTTTATGTTTTTTGTGCGCCCCCCAGAAGGGCAAGAGATAGCCATTGAAGGTGATCGACTTCGGCTCGGTGCGGAATGTTCCTACCCGATTGAAGTCATGACGAGGATAAGAGTTCACTCCAGAATCGCTAGTGAGGCGAAACTTCGAATTAGCGCGAAGGGCATGGACACGATTCGTACCGGACACGTGACTAACGCTTCGCAGCTTGTGGCGGAACTGTGTTCTGTAAATTCCAAGATTGAGGTTATCGATGAGACGGCGAGCGCCTAACAAAGTAATGCACCCGACACTTGACCGCTACTTCGGTGGCTGCCGCCACCGTGCGCAGCCCTCAAGTGCGGGTGATCACGGCCGTTAGGCGTCCTTCGAGGTCATTCCAAGAAGAATTCTGTGGTGTTTCCCATCTTCCAAGCCAAAACGTCTTGGATTCTCCAAGACTCGCTGAATTCAGCTTCGTATCGATCTTGCCTCGCGCGCGTGCGACAGGGCGTTTGGCTCAGCGAGATTTAGTTGTGTTCTGGCAGCGTTCTAGGTTGAGCCGGCACGCGGGCCAGCGCCACCGAGGTTCAAGGCTATCAAGCTTCATCGACTAGATTCCCCGCGCGTGCGAACTGACTGGCAAGAGGCAATCTACTCAAAGCACGCGAACTAGGGACTTCCGAGATATTGTCTTTGTCGCAGGGTGGGCCTAGTCTTCGTTCATCTACTCGTGCACAAGGAGCAAGTGCCATGTTGGGACGTCGATGATCAACTTGATAGCCAGCGATCCGCCTAACCATGTAATGCACCCGACGCTTGACCTCTGCTTCGTTTGCTATCGCAAACGTGCACAGTCCTCCAGCGCGGGTGATCACGGCCGTTAGGCGTCACCGATATGTCATTCGATCTTCTAGACACTCTCATTGGCTTCTTGCTGGGTACCGCAATTGGTGCAGCTGGTGGCTACTATTCCTCCAAAGCCACAGACGCTAGAAGAGCCAAAGAGAAGCAGTCGGCGGTAGCTCTGGAATGGACCGAATTTTGTAATCGGTATCCTCTCCTCTCCGCTGAGATGAAAAATGATTTCCGAAGCGAGGAAGGGAGAACGACTCGAGTCTTTTTCCTCAAGAGCAGCAAGACATCCATGGGGAGAATTAGCGAGCCTGCATTCGCATACTACACTGATGAACATAGAGACCTTCAAGCAGCAGTAAGATACATGGCGGAGCTTGGCTACGTTCTAGATATCACCCCAGGGAACACGCCTATGTACGAAATAACAGAACGATTCTACATTCTGGTTTGCGATTCCACGCTCGATGACGACTGAAACACAGCTTTCCAAGTGCCGCCTAACAAAGTAATGCACCCGACGCTGGACCACTGCTTCGTTTACTGCCGCAAACGCGCACAGTCCTCCAGCGCGGGTGATCACGGCCGTTAGGCGTCTCTTTGAGTTCATGCCAAGAAAAGTGGTGCGGTTCTGTACATTGCTCAAGCCAGAGCATCTTGGGTTCTCCAAGTCTCACTGAATTCAGTTTCGTATCGGTCTTGTCTCGCGCGCGTGCGACAGGGCGTTTGGCCTAGCGATTTTTGGCATTGTTCCGGCAGCGTTTGAGGTTGAGCCAGCACGCGGGTAAGAGCCAGCCGAAGTTCAGCGCTATCAAGCTTCATCGAGTAGATTCCCCGCGCGTGCGATCTGCGTAACGGCATTGAGTGGTTTGATGCACGCGAACCAGGTCATACCGAGATATTGTCTTTGTCGTAGGGTGGGCCTAGTCTTCGTTCATCTATTCGTGCACAAGGAGCAAGTGCCATGTTGGGACGTCGATGTTCGACTTGATAGCCAGCGATCCGCCTAACCATGTAATGCACCCGACGCTTGACCGCTGCTTCGTTTGCTATCGCAAACGTTCACAGCCCTCAAGCGCGGGTGATCACGGCCGTTAGGCGTCATGCAAGCTGAGCTGCCTGGATCGAGTCTGCGCTTCGAACTATCAGACGTGGAAGTTGATCCGAAGGGCTACATGATCCAAAGCTGGGTTGACGCTCTGATCCACGTGCAAGGCACTATTAGGATGCTTGTAGATGAACAACTCTTCTTGAAAGAAGAGTTCTTCACTTTTCTAGAGTTAGCAGATGCTCTTCGGTTGAACTTTCTTGCTAGTAATAGCCTGGACAACTTTATGTTCGAGTCAATGGATGACGAAGTCTCTAAGCAGATAGAGATACGCAGGAGAAGGGAGGACCAGTGGATAGTGCGCGCTGCACGTCAGTCAATTGATTGCGATGTCCGAATACCCGAGGAATCCTTGATCAATGGGGTTTCTCAGTTCTTGGACATTGTACGAGTGATGATTCACAGCAGAGAAGTTTTAGATCTTGAGACGATTGAGGGAACGCCGAGTTGGATCCACTGACGCCTAACCAAGCATTGCACCCGACCCTTGACCGCCGCTTCGGCTGCTGCTGCAGCCGTGCACGGCCCTCAAGTGCGGGTGAATGCAGTAGTTAGGCGTCGACAGATCGTTGCTGCATCTCCAGAGCGTGTTTCCCTGCACCTAAGGATTGGCTAAGCTCAAAGTCGAAACATCTCGGAACATTTTCGCAGAGTATGAATCGAGAATGACGAACAAAGATAAGCCCACCGATGATTTGCGGGAAGTTCTGGGTTGTTTAGCCCCCCTCAGCACGTTTCTATTCGGAATTGGCTATGCTGCAGTCTCCCTTTGGGAGCATCAGATCCATCCTTACCTCAGAGAAGGAGAGTGGCATAGTTACTCTGCACTGGATTTGCTTCGGGAGTGGGATCGTGAGCTCTATCTTTATACAAGCAACGAATGGATCGGAGTAGCAGAAGTCTTGGATTGGCCTAATGCCCCATTCATTCTGGTACTACTAACTGTGATGGTGGCTGGTCTTGTAGGTTCGCTGTTCGGAACGCAAAACTCGTAGACGCCAGAGCATTTCAGCTGGAGGGCTGGCCAGGTGATAACGCGATCGACGCCTAACCATGTAATGCACCCGACGCTGGACCACTGCTTCGTTTGCTGCCGCAAACGTGCACAGTCCTCCAGCGCGGGTGATCACAGCCGTTAGGCGTCTCTTTGAGTTCATGCCAAGAAAAGTGGTGCCGTTCTTTACATCGCCCAAGCCTGAGCATCTTGGGTTGTCCAAGTCTCACTGAATTCAGTTTCGTCTAGGTCTTGTCTCGCGCGCGTGCGACAGGGCGTTTGTCCCAGGTAGATTTAGGCGCCAATCCAGCGGAGTTTTAGGTTGTGCCAGCACGCGGGTCACTGCTTTCGAGCTTCAGCGCTTTCAAGCGTCATCGATTAGATTCCCCGCGCGTGCGACTTAAATCGCGAGGGTGTACTTCTCAGAGCACGCGAACCTGGTCACTCCGAGATATTGTTATCTCCAAACGTTGGGCCTAGTCTTCGTTCATCTACTCGTGCACACGGAGCAAGTGCCATGTTGGGACGTCAATGTTTAGCTTGATAGCCAGCGATCCGCCTAACCATGTAATGCACCCGACGCTTGACCGCTGCTACGTTTGCTGTCGCAAACGTGCACAGCCCTCAAGCGCGGGTGATCACGGCCGTTAGGCGCCATGCAGGTTCTCTACCCCAGCGACTACTTCAAGTCTTCGACCGTCGATGAACAGTACGCGCCGGAGGCTAAGGCTTTTCGCGCCAGGGGAGTGTCTGTAGCAACACTCAAGCAAGACATGGATATCTCGACATCCGCTTTGGTTGGCATCGAGGCCGGGGAAGAAGTGATCTACCGAGGATGGATGCTGTCTGAAGCTGAGTACTCGAAGCTTCAAGAGGCGATCATCGACTCCGGTGGGCGAATGTTCACGGACTTGTCTAGCTATCTCCTTACCCATCACATTCCCAATTGGTACCCGAATCTCTCTGAGTACACCTCGGAAACGGTCTTCTTTCCCAAGAATGCCGACTTGGAGCGAGAGCTCTCTTCACTCGATTGGGATGGCTACTTCATCAAGGACTATGTGAAGTCCTTGAAGACTTCCATTGGCTCCGTGGTGACTGACCTATCAGATCTACCCAAGGTCGTATCTGAAATGGAGAAATATCGGGGCAGTATTGAAGGCGGATTCTCTGTTCGGAAGCTGGAGGATTTCGATTCTTCAACGGAACAACGCTACTTCGTGATCAACGGGGAGGCTCACAGCGCATCTGGTGATCCTGTGCCGCCTATCGTGAGTGTCTGCGCTAGTCGTATCAGTAGTAGATTCTTCTCTATCGATGTTATTGCCCGCTCAGATGGAGAGCTGAGGGTTGTAGAGATAGGAGATGGCCAGGTGTCTGACTCTGTTGGATGGGATCCTGAAAGACTAGTTGAGGTAATAGCCAGTGGCGCCTAACCAAGCATTGCACCCGACCCTTGACCGCTGCTTCGCTTGCTGTCGCAAGCGTGCGCAGCCCTCAAGTGCGGGTGAATGCAGTAGTTAGGCGTCTCTTTAAGTTCATGCCAAGAAATGTTCTGCGGTGCTTTCCATCATCCAAGCCAGAGCATCTTGGGTTCTCCAAGAGTCACTGACTTCAGCTTCGTATCGGTCTTGTCTCGCGCGCGTGCGAAAGGGCGTTTGTCCTAGGCAGGTTTGAGCGTTGTCTCGGCATGGTTTTAGGGTGAGCGAGCACGCGGGTTACGGTGTTTTGAGCTTCAAGGCTACCCAACTTCATCGACTAGATTCCCCGCGCGTGCGAACTGCTTTCAGTGCTGCAGTAACTCAAAGCACGCGAACCCGGTTACTCCGAGATATTGTCATCTCCAAACGATGGGCCTAGTCTTCGTTCATCTATTCGCGCACAAGGAGCAAGTGCCATGTTGGGACGTCAATGTTTAACTTGATAGCCAGCGATCCGCCTAACCATGTAATGCACCCGACGCTTGACCGCTGCTTCGCTTGCTGTCGCAAGCCTGCGCAGCCCTCAAGCGCGGGTGATCACGGCCGTTAGGCGTCTCTTTGAGTTCATGCCAAGTAAAGTTCTGCGGTATTTCCCAGCATCCAAGCCAAAACATCTGTGTTCTCCAACGCTCACTGAATTCAGTTCCGCCTAGGTCTTGTCTCGCGCGCGTGCGACAGGGCGTTTGGCCCAGCGAGTTCTGAGCTGTGTTCCGGCAGCGTATGAGGTTGAGCCAGCACGCGGGCCACGGCATACCGAGGTTCAGCGTGCTCAAGCTTCATCGACTAGATACCCCGCGCGTGCGACTTGTTGTCGGTACTTAATACCCAAGAACACGCGAACCTAGTCATGCCGAGATATTGTTATCTCCAAGCGTTGGGCCTAGTCTTCGTTCATCTGTTCGCGCACAAGGAGCAAGTGCCATGTTGGGACGTCAATGTTCAACTTGATAGCCAGCGATCCGCCTAACCATGTAATGCACCCGACGCTTGACCGCTGCTTCGTTTGCTATCGCAAACGTGCACAGCCCTCAAGCGCGGGTGATCACGGCCGTTAGGCGTCCTTCGAGGTTATTCCAAGAAAGCCTCTGCGGCATTTGCCGCTATATCGGCCTCAGCATCTTGGGTTTTCCAAGACTCACTACTTCCAGCTTCGGATAGGTCTTGTCGCGCGCGCATGCGATAGGGCGTTTGGCCCAGCGAGATTTGAGCGTTGTTCCAGCAGCATTCTAGGTTCTGCCAGCACGCGGGCTACGGCATGCCTGGGTTCATCGCTATCAAGCTTCATCGTCTAGATTTCCCGCGCGTGCGCTATGTTGTCCTGTACTCAGTAGACAAGAGCACGCGAACTCGGTCATCCCGAGATATTGTCATCTCTAAACGATGGGCCTAGTCTTCGTTCATCTGCTCGTGCACAAGGAGCAAGTGCCAATGCTTAGACGTCGAATTCGATGCTTCTAGCCATGCAAACGCCTAACAACGTAATGCACCCGACGCTGGACCACTGCTTCGTTTGCTGCCGCAAACGTGCACAGTCCTCCAGCGCGGGTGATCACAGCCGTTAGGCGTCTTACCAGGCGAGAACTGCATGCCAAAGCGTAAGCATCAGGCGTGGAAGGACATCGACGGTACGATCACGTATTGGGATACGATCCATGGCCGCGAACCCGTCAACATTAAGCCGGGCGCCACGATGCTATGGGAGTTCGATGCATACACTGCTGAAGAAGCGATGTCGATTCACTACCTCAGGCTGGGTTGGGCACCGTATCAACCTTCTGGGCCAGTAGAGCCCTGCCCAAATTGTGGAGATATGTTCTACCCCTTAGGCTCTGGAGAGTGTTGGAGCTGTGGTCACAAGCAATGAAGAACAAACGACAGCCGCCTAACCATGTAATGCACCCGACGCTTGACCACTGCTTCGTTTGCTATCGCAAACGTGCGCAGCCCTCAAGCGCGGGTGATCACGGCCGTTAGGCGGCACAGGAAGGTGAATTCCGTGTGGAAAGAAGCGGAGCACATTTTCTCGAACCATGATGGGTCGTTGCCTGAAGTCGCGTTTCCGGTCTCGAATACAGCCTTGATCGCACCGGCTTACGAGTGCCTACGGAATTCAGCTTCTCGATTTGAGTCTCGGTTACCACCCAGCTATTGGTCTAAATCATTATCCGCCGAGGTCGAAATTCGATTCAACGATAATCCGGCCGTAGAAATCGCAACTGGCGATGCTGAACCGTTTCACGTCCTCTTTGGTGGAATCCGTTCTCGCGGTGAGTATTGCGTACCTCCGCTTGGTGTTTTCTGTTGCTCCGAGGAGATTGCTGTCGACTATCGAATGGGTCCGGATTGGAACGAACAATCAGTTCTTGGGCTATTCGAGTTGCTTGATGAGCTGGCACAAGTTCTCTCAACGGATGTTTTTGAGCATAGGGAAAATGAGAATGATGGAGGCACAGATTTACTCAGCATTTGGCAAATTTGGCGGAACTCAGTTGCCGCCTAACCAAGCATTGCACCCGACCCTTGACCGCTGCTTCGCTTGCTGTCGCAAGCGTGCGCAGCCCTCAAGTGCGGGTGAATGCAGTAGTTAGGCGTATCCTTGAACATCCTCGAACTCCGCGATGCCATCTACGAAGATCTCGAATCGCACCTCGACCAGGTCGTTGCGAACGGCGATACGATTCGGCTGCGACTAGTCTGTGATGACTGGGAGGGATCTAGCGAACGTAGACGCTTCCACATTCTGCTTCGTAGTGTGCATGAACTCGACATCAGTCCTTCACACGATGTTCTCTTGTCCGTTTTCGAGGATCATCCACTGACATGGATGTATAACTCTACTCACTATGATGTCTACTTCTCCAAGGTTCTGGGTGATCCTTACGAAGTGATTGGTAGACTCTATTCGGCCCATGAGTCCCTTTATGGTGGATGGAGGCCATTTAGTGAGTTTCTGAATGCCGACGTTACAATCCTCGAGGGTGGACATGGGCTACTAATCCGAGGGCCTGAGCCGGCAATCAAGAAATACATCAGTGCACTGAACGGGCTCGCAAAGACCCGAGAGGTACCGACGCATACACGAGCACTGAACTGCACCGTCCTTCTCATCGATGACATGTATGCCGTTTGTGAAGGAATCTCGGTAGAAGAAGTAGGAGACGAAGCATAGAGCGCGATACGCCTAACCAAGCATTGCACCCGACCCTTGACCGCTGCTTTGGCTGCTGCCGCAGCCATGCGCAGCCCTCAAGTGCGGGTGAATGCAGTAGTTAGGCGCATCCGATAGTGCTTGCTCGATTTGTTGTCTATCGTGTGTATCTGGGCTACGCCTACGTGGTCTTCGCCGTCGTCCTTGGCGTTGCTCCGTTCTTTGGAGACTTCGGATTTCAGGAACGAACTGCACATATTGGAGCTGTGCTCTCTGCTCCCGTCGTAGGGTTG
>JANSWO010000018.1 GCA_024743435.1 Pseudomonadaceae bacterium | reverse complement strand
CTGCGCAGACCTCCCATGAGGCGCTCAAGTTATACGTGGATGCGGCAGCTGCGGCGCAGAGAACGCTGGACCCGAGCGTATTCAAAGACGATTTGGGCCATTTCTGGGGTCTGATTGAGACTCGGCCTTTCATGCGAGCCCAGCAAGGCATCGCAGACTGTCTGATGGAGGCAGGGCGTTTTGTTGAGGCGGTTGATGTGCTCCAGCAAATGCTTGAGCTCAATACATCAGACTCACAGGGTATGCGGTATCTGCTCATGAGCGTGTTATTCGAGCTGGACGATGTCGCCGCAAGAGAAAGCCTTTTCCAGCGTTTCGCCACCGAATCGAGCGCGTTCTGGGCATACAGCAAGGCGCTGCATGCACTGCGCAAGCCAGCCGGGGAAGCGGGCGCCGTGAAGGAGCTTCGGCGCGCCCGCCGAAGCAATCATTTTGTTGCCGATGTGCTGCTTGGCCTCCGCCCCATAATGACTGGCCCCGCCCAGTTCTACGGCGACGGCGATCAGGGCGATGCGGCCTATTACCTCGAGCTTTGCATGCATCACTGGCTGCGCACCCCAGGGGCAATCGAAGCTCTCAGAACGGTCGCCAAGCCAGCTGTCAGGCGGAGCTGAGCCTCTATGTCAGATTCTGAGGACGGCAGTGACTCGCAGCACTCAGAGCCGAGTCGTGCTGAAGGGGCCGGCGCTAGGGTCGTCGAGTTGCGGCCAGGCAAGCACTCCGCGCGGGCAATCGGCAAAGCCGAGCGAGCCAAGCAAGCCCGCGGCAAAACGTTATGCGGCCGGGGTTTTCATCGTTGGCAGGTTGCGAGTGAGCGTCCGTTCGATGTGAAGCTGGGCAAGCTTGTGACCCTTGAGCGATGCGAGCGTTGCGGCAAAGAGCGCACGTTCAGCCGATAGGGGTTGGCCGCTAGCCGGGATGGCAAGAAAAGTAGGGCGGACCTTGCTCGATGGCACTTGATTATCCGCGCCGCATGCATACAATTCGCACTCTTCGCGGGAATAGCTCAGTTGGTAGAGCGCAACCTTGCCAAGGTTGAGGTCGCCAGTTCGAACCTGGTTTCCCGCTCCAAATTCTTCTCTTTTAGAATCAATGGCCTAGCTTGTGCCCATTGTTTTCTGATTGATCTGGCCGGCGTTTGGTAGTGCCCTCCGCAGTGAGGCATGAAAACGAACGCGCCACCGGGCGGAGCGCCCACCCCCACACGTTTATACCTTCGGCCCAGCAGGTGTTGATTTCTCCTGCGTGGGGCGTTCTGCGAATGGGCGCAAACTCGCTTGCCGTGCTAATGCAGCGCAGGATCCAATCGGACCTGGCACTTGGACCTGGCACTTGGACCTGGCACTTGGACCTGGCACTTGGACCTGGCACTTGGACCTGGCACTTGGACCTGGCACTTGGACCTGGCACGCGGACCTGGCACCGGGTCCTGTCCCGATGACTTGTCCCGATAGCTAGGTGGCTGATGCTGGCATAGACCTACGTTGGTGAATCCAACCCTTCGCGCAAGTCGTTGAGCGCAGCGATCAGCGCCTTGCGTTGGGGCAGAAGGGTCTTGCGGACTACCCAGCGGTTCAAAGCGATGATGACCAATGCAAGCACTACCCCCATCGTGATGAAGAGTGCTCGAATCGACGCGAATTCAGGGCCGGTCAGGGCCACGAAGAGCATCGGAAGCTCGATAGGCAGTACGTACCACCAAGCAACGTTACGCAACAGATATATCTGTCGTTCAACAGCTCTGAGATCGTTCTCGAGACTTTGCACGAGGGGTTGCGTGTTTGCTTGTCGAACTCGAGCGACAAGAACTCGCTCGCGAATCATGAACGCACTGACAAAACCGCAGCCCATGGCGACCGCCAACCAATCCCAGCGCATCCCGCCAAAAACGTCGGCAAGGGCGATGTAGGCAAAGAACGCGGTACAGATGCAGCCCACAATGGCCTCAGTCCAATCGCGCCGGCGTACCTGGCCCGCGAGCCTGCGCTGACGCTTCTTAAGCTCTGCCTGCGAGGGCGTTAACGATTGGTCCGGGGCGGGCGTGGTGCGCCATAGGTTTATGGCGAGATCGATATTCATGCTTGTTCTCCTAAGACCTTCTTAAGCTTGCCCTTGAGGCGGTTGATGCGTACGCCCACATTGCTGACCGAGATGCCCAGTACTTCAGAAATGTCTGCGTAGCTGTTGCCATCGAGTACCAACACCGCGAGGCTACGATCGGCCGGAGTTAGTTCGCGTAGTCGGGCGTATAGCCACTGCCGTCGCGAATCGTCATCCCTCGCGGTCGCCGGTAATTCATCGACGTCGGTATCGTCCGCCTCAGGCGAGCGTTTTCGCTCGGCTGACAACGCGACATTCAAGGCCACGCGGTAAATCCAGGTCACCTCGCTTGCGTCACCTCGATAGGTGGCGAGCGAGCGCCATATTGCGAGGTGAATGTCCTGACGGAGATCATCCCGCTCCTCAATAGTGCGACCGTATAGTCGACAGATCCGTTCGATGAGGGCGCCGTGTTGAGCGAGCCAGCGCTCGAACCTATCGCCGTCATTGAGAGCCTGGCGGGAACTGACTGGCTTATCCGACTTGGTGTGCATTGGCTGGTTCATACATCATTAGTCGCACGAGGCCCGAATTTCTTACACGCGGAAAACCGTATCAGGGCCTGGCAACTTCAGGGATGGAAACATGTTTGCAAACGTCCGACTGATCTGGGCTACCGGGCTTGCGCTGGTGATGTGGCCAGGCGCCCAGGCGCTGGCTGATCCCGCTGACGTATACGGCCTGTGGCGCACGCAAGCGGGCACGTCAATCGTCGAGATTGCTGATTGCGGTGATGAAACACCCTGCGGCTCCGTGAGATGGCTCGATCCGATTGAGGTGTCGGTTGATGAGGACGTCAACAACCCTGATCCGGAGTTGGCTGGTCGATCGCTTCTGGGTCTACGTATTCTTTCTGGCTTTGAGAAGAGCCGGCGGGGCTGGAGCGAGGGCGAGATCTACGATCCTGAAAAGGGGAAATCGTTTGCAGCCAAACTTCGTCGCCTCGAAGACAGCCGGCTCGAAGTGAAGGGGTGCGTGGCGTTTTTCTGTCAAACCCAAATCTGGACGATTGAGGAGACGGCTGCCGAGGAATTGCGCGAGTGAAGTGCAGTGTTTGGGCTGAGCGTTTCGTCAACGCAACGCGCTTAAGAGGCTCATCTCAAGCCGTCGATGGTTTGCGCCAAGCCCTCGAAACGATCAATCACAATGTCGGCACCCGCATCCCGTAGCGCCTGCCCATGGTTAGCGGGACAGTGGCTTCCTGCGGTAAATCCGATGGTTGTCATGCCGGCCCGTTTCCCGGCCGTGACGCCATTGCAGCTGTCTTCCACAACAAAGCAATCGCCCGGGGCGAAACCCATCGCTTGTGCTGCGTGCAGAAACAGATCGGGTTCCGGTTTGCCTCGGCTTACCAGGCTCGTCGAGAACAGGTGTGGCTGGAAGTAGGTGTCCAAGCCCGTGCGCGCGAGCTTCCAGCTGAGCAGTTCCGGTGCGGAAGAGGAGGCCACACACTTAGGTAGGCCGAGGTCTTGGATCGCGCTCCGGGCACCCTCGACGGCGACAAGCTCGGCTTCAAAGCGCTGGCGCGTGTGCTGTGCCAGCTGGTCGAAGAAATCCGGCGCGAGCTCGCCACCAACACGATCTGAAAAGAGGCGGGTTAGACTGGTCTGCCACTCATCTGCCGCCATGCCCATAAAGGTCTGCATGTAAACATTGATGTCTAACTGCAGACCGGCGTCCGCTAGAAATTGCACCTCGGCGGCGTTGTAGATGGCCTCGCTATCAACGAGTACGCCATCGCAATCGAAAATGACGAGTGACATCAGCTCTCCACTAAGCTGTTTGGCTGGGGCATTCGAGAATTTTTCATGAGCATACCCCTCGTGCTGGAGTTCGAGAATGAGGAGTGACGTTCGTTCCAGAGATATCACCTGTTCAGTCAGTAAGGTAATGATATTTGGGCAGATAAGTATCGGCGTCACAGGGATCGTAAGAATGTCTGCTGAGGCTCCGCTTCCGCTCGTTGAGGCTCCCTGCCTTTTTTCGGGCGTGCTTTTTCTGATTCCCCGCGTTTTTGCAACAAAAGGGTCATAAAAACCCTCTACGGTGCGCGCGTTTCCAAGGGAGTTCGACACATGTCCTTTCTGCTCAAAGCGAGAGCAACCGCTCTTGTTATGGGGTCACTGGCGCTAGCAGCGTGTGGTGGCTCTTCCGATAACGTTTCGCCAGGCTCAGTGGTCGTTGAGGTTCCAACCTCCGGCGGCGGCGGTGGTACCGGTGGTGGCGGCACTGGTGGTGGTGGCACCGGCGGTGGCACTGGTGGTGGCGGTACCGGCACCGATGTGCCTTCTACCATTCCTGCTTCTCTGAACGCGGTTATCACCGATTCAGGCAATACGGCATCTGCTGCTTTCGGTAGCAAGCCAATTTTCACGATTGACGTTGCGGCCCTCACGGGTGGCGAGCTCGACCCGGACGGTCTGGTGCTCGGCAACGACAATATCTTTGTGGTCAGCGGTGGCGCGCTTCGCGTAACCCCTCCTCCTGGCACGGCGCCAATCACCACGACGCCTGCAACGGCCAACGCGGTCGAGCCGACCTGTATCCTTGAAATCGCACCGGGTGCGGTTATTGCCGGAGAAGACAACGAAGACTTCATCGTTGTTGAGCAAGACTGCGCACTGGATGCGGACGGCACGTCAGACGAGCCGATCATCTTCACGTCTCTCGCTGAGGTCCAAGGCACCGTCGAAGACGGCGATCGCGGCCTCTGGGGCGGCCTGGTCATCAACGGACGCGCGCCTATCAACGATTGCCCGGAAGGCGTCGACGGCGGCACCGCGGAGTGTACGAAAGAAGGTGAAGCCAACTCCGGCACGTTCGGCGGCGACATCAGCAACGACAATAGCGGCACGCTCCGCTATGTCAGCGTTCGCTATGCCGGTTCAAACGTTGACCCAGAAAACCAGCTGAACGGCATCGCGTTCCAAGGCGTGGGTTCCGGCACGACGGTTGAGTACGTGCAGGTTCACAACAACCTGGACGATGGCATCGAGTTCTTTGGCGGTACGGTCAGCGCCAAGTACGTGGTCCTCACCGGCAACGCCGATGACAGCCTCGACTGGACGGACGGCTGGGTTGGTGACATCCAGTACCTCTACATTGAGCAGACAGATGCTGGTGACAGCGCGATCGAAGCGGATAACCGCGAAGGTGCTGAGACGTTGACGCCTACGTCCAACCCCCGCATCGCCAACATGACCATCATTGGCAAGTCTGATGAGCGGGCATTGCGCCTTCGTCGAGGCACGGGCCTCACGCTGTCAAACAGCTTCGTTGACGGTTCCGAGCGTTGCATCCGGGTAGATGGTGATACGTCTCGCGGATTGCTCGGTTCAGCGACGGATCCGACCATCACGATTCAAGGCGTGAGCTTTGCCTGCGCGCAGACTCACGAGAGTGATGCTGACAATGCGGTGGCCAACTACCTCGATGGCGCAACGAACGTTTCACAAAACGGTGACAACGTTGATCCGGTTGCTGTAGCAGACACGTTCTTCGAAGACACGGACTTCATTGGCGCATTCGGCGCAACTGATTGGTCCGATGGCTGGACCCTGGCCGGCTCTGTAAGCCAATCTGGCCAGGCTGACTTCGGCTGCCCGGACGGCACGACGACCAGCGCTGAAACGATCGACGGCAAACGCATTTGCCAGCTCTCAGGCACGATCACCTCGGACCTGCTACTCACAAGCAATAACCTGTACCAGTTGATCGGCAAGGTGGTTATTGGAGGCGATAACGCGGACAGCGCTACCCTGACGCTACAGGCTGGCACAACCGTTTATGGCGGATCGCCCGATACGTTCCTCGTAATCTCCCGTGGCTCCGAGATCGTTGCGAACGGTAGCCGCACGGCGCCCGTCACGTTTACCGCGGAAGACGATCTTCAGGGTCTAGCTGACATCGTGGATGACCGAGGTCTGTGGGGTGGCGTCGTCATCAACGGTAACGCGCCGATCAACGATTGCCCGGAAGGCCAGACTGGTGGTACGGCAGGTTGCACCAAAGAAGGTGAAGCCAACTCGGGAACCTTCGGTGGTGATCAGCCGGAAGACAGCAGCGGCGTACTCAACTACGTTGTTGTCAAGTTCGCCGGTTCCAACGTTGACCCTGAAAACCAGCTGAACGGCATCGCGTTCCAGGGCGTTGGCTCAGGTACCGAAGTCGACTACGTGCAAGTGCACAACAATCTCGATGACGGTATCGAGTTCTTCGGCGGAACGGTCAACGCTAAGCACGTTGTACTCACCGGTAACGCTGACGACAGTCTGGATTGGACGGATGGCTGGAGTGGCAGCATTCAATACCTGGTGATCAACCAGGCGGCCGATGCAGGCGATAGCGCGATCGAAGCAGACAACCGTGAAGGTGATGAGACTGCGCTGCCGCGCTCACTTCCCGCGATTGCCAACATGACGATCAACGGCAACGATGATCAGCGTGGTATTCGCCTGCGTCGCGGCACTGGCCTCAACCTGTTCAACACGGTTGTTCAGGGTAACGGCAACTGTCTGCGAATCCAGGGCGACTCGCTCAACCAGCTCGGCTCAGGCATCACCTTTGGTGGCGTGACCTTCGACTGCGCAACTGTGATCGAGGGCGACGATGTTGCCGCGATTCAGGCCGAGTTCGATGGTTCTGAAAACGTCTCGTCTAATGGCGATTTGGTGGGCTCGGTTTCTGTTTCTGGCGACTTCTTCGAGCAAGCCGACTTCATCGGCGCTGTTCAGAGCGATGCGGATGATTGGACTATGGGTTGGACCGTTGGCATGCCCAGCGCGTCAGCGGCCTTCGGTTGCCCATCAAGCACGACTGAACTGGCTGCGCTTGACGGCACGACCACAACTTGTGAGTTGACGGGTGACATCACGTCCGACCTGTTCCTTGCTCGCGGCAACTTCTACGTGCTCGACGGCAAGGTGACGATCGGTGGTGACAACGCAAACAGCGCGACGCTCGGCATCGAATCTGGTGCGACCATCGTTGGTGACGACCCGGAAGACTTCCTCGTGATCTCTCGAGGCTCGCGAATTGAAGCACGCGGCACCGCAAATGCTCCGGTCACCCTGACCGCTGCCGATGACGTGCTGGGTAACGTCGCGAACCCGGATACCACCCGCGGTCTGTGGGGCGGACTGGTCATCAATGGCAACGCGCCGATCAATGACTGTCCTGAAGGCGAGACCGGTGGCACTGCTGGTTGCACCAAAGAAGGTGAGGCGAACTCGGGTACGTTCGGCGGCGATCAGCCCGGCGATAGCTCTGGTGTTCTCAACTATGTCGTCGTCAAGTTCGCAGGCTCTAACGTTGACCCTGAGAATCAGCTGAATGGCATCGCGTTCCAGGGCGTAGGCTCCGGTACCGAAGTTGACTACATCCAGGTGTTCAATAACCTCGATGATGGCGTGGAGTTCTTTGGCGGTACAGTGAACGCCTCTCACGTCGCGCTGGTTGGCAACGCGGATGACAGCCTTGACTGGACAGACGGTTGGACCGGCTCGCTTCAGTACGTGCACATCGTGCAGGGCTCGGACGCTGGTGACAGTGCGATCGAAGCCGACAACCGCGAAGGCGACGAGCTGGCTTCCCCGGTATCGAATCCGGTTATCGCCAACATGAGCATCATCGGCAACACCGGTGAGCGTGCGATCCGCCTGCGTCGAGGCACGGGACTCAACCTTTACAACTCTGATGTCACCGGCAGTGCAACCTGCCTGCTGGTACAGGGTGAATCGTTGAACCTGCTGGGCTCTGGCATCACGTTTGACGGGGTCAGCCTGGGCTGTGCAACAGTCAATGAAGGCGACGATGTGGCCGCGGTTCAGGCTTTCCTGGACGGCTCCAACGTTACCCAAGATGGCTCAGCGGCAACGCCTGCTGGCTTGCCAGCCGGTCTGGACAGCGACGGTGCCGAGTTCGTCGGTTCCGATGTTGACAGCTGGTCCGCAGGCTGGACGGTTGGTTTGTAGACGAGCGTAACGTCGCATCTCGCAAGAGGGGCTGCCAGGCGCACGTTCAGTGGCCTGGCAGCTTTTCGTTTGCAGAGACGACAAATGCAAGACACAAGAAATAGAGATAGGTAAGCACATGAACCGCATGAAATGGCTGCTTGCGGCCGCTGTAGCGGCTGGCGGCTCGGCGGCTAGCGCCCAGGAAGAAGCCGCTCAGATTTACATACCGCCGCCGAACGTTGTGGAAGAGGTGGTTGTACTTGGACGCTACATTCCCGATGAAAAGCGCACCACTTCCGAGATTTCCAACGTATTGGACGAGGAAGCGTTGCGTCTGCTTGCCGACAGTAGCGTTGGTGACGCCCTGTCGCGAGTGACTGGCCTCAGCCTCGTTGGCGGCAAGTACGTCTACGTTCGAGGTCTCGGTGAACGGTACTCGTCGACATTACTGGACGGATCGAGAATCTCCTCACCGGTTCCCTTTCAGAAGACGGTTCCACTCGACATCGTGCCCAAGAGCATTGTCAGCAATCTGTTGGTTCAGAAAACGTACTCTGCTCAGTACCCCGGTGATTTTTCCGGCGGCCTCGTGGACATCCGAACGCGTGCAACACCGGATGAAAACTATTTCAACATCAGTGCCAGCGTTCAGGGCAATTCGGAAACTACTGGCGGTGATGGTCTTAGCTATCGCGGCGGAGATCAGGACAACTGGGGCTACGATGACGGTACCCGGAATATACCTCGCAACATCTCGGGCCTGACCAGTGAAGAGTTTTCCGACATCGACTTCCCCGATGATCGTGCGCTGGGCGCGAGTTTTTTCAATCGCTGGGATATCCAGCAGAAAGAACTGAAGCCAAATCTCGGCGGTGATGCTGAGCTTGGGCTGCGTTTCGACTTCGACAACGGTATGTCGCTTGGGATACTCGCCGCCGGCAAGTACTCCAATGACTACAATCAGCGGGATAAAGAGTTTGCTCGCTATGAATTTACCGGTGTCAACGGTGGTAGCAACCAGACGGTTGACTACGACCAGAACACGACACGACAAACGGTAAGCGCCAGCACGTTCTTTAACGTTGGCCTCGATCTCAACAGCGACAACTCCATTAGCGCAAGCTACGTTGTGCTTCGTCAGAGCGACGACGAGACGCAGCAATTCAAGGGCGTATCGTCCGAGGATGATGTCAACACGGGTACCGGTGTTGAAAGCTATCGGCTGCAGTGGACGGAGAATGAAATCACTTCCGCCAGCCTGAAGGGTGATCACTACTTCGATATTGGCGAGAACATCTCGGGTGCACGCATCAACTGGCGTCTGGTCGAAGGTAACGGCGAGCGGGAAGCACCCGACACCCGCACCTATACCTACTTCGTCAATAGCGATGGTCTGGATCAGTTCTTCACCTCGATTGAGCAGGAAGACCTGCGGGAAGTTTTTCAGGCGCCGGATCGCCAGTGGGCGAAGCTGAAAGACGACATCCAGGAATACGGGATTGATTTCGAACTGCCGCTGCTCATCGGCAATGAGATGGATCTGACGATCAAAGCGGGTTGGTCTGATTATGAGCGAGAACGAAACAGTGAAGATCGTCTGTTCCGCTTCGACCTCGACTCGTCTGCGCCGGACTTCGTACCGTTGCAGACCCCCAGCCAGTTCTTTGGTCTGGATAACTGGGGTGCGGGATACCTGACTGTCCGAGATTTCTCGGCTACGGCGGCGAATGCGTCGGGCATTTTCCCGTTCGCGAGCGCAGGCGAAGAAACCTCGGCCTACTACGTAGCATTTGATGCGCAGGTGACGCCGCGTATCCGTATTCAGGCGGGTGTGCGTCAGGAAGATACAACCTTGTTCGCAGATGCCTGGGGCGGCAACATCGAGCCGGGCACCATCAACGATGTCAGCCGGGATTTTAAAGATACGCTGCCGTCGGCCTCGGTGACGTTCGAGTTTGTCAACGACATGCAGGTTCGCCTCGCCTATTCGGAAACGGTTAACCGGCCCAGTTTGCTCGAGATTACGGGTACGACCCTGCGCAACCCGGAAGATTCGAACCTCTATCGGGGTAACGTCTTCCTCGAGCCAGCCGACCTCACCAACTACGATCTTCGCTGGGAGTACTACTTCGGTGATGCCGACAGCGTATCGGTAGGTGTATTCCAGAAAGAGTTTGATAACCCGATCGAGATCGGCAAGGTTCAGGCACAGAACGACATCTTTACCTGGTTCAACGCGGATGAGGCTGAACTCAGCGGTGTCGAAGTGGAACTGCGTAAAGACCTGTATTTCTCTGATTGGCTTGGCTTAGGTGAAGCCTGGAACTTCTTTACCCTGAATCTGAACGTATCGTTCATCGATTCTGAAGTGACCTTGCTCGGTGACGGTGAGACAGCCTCCAGCGTGCCGTTGACCGGTGGCCGGCAGATAGCGCGGCTATTCAGCAATGAGCGAGAACTCACGGGCCAGTCTGACATTCTTGCCAATCTCATTTTGAGTTACAGCAATTACGACCTCGGCCTGGATGGCTCGCTTGCCTATAACTACACGGGTGATCGAATTGTGTTGGTGGGTGCTGAGAATTCGCCGGACATTGTTGAGCAGTCCCGGGGCAAGATGGATCTGCTGCTCAAGTACCTCTTGCCGGTGTTCGGCCGTGAGCTTGAACTGGAGTTCAAGGTGCAGAACCTGCTCGATGAGGAGGTTGAATGGCTCCAGGGTGGTCGTTTGTACGAGCGCTACAAGCCAGGAATTTCGTACAGCCTCGGCGTTAGCCTGGAATTCTAAGCAAGGGACAAGCCCAGCTTAGATAGGTGGCCAGCCTATTCAGGCTGGCCACTCTCGACGTTCTCTCGGACCGGCGGCTGATCCCAGCCGGGGATTGTGCCGCACTGAAATGGTGCGGTGTTACCTGTCCGACGAGTAAGTGTTTCAGTTTGTAACAGGCCTCGCCGCACCGGTATAGTTAGTCCGTCGTGGCCGAACTTGGCCGCGCAAATATCCAATTTGGGAGAGAAAACTTATGGAGTTAACTCAACGCTTTCGGCTGTTTGCCGGTGGCGCGACAGCGCTTGCGCTGACGCTGACCGCCGCTCCGCTGTCAGCCCAGATCGAAGAGGTGCTTGTAACCGCACAGAAACGCGAGGAGAGCGTCCAGGACGTTCCGATCAGCGTATCGGCTTTTGACAATGCCGCGCTGGAAGCGCGACAGATCGATACCTTTTCAGATCTGCAATTCAACGTACCGAACGTATCCTTCTCCAAAGGCAACTTCACGGGTAGCAATTTCCAGATCCGTGGCATTGGCACGTTGCTGACCGCCGCATCGGGCGATTCCGGTGTCGGCATGCACATTAATGATGTGTACCTGAATTCACCTCGAATATTCGAGACCGAGTACTACGACCTGGCGCAGGTCGAGATTCTGCGTGGTCCTCAGGGCACGCTATTTGGCCGTAACGCCACCGGCGGCGCGGTCAATATCAAGACGGCGCGCCCTGACATCGGTGAGCTGTACGGCGACATCGAAGCTCAAGTCGGCAACTTTGACCACACCAAATTTAAGGGCGCGATCAACTTCCCGATTGGTGAGAAGGTCGCTGGCCGTCTGGCCGGAATTTGGCTGGACCGCGACGGTTATACCGAAAACGTGTTAAACGGTGACAACATCGATGGTCGCGAGCAATGGTCCGTGCGCGGCTCGCTGCGGTTCGAGATCAGCGATGCCACCACGCTGGATCTGATCGCTCACGCGTTCGAAGAAGACAGCACGCGAACACGTTCTCAGAAGCAGTTCTGTGACCAGGATCCGTCCGGGATTCTCGGCTGCCTGCCAACTTCTCTCGAAACCGAAGCGATCAATCCCTTTGCCACGGCGGGTACGTTGTTGTCCTCCAACCTGTTGCTGGGACCACTTGGCGTTTTTGATTTCTTCGGCTTTGCCGGCAGCCTCGACCCGACCTTCGGCAACCCGAGCGATCTGCGCGAAACCCGCGTTGAGTTTGCGCCGGAATATTCGTCGAAAGAAGATTTCTTCATGGCGGAGCTGACTCACGATCTGAACGATACGCTGACGCTGACCGCGATCGGTGCCTACCAGGAGACTGAGGTTTCCTCGCGCCAGGACTACAACGGTACTGTGGCTGACGTTGGTGCCACTACGATTCCAGCCGGCTTCTGTGCCTTTGCACCGGCAGCCTGCACCTTCTTTGGCACGGCCGACGGCGGTGGCCTTCCGGTTGGAACCGTTGCTGATCCGAACCTCTCGCTCGGCGCAATTGGCGGCAACGGCAGTGAGTTTGAACTCAGCCAGCGAGGCGGAGGCAGGGATTTGTCTCTGACGGAAGCTGAGCAGTGGAGCACCGAGTTTCGACTGGCATCGGCCTTTGACGGTCCGGTGAACTTCATCGCATCTGTCTATTACCTCGATTTTGAGAGTGAAGGCGACTACTTCGTGCAAGCTCCCGGCCTCGACTACGCCGCGATTGCACTCGCTAATGCCGGCACGGCGGGTAATCCTGCAGCCTTCACGTCGTTGGCGCCCGGCTACTTCAATAGTGAAACCGATAGCTTCGAACTGGAATCTCTCGGCCTCTTTGGTGAGGTCTACTACGAGTTCAACGACACGATGAAACTGACCGTTGGTCTGCGCTACACGGAAGACGAGAAAGCGCTTCGTGATCGACAGCTCTTCCTGAATGTGCCGATTGTGACCGGTGTCGATGGCAGCAACAGCTACGTAAGCGGTGACGGCTTGAGCCTGACTCCGGTTGCGGACGTTCGCGAACTGGCGATTCTGGCTGCGGCTGACAACACCTGTCTTGCGGCGGACGGCGTGACCCCAGCTCCGTGTTTCGATGCGAACCCGAACGTTCCTGGCGGCCAGGTTTACCGTGAAGATGAAATCAGTTTCGAAGAAGTCACCGGCCGAATCGTTCTTGACTGGCTGCCAACGGTTAGCTTCACCGACGATACCCTGGTGTATTTCTCGTATAGCCGAGGCTACAAGTCCGGTGGCATCAACCCGCCGATTGATACGACGTTGTTCCCGGGTACCCCGACAAGCTTCGAACCCGAGGAGATTGATGCGTTTGAGATCGGTACCAAGAACACGCTGTGGGACAACCGAGCGCAAGTGAATGCCTCTGTCTTCTACTACGACTACGGCGGTCTGCAAATCGGCAAGATCATCAACCGTACGTCAGTCAATGAGAACACCGATGCCGATATTCTCGGTGCAGAGCTCGAAGTGCTTCTGGCACCGAACGAGAACTGGCAGTTCAATGCTCAGGTTTCCTACCTCAGCACCGAACTCGGTGACACCGAGACGATTGATCCGCGTGATCCAACCCAAGGCCGACAGGACGTTACCCTCATCAAGGATTTCGTCGACGCCTCCAACTGCGTGATTGCGCACAATGGGCAGGTTCCGTTCTCTGAAAACGCTGCCGCAGTCGCAACCGTTCAAGGAGCTGGCGCTCCGTATCTGGCGACCGGTGCTGCTGGAGGCCTTGGCTTGCCAACGACGCCTGGTGTTACAGACTCTGCGTTTTCGGCCTGTGCCGCGGCTGCTGCGATTGCGCCGCTCTTTGGCTATGAGTACCTGGATAGCGTGGGTGTAAACCTCGACGGCAACGATCTGCTGAACGCTCCGGAGTTCACGGTCAGCCTTGGCGGTGAGTACACGCACTACTTCGGTAACGGCATGTCGATCACTGGTCGAGTCGACTACTACTGGCAGGACGAGTTCTACTCAACGACGTTCAATCGCGATCAGGATCTCATCGATTCCTGGGACATCTGGAACGCCCAGGTAACCCTGAACGGTCGTGACGACAAGTGGTACGCCAAGGCGTTCATTCAGAACATCGAGGACGACGATGAAATCACTGGTACCTACCAGACAGATCCGTCTTCTGGCCTGTTCACGAATGCGTTCTTTGTCGAGCCGCGCATCTTCGGTCTAACCGTGGGTGTCAGCCTGAACTAGATGCTGGATGGCACTGGCCGCCAATGTGCGGCCAGTGCGCTCTCGAAAACGCCTCCCTCGGGAGGCGTTTTGCGTATGTGAGATGCATCTCGAAGAAGCAGCAGATGCAAGCTCGGGACGAAACCTTCGGCTAACCGGCCTCTGCTAACTGGCTCTTCAGCTTCTGCTCGATCGCCTTGGGCGACCCGGTCTTGCCTGCAATTAGGCTGTAAAGCACGGGCACAACAATCAGGGTGAACAGCGATCCGGCTAGAACGCCAGCGAAGACCACAACTCCGAGCACGTTGCGGCTTTCTGAACCCGCGCCGATAGCCAGTATCAAAGGCAGTGCGCCCGCGACGGTTGAGATCGTGGTCATGAGCACCGGTCGCAGACGTATGACGGCGCCTTCGACAATCGCATCGCCAATCTCGCGACCGGCATCGCGCAGCTGATTGATGAACTCAATCACGAGCACGCCATTCTTGGTCGCGATACCAATGAGCATGAGCAGTCCGATCTGGCTATATATGTTCAACGATGATCCATTCAGCCAGAGCCCGACCAGTGCGCCGGCAATCGCCAACGGCACGGTGAGCATGATGACTACGGGCTGCAGAAAGCTTTCAAACTGGGCGGCCAGCACAAGAAAGACGATGAGTAGCGCCAGAGCCAGCGTGAACAGCATGGAGTTGGTGGACTCCTTGTATTCCAGAGATTCGCCCTTGTAGTCGATCTGCGCCGCCTCCGGCAGCAGGTCAGCCACGGCGCCCTCCAGCACCGTCAGTGCATCACCCAGGCTGTAACCCTCATTGAGCGACGCCGATATCGTGACCGCGCGTAGCCGGTTGTAGCGGTTGAGCGCACCGGGCCCCGCTGTCTCCACTGTGCTGATCAGATTCGCCAGCGGTATCAGTTCATTGGATGCATCGGAGCGTACGAAGATGTTCGCCAGATCCTGAGCTGATGCGCGTTGGTCGGCTTTGGCTTGAACGATGACATCGTACTCCTCGCCATCCTGCACGTAAGTGGTGACGCGTTGCTCGCTCATCATCGCAGCGAGCGTACGGCCTACGCTTTGTACAGATACCCCCAGCGCCGCCGCGCGTTCCCGATCGATGGCTACCATGAGCTGGGGTTGAGTTTCCTTCAGATCCGAATCGATACGGGAGAACCCGGGCCAGGCCTCGGCGCGCTCGATGATCAGATCACGCCAGTCCGCGAGCTGTTCGTAGTTTGTGCCGCCAATGACAAACTGCACGGGCAGATCGCCACCGCCTCTGGACAGGCCTGAGCGGGCAAAGGCGAATGCTCGAACACTTGGTACTTGCTGCCACCGCCGCGTCAGTTGTTGCGCAACGGTGCTCGAAGCCACTGATCGCTCCTGCCAGGGGCTCATCGTTATGAAAACGATGCCGGTGTTTGGGCTGGTTGAACCAAAGCTGGGTACGCGCGTTAACAGCCGCTTGACCGAACCGTCCTCCAGGTAGGGGAGAACGGGCGCTTCGAGTTCCGTCATGGACTCGCGCATTCGTGTGATGGACGTGCCTTCTGCAGCAACGACGCGCGCGAAGATCATGCCCTGATCTTCATTGGGTGAGTATTCTCGCGGGAGCTCGCTGGCGAGCCAGAAAGCCCCGGCAACAATGCCTGTGGTGATGAACAGAACGACAGCGCGGGCGCGGATGGCCAGCTCGAGAAGCGCCCGATAACCGGATTCCAGCCGGTTGAACGCGCGGTCCAAGAGTTTTGAGAAGCCGCCTTGAGCATCACTGCTCTTCAGTATTTTCGAGCACAACATCGGCGTTAGTGACAGGGCGAGGATCGACGAGAAGATCACGGCGGCGCTGATTGCCACCGCAAGCTCGCGGAAGATCACACCGGTGTTGTCGGTGAGAAACATGATTGGCGTGAAAACGGCAACGATCACGGCGGTGGTCGCTATGACCGCAAAATGCACCTGTCGTGCGCCGCGGTAGGCGGCCAGCAGCGGCGGCTCTCCCTTCTCAATGCGGCGGTGGGTGTTCTCCAAAACCACAATGGCATCGTCGACCACCAGGCCAATGGACAACACCAGAGCCAACAGGGTGATCAGGTTTACCGAGAAGTCGAAGGCAGCGAGCGCAATGAAGGCTGCCGTGAGGCACACCGGTATCGTGATTGCCGGGATGATCATAGTGCGTAGCGTTCCAAGGAACGCAAGAATGACCAGTGACACGAGTGCGATGGTGATCGCGATCGTCTGGTAGACGGAGTCGATGGCCTCTCGAATGAATATGGAGTCGTCGGAGCTGGCGATGAACTGCATGTGTTCAGGCAGTGTTTCGTTGACCACGTCGATTTCTGCTTTGACCGATTCCAGCGTTTCCAGAGTGTTAGCGGTGGATTGCTTCGAGATAGCGATGCCAACCGTCGTGCGTTGGTTCACCCGAAAGGATTCGCGCGTGTTGGCCGGTGCCACCTCAATTTCGGCCACTTCCGCAAGCCTGACGGGATAACCGTCTTCGCCGCGACTAACCACCAGTGCTCGGAAGTCGTCCGCACTGTCGTAGCTGCGGGCGAGTCGTACCCGGAACTCCGTGCTGGCGGACTCGATGCGCCCGGCTGGTAGCTCCAGATTTTCGCGCCGCAGAGCATTCTCAACGTCGACAACGGTAAGGCCGCGAGCTGCAAGGGCCAGGCGGTCGAGCCAGATTCGCATGGATGCTCGGCCGTTGCTGGAAACGGTCGCGCTGGACACGCCCGGTATCACCGAGAATCGATCAACGATGTAGCGTCTCGCGTAGTCATCCAGAGCCATCATGTCGAACTCGTCACTCGACAGAGAGATGTACATAACGGGTCTGGCGTCGGAGTCCTGCTTCGCAACGACCGGAGGCTCAACGTCGTCGGGTAGAAAACCGACGATGCGTGATACGCGGTCTCGCACATCGTTAGCGGCCTGGTCTATGTCGCGCCAGAGTTCGAACTCGATGTTGATTCGAGAGACTTCGTCGCGTGATGAGGAGCGAACGCTCTTGATGCCCTCGATGCCACTGATCTGATCTTCAATGGGTTGGGTAATTCGCGTTTCGATGACGTCAGAGGAGGCGCCAACGTAAGTAGTGGACACTGAAACGATTGGCGGGCTTATATCCGGATATTCGCGAACCGGCAGCGTGTTGTAGGCCAGTATTCCGAACGCAACGAGCAGCAATGACAAAACTGCTGCGAACACAGGGCGTTTGACGGAGGTATCGGATAGCCACATCTCAGCTGGCCTCGCTCGTCTTTACTGTCTGCCCTTGCTCGACCATTGAGACGGCCGCGTTGCTATCGCCTGCCGCGAGTTCGGTGACCGGGGCACCATCGCGAACCTTGATCGTGCCCTCGATGATGACGCGCTCGCCCAGGGAGAGACCGCTCAGTATCTCGGCGTAGCCATCGCTACGAGTGCCGATGACGATCGGCCGCATCACAGCGACCTGCTGGTTCGAGTCGTCAGCGCTCACGACGTATACGAACGCGCGACCCGAGCGTTGAATGATTGCGGTTTCACTTACGGCAAGGGCGGTGCGCGGCCGGGTACTCAGTGCGACGGTCAGAAGCATGCCGGGTTTCAGTCGGTGGTCTGCGTTGTCGATGAGCGCTCGCGCGCGAGCAGTTCGGGTAACTGGATCAACCCGCGTGTCGATGCCCGCAATCGTCGCGATGAACGTCTCCTCCGTGTAGGCACTACTGTACGCGCGCAGGTTCAGCCCGAGCTTGAGCTGAGCGAGATAGACCTCGGGAATGGCGAAATCGAGTTTGATAACGGATATGTCATCGAGCGTCGCAATCGCGGTTCCCGGTGTGATCAGCGTACCGGCGCTCACCTGACGAAAACCCAATGAGCCACTGAACGGAGCACGGATCAGCCGGTCATCCAGCCTCGCGACGACTGAGTTGTAGCGTGCGCGGGCAGCGTTGGCGCGAGCTTTCGCTTCGTCGACCTGCGACAGAGGAATAGTGCGCTGTTCATACAGGTTGCTGAGCCGTTCCAGTTGGGTTTCGGCATCGGTTCGGTTAGCCAGCGCCTCGTTGAGTAGCGCTGTCTCTTCAGCATTGGTGAGTTCAATGAGCACATCGCCGGCCTCGACTAACTGGCCGTCATCGAAATGCACCTTGCTGACGGTGTCCGTTACCTTGGCCGTGATGGTGACGGATTCGTTAGCCTGAGTGTTGCCGATAGCATTGATCACATCGGACAGGTCGCGAACGGCGACCGCTTCGGTAACCACCGGTGTCGGTGGTCTTTTGAATCCCGCTCCCGGGCCTTTGTTGGTATCAGCGCCGCATCCGACCAACATGGCCAGCAGGCTAGAGAGCACCAGAGCTGGTTTGAATGCTCTCGATGCGCGCCGATGCGTTGTTTGCCGAGCTTGTGTGTCGATGATGTGCAAGCGAATGCTCCTTCGCCTCGTCATTGGTTCCTGTGGCGTCTCATCTGGCGAGAAGGGTCAATCTCGACGACCGCCGGTCTACACCAGCAACCTTTGCCTTGTTAGAGGTGCTTCGCGTATTTTCGCACGTAACGCCGTATTTAATGACACGAGACGACACTATGTTTTTAGCGATGAATCGTTTTCGAATTGCCAAGGGAATGGAGGCTGGCTTTGAGACGCTCTGGCGGGAGCGCGAGTCCTACCTGGACCAGGTGCCTGGCTTCGAATCATTCAGCCTATTAAAGGGCGAGGAGGGTGAAGATCACGTGCTCTACGCCTCGCACAGCGTGTGGGCGTCAAGGCAGGCGTTTGATTCCTGGGTTGATTCCGAGCACTTTCGGGCGGCGCATGCCCAGGCACATGCCCCTAAAGGCACATACCTGGGCCATCCGGAGCTTGAGCTGTTCGAATCTGTGCTTTAGCGGTTCTCCCGAACGAAAAGATATGTAAAGCGATCGGATCGACCTCGTATTGATTCATCGAACACGCTCACGGTCAGATCGTCGTCCAGACGCCTGAGTACATCGGACTCGGCGCTGTAGGCGAAGCCGCGCGAGGTGATATCGGCCCGTGCAAATGCCGGTTCGATCCGGTGCAGCTCTTGTGCCGCGCTTGAGCCTGTTCCAGCGGCGGCGACATGATCGATGATCGCAAGGGTGCCGCCCGGCTTCAGAACGCGGCGGATCGTTGCGAACAGGTTGTCAGCCGATACGTCCCAGCCGTCCGTCTTGTAGTAGGCGTCGTGGTAGGCCATCACGAGGAAAACGCTATCGACGCTGTTTTCCTGCAACGGCAACGCGCCCATTTCGGCGTCGAGCCGAACAACCTTGCCTTGCGGCAGAGCGGTCGTGCCCAATCGTTCAAGCCGCTCGTTTAAGTTGTCTTCCGCAAAGCGCAGGTAGGCAGCGTTGTTGTGCGCATAGACCTGGCCTTCGGGCCCAACGGCATGGGCCAGTAACTCGCTCGTATAGCCTTCGCCAGCGAAAAGATCCAGCACTACATCGCCCGTCTGAACGCCAAAAAACGCCATGGTCTGAGCAGGTTTGTCGCGGACATCGCGAGCCTGATCTTCGGAGGAGCGTTCAGCAGAAGCCAGCAACTGCGCTAGCCGCGTGCTGGATTCCAATGCTGGCGACGTTGCGTTGCAAGCGGTCAGCACCACACTGGTTACGGCCAACAAGAAATGTCTGAGCCAGGTTAGCTGCGCGGCGGGACGCTTTTCCGCGGCGCGTTGAATCTCGTCATTTGCTCCCCCGCGGTGGATACCGAGTTGCATGGCATCACCTCCACTGATTAGTCACTGCCTTGCTCAGGCTACCGCGATGAGCCTGGAGCCGCCATGTTTCAATTGCCTTCCCCTCGATGCTTCGAAACTGCCAGCCAAACCCTTCGGTTTGATCGTCGCTGGCGGTTCTTTTGCGCCAGCTGCGGTACCCTAGGCGCGACGCCTCATGGGTTGAGTCAGCTGAAAGGCTCTGGCTTGGCTCATCACCGTTGGAATCACCGAAACCGGATTTCCGTTTGAACAAACAGGAGTTTGATATGAGAAACAGCGTTTTTTCTACCCTGGCGAAGCGCGCACTCGCGACGTTCGCTGTCACTGCAGGCATGCTGATTGCGCCGCTGGCAAGTGCAAACATCGGCGTGCCAAGCGGCACCTATGTACTGGAGGCTACCCATGCCTACATTACGTTCAGCTACCAGCATCTGGGATTTTCAACGCCTCACGTTGGCTTTAACTCATTTGATGTCACTGTCGAGCTGGATTCGGATAATCCGGCAAACAGCTCTTTAGGTGTGAGCATTGATGCTGCGAGTATCGACAGTCGTGTCGATGAATTCGACGAACACCTGCGCGGCGACAAATTTTTTGATGTTGAAGCTCACCCCCGCATTACCTTCGCGGCTACCTCCATCGAGATGGGCGAGGGGAACACGGCGATGATTACTGGTGACCTTACGATCAAAGGCATCACCAAGTCGGTCACGCTGGAAGCCACGCTCAACAAAGCCGCTAACCACCCGATGCGCAAAGTGCCGACTCTGGGTATCAGCGCGCTTGGCAAGCTCCAGCGATCTGATTGGGATCTTGGTGCCTATGCGCCGGCAGTGAGCGATGAAGTGGATCTGTTCATTACGGCTGAGCTCATCAAGCAGGAAGCTGAGTAAGCATCTGACGGCGCCGTTTGTTTGCGATGAGTCGTAGCAGGCGGCGCCGTATCTCTTCCCTTGAGCCAGCACAGCTGGTTTGCTCGGCGCAACTCAGCGCCGAGGTGCAAACTCTCCGGCAGCCAAGCGGCTGAAATATGAGCGAGCGGCGCAACGTATCTTCGGCGCCAGCAGCAGCGTGGAGACCATGGTAGGAATTGCCATCAACGCAAAGCTGCCATCAATAAAGCCAATCGCGGTTTCTAACGACACCACCGCAGCAATCACGACACAGATCAGGAAGGCGGCGCGGTAAATCGATTCCCGTCTGCTGCCGAACAGAAAGGCAAAACACTGACTGCCGTAGAAACTGTAGGTGAAGATGGTGGTGATACCGAAGGCCAATACACAAGTGCTGATGATCACAAGGCCAGCGCTGCCCAATGTTGCCCCGAACGCTTGCGCGGTAAGCGTGACGCCACCTGCGTCGCTCGATTCATGCACACCGGATATCAAAATGATAAGTGCAGTGGCGGTGCAGATGATGAGTGTGTCGACGATCGGGCCTAGCATAGCCACCAAGCCTTCTCGGATTGGCTCGTTGGTTCGGGCCGCTCCATGTGCGAGGGCTTCCGTGCCGATGCCGGCTTCGTTAGAGAAAGCGCCGCGTTGCACGCCGTACAGAATCACAGTGCCGAGCGCGCCGCCGCCGACAGCGCTGCCAGTGAATGCCTGAACGACTATGTCGCTGAAGATACCGGGCACTGTCTCAATGTTCATCGCGATAATGAGCGCGGCCGATGCGAGGTAGATGAGGGCCATCAGCGGCACAACTCTGGTGGCAACTCGCGCGATTCGCTGCAACCCTCCGAACATGACGACAGCGGTGAGGGCGGCGAGAATGCAACCAGCGACCAGATCGAATCTAAAGTGATCAGCGCCCGGGCTCAGCAGGCCGGCGGGTACGGCGATGACTTCCCGAGATATCTGGACGAGCTGATTTGTTTGAAAGGCGGGCAGACAGCCAATGAGCCCAGCGGCGCAGAACAGGTTGGCCAGCCAGTGCCAGCGTGGTTTCAGTCCGGTTTTGATTACCCACATTGGGCCGCCACGCACTCGGCCTTCGTCATCTGTGCCGCGGAACATGACTGCCGCTGAGCAGGTAAAGAATTTGGTCGCAATCCCTAGAACCGCGGTGACCCACATCCAGAAAATTGCTCCCGGCCCACCAACGGCGATAGCCACCGCGACGCCTCCGATATTGCCCATGCCGATCGTTCCGGCCAGGGCCGCAGAGAGTGCCTGGAAATGAGTGATTTCGCCGGGACCGCGTTCGTGGTCGAAGCGACCTCGAATCAGGTCCCAGGCGTGAGGCAGATAACGAAAAGGTGCGAAGCGGCTATAGAGAAGAAAGAACAAACCGCCGCCGAGCAATAGTATTAGGAGTGGATACCCCCATGCGTAGTCGGCGAACGTCGTGGCTATCGTTTGTAGGGAGTCGAGCACGTAAGCAGCTTATCAGTTCAGTCAGCCGGGCTGGATCCTGCTGACAAGGTAGTGCCGTGGCTGATCGTCATTGTCCGTTTAACGGAAACCTCTCAAGGGTAAGGCTGACCGAGAGAGTGGTCTTAGACTTCGTTTGAGGTGAGTGACGCTAACTGCCGAAGGCCATGCAGCGTATCGCGCTTTTGGGTGCTCTGGGGGAAGTCGATGTCGTAGTAGTAGTTTTCTTCGGCCGCACTGACCGACTTAACGATGCCCCGCAGCTCTTCGACGCGAAGATCGTGCGCTTGCAGATCGATAACGAGGGATTGACCAACTTTGAAGTCGCCACCAGTACGAATCTGCATGCCGGAGGTGCTGATCTGCATGCAGTCGGCATCCACCGTGCGCGCGAACAGGCCAAGGATTCCCGGACGGTGAAGTTCGACACTCAGGGTGCCGGCGCAACAGATATTGAATTGACCGGTGCTCGCCACGAAGAAGGGTGCGCCTTGGGTTGGTTGGACAACAGGGTCGAGATTAGGGTGCGCCGGGGTGACTCGCAACAACAATTGTGTTTCGTAAGTGTTTCAGATACTTCGAAAAGTCCTCCAAGCCTCACCCTGTGAGGCTTGGAGGACTTTTCGAAGCACGGCTACCATCCTGAGGCGTAGCGGCAGTGCATTGCGTTCGCGCCCACAGAGTGGGCGTGAACATAATGCTCGAGAGCGGCCGAGGTCGTTTTTGAGCCTCAGCCTGTGAGGCTTGGAGGACTTTTCGAAGCATGGCTACCATCCTGAGGCGTAGCGGCAGTAACGCTGATCGCTTCGCGATCAGCGCGCCTCAAACACCGAGAGAGCGGCAGACGATTTCCTCCGGCGCAAAGCGCCAAGGAAATCTGTCGAAAGCGCCCATCTACTACACCTCCACAGTCTGCTAGCAGCTGGAGATTGCCGCGTCGGCGCTTTGCGCCGTCTCGCAAAGACGGGGCTGCAAGATTTTGCTCGCGCCGCGAGCTGAAATCGGTAGCTCCCAGACTCTAGCCCCGAGAGATCGGCAGACGATTTCCTCCGGCGCAAAGCGCCAAGGAAATCTGTCGAGAGCAACGTTGATCGCTTGACGATCAGCGCGCCTCAAACACCGAGAGAGCGGCAGACGATTTCCTCCGGCGCAAAGCGCCAAGGAAATCTGTCGAAAGCGCCCATCTACTACACCTCCAGAGTCTGCTAGCTGCTGGAGATTGCCGCGTCGGCGCTTTGCGCCGTCTCGCAAAGACGGGGCTGCAAGATTTTGCTCGCGCCGCGAGCTGAAATCGGTAGCTCCCAGACTCTAGCCCCGAGAGATCGGCAG
>JANSWO010000015.1 GCA_024743435.1 Pseudomonadaceae bacterium | reverse complement strand
GCCCCCCGATCGACGCGCGTCAATACATCGAATAGCGGCAGTGCATTCGTATCCATCGCGCAGCGACTGGATAGAATGCTCGAGAGCGCCCCAAACGATGCGTCGCCTTCAGTCTCGTTGCCAGTAGCTGACTGGTTCCCAAGCCCTCATGAAATTGCCGCGCTGCGCCAGGTGTTTCGCACCCGACTGGCTCGCAATGACGCGGCTTCGATTTCGCCTCTACAACTTCCCGTCATCGCGGGCCGCCAGGCGCGGCGATCTCTTCCTGCAGCGCTGTTCACCACGCCTTTGGAAGCTTGTTGTGCCGAACGGATCGCAATGGCGAGTCCCGTTCCTGGCAACATTTCCCGCTCCAAGAGCACCCATTGTCGCCCTTCGGTGGCACAATGCCGGGCATGAAAAGGTGTACTTCATGTCGAGCCAACCTAACGTCGTGCTGATCGGCCTTATGGCGGTCGGCAAGAGTACCGTTGGCAGGCATATTGCGGACCTGCTGGAACGACCTTTCTTTGATACAGACCGGGTGATTGAAGAGCGCGCCGGCGCTGAGACTGCCTGGATCTTCGATGTTGAAGGCGAAAGCGGTTTTCGCGATCGCGAAGCTCATGTCATTGATGAGTTAATGAGTGAAACAAACCTGGTGATAGCGACCGGCGGCGGAGCCATTCTGCGAGACGAAAATCGCTCGGCGCTCGCGAAGGGTATCGTGGTTCATCTCGACGCATCGGTTGGCCAACTCATGGAAAGGACGCGTAACGACCGCAAGCGGCCTTTGCTGCAAGGTGGTAATCGGCGTGCAGTATTGGAGAAGCTGGTTAGCGAACGCGCCCCCCTTTATGCGGGCTTGCGTGACTACCGATTTAGCGCGAGTCGTGGAGGCCCCAAAGCGCTCGCCGCGCGCATCGTCAACGCACTGGTGAAGGACGGCCGGGTATGAGGCAGGTGAGGGTAGAACTGGGCGAACGCTCGTATCCGATTCACATTGGTTCGGGGTTGTTGTCGGATGCAGCGCTTCTGCGTGCATCGGTTTCCGGTAGTCAGGCTCTTGTTCTTACGAACCCAACCGTGGCCGATCTATACCTGGAGCGGGTGCTTAGCGCGTTCACAGATGTGGACGTCGACGTTCACATGATGCCCGATGGTGAATCCCATAAGTCTCTCGAGGAGTATGGCCGCGCGCTTGATTTTCTTTTGAGCAAGCGCCACAACCGCACTACCACGGTTGTGGCGTTGGGTGGAGGTGTCGTTGGTGATCTCGCAGGCTTCGTGGCGGCGACGTATCAGCGCGGTGTAGGTTTTGTGCAGATTCCCACGACGCTGCTGGCTCAGGTCGACTCCTCCGTGGGCGGCAAAACCGCGGTGAATCATTCGGCCGGCAAAAACATGATCGGTGCGTTCTACCAACCCTCCTGTGTCATTGCAGACCTTGCTGTGCTTGCGTCGTTGCCAGCGCGTGAGTTCCGAGCTGGCCTTGCGGAAGTGATCAAGTATGGCGTCATATTCGATGCGGGCTTCTTTGCCTGGTTGGAGGAGTCTGCAGACAAGATCCTGGCTCTGGACGAGGCTGCGCTTGCCCATGCCGTCGCGCGCTCAGCGGAGATAAAGGCGGAAGTTGTGGCATCTGATGAGCGTGAAAGCGGCATTCGCGCGATTCTCAACTACGGCCATACGTTCGGACACGCAATTGAGAAACTCACGCAATACGGCACCTATCTCCATGGTGAGGCGGTTGCGATCGGTATGGTGCAGGCGGCTATCTACGGGTGTCTCGCAGAGACGCTGTCAATCGATGACGGAAGACGCATCAGGCGTCTGGTCGAGCGTTTCGAACTGCCTTGCGAGCCGCCGCAGTTGTCGGTCGAATCCGTTCTCGAGGCCATGGGTATGGATAAGAAAGTTTCTGACGGCAAGCTTCGGCTCATTGTTCCCGTTGCGATTGGTCGTGTTGAGATTCGAGATGCAGACAGCAAGCCTCTGAGGCAAGCGTTGGAATACTCCGTAGCAGGGGCTTCACCACTGGACGGGTCCTCAGATGGCTGAGCCCGTTCGCGACGTAGATGTCGAGGCATCAAGCGGCTCACTAGGGCTTAGCCACAACCCCTTCAGCCATCCTGGTGATGGTTTCTTCGAGGGCGCGGGTCGCCAAGGCGCTCTTGAACAGCTTCGGCATCTCAGCCGCTGGAGTCGCCGGCTGCTCGTTGTCTCGGGGCCTCGAGGCATAGGCAAAACGACTCTCTACCGTGCTCTGTCCGCGAATCTCGATCCCAGAGCTAAAGCTGCTCGTATCAATGGCACGCTCGTCTCCAGTGGTCGCGATGTGATGGTCAGCATCGCCCAGGGATTCGGCATTGCAGTGCCGACTAACGCATCTGATCAGTTACTGTTCGAACTGGTTGCGAGTGGTGTCATGGATGCTGCTGCCAGCGAGCGCGTTTGCATGGTGCTCATTGACGATGCTCAGCTGCTCGACTCCCGCGCGATCGATCAGATTCTCAACGTCATTGCTCAGCAGGATTTGCGAGTCGTTTGTTTTGCCGAGAAGTCTTTTCTCGGCGCGCTACAGCGAAGCGCAAAACGGCTGTCTGATGACGTCCCTTGGCATGAGCTCTCACTGCCCATATTCGATTCGGACGCCGTTCGTCGGTACGTAGAATGGCGCTGCAAAGAGGCGGGTTATCGAGGTCATTCGCCATTTAGTGAGGAGCAGCTGGACAAAATCAGCCAGATGTCGGCTGGCCTTCCGGATCGGATCAATGCCGTTGCCAGCGATGCCCTGATCGAACTGGGCCTCGGCCCTAAGAAACACCGTTCCACTTTTCCTATTGTTCACAGAGCCATCGCCATGTTGCTGATCGTTGTTGTTGCTGCCCTATATGTCGTCTGGCCTGCCACTGATGATGTCGACGTGACTTCGGACGCGGCTGGCTCGGTCGCGATGGCCACCGGTGCTCCCGGCGCGCTCATGGATTCGGATATCGATGATCTGGAATTGGATGAGCCCGTCGAGATACCTGATGATCAGTCGGAGCTGGAACCTCAGAAACCGGCCCAGCGAGAACGTAGCGTTACAACACCATCTCCCGTCCCGGTAACGAGTAAGCCTGCTGAGGCTTCTAGCCCTGTGGCGTCTGACCTAAACGAGCAGCGTGATGAGGAGCCGGTGCCTGTCGCGGAGCCGGTTGTGCAGGAGAGCGAGGCCAGCCCGATAGCCGATGCGCCGACTGAGCCTGTCGAGCAGGAGGTGGTTAGCAGGCCCGCGCCCGACACCGGTGGCTCCAGCACGCCATCCTCGGCCATCCCGGTCGTTACTGCGGCTGGTAGTGACCCCTGGCGCGACGGAAATTGGGTGCTCGCTCAAGAAGACAGCCGCTATACGATCCAATTGCTGGGCAGCGGTGATGCGCAGCGCGTTCGCGAGTACATCCAGGCGCAGCGCGAACCGTCGGAGTTTGCCAGTTACCCGACGATATCTAACGGGCGAACGCTACACATCGTTGTCTATGGCCTGTTTTCCGATAAAGCTGCGGCTGATGCTGCCGCCCAAAACCTGCCAGCCGAAACCGGCCGAGTTTCTCCGTGGGTTAGAAGCATCGGCTCCATCAAGCAGGCGGTGCGTAGCGGCCGCTGAGCAGTCGGTGGGATGTGGGGCAGGGCTTGTTGTGGTGACCCGCTTATAGCGGGGATTGCGCCTAGGAGAACAAGCTCTCTTTCAATCAGGCGAATCGATGTCCCTTACTCTTTGTCGCGCCGGCTTGTGCCCCAGGAATCTTAGAAGCGATACAGGGGTGCTCAAGCGACTAGCATCGGTGCTGTTCGTTCTGGCATCCGTTAGCGCTCTGGACGCCGTCGCGGCAACCATGCGGCTGACGCCAACGGTGGTGCTCGACGTGCAGGGGTTTGGCTACCCGATGGCGTCGGCCAGTCTCTTTATTCCTTACGGCTGGCAAGCTGAAGGCGGTGTTAACTGGGGTGAGGCACATGCCTGCACCAATGGCTATGGCACCAACTGGAGTGCGGGTACGCCCGATGGTCGCCATGGCATAGCCATATTGCCGCATCAGGGGTGGGAGTGGAGTCAGTCTGGTTCGATGAAGCCTGGCTGTCAGATGCTGCAGATCGGAAACGCTGAGCAGTATCTGCAAGCGGTGATTGGCCATACGTTGCCGAACGCCAGAATCACGTCGATTCAACGGCGGCTGGACCTTGAGAAAATCGATGCTCAGCATGCGGGTGTTCAAGACAATGGTTTTCAGCGCATCGAAACCAGTGTGTCCAGCGCGCAAGCTTTTGTGGACTATGAACACGAGGGCACGCCTCTGCGTGGCTCATTCGTTGTCAGTGTGTTGATGACTTACATACGTACCGGTAGCGCTGGCGATTTCGGACCGCCGATCGAATCGTGGAGTGGCTATGCATCACCGATGTTTGCCTCATTCGGACCGGCCGCGGAGTACAACGCCAAGGCCTATGAGGGTATTCGAAAGTCCTACCTGATCAATCCGGCCTGGCAGCAACAGATATCGCAACACAATCGAAAGCTGGGTCAGATTGCCGCCCAGGGGGCTCAGGATCGAGCCCGGATATGGGCGCAGGCAAACGCTCAGATAAGTCAGATCATTAACGATACCTGGCGCAACCAGCAGCAGAGCGCGGACTATCGCGCGCGTGAGACGCTCGAAGCGATTCGAGACGTAGAAACGTATTCGGATAGCTCTGCACCAGGTGGTCAGGTCGAACTTAGCAACATGTACGACCAAGCCTGGAAACTCGAAGACGGTACCTATGTACTCACGAGTGATCCGTCGTTTAATCCGTACCAGAGTTTTGGCGTTGACGGACAGCAGCTGTCGGCAGCGGGACGCTGAAATCTAAGCTCCCGTTGTGAGGCGCTGAAACAATCTCTGTCATCGTCGGGTGCTGAAATGTTCTGCGTCATCGCGAGGCGCCGACCACGCAGTGGGCGGTAACGCGGCGATCTCCTTGGGTCGAGGCTGACCGTCAGCTTTGTAGAGATTGCCGCACTACGCCGGTTGCGCTGCAACCGACGACCTCGCAATGACCAGGTAGTTAAGGTGTAACCACGTTGCTGCCTGCTTGCTCCCGAAGACCAAGCTGACTACGGCAGTCGCGTAGAGCCCATGAGGAAGCGATCTACTTCGCGAGCAGACTCACGGCCCTCGTTGATTGCCCGTACCACGAGCGATTGGCCGCGGCGGCAATCGCCTGCTGCAAAGACATTGTCCAGATTGGTTCGGTACTTACCGTACTCGGCCTTGTAGTTACTGCGTTCATCGTAATCGAGGCCGAGTGGGTCTGAGGCTTCGTGCTCGGGCCCAAGGAAACCCATAGCCAGTAGTACTAGATCAGCCGGCCACTCGCGCTCGCTGCCCTCGATGTTCTCGAACTTGCCGTTCTTGAATTCAACGTCCACGGTGCGAATGGCTTTTACTTCACCATTGCCATTGTCGACAAAGTTCAGCGACGAGATGGAGTACACCCGAGGGTCGCTCCCCTGCTTGTGCGAGGCTTCTTCGTGGCCGTAGTCGACTCGAAAGATCTTCGGCCAGGTTGGCCAGGGGTTGTTAGCTGCACGCTCTGCGGGCGGCTGCGGGAACAACTCAAAGTTCACGAGTGAGGCGGCGCCGTGGCGCAACGAGGTACCGATGCAGTCGGTGCCGGTATCGCCGCCGCCGATGACGACGACGTGCTTGTCTTTGGCGGAGATGTAGTTGTCGTCTTTAAGATCGGAATCCAACAGGCTTTTGGTGTTTGCCGTCAGGAAGTCCATGGCGAAGTGCACACCGCCCAGCTCGCGGCCGGGAATGGGCAGGTCGCGGGGAACGGTTGCGCCGGTGGTCAGAAGCAGCGCGTCGAATTCTCCACGTAGGGTTCGGATGTCGATGCTGTCTTCGCTGCCGTCACCAACGCTGACGCCGGTCTTGAAGACAACGCCTTCGGCTTCCATGATTTTCACGCGGCGATCCACTACGCCCTTGTCGAGCTTCATATTTGGAATGCCGTACATGAGCAGGCCGCCAATGCGGTCGGCACGCTCGAAAACCGTGACGGCGTGGCCGGCACGGCAAAGCTGCTGCGCGGCAGCAAGGCCCGCTGGCCCGGAACCGACGACCGCTACGGTTTTGCCAGTCAGAGACGCTGGTGGCTCGGGCACAACCCAGCCTTCTTCGAAGCCGCGATCGATGATCGCCATCTCGATGTTCTTGATCGTGACAGCAGGATCGGTGATGCCGAGGACGCATGCGCCTTCGCAAGGAGCCGGACAGACGCGACCCGTAAACTCGGGAAAGTTGTTGGTTTTGTGCAGGCGGTCCAGCGCTTCAGCCCAGTTGTCGCGATACACGAGATCGTTCCACTCGGGAATGAGGTTGTGTATCGGACAGCCTTCTTCGGATTGGCAGAACGGAACGCCGCAATCCATGCAACGAGCGCCCTGGGTTTGCAGGCGCTGGCTATCGTGGTCTGTATAGATTTCGCCGTAGTCGAGCAAACGTACCGCCGGTTCGCGATAAGGCTCAGCCTTGCGCTCGAATTCCATGAAGCCGGTTACTTTTCCCATGCTCTGCTCTTTCACCTTGCACCGGGACTAGCCCGGGTATCACAGCGTCTCCTTAGCGGGCGACGCTGAATCTGTCGTTTCGTCACCGGGACCGACGAGGTATCGCCCCGGCATGTGTGCAACTCAATGCGCTTGCGACGCGCGTCTCGTTAGCCCGCTGACACGTGGCTGTCTTTTGCAGCCAGCACTCGCTTGTAGTCTGTCGGCATGACCTTGACGAACTCAGCCATTGCATTAGGCCAGCGATCCAGCAGGCCCTGGCCGACCGTCGAGCCAGTGTGCTCCACGTGGCGTTCGATAAGCGATTGCAGCTCGCTGGCATCCTCGGCGGACTCAACCGGGTCAAGATCCACCATTTCCGGATTGCACAGCGATGCGAAGCTATGGGCTGGATCCCAGACATAAGCAATACCGCCGGACATGCCAGCGGCGAAATTACGTCCGGTTTTGCCGAGCACAACGACGCGACCACCGGTCATATATTCGCAGCCGTGATCACCAACCCCTTCAACCACAGCGTGTGCGCCACTGTTGCGAACGCAGAACCGCTCGGCGGCGACGCCTCGGAAGTACGCCTCACCGGATGTAGCGCCATACAGCACAACGTTACCGATGAGCACGTTTTCTTCTGGTCGGAACTGGCTTTCTGCTGGCGGGTAGACGATGACTTTGCCGCCGGAGAGCCCTTTGCCCACGTAGTCGTTGGCATCGCCTTCGACTTCGAGGGTGACGCCCTTCGCCAGCCAACAGCCGAAACTCTGACCTGCGCTGCCGTTGAACTTAAACGTGATCGTGTCATCGGGAAGCATCTGCGGCCCAACTTCTCGAATGATCTTGTTCGACAGCATGCCGCCAACGGCTCGGTTAACGTTCACGATCGGCAACTCGGCGCGAACGGGCTCACCAGTATCGATTGCGTGTTGTGCCAGCGACATCAGCTGATTGTCCACCGCGCGTTCGAGTTGGTGATCCTGGTCGTGCACGCGATAGCTACCCAGGAATTCCTCGGGCTCTGCTGCGGGGCTCAGAATCGCCGTAAGATCCAGGCCCTTGGCTTTCCAGTGATCGATGGCCGCATCAACCTTCAGAAGGTCAACTCGGCCAACCATCTCGTTGATGGTTCGCAAACCGAGCTCCGCCATGATGGTGCGTAGCTCTTTCGCGACCATGAAGAAAAAGTTCACAACGTTCTCCGGCTGGCCGGCAAACTTTTTGCGCAGCTCCGGATCCTGGGTCGCGATGCCCACCGGGCAGGTGTTGAGGTGGCACTTGCGCATCATGATGCAGCCGAGCGCGACGAGGGGTGCTGTTGCAAAACCGAACTCTTCTGCCCCGAGCAGCGCCGCGATTGCAACGTCCCGGCCCGTTTTGATCTGACCGTCGGTTTGCAGCACCACGCGCGAGCGCAGGTTGTTCATCACCAGAGTTTGATGAGTCTCAGCGATGCCGAGTTCCCACGGAACACCCGCATGTTTGATCGAGGTGAGGGGCGATGCTCCCGTGCCACCGGTATCACCGGCGATCACGATGTGATCGGCGCGCGCTTTCGTGACGCCCGCTGCGACAGTTCCAACGCCGACTTCAGCGCCCAACTTCACACTGATGCGCGCCGAGGGATTGGCGTTCTTAAGATCGTGGATCAGCTGCGCCATGTCCTCGATGGAGTAGATGTCATGGTGCGGCGGCGGTGAGATCAAGCCAACGCCCGGTGTTGAGTGCCGGATGCTGGCGATGATGTCGTCCACTTTGTGGCCGGGCAGTTCGCCACCTTCTCCTGGCTTCGCGCCCTGAATAATTTTGATCTGCAACTCATCTGCGTTGCTTAAGTAGTTAATCGTCACGCCAAAGCGGCCGCTGGCTACCTGTTTGATCGCCGAACGCTTGGAGTCACCGTTGGCGAGCGGAATAAAGCGCGAGGGATCTTCGCCACCTTCGCCGGTATTCGATTTACCGCCGATGCGATTCATGGCGATGGCCAGCGTTTCGTGCGCTTCAGCGCTGATCGAACCGTAGCTCATGGCGCCAGTCGCAAAGCGTTTGACGATCTCCGCCTCGGATTCCACGTCTTCCAGCGCAATGGGTGTTGCGGCGTCGGTGTTGAACCTCAGCAAACCGCGAAGCGCCGAGTTGGCGGTGGTTTCTTCATTGATGTGTCTGGCGTAGTTCCAGTACGTGTCTTCGTTCTCGGTACGTACAGCGTTCTGCAGATCCGCAATCGCCTTCGGATCCCACATGTGGCCATCGCCATGACGACGCCAGTGGAAGTCACCCGGATTCGGCAGAGTGAGTACATTGCTACGACCGTCCTGCGGGAAACCGATCTGGTGACGGCGTTCCATTTCTTCCACCAGCACATCAAGGCCGACACCTTCAACACGACTTGCCGTGCCCACGAACGCTCGCTCGATGACGTCGGAACCGAGACCAACCGCCTCGAAAATCTGCGCAGCTTTGTAGGAGTGCAGGGTGGAGATGCCCATCTTCGCCATCACTTTCAGCATGCCTTTCGCAACGCCCTTGCGATAAGCCGCCACGACGCTGTCATCGTCCGTGATGTGTGACGCGTCATCGAGATAGCCTTTGCGACGCGCATACCACAGCGCCTCAAAGGCCAGATAGGGGTTGATTGCGTCCGCGCCGTAGCCGGCGAGCAGGCAGTGGTGGTGGACTTCCCGAGCTTCTCCGGTTTCCAGTACCAGCCCTACTTGAGTACGTTTTTCTTCCGCGCACAGGTGATGGTGCACGGTGCCGACAGCAATCAGCGAGCTGATGGCAACGCGGTCCGTGCCGATATTACGATCAGACAGAACGAGCAGGGCGTAGCCCTCGTCGATGGCATCGGTAGCCTGCTTGCAGATTCGCGCGAGCGATTTTTCAAGCCCCGCCTTGCCAGAGCCAACCGGGAACGTAATGTCGATCGTCTTGCTGCGCCAGCCGCGGTAGTCCAGCTCCTTAATCGATGCCAGCTCGCTGTTGGACAGAATAGGGTGCGGCACGCGCAGCCGATGAGCATGCTCAGGCGTTGCATCGAGCAGGTTTTTCTCCGGGCCGATGTAGCACTCGAGCGCCATGATCACTTCTTCCCTGATCGAATCGATCGCGGGGTTTGTGACCTGAGCGAAGCGCTGTTTGAAGTAGTCGTAGAGCATGCGAGGCTTGTCGCTCATCACGGCAAGCGCAGCATCGTTGCCCATGGAGCCGAGTGGGTCGCGAAGCTCTTTCACGAGCGGCTGCAGCATCACGTGCATGGTTTCGATCGTGTAACCGAATGCCTGCATGCGATGCAGTAGCGTTTCTTTGTCGTAACCCTCAACCGATGTCGGGCCAGGCAGTTCAGCCAGGTCCAGTCGTTGGTCGTCGAGCCACTGTTGATACGGCTTGGCGGATGCCCATTCACCTTTGACTTCAGCATCCGGAATCATGCGCCCGGCTTCGAAATCGATCAGAAATATCCGGCCGGGTTGCAAGCGGCCTTTCTCGATGACCGATGCCGGATCGACGTTAACCACGCCGACTTCCGAAGCCATGATGCACTTGTCGTCATCGGTGATGTAGTAGCGGCTTGGGCGCAAGCCATTTCTGTCGAGCACGGCACCCACGTACTTTCCGTCGGTGAAGGCAATGGAGGCTGGTCCGTCCCAGGGCTCCATGAGCGTCGAGTTGTACTCGTAGAACGCGCGCTTGGCAGCATCCATCTGCGCGTGCTGTTGCCACGCCTCAGGAATCATCATCAGCACGGCTTCTTGCAGCGTGCGGCCGCCCATCAGCAAAAATTCCAGGACGTTGTCGAAGCTGCCGGAATCCGAGCATTCCTCCTCGACGATCGGAAACAGTTTGCTCAACTCATCGCCGAAGATTGGTGAGCTTACGGTTCCCTGACGCGCGCGCATGTAATTTCGATTGCCCACGATGGTGTTGATCTCACCGTTGTGGCTCATGAATCGATTGGGTTGCGCTCGATCCCAGGACGGGAAGGTGTTGGTGCTGAAGCGCGAATGCACCATCGCCAGATGCGATTCGAAATCCGGAGCTTGCAGGTCAGCATAGAAGAGCTCTACCTGTTCCGGTGTCAGCATTCCCTTGTACACGATAACCGTGCTCGACAGCGTGCAGAAGAAGACTTGCAGCCGCTCAGCGAGGTTGTGATCGCTGCGAAGAATATGGGAGGAACGCTTGCGAATCAGGTACAGCTTGCGCTCAAAAGCGTCGCTCTCGATAGCGTCCGCAGCGCCAATGAAAAGCTGCTCGATCGCCGGCATCGCCGCACGTGCCGCGCTGCCGATGTCAGCACCGTTGACGTGAGTCGGCATGTCACGCCAGCCGATCAGACGCTGGCCGGCTTCGATAATCTGTTGCTCGATGACGCTCTTGCAGTGCGCACGCTCGGCAGGATCCTGCGGCAGGAAGACGTTGCCCACGCCGTAGCTGCCAGGTTCTCCAAGATCTGCGCCAAGTTCCTCTCGCGCGACTCGAGACAGGAAAGCGTGAGGAATGCCGAGCATGATGCCGGCGCCGTCACCGGTGTTTTTCTCGTAGCCGACGCCGCCACGGTGCTCCATACAGCAATTCATGTGCAAGGCGTCTTCAACGATGCTGCGCGAGGCGCGGCCCTTGATGTCACAGATGAAGCCAACGCCGCAGCTATCGTGCTCGTTGGCTGGGTCGTATAAGGCGCTCTTGGGCGGCAATCCCACCGGTTGCTTGGTCATGTCTACTACTCTCGACGTGTCTCTTCCCAGCCGTGCCCCCTCCGGTCACGGTGTCGTTTTCCACAGCGCAGAACGCCTTGCCCGCGTTGTAATCTCGCGGGCTCGATAGGGCTGCAGAGAGTTCGCTTGTCGCCGCCTTCCGAGAACCTCGGGGTACGAGGCCGTAGGGCTCTGATATTTATAGTGTTTTTGTCTAGCGAACGGTGCGTTCTCAGAACGCGATTGGCAAAAATGCCCGAAATTGAAGCACTTAGCAAGTTGTTGCAGTGAACAAAATCTGCTTGCGCGGGGCCGCTGGAAGGCGCTGCAAACGCGATCTGCCGCTGTGCCCGGTAGAGTTACGTTGTTGCCAGGTATTCGTAGGAGTGCAGCCGAGAGAAGCCCAATGAGACGTATAGAGCTGAGGCCGCCCGATTGTCCGCCAGCATCTGCAGGTAGGCTCCTTGTGCCCCGGACCGACCACCCCAGCCCGTAAGGGCCGAGATGAGGGTCCGGCCATGGCCCTGTTGCCGATGGTTCGGGTCAGTTACCACGTCAAATAGCCCAACCAGCTCTTCTTCCAGTACCGCAAGCCCCAGGGCGAGCACACGGCCGTCTTGCTTCACTGCACCAAAGCAGCATTCGCTGCGAATGCCTTTCAGTAGCAACCCGTGCAGCTGCTGGGTAGCGGCGTCCACACCTGTCATCCGTGCGTAAATTGACAGCCAGTCATCGATATCCAGACGATGAAAGTCAGTCTCAGGCTCATGCAGCTCCGCGAGCGGTAGGTAGAGCACATGGGTGAGGTCGAAGGCGGTATAGCCTCTGTCGCTGAGTTGTTGCCGCAACGCCAGTTGTTCCGGCAGGCTGGTTAGTCGGAATATGGTGGTGAGTCGCTCCCGCGCGTAGAGGTTTTCGCAATAGCGAACCTTCTCTGCAATCGCTCGGGTCGATTCGTACAGAGGCACGATCGAGTTCGCTCGTTTGGTGAAACCGCGTGAGAAACGCAGTAGCCAGCCGTCGTACAACACCTGATGTAAAGATGGCCAGGCGTTGAGGGCAGCCTCTTCAACCCGTCTGCTGAGTTGCGGAGCGAGGCTTCGTGTCGGCACTGTCGTCACTATCGTCATGGCGCACGTATACCGTGTGGCTTTGTTCGATGTTTGTGGCTTTTGAGCGCGTTACCGGTGCGGTCGTTAGAAAAAGAGGGAGATCCGGGTGGCACGAGATGAATTCCCAGTGGTTGTTCACATAGTGCTTCGGCGTCCGGATGACGGCGCGATATGCCTGATGCGCCGGCATAACACCGGATTTCTCGATGGCTATTACGCACTCCCCGGTGGCCATCTGCAAGCCGGGGAGCAGGTGCAACAAGCTGCCGCTCGGGAGCTTCGAGAGGAATGTGCACTGCGGCCAGATCAGCTACTGCCGCTTGCTTGCCTGCCCTACAGGACGTTCAAGCCGCTCTCTGGCAGCGCGAATGAGGGCACAAGCGGCGTCGTGAGCCAGGGGATCAATCTGGTGTTCGAAGCAGAGCTCGGTGAACAGCAGCCCGTGATAAACGAGCCGGAGTTCGCGGATGACCTGATCTGGTGGATACCAGGCACGAAATCGCCGCGAATGCCTGCCTGGGTTGCGGAAGTCGCCGGGCTGTCACCTGTTGGTGACTGGTATCTGGAGTTTGACTGGCCGCCGCACGATAGTTCCAGTCGTGACCGGTGATGGTGAGGTTGGTGTAAACTGCGCCACCGCCGCTTGGAGTGTTTCTTTCTGAGCAGCCGGTGAGAACACCTTGTACACCTGGTCTGGTGCCCCTCGCCGCGGCGACAGTATTTTATGCACTATCGGTGGCAGCCCTGGTTGCCAGTCCGACCAATAGAGAAGTAAAGGAGACATCATGAGTAAAGCTGTACGAGTTACCGTCACGGGTGCTGCAGGCCAGATTGGCTACGCGTTGTTGTTCAGAATTGCAGCCGGTGATCTGCTCGGTAAAGACCAACCGGTCATTCTTCAGCTGCTCGAAATTCCGCCAGCGATGGACGCTCTACGCGGTGTCTGCATGGAGCTCGATGACTGCGCGTTCCCACTGCTTCAGGACATCATCGCAACCGATGATTTGAACGTTGCGTTCAAGGATACCGATATTGCGCTGCTCGTGGGTTCTCGCCCGCGTTCCAAAGGTATGGAGCGCAAAGATCTGATCGAGGCGAATGCGGCAATCTTTGGTCCGCAGGGCAAGGCGCTCAACGACAACGCCAGCCGTGATGTGAAAGTGCTGGTTGTCGGTAACCCCGCTAACACCAACAGCTTGATTGCCCAGCGCAACGCACCGGATCTTGATCCACGAAACTTCACGGCAATGACCCGGCTCGACCACAATCGCGGCATGGCTCAGCTTGCGGCCAAGACCGGCAAGCACAGCACAGATGTGAAAGGTCTGGCGATCTGGGGTAACCACTCTGCCACCCAGTTTCCTGACCTGCATCACGCAACGGTCGATGGCAAACCGGCACTGGAGCAAGTAGATGCCCAGTGGTACGCCAACGACTACATTCCGACGGTTCAGCAGCGTGGTGCTGCGATCATCGAAGCGCGCGGTGCATCCAGTGCCGCCTCTGCTGCGAATGCCGCGATCGACCATATGCACGATTGGGTGTTGGGCAGCGACGACGTACTCAGCATGGGTGTTTACTCCGATGGCAGCTACGGCATCGAGAAGGGTTTGATCTACTCATTCCCTGTGCGTTGCAATGGCGGTGACTGGCAGATCATCCAGGGCCTTGATGTGAATGACTTCAGCCGCGACAAGATGGCGGCTACTGAGAAAGAACTGCAGGAAGAGCGTGACGCCGTTGCGCATCTGCTTTAGGAAGTCGGGGCAATTCGTAGTAGGGAAGGCCAGGAAGGCCAGGAAGACTCGGCAGGCCGGGAAAGTAGGAAGCGTGGAAATGCGGACAGCCGAACAGGGCGAGCGAGATTGTGTCTCGGTCACCCTGTGCGGTCACCATCCCTGGTGAACATCCTTGTCCAGTTTCGCTCCTTCACCCCCTTTCTGTCGCCACTTCCGGTTTTCTCTCACTTCGCGACAAATTTTTTGCGAATCTCGTGGGATTCCTCGTCGGAATTCCAACGCGAGTGGCGCTCGCCTGCTTTGGTGAGCCCGTGAAAGCACGGCCGCTACGATTTCAGTCCAAAGTCGCCTTTGGCGCGGGCCAGTTGGCTGAGGGCATTCAAAGCGTCGTCTTCATCTTCTTCCTGCTGTTCTACTACAACCAGGTCCTGGGGGTTTCAGGCAGCCTGTGTGGTTTGGCACTGGCGCTGTCCCTCGTCTTCGATGCTATAACCGACCCGCTTGTCGGCCACTGGTCAGATTCATGGCGCTCGAAGCTGGGCCGCCGGCATCCATTCATGTTTGCCTCCGCGGTGCCGTTGGGCGTGGCTTTCTACCTGCTGTTCAACCCGTTCGTCAGTAGCGAGATGGGACTGTTCTTCTGGCTGCTTGGCTTTACCGTGCTGTTTCGTGGTGCCATGACCTTCTATCACGTTCCTCATTCAGCGCTTGGCGCTGAGCTGAGCGAAGATGCCAGCGAGCGAACCGTGCTGGTTGCGATGCGGCACTTCTTCGGCGCGATCGCGTATATCTTTGTGATCGTTCTGGGCTTCATCGTCTACTTCGCCCCAACCGAGGGTTATCCGAACGGGCAGTTGAACCCCGCCGCTTATGGGCCGTTCTCCAGTTGGCTGGCCGTGGTGGTGACGCTATCCGTGCTGTATAGCGCGTTCGGCACTCTGTCCGATGTGCATCGTCTGCCCCAACCGCAGGAAGGCCAGCATTTCTCGCTAAAAACCGTGGTAACCGGCTCGCTCGAGGCGTTCAAGAACCCATCTTTTCGTGCGTTGATTCTGGGTTTTGTGGTGATCATCGTGGCATTTGGTGCTGCTGGCGCGCTGAACATGTACATGCTCACTTTTTTCTGGGCACTTAGTGGGCCTCAGATTCTGCTGTTCATGGTGATCGGACCAATTGGCTCAATCTTTGGGTACGTGATTGCAGATCGCTTCTATCGGGGCCGGGAAAAGCGCAATGGGATGCTGATAGGCGTCAGTGTCTGGCTGCTCTGCCACTTTGTATCGGTACCGTTGTATTTGGCAGGGCTGCTTCCGGAGCTTGGCAGTAACGCACTGCTCATTGTCATCGGTGGCCTCAGCACCGCATCCGCCGTCGGCATAGCGTTGATGCTGGTGGGTCTGGGCACTATGGCGGCGGATATTGCCGATGAGCACGAGCTGGCTTCTGGTCAACGCAAGGAGGGTGTTTTCTTTGGCGCGGCCTCCTTCTCCAATAAGTGCTCAGCTGCGCTCGGCTCGCTGATTGGCGGTTTTGCTCTGGACATCATCGACTGGCCGACTGGAGCGGCTATCCGTGTGGCGAGCGACATACCCGAATCCACACTCCACATGCTGGGTCTGGTCTGGGGGCCGATGACCATAGTGCTCGCGCTACCGGGGTTGTGGTTTCTCTCGCAGTATCAACTGACGCGCGCACGCCATGGTGACATTCTGCAGCAGCTGCATGAGCGCCGCGGCGTTCGTGATGGGGTCGCGGCAGGGGAAGGGTAAATCCAGGATTCCCGGTGCGCTCGGCGCCAGCGGCCCTGCTGCGCACGCTGCGGGAAAATTTGGCACGATAGGCTTTTGGTTGCCGCGAGATCTGCCATGGCTGAAGCCCTTGATTCCCTACCCGACGTCAGTGATGCCTCGCTGTTTGAGAACGACACCTGGCGGCCACACTTTGCCCGGCTGAGGTCAGAAGACCCGGTTCACTGGCATCCGGATAGTCCGTTTGGTCCATACTGGTCGGTATCTACCTTCAACGAAATCATGGAGGTTGATGCGCGTAACGACGTGTTCTCGTCTGAACCCACCATTGTGATTGGTGACCCGCCAGATGACTTTGTCATCGAGAATTTTATTTCTATGGACGAGCCGCGGCACACGGCCCAGCGCAATGCGTTTATGCCGACCGTGGCGACGCGCAACCTTATGAACATGGAGCCGGTTATTCGGGCTCGGCTGCAGCCTATTCTGGATGACTTGCCTGACGGTGAAACGTTCGACTGGGTTGATCGGGTAGCCATTGAGTTGACGACACAGATGCTGGCAACGCTGTTCGATTTTCCGTTCGAAGACCGGCGCAAACTCACTCGCTGGTCAGATATGTCTACCGATGGCGAGACGGTTGGTGGCAGCCTTTTCACAGATGAAGAGCGCCAGGCCGGATTGATGGAGTGCGCTGATACGTTTTTGAAACTGTTCAATGAGCGCAGCGCCAAGGCAGATTCAGACGCGATGGATCTGGTGACGATGATGGCAAAGAACCCGGCGACGAAGGATATGCCCAATCGGCCAATGGAGTTTCTCGGCAACGTGATGTTGTTGATTGTCGGCGGCAACGACACCACGCGAAACACGATATCCGGGGGTGTTCTCGCGCTGAATGAGTTTCCGGATCAGTACGAGAAGCTACGCTCAGACTTGAGCCTGATTCCCAACATGGTCTCGGAGTTCATTCGCTGGCAAACCTCGGTCATTCACATGCGCAGAACCGCACTCGCTGATACAGAGCTGGGTGGCAAGAAAATCCGTCGAGGTGACAAGGTGATCATGTGGTACATCTCGGGCAATAGAGATGAAAGCGTTATTCCGGACGCGGACAAGCTGATCATCGACAGAGCCAACGCCCGTCGGCACGTGTCCTTTGGATTTGGTGTGCACCGCTGTATGGGTAACCGGCTGGCCGAGATGCAGTTGCGTGTCCTGTGGGAAGAGGTGATGAAGCGCTTTCGTTTTGTTGAGGTAGTGGGGCAGCCTGAGCGACTCAGATCGAACTTCATTCGCGGTATTACCAAGATGCCGGTGCGGGTCCATCGCTGGTAGGGAAAACATGAGTAATTTGAACCAGTTTGCCGCCTATGCAGCAGCGTTTGAGAAGTCTCTTCTGGATGATGATTGGGGGCGTCTCGAGCAGTATTTTTCTGCCGATGCGCACTACCTGCCGGGTGATGGCTCGGAGGCTGTTGGGCGTGACGCATCCATCCGGGCTCTGCAGGACAGCGTCAATGCTCTCGAGCGGCGGTGCGAATCGCGAGATTTGATTGGGCAGCCGGACATTGCCGAAGCGGGAGACACGATCACGTTGGGTTATCAGATCAAGTACACGAAAGGTGGCGTCGGTGAGTTTGTATTGATTGGAACAGAGACCATTCAATACGCTGATGGTGTGATCGTGCGAATGGAAGACGTGTTCGAAGATTCGCAGGCTCTGCTGGCGTGGAGAGATAAAATCGCTGGTTGAGATCGTTGTTCTAGATCTGTTGATTCCGTGAGTAGCGTTTTGGCCGCAATGGCGACTCTCGCTACGGCCAAATGCTCCCGACGACATGCGCGGGGTGCGGCGCCGTCGTGCAGGTTGTGTCTTTGCGAAGCTTGGGTCAGCGGTTTCGCCTTCGCGAGGCCTGGGTCTGGGGCTTCGATCAAGTATTGTCATCGCGCGGAGGCGCGCAGCGTCGACGCGGCGATCTTACGCATAGAAGAGATCGCCGCGTTGTTGCTTCGCTGGTGCTTACGGCAGCTCGCAAGCGAGCGCCTGCCGCACACCGAACGCAAAACGTTCGGTAAATCTCGCGATGACGGCTAGGAAGGGTGCGCCGAAACAACTGGCGCCCGGTGCCCGATTGCGTTCGCAATCGGTCTAGATAAGGAGCAAGTCCCCAACCCCGGAATCCGCCCGTCGATGGAACTCCCTGTGCTCGGGCTCGGCTTGCAGCCGAACGGGAATTCGATCCGGCAAACCGAGGTTGCTGGGGATTGTGCGCTGGCAAGCAGCGCACCCGGGGCGCGTATCAATCCGCGCCCGTTAACACCTGCCCGAGCAGTGCTCGGGCACCGACCTTCGGTCGGTCGGGGAATTCGATCCGGTAAGCCGAGGTTGATGGGGATTGTGCGCTGGCAAGCAGCGCACCCGGGGCGCGTATCAATCCGCGCCCGTTAACACCTGCCCAAGCAGTGCTCGGGCTCGGCGCTTATGCGCCGAACGGTGTTAACCCATTATCTGGTGCCAGGTTTTGAGGTCCTCTATGCGTAAATAAGGGTTGGACTCTTTCGTTTCGGCAATCGTCGCGTGCGGTACATGCGAATAATTGTGTCCGGGCAGGAGCAGAGTTTCGTCGGGCAGAGCGGCGAGTTTGCGCAGGCTCGCGAACATATCATCGGTGTCCGAACCCGGCAGATCCACGCGGCCGCAACCCTGCACGAACAGCGTGTCTCCAGATACCAGTGTTTCCTTAACTCGAAAACACTGAGAGCCCGGCGTGTGTCCTGGCGTGTGCAGAAACTCAACCTCTACCGGGCCGAGATTGAGCTTGTCACCGCTCTCTACTTTGACGATGTCGCTCTCAGACAAGCCGGTGACCTTGCGGACGCCGTCAGACTCGAGCTTGTGGGCATAACTCTTCACTGGACGCTTTGCGAGCAGCTCAGCGAGACCTGGAATTTTGCGGCGTGAAAACTCACCGCCGACATGGTCTGGGTGGTAGTGGGTCACGAGCGCCGCTTTCAGCGTGTAGCCGGCTTCATCGATTCGACCGAGCAGAGCATCGATGTCCCACGCCGGATCAACAATAGCCACCTCACGGGTTGATCGTGAGCCGACGATATATGTGAAGTTCTGCATGGGGCCGATTTCGATTTGCTCGAGAATCAGTTCGTCGCTGTCGCTCATAGTGAGTCCTGTTGGTGTCGGTTGGTTCGCAGTGTAGCGATGGTGAGTTGCCCTGACGAGGATGGCCAATGTGAGGCTACACTTGGCCTATGAGCAGGCAAGCACACAACGCACCTTTCCCATTGTCGCTGCCCGCGGCTTTGGTATACCTACTCACCGTTGCATCGCTATGGGGTTGCTCCGGCTCTGACGCCTTGCTGGCGCCTTTGCCCCAGGATGCAAAAGTACTCGCATTCGGCGACTCGCTGACGTTTGGAACAGGTGCCAGCGCCGCGGCCAGCTACCCCGCCGCGCTTGCCGGCCTGACCGGTTTGGAGGTGATTCGCTCAGGTGTTCCGGGTGAGGTCAGCGCTACCGGTCGCAAGCGTCTTGTAGGCGTTCTGCGCGATGTGCAGCCAGACCTAGTGCTGTTGCTGCATGGTGGCAACGACATTCTGCGCCGACAATCTCTCGCCGATCTCGAGGCTAACCTTGCCGCAATGATTGAAAGCGCACGAGATGCAGGGGCCCAGGTGATGCTGATAGCCGTGCCGGGCCGCAGCATTACCTTGTCGCCACCACCTCTATATGAAGAACTTGCCCAGCGCTATCAGGTGCCACTGGTCGATGATGTGTTGCCGGATCTGCTGCTGACACCGTCGATGAAATCGGATCCAATTCATCTCAATGCAGAGGGTTACGCAGCGCTTGCTACTGCCATCGCCGATCGTATGCGCGAATTGGGTGCGATCGGCGACTGAGCTGTCGAGATCGCGTCAGGCGCTCGTCGCGCACAGAAAGAGAAGATACCCGTCATCCGGGGCGCGCACTTCGCATGTGGCGCACGCCGGCAGAAACGCTGCTTCCTCGTGAGCCAGAACGAGGTCTGCGATCCGAGATTCGCCGCGCATACTCATGAACAATCTGCAGCTGTTTGCAGGTTGCAGCGTCATCGAAGTGCCTGCTGCCATCCGGTAGAGAGAAAACGCGTCGAATCGACCGATCTCCGTCAGCCCCTCAGACACCGGCGTTGGCCCGGGATTTGGTGGAGTATCCAGGTCCAGCAGGGGTGTGGCCGCCCCTGTATCCCAGTGGCTCTGGGTTGCGACACGTTGCCAGAACGACAGTATGTAGCGCTCAAATACCGGTGTCTGGCATTCCACAACTCGCACGCCGTGTTGCAGAGAGTGGGGAAACAGCGGTGGTACCCAGACTACGCTGTCTAGCGTGACGCGATGCTCGTGAAAGAACGATCGGACCTCGAGTCGTTGTTCTTTCTCAATCTCTGTTTGCCCGGACTGACCCGCATCGATCGCTCGTCGAGTTTGCTCATAGCGCTGGGTCGCTTCGAGGTAGGCAGTGCGGTATGCATCGTCATTGGCGTAGGCATGGCGTTTGCTTTGATTCATACCGAGCAAGAGGCTCGCGCTCCCATCGGGCCAGGCCGCGTCGTCGATATCGCTGACGATATAGAGCTCGCTCTTGCTCGAATGCGCCTCAATGTAGAGATCTCCGTTTACGGAGTCGGGTTTTGGCGCGAGAATTTTGAGCAAAGGCAGGGTGTGTTCACCCAGTATTTTTGCTGGCGCGAGTGCAAGAAACGACGCTAGCGGTAGCGTCGTTTGGTTGATCTGAACGGCGCACTCTCCGCGCTCCTCGATGCCGGTAAACCATATCTCTTCGCCCCAGGGTTTGCTGACGGTGAGTGGCATAAGGCGTCGTGGTGCAGCCAGGTCAACGTGAATGGAGCCCGAGTCGTCGTTGACGCAAACACTCAGTGATGTGGTGTCCTGAGCACGGCAGCGATAGGTGACACTTAGCTGGCGCTGCGCGTCTGTCGACCAGGGTGTGGGAAATGCCAGATCCGTCGTTACATCGGTCTCGGGCGCAGCGACAGCGCTCGCGCAGCACCGGGCTGCGACGCCCGCACATTCCTCTAGAATCTGACCGATGTTCATGGCGACAGTATATGGGGCGAGCGTATCCTGCGCTCACCGATTGCAGCTAACCGTAATCTACGAAAACCGTCCGCCCACGTGCTTACATCTGAACAGAGTAGCCCCGTTTATGCCGCGCCAAATCATTCGATTGCGCAAGCCCTACGATCTGGATTGGGCATTTTCGTTCCTGGCGACACGGGCCCTGCCGCCAGTAGAAACGGTCACCCGAGATGGCCAGGGCTGGCTCTATGAGCGACGGCTTGAAAGCGGTTGCGTCCGGGTTCGCTCGCTGCCCGCGTCATTGCGAGTTGAATCTGAAGGCCGTCTACCGGTTGATCTGAACGAGCGAGTTCGGCGCCTCTTCGCGCTGGATGTTCCTGCGGTGGATCTGTCGAGCCATTTTTCGGGTGACGAACACTTGGGAGAGATCGCGCAGCGCTACCCAGGAGTGTGCATTCCGGGTGCTTGGGATAACTTCGAGCTGGCGGTTCGCGCTGTGCTCGGTCAGCAGGTTTCGGTTGAGCGCGGGCGTCAGTTAGCCCTGAAAATGATTGATGCATATGGCGAAGGCGATTTTCCCACTCCCGAGAATCTGGTAGAGGCAGACGTCAGTAGCCTTGGTATGCCTGGAAAGCGAGGTGAGGCGATTCGCCAGCTAGCGGCGCTGACGCTGGCAGGAGGCCTGGATTTCACAACCCATTCACTTGGCAGTGAGGGAAGATACCTAAACTCCTCAGCTTTGAACCGGAATAATCATCGACGGTTCAGAGCGTCTTCGTGAGACAGGCGCAAAGCCATTTGATCTACGGAATTACTTTCCGCGGGCACGATGCATTCAATACTCGGATTAATCAAGCGCGTGGATTGCTCTTCAGATTTGTGACCAAAAGTATGTTCGATGCTTTTGGCGCAATTACTCAAAAATCCCAAATGCAGACATTAGAACGGCCACTGCGAAACACTTAGTGCCCTTTATCGCACGAACGAAAACTGTTCCTAACTCCCAATCACTAGAGACTTGGCACGCGCTGACCCTTGGTCCAGTGAAATAAGATCAGTTCGGTGTTCTATCAGTTCCATTAGAACACGCCTTAAGTAGTTAACCGATGAATTACGTGCTGCGTTTACATCAATTTTGGCAATATTTTTCTTGTTTCCGTGTACAAGATCGCTGCGCGCTGAGTAGATCTTCTTTATGTCAGAAAATATCGAAGATCGATCTTCTGCGCATTCCGCTAAAAGCAACGAAACTGATGTGGCTACCGAAAACGCAATATCAGACTTTTGTCCAAATAGGCTTTCTAGGCCAATAACCGCATCTATTAGACTGTCTATGTTATCGGAACGATGAATTGCACTATTAAAGCGCCGTACACTTAGGTCAATTTTGTTCATATCTAATTCGGTGCAGAGCTTCAAAAATTTTGTAATCGAATTTGCTTGCTGCAGGTCTGCTTCCACCTGCCGACCAAGAGATGGAGAACGAAGCGAATGACCGCCAGTGGCTCCGTTCAAAGGACAACTTGTGATCGATGCGGTACTTCTTGCAGCTGTTGCGCGATCATCTTCAAATACAAATGCTGTACAAAGCGACAATATCTCGGAGTGGCGATCTTGAAATTGTGATGAGATTGGTATCGGCCAACTTCCATCGAATGGTCCTTCAAAATCCTCGGGCTCGACGAATATTCTATAGTCGATTTCATCCTCTAGAACACATCCATATACTTTATCATCGCTTCCTCTAGCTGGTCTGGATCGAGCCATTACATATTTGTCCAAAGCGGACGGATAGCTTTTTAATACTCCGATTTCAGTGGTTTCAGAAAAATTGGGGGGGAGTCCCACATGATCAAAAATTCTGATAAGTGGAACTTTGTGCTCCTCTCCCCTCAACGCTGATCGAAGTCTGTCGATGGTTGCATAGGCATGCGATTGAAAATTCGATAATGACGTTACCCCACTCAACTCCATCGATGCTTGGGCAGAACTGAGTATGCGAGAATGAAGCAAGACCAATTGAACGCCGAATCCCTGGCCCAATGACGTGTATATTTGATTGCTGGATTCCATCGGATCGCCCCTGTAGTTGGGATACAAGAGCATTAGCGTTGCGTCTTGTTCTACGGCTTTAATAAAGGCGTCTGCCTCCGAACTGTCGTGGAAACTCGGATAGTCCATCATAGAGGAAGGGAAACTATCATTCTTGGCCGGCAGAAGGATGAACGGGAACCATACCTCGCACATTGTATGGATTGCCGACTTTACTGGGTCTTCCGGACCTTCGTATTTTTGAGTGCCAGCGGATTGTTGCCTCAATCTGGAAAGAACGTATCCGCCATCTTTGAACTTCATATTTTGAAGTTGAAATCTATCACTGATTTCCAATTGTTGGTTGCTTAGTCTGCCCGATTTAGCCTGTTGCACAATTTGGTCGAGCTGTGCCAGCGATCTATACTGTTCATCCGAGATTTCTCCACCGGATCTCATCAGCTCATCTATTTGCTCTAGCTCCTCGTTAAGCACGTAGGATATTAGTCTGCTGCCCAACGCGCGTGCGTGTATCGGGAATTTACCTTGTTCAATAAGCATATCGGTTTGATACCAGCTCCGGCAGAATTGGGAACGCGGTATTGGCAATTTATATTACGGCTGCTCCTGCGCCCAACTGAGCCGCTAAAACCCCCACTATCGTAGGGTCGTTTCTCGCCAATTACGGACATCCGGCTCGGGCCATCATATGTCTGCTTTCGGTCGGAGCCGACATTGCTTGCGAAGGCCCTATCATTGCGATTTTCTATTCCTGACTTGGTAAACGTATCATCAAGGCCGTAAGACTATTCCCAACGGCGAGGAGACGAATATGAAGGTGTACGGGATTTTTGCGTTGGGCCTTTTAGCAGCGTTGGTGAGTGGATGCACTGCGTCTGAAACTAAGCCAGCCGAGGCATTCACAAAGACTGAGGATGCGCGACATACACTTGGAGACGGTGGTGTCTCTGCCTTCTACACATTCGATGACGAAATTCCAACGCAGCCCGGAATATTGCTGCGGCAAGAACCTCTTGAGGTGCATCAATCTGTTCCCGGCGCCGAAAGAAGTCATCGATTGCTCTATACCTCAACTGACGGTCTTAGAGGCAAACACCCTGTGGCCGTTTCAGGCACTCTGCATTTGCCGCCGGGGCCAGCGCCCGGCGGTGGATGGCCATTGCTATTGTGGTCGCACGGCACTGTTGGGATTGCAGACAAGTGCGCGCCAAGCTGGACAGGCTATGTGCCATTTCACAACGAGCACCTGGAAGCGTGGCTTGCGGAGGGCTATGCAATCGTTGCCTCTGACTATCAGGGGCTCGGCACAGCTGGCACACACCCTTATCTGGCAACAAAGCCTGCAGCCTATAGCAACCTTGATATTATCCGCGCCGTTCAAGCGGCAGACTTTCCGTTGACGGATGCTGTTGTAATCGCTGGGCAGTCACAAGGTGCTGGCGCAGCCATCGCTACTGCAGGGTACGCGCCTGACTATGCGCCGGAGATTGATCTTCGCGCCGTGGTCGCAACCGGAGTTCCGTTCTTTACGCCCGATGCGCTTATTGCGGTGCAAGAGGCGCGCCCGAATGATGTGGTCGATCCGATGCTCGGTTACAACTTCCTAGCACTGACTCTGCTGGCACAGATAGATGCGGATTTTCACTTAAAGGACTATGTCTCCGATGAAGCGCTGCCGATGGCGCGCGGCGTTGCAAACATCTGTAACCGGGACATGCGCAAGAAGATTCAAGACGCTGGCTTGACTTACAACACCACGTTCAAAATCAGTCCGTCTGAGCAATTGAAGCAGGCTTTTGCGCTGATGCAATTTCCGGCGCTTGACCTTCCCGTGCCATTGTTTGTTGGAACAGGATCAATAGACCGCGATACGCCGCCGCGTATGCAAGCCGGATTTGTGAAGAAAGCCTGCGCAGCAGGTTCAAGGGTTCAAGCCCATCTTTATGATGGCTTCGATCACCTCACGGTCTTGAACCATTCGCAAATCGACTCAAAACCATTCGTGGCGAAGGCATTTTCGGGAAATGAAATTTCAGATAACTGTGAAGACTTGCCATTCAAAAAATAGACTGACCATACTGGCTTGTAGTGGGGGAATGTCCACTTCTTCACCTACAGAGGACGTAGGCAAATCCATGGTGAACGGCAACTTCGGGCCAAAAACGTCAATTCGCCTTCATTTTTTAAGTGTCTGCTTCCGCACTTTTCAGCCATTCAGCAATAGTGCCTGCAATTCTGTCAGCTGCATTGGCGAGATGGTTTGCGTCCAAGTGTGCGTAGATTTCGGTCGTTTGCGGCCTGCGGTGACCTAGCAGTTTTCCTGTCATACTGAGGGTTTCGCCCTTCATGATCGCGCGGCTGGCATATGTATGGCGCAAATCATGAAGGCGAATACTCTCAGATAAGCCAATTCTGCGGCGTATATTTCGCCAAGGGATATGGAGTTCCCCAATAGGTTTGTCTGGATCGTTTTTTGAAGGAAAGACGTAAGATGATTTCGCGCCAGTACGTCTGCGCTCCAAGATGACCTTTGCGGGGTCGGTCAACACGACTTCGCGGTTTCCGGTTTTTGCCGCCTGCAACTTCAAATGGTCTTTATCGACGTGTGACCACTTGAGGCCTGCTATTTCTCCAGACCTGCACCCGGTTAGCAAAATCAGATGAATGGCGTCGGCAATATCAAGCCATCTTAGCTGCGGGGCTTCCAGCCACGCGCCGAGTTTCGCGAGTTCTTTAGAGTTTAGCAATCTGCCGCGCGCGCGGCGTGTGTTCTTGCGAATGGGGCTAGATGGATCAGGGGCATCTTTCGGCAATCGGCCGGTATCGCGCGCAAACTTCAAACATGTACGAAAAAGCGTGAGCGCCTGATTAGCCCCGCCTGCACGTGCTGCGCTGTAGGTATGGAACCAAGTTGCAATCTCTGCGGTTGTTAAATGATTGATGGGACGGTGCCCAAAAGCAGGAATGAGCTGGCTTCGAAGATATGTCTTGAAGCTTTTGACAGTGCTCGGTTTCCAAATGCCGTCTTTGGCTTTTAGAAATTCAGCAGCCAGTTCTCGAAACGTCATGGCGGGCGCATCTTCAGGGGCGATGTGCACAATAACCGTATCGCTGTGTTCAACGCGCAGCTGATGCGCGCGTATGCGTGCTTCTTCTGCGCCCATGCTTTCTGCCGAGCCAATTGTAAGACGGCGCAGCTTACCGCCCACGCGAAGCCTCAGCACCCAGGACTTTGCTCCAGACGGCTGCACACGCAAAGCAAACCCTTGAAACGCCGTATCCCTAATTGAGTACTCTTTTGGTTTTGGTCTCGACTTGGCGGCAACGGTATCGGTCAGGTGTTTCTTGTATGCGCTCATTGGCCTATCTCCGATTGGCTTCGTGCGGTGCGTACAGCCTTGAAATAAGCAGCCAGTTTTTGGCGCAGAGTGGACAGGCTTACCCCGTGTTCCATTGCATATGCTTCGAGCGATAAGCCTTGTTGTAGAAAAGCAGCGACCATTGGCTTTGGTTTGGGCAGAGTAGAACCATTGGTTGCCGACAGCGCCGATTGAAGCTGCTCTGCAACTCGCGCTGCGGCGTCTCGCACAGGCTGCTCTGCAAACTTGGCGTACCCCGCAGTCGTTTGCAGGTCAGAATGACCAAGCAAGCCGGAAACGGTTCGCAGCGTTTCGCCAGAACAGATGGCGACAGAGGCGAACCCATGCCTGAGGTCATGCAAACGGACCGAGGGCAATCCGGCGCTCGCGCGAACTTTGTGCCAGATTTTATCGAGCTGATAGTTCGAAACGGGCTTGCCACGCTTTGAAAAGACATAATCAGAGATCGTTGCTTGTTCGGCGAGGAGTTCGAGCGCAGGTGTGGCGAGCCAAATGGCGCGCGGACCTGTTTTGCTATCTGGCAAAGCAGCTCTCCGCCCATCAATCATGCTCCATCGGAGACAGCGCGCTTCTGATTTTCGGCAACCCGTTAAGGCCAGAAATCGAATGATAGCAGCTTCTACTGGCCAATTTGCTTCAGTGCGTTGAATGCCGGCCCCAAGTCGTTTGTAATCTTTAGCGGTCAGGTCATAGGCTTCGAAGCTGGATTTGCGTCGCCGGAGGCCTTGGCAGGGATTATGCCCCGGCGAGCGCAAACCCAGCAATTCTGCGTGCCTGATAAGACCGGATAGAACGGCAAGGGTGCGGTTGCGGGTACCTGCTGTTACATCGAGACCGGCCCACCATGCAGCGACCTCCTCGGCTGTTAGTGAAGCAAGCTCGCGCTCCCCAAAGGCGGGAATAATAAATCGGGAAAGCACATAGCGATGCGCTTTGATTGTGGCAGGTTTCCAATTGGGCGAGCCATCGCGAAGATACCGCTCGGCAAAATCAGCAATATTGGATTTCGGGAGGTTTGGGGCGCGGGTAGGGAGCGGTGTTGTTCCTGTAAGGTCATCCCGTTCCCTGCGAGCAATTTCACGCGCCTCAGCAACTGAAAGCTCGCTTACGGGTCCTAATGATCGCTTTGTGGTTTTCCCATTGATGCGGGTTTGAAAATACCATGTCGGTTTGCGGCCTGAGCGATAACGAATGCCTAGACCTACCTCAGCCCCATCCCATTCGAAGCGATCCTGGCGGTTAGCGTCATGAATATTTGTTCGCGGTTTGTCTTTAGTGCGCATGTGGTTTTCTCCAAGCGCTTCCCCATCAGGACACAAAAAGCTGCACATCCTGGGGAAGCGCTCAGGACACACGGGGAAGAGAAATCCGGGGTCCAAATGGAGAGGGTTGAAGAGGCAAAAGTGGCGCTAAAAGCCGCTTTGTTGATCATCGCAACGCAGGAGCTAAGCCTCTGATTATATTGCGATAATTTCCTCTTTCGACCCATCACTTTGCGCTTCTGTCACGAGCCGAAGTCTACTTGTCGAGACTTCGGAAGAGAGAGTTTAGGTATCACACCCCAAACACCTGCTGAAGTCGCGACGAACGTGTTGGCCCTACCGGGTTTCGGTCCTTGGACAGTCGCCTACATAGCTCTTCGAGCTGGCCGTGACATGGATGCCTTTCCGCATGCAGATTGGGTCGTTTTGAAACAACTGGCGGTTAACGCCCGGACGTCGTTGGACATTGCGGAGCGATGGCGGCCTTACCGAGGCTATGCGTTGATGTATCTTTGGCGTCTGTCATCGGAATCGGCGCGGAGCTGATGTACTACACGTTCGTTGGAAGCCCGATCGGTCAACTGCTGCTCGCTGGTGAAGATGACGCGCTCTCGATACTCGCATTTCAATCTGGCCCAAAGGCGCGCGGCGCGGATACGCACTGGGAGCGCGATGATGAGCGCTTTGCTGAAGCAGGCCGTCAGCTGGCTGAATACTTCGCCGGCAAACGGCGGCAATTTGAACTGCCGCTAGCGCCGAGCGGCACGCCGTTTCAGCTCAGTGTCTATGAAGCGTTGGCACGCGTCCCTTATGGTGAGACCGTGTCTTATCTTGATCTTGCGAAAGAGATTGGCAATCCCAAGGCGGTGCGCGCGGTGGGCGGCGCTAACGGCGCTAACCCTCTGGCAATTGTGCTGCCATGCCATCGCGTGATTGGTAGCAGTGGCTCGCTCACAGGCTTTGGTGGCGGCCTGGATGTCAAACGATTCCTGCTGGAGCTCGAAACCAATAACTCCGGTTTGTTCGCCAGCTAGCGCCTAACGCCGAACACTCAGCCTCTCGAATACGTCGAAATAATCGGGGAACGTCTTGGCCACGCAGTTCGGATCATTGATGGTTACACCGCAGTCGGCGAGCGCGAGTAGAGAGAAGCACATCGCCATACGATGATCCCCATAGGTGTCGATCGCCGCATGGTTGAGCGTCTCGGGAGGTGTGATGCTGAGGTAGTCCGGCCCCTCATCAATGGTTGCACCGACTTTCCTTAACTCGGTGGCCATCGCATGCAGGCGATCCGTTTCTTTTACCCGCCAGTTGGCGACGTTGCGAATGTGGGTGCTGCCCTGTGCAAACAGAGCGAGGGTCGCGATCGTCATTGCCGCATCGGGTATGTGATTCAGATCGACATCTATGCCCTGCAGTTTGCCTGGCGTGACGATGATGGAGTCGGCGGAGCGCTCCACGTGCGCGCCCATTTGAACGAGTGTATCGGCAAACGCAACGTCACCCTGAACGCTGTCAGTGCCGATGCCATAGACGCGCACACCGGTCCCGCGAATTGCTCCCGCAGCCAGGAAGTAAGAGGCTGAGCTGGCATCGCCTTCCACCAGGAATGAGCGTGGCGAGCTGTATGCCCCGGGTGATATGTCGAATGAATCCCAGCCATTGCGCTCGATTTTGGCGCCGAATTGGCGCATGACATGCAGTGTGACATCGACATACGGCTTGGAGACCAGGTCGCCGATGATGTCGATGTGCACCGGCGCCCGCATCATGGGAGCTGCCAGCAACACAGACGTTAGAAACTGGCTGGAGGTGTCGCCGCGAATGCTCGCTTGCAAGGGCGTTGCAGTGTCGCTGCCCAGGCCATTGCCGTGTACCGCCACGGGCGGATAGCCGGTTTCTCCGACGTAGTCGATGCTGGCGCCCAATTGCCTCAGCGTATCGACAAGGTCGGCAACCGGACGCTCACGCATTCGCGCATTTCCATCGATCAGGAATCGACCGGAACCTAGCGTCAGCGCCGCGATCAGTGGGCGCAGGGCGGTGCCGGCCAATCCGAGATCAAACTCGAGATCCATCGGCTCCGCTGACAACACACCGCCTTTGCCGTGCACGATCCAGGCATCGTCACGGTTTTCGATGACAACGCCGAGTGCTCGCAGCGCGTTCAGCATGCGCTCGATGTCATCACTGGCGAGCAGGTTGTGCAGCGCGGTGGAGCCGTCGGCCATCGCGGCAATCAGCAGAGCGCGGTTGGAGATGCTCTTCGAGCCAGGCAAGCGCACCGTGCCTTCAAGCGCGTCGGTGCTGTCTAGTGTCAGTTGGTCCATAGGATCATTATCACGGCAAAGCCTCGTCAGCGCGATGGTGAATGCTCCGCATCCAGGCGCATTCGGGGGCACCGCCTGGCAAATGGTTACGGGAGTGCCGGTGCAGGGTTTGGTCTGGTTTCAAGGCGAGCGAGAAACTCAGAAAGGGAGCCCGCTACTTCCCGAATAACTTTGCCACGCGCGTCTTCGGCCAGCACAACGCCGTCGTCGTTGCGAACCGAGAGAATGAGGTCTGTGGCGGGATCGGTGCAGCCGAAGAACAGCGTCAGCGCCCGGCGAGAACGAATCCGAACCAGCACGTGACCGATTAGATTCTCAACGAGCCGATCCACATCGTCTGGATTCCACAGCAGGATCAGGCTGAGTTCTCCCTCTTCTGACGTCGCTTCCAGATTGCCGGACCAGTACTGGGCGTAGTAGTCGCATATGCTCGGGTGTACGTCGGCTTCAATTGCATTGGCCAGACCATCGAAGTCGCGGGCGTGCTGACGGCGTACTGGAGACCAGGGAACCCAGAGATCGTTGTCGAGCTTGACTGGATCATCTGTCTCGCATGGTGAGCGCCACTCGGGATCGAACGCCTCCCAACGCTGTGGGTAGGCATTAGTATGACGATTAACGAAGTCGCGCAAAGCCGCCGCCGTGTGTGAATCACTCATGGTGCACCTGTCGTACCCGCCGCACCCGTCGCGCCTGCATAGTGAATATCGGTAACTACCGCGAGGCCAAGAGGCAGTGTTACTTCATCGTCTATGCGCTTTTTCAGTAGCGCGCGCGCGACCGGCGCATCGATGCTGATGGAGTTGGTTGCCGGGTCGATTTCGTCTGGCCCAACGATGCGATAAGTCACCTCCTGCATGCTATCGAGTTCGAGCGTCACCCAGGCTCCGAAAAACACAGCCCCCTCATCAGGCGGCGCTCGATCGACAACCGTTAACTTGTCCAGACGCTTGGAGAGGTACTGAATACGTGAATCGATCTCACGCAGGCGCCGTTTGCCATAGATGTAGTCGGCGTTTTCCGAGCGATCGCCCTGTGCTGCAGCTTCCGAGACCTTTTTGGTCACTTCTGGCCGTTCAACTTTCCAAAGCGTTTTCAACTCCGTGGATAGGCGCTCGAAACCCTCTGGCGTGATGTACGCAGACGATGGCGGTCTTGGTGGACGATAGCGGCTCATTGCCGAGCTATTCGCGCAAGAGGTTCAGGCTGTCGGCAAACGGTGGTCGCAACACTCCACGATCTGTGAGAAATGCGGTAACCATGGTGGCGGGCGTGATATCGAAAGCTGGATTATAAACATCAACGCTCGCGCCGACGCTGCCGATGACTTCCTCGGCGCTGCGATGCTCGATCGGTATGTCTGCTCCGGTTGCGCTGTGGCCATCGAATGTTGACGACGGGCAGGCGACGAAAAATGGAATGCCGAAGTGTTGGCAGGCCATCGCGAGAGGAAAGGTGCCAATCTTGTTGGCGACGTCGCCATTTGCGGCGACGCGATCGGTGCCGACGATGGCCGCCTGAACCTCACCGCTGGCGAGTAGTGAGGCGGCAGCGTTGTCGCACAGCAACGTGACGGGAATGCCTGCCTGGTCGAGCTCCCAGGCTGTCAGCCGGGCGCCCTGCAATAGCGGCCGCGTTTCGTCGGCGTAAACGTGTAGCTTCTGTCCTTCGGCATGGGCGAGATACATGGGCGCCGTCGCGGTTCCGAGTTCGCTGACGGCCAGCGCGCCGGCATTGCAATGGGTAATGAGACCCAGAGCGCCATCGGCGCGGGGCGTGAGTTCGGCGAGCACGCTGAGACCAGCTTCGCCGATACGCCGGCATGCGGCGCGATCGTCGGCGTGGATGGTTTCTGCTTCCTCGATCATCTTCGCCAGCGCATCGCCCGGATTTGCATTGATCGCCGCCTCTCGGACTTTCGTTGCAGCCCAGCGCAGGTTCACAGCTGTCGGCCGGGCTGCGATCAGACGCTCAAAATCGATGTCCAGCCTGCGATCGAAATCGGCTTCTCCCGCGTATTGTCGAGCGCTTACGCACAGCGCATAGGCGGCGGCGATACCGATAGCGGGTGCCCCCCGAACCGACAAACGTTTGATGTTTTCGATGGCGTCATCGAGCGTTTCTATGGCTGAGTAGGCCTGTTTGTGGGGAAGCAGGCGTTGATCCAAAAGCGACAGTTTCTGATCCTGCCAGCGTACCGCCTCGCTCACCATGCTCATTGCATCTCCTTGGCAACGTCAAACTCTAGTGCCTGGACGTAGGTGTTGATCAACGTTTGGGCCGCTTCTTCGAGCCGTGGGCCGCAGACGAAAACTCCGTCCTCGTGTCCTCTCGTCGTAAAGACCAGCGGCCGTTCGGGTTGATTGCGCATCAAGCATCTCACCTCTTCTGCCATTGCCGGGCTGCCGTAGGTGGTATCCGCTGAGGTGCAGGGTAAGTCTGCCAGGTGTTGCCATATCTGTGGGCAGTGTGCGTGCAAGACGCAACTGACTGATGCATCGCCTTCGTAGATCATGGCGTGCGTGAGCGTCTCTGAAGACGGCGGTTGGCTACCTGAGGCTTCTACCCAGAAACGATCGAACTGCCAGGATGAAATCGTCACAAAGTCATCCGCTGTGACGTCAAGAGAGCCACTGGTCTGGCTTGCGCTGATGAGAAAGCCGTCACCGTGCCGGATCGATAGATTGCCATAGCCGTAGCCGTTGTAACGATCGGCTCGTGCGCCAATCAGTTCGAGTTGCCGCAGTACTTTGCGCCAGGCGAGTAGACCCTTGAGGTCATCCGCACATGGCAGCGCGTCCTCCGGCCTCGGCGTCAAGCCATAGGCGAACTGAATGACCCCTTCCGTCTCGGAGTCACCCGCTGGAACCTGCGTTGTCGTGTCCATTTCAATCGCCATCGAACCCGCCTAATCGCTACACTAGCCGCCTACCTACCTGACGGTACTGTCGCGATGGGCGAGACGCAATTTTTTGAAGTGACGCCGGTCGCCGGGCTCATTGGAGGCCGTGTGTCTTTTCCCTCGCTTGCACAGGTTGTCAGTGACTCCGGCAGTATGACTGCCCTCAAGCAGGCTCTCTTCGAATACGGCGTGTTGTTTCTTCCCAAGGCAACCGGCGACGTTCGACTCTTTGGAGATCTGGCGCGGGGCTTTGGTCAGATATTGAATCACGGGTCTTATCCAAACGAGCCTGATGATCCGGATGTCCAGATTCTGGAAAACCGAGCCGGGGAGACCTACAAGATTGAGCAGTGGCATTCGGACATGACGTTCGCAGGCAAGCCACCATCGGTAACGATGGTTCGTGCGAAGGTCTTACCGCCGGTTGGAGGAGACACACTGTGGGCGAGTGCGGCAGCGGCCTACGACGCTCTGTCGACGCCGATGCAGGCTATGCTCTGTGAGCTGACGGCGCTGCACGATTTTCGCCATGGCTTCCGTCACAGCCTCGCTGAGCCTGGAGGTCAGGAGCGACTCGCCCCTATGGTTGAGGCAAACCCGTGTGTCTCTCATCCAGTGGTGCTGGTGCACCCAACAACAAACAGGCGATCGCTCTTCGTCAATCCGCTGTTCACAACTCGGATAGATGGCCTGAGCGCCGGTGAGAGTCGGCATTTGCTGGAGTTTCTTTTCCGCCATATCGTACGCGATGAGTTCACCGTCCGGCTGACCTGGGAAGTCGACACGGTTGCCATATGGGATAATCGTCTCGTCCAGCACAAGCCCATAGGCGACTTTGGTCCGACGCACCGAGTTCTGCAGCGGGCAACCATTGCATGAGTTTGAACGTACCCAGCAGTTGGCAAGTCAGCGCTTTGAGTGAGCACATGGGCGCGCGAATCTCTGGTGTTGAGAGCGCCGAGCTTCTAACAATGGACACCTCAACTCTGGAAGATCTGCTTGCCCGCTATCAGATAGTCGCATTTGACGATCAGACATTCGATCCACAGACACTGACTCAGTTCGCAAGCCTCCTGGGCAGCCCCGCCGCCTATCCGTTTACAGAGCCACTCCCTGACGCGCCGTTTGTCTGCGAAGTGCGCAAGGAGCCGGATGACGATCATAACTTCGGCGGCGCATGGCACACGGACAGTTCTTATCTGCCCCGGCCACCAGCCTATACATTGCTGCAGGCGCTCGACGTGCCGGCAAGCGGCGGCGATACGCTGTTTGCGAACACCTACCGAGCGGCAGAGTCGCTGTCGCCAAAGCTCCGAGAAATTCTGAGTCAGCTGCGAGTTAACAACACATCGTCACTTGTGCACTCGAATGAAGGCGAGTTCAGCGACGTGGGTCAGCACTCCAATACCAAGCAGTTTGACGCGATTACCACTGCCTCTCATCCCGTGCTTCGAAGGCATCCGATCACGGATCAGCTGGCCCTGTTCGTGTCGACTATCCACAGTGCGAGCTTCGAGGGCATGACGCGTTCTGAGAGCCAACCGATGATTGACTATCTGCAAAGCGTGATTACGGCTGAATCCAACCAGGCGCGGTTGGCTTGGCGTCCTGGCACGTTGGCGATCTGGGATAACCGTTGTCTGCAGCACTATGCACTGAATGACTACGGAGGGCATCGTCGTGTGATGCATCGCGTCATCGTCCAGGGCGAGGTGCCACAATGAGCGGCCAGTTTCACCTGATGACGGAGCGCCGTTTCGGCGCGCTGTTCCTCACCCAGTTTGGCGGCGCGCTGAATGACAATGTCTTTCGTTCGACATTGTCGTTTCTGCTTGTGTACGGAAACCTGGTTTCATCCGAGCACACGAATCTGGTCATCAACCTCGCGATGGGGCTGTTCATACTGCCGTTTTTCCTGTTTTCGGCGTTGGCTGGCCAGCTTGCGGACAAGTACGAGAAGTCTGGTCTGATCCGCAGGATAAAAGTCGCAGAGATTGTGGTGGCGCTACTGGGCGCCTGGGCCGTGATCAACGAAAACGTCGCCATGATGCTCGTTGTGCTGTTTCTGCTCGGCACTCAGTCGACTTTCTTTGGGCCGCTCAAATACTCGATATTGCCGCAGCTGCTGAAGCGCGAAGAACTGATCGGTGGCAACGGTCAGATCGAGATGGGCACTTTCGTCGCCATTCTGCTGGGCACCGTCATCGGAGGCATTGTGGCCGACATAGACGAAGTGACCTACCTGTTGTCCGCCCTGGTACTGGCAATTGCCGTTGCCGGATACGTGTCAGCGAGATTCATACCTACGGTCCCGGTCACCGCGCCGGATCTGGTTGTTGATCTCAATCCGCTTCGCTCGACATGGCGCTTGATCGCAATGGCGCGGGACAATCGTACGGTGCTCCTGTCTATTCTCGGGATCTCCTGGTTCTGGTTCATGGGCACGGCGATTCTGGCGCAGATTCCCAACACTGCGCGCATCCACCTCGCCGGCGACACGTCGGTAGGCACGCTGGTGTTGTGCACCTTTACGGTTGCGATAGCGGTCGGCTCGCTCGCCTGTGAGCGTCTCGCGGCTGGCCGCATCGAAATTGGCCTCGTACCAATGGGCGCTGCGCTGCTCAGCATTGCAGGTATCGATTTCTACTTCGCCGTTTCCGCCTTGCCCGTGGCGGAGGTCGGATCGTCGTTGCGTAACTGGCTGGAGTTTCTGGCGATCAACGGCTCGTTCAGGGTGCTCATCGATGTAATGCTGATTGGCGTTTCCGGAGGTTTGTTTATCGTGCCTCTATATGCGCTCATTCAGGCGCGCACACCGGAGTCGGAACGCGCTCGAATTATCGCAGTGAACAACGTACTGAACTCGGTGCTCATGGTTGCCTCGTCGATCTCCGCCATTCTCTTCCTGAGCGTATTGGACTTCACGATTCCTGAGTTCCTTCTCATCGTTGCGATTATGAATGTCGCCGTGTCCGTTTTTATCTTCCATCAAGTGCCCGAATTCGCGATGCGTTTTCTCATCTGGATTATCAGCCACGGCATGTATCGGGTACGCCACGAAAGCCTCGACAGCATTCCGGCGAACGGGGGCGCGGTGTTAGTCAGCAATCATGTCTCCTACGTTGACGCGCTCTTACTGGCCGGTGCGGTTCCGCGGCCCATTCGCTTCATCATGTTCAAACCGATTTTCGATATCCCTGTGTTGAACTTCGTTTTCCGTACGGGCGGCGCTGTCCCGATTATCTCTCCTAAAGAGGATGCGGTTGCCTATGAAACTGCAATGGCCGAGATTGCACATGGTCTGGAGAAGGGCGATCTCATGTGCATCTTTCCCGAAGGCAAGCTGAGCCATGACGGTGAGATCGACGAGTTTAAGGCGGGCGTTGAGCGTATCGTTACTGCGACTCCGGTTCCGGTTGTACCGATGGCGCTCAAAGGCCTGTGGGGGAGTTTCTTCTCTCGCGATGGCGGCCTGTTCAAAAACCCCAAGCGTTTTTGGAGCCGTATCGAAGTGGTTGCCGGAGAACCGGTCGCCGCCGCGGACGTCAGCGCGGAAGGCCTTCGAATGAAGGTGGCCCAATTGCGTGGCGATGCCCGCTGAGAATCACACACATTCCAGGAGTTGAGTAGAAGATGCAGTCCTTCGAAGAAGGCTTTGAGACCCGGGCGATACATGCTGGCCATAGCATTGAGCCGGTTACCGGTGCTGTCACAACACCGATTTACATGACATCAACGTTCGCCCAACCCACGCCGGGTGAACATTTGGGTTATGAGTACTCTCGCTCAGGCAACCCGACGCGAGCGGCGTTCGAAGCCTGTATTGCGTCGCTCGAGAGTGGCCGGTTTGGCTTCGCGACGGCGTCTGGATCTGTCGCGACCGCAACTATTCTGCAGTTGCTTAAAACCGGCGACCATGTCATTTGCTGCGATGATTTGTATGGCGGCACACAGCGCCAGTTCAACAAGCTGTTCGCTCGCTTTGGCATTGAATTCAGCTACGTAGACCTCTCAGATCCTTCATCAATGGATGAACATATTCGAGCGAACACTCGCCTCGTCTGGATTGAGTCACCCACTAACCCGCTGCTCAAGCTCATCGATATCGAAGCGGTTAGCCAACGCGCGCATGCGGCGGGTGCATGGCTTGCCGTGGACAACACGTTCATGAGCCCGTATTTCCAGCGACCGCTCGAACTCGGTGCTGACATCGTCATGCACTCCACAACCAAGTACATCGCAGGTCATAGCGACCTGGTTGGTGGCGCGATAGTTACCGACGATGATGATCTGGGTGAACAGCTGGCGTTCTATACGAACGCCTTGGGTGGTATCCAGAGTACGTTTGATAGCTACCTGTGTTTGCGGAGCGTCAAAACGCTTGCGGTTCGCATGCAGGCGCATGAACGCAACGCAATTGCCGTTGCGAAGTATCTCGAGGATCACCCTGCTATAGATCGTGTCCTCTTCCCGGGGCTCGCCAGCCACCCGCAGCACGAACTGGCCACTCGTCAGATGAGCGGTTATGGCGGCATGGTGTCCGCGTATCTGAAGGGTGGCATCAGCGAGACGCGCAAGTTTCTGGAGGGCGTTTCCGTCTTCACGCTGGCGGAGAGTCTGGGCGGTGTGGAATCGTTGGTTGAGCATCCCGCGCTGATGACGCATGCAAGTCTGCCGGCTAGCGTTCGCGACGAGCTGGGAATTGGCGATACGCTCGTGCGCTTATCCGTTGGTATCGAATCGGAAGCCGACCTGCTGGCTGATCTGGATCAGGCCCTGTCTTGACCACGGACTTGAACAGCGGCTCAGCGAGAGAAGTCGCGTTGATCGATGACGTTAGTCACCATGAGCCGAGTAAAGTCGGTTTTGAGCGTGCCGCGCTACCGCCAGCGATTTTTCTCGCCTGGTGTGTCTCTCTTGATCTTGCATCCAAAGAGTTTCTGGATTCCGCGGGAACTGTTGTCACGCGATTGAAGATGCGGGACATCTCGCCAGCGGATGCTTTTGTCAGCACCTGTGGAGGACAGCTCAGCACGCGCGAACTCTCCGGCTCGGTAGCGGGTTTTGCCCTCGACAACTACTCCGCGTACCTGCAGCAACTGCATACGGCGTTGTTGGATGCGTCCGATGCTGAACTGCGAGGTTGGGCTATCTACGATGAGGTTTCGCCCTGGCTCACTCGCCTGTGGTATGAATCGCGTGGAGGCACCTCGCGTGAGACGCGAGGGTTTGTTGCGAGGGTTGCGAGTTGGTGGTCATCTCGATGATCAAGCGCTATCCAAGGCCAGCCAGTGTCGAGGTTTATCGACCTTACGATGAGCAGGTGCCGACGGAGTTGCTCGATCTGACTCCCGATTCTCCGCTCGACTACGTCCGGGTCGCCAAGCTTGGTGACACGCTGCTGGGTGCGTATGAGATGGTTCGGCTCGATCAGTTCAGGTTCAAGCTGATAAAGCTGATTGTGCTGCCGCAATATCGTGGGCGGGGCATAGGGGTTTGGCTTATCAAACATGCGCAGGCGTTGGCCGAGTCCAAGGGCGGGATGACACTGGAATGCGAGTTTGACGGGATTGCGCCTTTGCTCGAGACGCTTGGCTTTAAGGTAAGTGCGGATGGTGCTGAGCTTGCCTGGCGTTTCACGGTTACCCCGGAGTAGCCTAAGGCGGCCCGAAGCAACTTCACAGGAGCGGTAAATGGCTGGCGAGATCGGCTGGATTGATCTGACGTGTAAGAACGCAGACGACGTACGAGACTTCTATCAGGCAGTTGCCGGGTGGCGTAGTGAAGGCATCTCCATGGGTGACTACGAAGACTATGCCATGTCGCCGGATGACTCAGATGCCATCGCAGGAATCTGCCACGCGACCGGCGTGAACGAGGAGATGCCTGGCGGCTGGCTCATCTATATCACGGTGGATGACCTTGATAAGTCTCTATCGGAGACGGCCAGGCACGGCGGCGAAGTGCTCATCGAGAAGCGCAGCATGGGTAGTGCTGGTTTTGCTGTCGTGAAAGATCCGTCAGGAGCCTGTGCGGCGCTGTACCAGGCGGGTGACGAAGTCTAGCGGCCTGACGCTGCGCTACTTCCTGCTTAATAGTTCTTCGTGAATGGGTCCATCTGGCAGCCCTTCACCGTTCGTGACGCGAGCCCCCAACGGAGAATTCAGTAGCTCAAATACGCCGTCGAATTCTTCCTTTGAATTGATGTGCGGGTAGTCGGTAGTCGGCACAGGAACATCCAGAAACTGACACAGTGGCTGCCAGCCATGCTTCGCTTCAAACACGAGCACTCGGTCCGATGCGAAGCTGCGCTTAACCTCTTCGTTGTGCTCGTTAAATGCAGCGATCACCGCCTCCCGATCATTTATGTCACCGCCCAGATGATCATCGATCGTTGCCTTGCACATGCGGCCCCATTTGGTTCCGCTCTGAAACGCCTGCAGTTTCTTGCTGAAGATCGTCTCCTGGGTCGATTCGTACCAGCGAGCCGCATCACGCAACGACAGAATGATTTTCGCATCCGGGTAAAACTCAGCGAGCTGTCGCCAATAGTTCGAGGCCGGGAAATCGACCGTGGCGACATAGCCTTCGAAGATTGCAGGCCAATCCGGGTTGCCAGCCGCTGCGTCGAGCCAATGATCAACGTGGCCGCTTTTACCAATCACTTCGCTCATGTGATAGCAGGGCGCATCGAGAAGTAGCTCGAGAGCCATCTTTAATGAAGCTGTGCCTGTGCGTCCGAATCCGGCGCCGATTACTTTAAGCGTCAGTGTTGTGCTCGATGCGTTTGTGGTGGTGTGCTTGAGAATACGCAACCCTTCCACCATGGACAACGCACCATAACTTCTGGATTCATCGGCTGGCCCTTACGATGGAGCCATCAATTGATTGTGCGCTGGCGAGTAGCCTCGCAGTTCAGAGGAAAGCTAGCTTTTTTCGTGCGGCAGGTTGTCTGTGCGGGCGACACGCCCCAGATAGCCGCCATGATGACGTTTGCCGTAGTCGGTTCGAGTGAAGTTTTTCTGTTCGAGCAGGGCCAGGGCGATGGCGTCGGTTATCGCCAGCATGACGGCCGTGCTTGCGGACGGTGTCATGCCGATAGGGCAGGGCTCTTCGATCTCACCCATGTTCAGGCAGAAGTCGGTCAGCTCACGCAAGGGTGAGTCCGGGTGGGAGGTGATGCCAATGATATGTGCCACCCCTAGGTGACGAGCGAACTCGAGAATTTCCAGAACCTCCCGACTCTTGCCGCTTGTGGAGATGGCAAGCATCACATCGTGGCTGTCGACAAGACCGAGATCCCCGTGTGCCGCCTCCGCCGGATGCATGAACACAGCGGGGGTTCCGGTCGAACATAGCGTTGCGGCAAACTTGTTGGCGATGTAACCCGCTTTTCCGATGCCGGTAGTCATCACCTTGCCTTCGCAATCACGGAGCGTCTCCACTGCTCTGACAAAATTGTCATCCACCGTGATGCCGGCAATGGCCTTCGCTTCTTCCGCTATGACGGTTTGCATGCGCTCACGAATATCCATTTGGAGTCTCTGTACTCATTGTTGGTCAAGGCCGCCGACCCGTGGAAGGACTTAGGTTTTGTAGAGGATGGGCGAGGCGGGCGAAGTATATATGACACGTTCGTGACTGTAAGGGTTCGGCGGTGAGGCCTCTGTCGGGCTGTCACTAAAGCTTCACCAAAGCGACGATTTTCGTAACTTTCCTGACATATATCGACCTTAGTGTTTCCCGCCAGATTAACGGGTTGTCAATACGCTCCAAGGGGGAGCTTCAGTGTCCAGGCCTATTAACGTAACGAATATATTCAGGAAAACCGTCGTTGTTGCGACTGCGGCTATCGCGTTCAGCGCGCCTGTCTCCGCCAGTGACGCATTCAATCGCGTCGCCAGCTTTCCGGTGTACCTCAATACTGACATCGAGAGCGAAACGGTTTCCGAGATTGTCTCTGCGACGGCTGATGGCAACACACTCGTCTACACGGACGGCGAAGTCGGTGGAATCGGTTTCGTCGACATCACCGATATACGGTCACCGAAGCCTGCAGGTTTTGCCGAACTAGACGGAGAGCCTACCTCGGTGGCGGTGGTAGGCGACTATGCGCTGGTCGGTGTGAATACATCCGATAGCTTCGTTGCACCGTCGGGGTTTCTTGCGGTAGTTGATGTTGCGTCACGCGCGATCGTGGCGACCATCGCACTGGCGGGTCAACCGGATGCGATTGCGGTTAGTGACGACGGCAACTTTGCAGCCGTCGTTATTGAGAATGAACGCGATGAAGACCTGACGGTCGATGGCGTCGAAGGTGGCCTACCGCAGCTGCCAGCGGGTTTGTTGCAGGTGGTTACGCTGGCCGGAGAGCCGGGTAACTGGAGCGTCGCCGACGTAGACCTGACGGGTCTCGCGGCGCTTGGTGGCTCGGATCCCGAGCCCGAGTTCGTTGATATCAATGGTGCCAATATCGCTGCGGTATCGATGCAGGAAAACAACCACATTGTCCTCGTCGATCTAGCGAGCGCATCGGTTGTTGGTGACTTTCCCGCCGGCACCGTCGATCTGGATGCCATTGATACGGAAGAGGAAGATCTGATTTCTCTCACTAGCTCGCTCAAGGATGTTCCTCGTGAGCCCGATGCGCTTTCTTGGGTGACCGATAGGGCTATTGCAACCGCTAACGAAGGCGATTTTCTCGGAGGAAGCCGAGGATTCAGCATCTTCAATCAGCAGGGCGACGTGCTCTTCGATAGCGGCAACAGCCTCGATCAGCTCGCAGTTCGTCTAGGCCACTATCCGGATGATCGCAGCGGCAATAAGGGTAATGAGCCCGAGTCTGTGACGTTTGCGAAGTTCGGTGATGCGGCTTACCTGTTCGTCGGCAGCGAGCGATCCAGCATCGTGTTCGTCTATCGGGTATTCCCAAATGGTTTGCGCTATGTGCAGACGCTACCGGCAGGTGTCGGTCCGGAAGGGTTGCTGGCGATTCCACACCGTAACCTTTTCGTCGTAGCCAGCGAAGTGGATAGCCGCGATGACAAGATCCGCGCCTCCATCAGCCTCTATGAGCTAGGCGAGTCAGCCTCGTATCCCACAATCGTCAGTGCGGATCGTGCAGACGGCACGCCCATTCCCTGGGGTGCTCTATCAGCGCTCGCTGCTGATCCTCGAGACAGCAGGAAGCTTTACTCGGCGTACGACAGCGCGTATCAGAAATCGCGAATCTTCGAGCTCCGACTGGGAGCTGGCCCAGCTACCGTTGTTGGTGAGATCGAGTTGACGGATGCTCTGGGCGCATTAGCCGGTGTCCAAGCCGATCGTGTGAATGACGATCTCAGTGTGAACATTGATCCGGAAGGCATCGCGGTATCGGTCGATGGCGGTTTCTGGGTGGCGTCGGAAGGAGATACCCGTCCTGACATCGTCCTTGAGAATCTGCTCGTCCGTACCGATTCAGACGGCGTCATACTGGATGCGTTCACGCTCCCACAGCGGCTGCGCGACAACGCTCGACGGTTTGGCTTCGAAGGCGTGGCCAGCGTGCTCGAAGGTGGCAAGGAGATACTGTACGTGGCCTTTCAGCGCGCCTGGGAAGATGCGGGCGATCCTGAGCAGTACGCACGAATTGGTCGATACGATGTGGCATCAGGGCAATGGAGTTTTGCCTGGTATCCGCTTTCTGAACCCACATCCGCCAACGGAGGTTGGGTTGGCCTGTCGGAGATCACCGCGGTGGGTGATGGTCTGTTTGGTTTGATCGAGCGAGACAATCAGGCTGGGCCCGATGCCGCGATCAAACTGATCACTCTGATTGACGTGAGCTCTGTCGACTTTAAGGCGGACGGTGAGGCTGTTGAGTTCGACGTGCTGGAGAAGACCGTGTTTGCGGATTTGCTCGCCGATGGCACGCTCACGGCTCCAGGCGGTCTCGTGTTGGAGAAGATCGAGGGCCTCGCGCTGACGCGTTCCGGTAGCGTTTACATCGTTAACGACAACGATGCAGTTGACGACTCCAACGGCGAAACCCAGCTATTGCGTATTCGCTAGTTGTTTACGCGATCGTCGCATCGCGCTGAATAACCTTCGCTGAGGACTGCAGCGGCCTGGGCAAGGCCCGGTCTCGATCGAGGCCAGCTTGTCCGGGCCGCACTTTATTCAGGCTGGCGAGAAGTCTGCGTCCGGCGTTAACCTGTGGCCATGCCTGCCTCCACGCCTCTACCCTCAGCGATCGCGTCAGTGTTCCCCGCGATTTCGCACTGGCGCCCTGATCAGGGCGGTGTGACCTTCAGTGCGCTTGAGCTAATACCAAAAGAGATGGACAGCGCTGCTTTGCGGCGGCTGCAAACAGCGCACTCTTACCTGGGCCTCGATGGGCGACGAGCGGGCGCTAACAGGCTGCCGCTTCATGTAAGCCTGGCAGCAGACTCGGTCTCTCGGCTGGAGATGACCAGCGACGAGAATTATACAATCTCGATTCGCGCCCACAGAATCGACTTGTCCGCGCCCCAGATCTGGGGCGCGCTGCGCGGTCTCGCAACCATCGTTCAACTCCTAGGCATCCACGACGTGCCTTGCGGGGTCATTGAAGACAGCCCGGTCCTTGCCTGGCGCGGCGTCATGTTGGATCCAGCACGCCGATTTCTACCCATTGCTCTGCTTGAGCAAACGATTGATGCAATGGCTCTGTGCAAACTCAATGTGCTGCATCTCCATCTGTCCGATGATCAGGGTTGTCGCTTTCGCTCTGAACGCTATCCCGCGATCGCCTCCAAAGATGCGAGCTATAGCTCCGAGCAACTGTCCGGCCTTGTCGAGTTGGCGGCGAGCCGGGGCGTGCGGGTCATCGCGGAACTGGATGTGCCGGGTCATGTGTCGGCGTTAACGGCGGGGTATCCGCAATGGGGCATGATGCCGACCGATGAACCCGGGGAGCCGAGCCGTCGTTTCGGTGTTCATCGGGAATGCCTGAATGTTGCCCGGCCCCAGGTCAGGCAGGCGGTGGAGGAGCTGTTCGAAGAGCTTGCTCAGATTTTCTCAGACGAGTGCATTCACATCGGTGGTGATGAAGTCAGTACCCGGGCCTGGTCAGAGGATGCAACCGTCGCCGACTATCTCCACAGCGAAGGCCTGTCTGATGTTGCCGAGCTGCAGCCCCACTTCAATCGGGACCTCATTGAGAAGCTTGGCAAACTCGGTCGTCGCTCCATAGCCTGGGACGAGGCGCTTGCAGATAACCTGCCCCAGCGCACAATTATCCAGGCCTGGCGGGGAGCTAGCGCTTTGGAGAGAGCTCTACATGCGGGCCACGATGCGATTCTGTCTGCCCCCTACTACCTGGATCTGTTTTATCCCCTGGACGTCCACACGCGCTTTCGGCCTGATGCACCTGTGGCCGAACTGTTGTCATTGGAAGATGAACTCCGAGCTGATCCGAGACTTAGCCATATCGCCAGTGGCATGGCCTGGACGGATCACTGGCGCGAGCTACCCGTCACTGAGCCGGCCAGCAAGCGTGGTCGATTGCTCGGTGCCGAGGCGTGTTTATGGGGTGAGCTGGTGGATGCCGATGTCCTGCCCGCGCGTCTGTGGAGTCGCATGGTAGCGTTGGCTGATTTGTTTTGGCGGCCGAGGGGTGACGAAGTCGCTACGTGGCGCACTCGTCAGGCGGAAGGCGCTGATCGAATGAAACGAGTGCTCGGAATCGACTGGACTGAACCCCCCGGTACCTTGGCAGCACACGGTCTTGTCTCGCCGGAGTCGCAGGAGTTTGCTGGCTGGCTGGAACCGGTTAAGTGGTATGCGAGGCTGCTTGGTGAAGATGCTTTGAATGCCCGGCTAATGGGCACCGAAATGCCACAAGCCAGGCCGTACACTGCAGAGACTGCACTTACGTCACTGGCGGACGTATTGCCAACGGAGAGCACGGCGGCCTGGCGCCTTGATGAGATTGTGTCCAACTACATACACCGGCGTGACGGTGCGCGTGAGGAGCTTGCCCTCGTTGCCAGCAGGTTTTCGGAGCTGGCGCAGACGGCAGAAGTTCCGGAGTATCTGCAGCCTTTACTGGTTCGATTGGGCCAGGTGGGTGATGCCGTCTCGCGACTGTTGAATGGGGATCGAACCGGTATAACGAGCGTCACTATTGCGGCGCAAACTCCCGAAGGTGAGTACATGCTTGCCGTAGCACCCGCGCTGCTGCGCTTAAGCAACACATCTGTCGGTGATGGCTGATCGTGGCTGCTGCTAGCGACGCAGTGCGTGCACTGAAGCAAGGTTGGTGGGCCGGTGAGATTGCGCCCCTCGGCGCAGGCCACATCAACGACACCTGGCGCGTTACAAGCGCTAGTGGTGACTATGTGCTCCAGCGAATCAATGGCCATGTATTCGATGCCAACGCGGTGCTCGAAAATGGAGCGAGAGTCACAAGCGCACTGATCCCCACGGACGTGCCGGTGCTGGCCCCAATAGCGAGTCATGGCGCGCCAGGTTTTATCGATGAGAGCGGTGATTGTTGGCGGCTGACGCCCTTTGTCCCTGGCCAGGTGTATCAATCAAGCCTGAATACGCTCGCTCAGGTTCGAGCGGCGGGTGATGCCTTTGCCCGCTTTCAAGTGGGTCTGCGTCACCTGGCCAGCACAGACCTTGTCCCGGTGATCCCGGGTTTCCTTGAGTTTGCTCACTACTTGCGTGAACTGGAGGAAACGCTGGCTGGCATTGATCGCGTGCTAACCGATGCTGAGCGCATCCTGATTGAGAAGACTCGCGACTCCGCTGAACTGGCGGACGCGTTTCCGCGCTTGCATCAAGCCATTCATGGCGATTGCAAAATCAACAACCTCATTTTCGACGGTGATCGGGTGGCGGCGATTGTTGACCTCGATACCGCCATGTTTGGAAATCCCGCCTGGGATTGGGGTGATCTGGTACGCAGCGCTAGCCTGACGGAGGCGGGTGAGCTGATGCCTGACCGTTACGCGGCTCTCGTGCAGGGCTTTGCAGAGCATGTGCAGCTGGAGCGGGAGCAATGGCTGAACGCCCCCACGTATGTGGCGGCGATGTTGTGCGTTCGCTTTCTCAACGATCACTTGAATGGCGATCGCTATTTCAAGGTGTCGCAACACGGCGAAAACTTGGCTCGCGCGTTGCACCAGCGCAGCGTTGTGGAACAGTTGCGCAGGCAACGTTCAACGCTGTCGCGACTGTCGCCCAGCTGATCGTTCGAGGTTTAGTCCGGTAGCACCAGTTGCACGACAGTGAAGACTGTTAGTGCGAACACGACAGTAAATATGATGCCGGCGACGATGAAATGGCTGGCTTTGCCGCGAGTGAAATCGCGCTCCCGGTTTTTGCTGGATTGAACGCCGAAGGCAGCAGCGATCGTGCTGCCCACTATCTGAAAGAAGCCGACGTCTGCCGCTTCTCCCTGCGCTTCGTCTGCAGCATCGTTGCTATCGTTCGGTTGATCGTTCATTGGCTCTTTCATGTGCTTTAAGGAGAGAATTCTCGTTCCAGGCGCGTCAGCCAGTAGTCGGCGTCGAAGCTGTCGTCGCCGAGCAGGTAACGCCAGAGTGCTATTCGGTTGATGAACTCAAGACGGCCGGTATCGGCTTCGAACCAGGGTTCTGGCCGCATGAGAATTGCGGCAATTGTATCCTGCCGAGCTTGAATGTCGGTCCAGAAAATGGCGCGCTGGGCAAAGTCGTCCTCAGTTAGATCGCTGTCATCCCACAAACGTCGCTGGCGCTCGCCTGGTTGCAGACGGATCTTGAACATGAAGCGTAGGTCGCTCGAATGATTCGCGCCGCCGCCGTGCCAGATGCCGTGGTGCACGGCGAGAATGCTACCCGCGGGACAAATGACTTGCTGTTGGCCCAGAACGTTCTGGTAGCGTCCGATGGCGGCCTCGCTAACCACTCGAAGGTGGCTTCCCGGGACATAGCGTGTGCCGCCCATCTCTCGCGTGACTTCGTGCGGGTAGTACATCAGCTGGACATCAAACGCGCGCCGGGTGTCGATGGTGGAATCCTGATGCAGGTGTTGAGAGCGCGGTACATCCGCCAGGCGCTCGTAGTAGCTCGGCGGAAACGTTATGTGCAGAAAGTGATGGTCAAAAACCGGCTCGCTGCCCACGAGCGATCGAATGAGGCCTGAGACCGTTGGCAGCTGAAGGATTTTCGCAATCGCACTGTCGGGCGGGTAGGCCGAGGACAGGGATTGGCCGGCCGGCACAATTGGCACGGTGCTGTCGCTCAGCAACCGGCCGTAAACCGATAGGGGCGTATCACTGTTGCTGATATCTGCAGCGCCCACGTCGGCGAGAAACGCATCGTTCAGATCGCCGGGCACGATTCCAGGTAGCATTAGAAATCCGCGCGCGGCAAAGCTTGCCATCTGCCGGGAGTTCAACAGGGTGGGAGAATCCGCTGTATCTTTGGTCATTGTGCTGGCCATTGTTCGAACCAGAATTCGTATTTCAGGTAGCCGGTGCGTAGCTCATCGCCGGACACATGTTGCGCAAGGGTTGATGCCTGAAACAGGCGCCAGCCATCACGCAGTGCAGCCAAACCCGTGGCGTAGGGCGGCGAATCCTGATCGCCCGCCATTGCCTCGTCGTGGCCGGTGCCGTCATACCGGCTCCATGCGACTACCTTGCTATCCAGCGCCGAATCAGCGAGGTACAACACGAGTACTCGTTGTCGCGGTTGTGTCATTGGCTAGAGATTCCTTGACGTCTTGTCATGCCGTCTTGTGAGTTAGGATATCAGGGCGGCGGTGCTTCGCTGCAAAATTGGGATGAGTTGTGTTTGCTGAATCCACGTATGTCGTTGCCCCTCGCGTTCTGCTTGGTGCTCTACTGGCGAGCCTGATTGTTGGCTGCGCCAGTGGTGATCGGCCGCTGGTGTTTGCTGGCGACAGCCCCCAGCCTCCGGTTGAGATAACCGAGCCGGGCTATGTGATCGTGCGTTATGACGTGGGTGTCGACGGAGTCGTGCGCAATGCCGCTGTTGTGTCGACTCATCCCGATATGCGCTACGCAGCCCATGCTCTGGCTGTGGTTTCTGGTTGGCGTTTTCAACCAGCTCGGCGCGACAATGTCCCGATTGTCAGTCGTGGCGTGCAGAGCCGCATCACGTTTTCGCTTGAAGCCTCGGAAGCGCTCGGCAAATGAAATCCCAGAGCGCTCCCGCCAAATATCTGATTTTTGCGACGGTGATTGTTGCGCTTGTCCTCCCTCTCTCGCTCGCGACTGATATGGCGGCGCAGGACTATGCGAGCTTTGGGATGCGGCTAACGGCTCGACTGTCTGCGGCTTTCTTCTTGCTGGCCTACGTTGCGCGGCCACTGTTGGAGCTGACCGGAGTCGGCCGCCAACTGGTCAGGCACCGGCGCTACCTCGGTCTAGCGGCGGCGCTCGCGCACACCGTGCATGCGTGGTTCATCTACGATTACTTTCGCATTATCGGTGAGTCCATTGAGCCTCTTGTGCTCATCGGTGGTGGTGGCGCGTTTATCGCTCTGTGGCTAATGGCGCTGACCTCAAATAACGCCAGTCAGCGATGGCTCGGTGCAAACTGGCAGCGCTTGCACCGTTTTGGCATGCACTATCTTTGGCTCATTTTCTTCCAGACACTGCTGGGCATCGCGTTGGTGAATGCCGCGTACTGGCCGGCAGTTGCCGCGTTTGGGCTGGCTGCACTGTTGCGTCTGCGCGCCTGGCAGGCGCGTCGAAAACGAGCCTCGGCGGCAGCTTAGCGCCCTACGAAGACTGGCTCGCGTTTCTCAACGAAAGCTTTGGTTGCGTTGCGGTGATCTTCGGTTTGACCACAATGCACGTGATGGGTGGCCTCGAGATCCATACAGTCGTTCAAGTCGCCTGAAGACAGTGCGCGGTTGAGATTTTCCTTCATATAGCGGTAGGCAACGGTTGGACCGTTAGCGAGGCGGCTCGCGATCTCAGCGGTCTTGCTCGCAAGTTCCTCTGGTTCGCAAACCCAATTGACGATGCCTAATCGTTCAGCCTCGCTGGCGGATACCCGGTCCGAGAGAAAATACATCTCGCGCGCCTTCGCTGTGCCGACCAGCTGAGTCAGAAAGAAGCTGCCGCCGTAGTCACCGGAGAAGCCTACTCGGGCGAATGCCGTGGTGATCACGGCGCTGCTAACCATGATGCGCAGGTCGCACGCCAGCGCGAGACCGAGGCCGGCACCGGCTGCCGCGCCCGGCAGGGCGGCCAGTGTCGGTTTCGGCATGCTGTAGAGCTTGCCGGCCGTGGCGCGTTGGGTAACGCGTTGCTGATGGATCTTGCCGTCGATCGTGTTGTTACCAACGGTTCCATCCCCGCTCTTGGCCATGCCTTTGACATCGCCTCCTGCGCAGAAGCCTTTGCCGGCGCCCGTCAGCACGATGCAGCGTACGTCGGGATCAAACTCCGCCGCCGCTAGCGCCTGTGCGAGCGCCTCGTTCATTTCTCCGGTCATCGCGTTGCGCGCCTCCGGACGATTCAACGTCAGCGTCAGCACGCCGTCGCTCAAATCTGCCAGCAGGTCATTGGTTTGCGTATCTACTGTTGCCATGTTGTCTGGCTCCCGGTTCGACAATTGTGTCGTGATGGTGCCCCAAGCGCGATGTTGCCGCAAAGCTCAGTGCTTTGGGCCAGGGGTCTCCGTGATAGGATTCTGCGCCTTACGGCCCACCCCCGGCCGGCGACTTGCTAACACCCGAGAAACCAGGAAAGACCAGGAGAGAATAGGCATGGCGGAATCGTTTGAGAATCTGTTTTCCATCAAGGGCCGGACGGCTCTGGTGACAGGAGGCTCTCGCGGCATTGGCGAGATGATTGCGGCGGGCTTTCTTGCGGCCGGTGCAAAGGTCTACATCTCCTCGCGCAAGGCGGATGTTTGTGATGCCACGGCAGAGCGTTTGCAGGCCGAGTACGGCAGCGAGTGCATCTCGCTGCCCGCTGACCTGTCGGGCATTGCCGGCGTCGATTCCCTCGCAGAGCGATTGGCGGCGAGGGAGGACAAGCTCGATATTCTCATCAACAACGCAGGCGTTGCCTGGGGTGCGCCGCTTGGTGAGTTTCCCGAAGTCGGCTGGGACAAGGTGATGGACACCAACGTCAAAGGCGTATTCTTTCTAACCCAGAAACTGTTGCCCATGTTGCGCGCCGCAGCTTCCGCAGCCGAGCCGGCCAAGGTCATCAACATCGGCTCTATCGATGGTTTGAAAAGCGCAGTGTTCGATACGTTTTCCTATGGCGCATCGAAAGCCGCCGTTCACCACCTGACACGATTCATGGCCTCCCATCTCACGGGCGAGCACATCGTGTTCAACAACATTGCACCGGGGCCATTCCCGACCTGGATGCTCAGCACTGGAATCGGCGCTGGCGGCGCTACCGAGAACGCCGATTGGGACGGTGTGGCCAAAGGCAACCCGTCCGGACGCGTGGGAACGCCTCAGGACGTGGCGGGCCTTGCGATTTTCCTGTGCTCAAACGCGGGCAACTACGTGGTTGGCCAAACCATCGCGCTCGATGGCGGGGTTGTGGCCACCAGCTGATCGTCAGGCGTCTCGTTTGACGGCGTAGCTTCCTTGCAGGGTGGCGGAGCCGGAGACATCGCATGTAAGCGCAAAGCGCGCCTTGCCCGTATCGAGGTAGCGCTGCCATGCGTCGCTCTGCTCGCCCCAGCTGCAGCGAGCGATGAGATCACCGTTGCAGGGTTTGTCGTAGCTGATGCTGGCGCTGGCGATCACGATGCTCCCCGGCGCTTTGGCTTGTTCCAGTTGCAGGTGCACCAGGCCCCAGCCGCATAGAGCGGCTATGGCGTACAGGCTGCCGGCGAAACCGGTGCCGTGGACGTTGATGTTTGGTGCGAGCGGCGCGCGGATGGTCAGGGCGTCGCCGTCGAATTTCTCGGCGACGATGCCCATTGCCCCCGACAGCGGAATGTCGGAGGCCCATATCGCGTTCAAGTTGGCCAGTGACATGGCGCTACCATTGGTTCCAATGGGTTATCTCTTCGATCGGGCCACGGGCCGCACGTTTGAAATCCGTGCCAAGCGTGTAGGCGACCGGCAACAAAGCAACCTGACGCACATTGTCCGGGATGCCCAGCAGCTCAGCGGCTTCCTTCTCGCAGGCGAGGTGCAGCGTCGTCAGGGTAGAACCCAAGCCGCGAGCTCGCAGAGCCAGTTGGAAGGACCACACAGCAGGGAAGATTGAACCGAACGCACCGGCTGCCTGTGCAGTATGAATCTCACCGGCGGGCATGCCGGCCAGGCAGGGAATGACGTGTACAGGCACCTCATGCAGATGCTCCATCAGATACACAGCAGACGTCTGCACGCGCTTGGTTTGGGCGTCGGGAGTGCCCGCTAAGTCGCCCAAGAGATATTCCTCACCGGCTCGACGATACAGTTTGGCAAGCTCCGCTTTCTTATCGGCATCTTCGACGACGAGCCAGCGCCAGCCTTGGCTGTTGGATCCAGTTGGGGCCTGCACGGCAAGCTCCAGGCACTCTTTAATGATCCTTCTCGGTACGGGCTTACCGAGGTCCAGGCGTTTGCGGACGGCCCTGGTTGTGGCGAGTAGCTCATCGGCGGCTGCGATATCGAATTTCATTGTTTGTTCCCGTGGTTGAGTTTTTCAGTGCGTAACAGTGCTTGCTCGGCCGAGTCATGGCAAGGTGCGGCTTTCTCCGCGAACGTAATCATGACCGCTGCACGTTGGGCGTTTCTCGCCGTACTCCTGCTCCTTGTCGGGCTGCTGTTTGCGCAGCAGCAGTTCCGGCTGCCGGCGATGGGTCTGTTTGGCAATGCCTTGAATAACACGTTGCATGTCCCCTGGTTTGCCGTCGTCACCCTTCTGCTCTGGCGCTTGATTGGGCCACGGCCAGCAGTTGTCCTGGCCGTGGCGTTCGCGATTGCCGGGCTCAGCGAGTTGCTGCAGCTGACAACAGATCGGCAACCGAGCTGGTATGACTGGTTCCTCGATCTCATCGCGGCGAGTTGTACCGTAGGCGTTCTGTCTGTGTCGGGTGTTTCCCGGTTGGGTCACCGGCTGCTTATTGCCGGTTGGTTGTCGCTTGCCGTTGTAGCGGCGCTTGCAGAGCCGGTTTGGGTTGCCTCTGGGCGTTTTTATCAGGCGGCTATTTGGCCAGCGTTGATTGACACCAGCGACCCTCGCGGCAGCATCTACGCGGTTCCGAACACCGACACAAAGCTGATAAACAGTGAACTGGCCTGGCAAGGTGGCCCTGCTCGCGCTCTGCGCGTCACGCTGACCGATAGGCCGTGGCCTGGCATCCACCTGAAGACGCTACGGCGTTCCTGGCGTGATTTTAATGAGTTGGTGGTCGACGTGTTTGTTGAACCTCCGGGGATTAGTCGGTTCTACATCGCCACCCGAGTGGTTGGTTCGGGTGGTACAGCTGCCTGGCAGGAGTTTGCATTGACGGCTGGTCCGCACCGTCTCGTGGTGCCGGTTGCAAAGTTGGCGCCGGACGGCATTCGGGTGAGCGATGTGCTCATCTATGGTCATCAAGACCAGATCGGTGGCGCTTTTCTGCTTGGTCGAGTTTTTCTGCGCCAGGCGGGCTAACCGAAGCCGCCGCCGTCCGCGAGATACTTGGCTTCCTCTTTGCTGCTTGCGCGCCCCAGCACCGCATTGCGGTGGGGAAATCGACCGAAGCGGATAATCGCCGAGCGATGACGCTGGGCGTAGCGCAGGTAATCGCCAGTCGCAGACCGGGTGGCTGACTCGCTCTCGTCATGCATGAGTGTGAACAGCGCGACCGCGGTGTGTTGATCGATCAGATCTTCGCTGTGCTCAAAGGGCAGATAGAAAAAGGATCGCTCATCAACGCTTAAGGCGTCGTCCTGACGCAGACGAACGCCTTCTGCCGCGAGGGCGAGCGCGCGCGAGTCTCCCGCAAAGCTACTGGGATCACCGCGCCTGGTGTTGCGCGTGAACTGATCGAGGACCAGGATTTGTGCAAGCCGGTGGCGCGGTGATTCTGGTGGTTCAAACTGGCCGGCGAGACCGGCTTCGATTGCGCTGGCGAATGTGCTCGCTATGGCTTCATCGAATTCTGGGCCGCCGTTGAACCAGGCTTTGCGGTATTCCGGCTCCGCCAGACCGTTCGGGGTTAGCGTCCCGAACCAGAACGACAGGATATCTTCCTCGGCTATAGACCCCAGCATTCTAGGTCGTTCGCAAAAATGAGATCGCCTTTGAAGTTCTCTTCGATTGAGGCGCGACTCAGGCTCTCTACGCCGCGGGTGCGTGAAGAACGATGGCTGAGAATGGCAAATCGCAAACCGGCTTGCTCCGAGATTTTGCCAATCTGCGAAGGCAGCACATGCAGGTCTCGATCGAGACCACGAGCCGACTGTGGTACCGCGTGATGGAACACGATTGTGTCTGCATTGGCAGCGAATCGCGCCACCCGGTTGCGTTCGTTGTTGAACGCACCGGCGAAGACGATCGCCTCATTGTCGACGTTGATTCGCCATGCAAGCGCCGGCTTGTCGCCGTGGTTGACTGAGAGCGCGCTCAGTTCGAAACGCTCATTTGCGAACCCCGACCAGATCTTTGGGCCGACGGCGGCCACGTCTTCAGAGATGACGGCGAAGCCTGTGTTGCTCTGCCGGTCAAGCGAACCGGCAAGGTCGGGGAAGGCGCCGCTTGCGCCAATCAGGCGTTCGAGCCACTCCTGGGTGCCCGGGTGATTGGCGCTTCCGGGTGGTCCGAACACTGGCAGTTCAGCACGCCGATCATCGCCCCGCGCCCCGGCCAGAAACGCTGGGAAATCCACGGTGTAGGTTGCACCCAATTGATTGAACACCACCGCGTCGAGATCGGCCAGATCGGCACCGGCTTCTTCAAAACGCAGCAGCGCAGCTGGCCCCGCGTTCACCAACAGGCGGGCGTGATCGTCGATCCATACCAGGTAGCTGGGGCCTGCTTCCAGGTCGTCCAGTTCGCCGCTGCCGGCGCCCAGAATCTGTATCCAGACACCGCTCGGACCGCAATGCTCGCTATCGGCAAAGGCAGGCCATGCCAGTAAGCAAATCGTGAGTGCGACGATGCGCGCGATGCCAAACCGCAGAATCATTGGCTAGTCCTCGAAGTTGTCGATGAGTGCGAGCAAACGGCTCGCGGATGCTTCATCCGGCATTCGCCAGTCACCTCTTGGTGACAGGCTGACGCTACCGACTTTGGGGCCAGGTGGCAGCGTAGTGCGCTTGAACTGCTGGCTGAAGAAGCGGCTGATAAAAATGCGAAGCGTCGTTGCGATCTGATCCTTCGAATAGGCATCAGCAAACGTATGGCGAGCCAGAAACAGAATCTTCTCGACGCCAAAACCGTTGCGTACGAAGTGGTAAAGAAAAAAATCGTGCAATTCGTAGGGCCCGATAATCGCTTCGGTATGTTGCCCGACATTGTCATCCACATCTGATTTGGGAATGAGTTCGGGGGAGACCGGCGTGTCGACTATCCGGTGCAACACCTGGGCGAGACCGGGTGTTGCTCGGCTGTCAGCGAACCAGCGAACGAGGTAGCGCACGAGGGTCTTGGGTACGCTGGCGTTCACGTTGTAGTTGGCCATCTGGTCGGCATTAAACGTACACCAGCCAAGCGCCAGTTCGGACAGGTCGCCTGTACCAACCACTAAGGCGTTTCTCTGATTGGCGAGGTTAAACAGTATCTGTGTACGTTCTCGCGCCTGAGCGTTCTCAAACACGACATTGTGATTGTCGGCGTCGTGGCCGAGATCCGACAGGTGTTGCGTGACTGCGGGGCCAATATCGATCTCATGCAGTTCGCAGCCAGCCTCCGTTGCCAGGGTACGCGCCGATTCAAGCGTGTAGTCGCTCGTACCCGGGCCCGGTAGCGTCACCGCGTGCAGCTCGACAGATCGGTCTGGCAGCCGTTTTATGGCGTCCAAACACACCAGTAGCGCCTGTGTGGAGTCGAGCCCACCGGACAGGCCGACCACGAAGCCCGTGCAGGGAGTGGCCATCAGGCGGCGTGCGAGCCCGGTTGCTTGTATCGCCAGTATCTCGCTGGCAACTTCGTCGCGGTCAGCGGCATCCGATGGCACGAAGGGCGTTTTCGGGTAGCTTCGCGACGGCGTTGCAAACGCTCGTGCTGATTGAGTGCTCCTAAGTTTCGCATACGGCGCCGGTCGCGCTGCCGCTGCGAACGTCTGATTGTGTCTGCGGTCGTGGCGAATGTGTTCGATGTCGAACTCCACGGTGAGCTCGCTACCAGTCAATGCGAAGCGCTCGCTCTCGGCGAGAAACTGGCCGTTCTCGCAAGCGATCAGATGGCCTCCAAAGACAACGTCCTTACTTGACTCCGTAGGGCCGCTCGAGGCGTAGAGGTAGCCACACTCACTCTGGGCGCTGTTCATACGAACGAGATCTCGCCGGTAGCTTGCCTTGGCAACCAGCTCGTTGCTGGCAGACAGGTTCAAGACGATATCGGCGCCGGCGAGTGCAGCGACTGCGCCAGGTGCTTGCGGTGCCCACAGATCCTCGCAAATCTCGATACCGAAACGGGCGCCAGCAATCTCGAAGAGTTGCTCTGGTGCGATTCTGAAATCGCCGAGCTCCGCGTCCGACACATCGATGCTGCCGGGGACAAACCAGCGTTTCTCGTAGAACTCACCGTAGTTGGGATGGTGCTGTTTGGGTACGCCACCCAGAACACGACCATCGGCCAATACCAGCGCACAGTTCAGCATGCGCCCATCACCACAATCCCAGGGCACACCGATCACTGCGGCCGTGCCCCGGCAGTGGCTGGCGATCTCCAGAATGGCACTCTTCACAGCGCGGTGAAGGTCGCTGCTGAAGAATAGGTCTTCGGCGCTGTAGCCAGTGAGTGACAATTCGGGAAAGAGCACCAGGCTGACGCCCTTGTCACCGAGCCTCGCGATCGCGTCTTTCGCCAGGACAGCGTTAGCAGCGGGATCTGCCAGATGCACTTCCGGGGCGATTGCTGCTACTCGAAGCAGGCCAAAATCATTTGCGTTCATGGCGCTATTCTAGCGCGCTATGGGTGTGGCTTGTGATGTTGCCCGAGGGATGGATCGCGGCGTTGGTCAGACGATTTCAGCGACCGAGTCCAGCGACATGGGCGATATGTTTTCAGTAGACAACGGGTAGGCGCTTTAATCATGATGAATTAACGTTTGGCAACTGCATCGATCAGATATCGCTGGCCCTGATGTAACGGTTTCCAATTCACTCTTTCAAACCAATCTTTTCGCAAACTGGGGAGCCCATATGAATTTTGAGTTTTCGGAAGACCAGAACCTGCTGCGTGATCAAGCGCGCGGATTCTTGGCTGAGCACTGCCCGCCGACGGTTGTGCGCCGCGTACTGGACAACGGCGAGACGATGGCTGCCGATGTCTGGCAGAAAGTTGTCGAGATGGGTTGGACCGCCACCACCATTCCGGAAGAATTTGGCGGTTTGGGCCTGTCCTATTTCGAGTTGGTGGTCATCGCTGAAGAGCTGGGCCGCGTCGCCGCGCCCATTCCGTTCAGCTCGTCGGTTTATCTGGCTACCGAAGCGCTTTTGGCCGCCGGCAGTAACGAGCAGAAATCGGAGTGGCTACCAAAGCTCGCGGCCGGCGAGGTTATCGCCACCATGGCATACGCCGAAGGTGGTGGTCAGCCATCTGCTGCGCGCCTGACGACCTCGGTCTCAGGGGGCAAGATCAGCGGCGCCAAAGTGATGGTCCCGGATGCGGAGGTTGCGCAGGTGGCCATTGTTGCGGCCCGGAGTGACAGCGGTGATGGCGCATCGCTCTATCTCGTCCCGCTCGACGGTGATGGCGTGACGCTGAACTCTGTTCCTACGGTCGATCCGACGCGCCCGCATGCCGACATGGTTCTTGACGGTGCAAACGCTGAACTGCTGGGCGGCGAAGGCCAGGGTTGGTCGTTACTGGAATCCGTACTGGACAGAGCAGCGGTACTTTTTGCCTGGGAGCAGCTTGGCGCTAGCGATGCGTGCCTCGAGATGGCGAAGGAGTACGCGATGGGCCGTTATGCCTTTGGCCGCGCGATTGCTTCCTATCAGGCGATTAAGCACAAGCTGGCAGATATGTACGTCAAGAACACGCTAGCCAGATCGAACGCCTACTACGGTGCCTGGGCGCTGGATACGAATGCGGCCGAGTTACCTTTGGCCGCCGCGACAGCGCGGGTAGGCAGTATTCAAGCGCTCTACTACGCGTCAAAGGAGAACATCCAGACGCACGGCGGCATGGGGTATACCTGGGAATTTGATTGCCAGTTCTACTATCGGCGCTCGAAGGTTCTTGCCTCCACCATCGGCAGTGAAGGCCTATGGCAGGACAAGCTCATCACTGCGGCAGAGCGGAGTAACGCAGCGTAGGCGTGTTGTTCGCTAATCGATTTGATCACTCAACGTTGGGCTCAGAACAGCGAGCCGGACATGTCGGGAGAAGACTATGAATTTTGAAGACAGTAAAGAAGAAGCGGCGTTTCGCGAAGAAGCCCGCAGCTGGTTGAAAGCGAACATTCCAACCGAGGACGAGCTTTCCGGTATGGATGGCATGGCGCGAGCCAAGTATTGGCAGAAGAAAAAGGCTGATGCTGGTTGGGCCTGCATACGCTGGCCGAAGGAATATGGCGGCAGAGACGCCGATACGATCGAGAATGTGATTCTCGGCCAGGAAGAGGCGAAATTCTCAGCTCCGGAAACCGGCGTGTTTTCGATTGGTCAGGGTATGGCCGCACCAACGTTGATGACCTGGGCGAATGAGGATGACAAACGTCGTTTTCTGCCTAAGCTCGCCAACGGTGAAGAGATCTGGTGTCAGTTGTTCAGTGAGCCGGCTGGTGGCTCGGATCTGGCTGCGCTGCGCACCAAGGCCGAGAAGGATGGTGACGACTGGATCATCAACGGCCAGAAAATCTGGACCTCCGGCGCGCAGTATTCAGACTGGGGCATCCTCGTGGTACGTACAGACCCGACAGTGCCAAAGCACAAGGGCCTTACCTACTTCTACGTGGACATGAAGAGCCCTGGCATCGAGATCAAGCCGATCCGACAGATCTCGGGTGATTCGGGCTTCAACGAGGTTTACTTCACGGACGTGCGCATCCCGGATAGCCAGCGCCTTGGCGAAGTGGGCCAGGGTTGGCAGGTGTCGCTGACCACGCTCATGAACGAGCGTGCGAGCATCGGAGCTGGCGGCGGCGGTGTGAACGTGAAGAAAGTCATGGAACTGGCGGCTGATGTAGAGATTGGCGGCAAACCTGCACTGGAAGACGGTAACGTGCGAGCGAAGCTTGCCACTTGGTACGTACAGGAGGCTGGCCTCAAGTACACCGCTTACCGAACGCTCTCCGCATTGTCGCGGGGCGCCATTCCGGGCCCGGAGAACTCTATCGGCAAACTGGTTGGCGCGGTGAAGTCTCAGGACATGGCATCGTTTGCGATGGATCTTCTCGAGCAGCAAGGAATCGCTCGCGATGCGTCCTACAACGAGGCGTTTGGCCGCTTGTTCCAGGATACCTATATGGCCATCCCGGGTTTGCGGATAGCCGGTGGTACGGATGAGATCATGGCCAACATCATTGCCGAGCGCGTACTGGGGCTGCCTCAAGAGCCGCGTATGGACAAGGGTATTCCATTCAGCGAAGTACCGACTGGGTCGTAACCGAAGGTTACGACGGGCGAGCAGCGAGCGGCCTGCCAGCCGCTCGCGTTGACGCGAGCCCAGGGGGTTATCGAAGCTGCACAGTTTCGCCATGGACGGCGGGATTCTCCTTTGCCGAAGCCGACAGCAAAGGTTACGACGGGCGAGCAGCGAGCGGCCTGCCAGCCGCTCGCGTTGACGCGAGCTTTACCCGTCACTGCGAGCGAGCGGACTGCAACGCAGTCCGCGCTGCGCGGCAGTCTCCTGACGATTGGAAGACATTTGCGGGCGTTGGGAGATCGCGTCGTTGTTGCGCTGCTGCGCAGCCCAACGCCTCGCGACGACGGCTAAAACCAACCAGCGGTGCAGCCCAGCCGCTCGCGTTGACGCGAGCCTTACCCGTCACTGCGAGCGAGCGGACTGCAACGCAGTCCGCGCTGCG
>JANSWO010000017.1 GCA_024743435.1 Pseudomonadaceae bacterium | reverse complement strand
TGGCTTGCCTCGCTGCGCGAGGTGCGCCAATAGGCTGCCGCTCTCTCAAGACTGAAGCGCGCGTTGTTCCGTGTACGGAACAACGTTGCATTCGCGCATTGCTTTGCCTCGCTGCGCGAGATGCGTCAATGCGCTGTTGCTACTTCCAAGACTGGGAGGCGCGTTGATTCGCAGAGCGAATCAACGTTGCGTGGCGATCTCCTTATCAAACGGAGTTGCCAAACGTTCGTCTTCGCGAGAAGGATTGCGGCGAAGCCGCAATACGACGCGGCGATCTCCGTAGGAACAGACAGCAAAGAATCGGAGGAAGATTTAGGGGACGGGCGCACTCGCGCATTGCCTTGTCTCGCTGCGCGAGATGCGTCAATGCGCTGTCGCTACTTCCTAGACTGGGAGGCGCGTTGATTCGCAGAGCGAATCAACGTTACGTGGCGATCTCCGTAGGAACGCGCAGTGTCGAATCGGAGGAAGATTTAGGGGACGGGCGCTCTCGCCCATTGGCTTGCCTCGCTGCGCGAGGTGGGCCAATAGGCTGCCGCTCATCCAAGACTGGGAGGCGCGTTGATTCGCAGAGCGAATCAACGTTAGTAAGGCGCCGTTCCGCCATCAACGCTCCAGGTGGCGCCAGTGATTCCGGCGCCGGCTTCAGACGCCATAAGCACCGCCACTTCGGCCACCTCTTCCACCTTGTTGGGCCGTTTGATCGCCGACTCCTTGGAAAACAGATCCACCATCTCTTCAAACGTCATACCCATGGCTTCAGCGGTCGCGGGGCCACCTTCTTTAACGATGTCGGTAATGATCAGGCCAGGGCAGATAGCATTTACGGTAACGCCAGAGGTGCCTACTTCCTGCGCCATCGACTTGGTCATGCCATTTACGGCGTGCTTGGCAGCGGTGTAGGCCATGAGCACTGGTTTGCCCACTTTGCCTTCCGTTGAGGAGATGTTGATCACCCGGCCCCACTGCTGCTTGACCATTGACTGCATAGCCCGGCGCGACGCCCAGAAGGTCGAATACACACACCACTTCATGGTGTTGTCGAAAGTCTCATCAGACAGCTCGATCGTGGGTAATAGATCGCTCGCGCCACCGGCATTGTTAACCAGAATGTCGATCTGCCCGTACTGCGCCACGGTTTTGTCGACGAAACCTTCAACGTCGGACTGGGACATCGCATCACCGGCAACAAACGTCAGCCGATCTCCAGCGTTGACCTCAGCCAACATCGCCTCGGCTTTAGCCGGGTTACGTGCCATGACCGTAACTTTCGCGCCTTCGCGCAGATAAGCCTCTGCAATAGCGCGGCCGATTCCTGCCGTGCCGCCAGTTACTGCCGCCACTTTGCCTTCGAGTTTCATGATTCTCTCCTTCCTCTAATGGCGTAAATCATCGCACAACAATTAGCCTCGCTGTGGCTCACGACGAAAGAATCGAGAGTTATCGACCAGGAAAATTCGCTACAGTCTCTGAGCATCAAATAGACCGGAGCTCACATGTTCAGCAACGATGAAGACGCCTTCTTGAACACCCATCGCTGGGCCAGCCTTACCACGCTGCGCAAGAACGGCGCGCCCGTCACCTCGATCGTGGCGTACGCTCGAGATGGTGAAGACTTTATCGTCAGCACGCCCGGACGAACCTTTAAGCGACGCTCTATCGACCGCGATAGCCGGGTAAGCCTGTGCGTCATTAACAACGGTGAGCCGTACAGTTACATCAACCTCGAAGGCACCGCTCAAGTGAGCGACGATGACCTGGAAGCACTGACGCTTCGGATATTCGATAACATCAAGGGTACCGGCTTCGAGGCCCCCGCAGACTTATCGTCGTGGCTCACCGCACAAGAGCGGGTCATCCTCCGGATCACCCCAACCCGTGTGAACGCCGTACTGCGCTAGTAGTACAAAGAGGGTGGTACGAGCCTTTCGTCCGGCCGTCAGCGCATAGACGCACCGATAAACTCCGGGGTGGGCTCGCCGCCCAGCATGATACCGCCGAGGTCCTGATACAGCGCGTGCGACACCCAGCGGTGCGTCGCGCAGCCGTGCGCATCACGCAGTTTGCGTTCGAGCGGCGAATGCATCCGCATGCCGGATGTACCCGCTGTGTTGTGCAAACTATCAACGACTGACATGCAGACGTTGGCGCCGTGCGTGCAGGCCAGGCGAGCGGCTTGGGTGGCTTCGGGTGAAGGATGCGGAGCCCCTGCCCAAAGCTCATCTTCGACCGCTTTCATCGATTCCATGACAAACGAGCGAACCGCTCGGTAGTTCGCCATTGCCTCGCCCATGCGAAATTGAGCGATCGGCCTGTTTGCAAGAGACGATGTAGACATCATGGGAATTTTGTTTTGGGCCAGGTCCGCAAAAGTCTCCAACGCGCCTTTCGCGACTCCGAGAGCAATCGCAACCTTGTTGTAGGAAAGGCGCAATGGCACAGGAATTCTGAACACAGGGTTTTCGTGCTGGGCGGGCAACGACACGAGATCGACATCGAAGTGTTCCGGCGGGACGTAAGCGCCATCCGCTTTGACGTCGTTACTGCCTGAGCCTCGAAGGCCAGCGACGTCCCAGGTATCGATGATCTCCCACTGATCCTTGTGCATGAACCACATCTTGGCAATGGGTTGACCGGAGGCATCGACCTCCATCTCGTCGCCCTTCATGAGCGGCGCCATCATGAAACACCACGTCGCGTTGTGGCAGCCGCTGATGAACGTGGATTGTCCATATACTCGAACACCACCATCTTCGGTGCGCTCGGCGCGTGGCGGAGTGCTACCCGGCCCACCACCGCCACACATGACTACTTTGGGGTCGTCCAGATAAATCTTCTTGGCCAGCTCTGGCTCCATTCCGCCAGCAGCCATGGCGTTGATCTCAGAACCCAGCATCACGTTCCAGGCGGTGGATGCATCGATAGCGGCTATCGCTTCCAGAATCTCGATCGTCTGACAGGCACTGGCGTCTTCACCGCCGAGCGCCTCGGGCAGCGCAAAGCGGAAGAATCCGTCATCGACGAGTTTGTCGACCAGATCATCCGGCAGGCGGCGAATCTTCTGCGCCTCATCTCCGCCGGCGAGTATCTCGTCGCGTCGCGACTCGACCGCTGCCAGTCGCTTATTCAGTGTTGCGGTATCCAAATCTACTCTCCCCGTTTGCTAAGTCTCGTGCCAGTCAGCCAGGTTGATCCAACATCAAAGCCGGAAGTACGGCGGCAACTGGGCCTTGTCGATCGGTACCAGCTTGGTCAGCGGATCTTCGCCAAAATAGATGTCCTCGCCGATCAGCTTGCCATCCTCGTCCGCAGGCCACACCGTCACCAGTTGAGCATTACTCACATATAGTGAATTCTCGGTCACCGCTTCGCCGGCGACTTCGCTCACACCGGCCGCGAGCACATCCGCGCCGCGGTGCACTATCCGGACCTGCCCTTCGGTCACCACGTGGTCACTCGATGCGATGACACGATCAATGACTACTTCAAACTGCTCACCGCCCGAGGCAAACATCGCGCTATAGAAACCGCGCACCGCTTCGGCGCCGGACAGCAGAGTTGCATCGCCCCGACCCCAGAAGTGATAGACGGGCTCCGCAGTCAGCGTCGCCATCAAATCATCCAGGCGACCGTGGATCTCCGCCTCCATGTGATTGCGAACTTCAGTCAGCAAGCCGGCCTTTCTGGCATCACTTTCCTGTGCGGCAGCTGCCTCCAGCGGCAACCAACTTTGATGTGGGTCCAAGGCAAAAGCTGCAGCCATATTGCTATCTCCTTCCAACGCCAACGTCGACTTACAATCAGAGCTGACGGTTTTTTAGCTGGTAAGCACGTCGGTGTCCAGAGATACCGACGCTCGATCAGTCGTTCTTGCCGTTGTCGGGCTTCGGCAGCGCCGGGCGCAACTCGACAGCGAGGTTTGGCCTGCGAGCAAAATCGCCCTCAGCAAGGTGTGTCGCCAGGTACGCAACAATCGCATCTTCCTGCTCCGACGGGATCACCCAGAGATTTTGCGTTGCCTGCATCCAGCGAATGGTTTTGAGCCAGAAGTCCGCATCACCCCGCTGCGAGGTAACGAGATCCAGGGAGTGACAGGCAGAACAATGCCCGATAACCAGGGGTTTGGCTGGTCCTTCCGGTAACTCCGATGTATATCCTGAAGCGGCGCACAGTAGCGCCAAACAACCAAGCATGTGCCGCACGCTAGGCCACCGCCTGAACAGCAACACGATGGCAGGCGTTGTTTAGGTAGCCCTTGGGATTCCAGCCTGGCACCAGCATCGGCTGGCTTCGGCCCAGACTGTCGGTCGCCCGCGCCCAGATTTCGAAGTAGCCCGTAGTCGGTAATGTGACTCGGCCCTGCCACTGCTGCCAGGCCAGCCTGTTCCTCGGCTGCGCCAACTCAGCGCTCTGCCAGGTTTGCCCGAAGTCAGCGCTGATCGCCATAGAGGCTACAGCCAGATCACCAGCCCAGGCGTGGCCAGATAACTCCAGAGGCTTGCCGGCGCGAACCACTACCCCACTAGCGGGTGACGTGATCAGCGATTTGACCGGCATCGACTCGATAATGCACATCGACCCCGGCGGCACATCAGCTCCAGGCGCAACCGGCTCACAGGGCACGCGGTAGGAATTGCCTAGCATCTTGGGGCCATCATGAACTCGGTTGCGAACGAGCAGCCTGGTGAGCCATTTGCCCGAGACCGAACCAGGCCAGCCACCGACAACCAATCGAAGCGGCGCACCATGCAGCTCCGGGATGGGTTCACCATTCAACTCGAACGCGATGAGGCTCTCGGCCTCAAGGGCCTTCGACAGCGGCACGCCACGAGAGATAACCTGCTTGGACGGATCACCGGAGAGATGTCGGTCCGACGCCTCATAGGCCACAAAAACCGCGTCACTAGCAACGCCACAGTAGTCGAGAACATCGCGCAAGCGTACGCCGCGCCAGCGCGGGCAACCGATCGCACCGGTTGTCCACTGGTTGCCGGATGCGCGCGGGCGGAATTCTGCCCGGCCATTGCCACCACACTCGAGTTGAAGATCGTAGCTGACCTGTTCGAAGCGAGTTTTGAGCTCATCGATAGTAAAGCTCGCTGGCCGGATGCAGGACTCACCAGCAACGCTCAACTGCCAAGTCTGAGCATCCATAGCGCTCGGCAGCAAACCGTTATTGCGCACGAACAAACGCTCTGTCGGGGTCGTCGCATCAGCCAAAAGGTGGGCAGGCGTTTCAGCGTTTAGCGGCCGCTCATTGAGCTGCCGCAACCCGGGCTTAGCAGCCATCAGTGCATCGTTTGAAGCCGCAAGCAGCGGTGGCCCCATTGCCAGCCCGAGCACCCCAGCACCACTACCGGCCAACCAGCGACGGCGATTCAACATGGCTCTACCCTGTTCCCGCGAGACGAGTCACTACGGTAGTCTTGCTGGGCAGAGCTTTCCACATCCGGCGAATCTCCAGGGGGGAGAAGACCATGAGTTCAAGCGAAACACCGGCAATCTTCATTACCGGCGGCGCCGGAGGTATGGGCCGTGCGACTGGCCAGTTGTTCGCCAGTCACGGCTGGTTTGTCGGACTCGCTGATATGGATGCCCCTGGCCTCGCGGCGGCCAGCGCGGCAATCGGCGCTGAACAGTGCTTCACCGCTGAGCTCGATGTCACCAATCCACAACAGTTCGACTCGGTCATCAACGACTTCGCAGAGGCTTCCGGCGGCCGCCTGGATGTACTGTTCAACAACGCTGGCATCGCACCGGGCGCCTGGTTCGACGAGATGCCACTGGAGACGATGCAGAAAATTATCGACATCAACGTCAACGGAGTGATCTACGGTATCCGGGCCGGCTTGCCGATGCTCAAAGCCACACCAAACTCGTTGTGTATCAGTACGTCGAGCTCCGTCGCGACCCACGGGCACGCACTGCGCGCCGTGTACAGCGCATCAAAGTCTGCTGTGAAGGGGCTTACCGAAGCGCTGAGCCTGGAGTTCGATCGGTTCGACATTCGCTGTGCGGATGTTCTGCCGGGATGCATCGACACACCGATGCTACGCAACGCACTCGCGGCGGGCGCCGGCAAAGATTTTGACGAATCGATGCTCGAATCACTTCCCGCAGACGGCGCCTATCGGCTCGTGCCCGTGACGGAGATCGCGAACTCTGTGTGGCAGGCTTACAACACGCGTGGTCAAACCCACTGGTATGTGCCCGAAGAGATCGGCGATATCGATCGCCTGGTCGGCACCGACTTCGCTGCCGCACGCGAGGAAACGCGCGAGTTTCTGTTCGGACGCAACCGTTGAACGAGCGCATCTTCGCAACCCTCCACAACCCTTCATAACGCAGATAGAGGTCGATCATGAGCGAGCAACACAGTGGCGGCTGTCTTTGCGGCAACCTTCGCTACCAATTTTCAGCCGATGCGGTTATCTCGGCCCATCACTGCCATTGTCGCGACTGCCAGAAGAGCACCGGTAGCGGTAAAGCGACCATTGTCCTGTTGCCGACTGAGGCTCTGAAGATCGACGGGGCGATGCGAGTCTTCACCGTAACCGGAAGCGCAGGTAGCCATGTGACGAGGGGCTTTTGCGGCGACTGTGGCTCACCCGTCATCAGCTATGTTGAGGAAGATCCATCCATGCGCTTCGTAAAAGCCGGCAGCCTCGATGACTCCAGCTGGCTGACGATCGACTCGAGTTTCTGGTCGGAAACCGCGACCCATTGGTCGGGGGTCACTGACGAAGCCCCAAGTTTCCCCGGCAACCCGCTCACTCCCCTATAGGCTATTACGACAATGACGACTCAACGAGCTGACAATATCGCGCTCATCGAGCACTACTACGACTGCCTCGGTAGCGGCGACTTCGAGGCACTGGCCGGGCTACACAGCGACGATGTCGCTTTCAATATGCTGGGCAGCACACCGGTCTCTGGTCGGTGGGAGGGTAAAGCCGAGTGTTTTGGACCAATCGTCGCCGACGGCGTGGTGGGCAAGCTGAGGCCCGGGGAGTTCCGCTTCAGCAAGAAGTGGCGGATCATGTGCGCCGACGATGATCGCGTCGTTGGCATCATGCAGGGTGGTGGTCCTGGCTTGAACGGAGAGCTCTATGAGCAAACCTATTGCCAGATATTCACCATCGAGGGTGGCAAAATCGTCGAGCTGCACGAATTCTACGACACCGCGCTAGTGGAGCTCGTGCTCAACGACAACCCTACCCGCAAGCCACCAACGCCCCAGCAGCGCGCCTTTCGCTTCTAGCGCGGCTGCCTCACTTTCGCGATATTGCAGGGAGTACTCCGATGATATTCAGACAGCTCTTTGACGCCCAGTCGTCTACCTACACCTACCTGCTGGGGTGTGCGCAATCAGGCGATGCCGTGTTGATAGACCCAGTGTTCGAACAGCACGAACGGGACCTCGCACTGATCAGAGAGCTTGGACTCAAGGTGCGCTACGTTCTGGATACCCATGTGCATGCAGATCACGTGACTGCCGCATGGCTGATGCAAAAGAAAATCGGTGCGGAGATTGTTCTTTCCCGGAATGCTAAGGCGGCGGGTGTGGACATCGAAGTGGATCACGGCGACGTGCTGGCGTTCGGGAATTGCTCCCTGTCGGTGCGCGCAACGCCGGGACACACCGCTGGCTGTGTGAGCTACGTCAGCAACAGCAACTCACTGGCGTTCACCGGCGACTGCCTGCTGATTCGTGGCGCCGGGCGCACCGACTTCCAGGGCGGCAGCGCTGAGCAGATGTACCGCAGCATTCGCGATCAGATTTTCACGCTGCCCGAGGACTGCCTCGTGTACCCCGCTCACGACTACGCAGGCCGAACGGTTTCGACGGTGGCTGAAGAGAAACGTTTCAATCCTCGAATCGGCGGCGATGCGCCGTTGGAGGACTTCGCAGGGTTCATGGACAACCTCGCTCTGCCGCACCCTCGGCTGCTCGATATAGCCGTACCAGCCAATCTGAAGTGCGGACGACCGGCAAACGATGAGTTACCCGCCGAACCGGACTGGGGGCCGATTACGACCACTTTCGCTGGCGTGCCGGAGATACGCCCCGACTGGGTTGCCCGAAACGCCGGCGAGCTTTGCTTGCTCGATGTTCGATCGCCGGAAGAGTTTTCGGGCCAGCTCGGTCACATTGGCGGCGCGGAACTGATTCCCCTCAACGAGCTGCGCGAGCGGATTGACGAAGTCTGCCAGGAGCGGCCTGTCGTCACGATCTGTCAATCTGGTAAGCGCTCAGCAATGGCGGTCAAAATTCTCACCAATGCCGGCCGCACCAAGGTGGCCAACCTGCCGGGCGGCATGCTGCTCTGGCACAGGTTGTCGTTTCCCGTGGAGGGCGCCAGCGACTAGCTCGCCGCCGGCTAGCGCCTCAGCAGGTCGTCAGGCGGCTCGGCGCACATTCCACTGTGATGCAGCAGCATTCGCACGCGCCCGTCTTCCAGCACAAAACCATTGGTTGCCAGGCAAACGCCGTCTCCGATGAGTTCATAGCACGTGACAAGGGCTGTGCCGTCGGCCAGCACCACCTGGGCATCATGGAAATCGATGCCCGGTTGCGCGACGTTGCCGAGGATAGATCGCCAGCTACCCAAAACGTCTTCCCGGCCACGTAGAAGCCGCCAGCCTGGATGCACACAAAGACAGGCATGGCTCTCGCTCCAGAGCGCAGACATAGATGCCATATCCCGCGCGCTAAACGCCAGATAGAAGTTCTCATTGGCGAACAGCGCGGACTCTTCCGTCAGCTTGTCCAGAGTCGAGTTGAAATCCGGTGGGGGGAATGAAGTACTCATGAGACGAGCATACGGGAAAGTGCGGATGGTTCTGAGGTGCGGCGACTACATACTGCGCCGGCAGCTATCGAGTCGGCTCAGCCCGCTGGCGCTTGACTCCTACTGCATCGCACCGAACTTGCCGACACCTCGTGCACTGTCGCCCGCCCTCTCTCCTCGGTTAACTCGCCTGGGTTAACTCTCCTGAATGGGCGAAGCACGAGGTGAGTGGTTCTCCCCGGAATGCTCGGCAAGTTCGGGCGGCCTTTCCCTGTGCAGGGCGGCCGCTAGCCTGAGGACTTGGGTAGAAGCGCCAACTGCCTGGATTGTGCCACCAGCGTTCCCGTGTCATCCCAAAGCTCGCCATCCTCTTCCATAAAGCCGCCGGTAACAAAACGCGTTGTGAAGCGTGCGCGCAGCCATCCTGGCACGGGTCGCGCTCGCACGTGCGCTGTCAATTCAACCGTGGGTGTCCAGGCGATGGGTAGATTGGCATTGAAGATCGTTGGCGGAAACGCATCCACAGCCAGCAACAGCGCAATCCCGTCCATCTCCTCGCCATCACGCAGTCGGAACCAGCCGGTCATACGGGCATTGCCACTGGGCTTGCCGCGGAAAAATCCCGCATCGTCCGGATGCAAACGCGCTTCGATGCGCTGGTGCAGCGCGTGTGGGTTTGCCTCCGGCACCCCAGGCGGCACGCACGCATCAAGGGGCGGCAGCTCAGGCGGCGCTGCGTCGACTCGGCTGACGTCGGCATCTCCAACACCAAGCTCTCCGAACGCACCCAGCAGTTTCAGCATGGGCTTACCTTCTCGAATCAACGTGCCGTCGACCGTGGTAAAGGTTTTGCCGGTCTTGATGATGCTGGTGTTCACCTCGACGGGTCCCGGCCGACCTGGGCGCAGGTAATGGGCCGTGATGGATATCGGATCGCTACGTCCGCTCTGCGCCAGCATCGCACGCGCAGCGATTGCCAGCGTGTAACCACCATGCGTGTTGCCGCCGATGTCCCAGCCTGGAACGATGGTGCCTTGATACTGGCCTGCTGCTCCCGCAGCCGCCGGGCTAACCCGAGTTGCCTCAGAAAACGATGTCATTGCTGCCTCATCTCGATTGCGTGTCACCGGCGCAGCACTCCTTGCCGGCAGCCGGGCAGTCTACCGCGCTTCGAGGGGCTCACCACCTGAATTCACAAGTTGCGATAGGTGAATCGGTGATTTCACTAACCTGCCAAGTCGATTCGCTAGAGTGCCTGCTTTGCGGTGATCGTGATGGATAGCGAATCCACGTCCGGGCCGTCCACTAACGGGCGGGCGAAATCGACGTGCAGCACTCTGTCTCGGCGCGTTCGAATGGATTCAAATCGAAGTCCGAGGCCAACGTTCGACAGAGTGTCAAAGTAGTCCTGATCACGCTGTGGCACCCAGGCTGGCGGTTCGTCTTCAAACCAGGCTCGGCCAACATCCGCAAACGCAGCAAAGCCAACGCGAAACAATCCGAACGGCAGCCAGTCGGTGTAATAGCGCTCCTCGATCGTGAGTAGAAATCGGCGATCGCCAACTTGAAAACGGCTTGGGTAGCCACGCAGGTCGCTATCACCACCCTGTGTCAGCTGTTGATCCAGATCCAGATCACGCGTAGCCGCTGCCTCAGCGCGAACCAGAAAGCTCATGCGAGCACTGTGTTTCCAAAGATACTCAGACTCCACCGTCACCACGGCGTCTTGCGTATCACGCTCGTTAAGCTCAACGCGTCCATGCCAGCTAGCCGACGTGCGAAATAGCTGCTTTGGCGTTAGGTACCAGCGGCCACCGATTCCAACATTGAACAGCAGAAAGTCGCCATCGCCGCCAAACGCATCACTCGAAAACCCTGCACGCGCGCTCATGAACAAGCCCAGGTCGAGATCTTCAGTACGCTCGATCCGATCGACATTCTCTCGCTTCACAAACCGATCCTGCTGTCGCCGCCACGCAACGAACGGGTAGACAAAGGTGCGTTGCGTGCTGAGCGGACCGGGGAAGCCTGTCGGGAATCGATAGGCCTCATGGTCGTAGGCCAACCCTAACCAGAAGCGATCGATGTAGGTGCCGTCTCCGCGAGAGGACCTGCCGGAGGATCGGCCCAGGTATACCTCCGCACTCTCGCCTTCACCTGAGAGGGTAAACACATCTTCGCTAAGAAACTCTAAGTCCTGATCACGCTCAAAGCTGCTCAGACGCAGACCTACAGCCGTACGCGTATCGAAGGAGAAAAACGGCCGGTCGACGTTGGCAGAAATCGCATGGCCGTCGTCGTTGTCGGCGAGGGCAAGCGCGCCACGCCAGCGGCTGCCGAAGATATTGGGATCGTCAAAACGAATGTTGTAACCACTTCTGTCTCTGTCGTTTCGATAAACGATAGAAAGCTCTTTGCCACTACCCAGAACATTGCCATCGCTGATGCCCAGAATGGTTTTGTTGTCGCCACCGGTGCGAGCGAAGCCGATGTTGGGCACGAGAGTCCAGACATCGCGCACCACCACCGCAACATCGAGCTCATCGTCGCAACGCTTAGCCACGAGCACAGCGGCATCGTAGAGAAAGGACTTTCGACGCAAGGCACGCTCAGCCTCAGCGAGCTCAGCATCGCCCACCACCTGTCCTGGTTCGATCAAAAGCGCAGACCGTATGGCGGTCTCGCTCGTCAGCGAGTTGAAACGGTTAGCAACGCTCGCCAATTGGTGATGGGAATTCGGAAAAACGTTTTGCCGTATCACCTCAATTTGTCGAATGCGGGCGGTATCGACGAATGGAAGCGGCTCCAATGGCGACTCAAAGCTATAGCGCGGTAGCGACTCGTTAGCCTGCGCCCACGGTGCGAGCTCGCATGGCTCATCGGCCGCCGTCCAAAGACTGGGAAACCCAAGGAGGAGCAAAAGCGCGAGCGCTCGTATACACGTATTCATGGCAGAATTATCGCTCAGTTCTGCCGCTTTGCGGCAATGATCGATGAACAGCGATCATCTGTTGCCAGGCCATACAATCCACGGAATAACGGAACAGCCACGCCCATGACCTTTACCTGCATCGAAGACCTACGCCAGGCACACAAACGGCGAGTGCCGCGGATGTTCTACGACTACGTTGACTCCGGATCGTGGACCGAAACGACCTACAGAGACAACGAGACTGCCTTTGAAAAGATCAAACTGCGCCAGCGAGTTGCTCGCGACATCTCTACTCGTTCCATTGCGAGCAAGCTGATTGGTCGAACCGCTGCGATGCCGGTCGCCCTGGCACCGACCGGCCTGACGGGCATGCAACACGCCGATGGTGAGATCCTCGCCGCGCGCGCCGCGGAGAAGTTCGGTGTTCCGTTCACGCTGTCCACGATGAGCATCTGCTCCATCGAAGCCGTCGCCGCTGCGGTTAGCCAGCCGTTCTGGTTTCAGCTCTACGTCATGAAAGACTTTGACTTCATCAAGAGCTTGATCGAACGCGCCCGCCCCCACTGCGATGCGCTGGTCGTCACCGTCGATCTCCACATCCTCGGACAACGCCACAAGGACATCAAAAACGGGCTATCTACACCACCAGCGCCCACCCCGCGCAACCTGCTCAACATGATGACCAAGCTGCGCTGGGCGAGGGGCATGCTCGGCACATCCAACCGGGATTTTGGCAATGTCATTGGCCATGCAAAGGGTGTTGAAAACATGCGCACGCTCGGCCAGTGGTCTGCTGAGCAACTGGATCCCAGCCTCGATTGGGACGATGTCGCCCGGCTGCGCGAGCTTTGGGGCGGCAAATTCATCGTCAAGGGCGTCATGGAGCCACAGGATGCACGCGCTGCCGTCAACAGCGGAGCCGATGCAGTACTCGTGTCCAACCATGGCGGCCGTCAGTTAGACGGTGCTCCAGCGACGATCGATGTTCTACCCGCGATTGTTGCTGAGGTCGGTAATGACGCCGAGGTCTGGATGGATGGCGGCATTCGTTCTGGCCAGGATGTATTCAAAGCGTTGGCGCTAGGAGCGCACGGCACGATGATCGGGCGAGCATTTCTCTACGGGCTCGGCGCTGACGGCGAGGCCGGCGTAACGCGGTGCCTGGATATAATCGCCAATGAACTGGATCTCACCATGGCGTTCTGTGGACTCACTGACATCAATAATGTCGACAGCTCGGTTATTTGGCAGCCATAGGCGCAGGCTGCGCTGTCGGGCTGAGCAAAGCGAGTGCCGCTGCCGATACCGGCAGGACAAAACACAGATAAAACCATGCCTGCGCGTAACTGCTCGTGGCGTCGCGCACTTCGCCCGCGAACCAAGGGCCGGCTGCCGCAAGAATGGTAAACGGCCCCAACAATCCCATCACGCGGCCGAAAGACGCGATCCCCAAACGACCGCTGATCACACTTCCTAACAGCGGTAACAAGCCGCCACCGGCAACCCCCAGCGCGACCGCGACGATCACCAGAATGCTGAAGTCCAGCGTTGGCAACTGCAACAGAACCAGTGCAGCACCAGCCGCGATGATCGAACCGAGAAACAGCCACCGATGGTCCACGCGATCCGCCAGCGCGCCGAAAACGAGCTTGGCTCCGATCATCACAGACGCCATCACCGAGACAAGCAAAGACGCCTGAACCGAATCGAAGCCCGCATCAGCCGACAACGGAGCTATATTCTGCTGAACAGCACCGAGCGCGAGCGACAGCGGCACAAACGCCAGGCAAACGCCCCAGAAGACACGATGTCGAAGGATCTCACCAGTGCTGAGACCAGGCAACGCTGATGGGCTCTCGGGTGCGTTGTCCGGGCTTTCACCGGCATCGGGTTCACGCACAATCATCAGCACCATCGGTACGAGCACCAGAGCAAGAAAGGCCGCCACTACAAAGTTTGTGTCACGCCAACCGATTTGCGCTTGCAGCGACGTGACAATAAGGGGCAGCAACAAGCCTCCGACGGAAGTACCGACGGTTGAAATGCCCAGAGCGAGCCCCCGGCGCTGTGTAAACCATCGAGTAATCAGCGTCTGCGCAGCGAGGGGGCCAGCCAGCAGCGGACCAAGAATGCCGAGTGTGCAAAAAGCCAGAGCTACGCCAATGAGGCTTTCCGCCAGCGCGCTGAGTGCAAGCGCTGCCGCAAAACCGAACAGGCCGAGGCAAACGAGCATTCTGATGGACATGCTATCCATCGCCCGGCCTGAGAATGGCGCCAGAAGACCCATCGAAATCTGAATCGCAAAAAACAACGCAAGCACATCACCGCGGTCAACGCCAAAGTCCCGCATCCACAGCGGAATCCAGAAAGTGAAGCAGTAGAGTGCGATGCCAAACGTCATGGCCTGCCAGGCCATGCCTATGGCGACTACATTCCAGCCGTAGAACCAGGGCGTTCGCATCAGACGTGGCATGCGCCGACAGACAGCTCTGGAGCGCCGGAGAACAGGATGTGCATGTCTTCAGGACAGACGACTTCTCGATACGAGTTTATGAACGCTCTCCCCCAAAAGCTGATCACCAGCATAGCGCGGGGAAGGGAAGCTGTCGTTACTGCGTTCGAGCTCGGTCTCACGCGAGCAAGACGAGTTACAGGGGCGGTGTGTGCTGTTCGGCAGCAGACTCGAAACGATTGGTCAGGCTATCGAGGCGTTGCTGCCAGGCTACGGCGGTTGCGTTATCGAAGTCGCCGGCAAGAGAGTTGGCCACCACATCCCGCAGAGCGGTGAACAGGGGTTTATACATGTCCGCATGCACCGAGTAGCCCGCCACATGGTTCTCCACTTCCCATGCAACGTACGACGGATCTACTTCATCCGTTGGGGTCATAATCAACCCCAGTACGTCTTCCAGCATACGACCACGCATATGCGCATCCGCATGTCCCAGCAGTTCCTGCGCCGCTGGACACGCTGCAAAGTAGGCATCGTAGACGGAATCGGTTATGTCTCCCGCTCGCTGCGCGGCAAGCTCAAAGGACTGCTCAACTAAATCTGTCATGCCCACCTACCTCATGCTGTTGCTGCTGTTTTATGGTTGTAGCGTAAAACGCGCGATCAAACACCAATGCTCAACCTTGGCGGGTACGATGACCAGCCGCTATCCGGGGAATTGCTTACACTGTCGACAATCATAACGGACAGGGCCAGGCCATGCCGATGGACGTCGAATCTTACATCCGTCTGGGTTTACACGAGGAGCCGCCAGCCTCCGTGAACGGTCGCTCGAACGCAGACATCGCGAGTGCCCTCAATCATCCGGGCGACGCGGCCTACCATCCCTGTCCCGAGGCCTATGCACGAGAAGACGTCGCTCCTGGTCGTCTGCTTGAGATTTCAGACTATCGCTGTGAAAGCTATCCCGACACAACTCGCCGCCTGTGGCTATACCACAGCGCGGGCATGCAAGCTGGTGATCGGGCGCGGTTATTGCTCTGTAACGATGGTGGGTTCTATCGAGCGCCCGGGGGGGCCGTGCGCGCAACCTCTGTTCTGGACAACATGGTAAGCCGTGGTGAACTCGGTCCGACGTGGGCCATTTTCGTCAACCCAGGGCGCCCGCTCGCCAACGCAAGCACGGGCTACAGCAACGACACCTACGATCCAGCCATGCAAGCCAGGCGGCTCGAATATGACAGCCTCGACGAGCGCTACGCAGATTTCCTTGTCAACGAGTTACTACCCTACTCCGCCGAGCACCTGCCTGGGCGTTTGCTGGAGGCGCCGAGCGAGCGAGTCGTGTGCGGCATCAGCAGCGGTGGTATCGCCGCGTTCACGAGCGCCTGGCAGCGGCCAAATGTTTTCGGCAGTGTACTCAGTCACTGCGGCTCCTACACGAACATCAACGGCGGCCACAACTATCCGTACCTCATACGAACCACCGAGCGCAAAGCGATTCGCGTGTTTCTCCAGAGTGGCGAAAACGATGCCGCAACCTTGTGGGGTGACTGGCCAACGGCAAACCAGGCGATGGCAAAGGCCTTGCAGTACACCGGCTACGAGCATCGCTTCGAGTTCGGCACCGGTGGCCACTCACTCAGACACGGTGGCGCCCTTTTCGCAGACTCGTTGCGCTGGCTGTGGCGCCTTCACGAAAGCTCGGGGAGCACCGCCAGGGCCTGAGTGTTACCAGTTGCCTGGTACAGCTCGCGCAGCTTGGACAGCGTCCGCTGTTCGTTGTTGTTGATCGAACCCGCGGGACTGGCTGCGAAGAACTCATAGGCAGGTTTCAGCAAGACCTCCGCCTCGGCATACCGACGTTGTCCGAGCAAAGCGAAACCGAGGTTTGCCTGCACTTCGACCGTCAGTCGATGATCGTTGCCAAACGCTTCAGATCGGATGGGAAGCAACTTACGGAAAACCACTTCGGCGTCTGCATATCGCTCCTGCACCAGCCGGGCGGTACCGAGACCGGCTCGCGGAAACGTACGATTCGGGTGATCTTGCGGCAATCCCGCGGCATCCTGCTCTGCCAGTGAGCGACGAAAATTCTCTATTGCGCTATCAGTATCGCCCTGGTCCAGATTCATAAAGGCCAGATTGTTGTAAATCGCGCCAAGACTCGGGTGGTTGTCCTGCTCTGCGCGAAGCAACTCAACAATCCGCTTAGTGGTCGTGATCGCAGCGTCGATATCACCCATGGCCACCAGCACTTCGGCATAGCCGTTCAGCGTGTGCGCAACTTCCCGGTGACCTGCGCCGAGCAGGCGGGTACGCACTGCAATCACGCTCTCGTACAATTCTGCGCTTGCATCAAGCTTGCCCAGGTCTCGCAACACTCCCGCAAGCTGACGCCGACTTTCCTCGGTTTGCGGATGATCGCCACTGTAGAGTCTTCGCTGCATGGCAATGGCATCGAGCAATAGGGGCTCAGCTTCGTCAGCGCGATCCGCCACGCGGTACAGCGCTGCGAGCTGACGCATGGCAATAGCAACGGATTCATGGTCGCCCGCATGCAACGTTCTAAGCAGCGCAAGGTTTTCACTGAACAGCGCCTCGGCCTCTTCGTATTGGCCCTGAGTTTCCTTTAGAAACGCAAGCCCACCCAAAGAGTCACTCACGCTTTGGCTGGCGTCACCTTCCAGCAACCGTCGACTCGCCAGTGAGCGTTTGAACAGCATCTCCGCTTCATCCAGATCGCCCTGATTCTGGCGCGCCATCGCCAGCGCAAAGTCCGTACCTGCGGCCTCCGAACTGTTTACACCAAAGAGGTTTTGCTCCAGCGCAAGGCTCTCGCGGTAGAGTTCTTCTGCCCTCTCGTCGCTGCCGAGCTTGTAGTAAACATCGCCTATGGTGTTGAGTAGGCGGGCGCGCACACGCGGCGTTTCCAGCAGTTCACTACTGAGTCGCTGCGAACCCAGATCTATCGCTTCACGCACAGTGACTTCCCGACCTTGAGCATTCTCCGGATTCGCAGCTTCAAACAGAGACGTAACGAAGGTCACTACTTCCTGGGTTGTGCGCTGCTCCATTACCGCCAGATCACGCTGCTCAGCCAGTTCCTTGGTGTAGTAAACGGTGATGCCGACCAAAGACGCTACTGCAAAAGCAGCCGCGCCCAGAGCCGCACGATTCCGGCGCGCGAACTTACCGAAACGGTAACGCGCGGAGTCCTTGCGCGCTGAAATCGGTTCGCTACCCAGAAAACGCCGCACGTCCTGTCCGAGGGCATCGGCGCTACCGTAGCGGCGTTCCGGCTCGGCGCGCAGTGCGACTAGCGCGATAGTGTCCAGATCACCGCGCAGTTGCATGCGCAGACGCGCTGTCGTGACCGCGCGCTCCCGGCTGATCTCGGATAGCCTGGTGGTTGCCTCCCTTACCGATACGGGATCATCGGCATCAGTAACCAGCATGTCATCGGTGAGTACGGACGACGGTTTCGGTGGCGCGCCTTGCGTGCGGCGCAGGATTTGCTCAGCGGCGCTCGGCGCAACCGCATACGGACGCTGGCCTGTCAGCAACTCGAACAAGACGACACCGAGCGCGAAAACATCAGTGGCTGTGGTAACCGCCGTACCCGTCAGCTGCTCCGGTGCCGCGTAGGCCGGCGTGAAGGGTGTCGCGTTAGTACCGGTGAGATCCGCCGCATCCGCATCCACAAGTTTGGCGATGCCGAAGTCGAGCAGTTTCACCTGACCCTCGGCCGTGACCAGTATGTTGGAAGGCTTCAGATCCCGGTGTACCACCAACGATTCATGGGCAAAAGCAACGGCATCGCATACCCGCGAGAAAAGCTCCAGGCGCGCGGTGATCGTTAGTCTATTGCGATCGCAATAGACATCGATGGGCAACCCATCGACATACTCCATGACGAAATACGGGCGACTGTCCGAGGTGACGCCGCTATCAATAAGCCGCGCGATGTTCGGGTGATCGAGCCCTGCCAGTATGCGCCGCTCCTGCTCGAACCGAGCGACGACCGCTGCGCTGTTCATGCCATTGCGAACAACTTTGATCGCCACCTGACGCTCAAAACTGTCATCCGCGCGCTCGGCGAGAAAAACCGAGCCCATACCGCCTACGCCGATGCGACGCTTCAGCCGATACGCACCCAAGTGTTCATCGGTTAGCGACTTGTCCAACTCATCGAGCAGCCCATCCAATGCTGGCGCGATCGTTGCGCTGCGCTCCTCATCAGCAGCCAGCAGCTGCGTGACTTCACTGATCAGATCAGCATCATCACCACAGCGATCGTGCAGGAACGACGCGCGTTCCTCGCGCGGCCGTTCCAGTGCTTCGTGAAACAGCTTTTGAACAAGCTGCCAGCGGTCCTCATCCATGCTCTCTACGTCTCTTCGCGATATCAAACCGTTGGTAGTTTACCCACCTCAAAAAGCGCGCATCCATGCGCGCAGTCTTTGCTTCCCTGCACGGAGTGCTCCAGTAAGAGACGGAGTGCCTCAGCAAGAGACGAGTGTGGAGGATCGAGTGAACGCAGGAGCGTTACCGAACTTTCGGCGCTCCGCCTGGAGCGGTTCCCTGAGGCCGCATGCCCGGCTGTGCTCCGGCACCCGGCATCACACCGCCAGGGCGCTGGGCTCCAGCACCGGTAGCCATACCCGGTCGCTGTCCGGCGCCCGGCATAGCACCCGGTGTTCCCATTGCACCACCAGGGCGCATGCCCGGTTGCGCGCTCTGTTTCGGCGAAACACCCACGCCGCCAGGCGCCATTCCTGGACGTGCACCGGGTGTCATCCCTGGCGTCATGCCTGGCCGTGCACCGGGCGTCATACCTGGCCGCGCACCGGGTGTCATACCTGGCATACCTCCGGGCATCGCGCCCGGCCTCGCTCCAGTACCCATACGCTGCTCCTGTCGACCACCTGGCATTTGGGTGGTTGCCGGCGGTTTTGCCTTGGGTAACGGCGGTGCGCCTGGCGCAGCGGCCTGGCCCGGGTAACTGGCCATAAGCGCCATCACGGTTGCCGACGCCAGTGCCAGATTCGCGCCGGAACCACGTTTACGGTCGCCACTTCTCCTGCCATGAGCATTCTTTGTTCGTTGAGCCATGCTGCTCTCCTACTGCGTTAGTTCAAGAAATGTTGAGTCGATGTGCCGCTAGCTGCGTGAGCCGCTGCTGCCACGGTTGAGTTCAACCGGAAGGTCGTAGAACTGATCGGTTCGAAAGACGGTCAAGATCACCTCTTTACCCGCATTGGCATCGATCGCCTGACGAAAGCCTCGTTTGCCCTGGATGCTCTCGCCGTTAACCGCAACGATGATGTCGCCCTCCCAGAGTTCAGCGAAATACGCAGGCGTATCGCCAATCACTGCGCGTATAACGCGAGCCGAACGGGTGCCGATGACCGGCCACAGGTCTCGAGGGAGCGGATCGGTGAAAACGCCAAGCACCATGTCGTGCGGTTTCACTTTCTTCCAGTACGTAACCATGTAGGCATAGTGATCAACCGTGTCAGCGACCAGCGCGGTTGCCCAGTGTTTGGAGCGCATAGTGGTATTCATATCAAAGGCAGAGAAACCACTGCCTGTCATCCTTGACGATCCGCCACCACTTTGACGGCCCGTTTCCGAAGCGGAGCCTTCGGTGGCGCTGACACTGCCACTGGCGCTGGCGCCGCCCGGCCCAACACCACCTGAGACACTGGCGCTGTTTTCGTTGTAATTACTGTTACTCGAGGACGAGCCAAAAAAGTTGTTGCTGCTCTGGCCAGCGAATCCAGAGCGGCTGCCACCGTCAGAATTTATGCTGCTCACACCCTCACTTGCCACGTAGCGGCGCCCCTGCAGTTCCTGTCGTGAAAAGGAGTAATCGCGCTGGATGATCACCAGTCCGGCATTCAGGGCAATCGCCGCATCCACCGGATCGCCCAGGGGGTCTGCGTCCGGGTTGTTGCCACTCAACGCGACGCTCCATCGGCAACCCGCAAGATCAGCGGGAGCCAGCATCTTCTCGTCACAGACCTTGTCACCGGTCTCTCGCGAGTTAACTGCGGAGTAACCGATCATCACCCAGCCCTCCTCGCGCATTTCCAGGATCTTCTGATCCATATTGTCGGTATCGATCACTTCGGGCTCGTAACCTGCTGCGATCCGAGTGGGGGGTGGCACCTCAGGAAATACGCCAGTGGGGTGCTCCAGGAAGGCTTCATTCGTTTCAACGAGCTCAATGTAGTTCTTGTCATACGCGCCCGGGTTCAGAAACCAGGCCCCCGGCGCGACACAGCCGGTGAGACCGAGCAGCGCCATGATCAAGCCAGCCGCACGTACCTGGCTACAGCGCGCATGGCTTGGCGAATATAGGGTTCTCATAGATTTACTCCGTAGCCCGGCTAATCACGTGCTTCTTTGAGCATCTGCAGAGCCGGTTTTGTTGCACTCACAGGAGTAAGCGAGAGAATCGCGGAAATCCCGTCACCTTCTGTCGAACTTTTTCCATGTCCTTGAATAAGCTTGAGATTTATCGACAGTCTTGATGAGCAGCAGCATCGTGAAAGATACTGTCAGCGTGACGAAGCGGAGCCCCACAAACACGAACTGCAACAGCACGCCCGGCAATAGCACGCCGGGAAACAGCACGAACCGCGCCAGCGCCGCTGCATCGGACGTGACCTCTCTACTGCACCGCTGGCGCGCCGGCGACGCCGGGGCTCTTGGCCAGGCATGGCCACTACTGCACGCGGAGCTGGCGCGTAACGCTCGCGGTCTATACGCAGGAGAAAACGCCGGGCACACGCTGCAACCGACGGCTCTGGTCAATGAGGCGCTCATCAAGCTGATGGGCACAGACATACAATGGGTGGATCGCTGCCACTTTCTCGCGGTAATGACCCGATCCATGCGCCAGGTGTTGATTGACTACGCACGCGCAAAGCGCAGCGACAAACGCGGTGGCGATGCCCAGCGCGTGGAATTGATCACCAATCTAACCGGCGCAACAGTAGCCACGGATGTATTGGATCTGGACAGCGCTCTGGAGGCTCTTGCTGCTCTGGACGCCCGCAAAGCAGATATCGTCACCATGGTTTACTTCGGTGGCATGCGCTACGACGAAATCGCAACCAGCCTGGAGATCTCTGAAGCAACGGTCACCCGGGACCTGCGCTTTGCCCGAGCCTGGCTCAAAAATCAGCTGGATCGACGGTCAAACGAAGACGATTCCACACAACCAATACCGTAGACGGACGTTGTCATGAATACGCGATTTAGCGACGAGCACGTCAAGCAGTGGCACGCGGATGGTGGGGTCCTGATCGAGAGCTTCTTCACTCCCGAGGAAGTGGCGTCGGTCGCCTCAGACTTTGAAAAAGTTTTTCCCGATCGCGCTGGCCGTACCGAAGCAGTCGTTCACAAGGGCGAAGGGTCTATCGGCGGTTTCCACAGCAGTCAGTTTGCAACGTTTCTCCCTATACCCCTGGACTGCTCTCCCGCACTGAACCTGATTGGCGTTCACCCAGAGCTCATGCGATTTGCACGCGCCGCCCTCGGGGCCAGCGACGTTCATCTCTACCAATGCCAGGTTTGGGCAAAATTTACCGGCGATGCTGACTACGACCAACCCTTTCACTGTGATTTCGTCAATCACACGCTCACCGTTCCGTCGGAGCGGGACGCGCGCAACAGCATCACCATCATCTGCTACTTCACCGATGTCTCGGAAGCACACGGACCGATGCACTACATCACTCGCCCGGATGCTGATCGCGTTGTGTCCCCAATCGACACGCTCAACGGCAACCGAGACGAGCAGCATGCGATTCAAAAATTACTGAAGCCCTATGAACGCACGAGCGCAGCACCCGCAGGCAGCATCTTTCCATATGGAATCGACGTGTATCACCGGGGCACCAATATGACTGCACCCGGCGGCAAACGATTTGCCGTGATGGCCTGCTACAAGATCGCCGGTGATGACGCTATCGGCTACCACGCCTGGCCAGCCACCCATACGGCACCCTGGCAGAACGTGTTCAACCACGCGACGCCGGATCAGCTGAGCTGTTTTGGTGTGAAACGCCCCGGTGATCCGTTCTGGACGCAAGCCACGATCACCGCGGCCCAGCAACGCTATCCGGATTGGGACATGAGTCCCTGGCGCAACGCGCTCGCCGTACCTGGTCGCTAGCGCACCTGTACAGCAGCACTACCCCAGGGCGCAATCGGTTCATCGGTTGCATCGGCGGCAAACTCGGCGGGCAGCTCTTCGACCATGTGATACGTCGCTGCGAGACGACCAAAACCTACGAAAAACGCACAGATCATACCCAGCTCAACGATCTGGGCTTCGCTGTAGTACTTGCGAAGCTCATCATAGACAGCGTCATCTGCCGACAAATGGTCCGTCGCCATCAACTCACCGTAGCGAACCGCAGCTTTCTCCGCGTCCGTAAGGTTGTCCGCCTCTTCAGGTCGTTCGAGCGAGCAGACAAGGTCCTCAGTGATGCCATCGTTGATGGCGTCCGTGTAGCGAATGGCCATGCAGCTTCGACACTGATTGAAAAACGCGACCCGCAACCTGACCAGCTCGACCAGCTTTTCTGGCAGTGTCCGATGAGCCTTTAGTGCTCCGGCAAACTGCATCATGCCAAGGGCGATATCCGGCGTATGAGCAAAGAATCTAGACAGACCCTGTTCCAGTTCGCTGGCTTGCTCGGGTTTGATCGCGGCGCGTAGCCGCGGATCCCACTGCTCAACTGGCACCTTGCTTATTCTGCTCATGGATATCTCCTGTTATTGATGCGAGCGACGTTCACGCTCGAGGAAAAGTCACCCTATGGGTAAAACAAAACGATACAGCGCGAGCATCGCCATGATCGAGATCAACAAAAACGTGCCCTGGGCGCCAATCAACCGCGGATAGTTTGCACCCTCGTAGCTGGCGAGACCCCAGGCATGCAGCAGCCTCATCACCACGAGTGTTGCGCCAAACCCGTGAATGATGCCACCGGAGACTCCGCCCACCTCAAGCAGATACAGCAACACCACCGCCAGCGGCACGTTCTCGATGAAGTTAGCCTGCACACGCATGGTGGCATCGGCTTTCCAGTGCGGGTAACGACGAGCATTCACCCGTACTCGCAAAACCAGATTGGCCAACAAAACCGCCAACAGCGCCAGGAGCGCAGCATAGAGAGCAGTGATGGGCATCATGACAACAACCCCATGGCAACAAGAGCGAGGCCGCAACTACACAGCGTTACGCCAATCCACCCATACTGGTCGATCCAGAACAGTCCGAACGCCGTCGCCGAGCCCGGCTCTGCGGTCGGCAATTCCAGCGTCCAAAACCGTCTGATCTGTCTCGGTAGCCTCGCCACCCAGATAATCTGACTGCCGAGCCATAACCCACCGAGCCCGCATGCGACCATGAGTTCCGCCATCTCTTGCCCCTTTGCCCACTTGCTTTGCGCTGCTCGGCCAACAGCATACCAGCCAGTGTGCTCAGTACATTGCCAGCCACAACGACTACCAGCCCTCCGAACGAACGCGGCCCGGCGATCTGATCCTGGCGCGCTTCCGTTAGACTACTGCTATGGCAAGCATAACCATTGTTTCTGGCTGTCCTGGCACGGGTAAATCCACTGTCTCGACAAGGCTCTCTGAGCAGCGACCCATGGGAGTGTGTTTGGAGACCGATGTCTTCTATCGCTTCCTTACGCACAGACAGGATCCGTCCACTGCCGAATCCCATACGCAGAACACAGCGGTGACGCGCGCATTTCTCAACGCCGCCCGCTCGTTCTATAGCGACGGCTACGATGTCTTTGTCGACGGCGTGATTGGCCCGTGGTGGCTCGATACAATCCGCGAGGTGCTGCCCGTATTTCAGTACGCCTTGTTGCATGCTGATCTGGCAACCGTCTTGCAGCGAACAACGCAGCGCGCAAACACAAAACAAGCATCCGCTAACCCTGAGCTCGTACGAACCATGCATGGTCAGTTTGAAGCCGTGATCAACGATGGGGCTGAGGCTATCGATACGGCGGAGAAAACACCCGAGCAGGTTTTCGAAGAATTCCTTGTCCGGCAAGCACGCGGGGATTTTGATTGCTGACGGCGTACAAGCGTTGCCGACCTCGAAGGCATTGCCTGACCAGACGAGGACATGACCGTCTGCCCGTTGCTGCCAACCAGCATCGCCACCAAACCGAGCCCAACATGCCCACACTACAAAGCGCCACCGATTTCCCCGCACTCAATGCTGTTCTTGAGCATCTGCTAACCAATGCCCAGAACACATTAGGTAGCAACTTCGTCGGCGCTTACCTGCAAGGCTCGTTCGCGATCGGCGATTTCAGCGAGTTTTCTGATTGTGACTTCATCGTTGTCACCAACGTCGATCTATCTCTGCGCGAGCTGGCTGCGCTGCAGCAACTTCACAAGGACATTCAGCAACTCCCTCTGCCTTACTGGCCAATCAACATCGAAGGCTCATACGCACCGAAGGACATTCTGCGTCGCTGGACCCTCGAACCTCGAGATCCCCCGGGTGAGACGCGTAACGAAACCTGGGCCGACCCGGGGATGGGTGGCTCGCCCGCCCGCTGCTACCCGTTTTGGTATCTGGATCACGGCTCCGACACGCTGGTTCGCTCGGAGCACGACAATACTCAGGTAGTCCGCTGGACACTACGAGAGCACGGCGTTCGCCTGGCTGGACCGGCTATCACGCAACTGATCGAACCTGTGACGGCTGCCCACCTGCGCCGCGAGGTCCGAGAAACCATCGACATCGCCATCGCGTCTGGACTGGCGATGCCTATGTTTGCCTGGCAGGCGTTCTGGGTTGGCCTGTTCTGCCGAATTCTGCACACAATCGAAACTGGCCGGGTCACATCGAAAAAGGAAGCAATGAGTTGGGCACAGGCTTCTCTGCAGGAACGCTGGCAGGGGCTGATCAAACACTCTCTGTCACTACGCAAGGGCGACGATGAGCAGGCAGCGGCTCCAGCCGACGAACGACACATCAGGGCCACTCGTGAATTCGCCGTGTACAGCCGTGAAACGGCTGATCAAATGCTCGCCGGGCAATGACATCGACTGTGACAGTCCGTTCTGACAGCCAGTTCGCACGCAACGTCGTAAGCTACGCCGGAGCGCTCGGCGAGCGCTGGCTTCGCGATCTTCCGAGACGCATCGAAGAACTTGCCAATCACTGGCAATTGACTGACATCACTCCTTTCGAAAACCTGAGCTTCAACTTTGTCGGCCACGCGATGCGTGCAGGCGAATCGGTTGTACTAAAGGTCAGCTGGGATAACGCCGCTATCCAGCGAGAGCATAGCTGGCTCTGCCACTATGCCAAATACACCAAGAATATGGTTGTCCCCGTCCTGTCCACGACAGAGCAGGATGCTTATCTCATGACGAAGCTGATACCCGGAACAGCCCTCAACAGGCACGACGAGGAGCGCGCAACCGAGGTACTTGGGCGGTGTATCCGCGCCCTCAACGAGGTCGTGGCGCCGATGTCCGATGAAGACCTCTTCCCCTCGACCGCAGTTTGGTTCAGCCAGCTTCAAGTCGCAGGCGACGCGTCCAAACAAGCACTTGGCGAGCATATCGATCGAGCGTATGCCATCTCACGCGAACTGTTGCAAAGCACCGACATGCGGCTGCTTCATGGCGACCTGCATCACGCAAACGTGATTCGTCACGGCGATCACTGGTTGATCACGGATCCTCATGGCGTCATGGGTGACCCGGCCCACGAATGCGCGGCAATGCTGCGTAACGCTCTGCACGGCTTACATGACGGCATAGCAAACGGCGTTCAGCGACGGGTCAGTCAACTGGCGGCCACTACCGGGTTAGAGGCAGAGAAAATCTCAGCGTGGGGATACGCGCAGAACGTTCTCAGCTGCGTATGGTCCCTCGACGCAGACCCAAACGCGGACATCGCTCCAGTCATGGCGGTTGTCGATGCGCTCTACTCAAACTAGATCTGTAGTCACGCGACTCACTCGCGGAACAAAGCCCAAGCCCAACCATCTCAGTTATAGAATCCCTATTCCTGTTCGATGCGCGGCTTAAACCAACCTAGCCGCCAATCGGAGCCGAGGCTCTTTGGGCAACAGCAATGAGGCAAATCGATGGACTGGACAATTTTGACAAACGAGGCTTCCACTATGCCCAGCACTCAAAGCGACGATGCTCGGCATCGAGGGGGCACTCCTTTTCAACACACCGCCCTGTTCAGCGTCTCCAGCCGGTGAGCCGAACCCGTGGCCGCCCGCCCGCGCTTCTAGCGCGCGGCTCGCACCGATCGCGTGACAACCCATTTGTGCTTACCGATCTGACGCGAACGCTTGAAACCAAGCCGCTCAAAGGTAGAGAGGGCACCATTGAACAGGAACGCAGCAGATGCTTTTCTGCCTTCGGTGTTGTCCGGAAACCCCTCAATACGGCCGCCACCGAGTTTCCTGATCTGCTCAACTGCACCCTTTATCGCAGCCGCGGCAACACCAGTTCCCCGGTGCCCCTTGCCGGCGAAGAAACAGGTTATGCGCCAATCGGGTAGCGCTGAATCGGTGGCCAGATAAGCCCGCTTGTTGTGAATTCTGGGCAGTTCGCAAGGAGAGCCGAACTGACACCAGCCCACGCACTCATCACCATCGAAAACCAGCGCAGCATGCGCCTTACCTTCACGGACAAGACGCTCTTTCGCCTGTCGCTTCGCCGTCGGATCATCATCCGGCGCGGCCTCGTTACCGTGATACCACATGCACCAGCACCCACCCCAGACACCGTTGTTTGCTTCCACCAGATTGGCGAAGGCCTGCCAGGTACTTGTATCGAGCGCCCGGGTTTCATATTTCTTCAACTAGCCCACTCCCTAAGTCGCTTGCAGCAGGCTAGCTGAAAACCGTATCGATGTGATCCGCAAATATTTCTTGTTCTGAGGGATGGCCATCGTCACTTCGCCATGATCACCACCTGTCCTACACTATCGCCCCCCACACCAGCGAGACGCATCCATGACCCAGGATTCGAGTTCAAGCAGCCTTGCGCATCAGGCTTCCCCTACCGACAGCGTTGGCCTGTACGAAGGCTTACTGAACACCAGGGCTATCCGGCGCTACACGAACGATCCGATTCCAGATCAGGCGTTACGGGACATTCTGTTCGCAGCCACTCGAGCACCAAGTGGCTCCAACCGGCAGCCATTTCGGTTTGTCGTATTGACCAATAGCGAGCGGGCAAAGCGGGCTAAGAAACTGATTGGCGATACCGCAATCGAGTTCTGGGCCAAAAAGAAAGCCAACGACCAATACGACAAAGGCAGCGGTGCCGACCCAGATTCACCGAAGTCGCGCATGGCTCGTACGATGCAGCACTACGTGGACAATTTTTACCGTGTACCCGCACTGATCCTTCCCTGCATGGTCCGCTATCGAGAGCCGTCTCCGATGGAAGGCGCTTCCATGTATCCAGCGGTACAGAACCTTCTGCTCGGCGCGCGGGCACTCGGTTACGGAGGGGTAATCACAGGGTTTCATGGCAGTGTGGAGGCAGAAATCAAAGAACTGCTGAGCATTCCCGACGACGTATTCATCAGCTGCACAGTGACGCTGGGTAAGCCCGAAGGACAACACGGTAGTGTCCGCCGGCGCCCGATGGAGGAACTGGTGTTTGGTGACAGCTGGGGAGAAGCGCCGGGGTGGGCGATCGATCCTCCGGGCACACGCTTTACGAGTGCGGGGCCACCGAAGTCGGTGCCCGTGGTCTAACTCACCGCTGACCGTCCTGACCTGATCTGACTGTCAGCATCCGTCAATCTGCAAAGCGGCCGTTCAAACTCTTTCGACACGGTTGTCTGTTAACGAACCGAGGCGGAAGTAGACGGTTCATTAGACATCTGTCTACTTTTCTACAGGAAACAGCCTTAAGGCAACTTAGAAAAATCAAGAAGTTAGGGGTTTCGTTGCTTAGATCACGACTGAAAGTAGACACTTTACTATAATACTGTCTACTCAGGCGCATGAGCGTGCTCTGAAATTCCAAAACGCGGGGTAAGTATCAAACGAGTGCACTGTGCTCTCGATCCTCAAAAGCGGTCACTAGTATTTCAGACAGCTACCGCCGTTGTCGGCCAGAACCGGACATTGGGGAACTACCGCTTGGGGGTTTGCGGTTCAGAAGTCTCCTAGGCGTATTCGAACACCCGCGTTAGCTACAAATCCTTCCAGCGGAGCCCAAGCGTCAACCGTCCAACGTCCATCAGGCGTTCGATTCGGACGAACCAGCACGTCATCACGCGTCTGACGCACGTTAAGTAGGTTCTCAAGATTGAGGAAGAAACTGTATCGGCCTCGAATAATCTCTCCTAGCAATCCCACCTCAAAATATGGATCACTCTCCATACGGTATGGATTGTCTTCAAGGGATTGTGTACCTGTGTAGTAGACTTCGAAGCCAATTCGGCCTCTTTCCTCTACTTCCCAGATCGCAACCAGTCCTGCGGAATGACGTGGTGTAAGCGGAACAGTCCGTCGCCCAAGGCCACCTTCTTCTGGCTCGCTCGCATCTGTGTAAAGGTAGCTTGCAGTGACAACTAAGTCATCGAGCCGCCAGCGCATCAACGCTTCTATACCACGCGTACGGGTAACCCCGTCAACATTAACCATCTGAACACGGTCTGCGGCCAACGTCTCTAGCCGAACCGCATCATCAATATTCGACCCGAAAAACGTCAGACCAGTTTCAAGATTGCCTGCTGAATAGCTGACATCAATTGATGCGGTCTCGGCCGT
>JANSWO010000012.1 GCA_024743435.1 Pseudomonadaceae bacterium | reverse complement strand
GGGCTCGCATGAAAGGCCGAGTCTCAATCAGACCCCAGAAATGGCCCAAATCGTCTTTGAATACGCTCGGGTCCAGCGTTCTCTGCGCCGCAGCTGCCGCATCCACGTATAACTTGAGCGCCTCATGGGAGGTCTGCGCAGTCTCCTCCGCGAGGAGAGAGTATGCATCTGCGCAATCCGGGGATAGTTTCAACGCTTGCTTCGCCATGGAAACCCGCTCCATCGGATCTGCGGTTTCCCAAGCGTCGTAGATGAGTTCCTGGGCACGCAGCAACGCAGGCGTCGACGCTGCGAGCGCGATGTCTACGACGCTAGCGCTCTGTCTGCTCGGCTTGTCCGATCCATCGCTATCCCGACTCACGCAGCTTGCTCCCTGGTGCTATTCACCTAATCCAACCATTCAACGCGGTAACGCCGGGCAGTGGCGTGGTTCGGAGCGAACTCAAGAACAGAGGCAACGAGCGAGCGCGCCGCACTGTTTTGCCCCGCCAGCCGAAGGTCTACTGCTGTCGCGAGCAATTTGCCAGCCGCCTCGTCCAGAATTTCCGTTGCCGCCACATTCTCGGCATCAAGTGCGAGCACTCGTTGCGCATAGCGCACAGCGTTGTCCGCATCAGGTTCGGTGATAAACCCTTCTGCCATTCGCTGTCGGGCCAGCGCGACAAGTTCGTCGACGTTGTCAGCCGGTGCAACCGAGGGGTTGATAGGACTATCAGGTGTCGGGGCGGGCTGGGCCACGGCGGCATCGATCATTCGTTCGAGCCGAATACGCGACTCCCGCGCGGCATCCTGATCGCGCATATTCGCGATCCCGGTGCGCAATCGGTCGAGACCTCGTGCGGCTTTCGCATTGCCCGGATCAAGATCTAGCACCCGCAGAAAGCGCTCGGCGGCGCTGCCGTCTTCGCCGCGCGTCCAGATTCCCTGTTGGAAAAAAGACTCGGCCTGATCCAACAACCGATTTACCTGTTGCCTCCGTGCAACCGTGTCAGGCACTTGTTCGGCTTGGCCCGCAAAAACCGCCGGACCATCGACAATGGCCTGCCGATCCGCCGCTTGTTCCGATATCATAGGCTCAGCGAGCGAGCTATCCACGGTGTCACGACCGTCCTGGCGAGCGCTTTCGTTGTCAGGCGCGTTGGCGTTCACTGATGGGTTCGATACGGTTGGCCGATCCTGTTTGGCGGCAACGCTGTTATCGATCCGCTCAACATTCGGGCTATCGCGAAAACTTGGGCTTGGGTTACTGGCAGGTCTGTCCAGCGTTACTCTCTCATCAGGGGCATCATTACTACCCGCCAACCACGCTGCGACCACGATAGCTGCAACCATGGCAGCCAGGCCAACTGCCAGCCAAACCGATGTGCCTGATCTTTCTCTGGCTCGAAGGTCGGTCGCCTCAGGCACCACGGCGCTGATCGCCGACTCAATTCGGGAGTCATTGCTCGCGCGGGGCAGTTCATCGCGCCGCTCGATCGTGACCGGCTTCACCGGCGCAGACGGCATTTTCTCCGCAGGCACGAGGTCTGCAGGCGCATCTTCGCTGTCCGTTGCCGCCAACACACTCTCAAGCGTTGTGTCTTCACGCGCTGCATCAGTGAACGGGTCCACGGCGTCGGGCCCCGTCGGTGGTTCGGCGCCCGCGTCGTTCTCTGGAACGCTCTGATCTTCAGAAGTGGCAAGCGCTTCATCATCGCTCGAGTAAGGATCGTGCCGATCCAGGATAGCTGTATCCACCAGGTCACTGGTTTCGAGCCGGTACACTCGCCCGTTCGATACCGTCTCTCCCAGAGATGTGTATGAATCCGAAAAGCGTGATGACAGCACAAGTGCTGAGCCGCTCAGTTCAATTCGGTCACCGTGTGCAAGAAAGCAACGAGTCACCGGAATGTCGGTATCTGGGTCATTCAACGCAAACCCAGCGAGGGACTCGGCATAGACACCATCGTCTTCGATCAGCAGTCGAATCCTCGCCTCTTCCGGCAAGGCAACCAGCAACAGCTCACCATCCGCGCTCTCTCCGACTTGCATGCCGTTGCTAACACGAATGGAAATCTCACCATCGCTGCTAAGAAGAAACCAGGGTTGATCAGTCATGGGGCTCGGAGCAGTTTGGGAAAGAAAAAACCTGCACCGCAGGTCGCGACGACAAGCGCCCGCACGTGCAGTAGAAACCGCAGCAGACGAGATGTCTGCTGTCCCTGACCGGCACTAGAAGCGTTGCCTGGGACGTGCGACGCGGCTGCGCGTTCGCTGGGGCAATCTTACTCGATAACCCCGTATGCAAGCGAGGCAGCCGACACTTAATCCCGCGTTAGTTGAACCTAAGCCGGCTGGCGCACGAGATTAGCAGCCCCTTTGGCTGCAGATGCCTGCTCAATGTGGCTGCGAAGGGCGGCAATCTCATTGGGTCGGGCGATATGGGGCTCCGCTTCAAGTAGCGTCAACGCCTGCTGATAGGCCCGAGCCGACATCACTGTCTCGCCGAGATGACCTGCGTAGACTGCCTGGTGCTTTAACTGATCAGCCTTCAGGCGGGTCCGCAGCCCTCGAATCTGCGCCAGTGCGGCAAGCCTAGCACCCTCGGTTTCCGAGTTTTGCCCTGCCAGCTCATCCAGCACGCCAATCAGCACATTCAGCGATGCCATGGCGTGACGTCGCTGAGCCCTCGTCAACTTGCCGTAGTCAACCGAGGCGGGCTGGTGGTTGTACAAGCCACGGATACGCCCGCGCTCGGCAGACAGCCAGTCCGAACTGGTGGCAGGAAAGTGTGCCGCCAACGCCTCGTTCAGGAGCACCGCGAGCGTTTGCCTCGCGCGTTGCGGAAGCTCGACCCCAGATAAACCCGATATGCCCAGCCAGCAACGCGCGAGTGTGTGCAGCACGCGTCGCTGACGGGTGTCGCGCAGACGCCGGCGCAACACCTCGCCGATACTGATGACCGTGGCGCAGGCGACTAGCGCGAGCGAGACAACCCAGTTCAGCCCGGGTGGAACGACGCTGGCAAGAGTTTCCATGGATATTTCAGCTATTGAGGAAGAACACCTCAAAGCGTAGACAATTATCTGGCTTCAACAAGCGAACCTGCGCCGCCGAATTGACGCTGCGCCGAGCCCGGCGGCTCAGCTACAGATCGACTGAGCCGTAGCGGCTATAGCCCCGTTCGGTCAGGCGGCCAACTTCGTCGCGCCAGTAGGGCACTGTCTGGATATACGCCGGCAGATCGTCATCATCGAGCCCAGCGCTGGCCAGCCAGGTTGCACACATCTGAACGTCGATTAGCCCATAGCTGTCGAGGAGCGCCGCCTGATCAACCAGCATTTTGTTACTCGCATAGTTTTGACGAACGAACGCATTCGCATCAGGCCCATGCAGAATCACGACAATCGGGTCTTGATCAACCAGTTCACGACTTATGGCTCCCTGCAAACCATCGAGCAGCGCCTGCAGATCTTCCCTGGACGCTTTGGATGACTCGATAAAAAGACCGCTGCCACCGGTTTGACCGAGTGTCGCGGCACCCTGCGGCATTGTCTCGATCATCGTTGTCGAAGGCGTCTGAGCGGACGGCAAAGCCAGCTCTTCAGTCATGTTTGCGGCGTTTGTCGGCACGGGTCGCTGGCCAGAATCAGCAAGCACAATCGCCGCCGCCAGGGCGGTGAGAAATGCAGCTGAAAGCATGAGCCTGGGGGAGATTGATCTGGCTGACATGACGAGGGCACATGAACGAACACGCCCCATTGTTGCCGTGACAGCGCAGCCGGTCAACGCATCGAGCCGGCTACTGTAAGGCAGGGGCTAGACCGGCCGATGGTCTCGATAAATGGCGCGCGCCCAGTGGAGCGCAGGGTGCTCGGAATACCGAGCCATGATGTCCGCAACCTCAGCGGGAACTGGCTGCGGGCGGGACATATCCGGGTGATCGGGGTTGGCAAACGGCGCCAGCAGCGCCGCCGCTGTCAGATCAGCGACGCTAAACGACTCACCAACCAGGAAACCGGTGCCAAGGCTCATGTCAGCAACTTCCTCCAGGGCCTCTTCGAATCGGGCAAACGCGCGCGCAATGTCCTGTTTGTCGACGACGTTGTTGCCCTTCGCAATCATGCGCTTTGCCAACGGCAGACTCGCTCGGTACAGCAGTCGCTTGGGTGTGGATGCACGGCGAGCAAACATCTTAACGAGATACCCGGGTGTTTGAATGAGACCCGAAAACAATGCACTCCTGGCGGCGGGCCCCACCTGTTCGTCGAAGCGGCCCTGCAGCGCGAGCGCCTGCTGCCTGAGCTCGCTATCTACCGGGTAAAGCGGCTTCTCCGGGTAGCGCTCTTCGAGCGCATCGATGATGTGTGCGGAGCCTGCAACCACCTCGCCATCGATCGTCAGAACCGGGGTTTGCTGCTGACCGGAGAGCTTGCGGATCGCCGGCATGTGAGGGCCAGGGAGATAGCTTTTGCGCTCGTGCGCGACGCCTTTGTAGTCGAGCGCCCAGCGCGCCTTCTCGTTGAAGTGGGAAAACTCGAATTGATGCAACACCAGCATGACTACCCCCACTATTTTGCGCCTCGACTCGCCAGCAACACGACCGCCCTGCCGACCGCGGAATCTGCACTACAGCACGACAGCTGCCCGACGTGCTAGCGAGCAGAGTCAGTCAGCAAGCACCTGCTTAAGCGCTTGTTCAAAACGATCTACCGCAGCGTCGACGTTGGCAAGCTTGTCCAGCCCAAAAAGACCCAGGCGGAACGTTGAGAAGCCCTCCCCTTCGCCACACATCAAGGGCACACCGGCGGCAATCTGCAGCCCTTCGGCCATGAATCGCGCGCCGGACTTGATCTCGGGGTTATCGGTGTAGCTGACCACAACGCCAGGCGCTTCAAAACCGGGAGCTGCAACGCTGGCAAAGCCGTTGTCTGCCAACAGCGCACGAACGCGGGTGCCCAGTTCAATCTGAGCAGACTTCGCCTGCTCGAAGCCCATGGCCTGGGTTTCAGCCATGCGTTCGTGATAAGTGACCAGCCCGTCGGTGGGCATGGTGGCGTGATATGCGTGGCCGCCACCTTCGTAAGCTCTCATGATATCGAGCCATTTGTTCAGATCCGCCGCAAAGCTCGAACTCTTCGTCTCTGCCATGCGCGCGAGTGCGCGCTCGCTGAGCATAATCTGGGCCGCGCAGGGCGTGCCGGACCAACCTTTCTGCGGTGCGCTGATCAACACATCCACGCCAATATCGGCCATGTCCACCCAGATACAGCCGGATGCGATGCAGTCGAGAACGAACAGCCCGCCCACAGCGTGCACTGCGGCGGCGACGCGTCGAAGGTAGTCATCCGGCAGGATCATGCCAGCGGAGGTCTCTACGTGCGGCGCGAAAACAACGGATGGTTTGCTCGCGGCAATCTCCGCTTCAACCTGCTCGATTGGGGCGGGTGCGAACGGCGCCTGAGCTGCAGCGGAAATTGGCGCTGCCGCCAGCACGGTTTCGCTTTTCGCGATGCCTGCCATCTCCAGGATCTGAGTCCAGCGGTAGCTGAACCAACCATTTCGGATGATCAGCACATTGGCGTCATTACAAAGCTGACGCGCAACCGCCTCCATACCGAACGTGCCACCACCTGGAACTATCGCAACAGCGTCTGCGTGATAGACGCTCTTCAGGGTTGCCGAAATTTCCTGCATTACGCCCTGAAACGATTTCGACATGTGATTAAGAGAACGGTCGGTAAACACAACCGAATACTCAAGCAATCCATCGGGATCAACGTCAGCTCGCAAACCAGGCATGGCAACCTATCCTCTTTTCACAACCAAAAAGATCAAACACGCAGAGACATCAACGCGCGGATGCGCGGAAGGCACGTCGTCCGCTCAACAATTTTTAACGGCGCGCACGCTACCACACATCGCCACAATGCTTCAGCCAGAGAGTGCTTCAGCCAGAGAATGCTTCAGCCAGAGCTTGCCCCCGTACTCTGCTTGGAACTCCTCGCATTCGGGGCAATGTCTCTTGGTTGGGACACGAGCACAGCCGCGAGCAGCAACACGATGAGGAAACCAACGCACACCAACGCCGCCGCCTCGAAACTTCCGAGCCAGTCGTTCGCAAGCGAGAAAACGACCGGGCCGATCGCACTGCCAAAAACCATAAGCGAGGTCGCCAGACCGCTGATCTCACCCAGGTGGGCGGTTCCAAACTGACGAACATACGCGAGATTCGATAACACACCCCAAAGCCCACCACCGGCGCCAAAGCCGATAACAAGACTCCAGTATCCGAGCGAGGTTTCCAGACGGGTCAGGCCAAACGATCCCAACAGAAAAAAGCCCAACATAATCATGAGCATGGGCTTGAGTCTGCCGTAGTCCGCAATGGTGCTGGCGATCAGGTTGACGGCGACGGACACCACTGCAGACGGGATGAAATAGCCGAACGCCTCGCTTCTATCCCGGCCCACTTCCGCAAAGATGGCGACAATATGGAAGGTCACTGCAGTACCAAACAGCGCATGCATAGACAGTGGCAGGGCATACACCCAGAACACTGGATCGCGCCTGGCCTGGGCGAGAGTTCGGGAGGGACGTCGAACAACCTTCTCCGCATCGTCATCATTCTGCCGGCCACCATCTGGGAGCAGCCCGCACGTCTGAGGGCTGTCGCGAACGGTTATGAGCGCAACTGCCGCAAAGCCCACTCCAACCCATGCTGCCATCACCAGCAGCGCGCCGCGCCAACCGTACATGTCGATCAGCCAGGCAAGCACAAGGGGGGCCACGGCAAAACCCAGCGATACAAATACGCCTCGAACCCCTGATACCAGACCTCGACGACGCTCAAACCACATCAGAAGCACGTTGCGCGAAGCCGATGTCAGAACGCCCTGCCCCGCAAATCGCACACCGAAATAGCCCAGCAGGATCAGCGGGAAGGTCGTCATGGCTAAAGGCAGGCTCAGCGCAGCGGCGATACTCAAGCCAATGCGATCGATCGCCGCAATGAAAACCAGTGTTATTGACAACACAAGCGAGGCGGAGACGATCAGTATTCGCGCGCCAAAGCGGTCATACCAACGACCGGCACGGGTAAGGAAAAACGCACTGCCCGCGGTGCCAAACAAATAGGCCATGGAAAGCTGGGTGCGCGTGAGATCGAAGGCCTCGATGAAGGGATCCGCAAACACAGCCATGCCCATTGTCTGGCCGGGGATGCTCATGAGGAAACCCAGCGTGGACACGAGCGCGATCGCCCAGCCGTAAAACAAGCGCTGGCCAGCGACGGCATAGGGCCAGTCGGATCGCAGTCGATCAACGACGTTCATCAAGCTTCCAAAGGATTGTCGGGTGCAAACGGGGGAGCCATGAGCCAGTTGCAGGCTCTGACGGCATTGTGCCGCAACCAGCCAGACGACGGTAGTCGCTAGACGGTGCCGCTAGACAGTACCGACAGCCGCTAGGTGCCAACAGCGGTTATAGGGTGCCAACAGCGGCTATAGAGAGTCGGACTCGTCGTTTTGCCGCACCAAGGTTTCGATCGGTGCAAGATGCATAAGGTCCGCCCGTTCATCGAGAAGTATAGGCAGCCAGCGGGAGCGCAAAACCAATCGGTACATCGTCGGTGAGTAACCATATTCAACCGGAACCGACAACTCGCGAATAGCCACGAGCCGGGCGCTATCGAAACGCGCGGCGGCCACGCCAATCGGCAACAGAAAGTGGACCAGCAGCTGATCGCCATCCAGATGCACCGACACTGGCGTTACCCGGCAGTAGCTAACCATGGCCAAGAAGCTTAGAGCCGCCAGACCAAGGTAAAACCAGACGAGCACCGCAGAAACCGGCCCAGCTCCCGCATCGTTGCCTATTACGCGCGCCTCCATTAAACCGGCATAGAACAGCAACGCGCCGATCCCCAGGAAGAGCCACAGCACGACTCGTTGTTGCCGGACCAACGCATCGCTGCGATAACAGCAGCGAGCGCCACTGGTTGTCTTTGCACGCTTGGGCCGCACCCTCGCAGACCTTGATTGTCGATGTCGAGCCATGGGCAGTGTTCTTAGCAGGTACGATATCTGTTACAGGCGCAATGTCGGCCGGTTTCGGCTCACTGCGGCATCCACAAACACCTCCGGGAGACCCCTATGACTCTAAGCCGTGAACCGGACAACAGGGCGGCCACCGTGGCCGGCCTGTTTCGATACCCCGTGAAGAGCATGGCTGGGGAACACCTTGAGAAGGCCAGGCTGGATGCGAACGGTATTCTTGGCGATCGCGCATGGGCGCTGCGCGACGATGTCATTGGCGGGCTGCGCAGTGGCAAACGCTATCCGGCGCTCATGTCACTGGCCGCGCAGTTTACTGAGGAACCCACCGAAGACAGGCGCTCTGCACCAGCGCGAATCAGGTTTCCTGACGGATCCTTCGTGCTCACATCTGATGCTGACGCGGCAGCGAAGATCGGCGCTGCGATCGGGGCCGACGTTAGCCTGTGGCCCCTGGTGTCCAAACAGGATCTGGATCACTACCGCAGACCACCGGCGCCAGATGTCAGTCCTGCCGACATGGAAGCGGGGCTGCGCGCCTTGTTTGGCCGGCTCGACCACGAGCCGCTACCGGATCTGGGCTTGTTCCCACCGGAGCTGATGGAGTTCGAGTCACCGCCGGGCACCTACTTTGACGCTTCTTCGATACTCATCATGAGTGAAGAATCCCTCGCCAGCATGGCTTCTGCGTGCACAGAAAGCGCCTTCGACATTCGCCGCTTCAGGCCAAACATTCTGCTGTCGAACTGCCTCGGGGCCACGGCCTCAAGCGCATTTCCGGAGAACGACTGGGTAGGCACGCGGCTGCAAATCGGCACCGCTGTGTTGCACATCGACAGCGTCTGTCCACGCTGTGTCATGACGACCCATCCCGTTGAAGACTTACCGAAAGACCCGGCCATCATGCGAGCGTTAGTTGCGCAGAACGACGGCAACCTTGGCGTCTACGCCAGCGTTGAGAAGCCGGGCATCGTCGCAAATGGCGATGCCGTGACGGTGCTTGAGCCCTAGTCAGTTACGGGGCGCGTACATCTCGATCAAGCGACGGTCCACAGCCCAGTTTCCGGGAGCGTCATCACCGACGATCGCTTCGTAACGATGAGCGCAGGCGATGGTGTCTTCGGCGATCCGGCCCGCGGCTGCCGCCAACGCTTGCTCATCCTCCGCAGCAAAAGCAGGTTCGGTGTGGCGGAGGGCTCCGAGCGCCGCGTCACGAAGCTGTTCGGACTCGAGCAATTGCGATGCTCGCAGCAAAAACGCCCCGAGCGCGGTATATACCGAGATCGCCTCTGCGTAACGAAACCAGCGCAAACGCTGCACCGACGGCTCATCCAACTGGCTGACCGGCACGCCAGCCAGCTCCACCTTGCCCTGGCTCATGGCGGCAAGGAACTTCTCTTTCCCAGGCACTCCTTCCGGCCCATGCAACGTCAGCCCCGGCACGCTCGAGTGCAGCTCGAATACTCGAGTCGGGCCGGCGTCATTGCCTTTAACCAGGATCAATAGCCCGTCGATGCTGTTAACCCCGGCAACCCAGGTCTTAAAGCCATTGAGCTCGCCCGTCTCGCTTATCGACACACCGGCCAGGGGAGCGTCACTACTTCGATCTTCGGAGGCAGCAAAAGCCAGCCAGCCATCAACCTTCACATCCGGAAATACCCAACGGATAGCAGCTTGATAGCCAGCCATGAATACCCAGGGAAGCTGACTTGCCAGATAGCCCCCGGCGAGAGCCAGCGAGTGAGGCGTCCGTTCCCCTAGCAGCAGCGCGCGCCACTGCAGCCGATACTCAGCCTCATTTGCTGGCGATATGGAGGCCTGACCAATCGGAGCCGCCTCTGTCATCATCCGTTGGAGTATCTGGGGAATCTCATCAGTCACGGCTCTGGGCTCCTGAAATCGGGCCTGAGAGGCTACTCAGCAATGCGAGACATTGCGAGATCAAACGCTGCCGATTCGCAATCTCGCGCGACAAACCGGACAATTCGCGCCGCTGCGCACACCAGCTCACCTTGCTGGCAGGCACACAACCGAAGTAACAGGAATACCAGCGATGAAGCTGTCCGCTTTTGGCGAAAAATTTGCAGGCTCCTCCGGCATCGTTGAGCTGATGGACGATCTGGCCAGCGCGCTGCGGGAAAATCCGCAGATGCGCTTCATGGGCGGCGGCAACCCTGCCCACTTGCCGCAGGTCGAGAGCATCTTTCAGCATCGCCTGGAAGGCATTCTGCAATCATCGGAGAAACGTCATCAGCTGCTGGGTGTTTACTCATCACCCCAGGGTGATCCGGAATTCCGCCGCGAGCTTGCCGACTATCTCAATCGTCAATTCGGCTGGGGAATCAGCGAGACGAACATCACGGTCACCAACGGCAGTCAGGCTGCTTTCTTCCTGCTCTTTAACTTGCTCGCCGGTGACACAGCAGACGGGGGTCGACGTCATATTCACCTGCCCGTTGTACCCGAATACATTGGCTATGCGGATATCGGCCTCAGCGAGGGTTTTTTCACCTCCACTCGCCCCGAGATCATCGAAGCAAGCACAAGAACCTTCAAGTACGCCGTGGACTTCGATGAATTGAAGCTGGATCTCGATACCGCTGCTCTCTGCGTCTCCAGGCCCACCAATCCAACGGGCAACGTATTGACCGATGCAGAAGTTGAGCACCTCGATGCTGTGGCTACGCAGTACGGCGCGCCGCTGATTATAGATGGTGCGTATGGTCCACCCTTCCCGAACATTCTATTTAATGAGGCAAAACCCTACTTCAGCGATAACACGGTCCTGGTGCTCAGCCTGTCGAAGCTTGGTCTCCCGGGCGTGCGCACCGGCATGGTAATCGCCAATGAAGAAATCACCCGGGCGCTTGCCAACGCCAACACCATTGCCAGCCTGGCAACGGGCACACTCGGCCCGGCGCTCGCAACCGAGCTTATCCGTTGCGGCGATCTGGAACGGCTCACTGCCGACGATATCCGTCCGTTCTATCGACAACGGGCTGAACAAAGCGTGCGCTGGTTGCAGGACGCGTTTGAACGTATCGGCGATGATATTCCGTGGCGGTTACACGCGCCGGAAGGCGCCTTCTTCCTGTGGCTGTGGCTAGACGGGATGCCGATCAGTTCGCGCGAGCTCTACGAGCGTCTGAAGGCGCGCAACGTTCTGGTTGTGCCCGGCGAAGAGTTTTTCATCGGCCTGCAAGACTGGCCGCACAGTCGGCAGTGCCTGCGAATATCCTATGCTCAAGACGAGCCTACGGTACGCGAAGGGCTTGCAATCATTGCCCAGGAAGTCGCCAAAGCGTATCGCTAGCTCGGTGTTCCCGAGCGCCTTGCATATGACTGGCTTACTCGATTCAGGACGACATCGTGACGCAGACTCAATCTCCATCTTCACCAACTGATAGCTCTGCGCTGCTGGACTCGGCCCCGGAGTACGTTCTGACTTTCTCCTGCCCGGATCAGCGCGGGATCGTACATGCGGTTACCCGATGGCTCGTCGCCAACGACGGCAACATTCTGGACAGTGATCAGTTCGGTGATGCGCACAGCGCAACTTTCTTCATGCGCGTACATTTCGCGGCACCACAAAACCCGGAAGCCCTGACATCATCGTTCGACGCCCTGCGCGAGGAGTACTCGATGGTGTCCGAGATATGGCCTCTCGCACGGCGGCCAAAAGCGCTCATCATGGTGTCCAAGATGGATCACTGCCTGATCGATCTTCTCTACCGCGTGCGCAACGGCGAAATTGATATCGACATACCGCTGGTCGTGTCGAACCATCGGGATGCCTATCCGCTCGCGGCAAGCAGCGATGTCGATTTCCTGCATCTGCCTGTCGACCCGGGTAACAAGGCTGAGCAGGAAGCCAAGCTGCAACGTGAAATCGAAGAGCGCGGTGTTGATTTCATTGTGCTGGCCCGCTACATGCAGGTTCTCTCGCCGCAGTTCTGCCGCCAGCACCATGGCCGCATCATCAACATCCATCATTCGTTCCTGCCCAGCTTCAAAGGCGCCAAGCCCTATCACCAGGCGTTCGAGAGGGGCGTCAAGCTGATTGGTGCAACCGCGCATTACGTGACGGCAGATCTGGATGAAGGGCCCATCATCGAACAGGGCATCGAGCGGGTCGATCACCGCACAACCCCTGGCGACCTGGTGGCCGTGGGCCGCGACATCGAGCGCGTCGTACTCGCCAAAGCCGTTCGCTACCAGGCAGAACATCGCGTGCTGCTGAATGGTCAACGCACGGTGGTATTCCAGTAGCCGTTTGCTAGCCGCTCAGTGCAGCTCCGCGGGGACAATCGTAAAGCGCGCGTGATTACGAAGCAGCTTGTCCGGATTGTCAGCAAGCGCAGTCTTCAGCGACTGCAGCAATGCGCCGGCCTCTGTTTGGCCCCAGAACCAGCCCTGCAGTGAAGCCGGTGATGGCGGCTTCGGTTGCGCCGCAATCGCCTCGGTATAGAACATCTTCAGGTCTTCACAGGCGAGCTTGAAACGATCGCCCACAGAGAGTGCGCGACAAACATCAGATACATCCTCAAACGGCCCTTCCTCAGCAAGCTCAGCTGAAAACGCCCAGGGTTCTGCGCTGGCAAGACCAAGCAACAGTGTCAGCACCTGATCAATCGATAGGCCGCTCGTCCCAGTTGCTGTTGCGTTTGTTTCCTGGGCTCGATGGAACCATGGCGCAAGCGCATCCACCTCCGCTCGCAGCCTTCCCGCGGGAGAATCATCCTGGGTCTGGGCAAACGATACTGGACATGCCCAACCCTCCTCCGCTGCGCTCGCCAATTGGTAGTCCGGGTCATCGAACTCGGCGACGACGGGCCCCGACTGCGCATCCAGCAGCGCAAGCGCAGCGCTCAATACTCGCCGTTGGTAGTTGGCGTCTCCTGGTTTGCCTAGCGGCCTGCCGAGTTCGAAAGGCACGTTCAGTGCACGCGGCGGCTGCATGGCATGCACGTGCTGGGGAACCAGCCCCAGCACAACCGTGGCGATTCCTGCGCTTTCAATCTGATGAGCAAGCCCGCACACGGCGCGCGTACAAAGCGGTCAGACGGGTACGAGCAGGACGACATCAACCTCGTCCCGCATCATCACATCCACAAGGGCACCTACAGCCGGCGCCATTTGCGCAGGATCCGTCGCACCCATAAAGGAGTAGTGCCAGCGCGAAACGCTGCCAATAGCACCCTGCCCGGCAAGCTCATCGAGACGCTCGAGCGGCAACACCACGTTGAGATCCTGGGTGAAGCCGGAGCGGTCAAAATTGGTGGATATGTGGCTCATCACCACGTCGCGGGCATCTTGTCTGTCGATAACCCGATAGTCCGCACCGCCAAAACTGAACGGCGGGTCGCCCCGATGGCACAAGCCCGCCGTCGAGACCACGGCCACTTTAGCGCCCTGCGCCGGTTCAACCCAGGGATGAGTCTGCGGCGGCGGACATTCCATGGCGGCAAGGCCCTTTGCTACCTCTTCAGCGCGCATGCGGTCACTCCCAACCTGATGGTTTCAATAGGTGTAGGTCTCAAGGCTTTTGCCTTTCATCGAGTAACCGGCTTCAGCCAGGTCGCCGCGATAGGTATCCAGACTCATTTCACCCGTCACCCAAACCGCGTCGTAAATCGAATCGACAGGCACTGCGTCGTCGAGCTCCACGTGGACAATCTGATTCGCAGGCGGCGGCGGCATATGAATGCAGGCACCAAAGTAAGGCACGAGCAGGAAAGTTCTGACCGTCTCGCCATCAGATTCGAGCGGTACAACAAAGCCTGGGAGCTTTACCATCTGACCCGCCAGTTCGGGCACAAAGGCGCCGGACTGCATGATCGCAGGCTGCGTGGCCACGGAACTGCTGGTGCCATCCTGAACATCAGCAAGCGGCGGCGCAGCCGGTAGCAGATCGTCCCAACCGATCTGACGCACGGCCGCATCGGCTGCGGCCAGCAGCGAAAACCCGGAAAAAACCGTGGCGCAGACAATCAAGCTCAGCGCTTTCCATGCCGATCTGGGAACGACCCAATCACCTCGCATTTCGCGACCTCCAATACTCATGCTCTGCTTAAGAGCCCATCGGCCAGCGTGTACCGATAGGCGATTGCCGCCGGCAGGATAGCAGCAAGCGCGGACGCGACGACGACCAGCGCCGCGATCTGCCATTCGAAGCTCGTTGGCCAACCGTTCATCAACACAACACCAAGCTGATCAAAAACCACAGGCTTGGCGAGCAGTATCACGAGCTGCGTGAGGACAAGACCAAAAAGTGCACCCGCAGCGCCCATCGCCAACGCCTCCGACACCAACAACAAACCAATATGTACAGGCTTCGCGCCAACTGAGCGCAGCACCGCCATTTCCCGGCGACGTTGACTGAGTGATGACAGTAGCGTTGTCACAAGGCCAATGAGGCCTGCGACGACAACAAAGCCGCTAACGACAAGCAGGGAGAGTTCGGCCACACCAATCAACGACCAGAGCTGCTGCAACGCAACGCCAGGCAAGACCGCAGTCAACGGCTCCTGTTGGTATTCGTTCAGCGATCTCGCTGTCGTAAGCACTGCAATGGGCGAGTTCAAACCGAGAATCAGCGCGGTGACCGAATCCGGCGTCACGGTCGTCTGAGCATCCGTTTCAGTCTGATGCAGGCTTTCATCGGACGCCTCAGGCTCGGCCTGATTTCCATGCTCCTCCTCATGGGCATGCGCCTCTTCGTGAGCGTGTTCGTCCTCATCCTCATGAGCTTGTTCGTCCTCTCCAGCGTGCTCGTCTCCATGCGTTTCCCCACTATCGTGGTGCTCCGCCTCCTGGGCTTCATGCGACGCATGAGTTGAGGAATGCGCCTCATCGTCGTGATGACTTCCCCCATGCATGCGTTCGATACCGGCAAGGCTCACATGCACAGTGCGATCGACCGGCGTGCCCGTAGGCGACAAAATTCCGACCACACGGAATGGCCTATCGCTGTGCTGCAGAAAGCTTGTTTCACCCACACCGTGAGAAACGACGATATCGTCGTCCAGCGAGTAGCCGAGCGCCTCAGCTACCGCAGACCCCAATACCGCTCCATCTGCGCTTGCGAATGGCTGGCCGTAAGTGAAGTCGAGCGTTTGATCTCGACCGAAGCGATAGTGTTCAAAGTAGCGCTGATCGGTGCCCAGCACTCTGTAGCCGCGGTGGGAATCGCCCAACGAGAGCGGGATCACCCAATCCACCGGATCAAGCGCCTCGATATATTCCACGCTTTGCCAGGACACTGAATTGGTGGCGTCGCCGATTCGGAATATCGAGTACAGAAGAAGGTTCAAGCCGCTCGTGCGAGCACCGACGAGTAGGTCTGCACCGGAGATCGTGCTGCTGAAACTAGCCTTGGCTTCGCTTCGTACTCGATCAACCGAGGCGATCAGGGCAACGCTGACGCCAATTGAAATTACCGTCAGCACAACCGTTAGCAGCCGACTTCTCAAGCTCGCAAGTGCGATTCCAGCCAGTGAGCGCAAGCTACTCATAGCTGGCTGCCTCGGCTCGATTCAGAGTCGCGATGTCGATTGCACGGTCGAAATGCTCTGCAAGGCTGGCTTCGTGGCTCACAAACACCACGCTTGCTCCAGCGTTTGCTGCCTGGGTGAGAAGCAAACGCACAAAGCGCGCACTCGCTTGTGCATCGAGCGCTGATGTCGGCTCATCAGCTACGATCAATTCCGGCCCGCCGATCAGTGCTCGCGCACAGGCGACTCGCTGCTGTTGACCAACACTCAACTGGGCCACGCGCTTAGCCTGCACAGACTCATCAAGACCGAGTGCGTTCAACAGCCGCTGCGCCTCGGATTTCGGGGAGACACCGTCAAGCCGACTTCGTCGACGGGGTGAAAACGTCAGCGCCAGGGTGACGTTCGCCACCACATCCAGATACGGCAATAGGTTGAACATCTGAAACACGTAGCCCAGATGATCCGCGCGAAACGCATCACGCCCGGACGAAGACAGGCTCGACAGATTCGCGCCGAGTAGCGATATCTCGCCTGACGTTGGTTTCAGGACTCCGCCAATGAGATTCAACAGCGTGCTCTTGCCGCTGCCGCTCGCGCCTTGCAGAAAAACCGACTCGCCCTGAGCGACGTCGAAGCGCTCTATATCGAGTTCACCGCCAGAGCCCGCCCCGGCGTAGGAGAACTTCAGATCACGCAAAGAAATGGCAGCAATGTCGCTCATTCCTGGAGTGTACCGGCCTCGTCACCAGAGGGTACATTCGCAAAACCAACTGGCAGGCATCGCTGATTTAAATCTAGCCACCAACCAGTGCGATGACGCTTTATGTATTCGGCACTCTCAGCACGAGCGCGAGATCGGCTGCCGTGTTGCGACGAACGCATCGAAGCAAATAGGCAAAGCTCCAAAGAAAGCCCCAATTCTGATCGGGATGTCTGAGTAGCAACCTCGCCACCACGCTGCAACCTTATCTATTTATCGGTTAAGCCGGAGCGACGGAGATCGCCACGCGACTCTTCCCGCTACGCGTGAAACTCGCTCGCGATGACTGATAGTTGGTGGCCTGTCGCGTCGACGTAGCGACATACGTCACCGCAAGCTCGACCAACTCCCGTCATCGCGAGCCCGAAGGGCGCGGCGATCTCACAACAAGTGGTGTGACTTTGCAGACTGAGATTGATGCCATAAGCACGGGCAACTGGATCGCATGACCGCCTTTTTCGACTTTAGACCGTAGCGAGCGAACGCAGCAGGCTGGAGAAGCCCGCTCGCGAAGACGAGTAGTCATGGATCGCAGCACTGCCTTTCTCGGCTTTAGGCCGCAGCTAGCGACGGTCTCGCGCGAAATCGTTTGGCTTCCTATTCTCACTCCAATCGACACCGGGCGACCCCATTCAGGGTACGCGGAAGCAGGATGTGAGCAGCCCGCTCGCTTGTGATCGTCGGACAAAAGACAGCCTGTACAAGAAAATTCTCCTGTCCCTGCATCCAGATCGTGACCTCGCCCGTATCTACAGGACACCTACTAAACAGGCTTCACCTATGCGCACTTTGCAAATCACCTTGCTGATGATCAGCTGGATTGCAACAAACTCAATCCATGCTTCAAGTCATCGGGAAGCTCCGTTCATCGCCAGCCTCCCACAGGTCGATGCAACGGACTTCTACATGTTCTCGAGCTACGAGCCAAGTCGAGAAGACTACGTCACGTTCATTGCCAACTACATACCGATTCAGGCCGCGTACGGGGGGCCTAACTACTTCCCGCTCGATACAGAGGCTGTCTACGAGATCCTTATCGACAATGATGGCGATGTGGTCGAGGACATATCGTTCCAGTTCCGATTCGACAACGTTCTACCAGCAGGAAGTGTCCCGAGCCTGGACATTGGCGGCGTGCCCGTTACCAGCGTGTTGCGAAACATTGGCGGCATCGCACCGGGCAGCGAAGACGGCCTCGCTCACGTACAGACGTACTCTATCGACATGGTCGAAGGCGAGCGGCGCAGCGGTTCCTCAAGCCCTGTCCTGAATGCAGCAAACGGTGACTCTGTCTTCCGTAAACCCTTCGACTACTCCGGCACGAAAACCTTTGGCGGGCCGGGCAACTACGGCGCCTATGCAGACAGCTTTATCTACGAGGTTGACGTTCCCGGTTGCAGCGGCGGTCGAGCATTCGTTGGCCAACGAAACGAAGCGTTCAAGCTGTCGCTAGGAGAAGTGTTCGATCTCGTCAATTTTGTCCCGGTTGAAGGCGATAGCGCGCCTGGCGCTGGCGATGGCGGCGGTTTCCCCGGCGGCGTTACTCAGGATGAGGCTAGAAACATTCTGGCTCAAAACAACGTGACTTCCATCGCCCTGGAACTGCACAAAGACTGCCTCGGTGAAAGCGATGTAATCGGCGCCTGGACAACCGCGAGCCTGCCGCAAGCAAGAATTCTCAACCCGCAGCAGACATTCGAGCGACCGCAGGTCACCGGCGGTGCACTGACACAAGTATCACGCCTGTCCTCTCCGCTCGTGAACGAGTTGGTGATTGGCTACGACCAAAAAGACCGATTCAACGGAAGTTCACCGGAAGGCGATCCGCAATTTCTCACCTTCGTAACGAACCCGGTTCTACCCGCGATTCTGGACATCCTGTTCCGTGATGCGGTCAATGCAACACTTGGTACAGATTTCGACAACATCGCGCCGACAAATTTTCCACGAAACGATCTCGTTGCGGCATTTCTGACGGGAATCCCCGGTGTTAATGCCTTCGCTGGAGGCGCACCCGGTGAGATGCTCCGAATCAACACGACTATCGCTGCAACTCCACGGGCAGACCAGCAGACCTTGGGCGTCGCCGCGGGCGATCTTGCTGGATTCCCCAATGGCCGAAGACCGGGAGACGACGTCGTCGACATCGCACTCCGGGTTGTGATGGGAGCGCTTTGTCACGACCTCCCGATCGGGGCAGACGGGGCGCCTGCAAACCTGGGCCTTTGCGAACCTGAAGACGCTCCTTTGGGAACCGCCGCGTTCACAGACGGCGCACCGCTATCCGCCATGGATTTGGACAATGAGTTTCCTTATCTGCTCACACCGTACCCCGGCTCGCCCGTCGATGCGCCACTGCCACAGCCTCAATAAGGAGATACTTATGCACGGTGCAAAGAAAGTTGGGTTGGTTCTACTGACCTCACTGGGCCTCATCGGTTGTGGTGGCGGCTCAGATTCCCGAAGCAACGCTCCACCCGCACTGGGTGCAGTGGCAGATACGACAATCAGTGCCAACCAGGCATCCGACCCGATAGACATCTCGATAACAGACGAGGCGCCCGATCAGGTAGCGCTGGAGATAAGTTCTGACAACCAAACGCTACTGCCGACATCGGCGTTCCAGCTGCTCGGCAGTGCAGCAGACCGAACTCTGACTATCACCCCTGCCGGCGGAGAGCTTGGACAGGCTAACGTGACGATCGTTGCGACCGACGCAAGGGGTTTGGCGACTCAGACCAGCTTTGCGATCACCGTCCAGACACAGGTGGTTTCTTTCCGATCACAATTTAGAACCGTGTTCTCGGCAGATGAAAACGCCATGCCAGCCGATGTGAATTCCAGACGATTCACTCAGGACGCGGACAACGACGATTTCTCAGACTTGCTGGCGAACCCATGAACATCCTGCTCAAACTAACGATCCTGCTGGCGGGTATCTCGGCAACATGGGAGTTGTCCGCTCATGTGTATGGCCATGGTTCAAACAACCACGCTCATGAAGAGAAATCGGTAAGCACGTTCGAGCATGTGCTGGACCTGCTGCAGAGCTACTCACACAGCTCCGATGACAAAGCTCTAGAGCAGGCCGAAATCGCCTTGAATGCACTAGTGCGAGCCAACCGGCTGACCACTTTGCAAATCGGATACGCCCGCGCCTGGCTATTGCAGGCGCGGCATCAGTTCGCAGAAGCGGGCACTCTGGTAGCGACGCTTCGCAGATATGCGCCGGGTAGCGTAGAGATGGCTTTGTTGCATGCCAACCTGTTGCGCATCCAGGGCAAGAACGATCTTGCTCTGCAGGCTTGCAACGCTGTGGCCGGGTTGCAAGTCACGACAGGGCTGCTTTGCAACGCCCAGGTTTCGCTGACTCAACGCTCCATGCGCAAGCCCGATGCATCGGAGCGCGCGCACAGTTCTCAACGAATCAAGCAAATAAGACTCGCACTAGAAAAGGACTCGGCAGTACATCGCGAGCCTGAGATCCAGGCCTGGGCTTACGGCGTTATGGCGGATCTGTATTTGGCCAATGCGGAGCTCGACGCGGGCTTGAGCTTTGCACGTCTGGCACACAAGACTGATCCAAGTTGCCAACGATTAACCGCTCTCGCAGATGCGCTGCTGGCTCAAGGCCGCACCAGTGAGACCCTGGAACTCATCGCGCCAGATACGACCGTACCAGGTCTGGTCCTCGCGCGTTTGTTGGCGCTGAAACAGCGCTCCGATCCGGAACTCATTCGACTCAGCGCCGTCGTCGATAAACAGTTCAAAGCCAATATCGCAGAAAACGATTGGCTGCACGCAAGGGAGATGGCACGCTTCTATATTGATGTTCATTCGAAACCAGAACTGGCTCGGCTGGCAGCCGAAAAGAACTGGGAGATTCAGAAGGAGGCCGAGGACTTCGATCTCCTTGTACGCGTCAGATCTTCTGATACGACCGCGCGAGCAGTTCCAGCGACTCTCTGAACCCGAATAGCACGATGATTGAGCTGGAAAGCAGCAAGGGCAGCGTGGAATTGACCGCAACCACCGAAGCAGACTTGGTATTGAGAATCGCGCTACGCGACCGAGACGCGTTCCAGCAGTTCTACGATCAAACCAGTCCCAGAATCTTCGCGCTCGCGATCAAGATGCTTCGCAATCGCTCAGCGGCGGAAGAGTTGCTGCAAGACGTCTACCTGAAAGTCTGGCACAGCGCGTCTCTCTACCGCGAGGACAAGGCCAGCGCCAATACCTGGCTTGTCACGATCGCTCGTAATCGAGCCATAGACTGGCTCCGTGCCAAGGACAATCAATCGGAGCGATTAGACTCGATTCCGGAACTCGCCAATGAGCCTCAGCCATTGGCGACAATGAACAATGACTCCCTGGAAGCCTGCCTTCGCCAGCTCGAACCAGAGCAACGGCAAAGTATTTTTGCAGCCTTTTTCGATGGCATGACTCACGTGGAGATTGCACGCCATTTCCGTGAGCCAATAGGCACTGTTAAGAGCAGAATTCGCCGAGGGCTCAAAACCCTGCAAGGGTGCCTGGGCTTATGAAATACGAAAATCCAGCCCTGCTGGACCAGCTAGCTAGCGAATATGTTCTCGGCACCTTGTCAGCGCTTGCCCGACGCCGATTCGAGCGCTTGATGCAGCACGAGCCTGCTGCGGTTGCCGCCGTAGAAAAGTGGCAGGTCGAGCTCTCGGATCTGACCTATTTGCTACCCGAGGAAAAACCACCAGCCAGGGTTTGGCGAGACATTGAGGCTCGCGCATTTCGAAAACGGCCCGCAAGTTCGCGCCTGCACGTTGCGTGGACCGCATTTGCCACTCTCGGCTTCTTCGGCCTGCTGTTGACACAGTTTCTGACCATACCAGGGGTTGCTCGTCCACCATCCGACCTTCCGCTGAAGGTCTCGTTCGTCAACGAGGCGGACAGCGAACCGCTGTGGGTTGTCTCGTTGGACTTGGACACAGGCAAGCTAAGGACAAAAGCAATTTCCGCCAGCGCGGAAGCGGCCGACAAGGCCTACGAGCTATGGATGCTACCGAACGAGGGCAACCCTAGATCCTTGGGACTACTCCCTGTAAACGGCGCAACAAATGAGTCTACGTTCTCGCCGGCGCTGCTTGAACTCATCCAGAACTCTCAAGGACTGGCTGTCAGTATCGAACCGAGCGGCGGCTCACCAACGGGAGTACCAACTGGCCCAGTCGTCTACCAGTCCAGCCTGATTAATCTTTGACGCAGCCCCGATAGCTTAAGAACCGGACAATGCCCGGCGTGGCGAACGCCACAATGCGGCAGTCTCCGAATTGAGGTGCACTACAAATTGACGGAGATCGCCGCGCTACCGCTCGCGATGACGGGGTGTTGGGGGCGCAGCACGCATCTGGATCGCGACAACGTTTTTTTCGGCTTTAGGCTGCAGCGAGCGAAGGGTGAGCGAGGCGAATCTCGCCTTACGCGCCTTGGGCAAGCCAAAGCGCTGGCGGTGGCTGATCGCATCGCGATCAACCCTAGAGACCGGAATGTACACACAGGTACTTGAGGATCTCGAGCGGAGATCCAACAAAGCTCACTCGAGCGCAGCCGGCCGGAGGAGATCGCCACGCAGCGCTCCCCGCTAAGCGGGAAGCTCGCTCGCGAAGACGACTCACTATGGATCGCAGCACTGTCTTTTTCGACTTTTCGCCGCGGCGAGCGATGGGAGGGCGCGGCTGGCCACTGGATCGCAGCACAGCCTTTTTCGGCTTTAGGCCGCAGCGAGCGAAGGGTGAGCGAGGCGGATCTCAGCAAGAGACCGGAATGTACACACAGGTACTTGAGGATCTCGAGCGGAGATCCAACAAAGCTCACCCGAGCGCAGCAGGCATAAAGCCGAAAAATGGCGTCCCCTAGGGGAGTCGAACCCCTGTTGCCAGGATGAAAACCTGGAGTCCTAGGCCTCTAGACGAAGGGGACTTTGGAAGAGCCGCGCATTCTAGGAGCGAGGACCGCACCCGTCAAGACTTGCCGTCGCCTCACAACGTTTTCCATTGACCGAGGCTCCTTCGCTATCAGCTATACACAGCGGTCACTAACCACGTCAGCGCTGAGTTTGCTCAGCCAACGCCCTCTCACCGACCCAGTGGCGGGCAAAGTGTTGGGCGGTTCGGCCACTACGAACCCCGCGAGCCAGAGCAAAACGCAGCGCGTGCGCCCTCGCCTCATCACCGAAGCCCCCTTCCAGCCCATATTCCGCAGAGAGCTTGTCCACCCAATGCCTGGCGACATCGAGGTAGGCATCCTGCTTAAACGGATAGAAGGAGAGCCACAGGCCGAAGCGATCGGACAGAGATATCTTCTCCTCAACCAGCTCACCTTGATGCAGCTCGCCCTCGGCATCCAGGCGCGCATCATCATTGTCGGTCAGATATTCCGGTAGCAGATGCCGACGGTTGCTTGTAGCAACGATCAGAACATTGCTCGAGGTCGTAAAGACGGAACCTTCCAGAGCGCTCTTCAACGCCTTGTAGCCCGGGTCACCCGCTTCGAAGGACAGGTCATCACAGAACACGACGAAGCGAAATGGCTGCTGGCGTAGTTGCTCAACTAGATCGGGCAGGTCATGCAATTGGTGTTTGTCCACTTCGACCAGCCGTAGCCCCTCACCTCGGTGGGCATTGAGTAACGCATGCACCAGTGATGATTTGCCCGTGCCGCGGGACCCCCAGAGCAGAGCGTTGTTTGCTGGCAGGCAGGCGAGAAACTGGCGAATGTTCTGGTCCAGCGCGGCCTTTTGCCGATCAATCTGCAGCAGATCATCGAGCTCTATCGAATCTACCTCGGCGTGCGGCACCAACCCTGCACCGATCACACTGGGACGCCAGACAGCTGCAGGGATGTCCTCCCAGTCAGGTGAGATATCGCTAGGCAACAGCGCCAGTAGACGCTCTGCGAGCCGGGCTACCTGCTTTTTCATGATGCGCAACGTACAGCTAGTGAAAACGGACCCACAGTTTACGCGGTTGTTTGAAATCCGGTTAGCGCGGCACCGGTTCTCGTGCGAGTAGCGCCAGTGCAATGTCCGGCCGGTCGGTAATGATGCCGGTGGCTCCCAGGTCAACATAGCGGGCGATTTCTAAAGGATCATTCACGGTCCAGATGTCGAGCAACATATTGTGGCCTGCAACCGAACGCACTAGCCGCTCACTCCATAGATCGATTCCGAGGGCCTCCTCAGGCAGTTGCATCGCGTGGGCGTTCGTGTGGTAAAGACCGGGCAGATAGAGGTAGTGATAGAGCAGGAACCAGGCTGCCTCGAGTTCGAACGCGCTGGTTGCGACATTTGGACAATCAGATCGAAAACGCAGCATGACGCCTCGATCGATCGCGGCAATCAGCACCCGTGATTCAGACTGAGTTGCCCGAAGCAGACCGCATACCGCGCTTGCCAGCACCTGGGATTCGTCTTTGAGCTCAATGTTGAGCCGCGCATCAGGAAACCGGGCCAGCACTTGCTCAAGACTGGGAATGAACGCGCCCTTGTCTCGCCAGGTCGCCGTGCCGTCGGCGTCAAGAAAGTGATGTCCCGCATCAAGCGTCGCAAGCTGCGCCGCCGTCATCGATGCGACTGCGCCTGCGCCATCGGTTGTCCGGTCGACTGTCTCGTCGTGAATGACGACGGGTACGCCATCAGCGCTCAATCGCACATCCATCTCGAGCACATCCACTCCAAGCATGTGCGCGTGGGAGAAGGCTGCGATGGTGTTCTCTGGTCGCAAACCAGCGCCGCCGCGATGAGCGATGACATAGGGGGCTCCTGGGCCCACGCGTTCAGTGACGTAGTCGGTTTGTTCGATCGGGCGGGAGGAAACCGCACGGATGCCGAGAATGAAGATGAAGGCGACACCGATGAGCGCCCAGTTGCGGTTACGGCGTTTGCGACGGTGCGCATCACGACTCGCTTCGGACACGCTACTCCCCGCCTCGAAAGAGCGGCACCACATTGCTGGAGCGTTTTTCGAGCAGCAGTGCGCTGCCTTGCTTCGGTGTTAGAGAGATCTTGCCAGCATCATACAAACGCACATCGAAGCGGTGGCTCGCACCTTCACTGGGAGTGAACGTGAGAATGTGGCCGGTGTAACGCCAGCTACCGCGTTCTGTTGCTCCCGCACGACGCCACTCATAGTCGCCATGGTCCAGGCCACCCGCGAACTCTATCCGGGAACCATCGCTCGAAGTCCACTGTCCGGGCAACGACAGTTTCGACAACCATTGCAGGCGACCACGACGGGAGCTGCGCTGCCAGACCGTAACGGCGACCACAACAAAAACGACCAACGCCAGCGACGCAAACATTACGCTTGCTCCGAACCAGGGCTGCTCGGGCCCGGAGCAGGCGCGAGGGGCAAGCCGCACGTTTCAAGCAACGAACTCCAGGCTCTGGCATGTTCAGACAACCGATTCTGGCTGCGTTGCCATAGGGATTGAGCACCCGAGAGAGTCTGTTCCCGCCAGTGCTGAAAACCAGCCGGCGCAACCGAGGTGAAGTCATCGGCTAATGCGTTCATCGCGCGTACCCAAGTCTCATCGCGTTGCAGGACAGGCGCCAGTTTGGCACGAACCCTGGCAACGAAAAACTCCTCCAGCAAAGCCTTCAGGTTACGCGCGCGCGGAGTCGGCCGACCATTCCTGCACACTTTTCCGCCCGCCTCGATGAGCGCAGCGGTTACCAGCGCCAGCTCTCGATCCACCAGCTGCCAGCGCGCAAGCGATGCGCCTATTCCACCGCCGCTGGATAATCGCTGTAGCGCCTCGTTCCAGGGTGCATCACGCTCCCGACCAGAACGGGCGTTGCGACTCAAGTCGCGCAGATCCGTCAGCTGCGTCGCAAACTCACTGAGGTTGCCATCGGCACTGCCGAGCCGGCGCAGCATCTCGGGACCGGCAAAAATCGCGTTCCACATATGTTTATCAAGCACGCTTTGCTTACGCTCTACGATGGTTGATACGAGCTGTCTGGCATCGGGCGTCAGGTCTTCGCTGGCGCTGAGACAACCCTGCGCTACTAGCAGGAACGAAAGTTCATACGCAAGGCGCTCGCTCAGAGGCGCAAGCTTGCCCAGCGAGCCCGAGCGTCTGGCCACCAGCGAGCCAAGATCGCATTGCTGCAACTCGAAGAACTCCAGCAAACCAACAGACTCCACATCGATCGCCACGAGCAGCTCACGCTTGCGTAGCACGGTCGGCAGCGCGGGTGTTGGCGCAACGATCAGGTCGCTCTGTGCCACCTCCAGCAGCCTCAGAACGCGCTCCCGGTAGTCACGTAACTGCTGCCCGGGATCATCCGCTTGATCGCCGCACCCACACAGACAAAAGACAAGCATGACGGCGACGAAACCAGCGCCAGCGGGACGAGCCATCAGGCGCTCAGTCCAATTGCCAGGTCTGGACATCCACAATGACCGCATCGACCTGGCTCTCGATGGACTCGAGCATCCGGTTGATCTGGCTCGATACCGGCCCGGGCGCACTGGCGGCCACAATGAAACTCCACTGCCCTCGATCCGTGCTGTCCGCAAACGCGCTCTCAAAGGCGGCGACATTCGTTTGTCGTCCATATCGCTGCCTGAGCCCGGAGAGCGCCGAGCGTTTCTCTTTCAGCGAACGGCAACCATCCAAATGGAAATCGACGACCACACAGGAAATACTCAAGGACTTCTCCGTCACACATAGCAGACAGCCGACGCAGGAAGAGTTTGCCATAGCACTTTTGGCTGGGCGAACATGGTGCGCGCTGTGCGCGACTCAATCACCGGGGAGACTTCATGAGATTCAGTTTTTGGCCAAATCCGGCCCAGCCCTTCGATACGGTCCTTACGCTGGCCAGGCATGTGGAACAAACCGGCTGGGACGGCTTCTGGTACGCGGACCACTTCATGCCCAATGCGCCGGATACGTCCACGCCCTGGCCAGAGGCCTGGGTTACGCTCAGCGCCGTTGCCGCCCAGGTGCCGCGCTTGCGTATGGGAACACTGGTGACAGGTAACACCTATCGGCACCCGGCTGTGCTGGCAAAGATGGCGGCCACGCTGGATCACATCAGCAACGGTCGTGTCGTACTGGGCCTCGGGGCGGGCTGGCAGGAGAACGAGCACGAACAATACGGTCTGCCCTTCTACACGGTAGGCGAGCGCCTCGAACGGTTGCGAGAGGCCTGCCAGGTCATAAAGGCCATGTACAACGAGCCGAGCGCAACAGTAGCCGGCAAGTACTATCAATTAGCCGAGGCATCGTGTGAGCCGAAGCCATTGCAGAGCCCTCTTCCCCTAATGATCGGAGGTGGTGGCGAGAAGGTGACTCTGAAGATAACGGCTGAGTACGCCGATGAATGGAACGTATGGGGAACACCGGAGACTCTTGCGCACAAAAACGCGATCATCGATCGCTACTGCGAAGAGCTCGGGCGCGACTCGGCAGACATTCAACGCAGCGCAGTCGCGTTGTTGTTCTACAGCGACGATCCGGCGTTCCTCGAGCAAATGCGAAACGCCAACCTTCAGCAAGCCTCTATCATCGGTGATACCGACGAACTGCGCGCAATCGTGGCCGAGTACGAGGCGGCAGGTGTTGATGAACTCATCGTGCCCGACTTCACGCTGGGCGATCACGACAACAAGGTCGCGACACTGGACCGATTCATTACACAGGTAGCCGGCCGATGAGCACAAAAGAACCCACAACCGCGGACAAACCAGCCATCATTCCCGCCGCGACGGTTCTGATGCTGCGCGAGAGAAACGGCGAAATGGAAGTCTTTATGGTGGTGCGACACCACCAGATAGACTTCGCATCTGGCGCGCTGGTCTTCCCCGGCGGCAAAACGGATCCGCAGGACAGCGACCCAGAACTCGCCGAGTACTTAACTGGCGCAAGCCCAGACGCCAGTCAGCGAGCAATTGAGGTCTCGTCGGTCCGTGAGGCGTTCGAGGAATGCGGCGTGCTGCTGGCGCGCCCGGTGGGCAGCGAAGCGCTGATCGACGGCGAGCGACTGGCCGGCCTAGAACACTACCGGGCTAAACTCGTCTCCGGGGAAGTAACCATGGCCGCATTCCTGGCAAAGGAACAGCTGGTGGTTGCCTGCGACCTGCTCACCCATTTTGCACACTGGGTGACGCCATCCATGATGCCCAAGCGCTTCGACACGCACTTCTATCTTGCGCGCGCACCACAGGATCACGTCGCGCTGCATGACGGCAGCGAATCGGTAGATTCGGTCTGGATTCGGCCAAAAGACGCACTTGCCGGCGCTGAAAGCGGCAAGTACACGGTGATCTTCCCCACTCTGCGCAATGTCTGGAAACTCGCCCAGTACAGCAGCGTGGATGATGCGCTCGCCAGCGCAGCCGCGGAGCCAACGGTTCGAGTAGAACCGGTGCTGGAGAAGCGAGATGACGGCGCTTACCTGTGCATTCCAGCGGAGGCGGGATACGACATTACAGAAGAGAAAATGCCTGAGCGGGCGGGCTAGCCAAGTCGGCTGCAACGCAGCTGCTGGTCTGGGCTCAAACGCTGTCGTCACCCAGGTAACGCAGCAGCTCATCAGCCGTGAACAACATGGCGTCGTAGTAGCTCTTGATCTCGCGCTTTCGAGCCGGATCGAGAGCCACTACCTGGTCTGCCTCGTGGCGCAACCTTCGCACCTGACGCAGCATGTCCTGACGTACTTGCCGTGCGTAGTAAATCTCAAGAACATCAACGAGTTGCTGATGATTTCGAGGCGATATCGGATTGTTGCTCACTACCAGGGACTTCCTATCGGACTCTTGACTTAACGGTAGACGCCGGCTGCCTGCCTCGCCAGCAGACAACGTAAATAACTGGTAATTTGACCGTTCGGAATAGCACTAACAGCCTTAGACGGGAGATCAATCACATGGCCGAGCAAGCGCAAACCAGCGAATCAGAAGTTCTGTACGACGTTACTGATGGGATCGCGACGATTACTCTGAATCGTCCCGATCGGCAAAACACTATCTCACCGGAAATGCTGAATGCGGTGAGCGAACATCTCCTGGCAGCCGACGCTGATAAGAAAGTTCGAGTCATTGTTCTCACCGGTAGTGGCCGCTTCTTTTGCGCAGGGCTCGATCTGCGTGGCAGCGCCATCAGCGATAACATTTCCAGCCGCCAGACGGTTAGCACAACCATCGATCTGCGCAACACGCCACCAACCGTGCTGTACAACCTCGACACGCCAACGGTCTGCGTATTGAACGGCTCCGCCGCCGGCTATGGCATGGATATGGCCATGGGATGCGACATTCGGATCATGTCGGACGAGGCGAAACTCGCAGCAGCGTTTACGGCCCGGGGTATTGTTCCCGAATCCGGAGGCACCTGGATACTGCCGCGGCTTCTCGGCTGGGCAAAAGCCGCTGAGCTGATTTTTACAGGCCGAACCTTGAAGGGCACTGAGTGTCTTGAGCTGGGCCTGGTCAACCACGTCGTCCCCGCCAGCCAAAGTCTGGAGAAAGGCCTGTCTATCGCTCGGGAGATTGCGGCCAATGCTCCACTCGCCGTGCAGGCATCGAAGCGAATGATGCGCACTGGCATGAACGAGACGTTCGATGACCACGTGCACCACGTGTTCCTGCAATTGCTGCCGTTGTTCCAAACCGAAGACTTCAAAGAAGGCATGGCATCCTTCATGGAACGTCGCAAAGCTGACTTCAAAGGGCGATAAACCAATCGGCAGGAGATTGCCGCGCCCTTCGGGCTCGCAATGACCGCTCTTAACGGTCACCGCGGGGCGCTAAAAGCACCCGTCATTGCGGGGCGCTAAAACCACTCTTCATTGCGGGCCCCTAAAGCCGCCCGTCATCGCGAAGCAGCGAAGCGACTGCGGCGATCTCCTGCGGAAAAAGTCTGCCTGCCGGAGATAGCCGCGCCCTTCGGGCTCGCAATGACGGCTCGCAACGGTCACCGCGGGGCGCTAAAGTCGCCCGTCATTGCGAGGCGCCAAAGCCACCCGTCATTGCGAGGCGTCAGGCTGCTAAGCAGCCTGACAACGCGGCAATCTCCCCCGGGTCGCTATCGCGCCAGTTGGAAGATCACCGCGCTACACCGAAATGCGCTCGGCGGGCATTACCCGCCGAACTTGGCTCTACGTACTAACCGTCGCGAAGCAGAATGGGACGGTATGCGTCCCGCCAGATCACGTAGGTTATTCCAACGCCCTGACTGTTGACGTAGAAAAACCGGCCATCCGGCGAGAAACAGCCACCGCCAAACTCACTCGTATCACCTGGAATGACGTTCTGAGCAAGATCAAACAGACCACCCGCGGCATCAACACCAACAACGCGCTGGCTGAAGTTTTCCGCTCCGAGGCTGCCGCTGCTGCCATCTTCGCAGAGGTACAGAGTGCCGTCATAACCAACGGTGATGTTGTCCGGGCCATCGAGTAGGTTTTCGTCAGTGGACTCAACGACCAGCGTCACGGTTTCCGTCTTCGGGTCGTAACACATGACCTGCCCTTCCGCGGCATCGCCAGCGCCGCTGTTGACCCAGTAATGCTTACCACCAAAATACCAGGCGCCCTCACCGCGCCAGAACACGGCAGCGCCTTTTGCCTGAGCTTCGAAGCGCAGGGTGTCTTCCTCAGGATCCACATCCTCGAGCTTCACCCAGCTTACCTTCAGAGGCTGACCAAGAAACGGCAGCATGCTGCCCGAAGCGCCTCGGCCTAAACCACGGGTATCGACAACGGATGTGCCCTGAAACTCACCCATAGGCAGCGCGCTGTTGTCGCAGGTGGCCCGCTGGTCAGGATCTATGACCATCGCATAGAGATCTCCGCCCTCCTGCAAATCGCCAAAGCGACGCGGTGTTTTTGACGGCACAAACTTGTAGTAAGCGCTATCACCGCGATCTTCCGTCTGGAAAATATAGCCATTGCGCGGATCCACCGACACGGCTTCATGGTTCATCCGGCCCATGGCGATCAGCGGAATGGGATCAACCGCCTGACGCAAATCTGCCGGTACTTCGAAGTTGTAACCGTGCTTCTTCGTTACTTGGTCATTGTTCGCTGGCGTGGAGACCGTTTCCTCGCAGGAGATCCAGGATCCCCAGGGAGCCGGGCCACCAGCACAATTTCTAATGGTGCCGCCGAGAGAGACATAATCACCCAGCACTTCGCCCTGTCGATTCAATACGATGGTCGACGTACCACCACCACCAAGGCCTGCCGCGTCTCCCGTGAACGGGTCATAAACTCGGCCATTCGCTGACAAACATCCCAGATTGTTTCCAGCCTCGTCTTCGGTGGGACTGAGTTCATGGTTGCGAACGAGCGCGGTGTTTCCACCCCGAACACGAAAAGCTGCCATGCCGTCATGGTCACCCGGGACAAGGTTGCCGTCACTCATCAACTGTCCACGAATGGAAATCGCGCGATAGTTAAATCCCTCGGGTAGGCGCAATAGTGGCTGGCCACGAAAGTCACCGGACAGACCGTCAACGCCTACCAGTCCGCTCAGGTCTTCTGTGTTGGCCGGTAGCTTGGGTGACAGCGGGCCAAAACCGTCAACCCGGAAGCTGGCCGGATTGCACCCCGGCGCCGCAGACGCGACGCGGGCGTTGAATAGCCCCAAGGGGGCGACGGCCGAAGCCGCAGCCGCCGTTGCCGCGAGTTGTGAGAATTGTCGTCGTGAGACAGTCTTTTTCATTGTGTGAACTCCACAGTGTTGATTGTGCACTCGACGCGATTGGGCGTCGGTGAACACACCGTGGGCTCACAACATGTAGCCTGCGTGACCCGTAGATGAAACCTCCATCTCAAAGGTGACAACCTGCACCAAAGCGCAGAGAAGCCTATCGGAGTCTTCTGCGCTATCTCACAGCGCTCCAGCGGCGATTCATCGCAGATACGATGGCCGCCAGCGAAGAGGTGATGGTATTGCGCGAAAGCCCTATTCCGTAAACAGGCTGGCCGCCATCGCCATCTATCGCCAGCAGGCAGATCGCTTTGGCGTCTTTGCCTGAGGACAGAGCGTGCTCGTGGTAGTCCACGATGTTCAGCGGCTCATTCAGCGTTTCGACGAGCGAATTCACGAACGCTTCAATGGGACCACTGCCCTCTCCATCTATGGTCATGGCCTGATCGGCCACTTCGATCTTGGCAACACAGCGCTGGGCTGAATCCTGGCTGCCCAGCAAATCGTAGGAAATCAGTTTGTACGGGCCAGATTCGCGTACGTACTCAGCCACCAACGCCTCAAAGATTTCGTCCGGCTTGATCTCGCGATCGAGCTGTTCGGTGAGGCGCTGCACCTGCCCTGAAAACTCGACGAGCATCGGCCGCGGCAGCGAAATTCCGAAGTACTCCTCGAGGATAAAACCTGTCCCGCCTTTACCAGACTGAGAGTTGACCCGAACCGCTTCGCGATACGACGAGCCTACATCCGCTGGATCGATCGGCAGGTAGGGCACTTCCCACTGTGCGCCGTCGAGCTTCGAAATGCCTTTCTTAATCGCATCCTGATGCGATCCGGAGAACGCAGTAAAGACCAGCTCACCCGCGTAGGGGTGACGCTCCGGCACCACCAGTTTGTTGATCTCTTCAACCGTTTTGCGAATACGCGGCATGTCTCGAAAATCCAGCTCCGGGTCTACGCCCTGGCTGAACAGGTTCATGGCAACGTTGACAATGTCGCAGTTGCCGGTGCGTTCACCATTGCCGAACAGCGTGCCCTCTATCCGCTGGGCGCCCGCGAGAATGCCCATTTCCGTCGCGGCAACGCCGGTGCCGCGATCGTTATGCGTATGCAGACTCACCACGATGCGATCGCGTCCGGGGAAGTTCCGGCAGAACCATTCGATCTGATCTGCATAGACATTCGGCATCGACATCTCAACCGTGGACGGCAGATTGATGATCATCGGTTCATCAGCGGTAGCGCCCCAGGTATCGGCAACCGACGCACAGATATCAACCGCAAAATCCAGTTCCGTACCAGTAAAACTCTCGGGTGAGTATTCGAGCGTTACATGGCCGGGGAAATCCTTGAGCCCCTCTTTGACGATCTCAGTGCCCTGCACCGCCAGATCGACAATCCCAGACCGATCCATCTGAAATACCACACGCCGCTGCAGCTCGGAGGTGGAGTTGTAGAGATGGAAAATGACATCTTTGGCACCGTCGAGTGCTTCGCAGGTCTTGTCAATCAGCTCGCGTCGCGCCTGACACAACACCTGCACCGCCACCCCATCAGGAATGAGGTCCTCGTCGATGATCTTGCGAATGAAATCGAAATCCGGTTGCGACGCTGACGGAAAGCCCACTTCCACTTCGGACAGGCCTACCTCAAGGAGAAGATCCCACATACGCAGCTTTTCATCGACGTTCATCGGATCGATCAGAGCCTGATTGCCATCTCGAAGATCGACGCTGCACCAGCGCGGCGGCTGATCCAGCACCTTTGATGGCCACTGCCGATCCGGAAGCGAGATCGGCTTGAAGGCGCGGTATTTTTCGAACGGCATTTTGCCGGCAGCTCGGCCTCGAGGCTGGGCACGGTTAGCGGACATGTTTCTCTCTCCTGGCGACCTTCATCCGCGGCGGCGGCGAGAATCGCACGATAATGACTGTTAGACAGACTTGCCAGCCGCGTCTCGATTGCGCAGGCGAAGCATGGGGAGAACGCACGAATATCGGGAGTTCAACGTCTGTTTCAGTGGGTCGATTGGGCAAAGGGGCCCTGTAGAGAATTGTGTGCCGGTTACCCCGGCAGAAGCGCCAGAGCGGGCAGAGATAGCGCAAGCAGAGGCTGCGTTGCAATCGCTGCGGGAACCGCGAGCAAGGAAAACAGACCGAGCACAGACAACAAAGACGTAGCGGCCAAACTCAAGCGCGCGAGGTCAGCGGAGGCGCTGATCGCGTGGCTCGCATACGACGCACAGACAGGCAATGCGCTGATTGAGCCGATTGAAAGATTGAGTGGGCTTACGGACATACTTCGGATGATAGACACCATCGTCAGCATCGACAAGCCACTCGCTGATGTTGCCTGCGCGGCACCACTACTGGCAGGTCCAAGCAGGTCCGGTAGCTAGAGACTCACCCTTACATCTGATGCCACGCGAGCCGCCTGGGCGCGGGCGTCATCAACGGTATCCGCCAACGCCAATGCAACACCCATTCGCCGTTCGCCCGCGACCTCGGGTTTGCCGAACAGGCGGACGTCAGTATCGGCCTCCGCCAGCGCAGCATCCAGATTGTGGAAACTCACTTTGTCCGAATGCCCGGTTACACCAATGACCGCCGAGGCCGCCGGCCCATACTGCCGAATAGCCGGTACCGGTAGTCCCAGAATCGCCCGCGCGTGCAGAGCAAACTCCGACAGATTCTGGCTGATCAGCGTCACCATTCCCGTGTCGTGAGGCCGAGGACTCACCTCGCTGAAATAGACATCGTCGCCCTTGATGAAGAACTCAACACCGAACAGACCGTAGCCACCGAGAGCTCGCGTGACCTCGTCTGCTATCCGCTGGCACTCGTTGAGCGCATTGTCCGTCATGGGTTGTGGCTGCCAGGACTCCTGATAGTCGCCCCCTTCCTGCCGGTGGCCAATCGGTGCGCAGAAACTCACACCCGCGCTGTGGCGAACGGTGAGCAGCGTGATCTCGTAGTCAAAATCTACAAAACCCTCAACAATCACCGCGCTGGCCTCACCTTCTTTGCTACCACGAGCGCCTTGTTGTGCGTACGTCCAGGCATCGAGCGCCGAGGCGTCATCTCGCACCGTGGATTGGCCTTTACCGGAAGAACTCATCACTGGCTTCACGACACAGGGCGTGCCGACTTTCGCCACCGCCGCGACAAACGCCTCTTCAGTGGCGGCAAATCGATACGGGGAGGTGCGCACCCCCAGATCCTCCGCGGCCAACCTCCGGATGCCCTCTCTGTCCATGGTGAGACGAGCGGCACGAGCGGTCGGTATGACCTTCAATCCTTCAGCTTCGAGCTGCAGCAACTTGTCGGTGGCGATTGCCTCGATCTCCGGCACAACCAGGTGAGGCTTCTCGACTTTGATCACGGCCGCCAGTGCATCGCCATCACGCATATCGATAACGTGCGCGCGGTGGGCCACCTGCATGGCGGGCGCAGACTCGTACCGGTCTACCGCAATGACTTCTACGCCGAGCCGCTGCAACTCGATCACAACTTCTTTGCCAAGCTCGCCGCTGCCCAGCAGCATTACCCGGGTAGCTGAGTCCGAGCCGGGTGTGCCAATCGAGACGGTCATGGCTTGTCGAGGGCGTCCTGCGCCGCCAACGTGCTAGCGAAGCGCTGGCTATTCGCCACATAGTGCTCTGCCGATGCGCGCAATCCCGCCGCCTGAGCATCGGTAATCTGGCGGACGATTTTTCCGGGCGAGCCCAGAACCATCGAGTTGTCCGGTATCTCTTTGTTTTCAGGGATGAGTGAGTTGGCACCGATGAGACAGTTCTTGCCGATCTTTGCGCCGTTCAGAACTACCGCATTGATCCCGATGAGCGAGTTATCGCCAATTGTGCAGCCGTGCAGCATCACCTGGTGCCCAACCGTCACATAGTCGCCAACGATCAACGGCGTACCCGGGTCCGCGTGTAGCACGGAGCCGTCCTGAATGTTGCTCGCTTCCCCGATGACGATGTCTTCGACATCACCCCGCAGCACGGCGCCAAACCAGATGCTTGCATTGTGCTTCAGGCGCACCCGGCCGATGACATCAGCCGACTCGGCAATCCAGGCATCACCCTCCGCAACAACCCGATGGCCATCAAACTCATAGATCACAGAACAATTTCCTTACTATTTCCTCATAGGCCCAGAGAGCTGCTCGCGACATAGTCGGTCTCTGGGGAAAAAACGAGAGTTACACAATGCAACCTAGCCTGCCAGAGTTTGATGTCCTGGTGGATATGGCCCGAAATGACCCCGAACGCCTCGAAGCCCTGAGGCAGTCAATGGTTCAGAGTGTCATTGAGAGCAGCAGTGACGAAAACATGCGAAGGCGTCTCGCCGGCGTGCAATTTCGTGTCGACGCCGTACGCAGACGGGCCACGACGCCGTTGTCTGCCTGCATTCAAATCTCCGAGATGATGTGTCAATCGCTCGCCGAGTTACATCGCTCGATGGTAGCTCCGGAGACCCACCCTAATGTTCTTGGGGCCGTCATCGGTGAGGCCGATACGAGCGCTCCGAGCGCCAAGGTTATTCCGCTGCACTTGCGCAGGCGACCCGAAGAGGACTCTGTTCCTTAGGAAATCGGCGACGTAAATCCAAAGACGGCAGCGCGCCGCAGTCGTGCTCGCGCCGGCGCGCGCCTATACTGCGCCGATGAACTATTGCTCAGATTGCGCCCAGCCGGTCAGCCGGAAGATTCCTGAAGGTGATGATAAGGAGCGTTACGTTTGTGACGACTGCGGCTCCATTCACTATCAGAACCCCCGCATCATCACAGGCTGCCTACCGATCATCGACACGCGCGTGCTGCTCTGCAAACGTGCGATCGAGCCTCGCCTGGGTTACTGGACACTGCCCGCCGGATTCATGGAGAACGGCGAAACCACCGAAGCCGGTGCAGTGCGAGAAACCTGGGAAGAGGCACACGCGGTGGTCGAAACCCGACACCTGTACACCCTCTTCAATCTGCCGCATATCTCCCAGGTCTACATGTTTTATCTGGCCGACATGCCGAAAGCGGAATACTCATCCGGCATCGAGAGCCTCGAAGTGGAGCTCTTTGAGGAAGCCGACATACCGTGGGACGAACTCGCGTTCCCGGTGATTCGCGAAACGCTCAAGCGCTATTTTGAAGATCGCAAAGTCGGTAGCTTTCCACTCTACAGCGCCGATATCGTAAGGCCCGCCAGGCGTTGAATAGCAAGCGCTTCGCTATCATCGGAAACTCCGGCTCGGGAAAGTCGACGCTGGCCAAGTGGATGGCCGAGCAATACAACCTTGAGGCCATCGACCTGGATGAAGTGTACTGGCTGCCGGATCAACCGGGCGTCGCGCGTCCAGGCGAAGACTCAGAGGCGATGCTGCGCGAGCGATTGCAGCACCTGTCAGGCTGGATCATCGAGGGCTGCTACGAGACGCTAATCGATTCAGTGGCAGACCTGGAACCAACGCTGATCTGGCTTGAGCCCGGCGAAGAGGCCTGCCGGCGACATTGCCAGGAACGGCCTTGGGAACCACACAAATACCCTAGCAAGCAGGCGCAGGATGCTAATCTTCCGATGCTTCTGGATTGGGTTTCAGACTACTACCGCCGCGACGGTGCCATGTCATTCAAGGCCCACGAGGCATTTTTCCAAGGTTGGAGTGGCGCCAAGAAGCAACTGACTGATGTGTGAACCGGCCATTGGCTGCTCTGGATAGAGACAGCGACGGCGGGAAGTATTCGGCAGGACGATCAACCCTGATCCCGTCATTGCGAACCACCGCGATCCCGTCATTGCGAACCCGCGTGGTGTGGCAATCTCACGCCGGATAGCCAACTCTCCAATGCTGAAAGAGATCGCCGCGCCTCCCGATTTCTGCGAAATCTTCGGCTCGCGATGACGGATAGAGAAACCGCCGCGATGACGGATAGAGAAACCGCTGCGATAACTGACAGAGAAATAGCCGCGATAAGGAATAGAGAAAGCGGCCCGCTACGCCGGCACAAACTCCTACCCCAACGCACGCCTCGCATTACGAAACAGTGTGATCCAAGGCGAGTCATCACCCCACTGCGGGTTGCGAATCGAACCCTGCACACTGCGATACACGCGCTCGGGGTGCGGCATCATGATGAGTACACGGCCATCGGCAGCCGTTAAACCGGCAACGCCTTCCGGGCTTCCGTTCGGGTTCGCCGGGTAGCGCGTAGCGATTTCGCCACGGTTATCCACATAGCGAAGCGCGACCTGCCCGCTCGCTGACAAAGACGCCAGGTCGTTGGGGCCCTCGAACTCTGCTCTACCCTCACCATGAGCTACCGCGACACTGAGCGCGCTGCCTGCCATGCCAGTCAGCCAGGGACTGTCACTGGCTTCGATAAGCACTCGTGACGTTCGGCCTTCAAACTGCTCGCTTCGATTACGCACGAACGTTGGCCAAGCATCGGCACCCGGAATGATCTGCGAGAGCTGGGCCATCATCTGACAGCCGTTGCAGATGCCTAGCGCGAGCTTGGAGCCAGCAAAATAGCTGGCGAACTGCTCGCGCAACCGTTCATCGTTCAGTATGCCTTTCGCCCAGCCTCCACCGGCACCGAGAACGTCGCCGTAGCTGAAACCACCACAGGCTGCGAGCACTGGGAAATCCGCCAGGCGCACACTGCCGCTCACCAGATCGCTCATGTGCACGTCAACCGCCTGGAAGCCTGCCCGGTCAAACGCGGCCGCCATCTCGACATGACCGTTCACGCCCTGCTCGCGCAGAATCGCGATCTCCGGCTCGGCGCCAACGTTCACAAACGGCGCAGCAACCCAGGCCTCAGACTCGGCGGCAACATCAAAACTCGGCTCACTGCGCAGGCCCGGGTCTGAATCGTCGGCCAGGCCTTCGAACCACTCATCCGCGCAGTCAGGATTATCCCGCCGGCGCATCATCTGATGGCTGAGCTCAGACCACCGCTGTTCAAGCTCCCGGCCTGAACGCCGGAAAATCTCATCAGCATCGGCATCGATGACAAGATACTCATCCTCTGTGACCTCACCGATGTAGGCGACAAGCACTTCGGAAAGCACTTCTCGAACGTAGTCAAAGTCCGCCGAGCGGATCTGCATCACGAGGCCGGCTTCCTCGCTGAAGAGTTGCTCAATAATGTCTTCGTCCTGAAGGTCGAGCAGTACACCCACGCGAGAGGCAAACATCATCTCAGCAACGGTGACAAACAACCCGCCGTCGGAGCGATCGTGGCAGGCTATCACCCGGCCCTCACTGATCAGCCTTTCAACGCCATCCAGGAACAGCCGGAAGCCGATCGGATCATCGATATCAGGACATTCGTTACCGAGTTGGCCATATGCCTGAGCGAGAACGCTGCCACCCAGGCGGTCGCGATAGCCGCCAATATCGACGAGCACCAGCATCGTCATCTCGCCGACCGCCTCACTACTGATCAGCTGCGGTGTCACGGCACGACGCACGTCCTCTACCGGTGCAAACGCGGAAGCTATCAGTGTCATGGGCGAGCGCACTTCAAAAGACTCACCGTCGCTCTGCCAGGCAGAGCGCATGGACAGGCTGTCTTTGCCAACCGGAATGGCGATTCCCAATGCAGGGCAGAACTCCATGCCAACTGCGCGGACGCCGTCAAACAGCGCCTGTTCGTCTTCGTTTTCACCCGCGGCCGCCATCCAGTTCGCCGACAGCACAACGCGTTCGCGCGAGACGCCTGCGCCAACAATATTCGTAAGCGCCTCAGCAACCGCCATCCGTGCTGATGCTGCTGGGTTGATGAGCGCGAGCGGCGACCGCTCACCCATCGCAAACACTTCGCCCGCCGTTGATTCAACGGTCGCGAGCGTCAAAGCAAAGTCCCCTACGGGAACCTGATAGGGGCCAACCATCTGCTCGCCAGCAACGCAGCCGGTGATACTGCGATCACCGATCGTGATGAGGAAACTCTTGTTGGCAACGGCCGGAAAGCGCAGTACGCGATCGACAGCTTCTTCGAGATCGATGCCAGACAAATCCAGCTCTGGCCGTTCGATGGGCTGCCGCTCGAAACTGCGAGACATCTTGGGCGGCTTTCCGAACAACACCGACATCGGCAGATCTACTGGTTGTTCGGTCAACAGCGAATCCGTGACCGACAGATGCGCATCCGCCGTCGCCTCGCCAACAACCGCGTACGGACAACGCTCGCGCTCACACAGCGACTCGAATCGTGCCAGGTCTTCCGGCGCAACGGCGAGCACATAGCGTTCCTGCGCCTCGTTGCACCAGATCTCAACAGGCGCCATACCTCGGTCAGCACTGGGTACCGCTCGCAACTCAAAGCGCCCTCCCCTGCCAGCATCACCGGCGAGTTCGGGCAACGCGTTGGACAAGCCTCCGGCGCCAACGTCGTGGATCAGGCGAATGGGATTGTCGTCACCGAGCGCCCAGCAGGCATCGATAACTTCCTGACAGCGCCGTTCCATTTCCGGGTTGTCACGCTGAACGGAAGCGAAATCCAGATCACTCGACGACTCGCCACTGGCCATACTCGATGCCGCGCCACCGCCCAGCCCGATCAACATCGCCGGGCCACCCAGCACAATGAGCTTGGCGCCCACCGGCACTTCGGTTGCATGAACGTGCTCATCCCGGATGTTGCCAAGACCACCCGCGATCATGATGGGCTTGTGGTAACCAGCTACCCGGCCATCGCTTCTGGCTTGTTCGAAGGTTCGGAAGTAACCGGCGAGCGCAGGCCGGCCAAATTCGTTGTTGAAGCCTGCGCCACCGATGGGCCCTTCGAGCATGATGTCGGCAGCACTTGCCATGTGCCCAGGAACTGGCGTGCCGATTTCCCACGGCATCTCGAAGCCCGGAAGATTCAAATGTGAAGTCGAGAAACCAGTCAGCCCTGCCTTCGGTTTAGAGCCTCGACCAACAGCGCCCTCGTCGCGGATTTCACCGCCGGACCCGGTGGCGGCGCCGGCATATGGCGCAATTCCAGTTGGATGATTGTGCGTCTCTACCTTCATCAAGACGTGCACCGGCTCGTCGACATATCGGTAGCGATGGTCCGGCTGCGCAAAGAAACGAGGTGCCGCGGGGCCCTCAATAACAGCGGCGTTATCGGAGTAGGCGCTCAACACGCCCGCGCCATTGATCGCCGCAAACGTGTTTCGAATCATGCCGAACAGGGAGTGCTCGACCGCCTCCCCGTCGATGCTCCAGTCAGCATTGAATATCTTGTGTCGGCAGTGCTCGGAATTCGCTTGCGCGAACATCATGAGTTCGACATCGCTCGGGTTTCTGGCCAGCTCTTCGTAGGCCTTCGCCAGATACACCATCTCATCTTCGGACAGGGCCAGGCCCCAATCCCGGTTTGCGGCAGCCAATGCGGGCAAGCCCTCTTCGAGCAACGGCACACGCCGCAGCTGAGCTGGTTGAGACTCGTGGAATACCCCCTCAATAACGTTGTCATCAATGGCGGGCAGCAACCGCTGGGTCATCCGATCGAAGAGTGCCTCCGGCTCAGTGAGACTTCCGGAGTAACGCCAGCGCATCGCGCGCTCAACACGCAGGACCGGGGCCAGACCGCTGCGCGCAAACAGCTCCGTCGCTTTACTGGACCAGGGCGTGATCGTGCCTTGCCGCGGCAGAACGAAGACCTGCTCTTCACCAACGGCTCCATCATCTGCGCTGGCCCGGGGGCCGTAGTGCAACAGCTCATCAACCACGCGCCGCTCATCGTCCGTCAGCGGCCGGCTCGACTGCACCAGGTGCAGCCAGTGAACACTCAGCCGGGATAGCCCGGTGGCCTCAGACAGCCCTCGCAACCGATGCGACGATAGCGCCGGTAAGCCGGGCAACACGAGAATATTCGAGGTCACTTGGCATCCTTTTGCGCCCTGGCGCTTCGACGGTTTGCAAAAAAGGCGGACATGAGCTCCGCTGACTCAGCGGCGCACGGACCTTCAATCACGTTCACGCGGTGGTTCAAAAACGTAGAGTCGAGAAGTGCTGCAGCGGAAACAACCGCACCAGCCTTCGGCTCACGTGCAGCGAAAACCAGCGTTTCAACCCGGGCATGCACGATGGCACCCACACACATCATGCAGGGCTCAAGCGTCACATACAGCGTGCTGCCTGGCAGACGATAGTTGCCCACGGCCAGGCTTGCCGCGCGCAACGCGTTGATTTCAGCATGGGCGGTTGGATCAGTACCAGCTATCGGCCGATTGCCCGCCTCAGCCAGGACAACTCCGTCGCGAACAACAAGCGCGCCTACCGGAACTTCACCGTCGGCAGCAGCTTGCTGAGCGCAGTTCAGTGCACGATTCATGTAGGCGAGGTGTTCGATGGAGGAAGCAGCGTTCAAGATGGCAGATCAGGCGTGGTTTGCTTGCAGCTGAAGCGCGCGATGGTAGAGGAATTTAGTCTTCTCTGCCTGCATTAACCGGGTTTCATACGCACGCAACCCCAGACTCAAAAAGTGCTTGCAGGGAGCGTGACAACCTCACTTTCGGCATAGCCATAGCGAACCGCTTTGGCTTCAATCGTTTGCCCCAACTCCGTGACAAAGGGACCGGTGTACACCCGCCAGCTCTCTTCCCGCTCATATCGATAGCCAATTGAGGCTCCCGGCGTTGCGGATGAAAGGAGTAGTCGCTTGCCCACCAGCTTGCCGCTGGGCGCGGCAGTTGTTGGCTGCACAAAGCCGGGCCACATGGCCTCAATCATCTGCGCCTCATCGATCTCGCTTTTGTCTCCCATCGCCGCCATGAACGCCTCATGCGCGGCACGGAGCCGCAGCAGCGGCACCCTGAATTCGGCGTCGAGGGCGAGGTTGTTGACCTCATGAGGGTCAGTGTGGGTGTCGTACAGCTCTTCGGCCGGGCGATTCGCATTGAACAGTGCTTGCTGAATCGGCGTCAGGGTTCCAGCTGCCAACCCCCGCCACAGCTCAGCCATGGACGGCTGGACATCGCGAAAGTTCAGGCGTCTGAAAAATGCATGCCCCCGCTGGTAATTGCGAATGTATTTGAAGCGCTTATCGCGAACGGCGCGCAGACGGTCCGGGACGCTGTCGTGCCGATCCATCGCAGCAAATACAACCTCGGGAGCCGATTCTCGCGCCGCCCCCACAAACACTCTCCCCTGCATATAGTCGGGCACCGGTTGACCCGCCAAAGACAGGATAGTCGGCGCGATGTCGACAAAGCTGACCAATTCGGCGCGCTCGCTGCCAGCCTCCGAGTCGCTCGAGGTAGTGCCGGGAAAGCGTACAAACAGCGGGACGTGCAAACCCGAGTCATACAGCGACCGTTTCATGCGCGGTAGCCCATCGCCGTGATCCGTCGTGACAATGACAATCGTGTCCTGGGCGAGGCCGTCTGCCTCCAGCTCACGCAGTAACTCCGCCAGGCGTTGCTCCGTGAACGCAATGTTGTCGTAGTGTCTGGCGATGTCAGCGCGAACAATCGGCGTGTCAGGCAGATACGGCGGCACCAGCACACCGGCCGGATCAGTGATTGCGCGTTTTCCTGCGAGATCACGCAGGTTGCGCTGACGAACGAGCTCAACCAGTGGATCTGACGACGCTTGCTCAGTTGGCCAGACATAGCTTTCGTGCGTGGTCATAAGATTGACCATGGCAAAGAACGGCGTGACTGCTGGACGGTTGCGCCAGGGATGCTCTGCGTTCTGCTCATCCCAGATGAGAAACGGCTCGCCAAACTGGTAATCGGTCTTGCCATTGTTTGACGTGTAGTAACCAGCGGCTCTGAGCAACTCCGGAAACGCTTTTACTCCCTCGGGCGGCACCGCGTCGTACTCAATGGGACCACCTGCAGGCAGTGCCGGCACAGGGCTGCGCGTTCGCATGTGCTGGGTGCCGAGTACCTGCTGGTGGACACCGGTAATCAGCGACGATCGACTGGGCGCACAGACACCGGCTGTGGTGTACGCATTCGTGAATGTGATCGATTGCGCCGCGAGGTTATCGAGAACCGGGGTTTGCGCCACCACATCACCGTAGGCACCGATGCGCGGGCTCATATCCTCGAATACGACCATCAGAAAATTAGGACGAGTCGCCAATCGGTCTGGCGCCGACGCTGTACACCCGGTAAGCCAGCACGCCATGAGCACAACGAGCAAACAAGCCGATCTACTCATGGCTTAGCGGCAGCTCGATGGCAAGGGAAATTCGATCCGCCTGCTCGCGTATCGCATCCAGCTTTTCGGGCGCAAGCAGTAACCCTCGAAGGCAGAAATCAGCCGCTTGACGCGCCTGGCGTTGGGGCGACACTGACAATCGCGGTGCGACAATCGAAGTCTCGGTCAACTGGAACACCTGCTCAGCCGCTAACCCCGAGTGATTCGTGTGCAGCTCTCCGGAACTCACGCCCTGTTTAATCAGCGTTGAGTAGTGCCCCACCATCGCCGCGCGGATAGCCTGAGCACGTTCGAATTGCGGTTGTCGAAGCTCCGGAAGGTAAAACATCACCGTGTGTTCATAGTCGGACGCGGCAACGGCCTTGGCTTCCTCAAAAACACTCTTGTACAGAGCCACGGCAGCTGGGACGTCCTCGCGCCGAATCGATTCATGAAATTCGATCGCGGGCGCTGCAGCAAACGCGATTAGCTCATTGAAGAGCTCGACCTTCGAGCCGAACAGGTTGAACAGCGACGCCGGAGAGGCGTCCAGGGCCGACGCAATCATCCGCACACCGGTGCCGGAGAAGCCATGTTCGGCAACGAGCCTTGCACACACGTCAAACACACGCTCTCGCGTCAGGTGCGGGCGGCCGTCGCGACGAGGCCGACCCACCGGCCGCCTTGCGACGGCCGCATCGTTCGAAGACTGCTTTCTTTTCATGACTCCAGTGTACGCCGATCAGAGAATTTTTATTTTTATCGATCGTTCTATATTATTGACAAGAGATGAATCCATCGGCAGAGTTGTCACCGCACATCCAGCCATAAGCCAGGTTCAACGCTATGCCCACCGCCCTTATCACCGGCTGCTCGCGCGAAACGGGTTTCGGTCAACTCACTGCCAAAGCGCTGGCCGCCAGTGGCTTCACAGTGTTCGCAACGCTGAGAAACATCGAGCGGGCAACGAGCCTCACCCGCTGGGCGCAGGAGCGGCATCTTGATATTCGGCTGCTTGAGCAGGACGTGACGATGCCCCAGCACAATCGCCGTGTTGTCGACACCGTGGAAGCTGCAACCGGCGCGATTGATGTGCTGGTCAATAACGTTGGCATGAGCAGTTTTGGCGCCCTGGAAACACTCCACGAAGCGCACATTCGAAAGACAATGGAAACCAACTTCTTCAGTGCGGTGGACCTCACTCGAGCCGTGCTACCGGGCATGCGCAGCAAAAGAAGCGGACAGATAGTGTTCGTAACCTCAGTCGCCGGCGTCACAGGCGTGCCCGGCGAGTCCATTTACTGTGCCAGCAAATTCGCACTCGAAGGGCTCGCCGAAGCGCTCGCTATGGAAACCGCGCGCTTCGGCATTCGCATCAACACCATTCGCCCGTCCTTTTTCGATACCGGCATGAGTCGCGACAACTCAGATGTGTCATCGTTTTTCCGGCAAGGCACTGAGTACGACGATTTCAATTGCGACGTCATCGAATCGACAACCAATGGCGAGTCTGATGGAGAAGACCCGCAACTCGTGGCCGACGCGATTGTCGAAGCCGTCACCACAGCAAGCGCCAAACTTCGTTGGCAACCCGGACTGGCAGCACCCACCATCATCGCGGCCCGCGCCGGCATGAGCGACGAGGCGTGGCGTGTTTACGTGATGGAACAGCTTGGTCTGTCCGATTGGCTGCAACCTGAATCCCTGGAGGTCACTCATGCACAACTCTCAGCTTCTGCCTGGCATCGACGCCGCCGATCTGCAGCGAGCCCGCGAGCCACTGGAGCGCGCTTGGACTCTGCCGCCAGCGGCCTACACAGACTCCAACATCTACGACGCTGAGGTCGAGCGACTGATGCGCACAGGCTGGCTACCAGTCGCGCGCGTCGAACAACTGCCCATGGCTGGCTCGTATCTCACCATGGACTTGTTCGGCCAACCCATAGTCGTAGTCCGAGGCAGCGATGATCAGATTCGAGTGATGTCGTCGATTTGTCTGCACAGAGCCGCAAACATTGTGGAAGGTTCAGGACGGAGAAACGTATTTACCTGTCCTTACCACGCCTGGAGCTACGACACGACTGGTCAACTCAAACGCGCTCCCCTGATGGAGGGCGCGTGTGAATTCGCAGAGCGCGATGAGCGGCTTCCGCAAATTCGTAGCGAAATCTGGCAAGGGTTCATCCTTGCTAATTTGGACGACGAGGCCGCTCCGTTTGCACCGCAGGTAAAGGGCTTGAGCGATTATTTCGACGCGTTCCAGCTCGAAGACATGGTGTTGGTCGACACTCTCGAGTTCGATAGCCCGTGGAACTGGAAGGTACTTGTCGAGAATTTCATGGAGGCGTATCACCACATTGCCAGCCACTCAAAAACCTTCGAACCAGTATTTCATGCCGCCGACTCGAGGGTTCTAGACAGCGACGGCCCGTGGTCCATCCTGCACATGCCCGCGGCCGATCAGGAACATACAGACCCAGGCGGCTTGCCTAACGTGCCTGGCCTTGAGCCGTGGCAGGAGAGAGACCTCTTTGCGAGCGTGATGTATCCCCACTTCCTGTTGGCAGTTCAAGGTAGCTCCGTCGCCTGGTATCAGGTGTTGCCTGACGCAGTGGACCACCTAACTCTGAAGATCCATTTATTGGTTCCCGCCACAACCACCCAGATCGACGGTTTCGAAGAAGCGCGCAATGCACTGCGGGAATTGGTATCGGTAGTACATCACGAAGATATCAGCGCAAACGATCTGGTCTGGCGTGGACTCAACGCAGGTGCGACAAAGCAAGGCCGACTGTCGCCCCTCGAAGAAGCGATCTGGCAACAGAACCAATGGTGGTTGGATAAGATGACGGGCGGCTAGGCCGCCCGACTAGGCAGGGCCGATCTACGCAGCTCGATCCTTACGGATCGCGCAATCTTCCACCACCGCGTGCTCGACAGGCGCGGTGGAAACGTCTCGAAACAACAACATGTCTACTATCCGCTCGGATGCACCGAGATAGAACCCGGCCTGCTTGCCGTCGACGGATGCAGGGTTGCGGAAGGTTCCGAACACCATGTCCCACAGTGGCAGGTTCGCGTAGTTGTAGCGATGTCTCCCGCGTTCATGATGGACGACGTGGCTTTCCGGTCGCTGCACGATAAAGCCAAGCCACCGAGGCGTTCGGATGTTCGCATGCTGAAACATCGTGTTGAATGCAACCCAGCCGCCCGCGATCAAACCTGCTTCGATCGTCAAGCCAAGCACTGGGAAAAAGACTAGAGAACTCCAGGTAGTGAACATCACCAGATCGATCGGGTGCAGGTAGTTCGCGCTGAATGCATCCATAACCTCAGCGCTATGATGCATCTGATGAGCCGCCCGCCACATCCAGTCGAATCGGTGGACGCTGCGGTGATACCAATAGTGGACAAACTCATAAGCCACGATGCCGGCGACGGCACCAAACCAGGTGCCAAGGCTACTGCCATCGAGCAAATGAAAGTCACCCAGAGCAAGCCCCCACAAACCCGTTATCGCAATTGATCCAACCACTGCCGCAACCGTTGCAAGGGTCATCCGCAGTTTCCAATATCGCGGCTTGTCAAAGGCCCTCGCTTCATAGAGCAGCGCGAGCGCGATAAACGCGACAATCAACACAAGAGGCAAAATACCGAGAAATTCAATCATGACCAGCTCCTCAAAGCCGAAATAGCAGCATCCGACATGGCGGCTGCGGAGGCTGCATGTTTCGTTATCTGGCCACTAACTAACTGATATTTATGCGATATATTTCCTCTATTTTTCTAAAATCGGTTGGCGAAGCCGCTTGGCTGACATACCCCGGAGCAAGCGCCTAGGGAAATCTGACGGAAGCCGTGCTGATGGGGTCAAGTTCAAGGCGCTGCATCAGGGCATGCCAGCGTGGATCGGACCGAATCTGCGCAAACACAGGATCCCATCGAAAGTCCACGAATGGAGCGACGCCACTTACCTCGAGTTCCCGGTTCAGCCAGTGGAATGCACGATCCATATCTCCACGGTGAGCGTAGACCTGCGCGAGGTTGCCTGCGGCAGCGTCACCATGGGCCTCAAGCACATCACCCAACAGAGCATCCGAAGTAGCCTCATCGCCACGCGCGTTCGCGATCAGCGCCTGTCCGATCCAGCGCGCCGCATCGATCTGCTCAGCGTTCATGGCCTCAGATGCGTCATCAAGCTTGCCCTGGGCGAGGAGCGCTCGCCCCAACCGGTATTGAGCACCTGCATACGATGGGCTCAGCGTGAGCGCATTGCGAATGCTCTGTTCTGCTTCGACATACCTGCCGCTCAGCAAATACGCATTGGCAAGGTTTGCATGACTCGCAGGCGACACCGGATCATCGATGGCGGAGCCCTCAAAGAGCTCGAGCGCCAGCTCCAACCTCCCCAACGCCAGCGCGATCGGAGCTGCACCGCTTCGAATGATCTCGTTACCTGGCTCGAGAGCCAGCGCCCGTCGGTAGTGCCGGGCTGCCGCCGGTAAATCGCCGCCAGCGTGCAGTGCGATCCAACCGAGCCTGCCATGCGCCGCCGCATACGATTCATCGATTGCGAGCGCCTTGTACGCGGCTTCACTGGCGAGTCTGAAACCTTCTTCGCGGGGCAATAGGGCAAATCCGATCTGGTTGAGATAGACGCCAGCAAGATCATTCCAGGCTGGAGCGTAATTCGGGTCGATCGCGAGTGCTTCATTAAACAGCCTGGCTGCGTGCCGAAAGCTATCAGCGGTGTGTTGACGCCCCACATGTCGACCCTGCTGATAGAGCGAATACGCTCGCAGATCGGTAGGTCTTGCCTGCGCAGACTGTGCGCCGTCCCGCAAACCCAACTCAGCTCGAACGGCCGCAACAATCTCATCTTGAACAGCAAAGATTTCGTCTGGCCTTCGCTCAAACGATGCCGCCCAGCGCTGGTATCCGGTATCGGTCGCGATGAGTTGGACGCGAACTGATACGCCCTTAGCGGTTTGCCGGACCTGGCCAGTCAACAAATGTGCAACCTTCAGCGTTGCGCCCATCGCACCGGGTGACTGCCCCGTCTTGGCTGCGGCCAGTGAAGATTGACGAGCTGCGACTCGCAATCCCGAAACGGAGGACAAGAGCGACATGAGGTCCTCTGAAAAGCCATTCGTGATTGCACCAAATTCAGAATGCTTGGCCTCGCTCGTGTCCTGGCCAAATTGATCAAACGGCAACACCGCAATCGAGTTACTGGGCACCGGCAGCGGTCCAATATCCCCGGAGAATCGGTGCACCGCGAAAGCGGCTAAGGCGACAACCAGAGCCAACGCGACGAGCGCGGTCCAATCTAACCGAACCCTCGGAGCCCGGCGGACCGCGCCTGCTGAGTTTCTCGTCAACCGTTCAACAGACTCAACTGCTTCCGCAGCTCGCGCATCGTTTACCGCGGCCGACCTGGTCACGGTTTCCGGCTCCACGGGCACTGGCGGAACGGCAGAGACTGTGGCGACTAAACGGTAGCCACGCTTGGGGAGTGTTTCGATATATCGACGCTGTTGTCCTTGCGGCTCACGGAGGAGCCGCCTCAGCTCACCGATAGTGCTGGTCAGCGGTTCATCTGAGACCGCCTGCCGACCCCAAACGGATGCAAGCAAGTCGTCCCGTTCAACCAATTGACCCTGGCGATCGGCAAGCTCGCACAGCACGTCCATCGCCTTGAGACGAACGCGCTGGGTACTGCCGTCCAGGGTGCTGGCAATCTTCCCTTCCCGGGGGAAGACCTGCCAGTCACCAATGATGAAATCGTCTCTTAGCGCCATGAGCAATCAAACCGGCGTGAGCAGACGCAATGATAACAGCGCGTCCTAGAATCCCTCTTTTGAGAGGACGATATCGTCAACGATGAGCACTCCCGCCTCGGTGCGATCGAATACCAGAGAGAGCTGCGCAATCGAGGTTAAGTCCAGTTGTGGCTCTTCCTCCCACCATTCTGCAACGTCGAACCGGTAGCGCTGAAACACAACCTCAGTCGGCGGGTCTTCGTCGAGCAGGTCGAGCTTGTAAACGATTGGTTTCACCTTCGGCAACAACGGGCGCCGGAGCGACAGCGGGAGACGGCCTTGCCTACCGGCGGTGTCAGTGAGCACAACCGAGAAGTCGATCTGCTCCGGCGTTTCGTAATCATCAACCTCACCAGGCGTTGCATCGCTCATCGCCAGAGCGAATGCGATGCTCGAGTTAGCGGGCAGAGCTCTGGGTTTCGATAACACCAGCGAGAAACTCGCCTCTTCCAGCTCACCATTCCAGCCGATAACGGCGGCAGCGTTGTCGCTGCCACGCCATTTCATTTCAATCTCGCTCTCGCGCCAGAGCGCTAAGTTTTCAGCAACGATTCGACCATCTGGATTGGTTGTGCTCGCGACGTCTGCGTCCTCCTCGAAGTCCGCGAGAACCACGTCTGTAGCATGCCGAAACTGGCTGAGGTAGCGCGCATCCGGAGGTAGCACCTGATGCATCCGATCGGGAGAGGCCAGCGCCGCCTGACTCAGCACATCGTCACGGAGCGTAGCCTGCAAGAACGTCGCAATGGTTGCGACCGCAAAGTCTTGCTGGGCTTCGGTGGACATGATCGGAGACAAATTGAACAGATTGCTGAACGGCGCGGGCGCATCACGTCGGCCCCAGCTCGTATTGAATTGTCCGTGGTTGGCGCCAATCAGATAGATGCCAGCTTTGAAGCAGGTACCACAGCGATCGAAACGCAATCGGGAGTAAAGCGCGGCGCCCGCAAACGAGTTCACATCGCCGTCGTGGCTTCCATGCAAAACGAGATAACTGACGTCGGTCGGAACGGTTGGGCGACCTCGTGGATGGTATTGGTGATCAACCGGCGCAATCGCGACAATGCCCTGAATGCCAAAGTCGAAATCAAACTTGAGCGTTGCATCATCCGGATAAGCGCTTAGTCGGTTGAATACCGCCGCCTCTGACACCGCTTCCCCGCCGCGGCTATGGCCGATAAGAACCACGCGCTCCAGATCTAACTTACCGGACCACGGATGGCCATCTTCTTCGTTCCACCGGGACAGCTGTTGCAGGTGCTTGAGCAACAACCACCCTCGAGCATCGTTTTCTTTCTCCAGCCCGCCATCGAAAAAGCTGAGCGAGTCAGCGAGCGATGAGTTGAGGTAGTTCTGATCAACCGACACGGTGACAAAGCCACGAGATGCAAAGTGCTCGCCCAGATAGGCATAGCCAGCGTCCGAATAGTCTTCCATCAGGTGATTTCCGTGCACGATGAGCACGACCGGGAATGGTCCGTCACCGGCCGGAACAAAGGCTCTGCCCTGCAACGGTAAAGCTTCGGGGCCAAAGCCCCAATAGCGTGATCTGGACCACCCCGCACCAGAACTCCAGCCGTCGAGGAGCTTCTCAGCATCGACGGAATCAGCCACAAAGCTAACCGCTTCGCCGAACTCTGGGCGATGGGGATCGCTTCCCGAGCCGTAGGTATACCGCTCCACCGCATACGAGCCGAGCTCCGCTGGATTCGCAATATCCAGTTGGCTACTTGTCATCGGCGACCACTCGATCGCCTCGTCCACGTGCCAGCCAGATACCACAAAGGCTACTGCGATCCCAATCGCGCCGATCGAACCGAACAACGTAAAAGCGGCGTTGTGCCAGCGCCAACCCCACTTCGCCTGACTTGCAAGGCCACCACCAATCATCATGATGGATAGCAACAGACAGGCACCGATCAACCACGAACCTGGCGAACCAAAACCACCGAGATACGGCAATGCGCCCATGCCAAAAAGCAACAGACCCCAGCGAACGCCGGGGTGCAGTCGTTGCGTAAGCTGAAACGACAACCGCCCGAGAAAAGCAAAGCCAATAAATCCCGAGACGATGAATATCGACCCCAGCACGCTGCCCAACGCCAAGGAGCCGGAAAGAAAGATCAGCAGAAGGATGGCGAGCAGGAACAAACCCGTCACCTGTAGGGCAATACCCATGCCCTGCTGCGTGGGCGGCGTTGGCTTAATTCGCTCAAACAGCCTTTTGATGCGTCGCCAGAGAGATTTCACAAGCAATCCTTTGACCGGGAAATTTGGAAGGGCTCGCCTACATCGTTGACCGATTCACAGGCCTTGGACAAGCCTAAGTGAGATGCTCACTCCCACTCAATCGTTGCGGGAGGCTTGCCAGAGATGTCGTAAACCACTCGCGAAATCTCAGGGATTTCATTGATGATTCTGTTTGACACCCGACCAAGCAGGTCATACGGCAGGTGCGCCCAGCGCGCAGTCATGAAGTCGATGGTCTCAACCGCTCGAATCGCAACAACCGATGCATAGCGTCGAGCATCGCCCACTACACCAACCGAATCGATGCCCAGATGCACGGCGAACGCCTGGCTGAGCTTGTGGTAATAGTCGGCGTTGTGCAGCTCCTGCATGAAAATCGCATCCGCCTCGCGAAGTACGCGGGCCTTCTCTTCGGTGATACCCCCGAGGATTCGAACGCCCAGCCCCGGGCCAGGAAACGGATGCCGGTAGACAAGGTTATAGGGCAACCCGAGTTCTAAGCCGACCGCACGCACTTCGTCTTTGAACAACTCGCGTAGAGGCTCGACAAGCCCCATGCGCATGCGTTCCGGAAGGCCACCCACATTGTGATGACTTTTGATGACGTGTGCTTTGCCGGTTTTGCTCGCGGCAGATTCGATGACATCCGGGTAGATCGTGCCCTGGGCGAGCCAGTCCACACTTCCCAGCTTCGCCGCCTCGCGCTCAAAAACGTCGATGAAGCGGCTACCGATGATCTTGCGTTTGGCTTCTGGTTCCTGCTCGTCGGCAAGCGCAGACATGAACTCTTCTTGCGCATCCGCCACAACCAGATTCAACTTCAGCGAGTTGTCCGGTGAGAACGCCGCGACAACCTCGTCCACTTCGCCTTTGCGCAGCAGACCGTTATCGACAAAGACACAGGTCAGCTGATCGCCGATAGCCCGGGTCAGCAGCGCCGCCACCACCGATGAGTCAACACCGCCGGACAACCCGAGCAGCACCTGACCATCACCCACCTGCTCGCGCACGTTGGCAATCGCATCTTCGATGATGTTCGCCGGCGTCCAGAGGGCCTCGCAGCCACACAAGTCGAGCGCGAAGCGCTCATATAGCGCTTTGCCATTAACCGTATGCGTAACCTCCGGATGAAACTGCACGGCGAATAGCTGCCGCTCCGCGTTCTCCATTGCGGCGATGGGAGCACTCGATGTTTCCGCAGTGAGACTGAAACCGTCAGGCAGCTCGGTGACTTTGTCACCATGGCTCATCCACACATCACACGCCTGGGGCAGCCCGCCCAGCAGATCGCTATCCCCTACCCGCTCGATCATGGCGTGCCCGAACTCTCGCTGATCAGAGACCCCAACAGTGCCACCGAAGTACTGCGCCATCGCATGCATGCCGTAACAGATCCCAAGCACCGGCACGCCCAGCTCGAGCAGCAACGGATTAATCGCTGGCGCCTCTTCAGCCGTCACCGACTCCGGTCCCCCGGAAAGAATCACGCCTTTGGGTTTGAATTCACGAATGAACTCGTCGTCGAGATCAAACGGGTGGATTTCACAATAGACGCCGACTTCACGTACGCGCCGGGCAATCAGCTGTGTGTACTGGGAGCCAAAATCAACCACCAGCAGGCGTTGGCTATGGATATCGTTCACGGCGGCAGCCTTCTGTAACAAATAGTGGCGTAACGAAAAACGGCGCTCTGGTCATAGCGAGTGCCGTACGGGTTCAAAACGAATGCAACTTGCAGAGACCGCCGGCATCAGCTCAACGGATAGTTCGGCGCTTCCTTGGTGATCGCAACGTCATGAACATGGCTCTCAGCCAGCGAAGCGGAAGAGATTTTGACGAACTGCGGCTTGCTACGCATTTCAGCCATATTGCTGCTACCGGTGTAGCCCATCGCCGCTTTAACGCCGCCGACAAGCTGATGCAGGATCGGACCAATCGGGCCGCGGTAAGGCACGCGCCCTTCGATGCCTTCGGGGACGAGCTTACGGCCATCACCTTCGAGTTGCTGGAAGTAGCGATCTGCTGAGCCTTCTGCCTGGGACATCGCACCGAGCGAACCCATGCCGCGATAGGACTTGTAGGTTCTGCCCTGGTAAAGCTCAACCTCACCGGGGGCCTCATCGGTGCCTGCAAGCAATGAGCCGAGCATGACAACCGATGCACCTGCCGCAATGGCTTTGGCGATATCACCAGAGAAACGGATACCGCCGTCGGCAATCACGGGCACACCTGCTGGTTCGGCAGCCTGTACGGCCTCCGCCACTGCCGTGATCTGCGGCACACCGATTCCGGTGACCACTCGCGTGGTGCAGATAGATCCAGGGCCGATGCCAACCTTGACCGCGTCGACCCCAGCATCGATCAAAGCCTGGGCACCGTCCTTGGTTGCAACGTTGCCACCAATGACCGACAGATCAGGAAATCGCTGCTTTATCCAGCTGATGCGATCGAGCACCTTTTGAGAGTGACCATGAGCCGTGTCGACAATCACGACATCGACGCCAGCCTCGACGAGCGCAGCAACACGCTCGTCGGTATCAGCACTTGTGCCAACGCTGGCACCCACACGCAATTGGCCGCGCGCATCCTTACAGGCATTCGGGTAAGCCTCGGCCTTCATGATGTCTTTAACGGTAACCATTCCACGCAGCTGGAAGCGATCGTTCACAAGCAGAATCTTCTCGATGCGGTGCCGACGAAATATCTCCCGGATCTCCGCAACCGATGCGTTCTCATCAGCGGTGACGAGCTTGTCCTTGGGCGTCATGACATCGCGGACGGTTGCATCCGCTCTCGAATCAAAACGAACGTCACGGCTCGTTACGATGCCAACCAGTGCATCACCAACAACCACCGGCAAGCCGGAGATATTACTCTGCCGCGTGATTTCTCTGAGTTCGGCGAGTTGAGCCTCCGGCGATATCGTGATCGGATCTCGGACGATGCCGGACTCGAATTTCTTCACTGCGAGGACTTCCCGGGCTTGAGCCTGGATATCCATATTCTTGTGCACGATGCCGATGCCGCCTTCCTGGGCAATGCCAATGGCCATACGCGCCTCGGTCACCGTATCCATGGCGGCGGACATTAACGGTACGTTTAGCTCGATGTCCCGGGTGACTCTGGTGCGGGTGCACACTTCGGACGGCAGCACCTCGGAATAGCCGGGCAACAGGAGAACATCGTCGAAAGTGAGCGCGTCGTGCGCGATGCGGAGCATTGAGGGATTCCCCAAAACTGGGATTCTAGCGACGGCTCCAAACTGTGTAAACTTTCCGGCCTCGATTCTTGGAAAACACCACCATCTCCACCCGATACGCACAGCCCGATACCGACGCCCGCGACTCGGCCCCCATGGCCGTTGCCGAGCTGAGCCGCCGGGTTCGGCATCTTCTCGAACGGGAGATTGGCGTCGTACGCGTGACCGGCGAGATCTCGAATCTGGCGAGGCCCCGGTCTGGCCACTGGTACTTCACACTGAAGGACAGCCAGGCGCAGATCCGGGCGGCGATGTTCGCCAATAGAAACCGCTCCGTGCGTTTCGACGTTACCGAAGGCGTCGAGGTCATCGTGCGCGGCCGCGTATCGCTGTACGAGCCCAGGGGTGACTTTCAACTCATCGTTGAATCACTACAGCCTGCGGGCGAAGGCGCCCTGCGCGCAGCGTATGAGGCTCTGAAACGAGCGCTCGAAGAGGAAGGTCTGTTCAGCGAGGCCAACAAGCGCGAACTACCAGCATTCCCCGCTCGAATCGCGCTGATCACCTCCGCAACCGGTGCTGCGCGCCGGGACATAGAGAGCGTTCTCGCACGCCGATTTCCGGCCGTTTCAGTGCTGTTGCTGCCAGTACTGGTTCAAGGCGATGGCGCCGAGGCCACCGTTTTAGAGGCGCTTGAGCGCGTGCCAGCTTTGGCGTGCGACGTTGTCATCCTGGCCAGAGGCGGCGGCTCTATCGAAGATCTGTGGACGTTTAACCTTGAGAGTGTTGCCCGGGCCATACGGGCCTGCCCCGTGCCCGTGGTGAGCGCTGTCGGACACGAAACGGATTTCACGATTGCCGATTTCGCGGCCGACATGCGAGCACCGACGCCATCAGCCGCAGCCGAACTCGTAGTGCCCAACGCCGCCGACCTACTGTCCTGGGTGCAGGATCGAGGCGATCGCATGGCCCGCTTGATCAAGGCTCGCTTGAATAATTACCAGCAGCAGCTGTCGCTGACCGCCAAACGCCTTCGGCACCCGCGCCGGGCTCTTGAGATGCAGATGCAGCGGTTGGACGATGCCGAACGGCGGCTGCTCCGCGCAGCCCGTGCCCTGGGCCCGGATGCCAAGAACAATGTGACACAGCTGTCACGGCGTCTGCTGCGAGCCTCGCCTCGACTCTCCCTCGATAATCGGCAACGCGCTCTGGATCAGGCGAACCAGCGCCTGCAGCGAGCAAATCACCTGCTCACCGAGAAGCGAGACGGCCGCGTGGACGCTGCGCGTCGCGCGCTGGTGAACCTCAGCCCCAATGCGACGTTATCCCGGGGCTACAGCATCATCACAACGCCAGCCGATGATCGCATCGGCGAGCCAGTCGTTAGCGCAGATCAATTGCTCGAAGGCGACCTTGTCGCGCACTTCGCTGATGGCAGCCGCAGGCTTCACGCCAGCGATATCCAGCCATCATCACCCACCATCAAACAGACAACCCAGGGGTTACTGGATGAAACGACGTAAGCCAGCAATAAACTGCCACCGCTTCAAGGCAACCGTTGCAGCCGTCCTGTCCATGTCGGCAACAGCCCACGCCGATAACGCGCCGGTAACGAGTTCATCAACGCCAGCAGCCCAAGCGATCGAGCAACCGGCGTCGGTGTCCGCAGTCCCCGTTGCTGTCCCGGGCGGGATCTACGCATTGGCGTTGCCGGAGGGCGTGACTGGTGTGCGCTACCGCAAGCGCGATGCCTATATCTACAACGGCACTGCTCTGATCGGCATATCGCTCAAGGCGAGTGTCGGCACCCACGAGCTGACGCTGACCCGCGCAGACGGCAGTGAGCAACGCCTGTTCTTCGACGTCGCGGACAAAAACTATCCAGAGCAGCGCATCACGCTCGCAAATCCAAACATGGTGAGTCCGCCGCCCGAGACGCTAAAGCGTATCCGCGAGGAATCCGCGAAAATGGCGAGCGCTTATCGGCGCTACACGCCGGTTGAAGAATCCCCTGTGCCGTTCGTGCAACCACTCGACGGCATCATGAGCAGCCCGTTTGGTCGCAAGCGCTTTTTCAACGATCAGCCACGTAACCCCCACAGCGGCATCGATCTGGCTGCCGATACCGGCACACCCATCGCGTCCCCGAGCGGCGGCGTGATCGCGCTGACAGGTGAGTTTTACTTCAATGGCAAATCCGTGTTCGTCGATCATGGTGGCGGCATGATTTCGATGATGTGCCATATGAGCGAGATTCTGGTGGCGCAGGGCGACAAAGTTTCCCGCGGTGATACGCTTGGCCTCGTGGGAGCTACTGGCCGTGCTACCGGCCCTCACCTGCATTGGACCGTAAAGCTGAACGGCAACGCGGTGGATCCGGTCACGCTCATGGCGCTTTTTGCACCGACTCCGCCGACGACATCAATCGACACACCGCTCAGCGAGCCAACTGAGTCGCCGTCGCCGGGTTCGTAGCAAAGCCGCCGATAGCCTTGCCCATTCAGTCAGAACTATTCGATCTCTAAAGCGGAGCAAACTATGAACTCACCCCTATGCCACCAACTGGGCTGCGACTTCCCCCTCTTTGCGTTCAGCCACTGCCGCGATGTGGTCGTCGCCGTCAGCAAAGCTGGTGGCTTCGGCGTATTGGGCGCTGTTGGCCACACGCCTGAGTCTCTCGAGATCGAACTGAACTGGATCGACGAGCATATTGACGGCGCGCCATACGGTGTCGATCTGATCGTGCCCACGTCGATGGCGGATCGGGAGGGATCCTTGACCCCGGAAGACCTGGAGGAGCGCGTGCCCGATGCGCATCGTCGGCACGTCGAGAACATCCTCGCCCAGCACGACATCGACACCACAGGCCTGTGGGACAAAAAGCCATCGACAACCTTCGGTGACAACCTGCGCGAGGCCGGAGCTCGAGCCCAGATGGATGTCGCCATGCAACATCCGATCAAAGCCATTGTGAACGCGCTCGGTGCTCCGCCGCGCTTCATGGTTGATGCCGCTCGTGAAAAAGGCATTGCTGTCGGCGCGCTCACCGGCTCACGCGAGCACGCGATGAAAAACGTTGAAGCGGGCGTCGACTTTCTTGTGGTCTCGGGCACCGAAGCGGGCGGTCACTGTGGGGAGATTTCGACAATGGTTGTCGTTCCCGAAGTCATCGAGACGTTGCGAGCCAACAACTGTGACGTACCGGTTCTCGCGGCAGGCGGCATCGTCACCGGCAAGCAAATGGCAGCAGGCATGATGATGGGCGCGGCGGGGGCGTGGACTGGCTCAGTCTGGCTAACCACCAGCGAAGCGGAAACCCTGCCCTCCATCAAAGAGAAAATGTTGACGGCTAACTCCCGACAAACCGTGCGTTCCAAAAGCCGCACCGGCAAGTACACCCGGCAGCTTCGCTCGCCCTGGACCGATGCCTGGACAACGGACGATGCGCCGGAACCGCTACCCATGCCGATCCAGGGTTTAGTCAGCGGCCCGGCTCTTGCCCGCATCGACAAGCTGGCCGAAGCCGGCCACTCAGGCGCGAAACAATTGGCAACGTATTGGGTCGGTCAGGGCGTTGGCCTGATGAACCATGAGATCTCCGCACGAGCGGTCGTGCAGGAATTCATGGAAGACTTTGCCGCTGCATACGAGAACATGCAGAAGTTGATGGAAGGCTAAACGCGGCGAGCTAGCGGCGCTTGCGGATTCGCTTGCGCTGCTTTTCCTGCCTCGGAGTGAGGACATTCCGCTTACCCTCATAGGGGTTATCACCCTTCTTCAAGTCGATGCGGATGGGTACGCCGTCCAGCTTGAAGGCTTTGCGAAACGCATTTTCCAGATAGCGTACGTAGCTGGCCGGCACTCTGTCGGTCTGATTGCCATGAATCGCAATTCGCGGCGGATGCTCACCAGCCTTGTGCGCGAAGCGCAGCTTGATCGCGCGACCCCGGGACATGGGCGGTGGGTGCGCATCTACCGCGCGCTCAAGGGTGCGCGTAATCGCCGAGGTTGAGACATCAAACGCGCCTTTGCGGAACACGTTGACGACTGTGCCCATGAGTTTGCCAACACCGCTGCCATGCAGCGCTGAGATGAAGTGCACCTTGATCCAGGGCGCAAACACTAAGCGTCGATCCAACTCCCGCTTGACCGCCGCCTTGTCATCTTCGGTCATGCCGTCCCATTTATTTACCGCGATCAGCAATCCACAACCGGCTTCAAGCGCAAAGCTCAACAAATGCAGATCCTGATCAACCATGCCTTCGCGAGCGTCCAGCACCAGAATCGAGACCTGCGCTGTGTGCATCGAGTCGAGTGCTTTCACGACTGAAAACTTTTCAGCAACACCCTCTACCCTACCCTTGCGGCGGATACCGGCGGTATCAATCAGCGTAAACGGTTCGCCGCGGTGCTCGAAAGGCAACTCGATGGAATCACGAGTGGTGCCTGGCATATCGAAGACAACCTGTCGCTCTTCGCCAAGCAGGCGATTCACGAGGGTCGATTTACCAACGTTGGGGCGGCCAACAATGGCGACACGAACGCCGTGATGAACGGACGGCGCCTCCGGTCCGCTGGCGTCGATGTGTGGCGCCAGGGCCTCGGCCAGCAGACCAATACCCCGGCCATGAGATGCCGATATCGCATGCCCGGAGCCAAAGCCAAGCTCGGCAAACTCCGACATTCCGTGTTCGCTGACACCGTCAGATTTGTTGAGTACCAAAGTCACGCCGGCACCCTGACGACGCAGGTAGTCGGCAATATCGTGATCCTGGCCGGCGAGTCCGGCCCGCGCATCAACCAAAAACAGCACGTGATCAGCCTCGCTGATCGCAAGACGCACCTGATCGCCCATCAGCTCACCCAGCTCATCGACGTCCTCGGACAAGCCACCACAGTCGATGAGCAGGACCGTCGCATCGTTCAGCACCGCTTTGCCGTAGCGGCGATCGCGAGTGAGGCCCGGCTCGTTAGCCACCAGCGCATCGCGCCGTCCGGTTAAGCGATTGAAGAGCGTCGATTTCCCGACGTTAGGGCGCCCGACAAGGGCAAACACCGTGGCCATAGCACCGCCGCGCGGTCAGCGCGCCGTCAAATCGAGTGCGACGAGCTTGCCGCCGTCGCCGAGGGCAAACAGCACGCCATCCGCAACCGTCATGGCCGAGCTGATGCCATCACCGTCGATTTTCCGGCGGCCAACCAGACGGCCATCGCTTTGAGCCAACACGTGAATGTAACCCTGCGCATCGCCAACAACGACATAGTTGGAAAACGCGATGGGCGATGACAGGCCCCGTCGCGCCAGCTGATCGTTACGCCAGGCGTCCTCGCCCGTGCTTCGATCAACGGCGATCACCGTGCCATCGGCATCGGCCATGTAAATCAGACCGTAGCCCTCAGCGAGATCCTGATAGGTCGATGCATCACGCGCCCATAGCGGTCGCCCGTCCGTCGCCGATAGCGCTTTCATCTGGCCCTGGAAGCTTGCGGCGTACACGGTACCGCCAAGAACGAGCGGCCGGCCGTCGATATCCACCATGCGGTCCAGTTCGCTACGGCCTTTTGGAATCTGGATACGATGCTCCCAGATGGGCTCACCGGTATCGAGGCGTAACGCATTCAGCATGCCGTTGGCAAAACCCGCAATGACAACAGGGCCTGTGACCACCGGCTGAGCCGAGCCGCGCAAGGTCAGAATGGGCACCTGGTTGTCGAACGCCCAGCGCTGCTCGCCGGTGTCCGCCTCAAACGCAATGATTCGGCCATCCATGGTGAGGACAATGTACAAACCCTCACCGTAGACCGGCGCTGTCAGCACTTCGCTCCCGACATTGGTACGCCATAGCTCGCGGCCGTCACTCGCCGCAAGCGCGACAATATCGCCGGCGGTTGTCCCGAGCATCACCCGGCCATCCGCCGCACCCACGCCACCGCTGACAAAACTCGGGTCTCGACGATCCCAGAACGTAAATGAACTCTTATCGGCATTGCCAATGCTGGTTCGCCACAGACGTTTGCCGCTGAACCGATCAAAGGCGATAACCGTTCCGTAGCCATCAGCTGCGAAGACCGCATCGGCAAGAATAGCCGGCGACAGTTTTAGAAATTTTCGACCGAGGCCATCGCCCACCTGGGCGCCCCAGACCCTGTCGATTTTGATTTCGGGATCGAAATCGACCAGCTTTGCGGGCTTAGTGTTGATTTTCTCGTCGTCGCTTTCGCCGTCCACCCATGGCAGCCAGCTGAACCAACTGCAACCGGACAAAAGAAGCGACGACGCTGCTAGAAAAAGGAATCTATGCATCCGGGTTGGACCCTGTATCAGCATCATCGTCAGACTCGTTCGCCGCCACATCAGCGGCTGCGGTGTTCATCAGCTTGAGCTCGAGCAACGGCCTTGCATCGCCCTCGGCCAACAGATCCGCTGCTACCTGGTAGGCCACCGCCGCCTGCTCCCGATCACCCGCGGCGTAATGTATGTCTCCGCGCAATTCAGCGGCCTGAGATTCGTAACCCGCGCCTTTGACCAACGCAAGCTGAGCCAATGCATCGTCAGTGCGCTGCTGTTGCTGATAAAGGCGTGCAAGGCGAACTCGAACCAGGCCTTCAAGATAGGAACCCTTGGCGGCATCGAGGGCAGCTTCAAGCTCGCCGGCCGCTGCGTCCAGATCGCCGCCGTCCAGCGCGCGTCGCGCCTCGGTCATTTTGACAAACGCCTGATAGCTGGTGCCGGCGATCTGGCTATCAATCTCAGCGATCACCTCGGGCTTCGCATCCTCCTCGGCCAGCAGGTAATCCTGATACAGATCTGATGCCGACGCGGCCTGATCAGCGCTGTAACTCTGATACCAGCGCCAGCCGAAAACTGATCCCAGCACCAAGACGACGCCAACCACCAAGCTGGTGCCATTCTCTTCCCACCAGGTCTTCAAGGCCTGCACTTGTTCTTCTTCGGAGAGATAGTCCGACACAAAAGACTCCTAACGGTTCGGGGTGTCCGGCTCGAACAATCGAGGCCGACAGTTATCAGCGGCCAGGTAAGATTGTTCAGCCTGGCAGCAACGGTGTTTCTCAGCGGATCAGCGTGCTAACCCGTGCCTTGGATTTCGCGCGCCACCATAGCAAAAGCCTCTGCCACACTCATCGAGTTCTGACCGCCTTCACCGCGCAATCGTTTAACAGTTATCTGGCCAGCGGCTAATTCTTCCGGGCCCACAATGAACGCGAACTGAGCGCCACTGGCATCGGCCTTCTTCATCTGATTCTTCATCTTGCCACCGCCGGTATGCAGACGAACCCGCACGCCGGCTGGGTCCTGGCGCAGCTCATTCGCCTGCTTCTGAGCGGCAGCAACATAGGATGCATCTGGCACCACCCAGTAGACATCACACTCGCTGTTATCGAGCGCCGGACCGACCGCATCGCGCAGCAGTACCAGCCGATCGATTCCCGCGGCAAAACCGGCAGCTGGCGTGGGCTTGCCACCAAGCAACTCAACAAGGCCATCGTAGCGGCCACCGCCACATACCGTGCCCTGCGCGCCGAGCGCATCGGTCACCCACTCAAAGACTGTATGCGTGTAGTAATCCAGACCGCGGACCAGTGTCGGATTGATCTGAGCGTCAACGCCCAGGGTTTGCAACTGATTGAGCAAACCATCGAAATGCGCCCGCGCCTCATCATCCACGAAGCTGGCAAGTGTGGGGGCACCGGCGACAATCTCTGCTGTGCGCGCATTCTTGCTATCGAGAATCCGCAGTGGGTTAGTCTTCAGCCGACGTTGGCTGTCGGCATCGAGGTCTGTCGCGAAGGGCGTTAGATAGTCCACCAGCGCTTGCCGATATCTGACTCGAGAATCCCCCGAACCGAGCGTATTGAGCTGCAGGACAACCGCGTCACTGACGCCGAGCTGGCGCCACATTTCCTGGCACATCAGCAGCAGCTCAACATCGATATCGGGGCCGACGAGACCAAATGTCTCGACGCCAAACTGCTCGAACTGACGATAGCGGCCTTTCTGAGGACGCTCATAACGAAACATCGGGCCGGAATAGGTGACTCGCTGGACAGCGTTGTAGAGCAGTCCGGCATCCAGCAGAGCTCGTGCGCAGCTCGCCGTGCCCTCGGGTCGAAGCGTCAAGGACTCGCCGTCATTGTCTGCGAAGGTGTACATCTCCTTCTCGACAATATCCGTTGCTTCACCCACACCACGCTTGAACAACGCCGTGAACTCAATGAGCGGCAGGCGCATAGGCTGATAGGCAAACGATGCGGCAACATCAGCGAGCACACGCTCAACGGCCTGCCAGCTTGCCGCATCGGCCGGCAGTATGTCTCGCATTCCCCTAACGCCCGGCATCGCTATTGCCCCAGAAAAAGTTTGGCAACATCGTTGCGGGTGTGTGGTGCCAACGCGACTGGGTCACCATTGAAACTCAAGCTGGCGCCAGGCGCATAACCAATCACGAGCCGAAACGGCGCTTGCCCGACGAATGCCAGCTGGGCACCGCGTTTGCCCAGATTGCTGTACAACTTGCGACCCTCGCCGTCACGAATAACGAGCCAGGAGTCCTCGGCAAAACGAATACTGAGCGTATCGCTACCGCTTTCAGTCAGACGACGGCGAGAAGCTATCTGCGCCGCTGGCTGAACATCTGACGCCTCACCTGCGAGCTGCGAATCTGCGGCAAGCGTTTGTCTGTCGGCTGCTCTCGCCGACAGGTCATCTGGCTCGGGTGACTCTATCCGCTCTTCCGGCAGGCTGGGTTCGAAGATGACCCGGTCATCGTCGCTCATCTCAGCCTGGACCGCGGCGGCAGCAGCTGGTTGGCGAGCAGCGTTGCCAGCGGTCTCGACTCTGTCAACCGGTGCGGCCCTTTGCTCAGCTGAAGCTGATCCCTCAGCTGCGGTGTTTTTCTCAGCCGCGGCGTTCCTCTCAGCCGCGGCGCCATTCTCAGCCGCGGCGCTACCGGCGTCATCGCCGCCGAGTAGCCAGACGAGGCAAACAACCAGCAAGAGCGCAACGCCGGCGCCAATTGCCCAAATCACGGCTGGCTGGCGTGCAAAGAGACTAGCTAAACCACTGGCTTCCGGTGCGGGTACCACGACAACTTCAGCCGTATGGGTCTCGCCGACCATATCCTCGTAAGCACTGACGAGTGCGTCGGCGTCCAGGTCAAATAGCTTCGCGTAGGAGCGCACGTAACCACGCGCGAACGCGGTTGCCGGTAACACAGAGGCATCGTTGGCTTCGATCCCTTCGACCACACGCAGGGGAAGATTCAATGCGTCGGCAATCTCACGGGTGGAAACACCCATATCTTCTCGAGCAGCGGCCAGAATTGGACCTGGCCCACCCTGCAGCATCAAAGGCTGGTCAGCGCCGGCATCGGCTGCCGATTGGCTGCCGGACGTATCGCCTTCCGACGTCACTGGGGAGACGCCTGACAATCCCGCGCCTCGGCGGAATCGGGAAACAGGTTAGCGAGCGCCAGGCCGTAACTGGCAATGCCATCGCTGTCGCCGGCCGCCGCTGACAATTGCATGCCAAGGCAAAGGCTACGCGCCGTTTGCCGAGCTAACCGGCGAAAATAGTCGAAGTGTGTTTGCGCGCTGGCCAGATTGCCTTGTTGCAAGCGAATATCTGCGAGCTCGAGGTGCGCGCGTGCTTGCCGCGAATTCAACTCAACCGCTCGTTCGAGCGCCTCGAGCGCACCCTGATTGTCATCCAGTTTCCGGCGTACAAGCCCCAGGTTTTCATAGGATTGGGCTCGGCGGGGATACTCGGTATCCGCAGCGACCTTCGCCAGTTGCACCTCTGCTTCAGCGAAACGACCGCGCTCGTACAGGAAAGTGCCATAGTTGTTCAAGGCAATTGGATTGGCGGGTTCATAGCTCAATGCTCGCTTCAGCGACCGCTCTGCCAATGCCGGCTCGTTCTCGGCCTGATAAAGAACCGCCTGTAGAACGTGAGCTTCCGATGAGCGAGGGTCAATCTCCAGCGCTTTCTGTAAGGGGCCACGCGCTCGATTCCAGTCGCGATTGGCCAGGTATCCTCGGGCCAGATCCAGTTGTGCCTGCACGCGCTCGCGATCCGGAGCAGGATCGGGTAAACCGCCCTCTTCCGTGGTGATACAGCCACTGGCAACGGCGCACAGCGCGATCAGCAAAAGCGAGCGCCAGCCAGCCCAGGCTCGAATTGTCCAACCCCTAGCCATCACGCGATCTCCCGAGCAGCAATGCGATCACGGTGGCGTTCCGCGCGACGAGTGCGATCTGCAACCTGTCCGACCAATTGGCCGCAAGCCGCATCGATATCGTCACCGCGAGTCGTTCGCAGCATGGTCGCGAAACCCTGGTCTACCAGATAATTCTGAAACGCTCGCACCCTGTGCGTATTCGGCCGCTTGAACGGCGCGCCCGGAAACGGGTTGAACGGAATCAGGTTTACCTTGCAGCGCAGCGGCCGCAGCAGCGTGGCCAGCTCGCGCGCATGTTCCAGCTCATCGTTCACGCCGTCCATCAGTGTGTACTCAATGGTGATCGAGCGCTTGTCCCCGAGCCCGGACAGGTAGTGCCGGCAAGCTTTCATCAGCTCGGCAATGTTGTACTTTTTGTTTATCGGCACCAGCTGCTCGCGCAGGGCATCGTTCGGTGCGTGCAACGAAATGGCCAGTGCCACATCGGTGTGCTCAGCGAGTTTGTATATACCTGGAACCACACCGGCGGTGCTAACCGTCACCCGACGCTTGGACAAGCCGAACGCCAGGTCATCAAGAAACAGGTTTGCCGCAGACAGCATCGCATCAAAATTGAGCAGAGGCTCACCCATGCCCATGAACACCACGTTGGTTACACCGCGGTTGCCTTCGCTGAGCAGTTCATTGTGCACAAGCCAGACCTGGCCAACGATGTCGCCCGCATCCAGATTGCCGGCGAAGCCTTGCTTGCCGGTTGAGCAGAACGTGCAGTCCAGCATGCAGCCGACCTGGCTCGAAATGCAGACGGTGTGCCGATCGCCATCGGGGATCAGCACGGTTTCGACCTGATTGCCGTCCGCAAGCTGCATGATCCATTTGCGCGTGCCGTCTTTGGACACTTTGCGCTCGGCGACCACAGGGGTGGCGATTGTCGTCTCCGTCGCCATCCGCTCGCGCAACTTCTTCGACATATTGGTCATCTTGTCGAGGTCGAGCTCGCGCTGGTGATACAGCCACTTCATCAGCTGGGTCGCTCGGTACGGCTTTTCGCCCCAAGACTCGAACAGGGCCTGCAACTGGCCCTGATCCATCCCCAACAGATTCTTCTTTGTATCACTCATCAAGTTACCCGCTAGCGGACTCAGAAACGCATCAGCTACGCGTCGCGTGCGCAGAGCTCATCATCAGCGAAAAAGAAGCCGATTTCTCGCGCGGCAGACGTAGGCGAATCCGAGCCGTGGACAGCGTTTGCATCAATGCTTTCGGCGAAGTCGGCGCGGATCGTGCCGGCATCAGCTTCTGCGGGGTTAGTCGCACCCATGAGCTTGCGATTCAGCGCAATTGCGCCCTCGCCTTCCAGCACTTGAACCACAACCGGCGCAGATCGCATGTAGCTGACCAGGTCATTGAAAAAGCCTTTGCCTTTATGCTCGGCATAAAAACCTTCCGCCTGTTCAGCGCTCAGTCGAATCATTTTCATGGCGACAACCGACAGACCAGACTTTTCGAATCGCGAGACGATCTCGCCGATCAGGTTTCTCGATACCGCATCAGGTTTAATGATGGACAGGGTGCGTTCGATAGCCATCGTAACTCTCCAAAGTAGTGTGAATATTGTTGTTCGTTTTGCTCATCACGCGCCGGTGCGCCGCAGCGGCAACCGCAATGTCACAGAAATCTTGCAAGCTGCTGATATCTAACGATTAATCTTAGCCAAATCTACGCGCAGCCAAACCCCGCACCTACGCGGGGCGGCGCATTATACGGCAACCGTGGCCAACTTATCAGGGTACGCCAGCAACATGCCCGAGCGCAAAACGACACTCTAACTGCGCAGCCGTCCAACCACGTCAGCGATTTCTTGGCCGGCAGCGTCGATGTCCGCCTCGCTCGTGAAACGACCAACGCTGATTCGCAGCGCTCCGAGCGCCAGTTCACGAGGCACCCCGATAGCCGTCAACACGAAGCTCGGCTCAACGGTTGCCGAGGTGCAGGCGGAGCCATTGCTGACCGCGATGCCAGCCAGTGCGTTCATCAGCGTCTCGCCATCGACCGCTTCAAACGAGACGTTCACGATGCCCGGGAGCCTCCGCTGCGGATCTCCGTTCAAATGGCTGCCGGGAATCTGGGACAAGTGTGAGAGCAGGCGCTGGCGAAGCGCGGTCAGTCTCGGCACCTCGTTGGCCAAATGCTCCTGAGCGAGCTTGGCAGCAGCGCCAAGACCGACAATCTGGTGCGTCGCCAGCGTGCCGGAGCGGAAACCAAATTCATGACCACCGCCATGAATCTGCGGCTCCAGCGCGAAGCCTGGGTTGCGCCGGATGTACAGCGCGCCGATGCCCTTGGGGCCATAGAATTTGTGCGCGGAGAGCGACAACAGGTCTACAGGCAGGCTGGCAAGATCCAGAGGTAGCTTGCCGACGCTCTGCGCCGCATCCACATGAAACAGAACGCCCGCGTCACGGCAGATCGTGCCCAGCGCGTCAATGTCGTTGAGCACGCCAATCTCGTTGTTGGCGTGCATGAGCGACACCAGCGCGGTGTCCGGACGCAGCGCCGCCGACAGTTGTTGCGCCGTTATGATGCCGCTCGAATCCGGCGTCAGATAGGTAACCTCAACGCCGCTGGATTCGAGAAACGCACAGGTATCCAGCACGGCTTTGTGTTCGATGGCGCTGGTGACGATGTGACGTCGGGACGAACCTGCCATTACCCCTTTGATCGCGAGGTTGTCAGACTCCGTGGCGCCCGACGTCCAGATGATTTCGCGCACATCAACGTTCAACAGCGCCGCCACCTGAGCGCGGGCGATCTCGACTTTCTCTTGCGCATCCCAGCCAAAGCCGTGACTGGTAGACGCCGGGTTTCCGAACGTTCCAGTCAGCGTGAGGCAATCAGCCATCTGTCGAGCCACCTCAGGGTCGACGGGGGTTGTTGCCGCGTAATCCAGGTAAATCGGCTGTGACACTAGTGACAATCCAACAATATTCGATCGGCAAGGTAGAGCAGGATAGCGCTCCTCGCCAGTTAACTGAGCAGGCCAGACCTAGAGAATTCGCGCGTCGATTCTTTCGAGCAGCGCGCCAGCCGCATCGCCTGAACTACGCTGCTGTTCGCTTTGCACAAGGCCCGCCAGGTCGATCTCGCGCAGGAAACCATCGATCCGCTCCGACAGGTCAGCCCAGAGGTTATGGGTAAGGCAGATGTGGCCGTCCCGGCAATCACCCGCGCCGCCGCAGCGTGTGGCGTCGATACCCTCGCCGACCGCCGTAATGATGTCTGAAACCGAAACAGCTGCGCTATCGCGCGCCAGCTTATAGCCGCCACCCGGTCCACGAACACTCGCCAGCAGGCCGGCTCTTTTCAGCTTGCCGAACAGTTGCTCGAGGTATGACAGGGAAATGTCCTGACGCTCCGCGATATCCGAAAGGCTCACGGGACCTGCAGACTCGTGCATGGCCAGATCCAGCATAGCGGTTACGGCATATCGGCCTTTAGTGGTCAGACGCACGAGTTCTTACCTATCACCCACGTAACACTCACCTGTCACCTACCTATTCGACGCCTATCCCCTGCCTGTCGCTCGGGGATGGCCCTAACCAAGGTGAAGAAACACACCGGAACTGCTTACCCGGGCACATCACGGACGGGTGGTCAGCTCGATTGGGCGAGTCTGCAATACCCGACTAATTTAGTCCACTATTCCGCCGGGCGCCGCCGAACGCCGCCGAACGCCGCCGAACGCCGTCACAGACTACGCAGACCGCTTGCCAGCTAGGGATCCGACAGTCGGGCCGCACGCTGAACGTGACTCAGGACGCCACGCAACATGGCGACCTCTGTCTCATCGGGCCGGATACGCGTGAACAGTCGACGCAAGCGCGTCAGAGCCTGGCCCGGGTTGGACGGATCATGGAAGTCGATTTCCGTGAGTACGGTTTCCAGGTGACCAAAGAAGCCTTCGAGTTCGTCCGATCTGGCGGCCCGCTTGTCCCAGCTGGAATCGATAGCTGTGCTCAACTCGCTATGCCTGAACAGCTCATAACAGAGCACTTGCACAGCCATAGCCAGGTTCAGAGAGGAATACTCCGGATTGGCGGGAATCGCGACGTGGAAGTGGCAGCGCTGCAGCTCATCGTTGGAAAGACCGTTGTCCTCCCGGCCAAAGAGAATCGCGACCGGACCGTGAGCCGAGGCGGCCAGCAGTTTCGGCGCAGCTTCAACCACCGGATGTATTGGCCAGGGTAAGGTTCGCGAGCGCGTACTGGTGCCGACAACCAGATGACATTCAGCAATCGCCTCATCCACGCTGTCGACAACGCGGGCTTGCTGCAGAACATCCTGAGCACCAGCTGCTCGCCATTCCGCCTGGGGGTCGGGATAGCGCTTCGGGGCAACCAGCACCAATTGGGACAAACCCATCGTCTTGAGCGCGCGCGCGACGCCGCCAATGTTGCCCGGATGGCTGGGTTCTACCAGCACGATCCGAAGCTTAAGCAGATCGAACTGAGCGTGATCCGGGCGGTCATCGGATGCTGAGACAGGCATTTGCAGAACTTCCCGCTAACGTTGAGGGTAGAAAAAGAACTAGCATAGCGCGCCTGCGCGCAAGCTCCGAGACAAACCGGTGCGCCAGCGCGTCTGAGCATTCGCTTCATTCACTCGATGACAAAAGAGAGTTACCCGTGGAACCCGCCGTTAACGTCGCGTTGCGAGCCGCCCGAACCGCCGCCGATATCATCAATCGCTCCATTGATCAGTTCGACAAGATCAAGGTGCAGGAAAAATCCCACAACGATTTTGTCTCTGATGTGGATAGACGCGCCGAAGAGGCCATCGTCGAAGCATTGATGAAAGCGTATCCAGAGCACACCATTATCGGCGAAGAATCGGGCAAAGCTCAGTCTGGAGACGATAACGTCTGGTTGATCGACCCTCTCGACGGCACAACCAACTTCATCCAGGGCATTCATCATTACTGCGTCAGCATTGCCCTGCGCAGCGGCCGTAACCTGCAGCATGCTGTGATCGTTGATCCGGTACGCGGAGAGGAATTCAGCGCCAGCCGCGGCAAAGGTGCCCAATTGAACGGCAAACGCATTCGGGTCAGCAATCGTGAGAGGCTCGCCGAGGCGGTTCTGGGCACCGGCCTGCCACCTCAGTCTGTAGCGTCCAAACTCGAACCTTACATGGCCATGCTCAGCGAATTTACCGGCCAGGCTCGCGCCGTTCGCCGCCTTGGCTCTGCGGCACTCGATCTGGCCTACGTAGCGTCCGGCCGGTTCGATGGCTTCTTCGAATACGGGCTCAAACCCTGGGACATTGCCGCGGGTGCACTGATTGTTCGCGAAGCTGGCGGATTCGTCGGCGATTTCAACGGCGGTGATGACTTTCTAACGAGTGGCAATGTCGTTGCCGGTAATCCGAAGGTGTTCAAGCAACTGATCGCTGGCGTTCGTCGGATCGACGCAGATGCAACGCCTGCCAACCCGTAAACGCGACGCCGCTGCGCACCTACAACGGATCAAGCGGCAAGCGCTGCGCCGCCAGCGAGGGTTACCTGCTCCCGTTGTAGAGATGTTCGAGGCGTGATACGAGCGACTGTTTGCAACCAAACAAACACCCGGCAAACGCGCGCGCTAAAACTGGCTCCATCAAACACCCTCGAACTGGATCATCACGTGCGCCGCGGCGCTCGCTAGGATTGCTTGAGATACGTCATCCCGACACCGGGCAGCAGCCCTAACCGATTCGAGAGAGCACTGTGATCACTAGACTGTCGAAATCCAACTTGCTTGCCGGCTTCGGCTTAGTCAGCTGTTTACTGACGCTTTCCGGCTGCGCCAGCCAGTCCTCAGCCGCGAGCGCACAGCACGCCAAAACAGCCGCGCCAGCACAGGGCGACATACTCGATGAACTGTCGACAGGAATCCTGCGCGCGTCGCCGGAGTGGGCGAGCCAACTGGCCATCGATGAAGCAATCGCTGGTGAGGGTTACCAAAGCCGGCTGTCGAATTACGGTCCGCAGGCTGATAAGGCCCAGCGCGAGTACACCGCAACCTGGTTGCAGCGGCTGCTCGCGGTCGATGCAACAACCCTGTCGCAAGCCGACCAACAGACGCTCACCGTTGTTGTGCATGCACTGAAGCTTGCAGTGCGTCGCAATCAGTTTCCCCATGGCGCAGCATCGACCTTGGGCGCTTCGCCACCGTACGCCGTGAACCAGATCTTCAGCCCACAGCTGGATCTACCCCGGCTGCTATCTTCACAACTTAAGCTTCGCAACGCCGACGACGTGAATGCGTTCCTTGCCCGCCTACAGCAGTTAGGCCCGGCGATCACGCAGTTGACCGAATTGGTCGAGCGAGACGTCGCGCTGGATGCACAACCTCCGAGGTTCATTCTTCAATCGATTGCCGATGCCTCTCGCAGCTTCATCACTGGCAGGGCTGCTGATAACGCCATCGCCGCTCACCTGCTCAACGAGTTGGACAACGTAGACGCAATCGATGCACAGAAAGCGCGCTGGCATGCGCAAGCCGTCAGCATCATTGAAGCCAGCGTGTATCCGGCCTACATCGACTTTGCGGAGCGCCTGGAGGCACTGATGCCGACAGCATCGCAGGAGCCCGGCATCTGGCGTCTGCCGAATGGCGAGGCGATGTACCAGATGTATCTGGATAACTACGGCGCGAACGGAATGAGCGCCGACGAGGTGCATAACCTGGGCCTCGCCGAAGTCGAGCGTATCGAAGCCGAGATGGATGACATCCTGGATGCCTACGGGCTCACGACAGGCAGTGCTGGCGATCGCGTGCGCCAGCTCGCGATGCAACCGGAGCACCTCGCGGACAACACTGACGCTGGCCGCGAACAGATACTCTCTGCACTCGCCAGCTACGAGACCATGATTCGTGACAAAGCGCTCACCTGGTTCACCTCACTGCCCGATGCGCCGCTGGCTATTCAACGCATTCCGATATTCGCCGAAGCCAGCTCAGGCGGTGCTTACTACTCCCCACCCTGGCCGGACGGCTCGCGTCCCGGCACGTTCTGGATAAATCTGAAGGACACCGGCGACTGGCCGTTGTTCTACCTGAAATCACTGTTTTTCCACGAAGCGGTACCCGGCCATCACTTCCAAGCCCTGCTGAACAGCAGTGACGATCAGCGCCTACTCAATTCCATGATGTTTTTCTCGGAGCACAGCGAAGGCTGGGCGTTGTACGCCGAAGCTCTCGCCTTTGAGATGGGTGCCTATGCGGGTGATCCACTGGGCAACCTGGGCCGCTTGCGAATGGAGCTCTACCGAGCCGCTCGCTTGGTTGTGGATACCGGCATCCACAGCCGGCGCTGGAGCCGCAGCCACGCAATACAGTGGATGCAACACACTACCGGTGACACCAAAGATTCCGTCACTCGCGAGATCGATCGCTACGCAACATGGCCCGGCCAAGCGACATCCTACAAGCTCGGCATGATCGCAATAACGCAGATGCGCCTTGCCGCCCAGGCAGCGCTTGGTGACAACTTCAATATCGGCGCGTTTCACGACGTTATTCTCAGCGGCGGCATGATGCCGATACCCGTTCTCGAGGCTAAGGTTGAACGCTGGCTCGAAGCGCAGCTAAATAATGCTTAGCGCCCAATTGAGCTCAGATGAGCTCAGATGTTTTCGATTAGGCGATGCTGGAAGCTGCCTGCGTTACTCGAGCGACAGCCACAGCCGCAGCAGATGCCTGGGTGCCGACGGGTCGTCCTGGTAGCCCGTGCGCGCGTGCACAACCGTATGGTTGGAGATCAGTTGAATGTCTCCAGCCTGTAGCTCCATGTCGAGCGCGTTCGCATCTGCGAGTTCATCGTAGCGATCGAACATCGCATTTGCTGTGTCGCTGCGTTTGACGCCGCTGTGGCGCAGAGCGCTTCGGAAGTAATCGCTGTGATAAAACGTTCGCAGCACCTCGCCGTCGTAGGCGGCAAGGGGCAGTTTTCGGAAAGGCGTAGCACCCGGCTTCTCTTCGCCGCGAGAGTCCAATGCCTGGGGTAGAAACAACTCAGCTGCAAGCAGCGGATCCTCGGCTTGGAGGTCGTTGAATATCTGCACAGAGCTTGCGATTCGGCTCAATCCGCCTTCTGCCGCCGGACGAAGGCATAACAGGCCCACGACATCCGCAGCATCGCAGTGGAAGTCGATGTCACCGGTGGTTCTGTAGCGTCGAACCAGGGGGTTTGCATCCTCTTCGTGATAGTCCATGACATGACCGAGCAACTCCTGCTCCGGGTTCTGCCCACCCGGAACGCCCAGATGCTGGCCAAGCAGCCAGAACGCCATCTCAGCTTCGCGCTGACTGAGTTGATCGACGGGTATGCCGCGCACGACCACAACGCCGCAGCCGTTCGCCAGCGTCTGGCGCCAGCGAGCAAATTCCGGTTGCCAGCTGTCGAGCTGCGCATCCGTTCGATTCACATCAACGAGCGTTCTGCCGTTCCTGCTCAGTTGACGAGCTGCGCCATGAAGCTCCTGCAGTTGCACGGCGCTCGGCGTTACCAGCCATTGCTCCGAAGCCTGAGCCAGTTCCTGCCCACGCCAACAGGCGGCGTTGATCACCGGTCCATCTGGTAGCTGACTGTGCGGCCTTGCGAAGTAATGTGCAGCCTGGTCGGCGAAGCGGCGATAACTTGATGGCTGCACGAGGACGCCCTACGGCATCTCCGGAAGGTCGGAATTCTCCTTCTCAGGGAGCATCAGATCTTCGCGGGTGATATTCAGGGCCAGCAGCATATTCGCAGCAACGTAGATAGAGGAGTAGGTACCGATCACCACACCAATCGTCAGAGCGATGGCAAAGCCTCGAATGAGCTCACCACCAAAAAACAAGAGCGCGAGGAGCACCATCAGGGTGGTCGCGGATGTCACGAGCGTTCGAGCTAGCGTTTCGTTCAACGAGCGATTGATGATCTCAACCGAGGTGCCACGCCGCAGTTTGCGGAAGTTCTCACGGATCCGATCAGACACCACGATCGTATCGTTGAGTGAGTAACCGATAACAGCCAGTACTGCCGCCAGTACCGGCAGATCAAAAGTCCACTGCGCAAGCGAGAACGCGCCCAGAACGATCACGACATCGTGGACCAGAGCGATAACAGCGCCAATGGCAAACTTGCCGGTGAAACGAAACATGATGTAGATCATGACAACGCCGAGCGCGACCAGCATCGCCAGACCACCGGATTCAGTCAGCTCACCGCCAACCACGGGGCCAACAAAATTGTTCTGACGCATGTCCACGCCATCGTAGGCGGCTTGCAGCTCCGCCAGTATCTCGTTGCCTAGCGCAGAGTTGTCGACATCACCGCCGATGGGTGCTTCATCGTCTGCCTCAACCTGCGGCGGAACCCGGATGATGAGATCCCGATCGCTGCCGAACACCTGCACAACAGCATTCTCGATGCCGCCGGCTGCCAGGGTTTGGCGAACGTCTTCCGGATTGACCGGCTCCTCAAATCCCACTTCAACAGACGTTCCGCCCGTGAAATCCAGACCGAAGTTCAGACCCTGAATTGCCAGCGTCGCAATGGAGCCCGCAAGCAGCAGGGTCGACACAACGACCGCGCTTTTGCGCCAGCGCATGAAGTCGAAACGAAGCCCCGGCTTGCTTGCTGGCTTGGGAGTCGCTGCGGTTTCGCTCATATCCAGAGCCTCTTCAAACTACGGCCACCAACCATGAGGTTAACGATGGCCCGGGTGCCAAAGATGGCGGTGAACATACTGGTGACGATGCCCACCGCCAGCGTAACGGCGAACCCCTTGATGGGCCCGCTACCGATCGACAGCAAAATGATCGCCACGAAGAACGTAGTGACGTTGGCATCCAGGATAGTCAGGAAAGCCCGGTCATAGCCTGACGCGATCGCCTGTTGCGGCGAGCGCTCGCGCAGCTCTTCGCGTATGCGCGAGAAGATGAGCACGTTCGCATCCACCGCCATACCAACCGTCAGAACGATACCGGCAATGCCAGGCAGGGTGAGCGTTGCACCGAGCACACTCATGATCGCAACGAGCAAAATCAGGTTCGCCGTCAACGCGATGTTCGCCGCGATACCGAACAGCTTGTAGTAGACGAGCATGAAGATGAAGACGCCCGCCAAGCCAATCATCAACGACAATTGGCCTTTCTCAATATTGTCTTTACCGAGGCTCGCGCCCACGGTGCGCTCCTCGACAATGTACATCGGTGCGGCCAGCGCACCGGCGCGCAGCAGCAGCGCAAGATCACGCGCTTCCGTGAGTGACAAACCGGTAATGCGGAAGTTGTGGCCAAACGCGCCGCGAATAGTGGCGACGGAGATGAGCCGCTTCTCTTCGCGCAGTTCTTTGACGAGTGTTGGCTCACCATCAACCAGCCTTTCCCGCTCTTCCGGAATCTGCTCAATGAACAGAATGGCCATCGGGTGATTGACGTTCTCCCGAGTCGTGCGGTGCATGCGATCACCACCCGGCCCACTCAGCGTGATGCTGACCTGGGGTTGACCGGATTCCTGGTCGTAATCCTGGCGCGCGCTGATCACCTCTTCGCCGGTGACGATGTTGCGCCGCTGAATACTCTCGGTTCGGCCTTCGTAGGGATAAGATTCCAGCTCGAAGCTGCGATCGTCGGGCTTGGCTGACAAGCGGAATTCGAGGCTCGCGAATTTGTTCAGAATGCCTCGGGCGTAGGCGCTGTCCTGCAGACCAGGCAGCTCAACCACGATGCGCGCACGGCCAAGGCGCTGAACCAGCGGTTCAGACACACCAAGCTCGTTTACCCGGTTGCGCAGGCTCTGCAGATTTTGCTCTACCGCCTGGTCTTCAACCTCACGCAGCTGGTCATCGCTCATCGCGATGCGCAGCTCGAATCGACCCAACTCATCAAAGGTGTCGATGGTGTAGCCCGCGAAATTATTTTCGGACAAACGGACAATGTCCTCCGTTTGATCCCGCGCGGCGCTGGTGTCGAAGGGAATGACCAGGCGGCCATCGGCAACCCAGCTGTCGCGCATGTTGGAGGCGCGAATGCGCGGCTCGGCTTCACGCATGAGCGTCTTGAGCCGGTCCTCTTCGCTCTTCATCCGATCCGCCAACGCCTTGGCCATATCGACTTGCAGCAGGAAGTGAATGCCGCCCGAGAGATCAAGACCATAGGCCATGGGTTTGCCGCCAAGGTCACGCAGCCAGGTGGGCGTTGTCGGCGCGAGATTCAGTGCAATCTGGTGGTCATCATCACCGCCCGAGCGCAACAGCTCCCGCAGAACATCCTGGCCGGTGAGCTGATCGGCATCAGAGGTCAGCCGGATAAGGCCGGAGCCATCCGACAGCTCAGAGCCTTTTACCGCGATGCCCGCATCGCCAAGCGCAGCGACCGCCTCGTTCAGCGTTGCCTGGGTGGTAATGGCATCCCCTTCCGGCTTGATCTGCAGCGCATAATCGGGCGGATAGAGATTTGGCAGTGCGTAGATGACGCCCAGCGTCAGCACAACCAGCAGCAGGAGGTAGCGCCACAACGGGAACGAATTGACCGGACGGATGTTAGGCCGTCCAGTACCTATCAGTGATTCACCAACGAGTCGATCGTCTCTTGCCACAGTGTCGGGTGCTCTCAGTTGCTCTTAGGGTCGCAAATGCCAACGACGGCTCTCGGCAGGCGCTGATGAAGGCACTCGAACCATAAGAAAGTCCGCTGCCTGAGCGCCCGTATGGGGGCGCGTGACTGAATTTCCAGACCCGACAGCGTTTAGCTGTCGAGGCCCTTCAACGTGCCCTTCGGCAACGTCGCGACAATCGACGACTTCTGCATTCGGAACTCGACGCCATCGGAGACGCGCAGCTTGACGAAATCGTCTTCAACTTTGGTGATCTCACCAACCAGGCCACCGGCCGAAACGACCTCATTGCCTTTCTCAAGGCTGGACATCAAGGAGACGTGCTCCTTGCGACGCTTGTTCTGGGGGCGAAAGATAAGGAAGTAAAAAATGGCGATGAAGCCGACCAGCATCAGAATGTTGATCAGGGCAGCGTTTTCCGGTGCGCCGCCTGCATCGGCGGCATAGGCCGCAGTGTCAAACCAGTTCATTAGGCGTGTTCCAAGCGTCAGTTAGGGTGCTCGCGAGGGCCGCGAGAGTACCGGTTTCAATGGCACCACGCAATTGAGCCATCAGGCTGTGGTAATACGCGAGATTGTGCTGTGTGATCGCCATCGCGGCCAGCATTTCACCGCATCGCTCCAGATGGTGCAGGTAGGCGCGGGAGAAATTGCGGCAGGTATAACAAGCGCAGGAATCGTCCAGTGGCTCATCAGCCGTGCGATGGCGGGCGTTGCGAATCTTGATCACGCCGCGGCTGGTAAAGGCGTGGCCGTTGCGGCCGTTTCGCGTGGGCATCACGCAGTCAAACATGTCAACGCCCTGCTGCACGCCGAACAGAAGATCCTGAGGAGTACCGACACCCATCAGATACCGTGGTGCATCGATCGGCATGTCCGGCGTAATGGCTGACAGCACACGTTGCATGTCTTCCTTTGGCTCACCGACAGACAACCCGCCTATCGCATAGCCATTGAATCCAATCTCGGTGAGGCCAGCGAGCGATTCACGCCGAAGGTCTTCATACATACCGCCCTGGACGATCCCAAACAGCGCATTGCTGTTATCTGCGTGCTGCTCTCGGCAGCGCCCGGCCCACCCCAGCGACATCGTCATCGAGTCACGCGCTTGTTGCTGAGTAGCTGGATACGGCGTGCACTCGTCGAACTGCATGATGATGTCCGAGCCCAACAGGTGCTGAACCTCGATGCTCCGTTCTGGTGTCAGTTCGACTTTATCGCCGTTCACTGGCGATCGAAAAACCACACCGCGCTCGCTGATCTTGCGCAGGTCGCCCAGGCTCCAGACCTGGAAGCCGCCACTGTCCGTCAGGATAGGTTTATCCCAACCCATGAAACGATGCAGCCCACCCCGCTCGGCCATCGCCTCCGCACCCGGCCTAAGCATCAGATGGAACGTATTACCCAGCAGAATCTGCGTGCCCACATCATCCAAAGACGCCGGCGTCATTCCTTTCACGGTTCCGTAGGTACCACACGGCATGAAAACCGGTGTCTGCACCTGGCCGTGATTCAACGTCAGCGTGCCGCGACGGCTCGCGCCATCGGTGCCGAGCAGTTCAAATTTCATATTGCTCTCCAGCACTACGCCTTTCGTTGAAACACAACATCGCATCGCCATAGGAAAAGAAGCGATAGCCCTTGGCGACCGCTTCCCGATAGGCCGCGAGAATTCGCTCCTGGCCTGCAAACGCACACACGAGCATGAGCAGAGTCGACTCGGGAAGGTGGAAGTTTGTCATCAACGCATCAACCACTCGATAGGGAAAGCCGGGCCGAATGAAGAGCGCCGTTTCCCCGGCACAGGGCGCAAGCTCGCCCTCCAGCGCAACCGTTTCTAGAACGCGGACAACCGTCGTACCCACCGCAACTACCCGGCCGCCACGAGCCCTGCAGTCTTCGATCGCTTGAACACAGTCCGCCGACAACTCGAAACGCTCGGTGTGCATGACATGGCTGTCGAGGTCATCCGTGCGGATGGGAGAGAAGGTCCCCGCGCCAACGTGCAGCGTCACCGACGCAATCGACACGCCAGCTGTCTGCAACGCATCGAGCATTGCATCCGTGAAATGCAGGCCGGCCGTTGGTGCTGCTACCGCTCCAGGACGATCCGCATAGACGGTCTGATACCGACTCTCGTCTTCCGTGCGCGCCTCACGCTCTATGTAGGGAGGCAATGGCACGCTGCCGTGGGCATCAAGCAAGGCTTCGAACGTCTGCTCCGAGCACGCGAGTCGATAGAAGTTGTCTTCGCGGCCAACCACCCGCAGTGGAATATTCGCAACGAATAGCTCGCGACCAGCTTTCAGCGCCTTGCTCGCCCGCACCTGGGCGAGGGCTGTGTGTGCATCCTCAAGCCGCTCGATCAGAATCTCAGCGCTACCGCCGGAATCCTTGGTCGCCGCCAAGCGCGCCTTGATAACCCGTGTGTCATTAACCACAAGCAGGTCGCCCGGCGCGAGCCACTCACCAAGCTCACCTACGCTGGCGTGCTCGACGCCGTTCTCTTGTACGACAAGCAGCCGCGATTCGCCGCGTTCGGCTGGCACCTGAGCAATCTGCTCGGCTGGAAGATCGAAAGAAAAGTCTTGGCGACGCATGGCTGCAGGTGCCAGTGCCCAATTCAGGTTAAGGAGCGTTGAGCTGGCTGGCCGAAGGGTCAGCCAGACTCGAACGGCGCGCAGTGTACCCAGCAAGTTGCCGCGACGCGAGGCATTGCCTGCGTTTGCATTTTGCCGTTGATCACAACCCGCCTTCCGGTAACATGGCGCCGCCAGCGGCCAGCAGGTCGTCCGCTTCTTCCTATGCCTGGGTGGCGAAACTGGTAGACGCGCCAGACTCAAACTCTGGTGGGGTAACACCCGTGCCGGTTCGATTCCGGCCCCAGGTACCAGATTCTTTGCATTCCTCTTGGCTCACGGCCATACGAAAAAGCCCGGCAACGGCCGGGCTTATTCGAATTCAGCGCGCCTTTGGCGCGCTGATTTTCAGCAGCTTAAACGCGTTCGATGATGATCGCCGGTGCCATACCGCCACCGGTGCACATCGTGATCAGAGCAAACTGCTTGTCCTGACGCTCAAGCTCATCAAGCGCGGTGCCGATGAGCATGCTGCCGGTTGCGGCAATCGGATGTCCGAGCGCCATAGCACCGCCGTTCACGTTCACCTTGCTGTAGTCGACACCGGTGTCTCGCAGGAACTTGGCAAGAACGACCGCAAATGCTTCATTGACTTCGAACAGATCGATGTCATCAAAGGTCATTCCAGCCTTCTTGAGCACCTTGCGAGCTGCCGGACCTGGCTCGTTCAACATGAGCGTCGGGCTACCGCCAGCGGTGGCCATTGCAACGACGCGAGCGCGCGGCTTCATGCCATTCGCCTTCGCATAGTCGGGAGACGCGAGCAGCAAGGCCGCCGCACCATCGACGACGCCAGATGAGTTGCCGGCGTGGTGGACGTGATTGATCGCCAGATCGGGGTACGCGCGCTTGACCAGCTGATCAAACGTCTCGCCCGTCGCGTCGATCGGAAACTGCATGTAGCCGGGAAAGACCGGGTTCAGTCCAGCCAGCGATTCCAAGGTCGTGCCCGGACGCGGGAACTCTTCTTTGTCCAACGCCAGCTCACCATTGTCGTGATACACGGGAATGAGGGCCTTATCAAAGTGGCCCGCATCGATCGCCGCTTTAGCGCGAACCTGGCTTTCAACACCAAGCTCGTCCAGCTCGGTGCGCTCGAAGCCTTCGAGCGTCGCGATGACATCAGCACAAATGCCCTGGTGCGGCTGAGGGTGCATGCCACGCAGGTGCAGGTTGCCCATATCCATCGTCGCCACTTCACCCTGAAGCTGGCTGGTGAATGACATCTGCTCGACACCGCCGGCAACAACCAGGTCTTCCATTCCAGACATGATGTTTGCCGCTGCCAGGTTCACGGTGGTGATGCCTGAACCACAGAATCTGTCTAGCGTGAAGGCTGAGGCCTGGGTATCCCAGCCAGCATCCAACGTTGCCATCCGGCCGATGCATGCGCCCTGCTTACCTTGCTGGGAGCTACAGCCGATGATGACGTCGTCCACTTCCGCGGTATTCAGACCATTGCGCTGCTCAATGCCTTTGAGCACGGTTGAGAGAATTCGCTGGGGGTGAATTTCGCTGAGCGCGCCTTTGCCGGGCTTGCCAACGCCACGCGGCGAGCGAGCCGCATCGATAATGAGTGCTTCGGGCATGAGTCCTCTCCTGCAGCGGCCGGATGCGGCCGTTAGTTAGTTAGTGCCAATGTGCGAGGTCTGAGTTGCTCGGCAAATGGCGTGTAAATCATCAGGCCGGGTATGATGCCCGTACTTTCATTCATGTGCATTAATGCCAGAGCGGTCAGCCAAACAACCGCCCTGTCCGTATTACACCAGCAAACCCCATCCGGGGACTCTAAGGGAGAGAAACCGTGACCGCGACACCTATTCTCGTCGGCATCAGCCAGCTCGAACAGCGCGAGCAGGATCCGTTTGCCGCAGCCGAGCCTCTAGCACTCATGGCCGCCGCCGCCAGGGCCGCCGCCCAGGACTCCGGCAATGAAGCTCTACTCGCGCAGGCGACTTCGGTGCGCGTGGTTCGAGGCATCTGGCCGTACAAGAACCCGGCGCAAACGCTCAAGAGCGAGTTGGGGCTCGACAAAGCAGACACCTGGCTCACGCCCTACGGCGGCAATATGGTGCAGAGCCTCGTCAACCGTAGCGCGCTGGACATCCAGAACGGCACCCACAACGTCATCCTCATCACCGGCGCTGAGTGCGGGGCATCGCAAGCGCGAGCTCGACGTGCGGACAAGAAGCTGCGCTGGGAACCAGGCAGCGGGGAGCCGGATCATCTGCTCGACGCCGAAGTGCCCATGTCGAACGAGGCTGAGATGAGTATCGGCCTGCGAGCCCCCATCCAGATGTACCCCATATTCGAAAACGCCGAGCGATTCGAGCGTGGCGAATCAATCCCCGATCACGCAAAGCGAATTTCACAGCTCTGGGCTCGCTTCAGCGCGGTGGCATCAAACAATCCACACGCCTGGCTACGAGACGCCAAAACCGCCGAGGAGATCCGCACGCCAGGTGGCGCCAACCGGCCCGTATCGTTCCCCTACCCCAAGTTCATGAACTCAAACTCCAACGTCGACCAGGGTGCTGCACTGATCATGACGTCGGCAGAGCACGCGAGAGCCTGCGGCATTCCCGAGGATAAGTGGGTGTATCTGTGGTCAGGAACTGATGCCCACGACACCTACTTCGTTTCCCACCGCGACAAGCTAAATGCCTCGCCAGCCATCCGCATCGCCGGTAATCGAGCGCTCGAACTTGCTGGTGTAGAGGCAAGTGATCTCGACATGGTGGATCTCTACAGCTGCTTTCCGATTGCGGTTCAGGTCGCGGCAAGAGAGCTCGGCCTCGATGAGACTCGCCAGCTAACCGTCACCGGCGGCCTCACGTGGGCTGGCGGACCACTCAATAACTACGTCATGCATTCCATCGCGCGTACTGCGGAGCTGCTGCGCGAACAGCGCAACGCCACGGGGCTCGTTACCGCGAACGGCGGCTTCCTGACGAAACACGCGTTCGGCGTCTACAGCGCGCAACCTCCGGCGAAGCCGTATCAGCATGCGAACGTGCAGGACGAGGTGGATGCACTGCCGACCACAGAGCTTGCCGAGAACTACTCCGGTGAAGCACTCATCGAGTCTTACAGTGTCATGTACGGCGCCGACGGTGTGGATACTGGTTTTCTGGCGTGTAAGACACCGGCCGGCCAGCGCTGCTGGGCCGCAGTCTCCGACAAGGACGTGCTGCAAGCGATGACCGAAGAAGAATACTGCGGCCGTTCTGCATCAGTTTCGGGCGGTTCTGCGCGAATATCTTGAGCCATCAATTCTCATATATTCAACGAGTTAGGCATTTTACCTAAAAACACTTGCACCAAAGTAAATTGCCTTCTACTCTGGCCGGGCTTTGCAGACGCAAGGTGAGCCCCACGCACATGACGCGGGGTTGTGGCCAGGATAGCCTTGCCGGTGACAACGCCTCACATTGTGAGATGCTCGTTGCACCGGCCTTTCTAACGATCAAAAAACATAGGCCAGCGCTGCGCGCTGGCCTATGTTTTTTGATCGCGCGTCAAACCCCGGGAGAGCGGCAGAGTATTTGCGCAGATTGCGCAGCAATCGAGGCAAATGCGCGAGAGCGTCCGTCCCCTAAACCCTTCCCGAGATTGACCACTCTTTACAGCCAGCGCGGTGCGTTTGCCTATGTATTTTGATCGCGCGTCAAACCCCGGGAGAGCGGCAGAGTACTTGCGCAGATTGCGCAGCAATCGAGGCAAATGCGCGAGAGCGTCCAACGACCACTCTTTACACCCAGACGCGAAGCGTTTGCCTATGTTTTTTGATCGCGCGTCAAACCCCGGGAGAGCGGCAGAGTATTTGCGCAGATTGCGCAGCAATCGAGGCAAATGCGCGAGAGCGTCCGTCCCCTAAACCCTTCCCGAGATTGACCACTCATTACAGCCAGACGCGAAGCGTTGGCGCGGCGCCGACCCTCTCATTTGGATTCGCCCCCTCGTTGAGGACACACACGCCAGATTGTGAGATATCGCGCACGCTTCACCCAGCAGAGCGCGCACCTCACTCAAACGTCAACCCACTATCACCGATCAAGAACACACTCAGTCTCCCATAGGCCCGTCGGTTTCACTCCTGACGAGCAACCCTTGCGTGAAACCGAGCTTCGGCAGCGCTGCGCAACCAGCTACAATCGCGCCGCCATCACCATCGCGCACGATCATGACCACCTCCGCCGAGCTACCAATCGCCGAACAGGCATCTCTTCTGCGTCGGCTAGGGGCCCTCATCTACGACGGCCTGCTAGTGGTTGCGATCTACGCGTTCACGATCGTGGTTATCGTGACGGTAACCGGTGAAGCCGCTGTCGGGCCGTTTGTGCAGAGCTTCATCTTTGCGGAGATTTTCGCGTTCTTTGTCTATTTCTGGACTCGCCACGGACAGACCCTGGGTATGCGGGCCTGGCACCTGACCCTGGTCAATCTTTCAGGCTCTCAGGTCAGCCTCGCGCAGGCGGCCCTGCGGTTCTTTGTGGGCCTGGCCGGACTGCTCGCATTAGGCATGGGTGTTCTGTGGGTGATGGTCGATCCGCACAGGCGTAGTTGGAGCGACCTGATGTCGGATAGCCGCATTCGTTTCAACGCTCCCGAACCCAAAAGCAAGTAACGCCTTGCCGAGCCGCTAGCGGACTCGACGCACACCAAGCAGCGCAACACCCCAGCAGGCGAGTATCGGCAGCAAAACGGCTACCGCGGGATGCAGGTCGAACACCTGGCTCATCGGCGCGAACAGATCCTGAAGGTATTTGAAGCCAAGCGCGGTCAGCACGCCAACGGTCAGGCGCGTACCCATGCTCACCTGCCGCAGCGGGCCGAGCACAAACGTCACAGCGAGCAGCGCAAGCCCAAGCACGGATAGCGGCAGCAACAACTTGCTCCACAAAGCCAGGGCATAAGAAGACGCATCGAGCCCCTCCCGCTGCATGTAGGTGATCTGCGTCTGCAGATCGAGAATGCTTAGTTTGTTCGGCTCGACCAGTATTCGGGTACTCAGCAATCGCGGATCCGCTTGCGATCGCCAGAGCACGGAATCGATATTCGACGTCACGGACGCAGAATCGGCGAAGCGCGTCTCCACCACATCAAACAACCGCCAGTTGCCCTCGCCTTCGTAGCGGCCATGAGCCGCCTGACGCACCCACAGCAGTTGTTGTTCGGGACCGAGCTGGTACTGCCGGATGCCCTTGATGCGAGCATCGCCATCGGTACTTGCGAGCAAACCAGACGTGGTTGCGGTGTCAGCGTCGGACGAACTGGAGCCAATGGCCTGCACACTCATGTACAGCCCACCCTCTCGATACCAGTAGCCGCCTTTGATCTGAACATCGTTGCCGCCCTGCTGGGCCTGGGCCTTCTCCGATTCGGCTCGGGCCTCAGCGATTGGTGCAAACCATTCACCAACAATGATGCCAACAGCCACCACCAGCAGGACCGGCATCGACACAGCCAGAAACAGGCGCCAGATGCTGACGCCGGCCGAGCGGAAAACAACCAGCTCGCGGTTGTTCGCCAGCACACCCATGCCAATCAAGGCGCCAAGGAATACAACGAAGGGCATCAGCTCGTACGCCCGCCGAGGAGCGGTGAGCAGAATGTAACGGCCCGCCTCTAAAAATCCGTAGCCCGCTTCTTCGTCCCGCAATTCTTCAAGCAACGCAAACGCACAAACCAACACCAGAAACAGCAGCCCGACGATCGCCACGCCCGCGAGTACCGTGCGGCCGATGTAGCGATCCATCGTGTTGTTGATTCCGGGAATCATGTCAGACGCGCGCCGGCGCCTGAGCGCGACGCAATAAGAAAACCGCAAAGCCCGCAAACGCCAGATGCACTCCCCATAAACCCACCGCCATGGGGATCTGCTCATCCTTGAGAGCGTTTAGGTTAAGCACCAGCAGCAGGTAATACAGGACCAGCATCAACACACCTGGAGCGATGCGAGCAAAGCGCCCCTGACGGGGTTTTACCCGCGCCAGGCCAAATGCCAGGCAGGCGCCGACAAAGGCGAACAGCGGTAGTGCCAGGCGCCAGTGGAGCTCCGCTGGAAAATCCGGGTCGTCGTGGCCAAGCAGTTCGGCAGTCGCGGTCTCGTCTGCTTTCACTTTGAATAGCCGAGCGGTTTCTATCTCTATTCGCTGAGCAAGAGAATCGAACTCGAGGACGCGATAGTCAGGCGAACCCGCTGCCCCCTCGTAACGGCGACCATCGCGCAGTGCCAGAAATCTCGATCCGGTGTCCTCATCGACGTACTGGCTGCCTCGCTGCGCCCATATCGTGGTGGTGCGCTGGCCGTCGTCCTCCAGTTCAGCCATGAAAACGCCCGTCAGGGTGCGCGCGTCCGTATCCACCTGTTCCATATAGCTGACCCGCTGGCCATTGCTGAAGACCTGAAAGACGCCGGGGTTCAAGCCATCAAACTCCCGGTTCAAGCGCTGTTCCAGCACGCGCTCGGAAAACTCGTAGTTCGACGCCGGCGTCAGCCAAAGCGATGTCAGCGCAACCAGGCCGGTTACTGCCAATACAACCGGCAACGCCCAGACGAACAAACGAACCGGACCCACGCCCGCCGATGACAAAACCGCAGCTTCCTGTTCAGCATAGAGTCGCCCGAGCGTCAGCATCACGGCAACGAACAGCGCGAAGGGCAACGCGAGCTGGGCAAACTCCGGCAGACGCAGACCCACAAGCAGCAGCAAGCTCTCAGCGCTGTATTTGCCGAGCGCAGCCTGTTGCAGGTAACCGATCAAGCGACCACCCAGACCAACAAACAACACAAGCACAAATACCACCACCAAAACGGCGGCTAACTCGCGGTTCAGATATCGATGGGCAACCAGCATGAGCGGCCTAAATCCAGTAAACTTTCGCGCCGTAAAGCAGCGATAACCCACACCCGTTTCAGCGCGACTCGCGCGGCTCGATTGTCCATTCGACATTGCCACTGGAAAATCGTGCTGCTTCGTAAGCCAGCCCACCGTCCGAGCCGACGGAGCAGGCTCTCGACTGGAGTCTGTCGAAACAGTGTTCAGGTGCTACAGCGCACCGGATCGCACCCTAACCAAAGCCCGTCAGCAACGCGAGCCAAAGCATGAAAATCAGCACCCGAAACATCGCCGCCAAAGACGCCTCATCAGACCTGCTGGTGGTGGACGCAAGCACCGCCGTGAAGCTTCTGAAACCCTACAAGCTCGACGGCGCTTTGGCGAACGCCTCCGACGCGGCCGGCACCACCACCACTGTCGCTCTACCCAGCAACGCCAAAGCGAAGAAACTCATCTGTGTGGCCGTTGGCGGTAAAGACCGCGGCGCCGCTGATTTTCGCAAGGCGGCAAATGAAGCTGCAAAAGCGGTTAAAAGCGCCGGCGGTACCTCTGTAGCCTGGGGCTTGTCGCAGACGGTTGTGAAAGGCCTTTCGGTCGCAGAAAAAGCACAGATGGCGGTAACGGCACTAGCCAGTGAGCTGTACTGGTACGACGAACATCAAGCCGGCAACGCAAAAGACAAAAGCGCGAAACGCCCGAATCGCATAACGCTGCTGTGCGATGAGCGTAGCGCCAAAGCCAGCCGAGCTGCGGCCCGATACGGCGAGGCGCTGTCGGCAGGCATGGACCTGGCCCGCGATCTTGGTAACGAGCCACCGAACATCTGTAACCCCACCTACCTCGCCAGCGAAGCACGCAAAATTGCACGCGCCGAGAAGACAACGCTGAAAGTACTCAGCGAAAAGCAGATGCTCGAGCTGGGAATGGGCGCGTTCATGTCCGTATCCCAGGGTTCTGACACGCCCGGGAAGATGATCATCATCGAGTACAAAGGCGGTAAGCGCGGAGATGCGCCGGTTGCGCTGGTTGGTAAAGGCATCACTTTCGATACCGGTGGCATCTCCTTGAAGCCAGGCGCGGCTATGGATGAAATGAAGTTCGACATGTGTGGCGCAGCGGGCGTGCTGGGCGCGACTCGTGCCGTCATCGACGCCAAGATGCCGGTCAATCTGATCACGATTGTGGCTGCTGCTGAAAACATGCCCAGTGGCGGAGCGAGTCGGCCGGGTGACGTTGTCAAAACCATGTCCGGCCAAACGGTAGAGATTCTCAACACTGACGCTGAAGGCCGACTGGTTCTGTGTGATGCCCTCACCTACGTTCAACGCTACAAGCCGAAGGCTGTAGTCGATGTGGCCACTCTGACTGGCGCCTGCGTCGTCGCGCTGGGCTCTCACGCCACGGGTCTTCTTGCCAACAACGACGACCTCGCCGATGAACTACTCGAATGCGGCGAGCAAACCGGCGATCGCGCCTGGCGCCTCCCAATCTGGGATGAGTACCAGCCCCAACTGAAGAGCAACTTTGCCGATATGGCAAACATCGGCGGTCGTGAGGCCGGCACCATTACCGCTGCCTGTTTCCTCTCGCGGTTTGCGAAAGACATGGCCTGGGCTCACCTGGACATCGCAGGAACCGCCTGGAACTCCGGAGTGCGCAAAGGTGCCACCGGTCGTCCGGTGGCGTTGCTTACAGCATGGGTTGCCTCCCACGCCAAGTAGGTTCGCTGCAGGAAACGCTCAACACGCGGCACGGGAACGATGACTCATATCGATTTCTACATACTTCCTGACGTCGAGCGAACGGCGGCACAGCGCTTTGCTTGCCGACTAGCGGCCAAGGCTCGGCTCAAGGGCAACCAGGTACACGTGCACATGGCGAGCGAAGCCGCGGCGAACGAGATGGATGAATTGATGTGGGCTTACCCCGCTGCGGCGTTTCTCCCGCATGGCATACGCGATGTCAAAAGCGGCGTTAGCATCGATTGGCAGGAGCCGGCGAGTTCGGAGCACGATGTGCTCATCAATCTAGCCGACGATATTCCCGCATTCTTCGGGCGCTTCGATCGGCTCGCGGAGATCATCGTTGGCGAACAGAAAACGATCGGTCGAGAGCGATACAAGTTTTATCGCCATCGTGGCTATCCTTTGAAACATCATGAGCTCACCGAGTGGACGGACTAATCGAATGACTGGGGGTTCGGAACAAGACGACGACGCAAATGCTCTGCTCGGCGATCTGGAATCGATCCGCTCGCTGTTAGATGAGAGCGACAGCGCGTCTAATGCGGCGGCCGCGGGTAGCGACGAGCAGGCGCACGCAGAAGCGGGCGGAACCCAGGGCGACTCTGCGGATGCTGGCGAGTCAAGCGATGAGCCCGGCGCGGATGATGATGTACCTGTTCTCGATGATGTCATTGATGGCGCGCTCACGCTGAGTGAAGCGGAGCTGGACAGCGACAGTCAGCGATCGCTCGCCCCCGAAATGAGCACTGAGCAAGGCACAAGCACCCCATCGGGCGGGCTGAGCGACGAGGTCATGAGTGCTCTGCTGGATGACGATTGGCGCACACGTGCGGAAAATCTGCTGGCGGGGGCTCGTCAGGACATCGAAAACAATCGCGAGGACTGGCAGCCCGAGTACACCGATGAGCTCACCGATGCTCTGCAGGTTCGTATTGATGCAACCGTACACGACTGGATTGGACGCACGCTTACCCGTCATATCGATGAGCTACGGGGCGAGCTGGTCAACGCGCTGTCAGTCGAACTGAGCAGTCAGGTCCGGGCGAAGCTAGACGCCACAACAGACGATGATGCCGCGCGCGGCGAAGAACGATAACGATCCAAGCTCGCCAGGCGAGCTAGCCCAGTCGAGCAAACCTGAGAAGAGACTGGGAACAACAACCAAACACTAGGCAAACACCAGGAAAGGCGGTGCGCACCAGAACTCGCCGCCCGACCAGAACAACACCGAGACCCATCAGCATGCAGAGCAATTACGACCCGAAGACGGTCGAGGAAGGCACTTACCAGGAGTGGGAAAGCGCAGGCGATTTTGTTGCCACCGGCAACGGCGAAGCGTTCTCTATCGTCATCCCGCCACCCAATGTCACCGGCACATTGCATATGGGGCATGCGTTCCAACACACGCTGATGGACGCCCTCACCCGGCATGCGCGCATGTCCGGCAAACAAGCGCACTGGCAGGTGGGTACGGATCACGCCGGCATCGCAACGCAGATGCTTGTGGAGCGAGCGCTCGCGAGCGAAGGCACCAATCGCCATGAGGTTGGTCGCGATAATTTCATTGAACGGGTCTGGCAATGGCGAGAGCAATCCGGCGGCACGATCTGTCAGCAGATGCGGCGGTTGGGCTCGTCGGTGGACTGGAATGAAGAGCGCTTCACCATGGACGAAGGCTACTCAAAGGCCGTCGCCACCGTTTTTGAGCAGCTGTTCGATGAAGGACTGATCTACCGCGGTCAGCGTCTGGTTAACTGGGACCCGGTTCTGGGCACCGCGATAAGCGATCTGGAAGTAGAGAACCATGACGAATCCGGCCATCTGTGGCACTTCCGCTATCCACTGATCGACGCCAAAGACTTAGCTGGCAATGACTACCTCGTCGTTGCAACGACCCGGCCGGAAACGATGCTCGGCGATACCGCCGTGGCCGTGCACCCGGAGGACGAACGCTATCAACACCTCATCGGACAGTCAGTGCGGCTACCGCTCGTTGACCGCGTCATCCCGATCATCGCTGATGACTACGTTGATCCGGAATTCGGCACAGGCTGCGTCAAGATAACGCCAGCACATGACTTCAATGACAACGCGATGGGTCAACGCCACGACCTGCCGATGATCAACATCATGAATCCGGATGCTTCCATCAATGATGAAGCGCCCCCGGCATATCAAGGTCTGGACCGCGTGGAGGCCCGTAAACGCGTGGTAGCGGATCTGGATGAGCTCGGATTGCTCGACAGCATCAAAGACCATGCGCTGAAAGTGCCGCGCGGCGATCGCAGTGGCGCAATCATCGAGCCACTACTCACCGATCAGTGGTTCGTGAAGATTCAGCCATTGGCGGACCCGGCGATCAAGGCCGTGGAAGACGGCGATATTGAGTTTGTACCCAAGCAGTACGAAAACACGTACTTCGCCTGGATGCGGAACATTCAGGATTGGTGCATATCTCGCCAGCAATGGTGGGGACATCGAATACCAGCCTACTACGGCAGCGACGGCGGCATTTACGTTGGTGCCAGCATGGACGCGGTCCGGGAGAAATATGGCCTGTCCAACGAGGTTGAGCTGAGCCAGGACGATGACGTACTGGAGACCTGGTTTTCTTCGTCTCTGTGGAGTTTCGCAAGCCTCGGCTGGCCTGATGACATGGCTAAGGTTGCGCGCTTTCACCCCACGGAAGTACTCGTCACCGGCCACGACATCATCTTTTTCTGGGTCGCCCGGATGATCATGATGAGCCTGAAGTTCATGGGCGAAATCCCGTTCCGGAAAATCTACATAACGGGGCTGATTCGAGATGCCGACGGCAACAAGATGTCGAAGACCAAGGGCAATGGATTGGATCCGCTCGATATGATCGACGGGGTCAGCTTGAATGAGCTCATCGAGAAGCGAACCGCTAACCTCACCCAACCGAAGATGGCCAAACGGATCGAGAAGGCCACTCGCAAAGAGTTCCCTGATGGTATTCCAAGTTACGGAACCGACGCGCTGCGCTTCACGTTGTGTGCGCTCGCAACAACCGGTCGCGACGTACGACTGGAGGCAAGCCGAGTGGAGGGATATCAGTTCTTCTGCAACAAGCTTTGGAACGCTACCCGGTTCGTTTTCGGTAGTATCGGAGATGAGCCCATAGGCACCCAGCGAGAGGACGGCCCAACCGAAGGTTGGATCCGAACTCGCGCAGCCCACATGCTCGACGCCGTGGATCTAGCTGCCCGCACCTACCGGTTTGATCTCTACGCCAGCGCGGTCTACGAATTCATCTGGCACGAGTACTGCGATTGGTATGTCGAGTTCGCCAAGCCGATTCTCTGGGACGAATCCGTCTCCGAGGCGCGCAAAAACTCGGTTCGCGCCACGCTTTTGGAAGTTCTGGAAATAGCGCTGCGCACAGCGCACCCCATCATTCCGTTCATCACCGAGTCGCTCTGGCGCGAAGTAGCGCCACGCCTGGGCATTGCGGGCCGGAGCATCTCGCACCAGAGTTTCCCGCTGGCCAGCGACCTCATCACCGACTCAGCCAGCGACGACGCTGTTGAATCACTAAAGGCCATCATTGAAGCGATTCGAACCATCCGTGGTGAAAGCAACATCAAGCCCGGCAAGACACTGGATCTGCTTCTAAGGGGAGGAGCGCCAGAGCTGCCCAGACAGATCAACGCAACCGAATCCCTTCTGAAACGACTGGCAAAGATAGACAGCATCACCTGGGTCAACGAGGGTGACGACGTTCCCGCACATGCGCTACAAGTGGTGAGCGGTCTGTCGGTCATGGTGCCGCTCGCGGGCGCCATCGACGTCGATGCGGAGCTCGCCCGCCTTGCCAAGGAAATCGGCAAACTCGAGATTGAGGTCAATAAGGTCGAGGGCAAACTCAACAACGAGAAATTCGTCGCCAAGGCGCCGGCGGAGGTTGTAGCCAAGGAGCGTGCTCGCGCTGAAGAATATCGTGACAAGCTGGCGACTCTGCGCACTCAACACGCCGAGTTGTCCGCGGCCTGACGCCCAATGAAACTCTGGCGAGACAGCGCCAGACCGACCGCAGATTCACAACGGAAACCGCCGCCATGAAAGCCATTGCAATCGAGTCCGAACAACTGCTTTGGCAGGATCACCCAGAGCCATCTCCTGGACCCGGGGAAGTGGTCATCGACATTCATGCAACCGCCATCAACCGGGCGGATCTGGTCCAGCGATCTGGTGGCTATCCACCGCCGCCCGGCGCAAGCCCGATTCTGGGTCTCGAGTGCGCGGGTGTTGTCAGCGAGGTCGACTCAGCAGTCTCATCCTTCGCCGTAGGTGATCGGGTCTGCGCGTTGCTGTCCGGCGGTGGCTACGCCGAACGCGTTGCAGTTCCAGCGGGCCAGGTGCTGCCCATTCCAGCTGGACTCGACTACGAGCAAGCCGCTGCACTTCCGGAAGTGTTCGCCACCGCTTACCTGAACCTGTTTATGGAGGCTGGCCTGCAGCCGGGTGAGAGCGCGCTGCTACACGCGGGCGCCAGCGGCGTAGGCACCGCCGGTATTCAGCTATGCAAGGCGTTTCACAATCCTTGTTACGTCACCGCCGGTAGCGCCGAGAAGATTGCCCAGTGCGTGGAACTGGGCGCGCTGGCCGGTGCCGACAGGCACGGCGAGAGCTTCTCCGATCTCATCCCGAAATGGACAGATGGTCGTGGCGTGGACGTCATCCTGGATCCGGTGGGCGCCGGTTATCTTGCAGACAACCTGGCCGGTCTTGCGCTGGATGGCCGGCTCGTCATCATCGGCCTTATGGGCGGAGCGGTCACTGAGGTCAACCTGGGGTTAATGATGATGAAGCGTCTGCGCATCATTGGCTCAACCCTGCGCGCTCGTCCAATTGCGGGTAAAGCGCGCGTTATGGACGCCTTGCGCGCTCGCGTCTGGCCGAAGATTGAAGCGGGCGAGATAAAGCCGATCATTGAGAAAGCGTTCCCGATGAGCGACGTCGAAACAGCGTATGAGCTGGTTGCGAGCAATCAAACCGTAGGCAAGGTTGTGCTGAACGTGCGCTAGCGGCGCTTGCTACCAGTGCATCCGCACGTGCACACCAGCATCATGTAACGACTGCTTCAAGCCGCTGACCGTATAGTCGCCGTAATGCACCATGGAGGCGACCAGGGCTGCATCGGCCTTGCCTTTGGTCAATACGTCCACCAGATGCTCGGGCACCCCCGCGCCACCGGAGGCGATAACCGGGATACGCACTGCCTCGCTGATCATCCGAGTGAGCTCGATGTCGTACCCGTCCCGCGTACCATCCGCATCGATCGAGTTAACCACCAGCTCGCCCGCACCGCGAGATTCACCCTCCAGTGCCCACGCGAGCGCATCGATCCCCATGGCTTTACGGCCGCCGTTGATCACAATTTCGAAGCCACTCGGCTGGCTTGCGTTGCGCAGTACATCCATCGACAACACAACGTTCTGATTGCCAATGGAAGCGGCACACTCATCGATCAGATCTGGGCGCTGTACGGCGGCCGAGTTGACGTTGATCTTGTCAGCGCCAGCCAGGCGCAGATCGGTGGCGTCGCTGACACTGCGCACACCACCACCAACAGAAAACGGAATGAACACCTGGGCCGCTACTGTTTCAACAACATCCAGCATGATATTGCGCTTGTCGCTTGAGGCTGTGATGTCATAGAACACCAGCTCATCCAGACCATCGAGGTAATAGGCTTCAGCCTTCTCAATAGGGTCGCCAATATCTTTGGTATCGACAAACTTGACGCTTTTAGCCAGCTTCCCATCGCGAACGTCCAGACAGGCAATGACACGTTTGCTCAGCATGATCCGTCCCACGTCTTGAAGTTCTCGAAGAGCCGCAATCCGACCCTGCCGCTTTTTTCCGGGTGAAACTGGGTAGCAAAGTAATTGCCGGCACCAACCGCACAGGCAAATTCACCGTCATAGTCCGCCCTGGCATAGACGTTCTCTGCTCGACTCGGCGCCGGGTAGTAGCTGTGCACAAAGTAGAAAGCATCACCGGGTTCGATGCCCGCAAGCAACGGATGAGCCTGGTTTGGCACCACATCATTCCAACCCATGTGCGGTACTTTCAGATCGGGGTTGTCAAAACGGAAGCGTCGAACCTCACCATCCAACAAACCAAGGGTTGGCGTGTCACCCTCCTCCGAGTGGCGAAATGAGATCTGCAGGCCGAGGCAAATACCAAGCGTGGGCGTACCAGCTGCTATCACTTCACGCAGCGTTTCACCAAGACCATTAGCCTTGAGGGATGCCATTGCGCTCGGTGCTGCGCCCACACCCGGGAATATCACGCGTCGCGCGCGAGCGACTTCCTGCGGATCACCCGTAATGTGAGCATCGATTCCAACCTGGTGACAGGCGCGCTGAACACTTCGCAAATTACCTGCGTCGTAGTCGATAATGACGGTCTCGAACTCACTCACGGCGATAGTGTGCCTGCCTCGAAAGAGCGCGGATACTAGCGATATCAGAAAGCCCGGACAACTTGCCAACGCGCGGGTTGCCAACATCAATCAAGCAGGAACATCCACGGGATGACTGACCAAAGCCAAACTGCACAGCTCATCCAGACTGACACTGACTTAAGCGACACCGGCATCGTCATCGTCAATCTGGGTACGCCGGCCAGCACATCGGCGAAGGATGTGAGCGCCTACTTGAATGAGTTTCTGATGGACGGCTACGTCATTCGCCTGCCGTGGCCACTGCGCCGTCTCCTGGTTAGCCTGATTCTGCGCTCACGGCCCGAGGAAAGCGCAAAGGCGTATCGAAAGATATGGCGCAACAGGGAACCCGGCTCTCCTCTGCTGCACTACGGGCAGCGATTGCGCGATGCGATGCGTGCAGAGACCGATGTCCGGGTGGAACTGGCGATGCGCTACGGCCAGCCGTCGATCGAATCGGCGATGACGCGGCTCAAGGAAGCGGGTGTGAGGCGGGTTGTGCTGGCGCCGCTGTATCCCCAGCACGCGGATTCCACCGTTACCACGACGATTGCTGCGGCCAGGCGCTCGCTTCCCGTTGGCGCATCCTTGACCGTCTTGCCGCCGTTCTACAACGAAGCGTGGTTTGTCGAGCGTTTCGCATCAATTCTGACTAAGCACCTGCCAGAACGATGGGACCACCTGCTATTCAGCTACCACGGCCTTCCCGAGGCGCATCTGAAGATCGCAGATCCGGGCAAACACTGCCTGCGCAGCAATGACTGCTGTGAAGTGGCAAACCCTGCGCATGCCATCTGCTATCGCCATCAAGTACGAGTCAGCACCCAGAAAATTGCGGCCGCCATGGGTTTATCCGCGGATCAATACAGTCAGAGCTTTCAATCCAGGCTCGGCCGGGCCAAATGGTTGGAGCCGTACACCGACGCGACGCTGGTTGAGCTGGCCAGGGGCGGCGTAAAACACCTCGCGGTTGCCTGCCCTGCCTTCGTTGCAGACAACCTGGAGACCCTGGAAGAAATCGCCATGGCTGGCAAAGAGACATTTCTCAATGCCGGCGGTGAGACGCTGACGCTCCTGCCGTCCCTGAACGCAGACCGACAGTGGGCCAGCTCACTGCTTGCCGCCTGCTTACAGGCGGTTGATTAGCCCCGGGGCGTCACGCAAGTCAGGCTTTGAGCAATTCAAAGCCAGCGCTCGGAAAGTGAACCGCCACAGCGCCCGTCTCCGCTGTTGAGCGAGTAATCACAATCTGGTTGTAATCGATCGCTGCAAACGTGCCAGCAACGGGAATCTTGCCGTAGTCCACTGGCGCGACCGTTACCTCATCGCCAATGGCAAATCCATCAGGCAGCGTATTGGTAAGCGCGGGTATAGCAGGGCTTGCGTCTTTCGCAGCGTCGAGCGCCGCTTCACCCGAGCTCTCGATCACGTCACCGTGGCCAAACGCTGCGATCTCATCCATCCATCGCCGCACGTGCTTAAACGGCTGAAGAACCGTGGCGACCATTGCGTTTTGATCGAGAAACCAACAGCAGTGATAGACGGAGAAATCAGCCACACTCGGTTGCTCACCAAAGACAAAGGCATTCCCGGCAAGATCGCCATCCAAGCGGCTCAGATAGTGCTGCACATTGCGCGTTGCCACCTCGGGTGAGAACGAGGTGATGGATGCGCCCTCAGACAACTTCGCGCGGTCCTCCGCAAAGGCCTGCATCTCCTCGGGTTTCATCGCTTTCATCTGCTCTGCCACCGCAGCCGGTGCGAAGTTCAATGCGACCGCCGTTCGAAATAGTTGCGTATCAGCCCACTCAGCGACACGGTCAGCCGCAAACCCGTGCGCATACAGCGATGCCTTGCCCGAGCGCTCCGCCAACATGCGCACAATGACGTCGCTGTCGCAGTAGACGTTGGCGCCATCCTGAAACACCGGAGTTTTGCGATAGCCACCGGACAGCGGCATGAGCAGAGGCCTGGGCATGATTGGCGGAATTATCACCGAGTTCCAGGATTCGCCAAGATACCCGAGCAGAACTCGAATCTTTTCGGAGAACAGCGAAGGCGGATAGTGGTGAAGATAGAGGCTGGACATAGTGGTCTCCAAATATTGAACGCAAACTATAGAGTGAGACGCGTTGGTTACCTATACCGCCGCGATATGAGTTTGCAGTGAACGATAAAAGCTCTGCACGAGTTGTTGAGTAAACATGGACTTGCGCGCGACAAACCGCACCGGCCGGTTCATGCCCAAATGATCAAGCCGGACCATCGACGCTTCCTTAACACCTAGCGTGCGAGCAACACCCGCTGGCACCAACGCATGGCCAAAACCGGCAATCGCCATTTGCGCAACCGTAAAGAAGGACTCCAGCGACGTAGCCCGAGTCAGGTTGAGGCGTTTCATATCTTCCTCAATCGACCGCCAAGCGCCGGAGCGTGACTCGATGGTGATCACCGATAGCGGCATACCCGGCGAGTAATCAAGCTCGCTCAATCCCGACGGCAGAATGACCATGGGTTCGAGGCGTACCACCTCACTCACCAAATCAGTATCGGCATCTTCGGAACCAGTACACAGGCCCACCATGTATTCCCCCGACCGCAAACGGTCGAGCAGAACCGGCGAGCGTTGGGAGTGAAACTCGAGTTCGATCTCGGGCAGCTCGGCACGCACTCGGGCAAACAACCTTGGCCCCCAGCTCGCCAGAATCGCCTCGGACACCCCAAGGATGATCTTGCCCTGACGCAGGGTGTTGTCTTCCAGGAAAACGTGGCGCAGCTCTGATATCAACGGCGTAACGCGCTCGACGAGCCGTTGCCCGTGGGGGGTTAAAACGACCCGACGGCCCTGACGCTCGATGAGTTTGCGATCGTAGTAGTGCTCAAGCGCGGCAATGCGCTTACTCACAGCCGACTGGGAGACTTTCAGCTGCGTGCCCGCCTCCAGCATCGTGCCCGTTTTGGACAGCATGACCAGCGTTTCCAGGTTCTCAATCATGAACGCTCACCGATTCCTCTACGCGATGGATCATATTCCTAACTGTCGCTTTTTTCATGATTATGAGGCGTAGAGACTAAACATCCACCTGGAGGAATGGCTGAGGCTATGCTGCAACTCGCCGCGCTCATACTGATATCGGTGCTGGCAACGAGCACTATCTCCGGCGTACTCGGAATGGCTGGCGGGATGATCCTGATGGCCATACTCGTTCTCGCACTGAACGTGCCCACCGCCATGATGGTGCACGGCGCTGTGCAAGCGAGTTCGAACGGCTCGCGCGCCTGGTTTCTTCGCGAACACATTCGTTTTTCCATTCTTCCGCCATACGTCATCGGCAGCTTGATCGTTTTGGCGGCTTTTACCGCGATCACCTTTGTCGCAGACCCCGCGGTCATTCTCATCACCATTGGTGTGTTTCCGTTTCTCGCCCGCATTGTGAAACGACTGCAGGGGCTGGATATAACCAAGCCACTAACCGCAGCCGCATCGGGCGTTGTCGTGACGGCGGCTCAATTGCTGGCCGGCGCGTCCGGGCCTTTGCTGGATGTTTTCTACCTGAACTCACCCCTCAATCGGCACGAGATTGTGGCGTGCAAGGCCGTGACTCAGACGCTGGGCCATTTGCTCAAGCTGCTCTACTACGGCTGGATTCTCGGCACCGTCATCAACCACCAAGGCCAGGAGGCATCGGTGCCAACCTGGTTGCTGTTAACCGCAATCGCGATGGCTGTGATCGGCACTCGAATCGGTACCCGACTGTTGTCGCGATTCTCCGACGAGAGTTTCCGAGCCGTGAGTGGCACCGTAATTTTGCTCATCGGCGCCGTGTGTATCGCCGCCGGCGTCAGGGAGCTGTGTTCTTAACGTACGGGGCTTCAGGTTTTTGCTCGCACCGCGAGCAAATACCTGAAGCTCCCAGACTCAAACCCCAAGAGAGCGGAAGACGATTTTCTCCGCGCAAAGCGCCGAGAAAATCTGTCGAGAGCGCCCATCTACTACACCCCGAACAGGTCGAGCGCCTGAAGGAGATTGCCACGCCCTTCGGGCTCGCAATGACGGGGCTGCAGTAACGTTGATCGCTACGCGATCAACGCGCGCTGAACCCCGGGAGAGCGACAGACGATTTTCTCCGCGCAAAGCGCCGAGAAAATCCGTCGAGAGCGCCCGTCTACTACACCCCGAACACGTCGAGCGTCTGAACGAGATTGCCGCGCCCTTCGGGCTCGCAATGACGAGTGATATGGCGAAGATGGAGGCCTGCTTCGGCCCCGCGGTCTACCCCTCCACCGGCCTCACGACAAACAGCAAATCACCACTTGTGACCTGTTGAGCATTAGCGACGTTGACCCGGGTGACTTCAAACTGTTGATCCGCCGGATACAGCTCGGACTCGGCGCTATTGAAGTCCCGAAGCCTCAGTGGCGAGAAGATTTTCATCGCCTCGAGCTGGCAGATCGTGTTGTCGATGGTGATGCGCTGACCAACCGTCACGTACTCCGGATCATTCGGAGACGGCGTGATGTAGAAGATACCCGTCGACGGTGACAGCACCTTCAGCTCATCCGAGTCTTCAATCGCAACGCTGTCGCGATCGATACCAGAGCTGATTGAACCGGCCACCTCATCAATTTCGGCGATGATCTGATCGATATCGCTGCGCTCGAGCAACTGTGGCAGGTAGCTCGTGTCGTAGACACCCTCGAGGAATACCGAGTCAACCAGAATACGCTTTAAGAGCGCGATGTTGGTTCGGATGCCGCGAATCTTGACCCGCTCGAGGTAGCGGCAGAGCTTCGCAGCAGCAGCGTTGCGGTCTTCCGCGTGCACAATTACCTGAGCAATCATGGAATCGTAGAACGGCGACACCTCCTTCCCGGTACCCGCCATCGTGATGACGTCCACGCCTTCTTCTTCCGGGAATTCACACTCGGTGATTACGCCGGGATCGGGCTTGAACTGCAGGCTGCCATCTGAACCTTTGGAGATGCTCTCCGCGTTGATACGAGCCTCGATCGAGAATCCATCCGCCGCGACCTCGAGATCGGCAATCGACTCTCCACCGGCGATGCGGAACTGCTGAGCCACAATATCCACACCAGAGGTGTACTCGGTGACCGGGTGCTCAACCTGCAGCCGCGTATTCATTTCCATGAAGTAGACAGCGTCGTTCTTCAGGTCGTAGATGAACTCAACCGTGCCGGCACCGCGGTAATCGACCTCGTCCGCGATGGCCGCCGTGTGCTTGAGCACCTGCTCCTGCAGATTCGGCGGCAGAGCCGTGGAACCAGATTCCTCAATGACCTTCTGTTTGTCGCGCTGCACGCTGCAGTCACGAACGCCCAGAACCTTGGTGTTGCCGTGGGTATCACGCAACACCTGAACTTCTATGTGACGCAGAGAAGTGACGTATTTCTCCAGGTAGACGTCACCGTTGCCAAAGGCGGATCGCGCTTCCATCGTGACGCGCTGGAACAGCTCATCGAACTCCGCACCGTTCTCAACCACCTGGATGCCTTTACCACCGCCGCCATGCACCGCTTTGATCAACACGGGATAGCCGATTTCACCCGCCACTTCGCCGGCCGCATTGACGTCCGTCAGGATGCCGTGGCTGCCAGGAACCACTGGCACACCAAGTCGTAGTGACGTGTTGATGGCATTCGACTTGTTACCCATGGTCTCCATGCTGGACACCATCGGCCCGATGAAGTTGATGCCATGGTTGCGCACGAGCGAGGCAAAACCTGAATTCTCAGACAGGAAACCGATGCCCGGGTGCAGCGCATCCACCCCTTCCCGCTCCGCCACTCGCAGAACACTCTGGGCGTTCAGATAACTCTCATCGGGCGTATTGCCGCCAATGCAAACCAGCGTGTCGTGATCACCCAGCATGTCGACACAAGCCGAATCCATGTCCGGATCCGATTGCACGAGCACCACTTCGATGCCGCAGCGCTGGGCAATGCGAATCAGTTTGGCCGCGGTACAACCGCGCGCATGAATCAGGACGCGGCGAACGGGCCGAATGAGATCTGCATCCGTGTAGCGTGGTCGATGAGCAACAACCACAGGCTGAGTCTGGCTGAAGACGCCCGCCATGACACGGCGAACCACTTCAGCGACCGTCTCCTGGGGAACCGGGATTTCCGGGTCAATCTTGCGCAGCTCGTCATCCATGTCCGGGTAAAACGGATGTTTGACGAGTCCGGCCATCGAATCCGGCACCAGCGACAGATAGTTCGCAAGCGTGCTGCTCGATGGCAGGTTCGATGGCACAACGATCTGTCCTGCAAACGGCATATCCGTGCCGGACAAGTAGTAGGTATGCACCAGCGGGTGGGTAACGAAGCTGGCCTGTGAGCCTCCCGTGCAATCGCCGTAACCAAACATGATCACCGGCAGATCGTGATCGCGAACGAAGCGAGTCACGCGGTCGTTCACCGCCGCCATGGAAAACAGAGCGCCAGCGCCTTCTTTCGTCTGCATGCCACCGGAGGACACAAAACAAACAACAGGCAGATGCTGTTCAGCGCAGTCCACCAGCAGCTTGATGAACTTCTCCGCGCTCGCCATATCAAACGCGCCGGCCTGAAAGTCGAGGTTCGAGATGACCGCGCCGCAGCGTATGCCACCGCTGCCGTCTTTGAAGGTACCTATGCCGGTGACGATGCCGCAGGGCGGCACGTTTTTCTGCAGCGCTTTTTCAATGGACTGCCGGAAGCCAGGGAAGCGGACAGGGTCTGAACTGAGCAGATCCTCTCTCGTGGCAGCGAAATCTGTAAAGAAGGTATCGATGAAAGCCTGATAGCCGGTTTTCTTCTCGTTCTTGTAGCTTCGCAGCAGATTCTGAATCAACAGATCCCGATAGGCGATCTCCAGCCGGTTCCAGAAGTCTTTCTTGCGGCCAATGTTGCGCGGGGCAATGCGCGGATCGTACTTACGCTTGCTGCCTTCCTTTTCGCTTTGCAGATAGGAGACAAACAGGTTCTCAAAGAGGAACGTCACGACCACAAACAGCGTATCGGAGAGGTATGGGAAGCTGCCTTTCTTCCACTCTTCCACCGAGCGGAAGAAGGCGTTGCCCATCGGGCTCGCGGCGACCTCGCGATACCACGTGAAGAACTGCTCGCGCAGTGCATCTGGATCTACGGAGCGTGCGGTGTCGAGCGTAATACCCCGCGCGGCGAGATCGAGCGTAGTGTTCATGAGCCCAGCAACCGACTCTTTCGCCAGCGCCTGGGTTTTCTCTGCTTCTTCGGCGATGGTGTCGAGGTTGGCGATGATCTGATCGTAGACAGAATCGAACAGCAGCAGGTTCTCGCACTCTTCGACAAACTCTTCGCGCAGGTCATCGTTGAGCAAAACATCGAGAACCGTAAGCTCCGACAGCGCCGGAGCCGCGGTCTCTTCCGGACGCCTTTGCAGGAAGTTTCGGATTCGGCTATCGATCAACTGTCGGTTCGTGCGCAACTCCGAGGCACCACTGGCAATCAACGCGGATGCTTCGGCCTGCAAGCTGGGAACGTGCTCTGCGATCGGGCCACCCGTCAGCAACAGGTTCAGCTCATTCGCCAATAGCGCACTGAGGGCGCCGTCCGCCCGGTCTGCCACCTGGTTGCGCAGCAATTTGCGGCCATCGTGGGAAAAGCGCTGGCGGGTGATCGCATCCAACTCGTCATCCGAGCCGAGCACCGCCGCAATAGCCGGCGCGTCGGTAAAGTCTTCCGCTCGATAGAGCTCAAAGAAGTCCTGCGGATGCTGCAGGGTATTGCGCAGTGCACGAATGTTACCCACGGCCTCCGCTTTCCAGCGGTTATACAGGTAAAGGCCAACCGTGGTGATCAGTTCGGAGCGCGCGGACTCATAGTTTTTCTGCGGCTCGCCAAATATCAGGCGTCCCAGACGGCCCCGATCATCGTGAATCGCATCGCGCTTTTCAGAATAGTTTCGCCACGCTTTCGACAGCGTATCGTCGTAGATGACTTTGTCTGGATCCTGCAGCCATTTCAGATACGCGCGCCGGCGCTCCAACTCAGAGCGCGAGTCCAGCTCACCCGCTGGCATTTCCTGCACCGCAAGGCGGCCATAGGCACTCGCGGAAGTCGCCTTAATGCGCTGGCGAACTTTCAGATAACGCAAGTACCGATAGGCAACTCCAAAGACGTTGACGTACTCGGTGGGCGACTGCGACAGGCGCAGCGACGAGCTTGCTGACACTGAGCGCAGCGTCTCGGACGGTTGCAGGTAACGGCGCACGCTCAGCCGGTAGTGATCCATAATGTAGGGATTGCCACCAACAAATTCCCGAGTCTTCTGCTCAACCGACTCGATGCCCGAGATGATCGCCTGCCGGAAATTCTCCAGCTTGTCGCTCTCACCCGGAGAGTAATCGATGATCGCGTCGATATTGCCCTGGTCATAGAGTTCAAATGGCGACAAGCCGACGTACTTGGCGCACTCCTGCCAGGACAGATTCAGCCGCCTTGCGATACTCGCCAGGCCGGGAGGCTGAATGGTGCTGAAGACACCGTCACGCACGGACAGAATCATGTTGCTGGCCGCGAGTGGAATGGCGCCGCCGGAATAGCCCAAACCGTAGATGATGCCGAGGTTGGGCACGTCCACATTACTCATCTCCGAGATGAGCTGAGAGATGCTGTGCGCCTGATTGTTACGGTTAGCCTCTTCGTTTGGATCAGCTCCCGGCGTATCCATGAGGCTTACGATCGGTAATGCCCTGCGCGAGCACTCCTCAACGAAGCGCGCCGCTGCCAAATGATGTTCCGGCATCCAGACGCCGTTATTGGTCGAACGATCCTGGGCAATGAAGCCAATGACACGGCGCTCACCGTTGAAGTCCATTTCGACTTTGGTCTGGTAATACGGGCCATCACTTCGTTCTTCGATCAACCGGCCAAGCATGCGCACGTCTTCTGGCGCGCTGCGTCTGGCTTTGTTGCCGGCTGGTGAGACAACCGTTTCGATGTAACTATCAATATCGAGACCAGCAAGCCTCGCAACGGCACGTTTGATGTCCGAATCAGACATCAGGCCGCGCACAGGAACCGTTGCCGCAGCCTCCGGAAACAGCGAGAAATCCTTCGCTAGATCCTCGGCAATCAGAAACAGGCGATCGCCTTCTTCGAGCTGTCTATCCACGATGATTCCTGTCAGCCATCTGGTGGCCTTTTGATGTGTGTCGGGCTGTACTGCCAGCATCCTGCGGTCGCCGCAACGGCCTACACTGCCGGGTGCTTCGCAGGCGTGTAAAATGCTGTGACGTGGGTCGATACTTTAAGTTCTCAACCGCGTAGACGCAATTCGTGCGCAACTTATCGGCGCAACGGGCAGCCAAAAAATCAGCGTCGATTCAAGCATTTACCGATAACAGCACCAAAGAGGGGCGCAGTAGTGATGGCGACTTCCGCAAATGAGAGCCCAACGCCTCGCGAGGACGGGGTTTTGTCGATCGCGGTTCTGACGATATCCGATACACGGACCGCGGCGCAGGACACCAGCGGCGATGCGTTAGTGTCGCTGCTCGGCGAGTCCGGGCACGTGCTGGCAGACCGGGACATCGTCCGCGACGACGTCTATGTACTGCGGGCGAAGGTGTCGAACTGGATTGCCGACCCCGCAATCGATGTCGTTCTGACATCGGGCGGCACCGGTTTCACCGGCAGAGACAGCACACCAGAGGCGCTCGCGCCATTGTTCGATAAGACCATTGACGGCTTCGGTGAGTTGTTCCGGGCGGTCTCCTATGAAGAGATCGGTTCATCAACCATCCAGTCCCGGGCCATTGGCGGCCTGGCAAACGCTACGCTGATATTCGCACTCCCCGGATCGACCGGAGCCGTACGAACCGCCTGGGACAAGATTCTGCGCAACCAGTTGGACGTCAGTTTTCGGCCATGTAACTTCGTTGAGCTCATTCATCGATTCAACGAACATCTATTGGGCTGACACGACCTCCAATTGCATTAGCTTCATAGGCACTTCACTTGGGGCACGCGGGCGAGCAAGAACCGGGATAAACTGAGCGCTACACTGCCGCAACCTATTGCTACAACCTTTTGCGAGTACCTATTGCTACAACTGGGGCACGACGCTAACGCGCGTTTGACTGCTCGACTTCACACAACAACGATTACTTAAGCGACATTGAGCTATGACCACCGACGTATACATTGCAGCCGCCAAACGTACACCCATAGGGTCCTTCCAGGGACAGCTCGCGCACATGAGTGCGCCGGAGCTTGGCGCTCACGCCATTGCAGCGGCGGTCAGCGAGTCGGGTATCGCCGGCGAAGATGTCAGCGAAGTCGTCATCGGCAACGTCATTGCTGCCGGGCTTAAACAGGCGCCTGCTCGCCAGGCTATGCGAATCGCCGGGCTGCCGGACAGCGTCGGCGCGACGACCATCAACAAAGTCTGCGGCTCAGGCATGAAAGCGACCATGATGGCGACGGATCTGATCCGTGCAGGCTCTGCTGATGTCGTGGTCGCGGGCGGAATGGAAAGCATGACCCAGGCCCCCTACGTCATCGCCAAGGCGCGCGCGGGTTTGCGCATGGGTCATGCTGAACTGAAAGACACGATGTTCCTCGACGGCCTGGAAGACGCCGAAACCGGCGCCGCGATGGGCAGCTTCGCCCAGGCAACCTCAGATGGCCATCAACTCACCCGGGAGGCGATGGACGCCTACGCTATCGAGTCTGTCGAACGAGCCCGACGCGCAATCGCAGAGAAATCCCTCGCCAGCGAGATCGCTCCAATCGACGATATGATCGACGACGAACAGCCGGGCCGCGCCAAGGTCGATCGCATTCCGAGCTTGAGACCAGCATTCAAAGCGGACGGCACAATCACGGCGGCCAACGCCAGCTCAATCTCCGATGGTGCATCTGCCTTGGTCATCGCCAGCGGCGACAAAGTCAGCAACCCCATGGCGAGAATTGCGGGTCACAGCACCTACTCGCGGCACCCTTCTGAGTTCACCCTGGCGCCGGTTGGTGCGATCAACAAACTGCTCGACAAACTCGGCTGGGGCGTCAGCGATGTTGATCTGTTTGAAATCAACGAAGCATTCGCCATGGTCACTATGCTGGCCATGGAGCAATGCGGTCTCGATCACAGCAAGGTCAACATCTATGGCGGCGCCTGCGCACAGGGACACCCTATCGGCTCAACCGGCGCGCGCCTGATTGTCACGCTTGCCCATGGCCTGCAGCGAACCGGTGGCAAGCGCGGCATCGCTGCCCTGTGCATCGGTGGCGGCGAAGCAACAGCCATCGCCATCGAGCGCGTATAGAGGCAAATGGCTTCTCGGTTTGCGCGGATCGACTTCACCGTCGATATCGCCTCAACATCGAGGCAGAATAGCGGCAGGATCAACCTGCTGATTTCGAGTGCGCAAACCGCCACATCGTTTGCGCCGACTAACGGAGCCTAACCCCTTGTCCCGAACATCAAGCCGCCTGCCCGTCATCATCGGCCATGGCGGGGTCAATGCCGCCGGCCGACTATCGGGCCACCACTCATACAAGCGTATGGTGATTGATGCGCTGTCGGACGCGGAACAGGCATCGACATATGCAAGCCTCGCGGCATTGATGAACCTGACAGGCGATCCGGCCGACGCGAGCGTCCGTAAACACATCCGTGACCACACGCTGATCAGAAAAATCGAGAGTTTCGATAGCGACTCTGTCTACGTGCAGCGGGCCGCAAACCTCGCGCCTGCCAACGATCCCGTCACGCTGATACTCAGCAAACGCAATATGCCAAATCATCTGCCTGCGGATTGGCAAGTCACCGACCTCGATGACAAACGAGTCAGCGTGCGCATTAGTGAGGGCTTCGATGCGATGTTGCCCGATCAGCGCGTGTTGGGCGTCGGGGCGGCTGGCCAGCTGCCCAGCGGGTTCGAACCGGGCAAGCTATACCAGTCACGCAGCCACCCGCGCGGCTTGCACATCACCGTCTACGGCGCATCCGATGCTCTGATGTCCAGCGGCATCAGTATCCAGACGCTCAAAGACGCGGTGCGCCCGGACGAGATCGCGGTTTACTCAGGCAGCGCCCAGGGCCAGCTGGACGATGAAGCGATGGGCGGCCTGTGCCAGTTCCCTCTGATGGGCAAACGCACCACCTCCAAACACATATCCATGTCGCTTGCGGAAATGCCGGGCGATTTTGTAAACGCCTACGTGCTCGGCTCGGTCGGCTCAACCGGCGCGGTCATCGGAGCGTGCGCGACCTACCTATACAACCTGCAAGCCGGTATTCACGACATCACATCCGGCCGGCGACGGGTGGCGCTGGTTGGCAACTCTGAAGCACCGATTCTGCCTCACGTCATAGAAGCCTATCGAGTGATGGGTGCGCTGACTGAAGATAGCGACTTGCTGAGCATGGACGGCGGCGATACCCCGAACTGGCAGCGAGCCTGTCGGCCATTCTCCGAAAACGCTGGTTTCACGGTGGCAGAAGGCTCTGCCTACACCTTACTCGTGGACGACGAGCTCGCGCTGGAGCTCGGGGCAAATATTCTCGGTAGCGCACCGGGTGCTTTCGTTAACGCAGATGGTTACAAGAAATCGATTTCCGGCCCGGGCGTCGGTAACTACATCACCGTTGGCAAAGCGCTTTCGCTAGCGCGCGAGATCGTCGGCGATGAAGCCCTGCGAACACGCAGCTACATGCAGGCACACGGAACAGGCACACCACAGAATCGCGTGACCGAGTCGCACATCCTGAACGAACTCGCCAAACGGTTCGGCATTGCCAGTTGGCCGGTTGGGGCAATCAAGTCTTACATCGGTCACACCATGGCACCGGCTGGCGGCGATGCGCTCGCCGCGATTCTCGGAACGTGGGAACACGGTTGGATACCCGGCATTGCGACGATCGACTCTATTGCCGACGATGTTCACAGCAGTAACCTCGCCTTCCCGCTGCAACATCTGGAAGGTGCACCTGACCAATTCGATGTCGCATTCGTGAACAGCAAGGGCTTCGGCGGCAACAACGCGACCGGCGTCTTTCTGTCACCGAGCAAGACACTGGATATGCTCAGGCGCCGGCACGGCGATGCTGCGATCGCTCAGCATCATCGGCGCAGAGAGGGCGTACTGGCTGAGATAGCAAACTACGAAGCGGATTGCCTGAGCGGCGAAGCGCGGCCGATCTATCAGTTCGGCGAAGGCGTGATTGATGGGGAAGCGCTCGAGTTCGACGATACATCGATGACGATTCCGGGCTTCGCCCAGCCAGTTCTACTCGCTGGCGACAACCCGTTCGAAGACATGAGTTCCTAGGCGCTGAGCCGGTTACGCGGTGGCGGGTGAACCGCCTCCGTCCAAAAGCTCCTGCACTGCCGCTATCAGCTCCCGGCGCTGGAAAGGTTTCTTCAGCGCTTTGTCCGCACCGATGTATCGAGCAGTCTCCAGGTAATTCATGGGCCCGCCGCGGCCGCCGCCGGAGATTGCGATGATGGGCAAAGCACCAAACTCCCGTCGAATGTCCGCGATGGTTTCTAGGCCCTCTTTCTCCGGCATGATCAGGTCTGTGATCACGAGATCGAATGCCTCTCGCGAGAGTATCGCCAGCGCGATCATTCCGTTCTCTGCCGTATAGACCTCATGGCCTTCGAGCCTGAGCATCTCACCAAGAACATTCAGTACCTGCTCATCATCATCGATCAGCAAAATAGTTGCGGGCTTGCGGGTCTGCGCAACGGCCGAGAGAGTATCGTCGCCGACGATCTTGAGTGAGTTTCGCTGACCGCCGGAACTTTCATTTCCGGAAGCAGATTGCGAACCGCTGGTGGACATGTCGATACATGCCGCGTTGCTCATCCTTGCAGTCAACACCATCGCGCGAGTGCTCCCCTGACGTCGCTATCGCTTTAGTTGCCAGCTGAACGGTCGCATCCTTGACCCAACAGCGATCGAAGCATATCACTCACGTACAAATTTGCTAGCACAGCCAGCTCACGCGCAAAACCCCGCTTTCAGGGGCTTGACAAAAATTTTACGATTGCACTGCGTCGACGGGTCCTAGTGTTCCCGAGTTGATGTGAAATCTATGTCAGGCCAGCGTTCCGTAATCAGCTGCAGGTTGGCTCTACTGCGCGCGAGGTATGTCAGATGACCGCCGCCATCAATCGCCAGTGCGTCCGCATGCTTGCGCCGAAACTCATCCAACATCTTCTCGTCCGAGCAGCGAATCCAGCGGGCCGTAAACACATCGCAGTTCTCGTAGATGCAATCGGCTCGATATTCATCACCGAGCCGGAAGGCAACGACATCAAACTGCAATACTCCCACCGCGCCCACCACAAGCTCAGATCGAGTAAGCGGTTTGAACACCTGCGTTGCGCCCTCTTCGCTGAGCTGGGTTAGACCACGTTCGAGCTGCTTGGATTTCAGTGGGTCTTTCGTTCGCACATTGCGGAACAGCTCTGGCGCAAAGTTCGGAATGCCGCTGTAGCGATACTTGGGTTTGTCCGTAAACGTATCGCCGATCTGAATGGTGCCGTGGTTGTGCAGGCCGATGATATCGCCGGGCCATGCCTCTTCCGCTTGTTGCCGGTCTCCCGCCATGAACGTCACGGCATCGGTGATCTTCACATCTTTACCAAGACGAACATGCTGCATGCGCATGCCCTGTCGGTATTGCCCGGAGCACACGCGCATGAACGCGATGCGGTCACGATGCTTGGGGTCCATGTTGGCCTGGATCTTAAAAACAAAGCCGCTGAAGCCAGGCTCTGACGGATCAACGACACCGTCGGATGTTTCTCGCGGTTGCGGCGGCGGTGCCCACTCGACAAAACCATCGAGCAACTCGGCAACCCCAAAGTTCGCCAGCGCGGTGCCGAAGAAAACTGGTGTCAGCGTCGCGGCACGATAGTCATCCAGGTCAAATGTGTGACTCGCGCCACGCACGAGCTCGATCTCATCAACAAAGTCATCGTAGCCATCACCGAGTAGCTCCCTCGCCTCCGCACTCGCAAGGCCCTGGACTCGAGCGAACTCGAACATCTCATGGCCATGACCACGCTCGAAGGCAATGATTTCGTCGTTGTAGAGGTGGTACACGCCAGCAAAGTTGCGCCCCATGCCGATGGGCCATGTGATCGGCGCACATTGAATCTGCAGGATGTCCTCAATCTCATCCATCACCTCGATGGGGTCTCGTATCTCCCGGTCGAGCTTGTTGATAAACGTGACGATCGGTGTGTCGCGCAGGCGACACACTTCCATCAGTTTGATTGTTCTCGGCTCAACGCCGCGCGCCCCATCAATCACCATGAGCGCCGAATCAACCGCCGTCAGTGTCCGATAGGTGTCCTCGGAGAAGTCTTCGTGGCCGGGTGTATCCAGCAGGTTTACCGTGCGGTCTGCGTAGTCGAACTGCATCACCGAGGTCGTTACCGAAATACCCCGCTGCTGCTCCATCTGCATCCAGTCCGACGTCGCATGACGATCGGACTTCCGCGCCTTAACGCTGCCAGCCAGCGTAATCGCCTGACCATGCAAGAGCAGCTTTTCGGTAATCGTGGTTTTACCGGCATCCGGGTGCGAGATGATCGCGAACGTTCGACGCCGGCTTATCTGTTGAGGCAGTGACATGATCTGCGTGCTTACCTGATCAAAAACAAAGGCACAGCCTGGGAATCAGGCCGATGCGCGGCGCGCAGTATAGTGATTGCGGGCCGTAGCGTCCTGCGGACGACCGCTCCGCAAGCGGGTTTCGTAGGCGTGAGCCGAAGATAACTCCGCAAGCGGGTTTCGAGGGCGCCAGCAAGAGATAACTCCGCAAGCGGATTTCAGGGGCACGCTGGTTTCGGCAAGGTCAGCGCCATGACCTGGGCGTCCTCGTGACCCTGTGCGGAGGGATAGTAGTTTTTGCGGATGCCGATTTCTTCAAACCCGGCCGACTTGTACAGCGCTATGGCACTTCTATTGGTTGGTCGAACCTCAAGAAAAACGCGTTCCGCTTCTCTCGCTCCAGCCCGTTTTACTACGTGGTTGAGCAATAGCCGGCCAAGCCCCGAGCCCTGATACTCGCGCAGAACACAGATATTTAAGAGGTGGCTTTCACCCGCCGCCACGTTTAGCACCGCGTGGCCAGCCAGTTGGCCAACTTTCGGATGCTCGAGCACCCAGCACTCGTAATCCGCCGAAAGGCAGTCCGAAAAAATGCCATGAGTCCATGGAAACGAGTAGCTTCGAGTCTCAACGACCATCACCTGATCCAGATCATCTGGCAGCATCTGACGAATCAATTGCACTCCAGACAACGGCTTTAGCCCTCAACCGTCAGCGCGGCGGGCATCACACAAAGCACGCCACAGCTGCCGTTTGCCAACACCGTTGCCGACCAGCGTGTCCAGCGCTGGCAGCCACTGCACGTCAGCCTCATCCGCCAGCCACTGATCCAAAAGCGCATCCGACGTAGCCAAAAGCAATGTCGCTCCCTCACTTCGGCGCTGCCAGAACGCACGCCAGGCTTTGGTTGCGGACTGAGCATCGGACGGTCCACCCCCTCCAGCAGGCCAGGAGAACTCCATGGCTGAAGTTCGGGCGTCCGGGTCGAGCGCTCGCAGGAGGTCTTGAATCAGGCGTTGGCTATCGTCGTTGAGCATTGATCTGGCGCAGACCAGAAACGTTGCACCGCTGCGCCAGGCCACCAGTTCACAGCGCACAACTTCCTCGCTATCCGCAGGCGTGTCGGCTGGTTTTTGAGGCTCATTTGCAGGTGTTTGTACTCGCTGATCCGGAGGGGATGGTTGCGATGCGTCAACTCCGAGTGCGGCACGCATGGCAGCGATCTCACCACGGGCTCCCGCTATTCGGCCACCGGATGCGGGCGCAGAGGCAGACGTTGCAGGCGCACTTGCCCGCTTAGTTGCCGGCGTAGTTGCCGGTGGAGACGAGCGGCCCTGCGAGGACGCTTGTGCAGACGCATCGACGCTCACTTGCTCGATGCGCCTGCCGTGCCGCAGGCGATACACATCGATCCCTAGCCCATGGGCGAGGGCCAATTGGGCATCGGTCAACTGCTCGGTAAAACTCATGTGGAGATTGTACACAGTCCGCACAGACGCCGGACTTATAGCCTGACCCATGAACCGCGACGCTGTTACCATTCGCCACCGATTTGCCGCCCACTTACAACGAACTGCACGAGGCCCGGAGAGCGCCATGAAATATCACACTGACGATGTCCGCATTACCGGAATGGAGGAGGTTGCAGCGCCGACCGCGCTGATCGAATCTCTACCTCTCTCCGCCGATGCCTCGCAAACTATATTTCGTACTCGCGCGGAAGCGGCAGACATACTCGCTGGACGCGACAAGCGGTTGCTGGTCGTGATTGGTCCCTGCTCTATCCACGACACGGAAGCCGCCCTCGACTACGCGCGCAGGCTGGCAGAGCAGGCCCAGGCATTGCGCGGCGAGTTGCTGATCATTATGCGCACCTACTTCGAGAAGCCCCGCACAACGGTTGGCTGGAAGGGTTTGATTAACGACCCCCATCTCGATGGGACGTGTCGCGTCAACGAAGGCCTGAGGATCGCCCGCGGAGTATTGCGCGACATCGTAGACCTCGGCCTCGGCACAGGCACGGAGTACCTGGAGCCGATATCGCCGCAGTACGTTGGCGATCTTGTGAGCTGGGCTGCTATCGGCGCTCGAACCACCGAAAGCCAGGTACACAGGCAACTCGCCTCCGGGCTGTCCTGCCCTGTGGGCTTCAAGAATTCGACAAACGGGTCGGTTCAAGTGGCAGTGGATGCCGTGCAGAGCGCGAGCAATCCGCATGTGTTTCTGTCCGTAACCAAATCAGGACACTCGGCCATCTTTGAAACCGCCGGCAACCCTGACTGTCATGTCATCCTGCGCGGCGGCGGCGGACAGACCAACTTCGATCGCGACTCGATCGACCAGGCCTGCGAATCGCTCAAGAAGGTCGGCGAAGTACCGCGCGTCATGGTCGACATGAGCCATGCGAACTCACAAAAGAAGCACGCCAACCAGCTCAATGTCTGCGACGAGTTGTGCAGCCAGATGGCATTGGGCTCTCGAGCTATCAGCGGCGTGATGATCGAAAGCAACCTCGTGGAGGGCAACCAGCCGTCGTCCGACACCAGCAAGCTGACCTATGGGCAGTCAATTACCGATGCGTGTATCGGTTGGGACGACAGTGTGCGGGTGCTTGGCGAACTGGCGGCCGCTAGCTCCGCGCGGATGTCCTGATCGATCGCCTGGCGGCGGCCTGCCTGAAGCGATCGGCCATCAGAACAGCGAACCACGCCACATAGATCAGCACTTCCGCGAAGCCGTCGCGCGTGAGCCAGAACAAGTGCAGCAGTGCCAGCGCAGCCGCCAGATACGCCGCCTTGTGCAGATTCGACCAACGGCGGCCAAGTCGCCGCTGCCATCCCCGGGTTGAGGTCACGGCTAATGGCAGCAGAATCAGAAGCGCAAGAAAACCGACCGTGATATAGGGTCGCTCCACAACATCTTCCAACACCTGCGCAAAACTAAGCCCTGCCAGCGCGACCAGGTAGATCACGAAATGGCCCGAGGCATAGGCAAACGTCCACAGGCCGAGCCCTCGCCTGCTGCTCGCGAACGTTGAGACCCCCAACCGTCGTCGCAATGTCGACACAGACAACGTGACTAACAGCAGTCTCAAAGCCCACTCACCGAGGAAGCCAGTCGCCGCATCCGCGCCATCGACGCCAAAACCGGCACCTGGCAGCGTCAGCTCCAGCCAAACCCGGTAGGCGAACACCAGCGCTGGCACCCCGGCAAGGGCGAGAACCGCAAACTTCACAGCACGTCGTTGCACGGCGGCTAGTAGTGCTTCTTCAGGTCCATGCCCGAATAGAGCGAAGCGACTTCCTCGGCGTAGCCGTTAAACATGCGCGTCTCAATGCGATTCGGTTGCAGAAACGTACTCGGCAACCGGCGCTCGCTCGCCTGGCTCCAGCGCGGATGGTCTACCTCGGGGTTCACGTTCGAATAGAAGCCATACTCCCGCGCGTTCAACCGATTCCAGGTGGTCGGTGGCTCGCGCCTGGTGAGCCGAATGCCAACGATGGATTTGATGCTCTTGAAGCCGTATTTCCACGGCACCACCAAGCGCAGCGGCGCGCCGTTCTGGTTCGGCAACGGTTTGCCGTACATGCCCACCGCCAGCGTCGTCAGCGGATGCATCGCTTCGTCAATTCGCAGCCCCTCGACGTAGGGCCAGTCGATACCGGAGAACGCGGAGCGTTGGCCACGCATCTCCGACGGTCGCTTCAGTGTCTCAAAAGCCACGTATTTCGCTGACGAATCTACGCCCACCTTGTCGAGCACGGCGGACAGTGGGATGCCGAGCCATGGAATGACCATGGACCAGGCTTCAACACAGCGGAAACGGTAGATTCGATCCTCTGGCGTCAGCCCAGCCAGCAGGTCTTCCAAAGCCCAGCTCGCCGGTTTGTCCACAAGACCGCTGACCGAGACGGACCAGGGCGTGGTGGTGAGCTCGTGGGCATAGCGGGCCGGGTCACCCTTGCCTGTGCCGAACTCGTAGAAGTTGTTGTAGCTGGTGGCTATCTCTTCTGGCGTGATCGCATCAAGGCCAGGAGCAGGCGCTTGCCCATCTGAGGCAACAGCTTGCTCGTCAGGTGCACTGGCACTGGATTCCGCGCAACCCGCAAGCACGACGCCACTGGCTATCCCGGCAAGCAACCTGCGCCGGTTCAAATAGCTCGTTTCCGGCGTTATCTCGCTCGGGAGAATAGCTCCGGGCTTCTTACTTCGAATCAACATCTTCTGTTCCTGCTGTCAGTGCTGGGCAGGCGAGCTGCGACGCTGCTGGTCAACGCGTGGGAGCTGGCTTGCCCTACGTTAGAGTGCGCAGGCCGAAAGAAGTTCGATCAAAGATCATCAGCCTCAAAGCCGTCGGGATCGCCGGACGCCTTTGCTGAACGACCCTTGTATCGGTCAACACACCACAGAACCGGACCGGACAGCGCATACAAGACAGCCAGCAACAGCAGAACCCGGGGTGGGTCTGCCAGCACAATGGCGAAGCCGAGCGCGACAACAACGAGAACAACAAAGGGCACACGGCCTTTGAGACCGAGCATTTTAGGTGAGAAGTAGCGGAAATTAGAGACCATCAGCAGGCCGACGAGTGCTGTTACCGCGGCCATGCCAATCGCCACGCTTTGCGATGGGACTTGCCCAGGGAAGCTGTCCTGCCAGGACCAGACTGCACTGGCGATGACGCCAGCGGCTGCGGGGCTGGCAAGACCAGTGAACGCCGTATTGTCGCTCGGCGCCGTGTTGAACCTGGCGAGTCGCAGAGCGGCGCACGCCATGTAGATGAAGGTTGCCACCCAGCCAACACGCCCGAGTGTCGATACCGACCAGGCGAAGGCCACGAGGGCCGGAGCCACACCGAACGCGACCATATCCGACAAACTGTCGTACTCCGCCCCGAAATCACTTTCCGTATGCGTCATGCGGGCGACTCGCCCATCGGCGGTATCAAGAAGCGCCGCCACAAAGATGGCCAATGCGGCCGGCACGAAATCCCCGTTCATACCCGCAACGATGGCAAAGAAACCGGCGAACATAGCGCCGGTGGTAATCATATTGGGTAGCAGATAAACGCCCCGCTTGCGGCGCTCACGAAGCTCCTGGCGAAGCCGGGCACGCCGGCTCAGGCGCGCGGCCGAGTTCCCCTCGGACGCCACAGAATCGCCAGCAGATGCAGATGCAGCATCCGTTGCGCTGCCTGCTTCATCACGATGCTCATCCGCCATGACTTGCTCCCCAGCAGCCTGTGCAACCGGCCGCCGGACACTTGCCGCGTCCGGCCGCGCTCTGGTCCAGCTTAACGGTTAGTTCTTGTCGCGATCGACCAGCTGGTTTTCTTTGATCCAGGGCATCATCTCGCGCAATCGCGCACCCACTTCTTCAATGCCGTGCTCGCTGCTGATGCGGCGCATAGCCTTGATGCTGGGCGCACCAGCCTGGAACTCGGTGACGAATTCGCGTGCGAACTTACCCGTTTGAATCTCTTCGAGGATACGCTTCATTTCCGCCTTGGTTTCCGCGTTAACGACGCGGGGGCCACGAGTCAGGCCACCATATTCCGCCGTGTTGGACACGGTGTACCACATATTGCTGATACCGCCTTCGTAGAAGAAGTCGACGATGAGCTTGAGCTCATGAAGGCACTCAAAGTAGGCCATCTCGGGTGCATAGCCAGCCTCAACCAGCGTCTCGAAGCCTGCCTGCACTAGAGCCGCGGCACCGCCGCAAAGCACGGCCTGCTCACCGAACAGATCCGTTTCAGTCTCTTCGCGGAACGTGGTTTCGATGACTCCGGCACGGCCGCCACCGTTGGCTGATGCATACGACAATGCGTTCGCTTTCGCCTGCCCCGAAGCATCCTGGAAAACAGCAATCAGGCTGGGCACGCCGCCGCCGGCAACATAGGTTGACCGAACCGTGTGGCCCGGCCCCTTCGGCGCGATCATCACAACGTCGAGGTCTTCGCGCGGCTCGATGAGTTCGAAGTGGATGTTAAAACCGTGGGCGAACGCTAGCGTGGAGCCTTCTTTCACGTTCGGTTTGATCTCGTTTGCATAGAGCGCCTGCTGGTGCTCGTCCGGCGTCAGGATCATCACCAGATCAGCGTCCGCAACCGCTTCGGCCACTTCGGCCACCTTGAATCCGGCATTCTCTGCCTTGCGCCAGGAAGGGCCGCCCTTGCGCAGCCCGATGGTAATGTTGTTGACCCCTGAATCGCGCAGGTTGTTTGCGTGCGCGTGGCCCTGGGAGCCATAGCCAACCACAACGACATTCATGTTCTGGATCAGTGAAAGGTCTGCGTCTTTGTCGTAGTAAACCTGCATGGTGTCTCTTTCCGAATATGCGTTTAGAAAATTGAAATCGCTCGTGTTACCGAGCCAAAAACCTGATTTTGAGCCTCGCCTGCGCCCAACCAATCAGCCCAACTGGCCTTTGGCCTGCGCTGGCAGGGTCAGATCGTCAGCGCTTTATCGCCGCGACCGATACCGGACACACCCGATCGAACCACTTCGACAATCGTGCCGACTTCCATGGCTCGAACGAAAGCATCCAGCTTGGCAGTCGGGCCCGTAAGCTGAACCGTGTAAGTGCGCGGTGTGACGTCGACGATCTGGCCACGAAACACATCGGCAGTGCGCTTGAGTTCGGCGCGCTCGCTGCCTTCCGCCCGTACTTTGATCAACATGATCTCACGTTCGATGTGGTCGTCTTCACAAAGATCGACCACTTTGACCACCTCGATGAGCTTGTTGAGCTGCTTGGTGATCTGCTCGATGCGCTGGGTGTCGCCCAGCGTCGTCAAGGTTATTCGCGACAACGTTGCATCATCCGTAGGAGCAACCGTCAACGTCTCGATGTTGTAGCCACGCTGGGCAAACAGCCCAAGCACGCGTGACAGCGCACCGGATTCGTTTTCAATGAGAACGGCAATGATTCTGCGCATTACGTAGCCTCCGACCGGGACAGCACCATGTCGCGCATGGAGCCGCCTTTAATCGCCATCGGATACACGTGTTCTCGTGGATCAACGCCAACGTCGAGCAGCACTAGCTTGCTGGCGTTGGCCGGGCTAAAGGTCTCCTCCATCGCCGCATCAAGATCGTCCGCTGAATCAACGCGGATACCGACGTGGCCATAGGCTTCGGCGAGCGTCTTGAAATCAGGCAGGGAATCGCTGTACGTGCTTTGGGAATGGCGGCCGCCGTACTGCATGTCCTGCCATTGCTTCACCATGCCCAGGGCCTGGTTATTCAGACAAACGATTTTTATCGGAAGACCGTATTGCAGGCAGGTAGACATCTCCTGAGCGTTCATCATGAAGCTCCCCTCACCCGTAACGCAGGCGACGGTCGCATCTGGAAATGCCATCTGCACCCCCATGGCGGATGGCAGACCAAAGCCCATCGTTCCCAAGCCGCCGGAATTGATCCAGCGACGTGGCTCAGGAAAGTGGTAGTACTGAGCGGCGAACATCTGATGCTGGCCGACATCGGATGTCACGTAGGCGTTGCCACCGGTGACCCGATACAGCGACTGGATGACCCGTTGCGGCATGATCGGCTCGGCGCCTTCGCTCGCAAGGTGATGGTTCAGGCCGTGTTCTTCGCGCCAACCGTCGATCCGCCTGGACCAATCCGCCAGCGCTTCGCTGTCCTGAGCGCCTGGATTGTCGGCCAGCAGTGCCTCAACCTGAGCATCGAGTTCCTTGAGAACCGGTAGCACCGGACCAACGATCGGAATGTCCGCGGTCACGATCTTGGCGATCGACGCCGGATCGACATCAACGTGCACAACCGTTGCGTCGGGACAGAACTTCGACGGATTGTTGGTTACCCGGTCATCAAAGCGAGCGCCTATGGCCAGGATCAGATCCGCGTGATGCATCGCCATGTTGGCCTGATACGTTCCGTGCATGCCGAGCATGCCCAGGAACTGGGGATCGTTACCAGGGAAAGCACCCAAACCCATCAGTGTGTTCGTTACGGGGAATCCCAGGCGGCGCGCCAGCGATCGTAATGGCTCACTGCCGTCACCGAGAACCACACCGCCGCCACTGTAGATAACCGGGCGCTTCGCATTCAGCAGCGCACGCGCAGCTTTCTTGATTTGTCCGGTATGGCCGCGCTGGCTGGGCCGGTATGAACGCATGTCGACGGTAGCAGGATAGTTGTAGGGCGCGGTTGTCGCCGGGTCGGTCACATCCTTGGGCACATCAATAACAACCGGGCCGGGTCGGCCACTGGTGGCGATGAAGAACGCCTTCTTGATGATCTCGGGGATGTCTTCAAGCGAGGTGACCAGGAACGAGTGTTTCACCACTGGCCTGGAGATCCCGATCATGTCCGTTTCCTGAAAGGCGTCTGTGCCGATCAGATCCGACGGCACCTGCCCCGAGATGACGACCATTGGCACAGAATCCATGTGCGCGGTCGCAATACCGGTGATGGCGTTGGTGGCACCCGGACCGCTGGTGACCAGAACAACGCCTGGCTTGCCGGTCGCGCGGGCATAGCCATCAGCCATGTGCGTGGCAGCCTGCTCGTGGCGCACAAGGATATGATCCACCTTCTGTTGCCGGAAGATGGCGTCATAGATGTGCAAGGCCGAACCACCAGGGTAGCCAAAGATGTATTCGACACCCTCATCCTGCAGAGCGCGGATGAGCATATCGCCGCCGGATAACAGCTCCACGGAATATTCTCTTTCGTCAGATATCGGGTCAGGGGTAAAAAGCGCCGGGTATTCTTAGGGTTGGCTAAAATCATGTCAACGGACACGAAGCCTGTGTGAACTGCCTCACAACCGGGTCCAACCCGCACTGAGGGCAGCACATGAGCCTGTGATAGCCTTAGAATCACCTGTTTACGACACCCAACCGGGGTTGAAATGTCACGTTTATCGCTTCTCTCAACGAGCCTGATGACCGCTACGCGCATAGCCAGCAGTGGTTTTGCCGCTAGCCTCGCGACCAAATTCACGGGCGAAGGACGCCGAGCGACCCGAATGGCCGTAATTCTAGCGTTAACAACGCTTCTGCCGGCCTCGTTAACGCACGCCGACACGTTCTGGCGCTGGGTAGACAGCAATGGCGTCGTTAACTACACCCAGCAGAAGCCCTACGGTGTGGACGCCGTCGAGGTAAGCACCCTGCCGGGCGCTGGTAGCTCGGCCAGCAAAACGCCAGCTCCAACACCCAGCCCCGCTCGCGCCACACCAGGCTCGCCGCGAGCGGCGGATGGCAGTGAACTCAGCGATAGCCAACAGGCTGTTCTGGAGGGGCTGCAAAGCGCCGAGCAAGCTCGTCAGGATGAAATTGCGCGCATCACCGGCGAAAACTGCGACAAGTCTCGCAGCCTGCTGGACCAGCTCAGCGTACGCTCGCGCATTCGTGTGCGCAGCGACGACGGCGAATTGCGAGCCATGCCCGAGGAAGAGCGTCAGCGCCGAATCTCTGAAGCCCAGCGCGGGGTGGCAGAGTACTGCACTCCGTAAAACCAGCCCTCTCTCATTGAAGAGTCGAGTCAACGATGATGGGAGCCTGGATGCGAGCTTGCTCCGATCGAGAAAGCTCGTTGCTTAGTTAGTCTCGGCACACCACGGTCGCCATTCGCCCGGTCGTTGCACAGCGCCGGTAGGAGTAAAAACGCTCGTCGCACAGGCTGCAGCAATTCGACGGCTCAATTCGCTCGCAGCCCATTGCCCTGAGTTGATTCTGCGCGACGGTCGCGAGCGATAGCCGAACCTTGCCGTCTGCTTCGTCGTCGCCGATCGCCCCAGAGAGATGGGCCTCTGCAAACGCCTCGGACAATGAGGCATCTACCTGATAACAGCCACCGCAAATGCCCGGGCCGAACCAGGCGGACGTCAGCTGTCCCGGCATCGCCTCGGCAAGGTGGCTGAGAATGCCGGCGGCAAGGCCTCGCCAGCCGCAGTGGGCAACGCCGACCGCCTGATCCGTCAGCAGGACAACGGGAAGACAGTCTGCCGTGAGCACAGCGAGCGCCAGGCCGCGCCGCGTTGTGAATGCCGCATCCGCCGTTGGCACCGTTAGAGCAGTCTCTTCATCGGCGCACAGCACATCGATGCCGTGCACCTGGTTCAACCACTGAACCCGCTGCAAGCCGAGCTCCTGACACAGGCGAGTTCGATTCTCTGCAACCGCATCTGGATCATCCTCCACGTGGCTGGCCAGATTAAAACTGGCCCATTCACCAACGGAAGCGCCGGCGGATGCACCAGCAGAGCGCGTTGTCGCGAACACTCGCACGCCCGGCTCAAGGTCTGCCAGCACGTAGTCACGCGATTGCCCCAATCGGCTCACGGAGCATCATCCCCGAACGTGTCTCGCTCGTGCTGCTGAGCGTCTTGAACCAGCACCTCGCGGAGTGACTCGAAGTCTGCTGGCGCTGGCTGGGAAAAACTGACCTCTTCACCTGATCCGGGGTGGACGAAGCTGAGCTCTGCTGCGTGCAGCGCCTGTCGCTCGAAACGCTCGATCGTCATTCGCAGCGCGTCAGAAGCAGCCACGGGAACGATGCGACGAGCGCCGTAGCGCGCATCACCAACCAGCGGGAAGCCTTGATACGACAGATGCACTCGAATCTGATGGGTTCGGCCGGTTTCTAAAACGACACTTAACAGGCTGTGGGCGCGATAGCGCTGGCTAATGCTGACGTGCGTCACCGCGCGCTTACCATCTGGCGCTACGGCCTGGCGAGTTCGCTGCCGGCTGTCACGCCCGATGGGTAGATCGATCGTTGAGGTGGCTGGTGGCGCGCCCTCACAGATGGCTTCATATCGCCGCGCAACCCGATGTTCAGACAACGCCGAAACCAGTTGGGTGTGGGCCCGGTAGCTCGCCGCCACCACCATCAAGCCGCTGGTGTCCTTATCCAGGCGATGAACGATGCCCGCCCGGGGTAGCGCGGACAGTTCTGCCCGGTGCGCGAGAAGGCCGTTAACAAGGGTTCCCGACGCATTGCCGGCACCCGGATGCACCACCAGACCTGCCGGCTTGTTGACAACGATCAGGTCCTCATCCTCAAACAGGACGTCGAAATCGACGATTTCCGCCTGGTGCCAGCCATCGGTCTGGGCTGGAACGGTGAGTTCGAGGGTTTCGCCACCATGAAGCCGCTGCTTGGCGGCAAGGATCTCGCCGTTACAGGTGAGCCGCCCTTCCTTAAGCCATCGGCTCAACAACGAGCGGGAAAACTCACTGAACTGGCTCGCTGCCACCGCGTCAATGCGCTTGCCGGCGGCCTCGGATCCAAGGGTGACCTCAAGGCGCCTGGGCTGCTGGGCCGAATCTAACGCTTTCGAGTCAGGCGGCAGATCGCTGGGCGATGTTTCGCTTTCCGGCTTCACGATGAACAATTTGCCCTACGCATCAGTCGCTTGGAGGTTACAAGCGGGTACCAAAGCTATACATTACCCGATTTGCGCAAGACAGCCTCAAACCTCCGGCTAAGAATCAGCGCCGACCGGCATCATTTTATGTATCTACCTAGCTCAACAATGACATCCTTCGCCCGTGTTTCGCGCGTGCGAATGCCACGTGCAAGCCGCACCGGAATTGCTCTAGTGGCCATGGCTTTGCTCCTGGCCGGCTGTTCGTCGATCCCCTTCTTTGGCAAGAAAGACGAAGATCCGGAAGCTCGTGACATCAACAGCACCGAACAGCAGATGTACCGCCAGGCACAGGGACTGTTGCGAAGCGCCAGCTACTCCCAGGCTATCGACGCGCTGCAACGCCTGGAAGCCCGCTTCCCGTTCGGGCGTTATGCCGAGCAGGCGCAGCTGGAGATTATCTACGCCCACTACATGGCCTACGATCAGGACGCGGCGCGGGCATCGGCGAATCGCTTCATACGGTTGCACCCGCAACACCCAAGCGTGGACTACGCCTACTACCTGCGCGGGCTGGCCTCGTATAACAAGAACGCCGGGCTGTTCGATCGCCTGTTCACAACGGATGCCGCTAAACGGGATATAGAGCCCGCACGCGAGGCATTTGCTGACTTCACACAGATGTTGTCCCGCTTCCCCGACAGCAACTACGCCCCCGACGCCCGAGCTCGCATGCTGTACCTGCGCGATGTCCTCGCCCGTCACGAAGTGCATGTTGCTGACTACTACATGCGCCGAGGGGCATATGTCGCCGGCGCCAATCGCGCCCGCTACGTGGTAGAAAACTATCCACGCTCAGCATCCGTTGATGATGCCCTTGCCGTGCTGGTGGAAGCCAACTACAAACTCGGCCTGGAAGACGCGGCTAACGATGCGCTGCGTGTCCTCGCGGTTAACTACCCGGATTATCAGGCGTTTGATAACAGCGGCAATCTGGTCTTGACCGAAGCGGTACGCAACCGAGACCGCTCCTGGCTTAACCTGGTGACACTGGGCCTGCTCGATCGTCCTGATGTTCCACCGCCACTGGCTATCCGCCACCCAGAGGGTTATGAGCCGAGCCCACATCGAACCGCAACAGCGAGCGGCACCTCTGAAAACAGCGACGCTCAGCCCAGCAAACGCAAGGGCAGATTCAGCTGGCTTCCATTTGTCGATTGACCCTGCAGGCACTGCACTCCGGAGCGCACTGCGACGTTTCCGGGCTACCATGTTGGTAAGGCGAACCCCAACCTCGCACGCACATGCCTGATAGCAGCCAATCGGAAATCGTCGCTGAAGTTGAACGCCGGCGCTTTGAGCAATCGCAAGCGCTGCTCCGCGTTTACAACCTCTACCGGGTGGTTCTCGGTATCGCGCTGGTCGCCATGCAGTATCAGAGCTTTCTGAGCAATCGCCTGGGCCAGGAAAATCCGGAGTGGTTCAACAAAGCCACTCTCGCCTACCTGGCTGTGAACCTCGTTGTGGCTCTGGGCATGCGTTTCCTGCCGAGGGGCATCGTCCGCAATCAGTTGTTCCCCGTCACCATCGTGGGCGTGGATGTCCTGGCTCTCAGTCTGTTCACCTACCTGTCGGGCGGAACCGGCAGCGGACTGGGCACCTTGCTGGTGGTCACCGTTGCCGTTGGCGCAATCTTAGTGCCCGGCCGGATGAGCTTTGCGATCGCAGCCCTGGCCAGCATCAGCATCCTGTTTCAGGAGACACTGGTCTCCCTCACCCACTACAGCAAGTTCGAAGAACTGTTTCAGGCCGGATTGCTGGGCGTTGCGTTTTTCACCATCGCCGGCGTTACCCAAACCCTGTCCCGGCGTCTTCGCAAAAACGAAATTCGCTCAATGACTCAGGCGATCGAACTCGCCGATCTTGAGCGCATCAACAAAATCATCGTTCAGCGTATGCGTACGGGCATCATCCTGGTGGACGGTGATGATCGCGTGCGCATGGTGAATCATTCAGCAAGAGCCCTGCTCGGCTTTTCCGATCACGACGCAACGTTCATGTTGCCACTGCCGCTTCGAGAGCGGCTTTCTGCCTGGCGCGAACAAACCAGTCTGCGTGCTGCCCCATTTCAACTGACTCCGAACACACCCGAAATTCGCATCAATTTCTCATCGGTGCGCAGCGATGACTCCATGGGTGACGTCACCGTATTTCTGGAGGACACCGGCGAAGTGCAGCAGCAGGCGCAACAGCTCAAACTCGCCGCGCTTGGACGGCTATCAGCCTCGATTGCGCATGAGATTCGCAACCCCCTGGGCGCGGTCAGCCACGCCAGCCAATTGCTGAAGGAATCGAAAAACCTCGACGCTGGCGATTCACGATTGACGGACATCATCCATAACCACTGCATACGAATGAATGGGGTGGTTGAAAACGTACTGGAGCTGTCCAGACGAAAGGCGCCGTCACCGGTGCTGTTGAGCATGCTCGACCATCTGAATGCCTTCAAAGACAGCTACCATGAGCCGGATGACGGCGGCTGCGAAATTGAAGTTGTCGTCGAACCTGCCGACACCGAACTGCGAATAGACGCAAGTCAGCTGAACCAGGTTCTAACCAATCTGGTGAACAACGGTCTGCGCTACAGCATGGAAATGTCGGGCCGTCGCTACGTCAAGCTTCGAGGCGGGGTGGATCGTGCAACCGAGCGACCATACCTGGACGTCATCGATATTGGCGGTGGTGTTGATCCGGACAAAGTCGCAACGTTGTTTGAGCCCTTCGTGACCAACTCCCCATCCGGCACTGGTCTTGGCCTGTATATTTCGAAGGAGTTGTGTGAGGCAAACCAGGCCCGAATCAGCTATCAGCGTCACGAGGATGGAGGCAGTTGTTTCCATATCATCTTCGCGCACCCGAACAGGATTATCGGCTAGACAACCTTCGGATCAGGCAGCTCCGCGCCCATCGCAGGACGTCACTACGCTATCGACCAGAACAAGGCACAGGCAATGACTGCAGGTTCCGTCAAAAAAGCGCTCATCGTTGACGACGAGCCGGATATTCGCGAGTTGCTCGAGATCACCCTGGGCAGGATGAATGTCGAGACGATGGCGGCTGAACAGCTCTCCACCGCTTTCGACTTGCTCGCGAACAACCATTTCGACCTATGCCTCACGGATATGCACCTCCCTGACGGCAACGGCATTGATCTGGTTCGTAAGATCGGTACGGACTACCCAGAAATGCCGGTGGCGATGATCACTGCTTTTGGCAGCATGGATACCGCGGTCGATGCACTGAAGGCGGGCGCGTTCGACTTCGTGCAGAAACCGGTGGACCTGGACCAGCTTCGAGCGCTGGTAGAGACAGCCCTTCGAGTCGCCGGCGATGCGAGTGATGCAGACGTCGATGCCGCGACTAAGCTGACCGGATCCTCTCCGGTCATGCAATCGCTCCGAGCGACGATCAAAAAGCTCGCGCGCAGCCAGGCACCGATCTACGTGAGTGGCGAATCGGGTACCGGTAAAGAAGTAGCCGCACGCCTGATTCACGAACAGGGGCCCAGATCTTCCGGCCCGTTCGTGCCCGTGAACTGTGGCGCTATTCCGAGCGAGTTGATGGAGAGCGAGTTTTTCGGCCATCTGAAAGGCAGCTTCACTGGCGCAGGCGCTGACAAACAGGGTCTGTTTCAGGCAGCCAATGGCGGCACCCTGTTTCTCGACGAAGTCGCTGACCTGCCGTTAACCATGCAGGTGAAACTGCTGCGCGCGATTCAGGAAAAGGCTGTACGTGCTGTCGGCAGTTCCAGCGAAGAGAAGATCGATGTGCGAATACTGTCCGCAACGCACAAAGACCTCGCCGGTGAGGTCAGTGGCCAACGATTTCGCCAGGATCTCTACTACCGCCTGAACGTCATTGAACTCGCGATGCCGCCGCTACGAAACCGGGAAGGCGATGTCGCAGAACTTGCTGATCAGATACTCGATAGAATCGCCGCAGACTACGCCGTCGAGCGCCCATCACTCAATCCTCAAGCGCAGGCCGCACTCAACGCCTATGAGTTTCCTGGCAATGTTCGAGAACTTGAGAACATTCTCGAACGAGCGGTCACGCTCTGCGATGGCAACAGCATCACTCCCGAGGATCTTAGCCTGGGCGGCGGATCTGTCATTGGCGAGCCGGCCGAGCAGCCCGACGCCTCGACTGTGCACGCCGACCAACCCGACGAACTTGGGGCTTCGATTGAGAACTCAACGACAAACGAAACAGAGGCAACAGATAGCGCTGTCACTAGCGGCACGGCGGCTTCTGAGAGTCGTGATAGCGTAACGCCAACACTGAAGCCTGGTGAGTCGCTCGAGAGCTACCTGGAGAACATCGAACGGAAGCTCATCACCGAGGCGCTCGAGCGGACTCGTTGGAACAAAACCGCTGCGGCCAAAGAGCTAGGTATCACCTTTCGGGCCCTGCGCTATCGACTGAAGAAACTCGAGCTCGAATAGGCACGCTCTAAGCGTCGTCGAGCAGCGACAAGGGACGACATCTCACGCCAGTCTGGGCATTCACCGGCAGACTCCGCGCATCTCACTCTCTAGCCTGCACAAGCATGCAGGGCATATCTCTCATCGAGCAACTAGTGGTCGTCACGATTGCTGGTGTTATCGCATCCCTTGCGATCCCGTCGTTTACTGACTGGCAACGTCGGGAGCGATCAGTCGCCGTGCTGAATCAAATGGTGGGAGCGGTAGGCTACGCCCGCAATTCGGCCGCATCCCTGCGTGTCATCGTGACCATGTGTCCAGGTAGTAACGGCGAATGTGGCTCGCGCAATAGCTGGCACCGAGGCACCGTGATATTTGCAGACCACAACCGCAATGGTCGGAGAGAAAGCTCGGAGCCGCTTCTGACAGAGCTGCCAGCCCTTCGAAGCGATGAGCGAATCACCTGGCGGAGCTTTCGCAATCGTTCTGTGCTGCAAATGACACCCACTGGCTTGACGAACTGGCAGAACGGCAGTTTTCAGTATTGTCCTGGTGATGGCAGCGCCGAGGGCGCACGTATGGTAATTCTAAACACGGCGGGAAGAGCGCGTTCCGCCAGGGACAACGATGAAGATGGTGTTGTAGAAGATGCGCAGGGTCGTCCGCTGCGTTGTTGAGAACGGTTTATGGTGCGTAGCGAAACACTTCGTCATCGCGAAGGAGCGAAGCGACTGACGCGACTGACGCGATCTCCGTACATCGGTTGCGTCATTAAACAATGAGATCGCCGCGTTGCTCCACCGCTGCGCGGTTGAGCGCCTCGCGATGACGGGCCAAGAAATTCGTCATCGCGACAAGGCTATGTAAACCTTCGTCATCGCGACAGCACCATACAACCCTCGTCATCGCAATGGAGCCATACAACCCTCGTCATCGCGAACGAGCGAAGCGACTGACGCGATCTCCGTACATCGGTTGCGTCATTAAACAATGAGATCGCCGCGTTGCTCCACCGCTGCGCGGTTGAGCGCCTCGCGATGACGGGCCAAGTATTCGTCATTGCGAACACGGCCGAAGGCCAAGTGCGGCAATCTCAGTCGGCGGACAAAGTGCTCGCAGCTAGAGATTCCGCTCTCGACAGATTTTCCCGATCGCTTCGCGATTGGAAAATCGTCTGCCGCTCTTCCGAGATTCGACAGGCGTTGATCGCAAAGCGATCAACGTAACTAAAACTCTTCGATCTCGAGATCGTCCGGCAGCTGCTCAAGGAACACAACTTCACGGTACCGATCCGGATGCATCAGATAGGTGATCTCCACTTTCATTCCAGGCGCTAGCGCAACCATGGAACTTGTGGAGCCCGCCACTTCTACATCACTATCGGTGGTGAACTGATAGATGGCACCACTGATTTCAGCCTGGCTGTTGCCAGGATTAACCGAGTAGACGATGCCGGGCTCGATCAATTGTGGGGGCTCTGCTGAGGCGAGCGATGCCCACCCCAACAGCGTCGCCAGTACAGCCGCCACGAGAACACGGTTAGTCGCAAGATTAGTAATCGTCATAGTCTTCTCCACGTTCTACCGTTAACCCTAGATTCCGTCATCCAGCTCACGCCAGGACAATCGGCCGGTCTTGGGACCACCCACTCCGAAGATCTCAATAGTTTCCTGCTGAGAGCCACCGCTCAGGAACAGGAAGTCGGTATCACCCGTGCCAGATAGCACTGAGGGATCCACCAGCGTGCCATCGAGATCACCCTGATCCAGCATGATGCCACCCGCGTAGGTATCGCCACCGAAGGTCAACAGATCACTGTCGTCCACCTCGCCATCGCCATTCAAATCGAACACCGGCTGGCTTGGATTACCGCCAGTCAACGCATCGAACGCCATGACGTTACCCGGTGGAGCCTTGAAGCAGGTGTTCTCTTCCCGCGGCAGAATGCTAACCACGATAACAACGCCGTTTCGAACGATGAGCCGGCGAACCGCACGCTCACCGGGATACTGAACATCCGGCGGTGCGTTGCCCGACGTATCCGGGTTCGAGTTACCCTGATCGGTAGAGGCCGCGCGTACCGGATCAAAATCGATGTACCAGCCATAGGTTCCCGGTGTCGATCCAGCGTCCGGCACATAATTCACAGCGTTCTCTGTGACAATTCGGAAGCGATCGAAGGCAAAGCCGCTCTCAACTACCTTATTGGTCAACACCTGCTCAACAAGACGCGTGCTCTTGGCATTGCTGACATTCGTTGCCGGCGCGATTTCGAATCGATCCCAAAGGCCGTAGAGGCTTTGGATATCCGTTGATGTGCCATCCTGTTCCGTCACAAAGCTACCGGTACCAAAGATGATGAGGAAACCTTCCTCCGTGGGGTGCTTAGTTACCGTTGGCTTATTGATGGCCGCCTGGCGAGTCGCCGTCGTCTCATCGTAGGTCGCCTGGAACAGCTTGGTTGACGTCCAGTTGTCCGGATCAGCGTCAGTAATATCGAATCGATACATGTTGCCGAACAGATCACCAGCGTACACGTAGTCAGCTGTGCCGTTTAAATCCACATCGATTACGGTGGGCGTTCCCAGGCCGTTAGGCAAACCTGCTAGCGGGTCGGGCGCATCTTTAACGCCCTCTCCCGTATCGAGCTTGACCACCTCGTCAGCGTCCCAACCGTCCATACCGTCTTCAATGAACAATGCAAACAGTTTGGCGATACCGGCCGTCGAGTTGTAACCGTTACCGAAGACCGCTATCCACTTCTGCTCACCGCTGCCGTCGTCAACGTTACTCATGACGATCTGGGGCTGGCTGAACGAGTAGCCAAGGTCTTTTACCGGATCGCCCGCAAGATCGACCACGGGGTTACCCATGCTGTCTTCAATTGGATCACCGTCACTGTCGAGCGGATAGAAATCATCAGCGTCCGTGAATTCCCAGAGGACATTGTTGGCCGCATTAGTTTCGGTATCCCAATCATCAACGTCGGTAACGTTCAACGCGTAGTAGCCTTTGCCACCGCCGCCGAGGCCACCAACCAACAACGTGTTCCACGTCTTGGTCGTCAGGCCCCTGCGTGCTGGCATAAAGACATCTTCGATCGTAGGCGTTAAGTCGACAAAGAACTTGTGCGAATAAACCAGCGAGGACAACTGGTCCAGCTCGTTCTGGAACCGCTGCGACGAATCGATGATCTTATTCGGGACAAAGGCGAACAGCTCAGCGCCATCGCCGAGGTTCGTTCCCGGTATACCGGCATTGAAGGCGTGCAGCATGCCGTCGTTCGCCGCGACGTAAACCGCCGCCTGCCGGGTACGTGAGTCATCCACAAACTGGGAGTACAGGCTGGCAGATGCTGTCGGGTAAGGTTCTGCATCACGCTGGATAGCGCGGGGTGTGCCCACGTAAACCGGTGCTGAATGCACGATGTCACCGAGTATGCCTTCCGTCGCTCGACGCTCGCGGAAGGTACCGCTGGGCTCTTCGTTCGAACGATCACCGCGCAGGAACGCAAGCTCCTGGGCATCGAGCACAGTCTGCTGATCCGTATTGAGATTTGCGTAGCGGAACGGTATGCCGTCACCACTCTGACGATCGAACGTCACGATCACCCGAGAGTCAGGCGTAACCGTATCCAGCTCCGGCGCAGCGCGCCAGATCGGATTATCGTTATCTACCTCACCGTTATCCGGATCAACCGACAACGCCCGCAAATCGCCCGAGTTAAACTTCAGGTTGAAGAAACCGCGATACTCAACCGTCTCTTCACGCAGCGCGGTTGAGTTAAACGCCACGGCACTAACCGACACAGAGCCATCGGAGAATTCCGCGAAAGCCTGTTGGAAAGCGGCCGATAGCAGCACAGGATTGTTCGCCTGCAGGAAGTCACCACGGCCGTTGACGGCTGCGTGCAGCATGTCGTCCACCTTGGCCGAACCACCATTGAAAGGGTTAGACCATGTGAATGCCTGGGTGTAGTCCGTAGGCACCGTGGCTGGATCGATGCTGCCGTTCAGACCGAAGCCCACCGTGTAGGTCTTCATGTGCTGGTGCATCGTCTCACCTTCGTTACCGAAGTTGGACTCATCCGCGCCTAGCCGGTCTCGCTCACTCGTCGGCACGCCATCGACAAGCGATGGATGCAGATCGCGCTCGTAGTAGTACATCGCAACATCCGCCAGCGTTGCGGTGCGATTGTCCGCGTAGCGACCACCGTCGAAGGCACTTGGCGTGATGTCCGCTGGGTTGTCCGAATCATGGTTCGCCGCGCCAGTTCCACTGAAGCCGCCGTTCCAGGTGCCATCTGAGAACAACAGCGTGTAGTTGTTCTGGCACTGACCTTCAGGATCAGCGAGTACCGGACAGTTCGCCGTACCCGGCGTGCTAGTACCCGTGCTTCCAAACGAATCCCCAGAGACACACTGGAAGTGGCGGCCCGCACGATCAAGCGCACGTCGCAATGGCGTGCCACCGTTCGAGCGCGTGCGATAGATCTGGTCCATCAGGTCTTTCTTGTGACCAACCCGGAACGATGAGTTCAGCGAATCGATGCGCAGCCGCTCAAAGCTCTGGTTCATCGCGGCGTAACCCATACGCAGGTTAGAGGCATCGGCCACTGCCGCGCCAAGTGCGCCTTTTGCCGCATGTTCGCGAATACGGTAGTAGGTGAACCAGTTTGCGAAGTTCTGCAGTTCCTCAGCGTACGTACACGCCGTCGGGATCAGACAGTCATCACGCTCATCGCCGCCATCAAACGGAGCATTGCCCGGTAAAATATCGACTTTCGTGTGGGGGTCGTTCCAGGCCGGCTTACCCGATACCGTAGTCGTGTAGTAATACGGAAGGTAGATGTTGGAGTTCAACACGTTCTTCCAGCGCGAACCACTGGGACCGTTGACGCGAGGAACCGCGTTACTCCACCAGGTTTGGGGCGCGGTCAGATCGATGTACTGAAGCGTGACATCGTTCGGATCAAGCATCGCGTTAGCGGGGTCCGAATCAGGAAACTCAGAGCCGTTGCGATCCAGGCCAACCCAAGGCTCATAGTTGATTTCCGGATCATAGTAAGTCGTGCTCCAGCCGGAGTAGCGCGCGCGCCAAAGGCCATAGTCATTACCGGCGAAATCAGCATCTGCATTGAGCGCTTCTTCCGTAGGCATCACTCGGCCATTGCCATATATGTTTGTTGGCAAGCTGTACAAATAGTAGAAATAGCGTGTGTATGAGTTAACACCGCCGGTTCTAACATTGTTGTTACTGACGTAGGGAAGACCATTGGCCTGGTCTGTCATGTGACCCCAGTCCATCGAACCCGAGTCATCCATGATGACGAGCACGTTAGCTTCTGCCGCAATCGCATCTTCAAGCGGCACATCGGCCAAATCAAAATCGAACTCAACCTCACCCGGGGGTGACGGCGCCACTATGACCTCAACCTCGTCGATGTTGATGATGACGGTCATTAGACCGGACAGCAGGCCGTTGTCGTCTGAGAATTGCACGACAAAGCTATCCGTCTCCTCACCTGGGTCATCGCCATAACTTGGATCTGGCGTATAGGAGAACGAGCCATCCGAGTTCAAGGTGAAACTCACTTGCTGGGACGGGAAGGCGACGATGCTGGCGGTGATCGGATCTCCGTCGTCATCAATCACATATCCGAGCAAACCACCGGATGTGCCTACGTCGATGAACTCGCCTTGCATCACGTCGTACTGAGGCGCACCGATGATACGTGGCGCATCGTTGTCGCCATTAATGATGACATCGACTCGAGCGGTGGATTCATCGCCATCCGCATCTCGAATGGTGTAGAAAAACCAATCGTTGCCCGAATAGTTGTCTTTCGGCGTATAGAGAATGTTGTCGCCGTCAACGCTGACGCTACCGTTTGGCTCCGTAAACTCGGTACCGGTTTCGTCGAACTGGACCGTCGGGTCAGATTCAGAAACACCACCGTACGTCAGGCCGGTATTGGGATCTGTCCAGGAGCGGCCGACTGAGATGATGACCGTCGGGTCATCGCCGCGAGTATCATTGGTGAACACCGGGATGGTCAGCGTGCCTGTGTCCTCATCAACCGTTGCTGAATCATCTACGGCAATCGGCTGCACAACCGCAACTACAACCTGCGCCGTATCGGATACCGTAGCGCCCGCGCTATCGGTCGCGACAATGGTGATGTTCGCATTGCCAACCGCGTCAGCCGCAAGGTCCAACTCAAGGGAGTTGCCGAGTATCGCAGCGGAATCGAACAGTGCGGTGTTGTCGTTACTGGCAACCGTGAACGTCAGAACATCGCCATTGGTAGCAATATCGACATCGTCGAACACCGTTGAGAGATCAATCGTGAGGTTAGGCTGATCCTCATTCATGTTGACCACGCCAATCGGCGCGACAACCGTCGGAGCGTCGTTCACCGCCGTGATATCCACGGTCAAAGTGAAGGTCGCATCCGCACCGGCGAGATCAGTTGCCTTGAAGGTGAATATCTGTTGGCCGTTTGCATTGGCAACCGGCGCGCCAAAATCCACTTGACCGGTCGATGGATCGACAGTCGGCGTGAATACGGTTGTGCCCGTTGAGCCGCTAAGAGCGTAGGTGAGCGAATCAGAGGCTGTGGCCACATCCGGGTCAGTGAAGATGGTGGACAGCGAGCTTGTTGGTGGCGACGAGTCCTCGGCGATGACCTGCAAAGAGGTAGCAGGCGATGCAGTTGGCGCATCATTTACCGGGCTGACCGTCACTTCAAAGGTGTCGGTAATCGAGAGGGCCGGAGAAGAAACCGTCTCCATCGCACCCACCGTTATCGTGGCGCTGCCGTGCGCGTCGGGTGCAAAGGTAAGCGTCAGCTCATCACCCACAACCGACGTTGCGACGAGTGCGCCGTTGCTGTTTCCGGTCACGCCGAAGCCGAGCGCTTCCCCTTCCGGGTCACTGAATACGCCGGCAAGCGAAATGACCACTGGCGATGCATCTTCTGCAACGTTCTGGTCGGCTATCGGGCTGGGTACGATTGGCGGATCGTTAACCGGAGCAACATTGAGAACAAACGACTCATCAACAGAAAACCCTTCGGGCGTCGTTTGCTCCGTCGCTCGAACGGTGATGGTGGCTGAACCGTTCGTGTTGAACGACAGATCAAGCAGCGCGTTGTTGCCAACCACACTGGCATTGACCATCGCCGTGTTGCTGTTGCTGACGAGGCTGTACACCAACGCATCATTCTCGACATCACCAAACACTGATGCCAGCGAGACCGTACGCTGCGCCTCGTCTTCGTTCATGGCTACTGGAGAGATCGGAGCGACCACCGTTGGCGCGTCGTTAACAGGGTTTACCGTGATATCAATGGCGTAGTCCACGGACTGTGGGAGCAACAGAATGTCTTCCGTCGCTCGAACGACCACTGTACCGGTGCCAAAGCCATCCGGCGCAAAATCGAGCTGTACGACATCGCCGCCAAATGTCAGGTTAGCGGAGATCAGTGCGCTATTGCTGTTCGAGACGATGCTGAACAGCAGATCATCGCCATCTGGATCATCGAAGAGGTTGTTCAGAAAGAAAGACGCGTTCGGTGAGTCTTCCGCTCGCACAACAGGCCCGATCGGGTTATCAACGAAGGGCGGCGCCGCATGCGCCGAAGCGGAGGCGAACCCGACAACCAGAGCGAGCCAGGCGGGCGCACGAAGCAACTTGCGCAGGCTGGCTACTGTCACCGCTGGGCTGGATGTGAAGGATGTCATACCAATGATCCTCTAGAAGATGATGCCGAAGGTGCTTTGCAGCAGCACCTGAGCATTTGCAGACCCGCCCACACCGCGCGCCGTAATACGAAAGATTGAAATAATCGGGGCTGAGCCACCGCCGCCATAGCTGGATCCCTGCTCGTTGGGATTTTGCGGCGAGGTGACGTCAGCAACGTGTTCGATGATGTAGCGAGGCTGCTCGTTAACGTAGCCGACGTTGTTGTCGACGGTTACGCTCGTCGTTGACGATGAGCCCCACACCGCTGCAGATTCCCAGCGTGGCGGATTGCCATAGTCCGGCACCGTCCAAAGACCATCCGTGCCGGTGTCGACAAAAATCGCTGTGGTGTTGACGTTGTCCGCCAGAAAATCTTCCGCTTCCCGCAGTGCGGATTCAGCCGCCTGAAACGCCAGTAGCGAATCATGAGTGTTGCGGGCCATGCGCTCTTCGAGCGACGTTGTTTGCACAGCAGACACGCCAGCAATCGTCAGCACCAGAAGAAATACAAGCGCAATGAAGAGCGCGACGCCCTGCTGGCTTGAACGCGGTTTCAGATTGATCAGTTGCATCACCATCAGGTCACCGGGCTCGGATTACGTAGGGAAATGGTTTGGGTAAACGTTCGCTCGAGCGCGTCGTTGTTCTCAAAATCGACGACATCGCTGCTCGATGCGGTGATCTCAACTCGCAGAGCGCGAATGATGTCGCCATTGTTGACGCCGCCGAATTCCACATACTGCTCCGGCGCATCGATGCCGTCGGTATCAGAACGATCCACGCCAACGCGCACCTGCAGATCAGTCACACCTTCTATCAGCTCAACGGGAGCGCCCGTGCCTGATTTACGCCATAAACTGCGGTTACGCTCGCCGCGGTTGTTCGTACCGGCGCCGTAGCCGATGTAGTAAATATCTGTGATAACGTGATAGACCGCGCTGCCCTGGTCGTCCGTCGCACTGCCGTAGGGCTGACCAATCGCTGATAGCGTGCTACGCGTGCTTGTGCCCGCACTTCCGTAGTTCTCCCACACACCTGTACCCGCAGATGCCCAGGACAGGACATCGCCAGCAACCGCGGTTACTCGAACCAGGGTTGCCTGGTTGCAGTTTGCAATCACAACAAAATCGTCGGCAGCAAACTGGGAGCCGTCTTCTACTTCAATCGGATCGCCTGGCTGGATGATGTCTCCGATGGGAACGCCAGGCGCTTCCAGGCGGCGCAACACCAGGATGTCTGAGCCTGCGACAATGTCACCGCTCTCCAGCGAGCCAGCGGTCACCGAAAGGTCAATCCCACCAGTACCCAGGAAGGCGTTGACAGAAGTTGATGCGCCCGTCTTACGAGGGAGTACAGCCGCACTTGGCGCCCAATCACCAATCGCGGTATCACCTGGGTCACCGCCGCCTGTGTAATTGAACACTTCAATCGGATTAGTGATGTCCAGTTCAAACAGGTTGGTGAAGTCCCCGTTCAAGCCGCTTTGAATATTGTCACCCGGATCGCAGCCGACATAACCGGCTGTGCGAGCGGAACGCGAAATGAAGTCCAGCGCGTAGCGAGCCGACTCCTGCATGCGCGACTGGCCGTTCAACACCGCATAGGTCTGGTTGTTGCCTGCGAACAGCTGAACGATGCCGGCCGTCACGACTACGCCGAGCATCAGCGCCAGCATCAACTCAAGAAGAGAGAAGCCGCGTTGCCGACCAGCATAAGCGCGCTGTATGGAACGATACCGAGGGTTGCGTCGTGCGATTTGAGAATTGAACTGGCTCATCCCTGGCTCTCCAGAGTAATCGAGCGAAGCGGCGAGTTCGGCTCCTGCCATTGAACCGTCACGGTAATCAGGCCATTGGCGTCGACAGCAATAGAGCCGTCGCCCTCGGGCAATCCAGGCTGCTCGGTATCAGCCGGTAATACGCCAGCCGTTCGAAGGTCTTCACAATCGCTGTCGTCGTTGAAGTTACCAAGCGAGCACTTCCATACCGCCTGATCGAACGCGACCATCTGGGCCTGGCTGCATACGTTGGCAAAACAGTCGGTAGGGCCAGCTGGCGCATCGCCGATATCAATGCCGTCGTAGTCAGAACCGGCGGGCGTACCAGCCGGGTTCGCTCGAATACGATCGAGCATGTCGTAGCCCAACTGCACGGCTTCGGCTCGCAGAAGCGCACCGCGGTTGTTCTGCAGCGAAACCATTTGCATGGCCGAGATGCCCAGCACCCCAATGCCCATGATGAGTACCGCAACCAGCAGCTCGATCATCGAGAAACCGCCGCTGCGGCGTTTGCGCATTGTTTTGTTCATTGCCACGAGGCAAAGCCCGGACGTTGCTACGGATGACACGTGAGTTCCTCCACGCTGACTCTGCCCATGGCATTGAGGTTGATCGCACGGCCCGGGTCTTCGTTGGTATCGGTACTACACAGCGACAGCACTGCGGACTGACCAGGCGTGAGGTTGGTCAGCAGACCGCGCGAATCGAAGGTCAGCAGAACGGCGGTATCGAGGGGCGCCGCCATGTTCATCACGCGGTTGCCACCCGCCTCATCGAAGTCTCGAAGTGACGTACTGCAATTGGCCGGCGCTCCGACGACAACACAGAAACCGCCACCCCACTCATCACCGGCACCCGCTGATGCCGCAGCGCGGACGCTCACCGGCGTGCCGCGGCGAATCGCTTCGCTGCGCGCGTAAATCACCGCGAGATTGAAATCGTTGGCGCTGGATTCCATGTTGCTTTGGAGCATGAAACCGTTAAATGCAGGCAGCGCAAGGCCCAGAAGCACCCCGGCAATTGCCAGAGTTACCATCATCTCAATGACGGTGAGACCAAATTGTCGGAGGGTCGAACTGCTCATCAAGACCTGCCCGTTATGTCTCTGCCCAACCCGCGGATCAGCATCGGCGGGCTCGGAGCGCAGCCCCCTGGGACTACGACTGCTGGCCAGTGTATGAAGGCCCCGCTTAACGTGCATGCGATCTCCGATAAGTGGTTGTAATTGACGGTGTTAATGGCAAAACGCTGGGCAGACGGCTCAATTTTCCGCCTGAGCGGCGGTTGTCGCTGCGCTAGTGATCAGGCCAGCCCGCTTCGTCGGTATCGAGAATGTCGCCATCACCATTGATGTCATAGCCCCGATTGCCGGCTTCATCGATGTGCACGTTGTAGGCATCTGCGATGGGGTTTGCGGTTGTTGGCGTGGCAACAAGCGTGAACGTGTTTGCCGTGGCAACAACATTGAACGTGTAGTTGTCGATGCTATCGGGACGGCAGATCGTGGCGAGCGGCGGGCCATCGTCCGGATCGCCACCCGTGGCCGAGTTTTCATAACTGAACGACAGACTTGCGTGTCGCTCCATCCCCTGGGCGCAGTTCATGAGATCTGCCTGCACCTGAGACTTGAAACCACGCTCGGTGTAACTGGTGTAAATAGGGATGGCGACGGCGGCCACAATCGCCATGATGGCTAACGCAATCATCAGTTCGATAAGCGTCATACCGCGCTGGTTGGTGGAACCTGTGCTACGGCTATGAAAAAGAGTCGCTCGTTTCATTCAGACACATCCCGCGAGTTGCTGTGAATTCGGTTGGGACACGTCCACGGCCAGCGCGCGCAAAGGAGCGGCTAAGATAGAGGGGTCCCATGGCTAGCCTATCGACAAGACAATCCGGGCAACACGGACCGCCGCTGAGCGGTCAAAATCAGGGGACAAACGGTCAGTTTTCTGGCGAACGGGCATGCAACGTCGTTGCAGCAACGACCGGCGCCAGGATGCAGGCAAATTACCTGACGTTAGCGCTTAGGCTTATGGCTGACGAGAGCTGCCGGTAGCTGTTCAGCTGATCGGTACAACCTGCTCAATCGCGACGTCGAAGATGACGATCTGGCCGGCGAGGGGGTGATTGAAGTCCACCACCACCTGGCCCTCGGACAGCGATTTCACAACGCCCGGCAGTTCGCCTTCCGGGGATGCGAAGGAGACGATCAGTCCGGTTTCGAGCGCAATGTCCTGGCCGAACTGAGCCCGCGGCAGCGTTCGGACATTGCCCGGGTTGCCTTCGCCGAAGGCCTGCTCGGGCGCGAGCGTCAACTGCCTGGCATCACCGGCACGCAACCCCACCATCGCTTCTTCGAACCCAGGCAATAACTTTCCATCACCAAAGTCGAAGGTGGCCGGGTCACTGTCTTTGCGCGTTCCGTCAATCTCCTGACCATTCTCCAGCAGGATAGAGAAATGCAGGCTAACTCGGGTTCCAGGACCAATGGCAAGATCGTTTTGACCAGCGATTCGATCGTTCACGACGCTTTCGTTCCTGGATAGTTCATGGGGATGGTTTCAGCTGGATCGCGCGGCAAGCCGTTGCCGTCGCCAGTCGCCCACCAGCGATGCGATGAAGAGTATCGCCCCAATGGTGATCGCACTGTCAGCAACATTGAACGCAGGGAAGCTCCAGCTGCCATAGTGCACCAGCACAAAGTCGACAACGTAACCCTGCAGGGCTCGATCGATCATGTTGCCAATCGCACCACCCAGCAAAAGCCCAAAGGCAACCGGCAGCAGCCTCGCCTTGCCAGGCAATTGGCGCAATTCGAACCAGACAATGGCGCAGAACACCACGCCAACCGCAACGAAGAACCAGCGCTGCCAACCACCCGCATCAGCCAGAAACGACCACGCCGCGCCGGAGTTATGGGCGCGTATCCAGGAGAAGAAAGGCAGCACCTCAACAAATTCGTGCAGTTTCAGCGTCGCGACAACGTAGGCCTTCGTCGCCTGATCTGCAGCAATGATGAGACCGGCGAGGATCAACGCGATAGGAAACGGCTTAGCCATCACTTGGTTCCCGTCCGTTTCTTGCCGCGACATTCAGCAGTGCACGTGCGCTATCCATATCCGCATGAATCTGAGTCTTCAACGCCTCCAGGCCATCGAACGTCTGCTCGTCGCGAATCTTGTGATGAAACGTGACCGAGAGCCGCTGGCCATACAGATCTCCGGAGTAATCAAAGAGGTGCACCTCAAGCATCGGCTGCTCACCATCGACGGTTGGCCGGACACCGATATTCGCCACGCCCGGAACGGGAACATCCTCACCCGCCACCCCGGAAACCCGCACGGCGTAGACGCCCTGCAGCGCGGCGCGATAGCGTTGCAAACGAATATTCGCGGTGGGGACACCCAACTGACGACCTAGCTGACGGCCATAGACAACGCGACCAGAGATCGAATACGCCCGCCCAAGCAACTTCTCTGCAAGCGCGAAGTCAGCATCGGCGAGGGCCTGACGAACCCGCGTGCTGCTGACCCGGTCGTCATCAAAGGCAAGCGTACCGAGCTTGCTGACTTCAAAACCGTGCGCCTCGCCAGCTCGCTTCAACATGGCGTAGTCGCCAGCGGCGCGTTGGCCAAAGCGAAAGTCATCGCCAATGACCAAATAGCGCAGCGCCAGCCGATCAACGATTAGCCGGTCGATAACCTCTTCCGCCGTTGTGTCAGCCATGTCTCGGTTGAACGGCAGGCAAAGCAGATAGTCGAGGCCAGACTGGCAAAGCAGCAACGACTTCTCACGAAAGCGCGTCAGCCGCGCCGGCACCGGAACCGACGGATCGGCAAAAAACTCCCGCGGTTGGGGCTCCAGCGTGATCAGCATGCTGGGTACGCCCAACTCCGCCGCCTTGGCGCGGACATGGGCAATCAGCACCTGGTGACCATGGTGCACGCCGTCAAACGTTCCAAAGGTCGCCACGCAGCCACGGTGCGCCGCCGTCAGATTGTGGTAGCCGCGAATAACTTTCATGGCGAGATTATACCGGCCCAGGCCCCTGCATGACGCGTCGTTTTAGCGACAGGTGCGCCAACGCAAAACAACTATTGTGGCCGCGTTCATGCGGCATGGCGCAGCTCCGAAGGCCGGAAGCCAGTCAACAAGAGGGTGAGTGCAAAGACCGTGATCCCGCCGGTACAGGTCAAACCCAGCCACAGCGCCCGCTCAAACCCGGCAATGCCCAACCAGAAACTGGTATCCGGCACCCACAGTAGCAGCGCACAGGCCATCGCGGCGCTGGCAAGGAACACTCTCGCCGACGTCACAGCCAACGCCCGGGTGGGCCGGTAGACCCCCAGTCGTACGAGGCCGCGTATCAGCAGATACGCGTTCACACACGCGGAAATTGCCGTGCCGAAGGCAAGACCGACGTGACCAAACCACGAGAACATGGCCAGGTTCGAGCAGATATTCACGGCAACCGCGACGGCACCAATCCGAAAGGGTGTTGCGGTGTCTTGCCTTGCGAAATATCCAGGTTGCGCAATCTTCACCAACACCATGGGCAGCAAACCCACCGAGAACGCCTGCAACGCAAGCGACGCCATCAGCACATCAGAGTCAGTGAGCGCACCGTAGTTGAAGATGCTGGTCACCAGGGGCCCTGCGAGCAGGTACAGGGCAACCGCTGCCGGCAAACCCAACACCACACCGATGCGCATGCCCCAATCCAGAGTTGCCGAAAATGACGTCATCTCGCCGCCGGCTGACAGCCGAGATAGGTTGGGCAGCAGGACGGTGCCCAGTGCAATGGCGACCAGCCCTATTGGCAGCTCGAGTAATCGATCGGCGTAATAGAGCCAGGAGATGCTTCCCGTGATCAGCATCGAGGCGAGTATCGTGTCGATCAGCGCGTTGATCTGGCCAACCGACGCCGCAAACATCGCCGGCAGCAGCAGCTTGCCGAATCGCCGCACGCCATCATTCACGCCCAATCTTGGGCGCAGCAGCAAGCCTTCACGCTTCAACGATGGGAACTGGAACAGTAGCTGGACTACGCCAGCGATAAAGACACCCCAGGCCAGCGCCAACACAGGCTCCTCGAGCACCGGGGCAACAGCCACCGCTGCGGTGATCAACACCAGATTAAGCAGCACGGGAGTGATGGCCGGTACGGCATAACGGTTGACGCTATTCAACAAGGCAGCAGCAAGCGCGGTCAGCGCGATGAAGAACAGATAGGGGAACGTGATCTGCACCAGCCGCGCAGCCAGCTCTGCTTTCTCCGGCTCGTCCCAAAAACCAGGGGCAAACACGAACACCAGGCCCTGGGCTCCGAGAACACCAGCCGTGGTGACAACGAGCAACACCAGCCCGAGGTTGCCGCCAATACGTTCGATGAAGGCCCGCATGTTGTCCTGGCCAATCGCCCGCTCCGCTGCCAGCGCCGGGACAAAGGCCTGGGCGAAAGCACCTTCTGCGAACAAACGGCGGAAGAAATTGGGAATTCGGAAAGCGACGAAGAACGCATCGGCGACACCCGTCGCACCAAACAGGTACGCAAACGCCACGTCTCGAACAAAGCCGGATATCCGGCTCAACCCCGTCATGGATGCAACGAGTAGACCCTGGCGACTGACATCCTGCCGGTCGGCGCTCATGCGAGCCCGCCAAAAGCAGGAGCGACGCCATTGCTGCGCGCCAAGAGCGAACGCATCGATCGCGCGGACGCCAACCACCTGGCCGCTTGGCACAGCAATAGATTGCGTGCTTCTGGGCACAGCAATAGATTGCGTGCTTGGCACAGCAATAGATTGCGTGCTTGGCACAGCAATAGATTGCGTGCTTGGCACAGCAATAGATTGCGTGCTTGTTGACAAGGGCGGGCGTCCTCGTCAGACTTTCGCGCCTTATTTTTCCAGCTCTCAAGGAGAGTCGCTTGGCTAATAGCCCACAAGCCCGCAAGCGCGCACGACAGGCAGACAAGTCTCGTCGCCACAACTCGAGCCAGCGCTCGATGGTCCGTACGTACATTAAACGCGTACACGCCGCGATTGAGTCCGGCGAAGCTGAAGCCGCCGGTGCCGCCCTCACGGCCGCTATTCCCGTGATCGATCGCATGGCCGACAAAGGCATCATGCACAAGAACACTGCCGCGCGTTACAAATCCCGCCTCAACAAGCGCGTTAAAGCCCTCGCCTGAGGCAGCCGCTGGAGTCCAGCCGCGCTCAGCCCTCGCAGCGGCGCGGCGAGCTGCTTCAGCCTCTCCGATTCCAGCGACCCACACTTACAGCAACACCAGGTTGTCGCGGTGCAGTAACTCAGGCTCCGCGCGGTAGCCGATCGTGTCGACAATACGCTCGGACGGCACGCCACAGAGCCGCGCGACTTCGCCGGATGCATAGTTCACCAGCCCCTGAGCTACGGGTTCCCCGGAGACGCTCACCACTCGCACCATATCGCCACGAGCAAACTCTCCTGACACGGCGCGTGCGCCAACCGGTAACAGGCTGACCCCACGCTCTCGCAGGGCAGCAACCGCCCCCGTGTCGATCACAATCTCGCCCCTGGCCTCCAACTGGTCTGCGATCCAGCGTTTGCGCGCGAGCATGGGTTCTAGGTCCGTGCCGAGTAACGAACCCTCAGCATCGCCAGCAAACACTCTGGCAAGCGCACCGTCGGCAAGACCAGAGGCGATTACGGTCTGTGCGCCAGAACGGGCGGCAAGCCGCGCGGCGTTGAGCTTTGTGATCATGCCACCACGGCCGAGGGGTCCCGCTGCACCAGCGACCATCGCATCAAGGCTTGGATCGTCAGCGTCAGCAAATGGCACCAATCGGGCATCGGCATCGGTCTGGGGGTTGGCGCTATAGAGGCCATCGCGATCCGTCATTAGTACCAGTGCATCGGCCGCCAAAAGGTTGGTGACGAGCGCCGCAAGCGTGTCATTGTCGCCGAAGCGAATCTCATCGGTCGCCACGCTGTCGTTTTCGTTGATGATTGGAATCACGCCCTCATCGAGCAGCGTGGTGAGCGTCGCTCGAGCGTTTAGGTAACGGCGTCGATTCGCCATGTCATCCCGGGTCAACAGAACCATCGCCGCCGTAAGGCCATGGGCTCCCAAAGCGTTTCGCCAGATGCCGGCAAGCCCAACCTGGCCAACCGCCGCGGCCGCTTGTAAGCGATGCAACCCTGTCGGACGTCGCTCCCAGCCTAAGGCCGCCATTCCAGCAGCCACGGCGCCACTGGACACGATGATCACCTCTCGCCCGGCTTTGCGCTGAGCTGCGACGATTTCGCACCAGGCATGAATGCGAGCTTCCGCAAGATGCCCGGACTCATCGCTGAGCGCTGCGCTGCCAAACTTCACGACCACGCGGCGAGCATTGGTTACTCGCAACCGCCGCGGGTCGTCTTCGATGCGCGCAGAATCAGTCATCGCGCACCTCGATTACTTCCGCGCCGAAGTCATCGTCTTCATCTTCCTGTGCCGCGCGCCGCTCGGACGAACGCGCGTTGCGCTCCTGCGCAGATCGATCGCGTACGTCGCGCGCGATTCGGGCGCGCAAGTCGGCTCTGGCCTCCAGCTCCTCTTCGCTGACGGGCTCCAGCAGGCTTTCGGCCAGCTTCCACAGCAGCGGCTCGACCCCAGCCTTGGTCGCTGCCGATATCACAAACACGTCCCGATCCGGGTAACTACTCTGCAGGCGTTCTCGTAGCGCCTCGGCTTCCTCAGCAGGCAGCAAATCAGCTTTGTTCAGCGCCAGAACCACCGGCAATTCTGCAAGCGAGGCGCTGTACGCCGCCAACTCAGCCTCAATCAGCGCCACGCTCGCCAGCGGATCACTGCCATCGAGAGGCGCCGCGTCAACCAGATGCAGCAATAGCCGAGCTCGGGACAAATGCCTCAAGAATCGGGTACCGAGTCCGGCGCCCTCCGCCGCTCCCTCGATCAGCCCAGGTATGTCAGCCACTACAAACGCCGTCTCCGAATCGAGGCGAACGACGCCAAGGCTGGGCACAAGCGTTGTAAACGGATAGTTCGCCACCTTCGGTTGTGCGGCGGAGACTGCACGCACAAACGTCGATTTGCCCGCATTCGGCAGGCCGAGCAAAGCGACGTCAGCCAACAGCTTCAGCTGCAGGCGCAAACGACGCTCCTCGCCATCGCCACCCGGCGTGGTTTTCCGCGGTGCTCGGTTCGTGCTGGACTTGAAACGAGTATTACCCAGGCCGCGCCGGCCTCCCGTTGCAACGAGAAGCGTCTCACCAGGGCTCGTGAGATCGCCAATGATCTGCTCGGTTTCTTCGTCAATCACCGTCGTACCGCGGGGAACTTTGACGTACAGGTCGCTACCGGATGCTCCGGTCTTATTGCGACCGCTACCACCCAGGCCAACTTCCGCCCGATAGCGCGGCTGATAGCGGAAATCGATGAGCGTATTCAGATGGTCGTCCGCCACGAGATAGACGCTTCCGCCATCACCGCCGTCACCGCCATCCGGGCCACCACGAGCAACGTACTTTTCGCGCCTGAAGCTCAGGCTGCCATTACCGCCATGGCCGGCTATAACGGTGATGGATGCTTCGTCGAGAAATTGCATGGAAATTAGGGCCGAAAAGTTCTGAGCCGCACCCTACCACCACATCAAGCGGCTCAATAGCGCGGGAGTTGCAAATTTCAGATGGACGCAGCCGGCAGAAAGCACGCAGCCAAGAAACCAAAAAGCCCGCAATTGCGGGCTTCGTGTCAGCTATCGCTCAGCCGAGCTGCTCAGGAGGCAGCTGCGGCCGGCTCGACCGTTACGAACTTGCGATTGTGCGGGCCTTTGACCACAAACTTCACATGACCGTCTGCTTTGGCGAACAGGGTGTGGTCTTTGCCACAACCTACGTTTTCCCCAGGGTGGAATTTCGTGCCGCGCTGGCGAACGATAATGCTGCCCGCTCGAACCAGTTCTCCACCATAGCGCTTGACGCCCAGGTACTTCGGATTGGAATCACGACCGTTGCGTGTACTACCGCCTGCTTTCTTGTGAGCCATGACCTGCTTCCTTTTTGTCTATACGCAAACGCTGCGCTAAATCTTCTCATTCTATACGGGCAGCAAAACTGGACTGCCAGTGCGAACCCGGTTATCGAGCCTGCTAGTCGTACTAGGCACTCTTGTCGTGCTAGGCACTAATGCCGGTGATTCGTACCTGGGTCTGCCACTGACGGTGACCCTGACGACGCATATAGTCTTTGCGCCGTTTGAACTTGAGGATATTAACTTTCTTGGCGCGATCCTGAGCAAGAACCTCCGCCTTGATCTGGCCGCCTTCAACGAATGGCTGACCGACGGTGACGTTGTCGCCATCAGACACCATCATGACCTGATCAAAAATCACTTCACTGCCAACTTCTGCCGTCAGCTTTTCAAGGCGTAAAACATCGCCTTCGCTGACGCGATGTTGTTTTCCGCCGCTCTTGAAGACCGCGAACATAGCCGAACTCCCACAAACTCTATATGACTGCTTACACGATTCACGGGCTACAAACGCACTCAAAGTCCATTGGAACCACGAGTTCGAGGGCGACATTCGCGGGCCTGATCTCCAATTGCAGCCTGGTGCAATCTAGAGAGCTGGCAGGGAATTGAACGCAACCGTGCAACCGCCAGAGGGAATAGCCCCTGACGAAAGGCGCGATATTCTAAGGAGACGCTCCCACAATATCAACGGCTTCGGCGGGAATATCGAGCGATTAACAGCCGCATCTGAGGCGGCGTTCAACCTCCTGGACAGCCAGTAAAACAGGCGCCCACTCCGAGCGAGGCTCCACATTCGCATATATAGCAGGACACACGCCCCAGGTTTGGTCAAAATGGGCGAAATCCGTCGAAACAGAGCCCAATGCCAGAATCCGCCAAGCCCACCACGAGCCCTTCATCGGGTGAGCCGACCCTAAAAAGCCCGCTAGCCAGTGTGTACGGGCTGGTCACAGCGGAATTTGAGGCCGTGAACCAGCTCATTCCTCGCCTTCTGACCTCTGATGTACACCTGGTCGAGGAAATCGGCAAACACATCGTAGAATCAGGCGGCAAGCGCTTGCGGCCCCTGATTGTGTTGCTGGCTGGCCGCGCCTGTGGCTACGCCTCGAGCCCCGGATCGGGCGCCGAGACGGATGAGCAGGGACGGCTGGTGCGGCTAGCCACGGTCATCGAATTTCTGCACACCGCGACACTGCTTCACGACGACGTCGTGGACCACTCGGCCCGACGACGCGGCAAGGCGACAGCGAATGCGATTTGGGGCAACGCACCCAGCGTGCTGGTCGGCGATTTTCTCTATTCGCGCGCGTTCGAGCTCATGGTTCAACTAGGCAACCTCGACGTACTGCAAATCTTATCCAGCGCGACCAATCAGATCGCCGAAGGCGAAGTTCTGCAACTGTCCAATATCGGCAACGTTGACCTTTCCGAGGAAGACTACCGGGCGGTGATTCGCGCAAAAACCGCGCTGTTGTTCGAAGCCTCAGCGCACAGCGCTGCCTGCCTTGCGAAAACCAACGAAGAGACGCGTGATGCCCTGCACCGATTCGGGCTTCGATTCGGTATGGCGTATCAACTGGTGGACGACGTCCTGGATTACACCGGCGATGCGGCGGTGCTTGGCAAAAATGTGGGTGACGATCTCGCCGAGGGTAAGGCAACTCTGCCGCTGATCTTTACGATGCGGGAAGGCAAAAGCACGGATGCCGACGTTGTCCGCAACGCGCTTCGCAATCGCGACACGGATCGGCTTGCGGACGTGGTAGCAGCGGTTGAACACTCCGGCGGCGTGGACTACACCCGGGCCGCCGCACGCAGCGAGCTCGCCCGAGCACACGATGCCCTGGGATACCTACCAGACAGTGAATACTCGGCAGCTCTGACGGCACTCACCGACTACGCCGCGAACCGCCTGAAATGAACGTCGCGCTCATCAACACGCCGCGTCAGCGAACGCGGATTGCCTCGTGGCAGGCCATAATATTGCTTGTAGCGACTGTCGCCCTCGCCTTCGCCAGCGCACAAACCTACGCTGAGACCCCCACGCCCGCAATCGAATTCAGTGACTGCGACGTCACGGGCTCCGGCGGTGCAGGCCTGATTCGAGCAGAGTGCGGCATCCTGAAGGTCGCAGAAAACCCCGAACAACCGCAGCAGACCATCGATTTGCACGTTGTGCGGGTTAAGGCACTGGCTGCCCAAGCTAAAGAAGACGCCCTCACAGTGATCAATGGCGGCCCTGGCGGCTCGTCGATCGACATGTACGTCGATCTCGGCCGAGCATTCGATAGCGTGCGCCGAAGTCGCGACATCATCATCGTGGATCAGCGCGGCACCGGCCGCTCCAACAAGTTGGTGTGCCCCGCTCTGGAAGATGCGACCACCACCGAGCCCAGCCTCAGCGAAATCAAAACGCTGACCGACGACTGCCTGGCGGCGCTGCCCGGTGATCCTCGCTACTACACCACCTCCATGGCCGTGCGCGATCTGGAGGCGGTTCGCGTCGCTTTAGGCTATCAACAACTGAACATCTATGGCGTCTCATACGGTACCCGCGTCGCACTGCACTATCTGCGACGGTATCCGGACAACACCCGCAGCGTGATCATCGACGGCGTGCTGCCCCCTACGCAGGTGCTCGGCACGGAGGTTGCCGATAACGCACAGGCGGCTTTCGACGAAATCACCCGTCGCTGCGCCGACAGCGAGCCGTGTAGCGACGCCTTCGGCGCCATTGGCACGCGCTTCAATGGCTTAGAGGCTCGGCTGCGAAATGATTCCGTCGTCGTGCCCGTCGCAGACCCGAAAACAGGCGCTCCGTCATCGATCGACTTGAGCTTTGGACACATCGCCGTGGTCACCCGCCTGCTGTCCTATAGCCCCGAAGGCATGTCTCTGCTGCCACTGCTGATTCACGAAGCGGCCAATGGCAACTATCAGGGCTATGCCGGCCAGGCCGAAGCCATCATCACCCAACTCACCGAGAGCATGGCGTTCGGCATGCATAACGCTGCCGTGTGTTCCGAAGATGCGCCGCACTTTCCCGCCCGTACTCCGGCCACCGATGCCTATCTGGGTGAACTTCAGCTCGATACGCTGAAGGCCATCTGCAGCCGATGGCCGGCGGGCATTGTCGATGAGGATTTCGCCGAGCCGGTGGCCAGCGACAAACCGGTACTCGTACTATCTGGGGAATACGATCCGATCACACCGCCTCGCTACGGTGAGGAAGTGATGCAGACTCTCGACAACGCTACACACATCGTCGCTCGCGGCCAGGGACACGGCGTGGTGGCCAGAGGCTGCATGCCGCAAATCATTTCCGAGTTTATCGATGAGGCGAGCGTCGACGAACTCACAACCGACTGCGTCGAACGGCTGCAACCGCTGCCGTTTTTCGTATCACCACTGGGGCCAGCGCCATGATTCGCGCCGACGGGCTAAGCAAGAACTTCGGCGCGGTCGTCGCAGCAGAGAACGTCAGTTTCAGCGCTGAAGATGGCAAGGTAACCGCCCTGCTCGGACCAAACGGCGCGGGCAAATCAACCACTCTGCGCATGCTCTGCGGCGTTCTTGCACCCAGCAGGGGTGATGCGCAGATCGACGGCATCAGCGTCGCAAGCGACGGCACAGCCGCCCGTAGACAAATCGGCGCGCTGCCGCACAACGCAGGGCTCTACGATCGCCTGACCGCCCGCGAGAACATCGCCTACTTCGGCGCCCTGCACGGTCTGTCTAAGGCTGAGTTAGGTGCTCGAATCGACCAACTCGCGCAGCAACTGGAGATGGCCGAGATTATCGACCGGCGCGTGCAGGGGTTCTCCCAGGGTCAGAAGGTGAAAACCGCCATCGCGCGAGCACTCGTACACGACCCGAAGAACGTACTTCTCGACGAACCCACAAACGGGCTCGATGTGATGGCGACACGCGCAGTGCGAGATATCGTGCTGCAGCTCAAAGCCGAGGGCCGAACCGTATTGTTCTCAAGCCATGTGATGCAGGAAGTGACTAACCTGTGCGACCACATCGTCATTATCTCCGGTGGTCAGGTTCGCTTCGACGGCAGTCCCGAAGCGCTCAGGCAAGCTACGGGTATGGACTCACTGGAAGAGTCGTTCGTGCAGATCAGCGAAGCGGCAACGGGTGTGGCGTCATGAGCGCATTCGCGACCGTTTTCAGGAAAGAACTTCTCGACAATCTACGTGACCGGCGGACCCTGCTGTCTTCGTTTTCAATTGCATTGCTCGGGCCGCTGTTTTTTGTCGGGCTCATGGCGTTCATGTTGGATACCGCCATCGGAGAAAGCTCGGAACCCGTCAGCATTGACGTGATCGGCGCAGAGCATGCACCCAACCTGATCGGCTACCTGCACACGAGCAACGTCGATACGAACTCAATCGACCTCGAAGACCCGGCGCTAGCGGTACGTAGCGGCGAGCACAGCGTCATTCTCGTGATCCCAAACGACTACGGCGCTGATCTAGCCAGCGGCGAGGTCGCCCAGCTGCGCATCGTTCACGACAGCTCAGCATTCGGGAGTGCACGGCGCGGCTATCGCGCCGCGCAATCAGCAATCAACGCCTACAGTCGGTCAATAGGACTACGCAGACTCATGGTGCGCGGAGTTGACGTAAACGTCATCGACCCAATCGATGTGACCAGCATCGACACCGCCTCCCCCGGCGCTCGCGCACTGACCGTTCTCGCCACGCTGCCCTATCTACTTCTGTTCGTCGTTTTCATGGGCGGCTTCTACCTCGCCATCGACTCAACCGCAGGCGAGCGAGAGCGCGGCAGCCTTGAGCCGCTACTGACCCAGCCCGTTGATCGTGGGCCGCTCGTGCTTGGCAAGATCGGCGCTTCGGCCACATTTGCGCTCATGTCTCTGCTGCTGTTCCTTATCGCATTCACACTGTCGCTGCCAATGGTGCCCCTCGAAAAGCTCGGGGTTGCACTCACCATGACAGCGACGAAGGCCGGCAGCATCGTTGTGCTTTGCCTGCCACTGCTTGTCATGGCAGCCGCGCTGCTCGTTGTTGTCGCATCGTTTGCGAAGAGCTACAAAGAGGCACAAACCTATCTTTCTATCGTGATCCTCATACCCACCCTGCCAGCCATCGTGATCAGCTTCCTCGATATTGAACCTGGCCTGCCGATCATGATGATTCCTTCGGTCAGCCAGGCACTACTCGTCAGCGACATCATCTCGGGTGATCCGATCGCCAACTCCCACGTTGCCGTATCGATGTTGGCAACGACCGTTGCAGCTGCCGCACTGTGTTACCTCGCAACCGTGCTGTACAAGCGCGAGGCTATTCTTGGTTAGGGATCCCGCGCAAACGGACAGAGGGGTTTTGCTTTAGCCTGTGGACTCGATAGAATCCGCGTCCCGCTGACAAACCGTGGGCGGTTAGCGGTTAGCGGTTAGCGGTTAGCGGTTAGCGGAAAAGTTAATCGGAGTGTAGCTCAGCTTGGGTCTGAGTCGGTCAGGCAACGCCTGACGCCGAGCACTGCTCGGCGAGACGAAGACGCCGAGGCACGGATGCCGAGGCCGGGGGTTATGCGAAGTGAAGTGCGTCGCCAGGGATGGCGAGAAGAAAGGTTAATCGGAGTGTAGCTCAGCTTGGTAGAGCACTACGTTCGGGACGTAGGGGCCGGAGGTTCAAATCCTCTCACTCCGACCAATTCTTAAAGGCAGTTCAGCCCGCTGAGCAGCCTTACAACCTCCGGCCGGCCGTCGCAACTAGGTTGGCTGTTCAAATCCTCTCACTCCGACCAATTCTTAAAGGCAGTTCAGCCCG
>JANSWO010000011.1 GCA_024743435.1 Pseudomonadaceae bacterium | reverse complement strand
TCGCATCGCGAGCGATAAGAAAAAGCTCCCAGACTCAACACCCGAGAGAGCGGCAGACGATTTTCCACGTCGCAACGCGACAACGAAAATCTGTCGAGAGCGTCAACCTACCTCCGGTTACTCACCCCACCTTTGCGGCCCGCGAGTTAGATGTGTTGGAATAGGTATCAGGGACACAGGTAAAGGGGAGTAGTGGTGAACGCGCTCAGCGAAACAGATATTGAGACCGCGATAACGCAGCTTTCAGGCGATCACTGGCAACTCACCGACGACAAGCTCTATGCCGAGTTCTCCTTCGACGACTTCGTCTCAGCTTTCGCCTTCATGTCGGGCGCCGCACTCATTGCCGAGCGTATGAATCATCACCCCGAGTGGTTCAACGTCTATAACCGCGTCAACGTTCACCTCACCACCCACGACGCCGGCGGCCTGACCAACCTCGATTTTGAGCTAGCCGAACACATGAGCCGTCTGGCCAAAGGCTAGTACCGCACCAGCATCCAGACAATCAGACCCAGCCCTCAAACACCAGAGCGAGACTCCTATCGATACCGCAGGCCTTGATTCCACCATCAACACTCTGATGCGACCCGTCGCGGACGCCGCATCGAGTTTCATCTTTTACTCAGTACCGATATTTGGCGCCGACGTACCGCTCATCGTTCTTTGGCTGATTGCCGGAGGTTTGTACTTCACCACCTACCTCGGCTTCATCAATGTCCGCGGTTTTCGCCACGCGCTCGATCTTGTGCGCGGAAAGTTCTCAGGCGACCGGGACCCAGGAGAGATATCCCAGTTTCAAGCGCTGACCACAGCGGTCTCTGGAACCGTTGGTATCGGCAACATTGCCGGCGTTGCAGTGGCTATCTCCATCGGCGGCCCGGGCGCGACGTTCTGGCTGATCGTCGCCGGCCTGTTGGGAATGTCCACCAAGTTCGTCGAGTGCACGCTGGGTGTCATGTACCGGGAAGAGCGCGATGGTGTGGTCTCCGGTGGCCCCATGTACTACCTGCAGAAAGGCTTAGCCGAACGGCGTTGGCCTCGCCTTGGCCGGGCTCTGGGAATCTTCTATGCGCTGTCGATGGTCATCGGCTGCCTCGGCATCGGCAATATGTTCCAGTCGAACCAGGCGGCCGTAATCCTGATGGACGTAACCGGTGGTGCCAGCAGTGTGTTCGCAGGTAACGCCTGGATCATCGGGTTGATTCTCGCCGTCGCCGTGGGCATCGTCATCATCGGTGGCATTCGCAGCATCGCAGCAACAACATCCAGGCTTGTACCTGGCATGGCGCTGCTCTACGTGGTGTCGGCGCTCGTTGTCATCATCATGAACGCAGACGCTGTTCCCGGAGCGTTTGCTGCCATCTGGAACGGTGCATTCAACCCGACCGGGGTAGCCGGCGGTCTCATCGGTGTCATGATTATCGGTTTCCGACGGGCGGTATTTTCGAACGAGGCTGGACTGGGCTCAGCCGCGATCGCGCATTCAACCGCGAAAACCAAAGAGCCAATCAGCGAAGGCTACGTGGCACTGCTTGAGCCCTTCATCGATACCGTGGTCATCTGCACGATGACTGCATTAGTCATCATCACCACGGTTTACGACCCCGCACTCGCGGGCACGTCGGTGGCGGGAATCGAGCTAACCACGCAAGCGTTTGCCAGTACGATTTCCTGGTCTGGTGTGCCGCTCGCAATCGCCGCGATTCTGTTCGCCTATTCCACCATGATCGCGTGGTCATACTACGGCCTGAAAGCTTTCACCTATCTGGTCGGCGATTCCAAAGCCGCTGACATCGGGTTCAAATTGTTCTTCTTACTGTTTGTCGTGCTCGGTAGCTCTATTCAACTGAGCGCATTGATCGATCTATCCGATGCACTCGTATTCATCGTTGCCATACCCAACTTGATCGGCCTTTACCTACTCGCGCCGCTCGTAAAACAGGAACTGAAACGCTATGAAGCCAAAATCGTCGACTAGCCTACTTCTGGCGGTTGCAACGACCCTATCGCTCGTCGGCTGCGCGAGCGTCTTAACCAGCAACCCGGATGGGCAGCCAGCAGACCGCGTACTGCTGAGCAACAACGTCATCACGATGACCAGCGACACGTTTGAACCAGCCACGCAAGCAGCCGTCGCCGTGCGTGACGACACAATCGTTTGGGTTGGCGCTAAAACGGACGCAGCGGCCTGGATCGGCGAGCAAACGGTCGTTGATGACTTGGGTAACGCTGCCCTGCTACCCGGGTTCATTGATGCTCATGGCCACGTCGCCATGCAGGCGATGATGATCAACCTGGCCAACGTGGCATCGCCACCAGTCGGCCCCGTTCAGACCGTCGCTGACCTTAAGGCAGTGCTTCGCAGCCACATCGCCGACAACGATATTCCGCCTGGCACCTGGGTTTTGGGCACCGGCTACGACGACTCCCTGATTTCAGAGCAACGCCACCCGACTCGAGACGATCTCGACGCAGTGAGCGACGCGCATCCCATAGCGCTGCTACATGTTTCCGCGCACTTGATGGCGGTCAACTCCGAAGCTCTGGCGAAGGTCGGCATAGACACCGAAACCGAAAATCCGGCCGGCGGTGTTATCCGGCGACGGCCAGACTCCAGCGAGCCGAATGGCGTATTGGAGGAGAGTGCGCTGTATCAGTTCTGGCCTATATTCGCCGCGGCCAACGATGACCCGATGCAAGCTCTCGAAAAGGCCCTGGACCTGTACGCAAGTTACGGCATAACCACTGCCCAGGATGGTGCCTCCAACCCGGATTCCGTCGCACTCTTTCGAGCGGCCGCCGCGCAGCAGCAGCTACCCATCGACGTCATCGCATACCCCGTCGTTCGGGGTGACGGCAAATCGATCGTCAACAGCAGCAACGTGGGTACATACGAAAACGGCTTCAAGCTGGGCGGCGCCAAGCTTGTGCTCGACGGCTCGCCTCAGGGCAAAACCGCGTATCTGACCCAGCCTTACTTCAAGCCACCACCCGGCCAGAGCGCAAGCTATCTGGGCTACCCGATTTTTGATGCTGAGAAAACGCGAACGCTCGTTCACAACGTTCTCGAAGCGAATGTGCCGCTGATTGCACACGCCAATGGTGATGCTGCGGCCGACATGTTGATCGAGGCCGTTGCGAGCGCAGACAGAGCCACCGATCATCGAACCGTGATGATTCACGCGCAAACCGTGCGCGAGGACCAACTCGACGATATGAAGTCGCTCGGTATCATTCCCTCATTCTTCTCCGCGCACACGTTCTACTGGGGCGACTGGCACCGCGATAGCGTGTTTGGCGAAGAGCGGGCACGACGCATAAGTCCAACCGCCACAACGCTTGCGCGTGACATGCCGTTTACCGTCCACAACGATGCGCCTGTGGTTCCCGCAAATATGCTGCGGCTGCTGTGGGCAACAACCAATAGACAAACACGCAGCGGTAAGACGCTAGGTGGCGATCAGGCGCTGAGCACGTACGATGCGCTGCGTGCGGTAACCACAATGGCGGCCTATTCCAATTTCGATGAAGACTCAAAAGGCAGCATCGAGCCCGGCAAGCAGGCTGACTTTGTGGTTCTCAGTAGAGACCCGCTGGCGATCGACCCAGCTGACCTGCAGAAACTCGAGGTTCTGCGCACGTACGCCCGTGGCGCGCAGGTTTTTCCGAGTCGCTAGAGTGCAAGCCCGGCAGGACAGCCACGCTTACGCAGGCTTCACCCGCTCTGGTTGAAGCTTCGCTATAGCGGACCAAACACCGCCAGCCGTAGGGCACCGGTTGGCGGCGATCCCTGTCCTACGGCAAAACTCAGGAGAGTCCAGTGAGCGAACTGATGTGGTTCCGCAACGACTTACGTGTGCGCGACAACCCGGCGCTGAGCGCGGCAATGGAAGCCGGACCGACCGTTGCCGTGTTCTGTGTGAGCACGCACCAGTGGCGTAGCCACGATGTAGGTGACATTCGGCTGGCGTTCCTGCTGCGTAGCATCGAGGCACTGCGCGCTGAACTCGAGAAACTGAACGTTCCTCTACGGGTTCTCAACACTCCCCGGTTTTCGCAGGTGCCCGACGCATTGGTGGCTTTGTGCAAGACGCTGGGCACACAACGAATCTACTACAACGACGAATACCCACTGAACGAGCGACAGCGCGATGTATCCACCGACAAGCGGCTTGCAACCATTGGTGTTACGAGCATTCGCAGCGCCGGTACTGTCATCCTGCCACCCGGCGATGTCCTGACGGGTGATGCTCGCCCGTACACCGTCTACACCCCCTTTCGAAAACGCTGGGGCGAGCATGTGCACGCTGGAGCGATCGCTGCGCTCCCAGTGCCCACGCCACAGAAAACGCTTCCGATAGAAAGCGACCCCCTCCCCGACGATATAGAGGGTGTGTCTAGCGTGCTCATGGCCGACGAGTGGCCCGCGGGCGAGGTCATCGCTCAGGAGTTGCTCGAACGCTTCATCGATGAACGCGGCCGCCTGTACAAAGACCAGCGCGATCTGCCGGGTGTGAAAGGCACATCGACGCTGTCCCATCATCTGTCAGTTGGTTCTATCTCACCCCATGCCTGCCTGCGCGTCGCTGCGGCCGCGAACGATGGCCAACTCAGGGGCAACAACGAGGGTCTCAACACCTGGGTAAACGAGATCGTCTGGCGGGAGTTCTATCGACATATCATCGCGCAGTTCGATCACGTCTCGAAGGGCGCTTCATTCCGACGCGATTACGATTCGATCAAATGGCGCCAATCACCTGACGACCTCGCCGCGTGGCAAAAAGGGGAAACCGGCTACCCTCTGGTCGACGCAGCCATGCGCTGCCTGAACGCAACTGGCTGGATGCACAACCGGCTGCGTATGGTTGCAGCAATGTTCCTGACCAAGCATCTGCTTATCGATTGGCGTGAAGGTGAGCGCTACTTCATGAACCAGCTGATCGATGGCGACTTCGCGTCGAACAATGGTGGCTGGCAGTGGAGCGCCTCCACAGGGACAGACGCAGCGCCTTACTTCCGTATCTTCAACCCGGCAAGCCAGGGCAAAAAGTTCGATCCAAAAGGCCTGTTCACCCGGCGCTGGGTTCCAGAGTTAGCCGGTGTGCCGGACAAGTTTCTGTTCGAAGCGCCGACGCGAGAAGGCACGTCCTATATGGAGCCTATCGTCGATCACAAGCATGCAAGACAACGGGCACTCGATTTGTTCAAGGCGCGCTAACCTTCGATGGCGGAGCCAGTTGTTTGTGTTCGCGACGGTGCAGCACAACGTCCATTACAAGTTTCACCAAAACCAGCACGACGAGCATCGCCACGGGCTCGCCCAACGCCATGATCCCCATGCCGCCAAAGATGATGGCGACATGGAGGATGACGATTCGTTTGTATGGGGCGCTCATCAGCTGTCCCAACGATGTCCGCGTGTTCTCCCCCCGGCCAAAGTAATTGAAGACAAGCGACAAGCCATGACTCACGGCCAATGCCGCAAACACCCACAGCCACTCGCTCGGCGCATAGTCCAACACGCTGATCACGACGTTGACCAACAGCTGTACAAAGATCAGAAAGAACGGCCAGTCGTCCCCGCGTCCGAGGGGGTCAGCGTCGACACCGAGCATCAGACTCAAGATGAAAAGCCCATGCACGGCGCAAAACCCGCCGTAGTGTATGAGGAAAAAGAGTCCTTGAAAGAAACCACCGACCGGCGCTTTGGCCAGCATCTTGATGAGGGTGATTGCGCCGAGTATCAGGTTCTCGGACCAATATAGAACGACAATGGAACCGACATCCCAGTCCCACAACGCCACACCGATCAACGGCAGCAAGTTCACAACGATGAGCGCGGCAAGCGCCACTCTCGGCGGCGTCTCATCAGGCACTAATGATCCAAACCAGCTGCGATCGCGGGCGAGATCCACCTGTCTCTCATTGGGCGAAGTTACAGACACACCGCAGCCACCTCTATTAAGAGAGGCAAGGATAGCATCCGAACTTCCACCCGCATGGACACATCAAGTTGCAGCCAACGGGTCGCAGCCCCTAGCATGACCACTCAAGCCAAACTGATAAGCACTATGATTCCACCAACTCAACAATCGGCAGATTCTCAAAACCAGGAATCTGCTGAAGAGATATTTGTCGAGCCGATTGCCGGCCAGATCGGCGATGTAACGGATTGGTTGCCGGAAGCAGTCATCCCGGCCTGGGAAGCGGTTGCGGCCTACCCGTTGTTGGGCGGCCTCATTGTGGCGGTCACATTCTTTGTTCTGGCGATTCTCGTTCGCGCTATCGTTCTGCGCAGCCTTGGGCAAATCACTTCGCGCACCAAGAGCGATCTCGATGATGCTCTGCTGCACGATCTTCGCGGCCCGATTTTCAATACGGTTTTTCTGTTCGGGCTGATCCTCGCCATCAATAGCGCAGGCTTGGCAACCAGCAGTGGCTGGATGATCAACCTACTGCTGTCGCTAATCGTGGTCAGCTGGATGCGCGCCTCGCTCAGCCTATCCAGCACAACGCTGGACTCGTTCGCTCGCAATCCAAACTTCAAATTGATCGAAGCCAGAACCATTCCGTTATTCGATCTGGTGATCAAGCTGTTGATCATCCTCTTCGGAAGCTATGTGTTGCTGATGATCTGGGGTATCAATCCGGTTGGCTGGCTGGCATCAGCAGGCATCGTCGGAATCGCCGTTGGCTTTGCAGCAAAGGATACGCTCGCGAACCTCTTCAGCGGCTTCTTCATCCTGGCGGACTCGCCATACAAAGTTGGTGACTACGTGAATCTGGACACGGGCGAGCGTGGCCGAGTAACGCACATTGGCATGCGCAGTACTCGAATGATTACCAGGGATGACATCGAAGTTACGGTACCCAATGCCATCATTGCGAACGGCAAGATCATCAACGAAAGCGGTGGCCCGTACCTGAAAATGCGGGTTCGACTGAAGGTCGGTGCCGCGTACGGTAGTGATGCGCATCAGGTATGCGAGTTGCTGGAAAAAATTGCGGTAGAGCACGACAAAGTCTGCAGCCACCCGGCGCCACGCTCGCGGATGCGAGGCTTTGGCGATTCAAGTCTGGACTTTGAGCTGCTTGCCTGGATCGACGAGCCTGAGAAGCGCGGCCTGGTGTTGCATGAGCTTCACCTCGCCGTGTACGACTCGTTCGCCGAGGCCGACATAGAGATTCCCTACGGCAAGCGCGATCTTTACATCAAAGAGATGCCCGGCACTTAAGGCGCGCTGTTGAGCGACCAGTCGTAGTCATAGCGAAGTCGCTCAGCAAGCTTTGGCTCATCATCGAGCCATTGCGAAAGCTCACTGTGGTGGCTGGCAAGATACGCCAGCAGTTCGGTTTCCGAATCGGCAAAGTCCTCGCGATACCACTCGAAAATGCTCGATAACTCCAGACGACCATTCATCCTGCTGACGCCGCGCAGATCATTGATGTAGCTCAATTCAGCCGAGGCAAGTTGTGCCTCCAGGTTGTCTTCAGTAAGCGCAACCGAGGACAGATTCGGACAGCTGAAGCTTGCGCAATTCACCACAAAGTGGATTCGATGGTCCTGCCAGATCGGGCGCAGGATGCGGTGCTCGATATCATTTAGCGTCAATGCGACCCCGGCAATGGTAATGACCTCGTCATCCCAAGGACCAGTTGGCAGCCAGCCACCGCCCATCTTCAGAATGCTGCGCTTGCCTGGGTTGTCCAGAACAACAGACACCGTGAGTGCGTTGTATAAGTTCACCCAGTACGCCATCTGCACATCCGCACTAAATGCTCGTGGGTCTACAGCCGCTGCCGCCTTAAGGTACTCCGCAAGCGCTGCTTTGCCCTTCTCGCCGACGGCGCCGTAACGCACCCTGTTCACGCCGTCTGCACCCTCAACAAGATAGTCGTCGAGCCATTGCTGCCAGATCGAATGGTCAAAGGTAAGCGCGTCATTGGTGCTGCGCGCATCCCAGATAGCCCATCGATCCGATTCCGGAGCGGCCACCGCCGAGTGTGCAAGAGTCGACACGAGCAGAATGCTGATCGCTCGTTTAAAAAAATGCGGATTGCTCATCAAGTTTCTTTGGCTGGGTTGTGTTGACAGACACTTGGACGTCGACACGCGCAGATAGTTCGCAGGCAAGACCGACGACGCTTAGTCAGACAGGTAGTACTCCAACGTCGACACTACGCGGACCCGCTTGATGTGTGGATTGTTGGAGTCGCGATCACTGATCGAAAACTGACCTTGCCGGGCTGAGCGGATTTTGCCGAGCGTACTGCCAGAGTCATCCGCAAACTTCGAGGCCACCTCGCGAGCCTTGCGGGTGGCTTCCTCAACCATGGCTGGCTTCACCTCGTTGAGGCCGTTGAAGAGATACTGGGTCCGTGTTTCGTAGTTATCCTGCGTAAACACAACACCAGCTTTACCGAGCTCGATAAGCCCGGCACCCGCCGCACGGACGCGTGCGACATCACTCGAATACACCGTGACGACAGATGTAGCCGAATAGCGAAACCGGAAATTGGAATTGCCCCAATCCTGCGCCTGCTTGTCCACGATGCTCGGCGCACCGATGCTGACCTCCTCGTCACTGAAGCCCTGATCGTTGAGGAATTCGATTACCTGCTGCGTTTGCGACTCCACGTTTGCCAGCAACGTCGGCAGCGAGTTATCAGCCACCAGCAGCTGGATCGGCCATATCGCCGTATCCGCTGATACCTCGCGCTCCGCCAGGCCTTTGACAACGACCACCCTGTCCAGCGCCCGTGCATCGATGAATCCGGCACCAACAAAATAGCCCGCACATGCCAATCCAGCGGCGACCAGGAGCGCAGCAATAATTCGCATGATTTCACCTTCAGAGAACGACAACGAACCAGCAGACTAGCAGGAGCGCAGCTTGGGGCAACCACAGCCAGGGAGAGTGTTCGACTAGAACAAGATGTGTCCGCGTCCCTTGTAAGGGCTTGTCGGGACTCTCTCCAGAACTCTCGCCAGGACTCTCGCCAGGACTCTCGCCAGGAAAGGGATGTCTAGTTCGGGGCTTGCGCCGCCTCTTCACGCGTATAGAACACATCTTCGCGCAGGAAGCCGGAGATAATCGTAGCTTTGAGTTCAGCCGGACGGCCGTCATCGTCAAGACGCGTTGCCCAATCCACCGGCAACCCTTCCAGAACATGCAGCGGAGCCTGGGAGCCGTTAGCGAAGCAGGAAATCTCTACGCGGCCAGATTCAGAATCCTTGAACGCCGGTATGAAGCGCTTGCCGAACGCGAGTTCGCTGACGCCACTCGTGCCGGCATAGCTGTCGTTTTCAACCTGAAGTTGCGATTTACACAGTGCACCGGTCATCAACAGTCTCCTTCGAAGCTCATCAACACACCTGACAGAACACCGGCAAATCGATCCGCCATGTCAGCTGCTTCCGCAATGCTGCGGTTATGCCCGCAACGTGTGTTGTCCTACTCCGATACTTCCGAATAGCGCTTGCTCTGTCGCAATACGCTTGTCAAAAAACCAACGATTCAGGGTGAGTCTGCTCGACCATCTCTGAACACCAGCCAAATGCACCGCCGCCTGGGCTAATCACCCGCACTGAACGACGAGCAACGCTGCACACCAAACCCTGCATTTTCCCTGCCAGCGCTCTAAGCCACGCTGAGCCGAAACGCCCACTACCACATGCTAATGCGACGAAGCCTTCTATATCAGGCTGATTTTAAAAGCTTTTTATTGAGCTTTACTTCGGTTAAACCTGTGATTCAACGCACAAAAGCAGGCGCCTCGCAGGACTCGAGCCCGCATGAGTCGCGGCAGAAGGCCTCAAGGCAAGCGTAACAATCGCGTTGGAGTGTCCTAAAGCGGCAGATATCCCCCTGACAAGCCAGCCTCACGCCTGGGCAGGTGACCGCATTGGTCTTGAACACCCGTAGCGCGAGCGCGGTGATAATGTTCCCAGAATTGCCGGTTTGCATCCGATTAAATCGATGTAATCGCCCGCTGACTGGTGCTGCGTCAAACAATCGTCATCACACCCAGTCCCATGCAGAGTGCGGCCGTGAGCTGCAAGCGCAGGGGCAGATACCAGGGCGGATACACCCCATCGCTGCGCTCGAACCACTCATACGCGAGTAGCAATACCAGCCCCACCATCAGGGCGAATGCACTGATCAACACCGGCAAACTCAAGGCGACAGCCATCCAGATCGGTGGCGTGACCCCTACCGCCAGCCGCCTCAGACGAACCAACGCGCGTGGACTGATCATCGCAAGCCCCCACTGGATGCCACCCAAAAAGCTCAGGATGCCGCCTGCATAGATCACAGCAATACGTTGCAGAGGGGAACGCGCATCTGGCCACGCAAGCGCCGCGACGAATAAGATCGGCACGACCGCAGCCCCTGCCCATCCCAGCAGTCGAGCGTAGCTATCGCGCAGGTGCAGCAGCTCCGACCAAGCGTCTTCATCGTCTTGCGGCCGCTTCATGATGCAACCCCTTGGGAATCGATGCCGCCATCGCGGCCAGACACGCCGGTCACTAACTCTTCCATCATGCCGACGCGAATTCGTCGCCTGCCGACCCTTGGCCTGGGGATTCTGCAACCCTGTGACATCGCCTGCCGTATCCTTACGTTGGCTCGCCGCAGATGGCCTGCGCCATGGCTTTGCCGCTCAGAAATGCATGCTCCGCGTAGGCACCCAGGCACCAGTCGCCACACGCACCAAGCCCAGTTTCAGGTTGCCACAGGCAATACTCCCCCAGCGGCTGGCTGCTTTCGGCAAAGCGCCACCGATGTGCCGACACGGTGGCAGGCTTCGGCAGTTTCTCACCCTCGCCAGCACGGCTGGCTAGCGTATGCATCAAGATGGGGGCCATATCGTCGCGTTCGATATCGATCCGCTCCGAAGACCACTGGGAGCCGAAGCGCACCACATAGGCAAGGCCATTGTCTTCGCGGGTGATGCTCTCTACCACATAGTCCAGCGGCAGCCTGTCGAGCAACGGCACTTCCTCCTCAAAGGACAGCAGCAATGCCCAGTTGCTAACCATGCGGACCTGAGAAAGCTGCTCGATCATGCTGTCTTCAGCAACCTCATTCGACGCTAGCAGGAGGGCAAGCACCTGGGGAGCCGGAAGCGCCAGCACCACCTGCGCATACGGGCCATGCTCGATTTCCTGTTCCTCGCTCCGCAACAACCATCCGCCAGCGCCGCGCCGAAGCCTCGTTACCCGCGTATGGGTGTTTATCGACAGAGAATCGCTTACGCCACGCAGCAACTCACGCATGTCGGGCGAGCCACGGAAGCCCAGCTCACCCCGGGGCAAACGGACAGCGCGGGCAAAACCTGAGCTCTGTTGTTGCTTCATGAACGCTCGAAAGGACTCGCTGCGAGCCTGCACGTACGGAGCCCCGTGATTCCAGCGCAGCGGCGGTCGTCGGCGGGTTGCGAGGCGCCCCCCGATGTCTCCACTCTTATCGAACACGGCCACCGCATGACCCGCCTCGACCAACTGACTGGCGCAGGTGAGGCCGCTGAGGCCAGCACCCACTACCGCAACCGTCGCGGTTTCCTCGTGCCGACCTGTTTCGCTCATCATGACCCTATGTCCACCCAATCAGACTTCGCCATTAACCCCTCTCGCAAATAAACGGGCCGTGAATCTGCCTCATTCCTGCCCGCCACAAAATCCGTTCACACGTGCGCCACCGATCGGCAGATACCCTTTGTGGAAAACGCAAGTGGCTGCCAACAACCCCATGTACCACCTGACCGAAGCCTATCTGATGGCAACCATGATCTGCCTACTCGCTGCGCTGCTGGGCGGTTTAGGCGTAAGCGCTCTGTTAACAGCTAAGCTCATCAAGCAGGTTGGCGTAGGCGAGCACAGCGCCTGGCAGGCCTATTGGCAACGCTACCACGCAATCGCGGTAATCGGCGGACTGGCGATCACGCTCATAAGCGCCGCCGCCTCGCCTTTCTCCGCGTTACCGGCAGTGTATTCCAGTCTGGTGATTGCTCTTGCCGGTCTTATGACCGTCTGCTTCATTACCAGCCTGCGGCTGCTGACCCTACGCAGCCGACAAACGGCGGAAGGATCACTGACGCAGCTGCCCCAATTGAGCGCTGGCAACAAAGCGTTGATCAGCGCGGGCCTGCTCGCTGGCGTGCTGCTCATCGCGTCGCTGATCTACGTACTGCCGGGACAGTTCACGTTCTGGCCAAGCTACTCCGACAACGGCCACGCCCCGTTCAGCACGCACCATCAGCCGCTGATGCGATAGGCTAGAGCTCGCAAAAGCGTAAGGGGAGCGATGTGACTGAGAAGCAGCTGCGGGACTACAACCTGATGCAGGACGACACTCGCGAGTGTCCGTTCCAGTATTTCCAAACCATTCGTCGACAGGAGCCCATCTATTTCATGCCCGAGCTGGGCATGTATTACGTATCTCGCTACGAGGACGTGCGCTTCATCAAGAAAAACCCCCAGCTATTCTCCAACAACATTTACGAATTCGGCGCGGAGCGCGGCACCAGCAGAACGATTGCCGAAACCTACAGAGCGGAAAACGGTTGGGCCCGAGTGTCCACTCTGCAACGCACCGACCCACCCGTGCACACCGCTTATCGCGCTCTCATCAATCACGCGTTCACCGTGAAGCGAATCCGGTTGAAGACCAACTACATCGAAACCTGCGTAAACGATCTGATCGACGGATTCATTGACAAGGGAGAGTGCGACTTCGTTTGGGACTTTGCCGTACCCCTCCCCTGTACCGTCATTGCAGACCAGCTCGGCGTGCCGAGGGAGAAGATATGGCAACTGAAAGAATGGTCAGATGCGATGCTCGCGCCGGGTGGCGGCTTCGTGGACGACGATGCCGCCGTCGATTGCGCGAAGCTCGTCGTCGAGGCACAACACTTCTTCGCCAGCGTTATTGAAGAACGCAGGCAGGAACCCAAGGACGACATCATCACGGACCTGGTGCAGCAGCAGATAGCAGATCCGAGCAGCGGCGAGATGCGCCCGCTGACCATGCCGGAGCTGCAGGACTTACTGGATCAGTTGCTGACCGGTGGCAATGAAACGACGACAAATGCCATCGGCTCGGCGCTCATGCTGCTGCTCGAAAGACCGGACGCCATGCAAGCCATGCGCGATGAGCCAAAACGCATTCGCAACTTTATCGAGGAGTCTCTGCGCTTCGAAACGCCGGTTTTGCACCTTTTCCGAGTCGCGACCACAGACACCGAGATAGCAGGCGTCAAAATCCCGCGCGGCAGTACGCTCGCCATCGGCTATGCATCCGCCAACCGTGATGAAGCCGTGTTCGATGAATCCGAGCAGTTTGACATCAACCGCAAGAAAGCCGGCGCCCATCTCGCTTTCGGCTCCGGGCCACACCACTGTCCGGGCGCTGCTTTAGCTCGGCAGGAAATGTACTCGGCGTTCGTCATTCTGCTGAACCGGTTGGACAACATCCGCTTGAGCACGCCCGACGAGTCGCTGCGCCATGTGCCGAGCAGCTTTCTGCGGGGCCTCGAGAAACTGCCAATCCGATTCGACGTGCGCAACGCCGAGCGCTACCTGCCGGGCGCTAGCGCGTACTGAAGCAAACCGGGGATTTGATACCATAGCCATCACCGCGCCAACGGGCGCACTCACCTCATCGCTACAACTAACGAGCCATTCAAGATGCCCAACGTAAAGTGGTACTACCACCGCAAAGGCTGAACCAGCTGCACAAAAGCATCCAAGTTTTTGGAAGCAAGTGATATCGAAATCAAAGAGACCGTTCCAGCAAGTCGGAAATTGCAATCCAAAGACGCCAGGGACCTCCTGACGAGCGCGAGCAAACTCATCGTTGCTAAAGGCAAAAAGGTCACCACCTTTACCGACGCGAGCGATGAGGCGGTCGCCGCCATGTTGGGGCCGACCGGCAACCTAAGAGCGCCAACTCTTGTCGTCGGCAAAACACTTCTCGTTGGCTTCAACGATGAAGCCTATAGCGAGATATTCGGCTAGTCAGGCTGCACATAAAAACTCAAATACATCGGAACAACGCATGACGTCGACGGCTGGTAGCTCTCATACAACGCATTCAGCGAGCCATCTCGACGAGACGCTACGCGCTGATGTCCGATTACTGGGCGAGCTTCTTGGACGCGTCATCGAGCGCGACCGCGGACCCGAATTCCTCGCCACCATCGAGCGCATCCGCGCGCAGGCCAAGTCCGCCCGAGAGCCTGGTGGTAGTTGGCAGGCGTTGGGTGAAACACTGGAGTCGCTCGACGGCCAGGCGCTCGTGGACGTTGCTCGTGCATTCAACCAGTTCCTGAATCTGGCCAACATTGCAGAACAGACACGTGACGCGGAAGACAGCTACAGCATCAAGCTGCCGAAGCACCCGCAAGTCCTCGATACGCTGGCCAGCATGGATATCGGCCTGGTACTCACCGCTCACCCGACCGAGGTGCTGCGACGGACAATGATCCAGAAGTACGATGCCATCGGCGCCACCCTCGCGCGACGCTCCAAGCCTCGGCCCGAGAGACTGCAACGACTGATCGCCGAGGCGTGGCACAGCGATGAAATTCGCCGAGATCGACCAAGTCCGCAGGAAGAAGCCCGGTGGGGCTTCGCTGTTGTCGAAAACTCGTTATGGCAGGCGCTGCCACAGGTCATGCGCACGCTGGACAAGGCGTTGGCGGATGCTGGCCTGGACGCCCTGCCGATCACCACCATACCCATTCGCTTCGCCTCCTGGATGGGCGGCGATCGCGACGGCAACCCCAACGTCACGGCAGACGTCACCCGTGAAGTACTGATGCTTGCACGCTGGATGGCGGCAGACCTGTTCATTCGGGATCTGGACGAGCTTCAAGGCTCGCTCTCCATGACCGAGGCAACCGCCGACCTGCGAGCAGCGGCGGGTACGGATCACGAGCCCTATCGTGCGTTGATGAAGAAGCTTAAAGAACGCATGACTCGTACCAGAGAGTGGGCCGAGGCGCTGGAGCCGACGCCGCCGAACGATCCCGACGCGGTTTTTCTGACCACCGAAGAACTGCTCGAACCACTCATGCTCGCGCACCGCTCACTCACCGAGGGCGGCATGGATTTCATCGCCAACGGTCCTCTTACCGATACCATTCGACGAGCGAGCGCTTTTGGCATAACGCTGACGACTCTGGACATACGGCAAAGCGCCGATCGCCATACCAGCGCACTCGATGAATTGACGGCGTACCTCGATGTTGCCCGTGACGGCACCAGCTATGAGCAATGGGATGAGCGCACGCGTTGCGACTTTCTCGAGGCAGAACTTGCCAGCCGCCGACCATTGGTCCCGACCCACTGGTCACATAGCGACGCCACCGCGGAAGTGCTTCATACCTGCCGAACGATCGCTGCCTTCGGCGCGGCAGGCATTAACGAATACATCATCTCCATGGCGAGTACGCCCAGCGACGTGCTGGCGGTTATCCTGCTACTAAGGGAAGCGGGCCTTGAGCAGAATTTGCCGATCGTGCCCCTGTTCGAAACGCTCGACGATCTGGACAACGCACCGGCAACGCTCGATGCACTGCTGAGCAACGACTGGTACCGCGAGTACACCGGCGGCCATCAGCAGGTGATGATCGGATACTCAGACTCCGCAAAAGACGCCGGCCAGTTTGCCGCGGCGTGGGCGCAATACACGGCCCAGGAGAAACTCGTTGCCGTCGGCCATGAGCACGGGGTGTCACTGACCTTGTTTCATGGTCGCGGTGGCGCAGTTGGTCGCGGTGGCGGCCCAGCCCAATCCGCCATTCGCTCGCAGCCGCCAGGTTCAGTGGACGGCCGCCTGCGCGTTACCGAACAGGGAGAGATGATTCGCTGGAAATTCGGTGCGCCGGACCTCGCTGCCGCCAACATGGCGCGCTACATCACCGCCACGTTAGAAGCCACGCTGACGCCGCCACGCGCGCCGAGCGCTGACGAGCGAAGTGCAATGACCGCGATGGCCGACAAGGCCGTGAAGAGCTACCGCGCATCAGTACGGGATGATCCTTCGTTTGTCGAGTTGTTCAGAGCGATAACACCCGAACAGGAACTCGGCATTCTCGCACTTGGCAGCCGGCCCGCTCGGCGAGCGTTACCCGGGGTTAGTGGTGATGTGGCAAGTCTGCGGGCAATACCATGGGTTTTCGCATGGACGCAGATTCGCCTGATGCTGCCGGCCTGGCTCGGCACCGACGCAGCGCTCGCCGACGAAAAAGCGAACGCTGCTGCGATGAACATGCTCGATTGGCCATTCTTCAAGATGCAGATCGATATGCTGGAAATGGTTCTGGCGAAAGCAGATCCCGGACTTGCCAGCTACTACGCGCAGCGGCTCGTTGAGCAAGATGGGCGCAGCGCTGTCGACGCCTTCGGCGACAGGCTGCGCGACCTGACCGAAACGGTGCTTGCTCTGCGCGGTACGGATCGGCTGCTGGCTAACGAGCCCAACCTCGCGGATGCGCTTAGCGTACGAAATACCTATCTCGATCCGCTGCACCTGTTGCAGGCGGAATTGCTGGCCCGCTATCGCCGCGAGCCCGACAACGATTTCGCCGCGCAGGCGCTACAGGTCACCATGGCAGGCATCGCCAGCGGTTTACGTAATACCGGCTAACCTGCTGCTGAGCCACGGCAGCGAACGCCAATGCGGTCACTGCCGCTGAGACATGTGCTGCCGCGGCCGAGCTACAACTCAAGCAACTTCTGCATTCGAGGCAGATACAACGCGCATCGGCTCTGCCGACCATCCAATGCGTGCATGAGTTGCGCGTAGGTGGCGAGTTGCGCACCGTAACGCTCTCTCTCGCTGTCGAAGAAAGCTGCAACATCGCCACCTTCGTGATGACTGGATTTGAAATCGATAATCCAGCGTATGTCATTCTCATCGACAAACGTTCGATCGATGATTCGATGAATGGTTTCTCCATGCAACTGGCCAGAAACCGCAAGCTCACAAGCGGCCTGTTGATGTTGTCCGCTAAGTAGCCAGCGTCCCTTTGAATCAGCGATCGTCGCCTCAAACGCTTCTCGAACAACGGTCACGCTTGCGTCGTCGCGCGTGATCCGTAGCCCTTGCGCGGCGAGCAGGCGCGGAACGCGGGCCAGCATGCGCTGCTGTTCCCTGGGGCCAATGTTCTCGACACCCAATCGACCCGCCCACTCCAGCAGTCGGTGCAAAACCGTACCAATTCGACGGGCATCGGCGCCGGCCCAGTTGAACTCAATCTCATCACCGGGCAGAGCCGGTGCACGCGGTGCACTCCACTGCAGCGCTGGGCGCATGTCCGGTCGCCAGGGCAGTGCAAAACGGCGCAAGCTTTGGTCAGGTAGCGTGCGCGCGTCAGGCTCCACAATTTGCGTGGGCCTATAAGTTTGGAAAAACGCATCGGCGCAGGTGGGCCACAGCACCGCCGCCAATGAATGTTTGGTGGCTTTTAACTCCACCGATTCAGATTCACCCGCAGCAGCCTCCGGCGCCTTCGTATCAAAGCGCGCGCTCACTACCAATCGCGCCTTAGCCCGCGTGGCGGCGACGTACAGCAGTCGCTGACGCTCAAACTCAGTGCGCGCCTTCTCTTCCTTCTTCATGAGTTCGATGAGCGAGTTGATATCGCCTTTCGCGCGTCGGCGAGAGTTGATTGGCGCGATCAACAGTTTCTGATCTGGCGTCGTCTGCCACTGCACCAGCGAGGGGTTGCTCGAGCCGGGTTGTCGGTTGAGCCCCGGCAGAAACACCAGATCCCATTCCAACCCTTTGGCGCTGTGCATGGTAAGCACATCCAGCTTAACGTCTTCGCGATCAGGATCGCCCTGGGTTTTCTGCTCTGCCAGGCGGGCCAGAAACTGGTGCCAGTCTGACAAGCTGCCGTCAGCTTCTGCTGTCGTAAGCGTCAGCAGGAAGCGGCGAACGTTGCGTTGTCGCGATTGCGTTTGCGCCAACAGGTTTGGCCCGCCCAGTCGCTGCCAAAGCCCTTCCACAACCTCCGCTACTGGCCGGCGCCGCCAACGGCCCTGGGCGGCCGAAAGCGCCGCCATTGCTATTCCAAAGCGTTCGGCAGCCTGCTCAGGCAATTGGCTCAGCTGCGCGCCATCGATCGCCACCTGCCAGGGATCGGCCCCGTCTCCGGCCACGCATACCAGGTCTTCGAGCGTCAGGCCCACCATGGGCGAGCGTAGCAGCGCCATCAAGGCCGTTCGGTCCTGGGGGTTAAGCAGCAGCTTAGTCAGCGACAGCAGGTCTCTCACCTCCGGCTGATCCAACAAGCCGCCGAGTTTGAGGGCACGATAAGCAATGCCGGCATCCGCCAGGGCCGGCAACAAACTGGCGAGGTGATTGCGGGCACTGACGATAATCGCTGCGCGAAAGTCCGGGTTGTCTCGATTGTCTGAAAACGCCTCTTCAAGCGCCCGCACAATATAGTCAGCCTCCTGCGCATCGCTGGCAAAAGCTTCGACATCCACGCGGCCACCATCACCCAGTCCGGCCTCGCTGGGAGCGTATGCCACAGCGCCGCGCACGGCGTCCTCCTGTGAGCGCTCAGGGAAAATGGGGCCGACGTGATTGTTAACCCAATCGACAATCTCACGACGAGAGCGAAAATTGCGCGTTAGCTGAACAAACTCCAGCTCCAAGCCACCGATGCCCTTGGCGATAGCGTTCAGAAACAGGCCTACGTCTGCTTCGCGGAATCGATAGATGCTCTGCATCGGATCACCGACCGCGAACAATGTTCTGCCATCGCCGCGCTGCCAGCCAGCAGTCAGCTTTTCGAGAAGAGCGATCTGGCCGATGTTTGTATCCTGAAACTCATCCACCAGCAGGTGCACAATGCGATGATCCAGCGTCAGCCCGAGGTCGCTCACGCCACCCGGTGCGTCCGGATCACCAAGCCCCTCAAGCGCAGCAGCCGCGATTCCTGAGAAATCGGCCTGCCCGGTTTCGGCGAAAACAAGTGCGAGCTCAGCGGCACTGCGCCGCAGCACTTCCACCAACGATTCAAGCGCATACCATTCATCATCGGCATACGTTGGCTCAGGTAGCAGGCGCACCTCATTCAGATCAGAAACAATCTGCGCGGCGCTCGAGTCCGCAGCGAACGAATCCAGGACGCTTTTGAAACGAGTTTTCTCTTCCGAGCCGGCCAGCCAGCCAATGCTCTTGTCGATCTTCTTGCGAAGTTGTGGTTGGTCCGTCTTTGCCGTAAGAAACCTATCGGCCAACACGGACCACCCTGTCAGGTGCTCGACATCCGCGTCCGGCAATTGCGAGTCGAAAGCGGAAACTTGGGGAAGGGTATAGCCGCCTTCAGCCATGTTTTCGAAAGAACGGTTCAGAAGCTCCACGAGTTCGGCGGGAGTAACACCGGCTCGATGCAACGCAGAGCGCAATGTTGCATCGGCTCGCTGAATAGCGGGTTCCACAATCGCCTCAAGAAGCGATTCCGCCTGCTCGCGGTTCAAGGATTGGTCGGGCCCAAGCGCCCGCAACCACTGATCCCTCGAGGCCAACACATCGGTCAGGATGTTCTCAGCTCGCTGGCTATCCTGATCCAGCCAGACGAGCAGCGCTTCCACATGTCGCGCCACTTCATCCTGCGCATCAACAAGGCGCAATACTCGCCTGGCCGCCGTGCGGTATAGCCGTGTCGCATCATCGGTCGGTGCTGGTACTGGCCCAAGCATCGTGGCAACCGGCATTGACCGAGCGAGATAATGATTGAAGCTATCGATGGTCCGAATGATCAAGCGCTGCGGGTTGGCCAGCAGCTGCCATTCCTCCAGTTTTCCGGACAACGCGGCCGCTGCGTCGCCCGCGCCCAGCTCATGGCTGGCTGGCACATATCCTGGCTCGAGGAACTTGAGAATGCGTTCGCGCATCTCACCAGCAGCCTTGCGCGTAAACGTGATCGCGACGATTGCTTCAGGAGCGTCGACGGTGGCGAGCAAACGCAGGAAGCGCTCCACCAGCAGAGTCGTCTTACCCGAGCCTGCCGGAGCCTGCACGATGACCGAGCGAGCAATGTCTACAGCCGTGCTGCGGGCGGCGGCATCAGTCATCGGGGTAGCCCCCCCCTTCGCTCTGCTCGTCATCGAACACGTTGACAGGCAAACGCTCGTCGATACGACAGACAGCCTGCAGATGGCAGTAGTCACAGGCCTTTTTTAGCGGGTCCACCACAGCATCACCCGCAGCGTAGTTTTCAGTGAGCTTCAGCAAACCTCGCTGCCACAGCCCGGTTAGTGCAGCCCAATCATCGATGTTTTTGTACTTACTGTGGGTTTTCGCCACCGCACGAATACCCGCGATATTGATCTCGTCAGCCGACACGCCAGCGAAGCCAAGCTCTTCGGGCTTGACCTGAGCAAACGCCACAGCCATGGGTTGCTCGGACAGATTGAGCACATAGGCCGGCAGCTGCGGTTCCCTGATTCTGTGCTCCTCATCCTCCAATTCGCTTAGCCACTCCTGCACGCTTGGAGCGTGGCTCTTGTAGTCGATAATGAGCAGCGAGCCGTCGGACAACCGATCGATTCGATCCACACTACCGTTAAATCGAAGCGGGCCCAGGGCCAGTTCAACCGGCTGCTCAAACCCGATCACACTGAACGGCTCTCGACGACGCTCCACTTCCAGCCAGTGCTCAAGCAGATACTGCAAACGCTCCGTTTCACCGTCCTGCTCCGGCCCCGCAATCGTGAACTGAAAATGCCTGTTGCCGTGGGCGATCGCCGCTTGCACCGCACGGCCAATCTCCGTCGCGCGTTCAGCTTGAGAGAGCCGCGTCAGTGCATCGTGGCTGATTACTTGCCGCCAGAATACTTCGAGCGCCTTATGTACAGCGTTGCCGCGATGTAACGGGGACAAACCCGGTTTGGCTGGACGAATGTCCCTTGCACCGAGGCGATGAACGGCAAAGGCCCGAAACGGGCACTGAGCCATGTTGCGTAACACTCCGGTCCCGCCCGCTTGTTCCGGACTATCAGCGCTAGTTCTAACCTTCGGCGCCCGGGCATCATCGGCCAGCAACGCAACCGGTGCAGCCTCGGGCAAGGCGGGCTCCTGCTGCACGAGGATGCTCTCGGCTCTAACAAGCGCCGTCAGTTCACGGCTAACTTCCTCGTTCACCGGGCAGTAGCTACCTCGCGCATCTACAGCCAGCGAAGCCAACAGGTTCAGTTGTAGCTTGGCCCGGGAGAGGCTTCCCGACTGTGTCGCGCCGGGCACACTCTGCTGTACGGGCCCCGGAATCAAGGGGTCGCGAGCGGGTTGGCCGGGCCAGGTCTCAGCGTCCAGGCTGGTGAGCCACACCGCATCGAACTGCATGCCAATCGCTTCTTCTACGCCGAGCACATCGATTAATGCTCCTGTGTTCTGTTCCCTGAAAACAGCCCCCCCGCAATGCTGCCTCAGTATCCTCAGGGTATTCGAACGATCGATTGGTTTGTTGAAAACCGGGTCCATTCCCGAGACCGCTTCAAGCAGCGCATGCCAGCGCTGCAAACACTGGTACTCAATACTGTCGAGACTGCGACCCCGGCCAAAACCCAGGGCAGCAAGCTGTCGCGTAAACGCAGCAACCCACTGCGAGGGCCAGGCATCGCCGGGCCGCTGCTCCACCTGGCTAAGCCAACGATCGAGGTTTGACGCAAACGCACCCGCACCATTGCGCAGAGCCTCCCGCTGCAACTCCTGCACGCTGACGCGGTACGGTGCTCGATCATGCAACGCATTGAGCACATCGGCTCTAGCCGCATGCTCCTCGTCATAGCCGGTTAGAAACGGGCTTCGAAGCAGCTGGCCCGCTTGTTCAATCGTGAGTGCACCTGGTCGAAGTTCAAGCAGCGCCAGTGCATCAGCAACCAGCGGCGATTGCACCAATGGCCGGCCAAGCGAGATGTGCCATGGGCGAGCGGATTCGTCCGCAAGGGCGAACCCTGGGGCATCGAACACCTCACGAAAGATTCGCTCTACGCCATCCAACCTTGCTGCAAGGTCTGGGACAACGATAGCGATACGGGCCAGGCCTGTGGCCTTCGACTCACTGTGCTCTGCTTCTATATATTCTGACTGGTCAGTATTATTCGATTGGTTAACCTTCGCAAAATCCTGTCCGTCCAGCATGCTTCGTGCCCACGTCGCTGCGGCGAAGATCTCAAGCTCGGGATCCACACAGCTCAGTACGGATGTAAGCGTGCACTCACTCTCAGGCTTTTGCTCCTGGCGAAGCCCCTCCACCCGGACACCGGCATCGCTGCACGCCTGGAGCAGCGCCTGTTGCAATGGCGGACGCGGTTGCTCGAAGCCCACGCAACTGATTTGCTCCGGGAGTGCTATCAGCCCTTTTGCCACAAGCCCTGGGAGTTCAGCGGCGAACATCCATGGATCTAGCCAGTTACGCTCGGCGCAGTGGTCTTCATACCGCCGGCTCCAGGCAGCAAAAGCGAGTGCATCCGTCGAGCAATACCCAGGCAGCCATTGCGCTGGCATATCGAGGCAATACTCATGCAGCCGTCGCCAGGCATCCATCGCAAGCCCTGCAACCGAAGGCTGGCCAACGAATACGTCATCGTCTACGAGCGACTGCCATATATATTCTGACTGGACAGTATTAATTAACGTGCGATCGTCATCAGCAGTGAGGAAGTACGCCTCCGCAAGGGCATCTAACCACGCCGAAAAACTCAGCACCGTGGGCGTCAACCAAGCTATTGCCCCGGCGTTTGACTGCAAGGCACGTCTGCGCGATTCCAGCGCCGCAAACCGAGCGGTCGGGCACAGTACGATGCTTTCTCCCTCGGCCGCCAATAGTGAAGCGCTGGCCATACGAATCCTGACTCCGTTAAATCACAAGTGCCAGCAAATGCTGCGGGCCACCTCGGAGGCCAGTTTACCCAATGCGCGGCCGATCCACCGAGAAGTGCGAGCTGGGTTCAGCAGCTAACGCAACTCCCGCAAAACTGCTAAGCCCCCCGGGTGAATTCAGCACCGCGACCAGAATCCGGCGAGCCTGTTCCGGCTCAGACACACAATGGGCCTTGGCTTGGCGGACGAGACAGGCCATGCTTGTCTCGTCCAGCCCTTCGATTGTCAGTTGATTTGCTATTATATTCGTCAACACACGCTCCTCGAAATGGTCTCGGGTGAACGACCGGGGGCGCCAGGTGCTACTGACTACCGGGGGAGTAGCACCAGCCTGCCCTGACTGACGCCTAGTAAAAACGAAGCCTCACAAACACGCTGTAGGCCAGTGACTCGTCGCCACTTGCGCATTCGACGCTCGTGCGCACCAGCGGTAAGACCGGGCATCGTCGAAGGGCCGGCGGGGCTCGATGATTCGACGCGGGATCAATCAGGTTCAGAAAGTGTTCACGCAGCTCAGGCAGAATTACGCCGGCGGGGCATCACAAATCGGGGGCAAACAATGTCGGCCATAGCGACCGAAGACAGCGCGTTAGCCAGCACAGGCTGGTTCGCTGTTTCCGTCGACAATTCATCGAATTCCAGTGCGGCGATACAGCTTGCTGAGCACATGACGCTGGGCGTGGACGATTTAGGTGAGCGAGTGCTCACTTCGGCAGCAGCCACCCATGCCTGCCGCGTCCGCAGCGACCGCGGCATGCTGCGCATTGAGCCGCTACGGGGCGATGTCCGGCTCGATGGTCGAGTGATCGGCGCTCGCGCCTTACTTAGTCGCAGCAGCGTCCTAAGGCTGGGCGAACACGCTTTCTTTATCAGCGATTCGCTACTCGTCGAAGAGCCTGTCGAAGTCGTCAACGAGCTGCCAGGCTATTGGCAGCCGTTCATGGAAGAGCTGGAGGCTATCCCCGAGCCAGGGACTGCCGCCGCGACTGAAAAGCAAGCGCAACCCGACAAATCGGAACCATCACCCGGCCGCCAACAGCGCTCTGCAGCCCATAAGGTCGCGTCCAGATCAGCGCAAAGCACCCCGACACACAGCTCAGCGAGGCAACGCAACGCTCAAGCGCGGCCGCGAGCCGCTGAACGGCGACGGATCCCACCCAGACGCGCCGGCCGAACATGGTTACCCATCACCATCGCCGGTTTGATCACGGCGGGCGTGATCACCGCTACCGCGATCGTCGCGGATCCAGCAGGAACGCCAGCACAGATCTGGAGAAGCGTGCTCGCGATCATTAGCTGACCAGGCAGGTTTCTACCGTCTCGCTCTGCACCCGCACTCGGCAGCACCGGCGCAAACTCTCTCCCAACAACCAGGCAGGTAAAATGGCTCAGCTCGACACCCAAACTGCAGACCCGCGCGAGCGCCGCGGTTTCAGCGGCAAGCAGGTTCTTCTGTTCGTTCTACTGGCGCTACTCGTCGGAGCCGGCATCACCTATTGGTATGTCCGAACGTATTTCTACGCGAGCAGCTTTGACGCCGTGGCTCTGAGTGAAAAAGAGCAGGTAAGACTCGACAACAAGCTGAGCGATATGGGGCTGAACCCTCAGGACCTCATGCCAAACGCCGCCAGACCCGCGACGAGTTCCGACCGCTTCGCTGCGGACGGCCGGCTGATACCGGAGGCCTACTCGGAAGAGGGTGCACGCCGGGATGTCCGGCTGAGTGAGCGAGAACTGAACGCCATGGTCGCCAGCAACGCGGATCTTGCGTCTCGATTTGCGATCGACTTATCCGATGATCTGGCCAGCGCCAAACTGCTGGTGCCGATGGACCCCGATTTTCCCGTATTTGGCGGTCAGACTCTCAGGCTCACCGCAGGTCTGGAGCTGGCCTACGCCAACGGCCGGCCGAAGGTCGTGCTCAAAGGAGTTTCCGTTGGCGGCATCCCGATGCCGGCGGCCTGGCTCGGCGGGCTCAAAAACGTCGATCTGGTTGAGCAGTTTGGTGGTGACCCGGGCTTCTGGCAGGCGTTTGCTGCGGGCATCGACAGCATCGCTATCACGGACGGCAACCTCGCGGTAACACTCAAGGAGTAACCGCTCGTACCGCTGAGCCAATACCCAGCGTTTGTACGCCTACTCCTGTAGACCTATCTACAGGAGCAACAATCATGAAAACGCTGGGTACCGTCGCGCTGACCATCGTGGGCGTCCTTATCGCCTTCTTCGCGTTCACGATGTGGGCAACTTCACCGATCACCAAAACCGCCGATGCGTTCTTCGACGCCTGGAACCAGGGGCAACCGCAAGAATCCTACGGCTACCTGAGCCAGCAGTTCACACAGACAACGAGTGCGCAGCAGCTACACAAGTTCATGAATGATCACCGGCTCAATCGCGGCGTAGACCCTTCATGGAGCCGCCGCTCAATCGTGAACAATACCGGCACACTGAAAGGCGAGTTGGCTCGCACCGACGGATCGATCAGTCCGATAGACATAAGCCTCGTGCAGGAGCATGGAGCCTGGAAGATTCTTGGATTCAACCTGACCATCCCACCGCCCCAGGTTGCCAGCAACAGCGCCTATGCTCCGACGAGCCAGTACAACGGCGGTCAAGCGTGGAATCGCTCATCAGCAACCGAGGCACCAACAGCCAACGTCGACATCGCTCTATCCGTGGGTGTGCCTATGGACGAAGCAGATCGCCAATAACGCTGAAAATCTCTGGCCGGTGCTCGGCAATCTCGGATTTACTCAAACCCTCGAGAGAATGCGGATACTTAAGCCAATCCGCCGTCTCATGGACAAAATAGTCAGGAACAATATCGGTCTCTGAGCGGCTCGGCTTGTAGTAGGGCACCGCAATGCGCGTATCGGATGGCATGTTTCGACGTAGTTTCATCTGCAACTGCGTGACGATCGCTTTGATCGTGTGCCCGGTGTCGAAGACGTCATCCACAATCAACAGCTTGTCTTCGTGGCGAAGGTTCTTGATCAGGTAGCTCAGGCCAAACACCGCAACTTCCCGAGAGCGATTATCGACGCCGGTGTACGAACTGGTGCGAATCGCAATGTGATCCGTTTCGATACCGACGAAGCTCATGAATTCCTGTACAGCGATGCCAATCGGAGCGCCGCCCCGCCATACCGCCAGAATGAACGTTGGCTCAAAACCGCTGGCAACCACGTCCGCTGCCATTCGGTAGGAGTCTTCCAGCAGGGTTTGAGCGTCCAGATATACCTTGTCCATCTGCGCGTCCGAAAATTCGAGGCGCCTATTAGGGCACAAGCCGCCTCCACGTTAAACTGATCCTGGGCAAAGCGGGGCGAACAGTGACCACAGCAAAGACATCGAACAAGATTTACGTCAGTGAGCAGGAGCACATGCTCGATGGCTTTCGGCTGGGACGGCAGATCTACGACTCTGGTTTTCGCCCCACCTTCATCGTGGGACTGTGGCGCGGCGGCAGTGCTGTTGGCATCGTTGTGCAGGAATGCCTGGCGACCCTCGGAGTCGACACCGATCACATTTCGCTACGCACTTCCTATCGCGGCAGAGAAGACTACGAACAGCGTATCGCCGGCAAAGACAACATCAGAGTTCATGGCCGACAGTACCTGCTGGAAAATCTGAACCAGGAGGACTCGCTGCTCATCGTCGATGACGTCTTCTCCTCGGGCCGCCATACCCAAGCCGTCATCGACTCGCTCGCAAAAGCATCAAAGCGGAACATGCCAGCAGACGTTCGGGTGGCCGCACCCTGGTGGCGTCGCTCCAAGGAAGGCGAACTGTTCACTGCCAGCGAATCGAAACCCGACTTCTACTTGCACGAAACCAGCGACTGGCTCGTGCTGCCCTACGAGATGCTGGGCTTGTCGATCGATGAGATTGCCGAACACAAGACTTTTCTGATGCCGATGCTCGAACGGGCTGGGGTGACGAAACCTTAGTCGCAACCAGTAACGCCGCCTAAGTCGCTCAGTACTCGGCCTCGCACGAGCTCCGGTGCCTAGAGAATCTGCAATAACACATCGGCCAGATCAAACCACGCAAGCGCAAGCCCGATCGAGATGCCGACAGGCAGAGATAGACGCCTCAGCAGCGGCGAACGCCGCGACGCAGCGGGCTTTCGCGCGGCGCGGATGCCACTCGGAAAAACCTTCTCAAACAGTCGATCGAGCAGCCCGTCAAAGGCCAAAAAAATCAGTATGAGCACGACAACGATGATGGCCAACGGCCAGAATCCGGACATGACGAGCTGCAGCAAATAAAGCGCGGCAATGCCACAAAAGACTCCGACAACAACACTTGTTACGGCGTTAATCCAATCTGCGATTGTCATTGAATCCGATTTCTTCGCTCCCCCTTCATCACCGCAGTCCTGCTCCAAACCCGCTGCATCGGTGCCGAGGTTGTTCCTCATCACGATCCAAACAGCCAAGGTGATCGTCAAAGCAATCACCACAAATGCCAATGCAAGGTAGGCGAGGCTAATCATAGCGAAGCGCTGCCTTACCTAGCTCGCGAAGCGCGCTAACATTGAAAAGTTTCAATCTTCTCGACGTCAGCAAGCGAGCTTCGCCAGCGTTCTCGCCAACACATCAACTCCACGGGCGTTCTCCTCCGGCGAGGTGTACTCATCCGGGCGATGGCTGATCCCATCTTTGGAGGGTACAAAAATCATTCCGGTGGGCACTTTACGCGCCATGAATAGGGCGTCGTGATAGGCACGCGAGACGAGTTCGCAGCGCGACAATCCAGCCGCATCACAGCTTTCTTCAATCGCCTGTTTGATTTCCGGCGCGGCGGCGATCGGCGGATCTGAATTGATCATATCGAGTTTGAAGCCAAGGCCTCGCGCTTCTGCGAGCGACTTGGCCTCATCAATCAACGCATCGACAATTCGCTCGCGCGTCGCGAGGTCAGTGTCGCGAACATCGAAGCTGATCGTGACTTCGCGGGGAATGCTGTTCACCGCACTGGGGTGCACATCGACCATGCCAACCGTTGCAACGGTGTCGTTGCTGCCGCTGTTGCGCGCAAGTTCTTCTGCTTTCGCGATGAGTATCGCCGCGGGAACCAACGCATCTTTACGGGCGGGCATGAGCACAGTACCAGCATGACCGCCTTTGCCTTCGAAGCGAATCTTGAACGACGCCGGCGCGGCAATCGCCGACACAACGGCGATATCCAGCTGGCGCCTCTCAAGCTCCGGCCCCTGCTCTACATGCAGCTCAACAAAGTATGCGTAGTCATCATCCGCGAGCACGACGTCCGCCAGGTCGCCATCGTAACCGGCGGTCTTGCGCGCTTCATCGAATGAGATGCCGTCCTCATCGGTAAGCACGGCAACTTCGGCTGGCGCCATCGCACCACCCATGAGCCGAGAGCCCGAGCAGCCGATACCAAAGCGCGTCGGTTCTTCTGAGGTGAACATGATGATGTCGATGCTGCGCCTGGGCTCATAGCCCGCGTCCCGCAGAGCGCGAACCGCAGCGATGCCGCCGAGCACGCCAACGGTGCCATCGAACTTGCCAGCATGGGGGATCGCATCGCAATGCGAACCTGAGCCAACGCGAGGCGCAGACGGCTCGGAGCCAACCCAGCGACCAAAGATATTGCCAGCCGGATCTTCGATAACCTCAAGACCAGCATCGGCCATCAGCGATCGAACGTACTCGCGCCCCGCAAGATCCGTCTGAGTGAATAGCACCCGTGTGACGCTCGGCGCCGGCGTCGACGAATGTGTCGCCAGCTGATCGAGTTCATTCGCCAAACGGGTCGCATCTACCGTCAGCGACTCAAGCGTATTGAGGGGCACGATTCATCTCCTTGTAATAGATGTAGCGAGAGTGAGTCTTGCCCGCGGCGACATACCACTGTGGCAGGTATGGTCCCATCCAGATGCAATCGCCTTGCTGCACTGGGTACCAGTGATCGCCCAGTCGATACACGCCCTGGCCGTCGAGCACGTACAAGCCATGCTCCATGAAATGGCTCTCCACCTGCGGCAACGTGCCACCCGGCTCAAAATCAAACACGTTAATGCCCCAGTCGTAGGCCGGATCGTCCGGAAACAGAACCTGGAGCAGCGCGCCCTCATCGCCGAGGAAAGGCTCGGCGGGAACCTTCGACAGCGAGCCCTTAAACGCATTCGGCTCACCCGCACCGGCAAGCGGAATGTAGGGTTTCGAAAAAACCATAAACGTTGCGCCGGAGCTCGCGGCCACCCAATCAACTCCTGAGGGCAGAAACGCAAAGCCGTCTTTCTCGAGAGCCCACGATACGCCCAGCAGCTTGAATTCAATGGCGCCGTCCAACACTACAACGAACAGCTCCTCGTGAGGCGCCAGAGGCTTAAGCGCCGCGCCTTCTGAACAGCTCACCAGCAGCTGCGAAAACTTGGCGCCCATCTCTGGCGAGATCAGCACGACGCTTTCACAGTTATCCCAAGCTGGAAATACTATCGGCACATGGGACTCAGGGGTGATCAGCGCATGGTCACGCTGCACGGAGGTTCGCGAGATACCGGTATGGGGTGGCAACACAGAGGACACTAGAACTACTCCTTAAAACTCTCAGCACATGAGCGAACTGAAGAACACAGCACATCAAAGGCAACCGCGACATCGGCCGGGGAAATTGATTCCTCTGGATGATGACTGATTCCGTCTGCGCAGCGTACAAACAACATTGCAACCGGACACAGCTCGGCCATCGCCATCGCATCATGGCCGGCGCCGCTGGCCATGCGATGCTGCACAACGCCGTTTGCCTCGAGTCCAGCGGCGAGATGCGCAAGCAAGCCGGCATCACAGGCCGCGGATCCGGCGATGTGCGTTTGCTGCATATCGAACAGCACATTGCGGCGCTCGCAGATCGCGTCAGCGCGCGCGCGAATCTCATCGATCGCCACGTCGCGAACATGGTCTTCACCCGCGCGCACATCGAGCGAGAAAACGGCCGCACCGGGCACCACGTTTACTCCACCCGGCAACGCTTCAATCTGCCCTACCGTTGCAACTAAACCGTCCTTCGAGCTAGCCGCAATCGCTTCAATGGCAAGCACTATCTCGGATGCCGCAGCCAATGCATCACGACGCATCGCCATCGGCATCGTGCCGGCGTGTCCGGCCATACCCTGGACCCGAGCCTCGAAGCGCCGTGCGCCGGCAATGCTTGTGACGAGCGCCAGGGGTAAGCCTTCAGCCTCGAGCACCGGGCCCTGTTCGATATGCACTTCAAGAAAACCGAGAAGCCCGCCGGTATCGCGCGCCGCGCTGGCAGTCTCCGCTGGGTTCAAACCAAAACGTTCCATCGCATCATGAAGGCTGACGCCATCTGCATCACAAAGATCAAACCACTGGTGATCCCAGGTGCCAGCAAGCGCGCGACTGGTCATCAGCGTCGTGCCAAAACGCACACCCTCTTCTTCGCCAAAGCCGATCACCTCGAGTGCAAACGGCAACGGCTCATCGCGAAACCGCTCCGCCAGCTCAATGCCAAGGAGCACACCTAGAATGCCGTCATAGCGGCCAGCGTCGGGAATGGTGTCCAGATGGGAGCCCACGATGAGCGTGGGTAGCGCTGGGTTTCCAAGGCGACCACAAACGTTGCCTACGGCGTCGAAACAAACGTCGAGGCCCGCCGCGCGCATCCAGCCGGCAACGAGTTCATTGGCAACGCGATGCTGTTCGCTCAGATAAACACGACAGATACCATCTGCCATGGACGAAAGGCCCGCCAGTTCATCGCAGCGCGCAAGCACCCGATCCGCAACACCGCTCATGGGGCAAGCCACTCCCAGATAACCGCAATGAACGCACCGCTGGCAACAGGAAAACCGAGCAGCAAGGCCGCATAAGGTGGCAGCACTATTCCCTGATCAGCGAGTAACGACGGCACAAAGGCCAGCGCAAAGGCCAATGTGCAGCAACCAACCAGCATGATCATCGTCCGCCGTTGGTTAGGTTGTAGTTGCAGAAGCCGAAGCCCGGTGAGTGCGATCATCGCGAACAGCAAGCCCGTGCCACTGTGTAGAACGCCTCCGGGAATGGCTTGAAAGAGCGCAACAAACCCTGGCAGCGCACCTAATAAGATCAACAGCAACGCAACCATAACGCCCACCATTCGACTGGCGACACCGGTCAGGCGAATAACACCATTGTTCTGCGAGAACGTGGTGTTAGGAAACGTGCCGGCGAGCGCAGCCAACACCGAATTCAAACCATCCGCCATTACGCCGCCGCGCACGCGTCGCCAATACGGTGTGCCCGCCAAGGGTTGTCGTGACAACATCGACGTCGCGGTCAAATCACCCAGCGACTCGGTCATCGTGACAAAGAAGATGGGCAGCAGAACCAAAGCAATCGCGGCATCAAAACCTAGTGGGAAAGGCAGCCAGCGCAGAAAAGTAACTCCGCCAAGCGGCACATCCGGCAGCGGCATTGCCTGACCGGTGACGATGGCAAACAACACGCCGATGCCCAACCCGATGGTGATACTGGCCAGACGCAGCCACGGATTCGAGCGCGTGGCGAAAAACAGGATGCCAACAATCACCACCACCGCCTGCGCCCAGACCCAACCCTGCGCGTTGCTCGCTTCAGCGGCAGCAAGGGCAAAACCAAAATTGTTCCAGGCTGCGCCCACCAGCGTAAGACCGAGCAGGAAAATGGCGATGCCAGTTACGTTTGGCGTAATGACACGTGCGAGGTTTTCAATGAAGTAACCGGCGACAACGGTGACCAGAGCGCCGACCGCTGCACTCCCTAACAGCACGCCGACGATCTCGGAATCGCTCATGCCATCGGCATCGAGCAACTGTCCCGCAATCATCAGCGCGCCGATAAACGAGAAGCTGGTGCCCTGGATCGACAGCAGGCCCGAACCGAAAGGCCCGACCCGAAGAATCTGCAGGAGCGTTGCGAGGCCGGACACAATCAACGCAGAGCTGATGACGTAGCTGGTGGTTAACGCATCCAGCTGCAGGCCGCGCGCCACGAGCAGAGGTGCCGTCGCAATGCTTGCAACGATAGCAAGTAGGTGTGCCATCGCCGCCAGGGACGCCTTCGGCCAAGGCGGACGCTCATCCAACTCGTAGAGCAGCGGTGGCAGCGCGTGCGTGGCAACGTCATGTTCGGCCAAAGCCAAGAGGCATCTCCAGGGGGATGATGTTGGGAAGGCAAGCAGGAATGATGCCACGACCGCAGCGACGGGCGCACCGACCGAGGCTAGTAGCTACCGCTACGACGAATCCCGACCGAGAGCGCGTCAGCACCTAACGCCGGTCATTGGTGATAAGTCTGAATCACCCCGCGCAAAGCAGCCTGTGTCGCCTCGCCATCAGCACGGTTGGTCGCGAATATCGTCGGGCAGAAGTCCGTAGCGCCAGCGTCGGCCATTGCTGCGATGCGATCTTCCAGTTGTGCAGACGAGCCAACGATGGCGACATCTCCCGGACCGCTTGCACCTTCTCGTTCAAACATCGCTCGATAAGACGGCATCTTGTCATAGTCACTCAGCACGCCGCTCAGCCGCTGACGAACCTCGTCCGGCTTGTCAGTGACACACACCGGCAGCGTCGCCATGATTCTCGGGCTTTCCCGGCCATGTTTAGCTGCCGCCTCCCTGATGGTCGGCGCGATGTGCTCAGCGATCGTCTTCGGCCCCACCCAGGCGAGAGTAGTGCCCGCGGCAAACCGCCCCGCCACGTTGAGCGCCTGAGGCCCAAGCGCCGCCACCAGAACCGAGCACTGGTGAGCGCCGGGCCTGAAAATCGTCGCGTGACAGCTCAGAATCTCGCCTTGAAAATCCACTTCGCCACGCTCGAGTAGCGGCATCAGTATCGACAGGTACTCACGCAGATGACGGATGGGCTTTTCGAAGCCTATGCCGAGCTGCGCCATCATATGTGCATGCGACAAGCCAATGCCCAGTGTCAGCCTGCCATCGAGCGCCTGAGCCGCGGTCAACGCCTGCCCTGCGAGTGCCAGCGGATGACGCGGATGGGTGGGAATCACCGCGGTACCAATCTCGAGATCGGGAACGCTCTGCCCCGCAACGGCGAGCGCGGTCAGGGCATCGAACCCGCCGGTGGGATGCTCCGCAAGCCAGTAGCTGGCATAGCCACTTTGCCTGGCGTTGCCCATGTCGTCCGCAACCGCGGCGATAGACGCCTTCTGGACAATACCCGTGCCGTTCCAACCCACTCGCATAACGCCTTCCTGATAATTGACGATGGCCAAGAAATTGCATCGACCATAGAGCTCGCTTTGAGGGATGGTCAACCATCCTGATCTGGTAGCCTTTCAAACGGGGTCGCGGATTGGCTCACCGCAATCACCAGCCCCGCGCAGCCGTCAAAGCAAAAGAACAAAAACAACGGAATGGTCATGGACACACAACACGCGCCTAACCCGAACGGCTGGCTGGATCAGCGCTTCTCGATCACCGCGCAGGGTTCAACGGTGCGCAAGGAAGTCATCGCGGGCATAACAACCTTCCTCGCCATGGCCTACATCATTGTGGTGAACCCGGCCATTCTGTCGGAAGCAGGCATGGATTTCGGCGCGGTATTCGTCGCGACCTGCCTCGCGGCCATCGTTGGCACCCTGCTCATGGGGCTGCTCGCGAACTATCCAATCGGTCTGGCTCCCGGCATGGGCCAGAACGCCTTCTTCACCTACGGGGTTGTGATCGGTTCCGGCCATACCTGGCAGGTAGCGCTGGGCGCTGTCTTCCTGTCCGGTGTGATCTTTCTGATACTGACCGTACTACCCGTCAGGGAATGGCTGATCAACGCCATACCGCGAAACCTGAAACTGGGCATGTCAGCGGGCATTGGCCTGTTCCTCGCTTTCATTGCCATGCAGAACGCCGGCATCGTCACCGACAATCCCGCTACATTGGTGGGCTTTGGCGACCTGACCCAGTTCGCACCGGCGGCGGCTCTGCTCGGTTTTGCCCTGATCGCAGCACTCACCGCGCGCAAGATAACCGGGGGCGTGATCATCGGGATGCTGACGGTGGCCGCGGCCGGCTGGCTTATCGGTGGGGCTGAGTTTCAGGGCGTGGTCGCACTACCGCCGTCACCAGCGCCGGTTCTGATGCAGCTCGACATCGTGGGCGCATTCAACCTCTCAATGATTACGATCATCCTGTCACTGCTACTGGTCGATGTTTTCGACACCGCCGGTACGCTGGTGGGTGTTGCGACCCGAGGCAAACTGATCGGATCCGACGGCAAACTGCCGCGCCTGCGCAGCGCGCTGTTCGCCGACTCCGGCGCAACCCTTGCTGGTTCCGTGTTCGGAACATCCTCAACCACCAGTTTTATCGAGTCAGCCGCGGGCGTGGAAGCCGGCGGTAGAACCGGGTTGACCGCTGTTGTGATCGCTGCCTGTTTTGCTCTGTGCCTGCTGTTTGCACCACTTGCCCAGAGCATTCCGGCGTACGCCTCGGCGGCAGCGCTTCTGTTTGTCGCATCCGTTATGGCGCGCGGACTTGCGGATCTGGATTGGAACGACGCAACCGAGGCGAGCCCGGCTGTGATCACTGCACTCGCGATGCCTCTGTCGTTCTCAATCGCGGACGGCATTGGGATTGGCTTTCTGTCCTATGCCGCGATCAAGGTTATCGCAGGGCGTCCAAAAGAATGCCCAGCTGCGGTCTATCTGGTCAGCGCAATTTTTGCTTTGAAATTCGCGTTCATTTAGCCGGTTGGGCCACAACGATCATCTCCAGCGATCGTTGTGGCTCAAAGTCAGCGCCCTGCCAATCGCCGACAAGCGCCTTCACCGCGAAATCAGCCCGGCTCAGGTGCCTCCTTAGCTCAGCTTCCGACAGGAAACGCAAAACACTCTCCGACCGAAGCCTGGCATCGGCAAAATGAAAGTCGTGGTGAAAGCGCGCCGTGCCTGATTCCCAGGCAACACCGCTGCGCACCTGTCGCACTGGGCCGCTATCCGTTATCCAGGTCGACTCTCGACGCCAATGCTTATCCCAATCAATTACCGGGTTGCGAGTTTCGAACGCGATGCAGCCATTCGCTGCGAGGTGGCGATGCATAGCGCGCAACGCCAGATGAATCTCTTGATCGGATACCAGGGTTTGAAACGCATGGCCCGTCATTACAATCCAATCAAATCGCTCAGCAAGGTCCAGATTCTGGGCGGTAGCACATACCCAGCGAACGCGATCAGCGCCCGGCTTGCTCCTCGCGATATCAAGCATCGCAGCCGCGGGATCCAAGCCCGTGCAGTCGTGACCACGCTGCGCGAGACCAACGCACAGCGTTCCGGTTCCACAACCAATGTCGAGCACTCGTCTCGGCTCACCACCGATCAGATCAATATAGAAATCGGTATCTTCCGACCAGGGGCTATCCAGATCGTATAGCGCCGCCAGGCGAGCATCACTGTAGTGCGGATCAATCACGCGAGCGCGTGCAGACTTTGCGCAAGGTCACGATGCCGAGTTTGCAGCTGGTCGAGTGATTGGCCGACCAGCTCGCGATCGCGCACCCGCCAAACCCCATCCACCATGACATGCTCCGCCGCATGCGCACCGCACAGAATTAGCGCAGCCAGCGGATCATCGGCACCAGAAAAGCGCGGCTCGCCGAGCGCGAACAACGCAACATCTGCCCGTTGGCCTACCGCCAGGGAGCCAAGTTCAGGACGATGCAGTAGCGCGGCACCACCCGCCGTCGCCCAGCGCAGTGCGTCCAAGTGCGAGGTCAGTGTTCGATCCGACGCCGGCTGGCCCAAGCGCTGAATCATCAAAGCCTGGCGCACTTCCTGGATGAGGTTGGAGCAGTCGTTCGAGGCAGAACCGTCGACGCCCAGACCAACCCGCACACCCGCCGCTTCCAACTGACTTGCCGGGCAGATACCGGAAGCCAATACCATATTGGATGAGGGGCAATGCGTCACGCCGACGCTGGCGGCACCAAGTCGGCGGATCTCATCTTCCGTAAAGTGAATCCCGTGGGCGAACCACGTCTTCGGGCGTAACCAGCCGCAATCCTCGATGTGATCCAACGGACGCTTACCGAACGAGTCGATGCAGAATTGATTTTCATCTTCGGTTTCGGCGAGGTGCGTATGCAACAGAACGTCGTGTTTGTCGGCCAATGCAGCTGTCGCCTGCATCAGCTCCGTCGTGACCGAAAAGGGTGAGCATGGCGCCAGCGCAATCTGCTGCATCGCGCCAGGAGCCGGGTTATGCCACTGCTCGATTAGCCGTTCGCTGTCGGCGAGAATGGTATCGATATCCTGAACAACCGAATCCGGTGGCAAGCCGCCCTCGGACTCGCCCAGGCTCATCGAGCCACGAGTAAGAACACTGCGAATGCCGATCTCACCGGCCGCTCGCATCTGAGTATCAATGCCCTCACGCGTTGCATCCGAGAATACGTAGTGATGATCCGTCGTGGTTGTGCAGCCGGACAGAAGCAACTCTGCGCAGGCAAGCCGGGTGGCTGCATCGATCATCTCAATGGAGAGATGCGCCCAAACTGGATAGAGCGACTCCAGCCAGGGAAAAAGCGGCTTGTCCAACGCGCTTCGCAGGGCCCGTGTCAGAGTCTGATAGAAATGATGGTGGGTATTGATCAGCCCTGGTAAGAGAACCAGCGAGCGAGCATCGAAAATCTCATCGACCGGCCCACTCGGCGACTCACCCCAGGCCACACTCTCAACGATCATGCCGTTCTGCGTGACAATACCGCCATCCACGACCGCGCCGCGCAGGGGGTGATAGCTCACCAGAGGCTCGCGAATCCAGGTGCGAAGGGCTGACGTCATACAATAGTTCCGGTAAGTACCAACGAGCGGCGCGGCTGTGCGTTGCAAAGCCTGCCGATTGGCCGGATATTTGCAGAACAGACAATACGTTACCAAAGCACGGAGATTTTCGTTAACCGGGCGCTCATCACGAGTTGCTCGCCACGTCGGTGAACATGACACACGCAAGCGACACACGGCCGACCACACTCTGGGTCAATAGCGGGCAGCAGACTCTGCCGGCGCATTCGCACAACACCTCGTTGCTGCTGTTCCTTCGTGAGCATTGTCTGAGCACCGGCACGAAAGAAGGCTGTGGCAGCGGTGACTGTGGTGCCTGTACGGTGATTCTGCGCGACTTGAAAACTGGCAACACACAGTCTGTGAACAGCTGCATCACTCCGGCATTAGCGGCCAGGGGCCAACAAGTCGTGACGATCGAGGGCGTTGGTAGCATCGATGCGCCTCATCCCGTGCAATCAGCAATGGTCAGCGAACACGGTTCTCAATGTGGTTTCTGCACACCGGGCTTCGTCATGTCGATGGTGGCGGAGCAGCTATCGGCGCCGACACTAGCCGAGCGAACGCGCGCAGACGATGTACGAGCAATAAGCGGCAACCTCTGCCGGTGCACCGGCTACCGCCCTATTCTCACAGCAGCTCGTCAGGCAAATGAGGTGGTCGCCACCAGTAATCGCCCCCCGGAACAATGGCTGCCCAACATCGACGCCGCTGTCGACCGAGACGAGTCAGCAGATGGCACAGCCAGCTACTGCATGCCGACAACAGAGCAGGAACTTCAAGCGCTGCTGAAACGCTCGCTGAATGCCAACACTAATCCGCTGATCGCGGGCACAACGGATCTATGGCTGCAGGTTTCACAGAACTACGTGGACTTTGAGAGCGTTGTCGACATCACACGCATCGAATCGTTGCGAGCCATCGACACAACTCGCGACGCCCTGACCATCGGCGCATGCGCGACCCATGGTGAACTGCTGAGCTTTTTCACTACAAGCGGCAGTGACTGCCCTGCCATCGCCGAGATTCTGCTGCGCTTCGGTTCGCCGCAGATTCGCAACCGAGGCACCATCGGCGGCAATCTAGCCGGCGGCTCGCCAATCGCCGACTGGCCACCACTTCTCATGGCGCTGGACGCTCACCTGACGCTCACCAACTCAAGCGGGATGAGCCGTCAGATCCGCGTGGCCGATTTCTTCAAAGACTATCGTCGAACCGAGCTGCGGACGGATGAGTACATCGCTCGAATCCACCTGCCGTCGATAGACGAGGACGCGTACAGGACACTGAGAGCCTACAAAATCAGCAAACGCGAAGAAGACGATATCTCCTCCGTAATGGCTGCATTCGACGTTCGCATGCAAGGCGAGGCGGTAAGCCATTGTCGAATCGCCTACGGCGGAATAGCAGCAACCCCAATACGGCTTGAGTCACTGGAGCAAAGCCTGCTGGGCAGAGCATTGACGAATGCGAACATCGAGTCAGCCTGCGAGCAGCTGCGTAGCACGATCAAACCACTGACCGATGTGCGCGCGAGCGCCGACTACCGTCGCGCCATGAGCGCAAGCCTGCTGAAACGCGCACTGCTCGATGCTCGCGGCACGCCTGTCGCTCGACTGGATCATCCGACATGAGCCTGCAGACCAGCCGGGCCCAACCACACGAGTCAGCGCTCGGTCACGTCACGGGCGATGCGCGCTATATCGACGACATCCCGGCTCCCGCAAACACGCTGCATGTCGCTGTCGGAAGCACTGACTCAATCTGCGGCCAAATCAGCCGCTGTGATCTTGCCGCTGTGCGAACAGCTCCGGGTGTCATTGACGTGGTCACGGCTGAAGACGTGCCCGGCAAGCTCGACATCGGTGCGGTTTACCCGGGCGACCCCTTGCTGGCCGACGGTCGAGTCGAGTACGCACGGCAGCCGGTGTTTGCTGTCGCTGCTACCTCCCTGAGGCTCGCCCAACAAGCCGTGAAGCTGGCCAACATTGACCTCATCGAAGAGAGGGCGCAGCTGTCCTCCGCCGCCGCGATCGATGCAGGAGATTTTGTGCTGCCGACTCGAACCTGGCGACACGATGAAGGCATCGAAACCGAGGCGACAACAAGCATCGACGGCACGCTCACGATTCGCGGCCAGGAGCATTTCTATCTTGAGGGGCAGGCGGCACTGGCCATCGTCGAGGAACACGGCGCGCTGCGGGTGCATTCATCAACGCAACACCCGGACGACATTCAACACCAGGTAGCCGATGTGCTGGGTCTGTCGATGCATAACGTGCGAGTCGTCACGCGCCGCATGGGCGGCGGCTTCGGTGGCAAAGAAACCCAGGCAGCGCCGGTCGCCTGTTTGGCGGCACTGTTTGCACAGCGCACCGGTCACCCCGTGAAATATCGAATGCCTCGTCACGACGATATGGTCATGACGGGTAAGCGGCACGACTTCGACGCAAGCTACCGCGTGAGTTGTGACGAAGACGGATTGCTGACGAACGTCGAGATGGAACTCGCAGGCAAGTGCGGCTTCTCACCGGATCTGTCCGAAGGCATCGTCGATCGCGCCATGTTCCACGCGATGAACGGCTACTACACACCGAAGGCAGAGATCACCGGCTATCGGTGCCGCACCAATACGGTGTCGCACACAGCGTTTCGCGGTTTTGGCGGGCCTCAAGGCATGATTGCCATTGAGGCCGCAATGGATGAGTTGGCGTTTGCAACGGGCATCGACCCGCTCACGCTGCGGCTTCGAAATCTATATGCGCCTGGCAGGGATACGACGCCTTACGGGCAAAAAGTCGAACAGCACATGCTGGCGGATCTCATGAGCCAGCTCGCAAAGAACTGTCGCTACACAGAGCGGCAGGCCGAGGCACGTGCTTTCAACACCGAATCAACCAACCTCAAGAAAGGCCTCGCGCTGACCCCGGTGCAGTTTGGTATCTCGTTCACGGCGACCCACTTAAACCAGGCCGGGGCTCTGCTGAATGTGTTTCGCGATGGCAGCGTTGAGATCAATCATGCTGGCACCGAGATGGGCCAGGGCCTGTTTACCAAGGTCGCCCAAGTCGTGTCGCGTTCTCTGGGCCTGCCGCTTACTAAGATTGTGCTCGGCGCAACGCAAACGGACAAAGTCCCGAACGGCTCACCCACCGCCGCATCATCCGGCAGCGATCTGAACGGCATGGCGGCGCTGGATGCCTGTAATCAACTCAAAAGCCGGCTGGTGAGTTTCGCGCGCAACGATTTGGGCTGGAGCAAAGATCAGGAACTCGTCTTCGCAAATGGCATCGTGTCATGTGGCACGCAATCGCTACCCTTCGATGAGTTGATCAAAGCCGCCTACCTCGCGCGCGTTCAGCTGAGCGTTGCTGGCTTCTACAAAACGCCGGACATTCACTTCGACAAAGAAGCCGGCAAAGGCAGTCCGTTCTTCTACTACGCCAATGGCGCAGCCGCCAGCGAAGTGATGATCGACACGATGACGGGTGAATATCGGCTGTTGCGCACCGACATCCTGCACGACGTCGGTGAGTCTCTTAACCCGGCAGTGGATCTTGGCCAGATCGAAGGCGGCTTTATCCAGGGCCTCGGTTGGCTGACCACGGAAGAGCTGTTGTGGGACGATGCAGGTAGATTGATATCGAACAGCCCAGCGAACTACAAAATCCCAACCGCTGACAACTGCCCGGAGCAATTCAACGTCGACTTCTTCAACGCGCCAAATCCTCGACCTACCATCTACCGCTCGAAAGCCGTGGGCGAGCCGCCGCTGATGCTGGCGATATCAGCCTGGTGTGCGCTGCGTGACGCTGCCTGTGCCGCCGGGAACTACAAGAGTTTGCCAGGCCTGTCGGCACCGGCGACGCCAGAGCAGGTCTACTGGGCCGCACAGCAGGCTATGACTCAAGGCGAGCAACGCTAATGCATTGGCATCGCGCCATCGCAGAGTACGCGGCAGACGGAACGGCGTACGCGATTGCCACTGTGCTGGCCACCACTGGCTCCGCGCCGCGAGACAGCGGCACCAAGATGGTCATCACGGCGCTCGGCACGGACGACAGTATCGGCGGCGGACAACTCGAACATCAGGTGTGCGAGCAAGCGCGCGCTCTCATTGCGCGCGGTGAGAACACGACAACCATTTCGCACTTCCCTCTCGCCGCTGCCACTGCCCAGTGCTGTGGCGGCAGCGTCACGATACTTCTGGAGTGTTTTGCCCACCCCGTTCTTCGCGCCGCCGTATTCGGTGCCGGACATGTGGGCCGACGGGTCGTTCGGCTTCTGGCCGACATGAACGCGCAGGTCGAATGGTGGGATAGCCGGGACGAGCAAGCCGATGAATCCGGAGTAGCCTGCACAGTTCTCACAAGCCCAGCGCAAGCGATGACCCGCGCCGTTGAAACAGGCGCGCACCCGCTGGTGCTCACCCACGATCACCAGCTTGACTACGCGCTGGTGAGCGCCGCCCTCAGCCAGGGCGCGGACGGGATTGGCCTCATTGGCAGTGAGACGAAGTGGCAACGATTTTCGGCGCGCCTTTCGAAGGATGGATTTTCGCCCGACGAACTTGCTCGCGTGCGCTGCCCGATTGGCGCTGACCTTCCAGGCAAACATCCGGGCGCGGTTGCTGTGGCCGTTGTCGCCGAGCTACTGAGGCTAACGCCCGCAATCGAATCCAGTGACAACAACCTCAGCTGGCGCCAGATCAAAGAACAGCTCGTGCAAACTCATGACGCTGGATGAGCTGAACCAGGCATCTGCTGACGCCGCACGGCAGGCGTTCTTTGACTGCTGTGCAAGCGAGCGCTGGTCGAAGGCAATGACCGACAGCCGGCCGTTCCCCTCCATAGAGATCGCCATCGAGAGAAGCCGTGCGCTCTGGAACTCGGTGACTGACGCTGATCGTCTCGAAGCTTTTGCGGCGCATCCACTGATCGGCGACGTTGAACTGTTGCGTGAGCGTTATGCTCAATCGGGCGACCGAGCGACCGCCGAGCAGGGCCAGGTGCTTGCTGCAACGGACGACGTCATCAGAACCCTGGCCGAGGAAAACGTGCGCTACCAGAAGCGACACGGTTTTATTTTCATCGTCTTCGCCAGCGGCAAAAGCGCAGAACAGATGCTTGCCCTGCTGCAAGCCCGCATCGACCGCAGTACAGAAGATGAGATGATGACCGCCGCCGACGAACAACAGAAGATCACCGAGCTACGCCTGCGTAGCCTATTGAGTAACTCGCCATGAGCCAATTCACCCTTTCCACCCATGTCCTCGATCTGGATTCCGGCCTGCCCGCCACGGGTCTGGTTGTAGCGCTCGCGAACGCCGATGGCGATCTGATCGGCCAGGTATCCACCGACGATGACGGCCGCATCACTGCGTGGCCGGGTGTGAGCGCACTACCGGGAGGTACCTACAGCCTCGTCTTTGAAGTGAGTGTCTGGTACGCAGCTCAAGAGATGAGCTGTTTTTATCCCGAGGTTCGTGTCGAGTTCATTGCAGATGAAGAACGTCACTACCACGTGCCATTGCTACTCAACCGCTACGGCTATTCCACCTACCGGGGCAGCTGATGGCCGCACTCTTACTACGTGGAGAGGTGCTGAGCTTCTCGGGCGACACGCCGCCTGACGGCGAATCTCACCCCGGGGTCAACCATCTGCCCGACGCGGTAGTGCGCATCGATGATGGCACCATATCAGCAGTCGTCGATGCTCATGAATACCAACGCGACGGCGGCGACCTGGGCAACTGCGAGACAACCCAAGGCCTGATCATCCCTGGCCTGATCGACACCCACATCCACTACCCGCAGATGGATATCATCGGCAGCTACGGTAGTCAGTTGATGGAGTGGCTCGACAGCTACGCCTTTCCGGCTGAGCTTGCGTACGCATCGCAGGAACTGGCGCAGCTCAAAGCCGAGGCGTTCCTGGATCGGCTGTTCAGCCATGGCACCACCACGTCACTCACGTTCACGAGCGTGCACGCGCATTCAACCGACGCTCTGTTTTCCGCGGCCAGCAAACGCAACGTTCGTCTGATCGCTGGCAAGGTGCTGATGAATCGCGAAGCACCCGCCGGCTTATGCGACGGTCCAGGCGACGGCATTGCCGAATCCGCTGCGCTGATCGAACGCTGGCACGGCCAGGGTCGCCTGTCCTACGCCGTCACGCCGCGCTTCGCGATTACCTGTACTGACGAGCAGCTAACGCGCGCCGGTGAACTGCTGGCTCGCGACGAGAGCATCTACCTGCACACGCATTTGTCCGAACACCCGAATGAAATTGCCTACACGCTATCGCTGTTTCCGGATGCAACCGACTATGTCGACGTTTACGACCGCTTCGGCATGGTCGGCGCGCGTAGCGTGTTCGCCCATGGCATTCATTTGTCCGACCGCGAACATGCAAGGTTGTCCGATGCTGGCTCGTCTATCGCGTTCTGTCCGACGTCTAACCTGTTTCTCGGCAGCGGCCTGCTGGACCTCGCGCGACTACGCGACGCCGGAGTGAACATGGGTGTTGCTACCGATGTGGGCGGCGGCACCAGTTTTTCCATGCTGCGCACGCTGGGCGAAGGCTACAAGGTCGCCCAGCTGACCGGGCAGAACTGGCACCCACTCGCCGCGCTGCATACGGCAACAACCGGCAATGCGCGAATACTGCATCTGGCAGACAAGATCGGCCAGGTTGCCAAAGGCTTCGAGGCGGACCTTACGATTCTCTCGCCAGTGGCTGATACCGTGCTCGGCGCTCGCATCCGCGACAGCAAATCCCTTACCGAGCGACTGCTCGCGTTCTACATGCTGGAGGAACAGGCAATCGAGCGAACCATCGTTAACGGCGAGACGGTTTTCAAGCGGAGCGCAGCCTGAATGGATCCGGTGTTTCTCGATTGGCTGACGCTGCTGCTGCGTTTCCTGCACGTCATCACCGCCATCGCCTGGATCGGCGCGTCGCTGTATTTCATCTGGCTCGATCTCAGCCTGCAGACGCCGGACGCGGACAAACTGGAACGCGGCTTGGGTGGCGAGTTGTGGGCTATTCACGGCGGCGGCATTTACGAGGTGGGCAAGTACAAACTGGCGCCACCAGCCATGCCGGCAACGTTGCACTGGTTCAAATGGGAGGCGTATAGCACCTGGCTGACGGGTACTGCCTTACTCATCGTCTACTTCTACCTGCGCGCCGATGTCGCGCTGGTGAAAATTGACGGGCCGCTTGTGTCACCCAGTCTCACCATCGTGGCGAGCATTGCGTATCTTCTCGCAGGCCTCGCAATCTACGAAGCATTCGTGCGCAGCCCGCTGCGCGCCAACGCGACCGCACAACTTCTCGGGCTTGTCGTGTTACTGGCTGGGGCAAGCGCAACCGCGTTCGAACTGTTCTCAGCGCGAGCCGCCATTCTGCATGTCGGCGCGCTGCTGGCCACGATCATGGCAGCGAATGTATTTCTCGGCATCATTCCTTCTCAGAAAGCCCTCGTCGCCGCCATAGAAGCTGGAACGCCGCCTCCCGCGGAGCGCGCAATCAACGCCAAGCTGCGCTCCACGCACAACAACTACCTAACGCTACCTGTGTTGCTGTGCATGCTGTCGAACCACACGCCGTTGTTGTTCGGCCATCCCCACGCATGGTTGCTTGTGGTGGCCCTGTCACTCACGGCTGTACTGGCGCGCCACTTCTTCAACGCCAAACACCGGGGCAAGACCCAACCGTTGATTCTGGTCATCTCAGCGCTGCTGTTCATCGCCATCGCGTGGGCGGCAAGCCAAACGAACAGCACCGTGGTTGCGCCGAGCGCGCCGGTTGAGATCAGTGAGATTCAGAGCATCGTCACCACGCACTGCGGCGTATGTCATGCCGAGCAACCGAGCCAGCCCGGGTTCGCAGCGCCGCCCGGCGGCTACCTGTTCCGAACGCCGGCCGACATCACCGCGCAGGCGGCGCTTGTTAAAACCTCACTCGAATCGCGTTACATGCCACTCGGTAACCTCACGGGCATGACGGACGCTGAGCGCGCAGCGCTCATCCAGTGGAGCGACATCACGCCGTAGATATTTGCTGCATTCGCTCAGGCTGGCGGATGCACCGAAGCCCAGTGCCGCGCAATGTCGACTCGTCTGCACACCCACACATCGCTGTGCGCGGAGACGTGTTCGAGAAAACGCCGCAGCGCACGAGTTCGGCCTGGCTTACCCGCTATTCGGCAGTGAAGCCCAACGCTCATCATCTTCGGTGCGCTTTCACCTTCGAGATAAAGCTCATCGAATGTATCTCGCAAATACGCGAAGAACTGATCGCCACTGTTGAAACCTGCGGGCGACGAGAAGCGCATATCGTTGGCATCTAACGTGTAAGGAATGATGAGATGTGGCTCACCCGCGCGACCTGGGTCACCGCGATACCAGAACGGCAGGTCATCACCGTAGTAGTCTGAGTCGTAGGCAAAGCCGCCCGCCTCCAGCACAAGCTCGCGCGTATTCGGGCTGTCTCGACCGGTGTACCAACCCAGCGGCCGAGAACCCGTAACCCGCTCATGTATCTCAATGGCTTTGGCAATCTGCCGACGCTCTTCATCCTTCTCCATGAACTGATGGTCAATCCAGCGATAGCCGTGGCTGGCGATCTCCCAATCGGCAGCCAGCATGGCCTGCACGGCTTCCGGTTGACGCTCCAGCGCCATGGCAACTCCGAACGCAGTCACCGGAAAATCGAATTCGCCGAACAAACGATGCAAGCGCCAGAAGCCGGCGCGGGAACCATATTCATAGAGCGATTCCATGCTCATGTGCCGGGCGGGATAGGCCGCTGCGCCCACGATTTCGGACAGAAACGTCTCGGACGCAGCATCGCCGTGCAAGACGCTGTTCTCTGCGCCTTCTTCGATATTCACGACAAACTGAACCGCAATGCGGGCACCGTTCGGCCAATTCGCGTGCGGCGGATTAGCGCCATAGCCGAACAAATCTCGTGGGTAACTACGCAGGTTGTCGTCGGTCATTGAGTTCGCCGCGGTTGGTCAACATCATTGAAGATGCTAACGCGCCAGGCTGATCGAACGTTAGTCGGGATACACTGGGGGCGCACAGCGACAACCCGAACGAGGAGCCAACATGTCGATTCACCTGGTGGACTTCGGCGGATTCGACGAGCAAGACAACGCAAGCATCGATGCGCTCGCCAGCGAACTGGACAGCGCGCTGTCTGCCCATGGCTTCGTCGCGCTGGCTAACCTGCACGCAGTGCCACGATCTCTGCGCACGAGAGCCTTCGATCTGGCGGCCGAGTTTTTCGCTTCAGATTCGGCGAAGAAGGCGCCCTACCTGTATCGCAGCGCCGATGACAACTTCGGCTATCAGGGGCCTTTTGCGGAGGCACTTGATCCTGAGGCGCCCGGCGACCTGAAAGAAACGTTCACCATGCGCAATCTGCTGCACCGGCCGCACTCGCACAGCGATTGGCCTGGTCGGGAGTTTGAGGAAATCAGCCGAGCCATGTACGCCGCATGCTTCAAAGCCGCTCGCCAGGTTCTCACCGTTTTCGCCCGGGCGTTGGACGTTCCGGATGACTTCTTCAACCGCAAACACGACGGTCAGAACACCTCTCTGCGCTACCTGTACTACCCGGCCGCACTCGTTGGCGAGCGGCAGGCCCAAATGGGCGCGGGTGCACACACCGACTACGGCTCGATCACGTTGCTGTTTCAGGACGCAATCGGCGGACTCCAGTTGCGCCAGGACGATGGTAGCTGGCTCGACTTCGAGCCCATCGACGGGGCGGCGGTACTTAACACTGGGGATTTGATGGCGCACTGGAGCAACAACCGCTACCCCTCCACGATCCACCGCGTGCTACCGCGCAGCGGTGTAGCAGACCGGCAGTCAATTGCATTCTTCGTGGATCCAGACAGCGACGTGAACGTGCAATGTCTGGCCAGCTGCACCAGCGCGCAATGCCCCGCCATGTTCACCGACACCACCGCAGGCGCCCACATTCAGAGCAAGATCGAAGCGACGCACAAAACCGGTGCATAGTGCTTTTATGCTGAAAAATCGCTAGCGCCTCTCCCCCCTGCGACGTAGGATGCAGCGCACCCGAACTGTGCAAACTACGAGCATCCAGCGGGGGAGCGGCCAGCAAGAGCTGCCCATCGCCAGCTACTCGGCTCCGTTCGGGGCAAAAGAGGGACACCAATCACCGAACTGATCACCTGTCGAATCGTTTTCATCGTTTTCCGGCCTCCATTTCGGATACGAGTGACAACGTTTGGCGGTTGGCATGGCGATTGCTCTTTTTAGAAAAGGCGAAAGGCGTGCGGCGAGCAGATTGCAGCTAACAGGTAACACCTAACAGGTAACCGCTATCCGCTAATTGCTACTCGCTAAAGGCAATCCCGTTATCGGGATCTGTCTGATAGAGAACCGCCACACAGGCATCCATGCGCGCAAGCACATGGGGAACTATAAAAACTGGGGGATGAAAATCTTGAGTATTCATCACACCGTGCGCTCTCCCAAGCGTGCGCGCACTGCTTTCGTATCGGCGCTCGCGCTGATCGTCTCGGGGCCAGCCTTCGCGGCTGAAACCGACGAGTCAGGAGTTGTGGAAGAAGTCGTCGTAACTGGTGAGCTGCGAAGCCAACCAGGTGAGAACGTCGAATCTGTCCTGGGCTTCTCCAAGTCTCTGCTGGAACTGCCTCGCTCAGCTTCCACCGTCTCGTTCGAACAGATCGAACGCTTCAACATTAAAGACATCGACGAGCTGATCGTCCTGGCACCAGGATCATTCACCCAGTCCTTCTTTGGCGTTGCCGGCTCCCTGGACGTGCGCGGCACACCCGGTGAGACCTATTTCCGCGGCGTTCGTCGTCTGGACAACCCGGGTAACTACCCAACGCCAATCGGCGCTGCTGATCGAATCGATATCGTTCGCGGCCCAGCGTCTCCGATCTTTGGCCCGTCCAAGATTGGTGGGTACCTGAACTTCGAACCGAAGTCCGCACGCGCGTCAGGTGGTCAGTACCTCGACCAGAACGAAGGCGAGATCTCCTACACCACGGGCAGCTGGGACAAGAGCGTCATTACCGCAGAAGTGGGTGGACCAGCATCCGTCGCCGGTCGAGACTTCGGCTTCTACGTGTACGCCGAACTCGAAGACTCAGACAGCTACTACGACAACACAGCCACCGAGCAAACCCTGCTGCAAGCATCGTTTGATATGGACGTGACCGACCGCCTGCGTATTGAGTGGGGCGGCATGTACCACGACTACGAAGGCAACCAGGTTGCTGGCTGGAACCGCCTGACCCAGGATCTGATTGACAACGGCACCTACATCACCGGTACCGCAATCCCACTGGACACCAATGGTGACGGCTCTATCTCGCATCAGGAATTCGATGTGAACGGCGATGGTTTCACCGATCTAAACCCGTTCCGCTTTGACTTTCTGAGTGGCGCCCCAGGTGGTGCACTGACCCCTGGCTCACCCGAAACGCTGGCGGACCTGCAGGTACTCATCGGCGACACGTCGCTACTGCAGCTGCAGAACGTTGGTACCACCAAGCTGGACGGTAGCAACGTGGCTGTTGCAGCGGACGACACGCTGCAGAACGAAGCACTGGTTCTGTACTTCGACATCATCTACGAGTTCGACAGCGGTATGCGCCTCAAGAACCAGCTCTACTACGAGGAGTATGAGAACCTGAACGAGAATGCCTACGGCTTCTCTCAGTTCCACGATACCTACGTAATCGAGAACAAACTGATTCTGTCCGGCGATTTCGAGAGCCGAGGCCTCAAGACTTCCTGGCAGCTGTCGCCATCCCTGCGTTACACGGATTTTGAGCACGGCGATGACTACACCAACGAGTACTTTGACCGTCGCGACCTGACCATGCCGTCTACCGCGCTGGATCGCCGTTTGCTCGCCACGCGTATCGATGACGACTACACCGAGTACTACATCGGCGACTACATGAACTTCGGCATCGCCGCGTTGGTCGATCTCGATTGGGACATGGGTCTGAACATCACTGCCGGTATTCGCTGGGACACCATCGATATGGAATCCCGACAGCCAGTCGACAAGCTGCTGTTCGCCAGCTCCAACAACTTCTGCCCAGTGCCGGGTTGTGAAAACGCGTCAGCGTCTGATGACTTCGACGGCGTTTCCTGGACATTCAGCGTCTCCTACGAAACCCCATGGGGCGTGCGTCCGTACTTCACCGCTGCCGAGCAGTCCACGATCATCGCAGGCCAGGGTGCGGAAGTAACCACAGGAAACATCGCTTCCGGTGGCGCGTTCGATACGTCTGAACTGATCGAGCTGGGTATCAAAGGCTCATTCCTCGACAACAAGCTGTACATGGCCCTGAGCTGGTACGAGCAGGAACGCACGGACTTTTCCGCGCAATCCATCGTGACCAACCAGTCAACAGAAACCACAGGCTACGAGTTCGAAGCCCGCTGGCAGGCAACCGATCGTTTCCTGATGACCGCAGGCTGGTCTCAGATCGAAGTCGTGAACCTGAGCACATTGCAATCTGGTTTCCGCTTCAGCTTCATCGGCTCGGATGACCTGCCGAACATTCCAGGTGATGCGCTGTACGGCGGCACGCTGGGCGGCAACATTCTGCGCCCGGGTGAGTCCGGTGCGCGCCGAGCCGGAATGCCGGAGAACGTATTTACTCTGACGGGTACTTACGACTTCACCGACAACTTCGCAGGTCACTTCAGCGTCGTTGACGCCGAAGAGGTGCCATCAAGCTTCTCCGGTTCAGTAGAGCTTCCAAGCTACACATTGCTCAACCTGGGCGCGGTCTACTACACCGAGAACTGGCAGTTCAGCCTTAACGTCAAGAACGTCACCGATGAAGAATACTTCCGGGCCAACTTCCCGAACCTGTTCGGCGGCACGATCGTGCTTCCTGAATTGCCGCGACACTACACGGCAACCCTGAAGTACAACTTCTGATCGGATCTTTCCGTAACCAACCGCGAGTGCTTTGCGATGATGAGACAATCAACTAACACGCAAGCGCACTCGCGCTCAAAGCGCGGCCTACTGGCCGCGCTTTCGTTTCTGGCTTTCACAGTCCTTGGTTGCTCAGCCGAACCGTCCCAAGCAACGGTGCGCGCAGCGGTGCCTGTCAGCGATTCGGTAGAACCGATACCAATCAAAGCGGTAGTCGTGGCCATGTTTGAACGCGGCGACGTCACCGGTGATGGCCCGGGCGAGTTCCAGCTCTGGATCGAACGGCTGCCACTAGATACCGAACACGCTTTTCCAATGGGTGAATACCCTCTCTTCACCAACGACGATGGTGTGCTCGGAATCTGCGTTGGCGGCGGTATTGCTAACGCAACGGCATCCATCATGGCACTCGGCGCAGATCCACGATTCGATTTGTCACAGGCCTATTGGCTCATCGCCGGTATCGCCGGCGGTGATCCGATCGACGCATCCCTCGGCAGCGCCGTGTGGGCCAGTCACGTGGTTGATGGCGATCTGTTGTACGAGATCGATGCTCGTGAAATTCCCGAGAATTGGCCCTACGGCATTATCCCGCTCGGCGGCAGCGAGCCCGCTGATTCGCCGGAAGACATCTACACCGGCTGGACCCTTAACACGATTCACTTCGAACTCAACGAATCGCTCGCCGACTGGGCATATGAGTACACGAAGGACATGATGCCGACGCAAGACACACCTGCCCTGGCCGAGTTCCGCGCTGCCTTCGACGGTTACCCGAACGCGCAGAAACCACCTTTCGTCAGCAAAGGCGAGACGTTGTCATCGAGCACTTATTGGCACGGCGAGCTCATGAACGGTTGGGCCAACGACTGGCTGAAGCTATACGCGGGGAGCGACGCAAACTTTGTCACCAGCAATATGGAAGATAGTGGCACGCTGACGGCACTCCACCGCCTTGGCAGAGAAAACCTAATCGACACCGACCGCGTTCTGGTTCTGCGAACCGTTAGCAACTTCACGATGCCGCCTCCAGGCAAGAGCGCCGCCTGGAGCGCAACCGCCGATTACCCCGATGAAGGCTACCCGGCTCTGGATGCCGCCCAACGCGTCGGCGGCAAAGTACTCAACCATCTAATCAAGCACTGGGATAAAGAGACCAGCAATATCATCCCCGGCAGCACATCCCAGTAACCGACCAATACAGCGAGGAACGCACGTGATCAGAAAACTCATCGGCAGCCTGCTTCTCCTTTGCCTCGCCGCAGCGCCCGCTAGCGCCGATTGGTTTGAGGAATTCAAAGACAACGCCAGTGACGATGAGCTGTTGCGTTTCCTGACCGCGATGCCAAAAGGCGGTGATCTGCACAATCACATTACCGGCGCTGTGCACTCGGAATGGTTTTGGGAACTTGCGCTGAACGCAGAGAAAGACGGCTACCGCTACTACACCAAAACCAAAATCAACAACTGCAAGTTCGCCAGTAACGAGTACGGCGGCAACGCCTATCTGCTGCTGTTTAAAACCATCCCCGAGTACGCGCTGAACATGCTGCCGGAGTGTGAGCAGGCAGAATATCAAGCCGTCAATCAGCTCGAGGGAGAGCTGAAGCAGCAATGGCTGGATTCAATGCGGTTGGATCAGTCTCACGAAGGTCGCGCGGAGTTCTTCGAAGCGCTGTGGCCCCGCGTCGGTGGCATGTTGACCAATCCGCACCTGGTTGCCGACCTGCTGGTGATGAACATGCAGGCGTTTGGTGAAGAGGGCCTTGTTTACCTGGAGGTGCAGATTCCAGTACACGGTTTTCGGGATTCGAGCGGCGAACGAATCACTCCGGAAGCCGTTGCCGATATCTACCGGGCGCGACTGCGCGATGACGACGCCCAGGCAACCGGCGTTGAAGTGCGTTTTCAGTTGGCGATCCTTCGCTTCATGCCCCAGGCTGAGGATTTTCTGCGCATCGTGTACAAGTTCGTTGCCGAGCAAGACCTGTTTGTCGGCGTCAATATGGTGGGCAGGGAAGACAACGACAAAGGCTACCCGCTGCGCTTCCTGCCGACGCTGCGCGAGCTACGCCAGAGCATTGGCGATGTCTCTCTGTCAATTCACGCCGGTGAAGTCGATGAACCGAACGCACACGTACGCGACACGCTGCTTTTAGGCGCGGATCGAATCGGCCACGGCGTCAACCTGATAACCGATCCAGACACGATGCTGTTGATGCGACACGGCCCCTATCTGGTTGAGATCAATCTCATCTCGAACCTGCTACTGGAATACGTGAACGACTACAGCCAGCACCCGTTCCCCGAGTATCTGCGAACCGACATACCGGTCGCGCTCTCCACCGACGACCGCGGCATGTGGGACTCCACAATGTCCGATGAGTTTTTCGTGGCGGTCAAAGAGTTCGATGTGACCTGGCGAGAGCTGCAGAAGCTCACGCGCAACTCAATCGCCTATGCGTTCATAGAAGACGATCTGAAAGACAGGCTCCTGGAGCAGCTTGACACGCGCATGGCTAGATTCGAGCGTTCATTCCGACGAGGTGGTCTTAAGTCTGCAGCAACGGTTGAGCCGCAATATCGAGGTTTTCTCTGCCGACGCTACGCCGTCTGCGCGCCGGAACAATAGACCGGCTTGAAACGACCTAGCCTCACCCATTCCCACGGATCCTAAGGAGCCCTCGTGCGAACTGTCATCGCCTGCCTCGCGACCGTTTTACTATTGATCACTACTGCCTGTAGTGAAACTCCAAAGCCGGTTAGCTGGCAGGATTGCCTGCCTGGCAAAGCGTGCGATGCGCCATTCAAGGCGAAGGTCGTCATTGTCACGATGTTTGAGCGCGGCGCTGACGAGGGCGATGAACCCGGTGAGTTTCAGTTCTGGAAAGCACGCCAGAACCTCGACACGCGAGTGCCGTTTCCGCACGGCCACCACGATGTATTCGTCAACGAAGAGACTGGCGTCGTCGGCTTTGTCACCGGTATCGGCACTATGCACTCGGCCGGTACCACAATGGCGTTGGGGCTCGATCAGCGTTTCGATTTCACCGAGGCCTACTGGCTGGTTGCCGGCATCGCCGGCATTGATCCCGAAGACGCATCGATCGGCTCCGTTGCCTGGTCTTCCTACCTCGTAGACGGAGACTTAGGTCACCACATCGATGCTCGTGAAAAGCCCGAGGATTGGAACACTGGCATGTTCCCCAGGCATACCCAAGGTCCAAACGACACAGACAGACCCAATCCGAAAGGCGAGGTGTTGATTGCCAACCCAGCGCTGAGAGACTGGGCGTTCAATCTGACCAAGGACATCGAACTGGCTGATCCGCCAGGTCTGGCTGAAGCTCGAGCTGCCTATACCGAGCATCCGAACGCACGCAAGCCGCCGTTCGTTCTAACGGGAGGGCACATCGCTGCCATGACCTTCTGGCATGGCGAACTCATGAACGATTGGGCCAACGATTGGGTGAGCTTCTGGTCTGATGGCAACACCGACTTCGTCACTTCCGCGATGGAAGAGACCGGTACGTTTCAGTCAATTACCTATCTGCACAACATCGGGCTGGTCGACAAAGACCGCTTCCTGGTTCTGCGCGGTGGTAGCAACTTTACAATGCCCCCGCCCGGCGTCTCGGCCGCGGAAAACCTGCTCAACGAGAACAAAGGCTACGCCGGCTTCGAAGCGGCATTGGAATCGATCTACCTCGTCGGCAGCACGGTGGTGGACGAACTGCTGACAAACTGGGATGTTGTTGCCAACGATATCCCCGGTAGCAATTGACCTTTGACCGAAGCATCCAACTCGCAAGCACCCGCAGATCCTGAGTTTTATCGGAGCCTGCCCAAAGCAGAACTTCACCTGCACATCGAAGGTTCGCTGACGGCTGAGCGCATGCTCGCTCTGGCCGAGCGCAACGGCGTTACCTTGCCCTACGCGGCGGTGGAAGATGTTGAGGCCGCCTATCAATTCGATGATCTGCAGAGCTTTCTGGATTTGTACTACCAGGGCATGTCGGTGCTGCAAACGGAGTCCGACTTCTACTGCCTGACGATGGACTACCTTGAGGTTTGTCGGCGCGAAGGGATCGTGCACTGTGAAATCGGCTTCGACCCCCAAGGCCATACCGAACGCGGCATACCATTTGCAACGGTCGTCTCAGGCATCACACGAGCGCAGGACGATGCCCATGCGCAGTGGGGCCAGAGCAGCGCCCTCATCATGAACATTCTGCGGCATCTGCCTGTGACTGACGCATTCGATGCTGTAGAACAGGCTCGTCCCTACGCAGCCAGAATCAGCGCTATCGGCCTGGACTCATCCGAAGTCGGCTTTCCACCCGAACCCTTTGCGCCTGTCTTCAGCGCGGCTCGCGAGCTTGGCTGGCACTGTGTGGCACACGCCGGCGAAGAAGGCCCGCCAGCCTATGTCTGGGGCGCAATCGTTGATCTAGCAGTCGATCGCATCGATCACGGCATCCGCAGTGACGAAGATGACGCGTTGATGGATCTGCTCATCAAAAGACAGATGCCACTGACCGTGTGTCCGCTGTCGAACGTGCGCCTGCGAGCGGTGCCAACGATGGCAAAACACAATCTGATGAAAATGCTGCAGGCCGGAGCCAATGTTTGCGTCAACTCCGACGACCCAACCTACTTCGGCGGTTTCCTCTGCGACAATTTCGCCGCTGTTGCGCGCGATCTACCAATGACGATCAACGACGCGGCGCAACTGGCGCGCAATAGCATTCGATCGAGCTTTCTGACCGACAGCCAGCAACAACCCATCCTGAGCAACATCGACCGCTGGCTGGAAGCCCAACGTTGAGTGCAACCCTGTCCAGATTGTTGGCACTGAAAACGCTCATCCTGGCAGGCGCCGCCGCCTACAGCATGTCCACGCTATTCAGCGCCATGAAACCTATTGTGCTGACCAGAACGGCTGAGCAGTTGGGGCTCAGCGACGGCCTGGCGTCGCTCATCGCGGCAATGCCGTTTGTGGGTATCGCGAGCGCCGCACTGCTCGCCGCCCCGCTGGTTACGCGGCTATCACTCACCCAACTCACCTGCACATTTGGCGCGCTTTTAATTGCAGCAGAGCTTGTCAGCGCGCAAGCCTTCGAGTCGGTGCCTGTGACGCTACTCCTGCAGTTCCTGGCAGGGTTGTCCGTGGGCATCCTGATGGGCGCAACGTCCAAAGTCATCGCAACGAGCGACAGCGCCGATGAAGTTTTCGGTGTCGTCGATATGACCGCGGTGCTATTGATGTCAGTAATGATTTCCACCGTCAGCATCGCAGTCGAGTACAACGGCCTTGAAGGCGCCTACCTCGCTGCCGCCGGTATCAGTGCCCTGTTTGCGTTGCTGATGCTGGCGCATCGGTCGCCAGCGCCAACCCCAATAGCTAGCGACTCACCAACGCTCGAACCATTGCACGTGGGCATTCGAGAGCTTTCGGTTGTCGCAATGGCTGTGACCTTCGTGACCTTCAGCGGGGTCGGCTTTGCGTATATGTTCACCATCGCCAAAGATCTCGGCATGGGTTACGCAGTGGCCGGTGAGCAGATCGGATGGCTGCTTTTCGCATCCGCATTCGCCTGTCTTGCCGGTGGTTGGTGCAGCGCTCGATTCGGCCCCGCTCGGCCACTGGCCGCAGCGTTCATTACCTGCGCGGTCGGCTGGTTGATTGCGAGTACAACGCAGTCCCAGATCATCTACATCGCAGCCCTCGTACCTGCCGTTTTCTCACTGCAATTCTGTTTTCCTGTTCTGCTGGCGCTGTCAGGATCACTGGATCGTGACGGTCGATGGGCGGCGATCGCCACCCCGGTTCAAACAAGCGGCTTTGCCTGGGCTGCCATTCTTGCCGGCCAGGTTGTCGGCGTATGGGGCACCCAGGTAATCGGAATCGTCACATCAGCAGGGATGGCTATCTGTCTGGCATTACTTTGGCTGTCGCGAGAAAAGACGCCCGCTCAACTCGCTCGCGCAACGTAGCGATCGAGCTTGCCAAGCAGTCTCTGCTTGTCTGCATCTGTAAGCCAGGCAATGTCAAACGCATTTCGATTGAGCTGAACAACCTCCTCGAGGGTGTAGTCGCCTTCGCGCTGCAATTCCAGAAAATTGTCCGTGAGGTAGGCTCTGAAATACGCTGGATCATCTGAGTTGATCGTTGCCTTGATGCCAAGCTCCAGCATCCGGCGAATCTCTTTTGATGTCAGCGACTGAACGACAAAGCGATTCGATACCGGGCACACCGTAAGACCCATACCGCGGCGCACGATCTCCTGCGTCAGGTCGTCCTGATCCAGGCAGTTTACGCCGTGATCGATGCGATCAACGTTAATCTCGTTGAGGCACTCCCACATATGCTCATGAATGTCTTTCTGATTCACGTCGCAGTGCATGGTGAGCTTCAGCCCATGTTCTCGCGCCTTGGCGAACACCTGCGCAAACTTGCTGGGTGGGTTGTCTTTCTCATCTGAGTCGAGCCCAATGCCAATCAGCTTGTCTTTGTACGGCAACGCCATTTCAAGATGCTCCATCGCTGACTGCGCGCTCATGTCCCGCAGGAAACAGAGAATCAGTTGCGACTCGACACCAAGAGTCGCCGCGGCAGCTTCCTGAGCTCGCGCGATTCCATTGATCACCGTCGCAAACTCGACGCCTCGCGATGTGTGCGCCTGGGGATCAAAAAAAGGTTCGACATAGACGATGTTGTCCGCCGCAGCCTTCTCGAAATAGTGATACGCAAGCTCGTAGAAATCCTGTTCCGTGCGAAGCACATCCATTGCCGCGTAGTAGATCGTTAGAAAAGATGGGAGATCGTGAAAGTCGTAGGCATCAACCACTTCCTGTGGGGTCTTGTACGACAGCTCAATGCCATTGCGTTGAGCCAAAGCAAAGATGTGTTCGGGCTCCAATGTGCCCTCCAGATGCACGTGCAACTCCGCCTTCGGCATGCCTTCGATAAACGCTTTCATGAGAATTCTCGATTTGTTGAGCCATAGATAGTCTACGATGCACAAGGCTACCGGCACACCTGAAAAGGTTGGTTGCGACAGCTTTAGCACCCGCAGACAAGATGGTCCGCACACGAGTAAAAAGGTTGCCTCAGCGATCCGCGCGGTGCGCCCCTGAGGTATTCATCTCTGCAGTGGAGGGCGCGTTGAGGGCGCACGGGACAGACGCTTACTGGCTGATTTCTTCGCCGCGGTAAATGGTACCGGCTAATCCCCTACTTCCCCCAATGCAGCATCGGCAAGACGCGAACGCTCTTTGGAATCGAGCGCAATCACATACGCCGCTGCATAGGCGCTACCCAGGATGGCACCTGGGGAGATCGTCACCAATATCTCGGGAGTGCCAGCGCTCCAGTGCAACACGTAGCCAAGCATGGTCAGCCCGGTGCAACTCAAGAAAAGGGTCGCAAGGCTGCCTCGCCAGCTTGGCCCGAAAGCATGGCGAAAGCGGTCAAGCAGCAGGGTTGTCACAAGCGCAGCCGTGAAGCTGTAAGCACCCTGGGTCACCGCTGCTGACAGACCCTGCGTCGTACCGTGCTGCTGGTTGGCAAAATACGCCCAGCCGGCATATGCCGAGCCGCCCAGTACGGCCGCAATCAGAGCGCGCCAGCCCGGGGACAACCAACCGCCGGCTCCATCATCCAATTCATCGAACTCATCCAACAGTTCGTCCGCGGCATCAAACGCCTCGTCGCCTGACTCCCGCGATGGCCGCAAACCCGTCACTATCAGTCTGCCATCGGTTAGCCAGCGGCCGCGGCCGCAAGCGCGCCAACGTAAGTCAGCTGGACATCAACGGGAACCGCGCGGGAAATGCTCGGCAGGCCGGCAAGCGCTTGCAGCGTATCGAGCGCTTCACCGATACCCAGCAAGCCCGCGTTTAGAAGCAGTGGCTGCCTGGAGGTAACGACCACTTCATCACTCGCCATTTTCAATATCGTCATCTCGGCCGTTTGCGAAAGCGTCACTGGACCAAACTCGATCTCAAGTTCCACCATCTCATCTCTTTGTGACCCCACAGGCAGAGCCTGTATCGCGGCAAGATCGATTTGGGTGGTTACCACCGCCGTTGCATTCGAGCCGGCAGCGGCTATCGGTGCGAATACGATCTCACGCATACGCTCGTCGCGAATCTCTATGCCCGTATCGACGCTCGCCAGATCGATCGACACGCGCGCCGATCCGTCGTCACTCACGGTGCCGGAAAGAGAGGTGAAACGATGCGTCTCCGGCAGGTCTGCCGCTTTGATCGACACAAACGACAGCGACGAGCGCTCGTTGTCTAAAAGCCAGTGGCTAGGGCTCTTGATCTGAGTGCCAGCGGCACCCGTTTGACCTGCGGGAGCCGGAGCACAGGCAGAGACCAGCGACATGAGTGCAACCGTTGCAACCACACCCCATGTGCGTGGATTCAAAGCAAACATAGAAGATCTCCCTGTGACAAGACGAGCCAGTATGGCTTGGCTCCAACGCTGATTGAAGCCTGGAAATCGCGACGCCTGAGTTCGACGCGGCGCCAGGCTCGAACCAGTTGAGCTATTCAAGCGAGTTTTCCCGCCTAACCAGTAAACCAGAGATGATTGTGCAGAACCTGAGTGAGCAAAACCTCAAATTCGGACCATCAGCGCCCGGAAGCAGCGCCGCCCGAACTGGCCGCCACGGTTGCCGCCCTGGCGGAGACGCTACCGGTCACCGGTCATGATGCACATCAACGCGAAGCATCGGGGAGCAGCACGCCAGCCAACGTAGAGCCGACGGAGCAATTGCCGCCGGGTACATCGCTCAAACAACGCTTTGTCATTGAGGAACTGCTCGGACAGGGTGGTATGGGCAGGGTCTATCGCGCCAGAGACATGCGCTGGGTTGAAACCGGCGACAAAGACCCCTACGTCGCTTTGAAAGTGTTGAATAGCGATCTGCGCGCAGACCCCTCCCTGGTCGTTGCTCTGCAACGAGAAGCTCGCAAAGCCCAAACACTGGCGCACCCGAATATCGCCACCGTCTACGATTTCGATCGCGACGAGGATCAGGTTTTCCTCACAATGGAAGTGCTTACCGGCCAGGCACTCGATGACTGGCTGCGTGCAAATCCACAGGGCATGCCGCGTAAGCCAGCACTTGCGCATATTCGAGGGCTCTGCCTGGGCCTTGCCTACGCCCACAACCGCAATATCGTGCACAGCGACTTCAAGCCGGGCAATGTGTTCTTAACAGATGAGAATCAATGCAAGATTCTTGATTTCGGTATCGCCCGGGCGGTGCCCAGCCAGCGCACCGACGATGCAAGCGGCGCCGATGAAGCAAACCAGGCAACGTTATTCGATCCGTCGAGCCGGGGCTATCTCACCCCATCCTACGCATCAGCAGAAATGCTCGATGGCGCGCGGCCAACACCAGCTGATGACGTATACGCGCTCGGCCTCGTTATCTACCAACTGCTGAGCGGCAAGCATCCGTTCAGCTACCAAAGCGCCGTCGTCGCAAGAGACAAGGGACTCACGCCAGCACCGATTAGAAGCCTGAAAGGCAGGGAATGGCGGGCGCTATCTAGAGCTCTGTCGTTTGATCGGCGACACCGGCAAAGCAACGCTGCGCTATTCCTGCGTGACTTCGAAGGCGCATCGAAAATAAGACTCGTGGCCGTGGCAGCTGTCGGCGTTGCTCTCATGGCCAGCGGCGTTACGGTTCAACAACAACTCGCGCAGCGCGAATCCGCACGCCCGGAGCAAGCCCTCAGTCAGCTACCCGAAGCGCAGCGATCCGCTTTTGCGGACGCGATGAAGGAGGGGCAGCAGCTACTGGGCTTCACAGACTACGCCGGCGCGCTCGCGAGGTTTCAACGCGCGTATCAGCTCCACCCACGCAATCCGGAAGCTGTGGCTGCGTTAGTCAGTTTGTTTCGGGAGCTTGAGCAACGCAGCACCTCGGAAAATCGTTCGGCGCTCGCCGAAAACCTGGCCCAGGTGCGAGCGATCGATCCTTACCTGGGTAATCACGAAGATCTGCGCACACTCGCTCAATCACTGACGCAGTCGCTATCCCGGGCGCCGGACGAGCGATGAGTAGTAACAACTACTGGTTGCTATGCAACGTTGCATCCAGCACCACAGGCCACTGGTCTAGCCAGCAACAGCTATGGTCCGCCTGCGCCACCTTCACAAACCTCGCGTCAGGCGCGGACAGCCGAAAACGATCTGTCGTCTCAGGCGGAACAACGGCATCCCGCCCGCCCTGCCAGTGCCATTGCTCCAGCCGGCGCGGCCATTGTTCATACGCTGCTGGATTCAATGATTCTGACAATGGGGTATATCCGTGATGTGCACTCCAGGCTGCCGTATCAAGAGGGGCAGCAATCGTGATCACCTGATCAATCGCCTGAATCTTGCGCGCAAGCAGAATTGCCAGCACCCCACCACCGCTGTAGCCATAAACGGACACCTGCCGAGGGCGGTGTTGTCGAATCAACGCGTTCAACGCGGCCGCCATCGAATCGAGCACGGCTGTTCCCCAGCGAGCATGAGTCCACAGGATTGGCTCGCACGGGGGCTCGCTCGCGCGCCCGTGGTAGCAGGGCCGACCAAGATAGAGCGCGGGTGTGTCATCCAAAGACATGAGTTCCAACGCCAGCGATCGGGCCGTTGGGTCCGCGGACACCGTGCTGCGATTCAACCATGCCCGGCCGTCTCCGCCGATATAGATATGAATCCTATCCAGCGACCGTTGCTGGCCGACAAACGCCTGGTTTGCAACCACGAGATGCTCAAATCCAGAGCCCTTCTGCCACCCCAGATCAGTAAGCCCAGGAGGTAGAGCCGTGCAACCAACCAGCAACGAAACAACTATGGGGAGCGCAACGCGCGCGAGTGGAGAGCGGCTCATCGCTGCGCCCGGTCCGGTTGCTGTCTGCATAATTCTCATACTGGCTAGCCTAGCGGCTATGGCCGAAACGACGCAAAACAGAAACGCGACGCGAGCGGAGCTGCAGATAGTCGACTGTCTGCTGCCCGGGCAAGTGCGGCGGTTGGGCAACAGAACGTATCTCACCGCACGCAGGCCACTGCGAACCACCGCTGGTGATTGCGCGCTCCGAGGCGGCGAATACACTGCTTTCGATCGAGCAGACTATCGCACTGCGCTGACGGTCTGGATGGCCGCCGCCGAGGCAGGTGACCCCGAGGCGCAAACCAATGTCGGCGAGATCTTCGAAAAGGGTCTGGGCGGAGAAGCCAATCCCCAGGCGGCGCTCATCTGGTACCAGCGCGCGGCTGACCAGGGCTACTCCAGAGCGCAGTTCAATCTCGGCACTCTATTCGAACTGGGTAAAGGCGTAGATAAAGATCCAATCGTCGCTTTGAACTGGTACCGGCGGGCCTGGGGCCTTGCGCAAGACAGCCTGTTGTTCACCTCGGCTGCGCGCGCGCAACAGCAGAAAATGGCCGACGAGCTAAACCGACAGCTGAGCGAGAAAACCGCCCAAATCGAAGCACTGGAAGCGCAGCTACGCACGCTACGCTCGAGTTTGAATGCCTCCAGCGCTCAAGCGGAGGCAAGCCTGAAAACGCTGGAGGGTCTGGTTGCCAACCTGCGTTCGGAGCGAGCCGCACAGGACTCAGAGCTGGCTCGGATTCAGCAAACTCTGGCCGTTGCAACACCGGCTCCAATCGACAGCGAACAGATTAGCGCCTTACGCCAGCCCGCTGACTCAGCGAGCGAGCAGATTTCGGCGCTCATCGACACAACGAACAGCAACGACAACGATGGCCTGGGCAAGTACTACGCATTGCTGATCGGTAATGCCGAGTACGACCGAATGGAGGATCTACAGACTCCGCACAACGACATTCAACGCGCCAAAGACATTCTTGAGCAGCGATACGGTTTCACGGTTTTTACGCTGACGGATGCAAGCGATGTCGCGATCATGCAAGCGATCAATGACCTGTCGTCCAGCCTCACCGAAACCGACAACCTGTTGATCTTCTACGCCGGCCATGGCTCGCGCTTGAACGCTGGCGAGAATCAGACCGGCTATTGGCTGCCACGCAACGCCGAACGACCACCGCGCAACACCTACTGGGTGGCGAACGAGTTTGTCACCGGTCACTTATCGCGCCTGAAAGCCCGACGAGTGCTGGTGGTTGCCGATTCCTGCTATGCGGGGCTGCTATCAAACGAACCCAGTCTGCTTCTGCTGGGTGACGACATGCCGCAATACAGTGATCCGGAATTCCTGCGCTTCAAACTCAACAAACGCGCTCGGTTGTTACTCACATCCGGTGGCGATGCACCGGTTCTGGACAGCGCTGGCGACGGTCATTCGGTATTCGCGAGTGCTTTTCTCGACGCGCTCGAAGCCAACAACGGCTTGCTCGCGGCGCCTGAGCTGTTCTTGAGGATTCGCAACGCTGTCACGGAGACAGCAGCGCAGCAGGGCTTCGAGCAAAAACCCGAGCTGAAAACAATCCGCGCAGCTGGCCATGACGTCGGAGACTTTTTCTTTTACCCGATCAGCAACCACGAGCAGTCGACACAGGATGAATCCGGCGCGACGGGTTGACCTGCTTTTCATCTCGATTGCGCCTAACAACAAGCCACGACAAAGACGCGCACAGGACGTTGCGCTCGCGCGAGAAACCGACCTATGAAACCGATCCGGCATCCCCTGCGGCCCAAAACCCGAGCGCCAATACTCGGCGCCGTTGCCCTCTCTCTGGCGCTCAGCCAATCGCCGAGCGCGGTGCTCATCTCCGAAGACGACGATGTCTACGGCGATGACAGCATCACGCTAAGTACCGACACGGGTTTTCAATGGCTGGACCTCACGCTGTCAACCGGCCTGTCCGTGAATCAGATTCTGGATGGCGACGGCGGTTTCCTGGACAACGGATTTCGCGTCGCCACAGCAGACGAGGTTGATCTGTTTCTCCTGGAAGCTGGCTGGGACGGAGTTGACCAGTCCGCCGACATCGATGGCAACGTCGCCAACCTCGCGTTCGTCGAGCTTCTGCATGGACTGCTTGGCGTAACCGGAGATGCAGCGATTGACGGCGGCAATCCAGGAGATACCTTCTTCACAGAAGGTTGGGCATTGACGCCGGATAACGCCACAACCGGACTGCTATCCAGACCATTCTTCACCATTACTCAAGACGGGGTTGCCGGTCGTATTTCCTGTACCTCAGCGTCTATTCCAGTATTTACCGCTCAGGACTTCTCCGGCTGTCTGCGCGATCAGGACGCAGCTTTCTCCTTCATCGGAACATTTCTGGTGCGCGCCCAGGAAGGCGCTGCTCAATTCGAAGCCGTCGCGCCAATGAGCGATGAAGGCAACGCCCAGGTATCCGTCATCGTTGAGCGAATAGGCGGCAGCTCGGAAACCCTGACTGTGCAGGCCGTCACCGCCGATCTCACCGCCACCGCGGGCGTTGACTACGTTCCCGTCAATCAGACGCTCACCTGGCTCGACGGCGACAGCAGCACCCGAACAGTGACCATCAATCTGCTCGACGACAACGAGCAGGAAGGCCTCGAGACATTCGAGCTACAGCTCATCGATGGCAACGGTGGCATAACCCGCCAGGTCATCAGTATCGTCGATAATGAATCCCGCGATATCGCTGCGCTGTCCGGCACGCTGTTGTCACCGAATCAGGCGAGTCTCGCGGGCTATTTCGACAACACCTGTGACGCCATCAATACCGGCGGCGTGGATGCCGGCGAGTTGAACCGAATCTGTAACGGTATTCGCAACCAGGCCACCACCGATGCTCAGGTCGTGAGCGCACTGGATGCGATCAACCCGGAAGAACTCGCGGTACTTGCCAATACTGCCTTGCGCCTCACCACTATTGGTCACGGCAACCTGTCGACACGAATCAACGGCCTGCGCGCCGGAGCAACCGGTATCGATCTGTCCAAACTCACATTGCAAGTCAGTGGCACGCAGCTCGATGGCTACATTCTGCAAGAGGGCCTGAATGCATGGATGGGCGGCAACGCCGGCGCGAGCGACTTTGGCCGGTTGTCATTCTTTGCCAACGGCCGAGTCGTGTTCGGCGACAAAGATGCCAGCGAAAACGAAGCCGGACTCGATTTCGATACCTACGGCGTGACGGTAGGAGCCGACTATCGGCTGCGCGACAACTTCATCATCGGCGGCGGCATAACCTACGGCCAGGTCAGTGCGGACTTTGCCGGCGGCGGTGGCGCGGATATCGACAGCATCAACCTGGCGCTGTTTGCCACGTATTTCGTTGAGGACAGCTTCTACATCGACGCTCTCGCCAGCATCGGCAGCAACGACTACGACACCGAGCGCCGTATCCGCTATAGCGATGCGCTTGGCACCATTGATCGATCCAGCGAAGGCAACACCGACGGCAAACAGTGGTCTGCGTCTGTGGGTTCCGGCTGGGACTTCAACCGTGGGCCATGGACATTCGGACCCCACGTGGGCCTCAACTATGCACGCGTCGATGTGGAGGAGATGCGCGAGCAAGGTGCCGGCGGCTTGAACCTGCGCATCGGCGAGCAGGACTCGACTTCTTTCACGGCAAATCTCGGCGCCCACGTATCCAGAGCCTTCACCCCATCGTGGGGCGTGCTGGTGCCATACGTGCGCGTTGATACGGTGCGCGAATTCGAGACCGGTGAAAACACGACAGATATCGAATTCGTTAGCGACCCATTTGTTGGCGGCGGAGGTGGTGGTCCGGCATCCGGCTCGATATTCACTATCCGAACAGACTCCCCCGATACGAGTTTCATCGTGTGGTCCGCAGGCGCGTCGGCGCAGTTCGTTCGCGGTTTCTCGGGCTTCATAAACTACCGAAGCATTGCCGGATCACAGGGTCTGACGCTGAACGAGATCAGTTGGGGGCTTCGCTACGAAAAAGCGTTCTAGCGTGCAAGCCGTCAACCAAGCGGCGCTGAGAATTGAAGTGTAAACAGAATGACAACGGCGTAGCGAAACGCCTTGCCGATGGCGACAAGCACAAGAAAAAGCGCCGGGCGAACCCTGAGCACACCGGCAATCAGCGCAAGCGCATCGCCCACAACCGGCAGCCATGCAAACAGCAGGGCCCATACGCCATAGCGTGAAAACCAGGCCTCGGCCCGAGCAAGTTGAGCCGCATCGGGACGCATGCTGCGAGGCAGGCGTGGCGAGACAGTCACAAGCCCCAAACCTATCCAATAGGTAATCAACGATCCGAGGGTATTGCCCACGGTTGCCACGACACCCGCACTAACCGCGGGAGTGCCGCCAGCGATCAGGGCAACAAGCAGCACTTCAGAGGAGCCCGGCAGGATCGTTGCTGACAGCAATGCACTGACGAACAAGCCCACTAGCGGCGCTAGCGTTTCCGTCATTTCAGGCGCGTCTCGTCATGATGAACCAATTTCCCGCATTTTCGCGCCTAGACCTGTAGAGCCGAAAGTTTGACAGGCCTGCACCAGTTGCAGGATGCGCGGGGGAGAACATCGCATGAACAAAATCCTGATGCTGCTGGCAGCACTGTCCGCGCTGCCGCTACTGGCCGCTTTGCCACCCCTGTCCAATGAGGACCTGAACACCATGGCCGCGCACATTATCACCGGCAGGGTGGTGAGCGTCGATCGGCAACTGGGCCAGGAACGCGAGGGTTATCGGGATGATGCGTTCCACATTCGAATCCAGCTATCACAACCAGCCAGCGGCAGTCTTCAAGCCGGAGACATTGTCGTTGTCACAACCTGGCAAGCGGGTGCGCGGCCTTTGGGCTGGGCAGGCCCCAGCGGGCAGTACGACATCCCCAGGGTCGGGCAGGACGGCGTGTTCTATCTGAACGCTGATCTTGTGATGTTAAACCCGAATGGCTGGATACCCCGTTGATTTATCACCTACCTCAAAGACAGCAAAGCAACGTCCGCTCGGCACCGGAGACCACAGCATGAACAAGCTCAACCAACGACTCACACACTGGTCAGTGATTCTGGTCACGATGACGCTATTAGCCGGTTGCGAGTCACCACCCTCCTCGACGTCCACCACCACAACGCGAGATGTAACGATCGAAATGGCGATGTGGGATGACGGCAAGACCCGCATCACGGTCTCCCACGCCAATCGAGAACCGGCGACGCCCGAGGAGCTGAACGAGGCCGCGAAGAACGGTGATGTGCTTGCCCACCAACTGCTGGGAACGTTGTATTGGCAAGGCTCGAGCATGACCATGAATGGTATCGATCCTCTACCCAAAGACTTGAACGCTGCACTTTGGTACTACCGCCGGGCTGCCGAAATGGGCGATCCGGTTTCGGCCTACTACATGGGCCACGCGTTGGAATTTGGCAAAGGCGTTGAGATCGACACCGTCGCTGCTCGCCAGTGGTACGAGATGGCCGCGCAAAAGGGCAACGTTCTCGCGCACGGACAGCTGGGCTATTTCTATGTGATGTCCGAGGGTGGACTCGACAAGGACGATCGCAAGGCAGTGCAGCATTTTCGAATCGCCGCTGAAGGTGGCGACAACACAGCACAGTTCAATCTCGGTGTGATGTTGTCGAACGGCGATGGTGTTGAGAAAAACCTGGAGCAGGCAGCACGCTGGTACTGGGCGAGTGCGGATCAAGGCAACACCGGCGCCATGGTGCAGTTGGCACTCCTTCTCAAAGATGGCAACGGCATCCCGCAGGACATCGCAGCCGCGCGTTCATGGCTGCAGATGGCCGCCAACGAGGGCGATGACTCAGCCCAGGGTCACCTCGACGCGCTGTCCACCTAACCTATCTATTCGGAGTGATCGTCATGGCCAACCGTGTCTCGAGTCGATTGTTGGCAGCCCTTGCGAGCTGTTTGCTCTTTGGGCTTTGTCTCAGTGCGAGCGCCAACGACTTAGCGGACTGGACGCTGATGGTCTACATCGCCGCCGACAACAACCTGGAGGAAGCGGCCCTGATCGATCTCGACGAGATCGAAGCCGGCATGCCAGCGACCGGTGTCGAGATCATCGTTCTCATCGATCGATCAACCGAATACTCCGAAGGCATGGGCAACTGGAGCGACGCTCGTGTATTGCGCATGCGGCCTGATCAACAAAGCGGTGTACTCGCCTCCGAGACCCTGTTGAATCTCGGCGAGATCAACACCGGAGATCCGATCCACGTTCAGAAACTCATCGAGTTTTCGACCAGCAACTATCCCGCCCAGCGCTACGGTCTGGTGATGTGGGACCACGGCGGCGGCTGGCAGGGCATGGCCGATGACGAAGACGCGGGCCCCGATGGTGCCCACGATAACCTGTCACTGCCTGAACTTCGGCAGGCTCTGTCCAATGCCATTCCTTCTGGTAACAAACTTGATCTGATCGGCTTTGATATGTGCCTCATGGCGCAGCTCGAGATCGCCTATGAAGTCGCCGACTTCGCGGACTACATGGTCGCCTCACAAGCGACCGAACCGGGGTACGGATGGCCGTACGATGTGCTGCTTCCGGAGTTTGGCAAAGCCACCGCCGGGCCCCGACGATTGGCTCAGAATATCGTGCGTCGCTACGCTGACTTCACCGATAATGCCGACGAGCGCATCGCGACGCAGTCCGCAATCGACCTCTCCAAGGTCAGTCGCATACGAGAATCTCTGGACAGCTTTGCCGAGAGTGTCGGGCCAACCACGAGTAGCACGTGGACCGCCTTGGCACGTTCGGTGTTCTGGGCCGACAGCTTCAACCCCCGAGGTAAAGACGCCAACCGACGAGAGGACAAGTCGTCGCTATCCAGCTCCGACCTTCTGGACCTGATCAAGCGTGCGCGTCTGGCGATGGGATCAGCGTTTCCCGCGGAGCGCGAGTTTAGAGATCTGGTTGACGCGATGGATTCGGCCGTCATCGACAGCCATGCATCGGCCCGACACCGGCTCAGCCACGGTCTCTCGATCTACGCACCACCGAGCGACACCACCTTCAATCCTGCGTACCTGGAGACCCAATTCGGCAGCAAGAGCAGTTGGACGCGACTGCTAAGAGCCCTGCACTCCGAGCAGAGCCGCACGTCCAAAGCGCCGGAAATCACCTTGTTCCAATACGTGGACTCAACCACCGGAGCGCCGACCCCGTCGACCTCGATGCTCGACAACACAACCCTGCGCCTGAAAGTTCAGGGCAGCAACCTGCTGTGGGTTCAGGCGCGTACCGGCCAGTACAGTCCAGAGGATCGGGGCCACCTGATCTTGAGTAAGGGCTATATGATCGATACCCGCTTTTCCGCGGAGAAACTCGCAGCGTCTGGCGATGCCGCAGAACTGATCATGCCGAGCTTCAAAGGCAATACGGCGCGAATGGAAATGGAAGTCTCGCCCGCGACCTACATGATCAGCAACGGCGAACGAGCCGGCTTCGCCACCATCGACTCCACTGAGATTCAGCGGGGTGAAGGCATGAGCGTGGCAATACTCGCCGACTACGCCAGCGGTGAGCTCGGCAAACATCGGGCAATCATCACCTTCAACATGCTGACCTGGAGGGCTGACGGAGTCGCGCTGCTGGTGGAAATGAAGGACGGCCGCGTCGTGCCACGCGGCATCGAGCCTAAACCAGCCGACGAGGTGACACTGCTGTATGAGTTCATCCCCGATGGTGACGACGACACATCCCTGAAAGCCGGAGCCACCATGGCATGGAAGGATGGTCTCGAGCTGATCATGAGCGAAGTTCCGAACGGGAAGTACACCACATGGGCGATTGCTGAAAACTTATCCGGAGAAACCTCGGTAGCGAGCACGTCGATCAACGGTGTCTCGCCGCAAATGAACGTAGCCGCCGGTTTCGATGGCGCGCGCGCGCTCGACATCGACAAGCTTGGCGGTGTTTGGGCAACCACAGACGGCACGCCGGCGTTCGGTATTGGCGAGCGTATCGGCCGAACGAACCTTGCCGACATGATGATCAACAAAGACGCGTTACCGCCCGAGGCCAAGGACTACACCTTTGCTGTGCAGTTCGACAATCGCATGCTGCCGATTCTGAGTTTGCTGACATTCAATGCAGACGGCGATGACCTGCTGGGCCGCGAAATCTTCATGCTGCTCGCCGATCCATCGCAACCAGACCGGCTATGGATCAAATCCATGGTGGGCGGCAGCGGCCAGGCCATCGGCGGTGTGCTCGAGGTCGAACGTGTGCAGAAGCTCTCCTCCGACGACTCCGGCGGCGGTGGCGGTGGCGGCGGCGGTGGCGGTGGCGGTGGCGGCCAACAACCTCCCCCCCCTCCCGCCAATTCCATAGCGGGAATCTGGCAGGGTCAGGGCCAGGGGGGCGTTTGGCTGCACGTGCAACTCAGCAACGATGGCCAATTCCAGCAGATCGAAACCTCCTATGATCAAAGCATGAGGATCGAAACCTGGGGTAGTTACGACTACCGAAACGGCACCATGAGTATTCGCTACGGTGGCGGACAGCAATGCAATCAGTGGGGTTGTCAGCCGTTCTACCCACCCGCTGCGCAGCCATTTCCGATTCAGCTGGACGGCAATACCATGCGGACACCCTGGGCGCAGTTGCAGCGTCAATAGCGGTTACAACAACTACAACAAAAAGAGGCGATATCTGCCGAAGAGTCGTACGCAGGTTATGCTGGTGGCTGGCACCACCAGCAAGCACAACAGGCGTGAGATACACCGCAAGCGACAGGCTACCCCTAATCATCGGTGTCACTGGCCACCGAGACCTCATCGACAGCGAACTGCCGCTGATTCGCCGCCGCGTCGCCGCATGGCTTGCGAAACTGCGCGCCGACTACCCGGACTTGCCACTACTGATACTCACCGGTCTGGCGGAAGGCGCTGACTCCCTGGTTGCGAACATCGCCCATGAGCAGAACGTTGAAGTTATTAACGTTTTGCCTATGCCCATCAGTGAATACCGCAGAGACTTCAACAAAGATGCACTGCAGGATTTCGAACGCCTGGCAGCGTTGGGGGAAACGATCGAGCTGGCTGTCTTACCTTCTTCACTCGACGCGTCACTGCCTTCATCACAAGACGGTGAAGCAACCGGCGACGAACGGGTAGACCGCAGCCGGCAGTATGAACAGCTCGGCGTCTTTCTCGCGGCCCACTGTCACATTCTGCTCGCACTGTGGGACGGCAAGACAACCACCGGTCTTGGTGGCACCAGCCAGGTCATTGACTTCCACCGGCGCGACGCCAGTGCGCTGAACAGCAGTGAGCAACTGCGCAGTGAACTGGATTCGGGCGACGATGAAAGCGATCTCATCTTTCACGTGCACTGCGGCAGACAATCCAGCGGACCGGCCAGCGGTGGCGAAGCCGGCGCTGGTCATTGGTTTACTCGCTCCGATATCGAACCTCGAACTGACGAGATGCCGTCGCGCTACGACAGCGTTTTCGAACACATGACCCAGTTCAATATCGATGCTGCATTGGTCGCAGAGAAATCCGACACAGGCGCGCTGATGCCAGAACCGGGCGATCCGACCAGAGACGAGATCTGCGCGCCGATCGCCAAGCTTTTCGCAACCGCGGACGCGCTCGCTCTGCGCTATCAGCACCGGGTGCACTGGGCGCTGCGCACGACCATCATCGCCGTATTGATCGCCGGCCTGGCCTTTATCATCTACGCCGACTTTGACAATCAACAGAACATGATCTGGGTGTACTTCCTGTTCATGGGGCTTGCGATCAGCAGCTACTATCTTGCGCGCTGGCGCGATTGGCAGCGTCGCTATCTGGACTATCGCGTACTGGCGGAAGCACTACGGGTTCAGTACTTCTGGGCGCTAGCCGGAGTAACCAACAACCGGCCTGCGCGATTCAGCCACGATAGCTTGTTCCGAGGCCGGGATCTTGAGCTTGGCTGGATCCGCAACGCCATGCGCGCCGCAGGCCTTCGCGCTGACGGTCACCCCATCGCCGGCAACAACGGGCTGACCCAGGCTGTTCGCTACTGGGTGGGCAATGAACGTGACGGCCAACATGCCTACTACGCTCGCCGGGCCGGCACCAAACTTGCCAAACACCGAAACACCGGGCGTCTGACTCTGGCCTGTTTCGTCGCCGGCCTGCTCGCCGCTATCGTGCTCGCGTTTGCCGCGGATCGGTTAGGCGGCATGGCGAACAATCTGCTGGTCGCGCTCATGGGCCTGCTGCCCATCGTTGCAGCAGCCAGACACAACTACGCGCACCGCATGGCGGAACGGGAGCTGGTTGCTCAGTACGACCACATGCTCAACGTCTTCGCCCGAGCTGAGAGAATGATTGATCGCGCTGGTGACGACTCAAGCGCCGTACGGCAGATCCTGCAGGAACTCGGCGATACGGCTTTGGAAGAAAATGCTCAGTGGGTACTCAGACAGCGAGAGCGACCGCTACCTGGCAGCGATGCGATGGCTTAGGCGTTGCTGACTAGCTGCCTATTTACAGATAAATCCCCAGCACAGACAAACCGCCAGGTTCGAGCGCTTACCTATCGCTATGCTGCTTTAGCTCGCAACTGACGCGTTGCCACGGGTAACTCTTCATAGCGATGCCACCCCGGTAGGGCCTGCAGCCTGAGCTCGTCTTCGGGTACCGCCAGCGTAAGGTCTGGCAAACGTTTGATGAGGTTGCGCAACGCCAGTCGCGCCTCCGCTCGCGCCAGATGAGCGCCGAGACAAAAATGGACGCCATGGCCAAAACCAAGATGCCGGTTTGGCGTGCGCGTGATATCGAAGACGCCAGGATTATCAAACACCCGCGGGTCGTGGTTGGCCGCGCCAAACAGCGGCATGATCGGTTTTCCCTTCGCTATGGTCACACCATGCAGAGTGATGTCTTCGCTCGCCCACCCGGGTTTGGTGCTCTGAATCGGGCCGCGATGTCTGAGAATCTCCTCCACTGCCGAATCGATAAGGTCAGGCTCCGCCCGCAACCGTTCCAACTGATCTCGATGCTGCAATAGGATCTGCACGCCGTTGGTAATCAGATGCACGGTCGTCTCGAATCCGGCGACGATCAGCAAAAACACCATGGCGACCAACTCATCCTCGCTCAGACGATCACCCTCGTCTTCCGCCTGAATCAAGCCGGTTAGAATGTCATCGCCCGGGTTACGGCGTTTCTCTCGAACCAGATCCCGCACAAACCCGGCAGCCGATGGCAGATCGACAAACATCGTGCGCAACAAACGCCAACCCGAAAAGCCCTTCGTCAATACGCTCATGGATTGCTGGAGTGTTGGCATCGCGGCACGCGAGATGCCAAGCATGTCGGCAATCATGCGCATTGGTATAGGCAACGCGTATTGCGATTGCAGATCAAACTCACGCGTTTTCGACAACTCATCCAGCAAATCATTGCTGTAGGAATCGATGCGCTGTTCGATCTCAGATATGGCCTGCGGCCTGAATCCGCGCCGAACCAGCTCGCGCAAGCGTCGGTGGTTCGGATCGTCCTCGACAATCATGCTCTCGACCAACGGTTTCACCGACTTGGGCATAGGAAACGGAAACCGATTGCCCCCGATCGCCGTTGCGCGGTTTCGAACGATGCGGGGGTCTTTCAGAATGCTTGCGCAATCTTCGAATCGGGAAACCGCAAAGGCGTTCATCACGCTTACTTTCACAGGCAGCACAGGGCGTTCTTCGCGAATGCGCTCGTACCATTGGTACTTGTTGTCGACAAATGCCCTGGACGACAGGTTCACCGGCTTAGTCAAATCAATCATCTGCAAACTCTCTGTCGAGGCTGCGCCAAGCCAAACACGATCGTCGAAGCTTTTCGCGAGATGCCACGAGTATCACCCATCAGTTCTAGCGGTTAAAGACGGGTTGCATCAACACCCGATCTAATCAACGATGAAACGGCCACGAACCGGGAGGGGCTATGTCGGATTGGGATACAGGGACGCAGGAACTGCTCGCGAGGCTCGATGGCGGCGTACTGTCCATCACGCTGAATCGCCCGGACAAACGCAACGCGTTATCGGATCACCTCACGCCAGCGCTGCGAGAAACGCTGCGCCTCGCCGACACCGACCCGCGCGTTCGCTGTGTTCTCATCAGTGGTGCCGGTGAAGCTTTCTGCGCGGGTGGTGACGTCTCTGGCATGGCCAGCAACAATGCAGCATCCAGCGAGCCGGCTGGACCACCACCCAGCCCGGATGATCGAGTTCGCGAACTACGCGACAAGCAACGCAACTTAACGCTTCGGCTACACGAGCTGTCCAAACCAACCATCGCCGCACTGCCTGGCCCCGCGGCGGGCGCGGGCCTTTCCATCGCCCTGGCCTGCGACATTCGCATTGCAGCCGAACGCGCCTTCATGACAACCGCATTTGCCAACATCGGCATGTCGGGTGACTACGGTTGCAGCTGGTTCATGACTCACCTCATCGGCCCGGCACTCACTCGGGAGCTGTTCTTCACATCGCGACGAGTTGGCGCCACCGAAGCCAAGCAGCTGGGCCTGGTGAACGAGGTGGTTGCGAACGAATCCCTGCTGGAACACAGCATGAACCTCGCCCAACAGATTGCGGCAGGACCACCGGTTGCTCTGCGCTATATGAAAGAAAACCTGAATCGTGCGCTCACTGCGGATCTGGCGACGTGCCTCGACATGGAAGCAGACCGCATGGTCCGTAGCGCCCGAACCGACGATCATCGCGCGGCAGTGAAGGCGTTTATGAGCAAAAGCAAACCCGTGTTCACCGGGCGCTAGAACTCTCTTAATCAATACAATCACGATGCGCGCAGGAGACCAGCTATGACTAAAACCGTGGAGTTCCACTTCGACTTCGGCAGCCCGAACGCCTATCTGAGCCACGCGGTGATCCCTGGTATCGAGCAGCGAACCGGAGCTACGTTCAACTACGTCCCCGTGCTACTCGGTGGTGTGTTCAAAGCGACCAACAACGTATCACCGGCAATATCGATGCAAGGCATCCTAAACAAGGGTGAATACCAGCGCGTAGAAACCCAACGTTTCGTCGCACGCTACGGCATCGAAAACTACGCCGCGAACCCGCACTTCCCCGTCAACACACTGCTCGTCATGCGAGGCGCAATCGCGGCGCAGAAGCTCGACATTTTCAAAGCGTATGTGGACGCCGTATACGAACACATGTGGATACAACCAAAGAAGATGGATGACCCAGACATCGTATGGGCGGCCCTATCCGAATCTGGCATGCCGGTCGACGAGCTAAAAGCTGGCGCAGTTGATCCGGACGTGAAAGCTCAACTGATCCAGAACACGCAGGCGTCCGTCGAACGCGGCAACTTTGGCAGCCCAACGTTCTTCCTGGATGATGAGATGTATTTCGGTAAGAACACTCTTCCCGAGCTGGAAGAGGCGCTACTACGCTAACACTAGGCTCAGCTACTGCTGCCAATGGCAAGTTCGCCCCTAGCTGTCGCTCAGAGTAAGAGCGTGAGGGTAGCCGCCACCAGCAGCACAAAGCCGCTCATGCGCGCAAAGGCGAAGCCTGCCGCCGCAAACCAGAGCGGCCAGACATCAGGATAGTCAGCGGGCGGCTCAACGGGCCTCGGATGACGCAGCATCGACAGCATGCGACATAGCGCCGGCAGAGCGAGCACCACCAGCAGATAGGAAGGCTGCGCTGCAACAGCCGCCCAGCCCAGCGCTAACAACACCTGGCAGCTGGCAGCGGCCGCAATGAGCAAACGACACGTTTTCTCCGACAGCAATGTCGGCAGTGTTCGAACACGCCGAGCTATGTCGTCGTCACGCTTGTCAGTATGTTTAGCAAGAATGACTACGAGTGGACCAAGGCCGTAGAGCCCCGCCAGGAACAACGCGTCTGCCGATACGGTGCCCGTGGTCGCCAGCACGGCGCCACCGATCATGAGCGGGCCCCAGACGATCCACACCGCAAGCTCGCCCAACGCGATATGTTTCAGCGGCCATGTGTAGAAAAGCACGAAGAAACATCCAGCCAACATGGGCCAAAGCACTTCACCGCCAGTGCGCTGAAGTAGAAGCAGTCCGCAGGAGAGCGCCACTACTCCGCTGAAACTCGAGTAGACAAGATGCTGGCGCTTACTCAGCCAGCCAGCTGCAAGGGGCTGACTTCCGTATCGAGCGCGAAAATAGTTATCGGTATCCAAACCGGTCGCAACATCCACATAGTCATTGAGCAGGTTGTTGCAGGCATGAGCGGCCAGCGTTCCAGTGAGCACCAGCAACGCGTTCAATGGATCAAGCACCCATCCGGTGATGGAGAAGGCGAACAGCACAGCAAAAAGCGTCATAGCAATAACAGCCGCTCGGCTCGCAACCAACCAGCGCACAGGAATCGACGACGCCTGGAACTGAAGCTCAGTCAGCCGCGGCACGCCCGTCAATGCAGGCCAGAGAAAGCTGCTTGCCTCGGCACCATCGCCATCCCGCTGATCTGAATCGTGCTGCATGAGCGCATTGTGACCCAGGCGAGCCTCGCGGCAATACGCGGCAGTACCTAACGCGCCAACAGCGATGCCATTGCAGCGCTACTGCCGTATCGTTACCAAATGAGATTATGCGTTTTTTCCGGATCATCGATGGGCCGAACGCCCAGCTTCCATCGGGCGGCAGGCAGTTTGGGCAGCACCATCGCAAAGCGCGGCATAGGTTTTGTCTATGGCGGCGCGTCAATTGGGTTGATGGGCGCGGCGGCGGATGCTGCGCTGGCGGCAGGCGGCGAAGCGATTGGTGTTCTGCCCGAAGCGCTGGCCCGGGCTGAGATTCCCCACAAAGGCCTGACCGAGCTACACATCGTCAGCTCAATGCACGAGCGCAAGGCCCTGATGGCCGAGCTTTCAGACGGTTTCATTGCGCTGCCCGGAGGTTTCGGCACTTTGGAGGAAACCTTCGAAGTGCTCACCTGGCTACAACTCTCGATTCATAGCAAACCCATCGGGCTGCTCAACATCGACGGCTTTTACGACACGCTGCTGCAGTTCCTCGATGAGCAGGTTAGCCACGGCTTCGTGCGCTCTGAACACCGTGACCTGCTCATTTCTGAGTCCGATCCTGACAAACTGATCGATGCGCTGGCGGCGATGGAACTACCCGCGGTTGAGAAATGGCTGGAGCCATAGCTCTCGTCCTGGCTGTCTTTCTCTAGTCGGCTCTGGTTATCTCTAGATCGGCCTCATGCCAGCGTCAGCCTGGCCATGAACGCGTCTCGTACCAGGAACTCGAATGTCTTCGACCAGTTCCTGTATCTCGACCGGCGGAGGCTTGGTCGAGAGACTCACGACCACACCTACCGCCAACGACAGCCACATGAAGACAAAGCCGATACCTTCCGGTGAGACGCCAAACCAATAGTCCTCCGGCGATCCGCCTCCAAACTTGAAGTAGTAGATGTAGCTGAACGTTGCGATAAGCCCAACGAGCATGGAGACGATCGCGCCCTCGCGGTTCATACGCTTCCAGAATATGCCGAGGAAGATAATCGGGAATAGCGAGGCTGCCGCAAGCCCAAACGCAAACGCGACAACCTGGGCGACAAAGCCAAGTTGAGAGGCAAAAAGGCCGAGCAAGCCTGCCGCCACGACAGCACCAGCGGCAGCAACGCGGGCAACCGTCAGTTCGGCTTTGTCACTCATACTCTTAAACAACGTGCGCCGGCAGATGTCATGGCTGACGGCGGACGAGATGACCATGAGTAGACCAGCCGCGGTCGACAACGCCGCGGCCATACCACCGGCAACGACTAAGCCGATCACCCAACCCGGCAGCTGAGCGATTTCCGGATTGGCGAGCACAAAGATGTCGTTGTTGGCAGATACCTCGTTGGCGAGGCCATCCGGAGCATCAGGTCCTCGAATCTGCATACGGCCATCAGCGTTGTGATCTTCGAAGCTGACCAGTCCCGTTTCTTCCCAGTTCTTGAACCAGGCTGGCACCGGTGTATCACCACGAGCGCTGATATCGGCCGCGACTTCAGCGTAGTCGCCACCACTGACGTAAGTGGCCTCGTTGACTGTTTCGACAAAATTCAGCCGGGCAAATGCGCCGACCGCAGGCGCCGTGGTGTAGAGCACTGCGATAAACACCAACGCCCAGCCAGCCGAAACGCGTGCGGCGGCGGCATTGCGAACCGTGAAGAATCGAATAATGACATGGGGCAGGCCAGCAGTACCGAACATGAGCGCCGCGGTGATGCAGAATATGTCGGCAGTCGATTTCTCTGTCGACGTGTACTCAAGGAAACCCAGATCGGTGATCACCGTGTTGAGTTTGGCGAGCATCGATACATTCTCGCCGGCGACGTTGGCAACAAAGCCTATCTGCGGGATTGCATGATCGGTGATGATGAGCGAGATGAAGATCGCAGGCACGGTATAGGCGAAGATCAACACCACATACTGGGCTACCTGGGTGTAGGTAATGCCTTTCATGCCGCCAAGCACAGCGTAGAAAAAGACAATGACCATGCCGATCCCGATGCCCCACTCATACTGAATGCCAAGAAAGCCGGAGAACGCAACGCCGACGCCTTTCATCTGACCGGCAATGTAGGTGAACGAGACAAACAGTGCGCAGACAACCGCAACGATGCGCGCAAAGCCTGAGTAGTAGCGATCGCCTACAAAATCGGGGACCGTAAACTTGCCAAACTCGCGCAAGTAAGGTGCAAGTAGCAACGCCAGCAGAACATAGCCACCTGTCCATCCCATCAGGTACACGCTGCCGCCGTATCCCAAAAACGCGATAAGGCCTGCCATCGACAAAAACGACGCCGCAGACATCCAGTCAGCGGCTGTTGCCATTCCGTTTACCACGGGATGAACGTCATGGCCCGCTACGTAAAAATCATCGGTAGATGCTGCGCGCGACCAGATGGCGATACCGATGTACATCGCGAACGTCACACCGACGAATAGAAAACTCCATGCGCTCTGATCCATGTCGCTATTCCTCAGACAAGCCGAACTTACGTTCGAGCCTGTTCATTGCGAGGCAATAGACAACGATCAGCACCACGAAAACGTAGATAGCGCCTTGTTGCGCAAACCAGAAACCGAGTGGGGCACCACCGATGGAGAACTGATCAAGGAAAGGACGGAAAAGGATGCCGGCGCCAAACGAGGCGACAAACCACACGACAAACAGTGACAGCGTCAACCGAATGGTTGCACGCCAATACGCCTTGGCCGATTCCGGCTGCGACGATTCAGACATTGTGAACTCCCCTGCCCCGCTGCCTGAGGATCAGGCAACAGAGCAGAAGAGTAACCCGATCAGGCTTTCGCGTGCAGCTTGACCGGCAACTTGGTGTAGCCCTTCACGAACGAGGACATCGTGCGCTCAGGCTCACCAACCACTTCGATGAACTCGAAGCGCTTCATGATTTCCTCCCACAGCACGCGCAGTTGCATCTCTGCCAGGCGATTGCCCATGCAGCGATGTACACCAAATCCGAAGGAGAGGTGCTGCCGGGCATTCGGCCGGTCGATGATGATGTCGTCGGGACGATCGAAGTGACTGTCATCGCGGTTGCCCGAGACGTACCACATCAGAATCTGATCACCGGCCTTGATGTCCTTGTCGCCAATAACACAGTCGCTGTTGGCGGTTCGACGCATATACGCAAGTGGTGTCTGCCAGCGAATGATCTCTGCAACCATGTTCGGGATAAGGCCATGGTTCGCCCTGAGCTTGTCGTACTCCGCAGGGAACTTGTTCAAGCCCAGCACGCTGCCGCTGATGGAATTTCGAGTTGTGTCATTACCACCGACGATCAACAACATGAGGTTGCCGAGAAATTCATACGGCGCCATGTCTTTGGTTTTCTCGCCCTGGGCCAGCATCGACACCAGATCGTTGCCTGGGTTTGCCTTGCGCTGCTCAAACAATTCAGTGAACACCATCAGGCACTCAATGAGAATTTCCCGCCGCTCTTCTTCCGACTCAATCAACCCGGCGCCCGGTACAGCGGTAGCCACGTCAGACCAGAACGTAAGCTTGGCGCGCTGATCGAACGGGAAATCAAAGAGTGTGGCCAGCATCTGCGTGGTGAGCTCGATAGAGACCTTTTCCACCCAGTTGAACTCTTCACCAATCGGTAGTGAATCGAGAATCTTGATCACTCGTTCGCGAATGATCGGTTCCAGCGTCTTCACGCCCATGGGCGCAACAATCGGCGCAACGGTTGAGCGCTGCTCCTGGTGTTGTGGGTTGTCCATTGCAATGAACATTCGCACGTCGAGCGCGCCTTCCGGCAAGGCGGCGTCGACCGGGATGCCCAGCGTAATACCGTGTTCAGACGTGAAGTTTTCATCGTCGACATCAACCGCCTTGATGTCGTCGTAACGGGTCAGCGACCAATAGCGGCCCGTGAATTCCGTTTCGTTAAAATGTACCGGGTCTTCTGCTCGCAAGCGGGCGAAATACTCACCCCAGCGATCCTCGGCGAACATCCGCGGGTTGACCATATTGATCTCATCAAGCGACGCCTCGGACGCAGGAGGGATCGGCGATTCCATATCCCAGGCATCGAGGCCCTGGCGCTCGACTACTCTGGGCTTATCTTCGCTGGCACCGGCGGCCATGCCTTCGTCTGCTACTGCTTCGCTCATGATCTCTTCCTCTTAATTCTGTCTCTTTAGCTGTCTGGCTTCTGTCGGATTCTGGCGACCTGAGTCGATTCGAATCCAGCGGCCCAGCGGTACACGTTGTTCCGGAAACCGTAATCTCTAGGGCTGCCATGGCTGGCAGCGACGCCCAGAAACACGTAAGGGCCCAAATCTACCTACATGAATGTAGATAGCAATAGTCAAAACATACCGTAATTCTAGCCAGTAGGCACGTGCACGCTTCATGCCTCACGTACTATTTCGCCTCAGAATCGGTTTACACCCAACTTCAGCGCACACCAATAAGGATTTTCCGCATGGCTACCTCCTACACCAGCTCCACCGACATGCTCCTGAGCAGCCTCAGCGAGCGGGTGCTTACCCTGACCCTCAACCGTCCCGACGCTCTGAACGCGCTGAGACCAGAGATGTTCGTGGCCATGAAAGCACTCGTCGAGGAAGCCAGCGGTGATGATGAGGTAGCCGTCATCGTGATCGAGGGCTCTGGACGGGCATTTTCGGCCGGAGTGGATCTGAAAGTGCTGCAGGGCATTGACCCCAAGGCCGGCAAAATAGGTGACGTATTCGATGTGCCCGCCGCTCAGGCTTATGACGCTCTGCGCAAAAGCCCCAAGCCGGTGATCGCCAAGGTGCACGGCGCCTGCTTTACCGGCGCGCTGGAAATGGCGCTGCATTGCGATTTCATCTTCACCACAGTCGACAGCAAGTTTGGGGACACCCACGCCAAATTTGGCCTCCGGCCTACCTGGGGTATGTCCCAGACCCTGTCTCAGGCCATCGGTGTCCGCAAAGCAAAGGAGATGTCCTTCAGCGCCCGCACGGTGCGTGGCGGCGAGGCAGCTGAACTGGGTATCGCCAATACCGCCGTCGCCGATAAAGATGCGCTGGATGATCTGGTCCGCGAGCGCTGCTCGCAGATTGCCGGTAACTCAACGGCAGCGGTTGCGGCGTTTAAAGACCTGTACAACCTGGCGCAGGAAGGCAAAGGAATCGAAGACGCTCTCAGCGAAGAACTAGCCCGGGAATACGCGGGAATCCTCGACACCAATGAGCGTCTCGCCGGTTTTTAGCGGCGCTGCAAAGGCGCTACGGCGCCTATAACTCGGGGTAACGATGCGCCCAGGGCGCTGCCTCTTCCAGTTGGTAGGCCAGTTGCATCAGAACGTCTTCGTTGCCGTAGCGAGCGACAAACTGAATGCCGATCGGCATGCCCGAATCATCTGTGCCAAGCGGCAGGCTAAGTGCGGGTTGGCCAGTGCCGTTGAACGGTGGCGTAAATGGAAACACTTCCGCCGAGCGCTTGTCCTGCTCGGCGGGTTCAAGCGCGACCGGGTCCAGATAGCCGATCTTCGGCGTCGGCACACCGAGCACTGGCAACATGAAAACATCCATTTCGGCGAAGTGTGCATCCACCTCCCGCGTAAAAGCCCGCACCGCACGCAGCGCATGAATCACTTTCGCGCCCGTGCGCGACCGGCCGTAACTTAAGTTGCGCTCGGTTAGAGGCTCAAACTCACCGGGCTCCGGCTCACGCCCCATGGAGCGGGTGTCATCGTCGACATCCGCAACCAATTGCGCAGATCCAACCACGCCAAAATGGCGGTAGAAATTTCGATAATCGACATCAAGACACTTCTCCTCCACTCGATGGCCCAGGCTCTCAACGAGCGCCGCTGCGCGCGCCAAGGCGGCGCTGATCTGCGGATCAATTGGTCGGCCACCCGGGGTCGAGCCAGAAAAACGTACCGTGAGTGCGCCAGGATCTCGTCGCTGCGCATAAGCTCGGCCATCGCGGGGCGGCGCATAGGGAGAGTCGTCCGCAACCGCATCCAACATCGTTGCCGTATCGCGTACCGAACGACTGACGACAAAGTGCCGGCTGTAGGAATGAAAAACATCGCCAATCGGCCCCGGCGAACGAGTGCGCCCGCGCGAAGGCATGAGCCCGACCAGGCCGCAACACGCCGCGGGAATGCGAATAGACCCGGCGCCATCAGAGGCATGCGCAATCGGCACGATACCCGCCGCCACAGCGGCGGCTGAGCCGCCACTGGAACCACCAGCAATCTTGCTGGTATCAAACGGGTTTCGACACGGGCCGAAAAGCGCGGGTTCCGTGGTGCCAGTGATGCCGAACTCAGGCGTGTTCGTTTTACCGATAGCGACGACACCGGAGGCTTTGAAAGCAGAGGCCAACGGCGCATCGTGCTCAACTCGGAGGTCTTTCATAAATTGGCTGCCGCTCGTCAAGCGCGTATTGGCCCAGGCGAGATTCAGATCTTTCACCAGAAACGGCACGCCGCTCAGCGGACCAGCAGGCAGGTTGCTGAGAGTGTCACTGGCATGGTCAGGCATCGGCCAGACAACGGCATTCAACGCATCGTTGTGAGCCCCCATGCGCGCCTGTGCACACTCCACAACTTCCTGCGCGGACACCTCCCCAGAGGCAACCAGCGAAGCCAACTCCACTGCGTCTGCTGCTCGGTATTCAGAATCGGTCAGTGCTGACATTAATTGCCCCTCATATCGCCAATGTTCGAGCCGCTTAACCGGTTGGTAGATCAACGATTCTCAAATAGTTCTCAAGCATGAGAATGCCGTCCAAGAACCCGGTGCCAAGATCGTTCCTAACCAGATATCCGGCGACGTTCAATTTGTAAGCTTCGAGCATATCCCGATCGCTATCAAAGGTCGTGACTCTGAACGCCACCGTTGATTTCAGTTTCGCGTCTGTTACGACTCTTCAATTGGAGCTATGTGCCAATCACGATTGGCGTCGAACAGCATGTTCCAGGTTTCGTCGTCATCGCGCACGTAACTTCACATGTTTTATCAATCAACAGCAGCCACCTGACCACCATCGGCCACGAGATGTGTCGAATTCAGCCAACGGCCGGCCGGGCTCGCACTAAACACAATAATCTGGGCTATCTCTTCCGCGCTACCCAGGCGCCCAAGCGGTATCGAACGCTCAACGGCTTGATAAAACTTTGGGTTCTCCTGCTTGCGCTGATCCCAGGAACCACCTGGAAACCACACCGCGCCGGGCGATACGACATTGGCACGAATACCGTCGGAGCCGTAATTCTGTGCAAGCTCATTTGCGTAGGTGCGCATGGCGGCCTTCATTGGCCCGTAGGCAGAGGCCGGGCGGCCAAAGTGGTACTTACTGGCCATTGAGCCGACAAAAGTGATTGAGCCATCCGCGCTATCCTTTAACGCCGGCAATGCCGTATCAACCGCTGCCACACCAGCCATGACATCAACGGCAAACGCCCGCTGCCAACTCTCTCTATCCGGCTCCACCCCGAAGCCACTGGCGTTGTGAATCAGGATATCCAGGCCGCCCAGTTGCTCAATTGCCTTAACAACGAAAGCTGATGTGGCATCCGAATCCGCAAGATCCACCGACGCGCCAACAACACTGCCGCTGACACTCAGCTCCGACACGGCAGCATCAACACCCGCAACTCCCCGAGCGCACAGTGCGACCGATGCGCCTTCCTGTAGCAGCAAGGCTGCAGTTGCTCGACCAATGCCTCGGCTGCCGCCGAGGACTATTGCTTTCTTAGCCGTCAGTCCTAGATCCATCGAAGGCTCCGTCATTCCACGTTTGCCACCATGATGCGTCAGCCGTGCTGGCAATTGCCATGGCGGCGCTTGCGTGACCCTGTTGGCTCTGCAAAGGTTTGGCCCTGACCACTGAATAAATCGAGGACCAAACTCATGGCTGATACCCGGATGAGCCAGGCTGAGAGAGAAGCATTTCTAGCGGATCTGCACGTGGGGGTTCTGTCGATACCGAGAGACGGACGCGCGCCGCTGTCTGCGCCAGTGTGGTACGCCTATGAACCGGGCGGTGAGCTGTGGTTTCTCACGGGGCCAAACTCACTGAAGGGCAAACTGCTGAAAGAAGGCGGTAGCATCGCGTTCGTGGCGCAGCGCGAGACGATGCCGTACGCCTACGTCACGGTCGAAGGCACTATTTCTTCAATCACAGCGGCGGATCTCGAGAGTGAAAGCCGGCCAATGGCACACCGCTATCTCGGCGAGGAAATGGGCGATGCTTACACGGAGCAGACCGCCGGTGACACCAGCGTGCGGGTCAATATGCGTATCGATCGCTGGCTGACCGTTGACTACGGCAAAAGCCTGTAGAGCTGTGGCTACCCGGTTTCGCTGGAGCAGCAACTAGAGCCGTTCCAATTTGAAGTTGCGCCGAACAACACGATGTTCGAGCGGTGTGTCGAGCGCATCACCAGCGCCCGCCTGTTCCAGCATCTCACGCACGCGCGCCTGATCATCCACAGGCAACTGCGTAAAACAGTCGTATGGGCGTTGCCACATCCATTGATCAAACGGAAAGATGACGCGCTCGCCCGATGCTTGTGCTGGCGTGTCATGGGCAATAGTGAACGCATGCTGGCCGATACCACGCGGAATCTCGCGGATGTCCGGATTGGCATCGAGCCATTCTGCGAGTGCGCGGAACGTCGAGCGGAGAACCGGCAACTGCTCGCGCATCATTCGCGCGAGAACCGGGATGATGGTTTCTGGAACCTCGTCGTTCGGCAGAAAATCGCCGGCGCCGGGCGCTCCCTCGTGCATCCGCAACACCCAATCCACGAGGTTCGGTGCAAGCTTCTGCATAAGTGCCCCGGATGCCGGATCTCGATATTGATGGGCGTACAGCGGCCCAAACAAACCAAAGTCACCGATGCTTGGCCGATCGCCAAAGAGATACGGATACCGTTGGAAGTGCGCATCCAGTTCAGCCATTAAGCCTTCGTAGCTGGCCTCAACCGCAGCGCTGGTTGCCTCAGTCACACCGAGGGCGGGTAGCGAGCCGCGAAAAGGTTTGCAAGCCTGCTCGCCCGCCTGACGTTGGCCTTCAAGATCAAGGTCAGGACGACTGAGCGCACCAAATTGAGCAATGATCCATTCGGTGTTGTGGTTCCAGCGATAGTGCATGGCTGGCAGCTTCAACCATTCATCGCCGAAAACTTCGAGCAGAAAGGATGCAACGCGCTGGCGCGGCCCAATCGGATACACCGACGGTTGCGGGTGACGGGCTTCGAGTTCGTCAATGATGTCCGACGTGTCCTGCAGAGTTTCGTCTTCGGGCGTGATGAGTATCGGGATCACCGGCCAGCCAACTCTCGGCAGAATCACTTCCTTGTATTCTTTTCGACCGGCGTGGATTTCGACGAAATCAACTTTTTTAAAGCGCAGGTACGCCCGCGCTTTGCCGGTGTAGTAGGAGATGTCGCCGCCGTAAAGCTTGTATTGGCCTGCCATTGTTGCGTCCGATATATCGATGAGTGGTTAGTGTCCCATAGACGGGCGGTCGGGTAGCTAATCGTGCACACCGTCGCGCCGCCAACGACAGCGCACATCATTTAACTGATCCGGTGAGCTCGCCCAGGGATTGTCTGCCATTGCGGCACGGCCAGTCTCCACCTCTTGAAAGCCATGTCGACGATAGAAGCGACGGGCGCCCGTGTTGCGTGCAAACGTATGCAGTTCGAGCACGCCACTGCTTTCCTGTTTGGCGATGTTGAGAAGATGTGTTCCCAAACCGCGGCCTTGATGGCTTCTCGCCACGTAAAGGTGGTCGACTTCACCGGCACTGGCAACAAACAGCGCTGCCACCTCACTGGATGCTTCATGCAGCACGACGCGCACTTTGCCGGCGTCCATCGCCATCAGGTAAGCAAGCTGATCGCAAACTTCGCCCCAGCTATCGCCGGCCGGTAGCCCCATTGCGCTTTGAAACGATGCCCGCCACATCAGCACCGTCGCGAGACCGAATTCGGCTCGAAACGGAAGCAGCCGATAATCATCGAGCAGCATTGTCTCAATCACGGAGCATCCATCGCTTGCCATCAATCGCTTGCCATCAATCGCGGGCTAGCGCCGCAAGGCCGGCACGCGTCCGGGTGAGCATGGCACCTGCTCGATCCGATGCATCGGGAAACTCATCGCGATAGCGTTTGGAACGTACTTCAAGGCTCAGTGGCAGCTTGGGATCCAAAACCGACATCAGATCGCCAAGGGGCAGCTCGCCTTCGCCCACCGCACACCGCAAGTCGATTGCATCGACAAGAAAGTCCTCGCAGGCGAGGTTGCCGTCACACACCTGGCTATAGGGCAGCCATGTGGGATCAATGGCCGCAACATCACGGGCGGACTCGCCGGAACGCTGCAGATGCAGGGAATCGATGAGGATGCCGGCTGCCGGGTGATCGGCGCGGCGCACAATTTCCGCGGCGCTGGCGAGGCTGCGCACTTCTGTGATCATCAGAAACTCGAGCACTACCCGCATGCCCGCAGGTGCGGCGAGCTCACACAGGCGGTGCAGTGCTTCCGCGTTGCGATTCACATCCGGCTCGGAAGTCACCACAAGAACATTCGCCGCGTTAACCTCAGCGCCCACATCGAGGATAAGCCGATGTGCATCGGTCACCGCGCCACCGGCTGGCAGCCAGACGACTTCAACGTCGAGCACATCGATGGGTTCATCTGCTAACTGGGACTTCAGCCGGCTCAGGTGCGCGCCGCTCCAGTTATCCGGATCAATCGTGAAGCCCGCCATATCGTAGCCCGCCGCGACAGCGGCACGGGCAACCTGGCTCGGTTCAAACTCGGGCAAAACACCAGCGGCCAGGGACAACGGGTGATTCATACGACGCTCCGGTAGCGGTTATTCCAAAAACAATCGCAACGCCTGCTGCTATCGCCACGCTTGCCGCGCTCACAACTGAAGGGTTGCGGCCTGATGTTGAGCCTCGCATTGTGCAGCCTGCGCTGTCCATTCTTGAGAGGTTGCCATGAGCTTTCAATCCATCTTTCGCCCAGGTCTGTTCGATGGCCAGGTTGTGCTGGTGACCGGCGGTGGCACCGGGCTTGGACGCTGCACCGCCCACGAGCTCGCCGCGTTGGGTGCTCAGGTCGTCATCGCATCACGCAACGCAGATCAGCTTGCTCAGACGTCATCCGAGATAACGTCCGACGGCGGCTCCTGTGACAGCGTGCTACTGGATCTAAAGGACGAGGCATCGATCGATGAGGCTATGCAAACGGTGCTGGCACGCCACGGACGAATCGATGGGCTGTTCAATAACGCGGGCGGCCAGTTTTCCGCACCGGCTGAGAACATATCGGCCAATGGCTGGCGCAGCGTGATAGACGTCAATCTGAATGGCACGTATCTCGTCACCCAGGCGGCATTTCGTCATTGGATGCGCGACAACGGCGGCGCGGTAGTCTCCATGCTCGCGGATATATGGAATGGCTACCCGGCAATGGCCCACATGGCCGCGGCCCGTGCCGGCATCGACAACCTCACCAAGACGCTGTCACTGGAGTGGGCTCGCTACGACATACGGCTGAATTGCATCGCGCCCGGGACCATTTTATCCAGCGGCATGACCACCTACCCAGAATCGGTTCAGGACTTTACGGTTGAGCAAACCAACCACATCCCGGCAGGCCGCCTGGGTACGGAAAGCGAGGTTTCCGCTGCGGCGGTATTTCTGCTTTCGCCCGCTGCGGCCTATATTCGCGGCACCACGTTGCGTGTCGACGGCGGTGAAGCGCTGCAGAAGCGCAGGCTGATGCCTGTCACCGGTAACCCGGCGACAAGCGCCTTTAATGGCTTTCATCGCCAGCCGAACCTGGCCGGTTCTAAGCTTGAACATCTAGCGCCTGACAACTGAGCCACTAGCCCTGGCCCAGCGGTCATGGCAGGCTCTCAACGGCAAACAATCCGGACATCTCATCATGGCAACAAATACGCTGCTCTACGCGGGCTTGCTGGGGCTCATCGCCATTGTTATCGGCGCTATCGCCGGGCGCACGCGCGGCAAAGCTGGCGTATCGATCGGTCACGGCGGCAATGATGAACTCCTGCTGGCGATGCGCCGCCATGCAAATTTCGTCGAATGGGTACCGCTAACGCTCATCCTCATCGCGCTACTGGAGATTCAGGGCGTCAACAGCACCGCTATTCACGGCTTCGGCGGCTCGCTGGTGATCTTCAGAATCTGCCACGCAGTGGGTTTGCAGGCCGACACAATGGCAGGCATGGCCCGTGCCATCGGCGCAGGAGGCAACGCGCTGTTGCTTCTGATCCTGTCCGTGTGGGCCATCGCGAGCTTTTTCTAGCACCCGCGACTCGAGGCTGACGCTCGAACGTACATTTTCGAGCGAGCAACTACACTCAAAAGGATGACCACGTCGCGGCCCGTTCCAGCGCCCACGCGCGCCCTGCTCGCTGTCTCGAAAAACAGTGCGCCACGCCCTGCGCGCAGGTACCTGTTACTGGTCGTCATAGTGCTGAACACGCTCAGCCATGCCTGGGCGGCCGATGCGCCGAATCAGAGCCCAGGACTGTTCGACGATCCGCACACGCAGTTGTACCAGCTGGCACGCTATCTGGAAGTCACCACCACCAGTGACGGCGCTAAACCGGGCGCATCCGCCACCTGGCGAAACATCGATGGCGATTCCTTCAGCGCAGGCTTTGGTCGGCAACATCACTGGTTACGTCTGCAGTTCGAGGTGGCCGAAACACCGCAGCACCCCCGCTGGTTTTATCTTCTCAACGCCGGCAACATCGATACGGCGGAGTTCTGGCATCACATTGACGGTGAACTGGTAAGCCACGACATCGGTGGTACCGGACATCGCTTCGCCACGCGTCCAGTCGCCTATCGACAATTGATGTTTCCCATCAACCTTCCACCCGGCAAGCATGAGCTGCTCTTGCGCCTGTCAAGCGCCGCCAATTTCGCGATCAATCCACAACTTGCAACACCGCCTGCCTGGTTCGAAGCGGAATCTGTGAATCAAACGTTTATCGCCGCGCTAATCGGCGTTCTGCTGATGCTGGCAATCTACAACGGCGTGGTCTTTGCGATGAGCCGCGAAGCGGTATTCCTCATCTTCTCCCTCACGTTAACCGCGGGCATTCTCTGGCGATTGGCTATAACTGGCTACGCCAGCCAGTACCTGTACCCGGATGCGCCACTGCTGCACGACAACACCCTGCGTCTGGCGGCAGGAGGCTTTCTAACGGGACTGATACTTCTCACAAGAGAGCTCCTGCAGGTAACCAGGTGGAGCGCCAGACTCAATCGCGGCCTGAAGGTAGCGGCGCTATTGATGGCTGTAACCATCGCCCTGCCCGTCTTTGCGTATGCGCCCCTGTTTGGTCTGGCCGTTATCGTGCTATCCATGCTGCTCATCGTGTTGGTAGCAATCGTCGCAACCTGGAAGCGGGTGCCATCTGCCGCGGCCTACCTCGGCGCCCTGGCCTTCGCGTTCAGCGGCCTTACCTTTACGCTTCTGAAAACCTACGGCTTCCTTCCTGTCGACTTCCTGTCGTTCTACACAGGAGAGCTGACCGTCGTCGCGTTAGGGATAATGACCTCAGTCGCCCTGGCAAACCGGCTGGGTGAAGAGAAGGCAGCGCGCCGGGTCGCACAAAACGACTCAGCAGCAAAAAGCAGATTTCTGGCCAACATGAGCCATGAGATTCGCACACCGCTGAACGCCATCGTTGGCTTTGCGGAACTGCTCGCTGCAGATGCCGAGTTGCCAGGTGAGGTTCAGAAGAAAGCGCAACGCATCCATCGTGCGTCCGGCAAACTCCTGGGCGTGTTGAATGACGTCCTGGATTTCTCGAAGATCGACGCAGGTAAAGTAACGCTCGACATTCAACCGTTTCAATTGGACGGCTTGTTCGAAGATCTCGCTGGGCTGTTCGCGCAGCCGGCCAGCGCAGCAGCGCTCACGTTGCGCTACACCGTGGCTGACGACATCACCGGCTGGCACGCCGGTGACAGCCAGCGTTTGCATCAGATCCTGGCCAACCTGGTCAGCAACGCCATTAAATTTACGCCGCAGGGCAGCGTGCTGCTAACTGCGCGTCGTGTCGGCACGTCGCAAGCACCGAGCGCTATCGAGTTTCGGGTGACCGACACGGGCATTGGCATGCTACCCGAGCAGGTCAGCCGTCTGTTCCAGCCGTTCGAGCAGGCGGATGCCTCTACCACTCGCCGCTTTGGTGGCACGGGTCTGGGCCTGGCAATCAGTCACCGGTTGGTAGCGCAAATGGGCGGCGAGTTGAAGGTGGTAAGCGAGCCAGAGAAAGGTTCCTGTTTCTGGTTCCAGATCGAACTGCCAGCAACCGAGAGCCCGGACGCCGTGGCATCCGCGACGTCGCATCAGAAAAGCTCGCTCGCCGCCGACACCCGCGTGCTGATCGTCGAGGACAATCACACCAACCAGATCCTGGCCAAAGCCATGCTGAAGAAGTTGGGTAGTACCTGCACTGTCGCCGAAAACGGCGCCGAAGCACTCAAGGTGCTGGCTGAGTCTCGCGATAACCCATTCGATCTGGTTCTGATGGACTGTCAGATGCCTGTAATGGACGGCTACGAGGCGACACGTGCCCTGCGCAAGCAGACCTTCGGTCAAACACTTCCGATCGTTGCGATGACCGCAAACGCGTTGGAAGGGGATCGCGAGCGCTGTCTCGAGGCGGGCATGTCCGACTACATCACCAAGCCGATCTCCCTGGAGTCGCTGCGAGGGGTTGTCCAGCGCTGGCATGCCACGGACCACCAGGCGCAACCACCTGCTCAACCGGGCACACATTCGCAGCACTGAGAAACGCTTTCGCGCGGCCAGACACCGTTTCGTCGCACCAATGCCTGCTCCGAACTAACCATGCGCACAATACGCTGGTCGCAAAAACTTGCAGTTTCTCCATGGATAATCTGACTCACGATACGACCGGCGTCATCCACCTGCTCAGCGCACTTGCCTCACTGGTTTTCGGCACCAGTGTATTGCTGCTTCGCAAAGGCACCGCCCTGCACAAACGGGTCGGCTACTGCTACACGGCAGCAATGAGCGTCATGCTGGTCACCGCTTTCATGATCTATCGCGTGTTTGGCGGCTTTGGCCTGTTTCACGTGTTCGCCGTTATCTCGTCGGTCACGCTGGCGGCGGGAATGTGGCCGGCGCTGCGTCGGCGCGGTAACTGGGTCATGTCCCACCTTGCCTTCATGTACTGGTCTGTAATCGGGCTCTACGCGGCAACAGTCTCCGAGGTATTGACCCGCATTCCGGATGCGCCGGTATGGTGGATGCTTGGCTTCTCAGTTGCCATCGTCATGATCTGTGCAGAACTCGTTTGGCGCCGACAACAATCACGCTGGGCGCAGCAGTTCAGCATCGCCTAACGCCCATAGCCCCTTGCGGCGCGGCGACGACAGCGCCATCGTTGAGGCTTTCAACAGGGGCGAGATGTTATGGACATCGGTGTTTGCGTCGCATCACACATCAACGATATCGACTATGTCGTGCAGGCCGAACGCCTGGGCTATTCCCACGCCTGGCTCGCGGACTCGCAGATGCTCTGGTCCGATTGCTACGCAACGCTCGCACTTGCCGCCGACCATACCAACAACATCAAAATCGGCACTGGCGTCGCGGTATCCGGCACTCGGCCGGCCCCGGTGAACGCTGCGGCCATTGCAACCATCAACGCACTCGCCCCTGGCCGCACGTTCTTTGGTGTTGGCGCCGGCAACACGGCCATGCGGGTCATGAACCAGCCGCCGCATCGAATTCGCGAGTTCGATCACTACCTCGCAACGCTTCAGCCGCTATTGCGTGGCGAAGAAGCACAGATGGATCCGCTGACCACTGGCAGCAAAGCGCCCGCACCGATCCGCCACATCATGCCGGACGCCGGTTTTGTGAATTTCAAAGATCCGATCGATCTGTACGTCTCCGGCTTTGGACCGAAGTCATTGGCTCTTGCGGGCCGCTACGGAGATGGTGCGGTACTCGCTGCGCCAGCCAACGCAGGAGCGTTCGACGCCATGATGTTCCAGATCAACGAGGGTGCGCGCGCGGCGGGACGCGAGTTGAACCCCGAGGAGTTTTACACAACAGCGCTCACGACGATGGTCGTTCTCGATCCCGGTGAGGCTGTGGATAGTGCGCGCGTCAAAGCAGAGTGTGGTGCGATGGCGATGGCAAACGTTCACTACGCCTACGATCAATGGCGCAACTTCGGCCATCAGCCTCCCGGCGTAATGCGAGAGATCTGGCCGGACTACTGCGCGCTGCTCGAATCCTACCCAGCCGAGCGGCGGCACCAGCGCATTCATGCCGGCCATAATTGTTGGGTCGTGCAAGAAGAAGAGCAGTTCCTGACCGCGGATCTTCTGCAAGCCACCGCAATGATTGGCGAGCAGCAGGATCTGGTGCACCGCCTTCGAGCGCTGGACGATGCTGGTCTGAACCAGGTCATGATCCTGCCGAACTTCGACACCCGCTACGATGTCTTGAACCGGGTGGGCCGCGATGTGATTGCCGGGCTCAATAACTGATACGCGTCGGACACGTCACAAACGCGGGCCAGAAGACGGGCTAGACTCAGAGGAGAAGCCTCGTTCGGAGAGCCAGGATGCCCAGACGTCATCGCGCCGATCCCATGCGAATTGCAGCCGCATTGCTGCTCGCTGTCGCACTTGCCGGTTGCACTGCCACGCCGTCGCCTGGCGCCATGAGTGAGTCGACTGAGCAGCCGCTGCCGGCGCTGGATACGGTGGTCTTCTCGGTTGGCTACTACCTTGATCTCGACGCCGCCGAACGGGCCGATCTCGGACCCGCGCCCACGGTTGCCCTCGCTCTGCCTCTACTCTCGGGCACGTTCATCGGCGCACCTGCGGATGTTGGCCTGAATGTACACGTGGACGACTACGACCGGGTGGGTGTGGATTTCAATGGCGTCAGCTCACTCATTGAGCGAAGCATCAGTCGCCAGCCAGTTGACGGCGAGTTGCAGATCGAGCCTTCCGACACTCGCTTCGGGCGTTTCGGCACCTTCGCGTTCGAACCGCGAAGCGGCGCCAGCCTGGGCCGAACGGGTTTTCTGGATGAGGCCGCCAGCGAGTATCTGTGGCTGACTTACTTCGACCGCCCCTGCCAGGTGCGGGGTCGCCAGCCGTTGCCCGACGGAACCCATCTGGACTATCACGTCGACATTCCCCGCGCAGGTCTTTACTGGCTGCGTCTGGCGCCTTCAGCGGCCGGCGGGGGTGATGACATCTATCGTGTTGGCAGCGCCATCGCACCCGTGCTCGGTATCGAACTGCCAAAACCCAAAACCGTCACGCTTTAGCCTTCGATCCCGGAAGGCTCGCAATCGCGGGCACAACTTCTTACCCTGCTCCTGTTAACTCGCAGAAGAGCCATGGCGCACAATGCGCTGGCGGTTCGAGCAGACGGAGTACATATGCGCGGCATCATTATTCGCACCGTTATCACCGCAGCCGGGCTGTGGCTGGCTGATAGCCTGCTGGCTGGGGTTCGCATCGACGGCGGTTGGACATTGGCATTCGCAGCACTCGCGCTGGGCGTCATAAACGCCATCATTCGTCCTATCCTCCTGATCATCACCATTCCGATAACCGTTCTCACCCTTGGGCTCTTCATTCTCGTGCTCAATGCCGCCATGTTCGGCCTCGCGGCCGCACTATTCGATGGTTTTTCCGTGGCCAGCTTCTGGTCTGCGCTAGCTGGCACCATCATCGTCAGCGTCACCGCATGGGCTGGGTCATCGCTAATCGGGCCGAACGGGCGCTATGACGTTGTGCGTCGCTGATGGCCTGTCAGATTCCAATCACCCTTCGCTAATACAGGACAACTCTCATGAGCGACGCCACTGAGATACGCATTCGCGAGCTACCTAAAGACAAGCTTTCGGCCGATCACTTCGAGCTCGCCACCGTAGCGATGCCCGAAGCCGGTCCCGAGCACATCCTGTGCGAAACGCTTTACCTATCGCTGGACCCGGCCAACCGAGCGTGGATGCAGGGCGCAACCTATCGAAGCGCCATCGAGGGCGGCCAGGTCATGGCGGGTTACACGCTAGGCCGGGTGCTGGAATCCAATCACCCGAACTTTGAGCCGGGCGATCTCGTGGAAGGCGACGGTGGCTGGCGCTCGCATTTCGTGCTCAAGGGCAAACACGCAAGCCCTGTGGCGCCGCGAGATCCGCTCAGCCATATCCTGTCGGCCTACGGCATCACCAGCAAAACCGCCTACGCCGGCATGCTCGCCATCGGCAAACCTAAAGCCGGCGACACCGTGGTTGTTTCCGCCGCTGCAGGCGCGACCGGCTCGGTGGCAGCACAGATTGCCAAGGCTAGCGGCGCCCGCGTTGTCGGCATCGCAGGCGGTGAGCGTAAGTGCGCATGGTTAACCGACACCCTGGGGCTCGATGCCGCCATCGACTACCGCGGCGACAATCTGTTTGAGGCAATGAAGCGCACCTGCCCGGACGGCATCGATGTGTACTTTGACAACGTCGGCGGCAGCACTTTAGAAGCTGCGCTCTTTCGCATGAACCGTCTTGGTCGCATCGTCTGCTGCGGCGTCGTTTCGCAATACGATACCGGCAACCCATCACCGGGACCGCGCGGCGTGCCAGGCCTGCTGGTGACCAAGAGCCTGCACATGCAGGGTTTCCTGGTCATGGATTATCCGGAGCTGATGGACAAAGCTGACGACGATCTGGCGTCCTGGATCAAGAGTGGGCAGCTCAAGGTTGCTGAAGACATCGTCGAAGGACTGGCGAATGCACCCCAGGGCCTCGTGGGTCTCCTCGCCGGCGAAAACATCGGCAAACGTATGGTGCGCGTGGGCACGGAGAAGTAGTACACCCATGAGGATCGAGAGCGTCAACATCGGCAAGCGCGCCAAACTCACCGGGCCTGGCTACTCGGGCATCAGCGGCATATTCAAAGAGGCGCAAAGCGAGCCGCTGCGCGTCACCGAACTCGGTCTCGTCGGCGATGAGATCGTCAATGGCAGGCATCACGGCGGACCCGATCAGGCTTTGTATCTCTACCGCAGTGAAGACTACGATTGGTGGGCGGGGCAGCTCGGCCGCGAACTAACTCCTGGACTCTTCGGTGAGAACCTCACCGTTTCGGGCATGCCATCGGCGGATGCGAAGATCGGTAGCCGAATCAGCTTTGACCATGTGACGCTCGAGCTAACCGCGCCACGCATACCGTGCGGGCAGTTCGCCGCGCGCATGGGCGACAAGGCCTTTGTTAAAGCATTTGTCGAAGCAAATCGTCCGGGCTTTTACGCACGAGTCCTGAAAACCGGGCAGATCAGCGCAGGTGAAGACGGTGAGTTCGTCGAGCCGACCGAGCACGACGTCTCGATCGTAGAGCTATACCAGGCGAGTTACCGCACCCTCAATAAAACCGAGATCGAGCGGTTTCTGAGCGCGCCAATCGACGTCCGTACGCGCACCAAATTCGAAGCAAGGCTTGCTCAACTCGCCTGACAATCAAACTTGCTAAGCACTGGGGTTCACGCCGAGATTCGATAGCGATCGATCTGGGTGTCTTCCTCGCCAAGATCTGCGAAGTTGTCATCCACGCGAGCCTTAATGAATGACTTCCAGGTAAACGCGGAATACACCGGTGGCTGATCAGACAACGCCTTGAGCGGCTCGAGTACTGCGTCGCGCTTGGGGTTGTAGAAATAGGGTGTGCTGAAGCGGCCGCCTTTCGATACCGGCAACACACGATGTACCGCTGCCCGATAGCGATCGTTACTCCAAACCTGCAGCGAATCGCCAAGGTTCACAACAATCGTGCCGTCTTCCGGCGGCACGTCGATCCAGCCGTGTTCTCTTGAATGCGTTTGCAGTCCGCCCGCGTTGTCCTGCAGCAGCAATGTCAGCACGCCAGGGTCGGTGTGATGATGCAGCGCCAGATCACCCAGCTCGGCAATTCCAGCGCGCTCGTCGGTGGGCAGAGGATCGTCTACCGGGTAGTAATTCAGGCGCACCGTACTCGTCCGCGCATCACCCGGTGGCAGTGACTCCTCAGCCGAACCGAGCGCTCGATAAACCAGGGACAAAGTCTTCTCTGCAACAACTGATGCCGCTGCGAAGAACGCTTCCAGCTCACGGCGAAACGCCAGATCGTCGGGCCATTGGTTGACGTCTGAGCCATCAGCGCGCGGCTGCATGTAATCGAATACTTCTTTCTGGTCGCGTTTGCGCTTGGTGAGTTCCCGCTCAAAATAACCAAGCGGTGCATCTTCCCGGCGCAATACGCGGCGTTTGCGAGCCAACGGCTGCTCAAAGAAATCGCGCGATACGCGCCACATCGCCTCGATCTCTGCATCCATGCCATGGTCGCGAAGCAGGAAGAAACCGTGATCCGCGCAAGCACGATCCAGGGCCGTCAGATCAGAGGCGTCGGGATTCGCGAGCGACACAGTCGGAACGACATTCATGGTCATTTGCGTACCACTACAACTTTCGACTTGGCGATCAGATCGTGAACACAGCGGCGTTCATCGCCGAAGATAAACAGCACGTTCACAAGCCACAGGTAACCAACATAGGGAATCTGTGACGCTGCAGCAAAGAGCGCGAAACGCAAGCCGAACACGCGACTCATCGGCATCAGTTCGCCGGTTTCGGCATCTACGGCCCGAATACCTAACATTTTTTTGCCGACGGTCTGGCCTTCACTGGCGAGCAACGAGCCGTTGATCAGTAGATATATCCCGAGATAAACAGCGGTCAGCACAAACGTCGTCGACAACGGAATGGTCGCTGCCGGATCACTGAAGTCCAGGCCGCTGAAAAGCCCCGCGGTAAACGGCAACAGCGCCAGAACTGCGCCGGCGATTGCGCCCACCACGCCAAGGATCAGAACATCAATGACATAGGCGCCAAGCCTTGCCCCGCGGCCGGCAAGTTCTTCGCCATCTAGGCTAGCCAACTCCAGATCAGCAGCAGGAGATGAATAGGGATTTGGATCACTCATAGACTGGCGATTCTCCGTTAGTTGATCGAGACCGTGGAACGCCTCAACTCATGTGTGCGCCACCGTCGACATTGAGTGTCTGACCAGTAATGAACGCTGCATCCGGTCCTGCAAGAAAGCTCACGCTCGCTGCCAGTTCTTCCGGTTTGCCTTGGCGTCCAAGCAGCGCAGCGGCGCGAATGCCGGCGGTTATCTGATCCGTTGTTGCGCCGACGACATCGGCCGTGCGAGCGATAGTGCCGTCCATCATATCGGTCGGGTGCGACCCAGGGGCAATGCAGTTCACGCGAATATTAAAACGGGCAAGCTCCGTAGCCAGTTGCTGCGTCAAGCCAACCACCGCAAATTTGCTTGCGCAGTAAGCACCATAGGCTGGCAAACCGCGCCGGCCTGCTGTTGACGACAGGTTAATGATGCTGCCGCCTTTGCCAGCATCGCGCATGGCTCGGCCGATCCATTTGGTAACCAGATACACGCCATTGAGATTGACATCGACGGTGGAATACCAAAGCTCATCATCCATATCGAGTACCGGCGCTGCACCGGCACCCGAAGGCACGCCGGCGTTGTTCACCAGAATGTCGACGCAACCCATGGTTTCGAGGGCCTGCTTGCACGCAGTTTCCACGGCGTCGGCATCGGTTACATCAAACTCAAGTGCAAGCGCACGCCGCCCCTTGGCTTCTATCTCACCGGCGAGCGACGACGCGCCCTGCCAGCCCATCTCTCGTTCGGCATCGGTTACCGAAGATTGCGCTGCTGGCCGCCCCGTTACGACAACATCTGCTCCATCATCTGCAAGGCGCAGCGCAATCGCGCGACCAAGGCCTCGGTAACGAGCGGCGCCGGTGACCAGCGCGACCTGCCCCGCCAACTTACCTGTCGTGTCGCTCATCGTTACCTCTTCTGCTTACTAGCTCGGATTGCAAGGTTAGGCGCTTCGAACAATGCCGGTGTTCATCAATGCATCAGCAATGGCTGCTTTTAGATCCGTATCGCGCTCGGCGTCAAACTCCGGTGCAGCCTGCCAATCATAGGACCACACCGGTTTGGTTCGCAGTTCTTCCGGCTCCGCATCGAATCGCGGAAACACATGGGCGTGCAACGCGGGTTCGAGGTTGCCAAGCATCTCGTAGTTGATCCGCACAGCGCCTGTGACATTCAACACCGCATCTCCGAGTACCGCCATCTCGTCGAGAAAAACGCGACGGTCTTCTCGCGCCATGGCATTTAGGTGCGGTACCACCGGATCCGGTAGCAGCAGACAGTAGCCGCGCAGAAACTGCACATCACCCATGACCACCCAGCCCGAGGACACCTGACATATGGTTTTCGGGTTTTCGCCGGCCCTGCACTGCGCAACGCGCTGGTGAATGAGCGTGGACATAATCAAGGCTCCAAAGCGTGCAGCCACGCAAACTTGGTATCGGTATGGGCGCTGTATTTTGGTACGTAAGCTTCAGCGTCATCCAGCGTCGATGTTGTGATATCAATCTCGTCCGGTTTTTCGTGGATCCGACACGCCAAAGGCGTTCCACACGCAGCGCAAAAATCGCGGCTGGCTCTGTCACTGGATGCCAGTTGCTTAGGTTCTCCTTTTACATAGCGAAAATTCGCGACAGGCACGACGGCCCAGGTCACGACCGGCGCGCCGCTCGTTCGCCGGCACATCGTGCAGTAGCAGTTCGCCACGACATAGTCACCGTCGTCGATCTCATAGCGAATGTCACCGCAGAAACAGCCGCCTTCGCTCATGCCGGTTTTCCGGACAGCGGCATCACATCGTCACTCACATCGCGCACAAACAATGGCTCCATCGCCTGCTCTTCAACGTCCCTCGCGAGCGCCTGTTCATCCGGCGCGGTAATGCCGTCGCGAACAATCTCGAATACCGTCTCTAATAGCCGCGCATCGCTCGTCGTGTTCAAAAACAAGCCAGGCACAGAGAGAACGTAACGCACCATTCGCGCCATCACGGCCTGCTCGGTAATGGGCAGGTACCAGCTGAAGCGTTTGGCCTCTTCATCGTCGCGCCAGCGCCGACGGGCGATGGCTTTGATGGTTTGAATGGCAACCCCGCGCTCGTTACACAGCTCAATGAGCGAATGCACATCGGCCGCGTATTGCGGATTCTGGTTCATCACATAGCTGTAGGGCACGAGCACCGAATCGAAAGCGAATTCATTGAGCGAGCGAATATGCATTTCGGGGCAGTATGTTCCGTGGCCGGTCACGCCAATGAATCGCACCAGCCCCTCGTCCCGCGCTTTAGCTAACGCTGCGACCGCGCCATCATCTGCAAACGCTCGTTGCCACTGCTGCTCATGCGTGAGGTTATGAAGTTGAATCAGATCGACCTGATCGACACCGAGTCGTTCGAGGGAATGCTCGAGCTGTCGACGGGCGTCATCGCCGCTGCGCTTGTCGGTTTTGGTGGCGAGAAACACATCGCGTCGATGCTCGCTCAGAAAAGGCGCTAATCGCAATTCAGACTCGCCGTAGCTGGCCGCGGTATCGAAATGATTCAAGCCCGCTTCACGCACCCGCTCAATAGTTAAGTCCGCGCGCTCCTGACTCATCCCACCGAGCGCAGCAGCGCCGAAAATCAATCTGCTGGATTGGTGGCCCGTCGAACCAAATGCCTGTGTTGGGATCGTCATCGTGTGTCTTCTTCTTTCGTCCGTGTTCAGTTAGGCGCATAGGCCAAACGATCAGTTCTCAGTGAGCGTTGCTCGGCGCCGGGGGCTGCGCATCGACCAGGCGAACCACTGACTCACCGAGTTGCTCGTTCATGGAGCCTGATCGAAAACCCGCCACATCCATCGCGACATAGTTAAATCCACAGTCGCGAATTCGCCTTTGCAGCTCCTCACCATGCTCGAGCGCTGCCGCCATCTCGCCAGTGGCAATTTCCAGTCGCGCCACTTCCTCATGATGACGCACGCGATATTCGCGAAAGCCAAGTTCCGCCAGCACGTCTTCTGCTTGTTCTACCTGCGCCAGGCGTTCGCGGGTTATGTGACTGCCATACGGAAAGCGGCTCGACAAACACGCGGACTGCGGTTTGTCAGCATTATCGAGCCCGAGATGGGCCGCCAGCGCACGCACATCAGCCTTGCACAAACCTGCTTCTACCAGAGGCTGTCGAACCGCATGTTCAGATGCCGCGATGAGCCCCGGGCGATGGTCACCGAGGTCGTCCGTATTCGTGCCGTTTATGATCACGGCATAGTTCTCTGTCGCGGCGATCTCGGCCAGCGCATCGTAGAGTGTCGTCTTGCAGAAGTAGCAGCGATTGGTGGGGTTGGCACGATAGTCGGGGTTTGCCAACTCGTCGGTGACAATCACGCGGTGAGGCATTCCCCAGTCAACCGCGAGGCGCCGGGCAAGGGACAGATCGCTGCGCTTCAGGCTGGCCGAACCGGAGGTTACCGCCAAGGCCTTCTCGCCCAACACTTCACCGGCGATGTAGGCAACCAGCGAGCTATCGACACCCCCCGAAAACGCTACAACCACGCTCTCGCAATCCGCGATTGCGGCTTTGACAGCATCGTAGCGGGCCTTGAGCTGCGCACTGATGGTTTCAGTCATCGGACGTTGTCTCCCCGTCCTGCGCAATTCTTTCTCGATTGATCATCGAGGCAAGGTAGCCGGCCCCAAAGCCATTGTCGATATTCACCACGCTAACTCCGCTGGCGCACGTGTTGAGCATGCCGAGCAATGCGGCCACGCCGCCGAATGCAGCGCCATAGCCGACGCTCGTTGGCACCGCGATCACCGGCCGATCCACCAGACCGCCGACAACGCTTGGTAGCGCGCCTTCCATACCAGCCACGACAATCAGCACGTTGGCTGCCTGCAGCTCCGGCAAACGCGCGAGCAGGCGATGCAAACCCGCAACACCGACATCGCTGATACGCAGCACGCGGTTGTCATAAAAACTGGCCACGGCTGCTGCTTCATCAGCAACACTCGCATCCGAGGTGCCAGCGCTGACTACCGCAATGGTGCCGGCTGGGAGATCGCGCGTTACCGTTTTGCGCACCAGAACCCGAGCACTAGGGTCGTACTCAACATCTGCAACAACACCAGCCACAGCATCGGCATGGTCGATACTCGCCCGAGTTGCCAGTACGTTGTCAGCGCGTTCGGCAAGCGCCGTGAAAATCTCCGCGACCTGCGCCGGTGTTTTGCCTTCGGCATAGATGACCTCACCGGCGCCGTTACGCCGCGCTCGATCCAGATCCAGCGTACTGTGGCCAAGATCCAGCGCGTACAGCTTCTTTATCTGCTCGGCCGCGGCGGTTGCGGTGACCTCGCCATCGGCTACCGCGGCAAGTATCGCGCTGAGGTCGTCGTTCATCGCGTATCGATCAGGCGAGCATTCGGTGGGTCGGCGCGCACAAGCCGGCGATATCGATGCCGTGCGTGCAGGCGTTCTGACAGGGCTTGGCACTACAGGACAGACAGGCGCTGGCATTTACATCGAGCAGCGCATATTCATCTCTCGCGAACTGCACGTCGTTGTAGTCGGTGGCATACATGCGCGTTCGCATGACGTCGGCGATTGGCACGGCATAGGGGCAGGAGCCATCACAATCACTACACGCGTTACGGCAATAAGTAAGTCCGGAGGTGCGCGCATAACGATGCAGCAGTTCCAGATCGCCCGCCGCCAGTTGTTGGCTGCCGGATGCACCCAGATACTCGTCGATCAGATCAATGTCCGTCATCGAGATGACTAACGCATCAACGTTGGGGTTCGACAACACCCAACGGAACGCCGCCTGGGCAAAGGTGGCACCGCCGGTTTCATACGGCCGCATATCGTTGAGGCGCGCACCCATCAGGGTTTTCATCACCGTTACCCCAACGCCCTGATGCTTCGCGCGTTCGAGCACTCGCGGCAAATCCGGTTGTGTGGCAATCCGGTCAAAGCGACGTGTGATCGTGTCGTAGAAGCTCTCGTCCTGGCCAAAGTTGTACGCCAGCAAGAGAACGTCAACCATGTCCTCATCCAGCGCGTAGTCCACGCACTCGATGAGATAGCCAGCATGACCCGACATGCCGGTGAAGCGAATCTTGCCGGCTTTCTTCGCGGCCTCGGTAAACGCGTGCCATTCCGGGTTCTTCATGACGTCCACATCGTTGACCGCATGGTTCATGTAGATGTCGATATAGTCGGTTTGCAGACGCACCAGCGACTCATCAAGCGCTTTCATCATCGTCGCAGCGCTCGTTGTTGGCCGGCTGATGATCTTGGAGGTGATCACCACCTGGTCGCGTTTGCCTTTCAGTGCATTACCGAGCACGGTTTCGGAATCACCGCCGGTATACATCTCTGCGGCGTCGAAGTAGTTGACCCCTTTGTCCAGTGCATGCGCCACCAGATGCTCTTCACCGCGACGCAGCCGGCTTGAGCCAAAGGAGACATCCGAGACTTTCAACCCGGTTCGTCCGAGGGTGGCATAGCGCTGAACGTTCTGGCCGGTTTGCACGCCAGAGGTAGTGCTCGCGTGCACTGCCGGCGTGAGTAACGGCCCAGCGATCGAGGCGCTGATTCCGGCCTGCAGAAAACCGCGCCGCCCCGCATCCATCGCCACTTCACTAGAGTCTTTAGACTCTTTGGACGCGTTGGACTCGCTGGCTTCTTTGAAAGAGTCGTTGTGCGGGTGTCTGGACTTGCTCATGCGATGGCCTCCCTGACCGGCGTTCTCTCGCTCCTCTCACTCCTACAGTGCACCACAACCCAGCCCCGGACAATCACTTGCTACCGACACCAGCGACGCCGAACTCAGGTCAACGTTGCGCCAGGCAATTCATCGGCTGCTCGCTGACGCCTTCTTCAGCGCCCGATCGAGGCTTCTGATCCGACTGTCGCGCGCATAGGTACCCTCTATCGGACTGACCGTGACGGTGCGCGGAGCCAGCGCATTACTCTCACTCTTGCGAGCTCCATCAGGGGCATAGCCCGCAGCCTCCGGGGACACATCGATCCCCACCCCAGGCAAACCGATGCCTTCGGGAACCCCAAGGCTTCTGGCGACCACGCTGTCACCGAGGTCCGCATAGAAACGCAGCCCAAAATCGGCAGCGGTGCCAATCTCCGTCGCGATAAACGAAAAATCGTCGGCTTTGTCTCTATCAGCGTCGATTTCAGGCACGTTGACGTTAAGCCCGGTGCCTGGCGGCAGCGTTACCTCGCCATCACGGGTGAGTACGTCAACCAACTCAACAATGAGCGCTGCGGTAATCTTCGCCTGCGCAGCGCCACTATCGTTGGCGCTCACGGCGATGGCCGGGATGCCTTTGTTCAGCGCGGTCACGGTCGCTCCGAGCGTGCCGGAGTGCGGCGTGACAATGCCGAGGTTATTGCCTTGGTTAGGGCCGGAAATCACGAGATCCGGTGGTGCCTGCCAATACTTGGGGGCCACAACATCGATGCCAAACAGAACCGATGCTGCAGGGGAGCCATCAACGTAAAACTGCTGCTCTGCGAGCGTTGTCACGCCGACACCCGCCGAGCCCGCCGGCAACAGACCACCTTCGCTCGGGACCGTGGTCGGCCCTATGGGCTGCAAAAAGGCGATCTGTCCGCCCGTTCCGCTCTGACCCCGATAAGGGGCGGACAGGACCACGTCATGGCCGGCTGCCACCAGCGCTGAAAACAGGTTCTGCACATTATCCGTTTCAAAGCCGTCGTCATTCGTCAGGACGATATTGAGCGCCCAGCCGGACACAGACGTCACAAGCGCGAGGGCTGCCAATGAGCACTTGGCGAAACCAAACCTGATCATTACTCACCCCTTCGCTCGAGCAATACCACCGGTATTTCTCGATCGGTCGCTGCCTGATAGTCGTTGTAGGGAGGGTACAGCGTGGCCATCTGCTGCCAGATAGCCTCCCGCTCTGCCCCGTCCACCACCCGAGCGCTCGCCTGAAATCGATCCGTCGCGACTTGCACGGTCACCAAAGGTTCGGCGACGAGGTTGAGATACCAGGCGGGATGATCCGGCGCGCCACCCTTGGAGGCGATAACCACGTACCCGCCCTCAGCCTCACCATAGATAAGAGGCAGCACGCGCTCCTTGCCGGACGTTCGCCCCTTGGTAAAGAGAAGCAACGTCGGCGTATCCGGTTTGCCGCCCCCGACGCTTGCGTCCCACAAGTGGCCCTGCTCGCCACCGCTGCCCAGATACAGCTCAATGTGCTGGCGAATCCACGATGGCAGGTTCTCAGGCAGGTCGATCTCGCTCATGGCTATTCTCTCAACGGTGTTTGCGAGGGCTGAGTGTGCCTCAGCCGCTACTCTTTGGCTAAAACACAGCCGCCTCGAGCGCTGTCTGCTCGCCTAGCCCATCGCTTTCGCTGCCAGCCGAAATACGTACTCACGAACGTCAGAAGACAGCACCTGGGTATGCTCGATAAACGCCTCCCTGTCGCGGGCATACAACGCGCGAGTGGCTTCCTCAAAACCAGCCTGATCTCCCACGAGCGCCGACAGAAATCGATTGGCAGCATCCTGCGCGGCCCGAACATCGTCGTCACCTTCACTGTCTTTGCGCGCCGCTTCAACCAACCGGCGCAGCGCAGCGGATGCGCCTCCGCGCTGCTGTTCGAGCCATAGCCAGTGCCTTGGCAGTAGCGTGACCTCACGACCGACAACACCAAGCTTGGGGCGACCTCGGGCCGGCGGAGCGCTTTCTTCTTCGGCCTTCTTAGCGTAGCGAGCACTCACTTCGGCATCGCTTCCAGAGAGATTGAGATCCAGCTGGCTACCGGTTGCGTCGTTGAAAATGAGTGCTCCGTGCTGCTGCTTCGTGCGCAGCGTCAAGGCAACATCCACTGGCGATCCAGACGCAATCAAACGCTGACCGGAAAAAGCAGAAACGGATTCGGGCAGTTCAGGTACTGCCGCGCGGCTGGTGGTAGGGCTCATGTGGCTATGCTCAATTCAGGTACATTTATTTAACCCGGGCAAATATATATTACCCGGGTTAAATATCAAGCCCTGAATAGTCGAGCCGAATCATCCAACCGCTGGTCACGCCTCAAGCCAGGTCATAGCGCAGCATCACGCGAGAGCCGTCCGCCAGTCCCTTGCGAAAGCGTGGCCCCCAAACCAGCCAGCTCGCCGGGTACTTGCGCCCCATCTTCTTGAGCACCGCCTTGATCTGAGCCTCATCGTCAATCAAAGCACCGGACACATCGGTGCTGGGTAGATTCACGTACTTGCCGTCGCTGTCTGTCCAGACCCCAACATCTCCCACCCACATCCGGGCCTGGGTCAGGCCACTGCTCACGGCGCGCGCGCGCCAGGCCTTGTCGCTGGTCACCACATAGACCGCGCCGTCGTGGTACTGAAACCACACCTCGGCCTGACAGCTCGACAATGCTCCGGAGCTTTGAATGGGAGACAGATACACCAGATCGCTGTCGAGCAGGCCTTCGGCGATGTCGGCTGCGTATGCCGCGCGGGAGCCGGAAAGAATCGCACTGGATGCAGGCAGCACGGCAGCTGCAGCGAGAAGTTGACGACGATTGAGCATGGGTCACTCCGCTAGGTCATGGGAGCAGACACAATAACCTACGCGTTGGCCTTGGCAATTACTGCCGGCGCTGCGCACTCAAGCCAAGAACATGTCGGTCGGCCGGAACGGACGGGGGATCAGATGGTGCCGTTGATAAACAGCTGTCGAACGCGCTTCTCAGCGAGCCCTATATAGCGATCTTCGTTGACGCTCGATTCGATATCGCTGGGATCCAGGCGAATGGTCATATCGTCTTCACGGTACAGCTTGATCGTGAGTATCGTGCGCTTGGCTTCGCCAAGGGCGACCACGTGGTATTCGAAGGTTCGGAACTCCCCGCTAGCGACTTCGAAGTCGTCAACGCGGGTCCAGTCCTTGAGCACCTGGCGCTGTGAGAGTCGGTTGTGCATGCCGATACTGTGCCGCTGCGGACGCAACGGTTCTGTGACGCGGCTCTCGCGATTGTGCGCCAAAGAAGCCCGAAGCCAGGCAAGCCATCCACAAGTACAACCGCATCACAGTTCCGCGCCCTGACAAAACGCCTACATTCGCCAACATGTCCGGGGGCGACACACACACCTGCATCGCATAGCATGGAAATCTATTGGGGGAACGGGCTGTACAACATGCGCCAACGACTGCACACGCCAATCGCAACAGCAGCGATAATGGCGATCGGGCTATTGCTCACCGGCTGCGGTGATCCGATGGGGCCACTGCCGGGCGGCAAACTGGATGGTGAGCCCACCAGCATTCCCAGCGACTGGGCTTTCACAGCAGCCACAGAAGACTTTCAGCTGGAAACCAACCCGGACGACCCATACTCCGTCAACATCTGGGCTGTCGACATTGGCGCGGCCATCTATGTCGCATCCGGCGGTGGCGAGACCACCTGGTCTGAAAACATGCAGGCCAATGGCAACGTTGTGCTACGCCACGAGGACAACATCTACTCTCTGCACGCCACCCAGGTGACCGATGTCGAGGAACTGCAGCGCGTGCTCGAACGCTATGAAGAGAAGTACGATTTGGGCGAGATCGGTGATGAAGCAGACCCGGCTGAAGCCGTCGTCTACCGGCTTGGGCCACGCACCATGGCCACCGGCTGATAACGCTGATTCGGCTGAATAGGCCAAGCCGACCGTTGTGGGCGAACGCTTAATGAGGCTGCTCGCCAACGTGCTCACCGCGCTACGAGCGCTCCTGATCGCACCGCTAGCCTGGTTCACGCTGGAACAGCAATGGCTGGCAGCCAGCATAGCCTTTACCGTCGCCGTGGTGACGGACCTACTCGACGGACCCGCTGCCCGCAGGGCGGGCGCAGCATCCACGTTTGGCGGCCTCTTCGATCACGGCACCGACGCCGCCCTGGTTATCGCCTGCCTCAGTTGTCTTGCCTGGCTGGGCATGAGCCCAGCTGTCCTACCCGTTCTGATCGGCGCCGCATTCACCCAGTACGTGCTTGATTCCGGCGTCGACCAGGGCCGGCCACTGCGCGCGAGTTGGCTGGGCCGTTACAACGGTATCGCCTATTTCGTGCTGGTGGGCATCGTATTAATCGGCTCTGCGCTGACAGAGTCGCAACCCATCCTGCAGCACGTTGTAGACGCCAGCTACTGGCTCGGCTGGGCGCTCGTTGTGACCACCGCTCTTTCAATGCTCGATCGCTGGCTCAGTAGTAGAGGAGCCCTCAGCTAATAAGAGCCCTCAGCGGCTAAGGAAGAGCCCTCAGCGACTAAAAAGAGAGCCTTCAGCGGATAAAGAGCCCTCAGCGACTAAGAGCCTTCAGCGGCTGAGGAAGAGCCTTCAACCCTTTGCAAAGTGCCTGCGATTGAGCCGCAGCAGCAGATAACCCACCCCGACAAACAAGAGCCCTACGAGCATGAGCGCAAGCGGCGCACCCAGCGAGTCCGCAAAATACTCCGCGACGATGTAGCTCAAGTAAGCAAGCAAGGCGATCCCAGAGGTAAACAGCAGCGGCCTAAGCAGCGTCAGCACGCTGACATATAGCCCAGCACAGGTGATGAGCAGGAACACCGGCTCAATGACCGTATCGGACACCAGACTCCAGATACTCAGATACAGAATGATCGAACCGATTCCGGCCGCGGCCCATGCCGACAGCCAATAACGCCCGGACATGAGCCCGGCGGCAAGAAGGGTCGCACCCGTGCCGATCGCAAGACCCGCCAGGTCCGATTCGATATCGGCAATACTCGCAACCGCTGCAAGCCCAGTACCGGCAAAGAAAATTGCCGACAGCATCAGAATTTCATGGCTGACTAATCGCAAAGCCGACAAGGCCTGAATCGTCATGAGCGCCGCCGTGATGGCATAGGCCACATCTGCGTCGCCGTCACCACCATACTCGGCAAAGGCCACCATCATGCCGGTGGGTTGCAGAACCTGGGCAAGCGCGAGAAACGGTTGAGCGACCGCCAGCGCGTTGCGTTGGCGCAGCATGATGATCGCCGAGACAAACAACGCCATCCCTGCGCCCAGGGTGACCAGCACCCGCGCCGCCGAGCCGAACTGTTCCCACTGCATGGCCACAAACGCCGCGATGCCCGCCACCATGAACAGCCCACCGATGGTGCCGAAAACCCGCGCCGCCACTGAACCGGAAGCAGGCTGCTGCCCGGATAGTACGAGGCCCAGGTCCGCCGCATCGAGCTCGAAGCGATGCGCCAGCTCGAGAATGCGGGCAACCGCCTCGTCTCGAGTCGCCGGTTCCGCGCGCGTGTTGTCCGGGCCATCAGTCATCGATTTCCCACCCCAAAAACACAGCGTTCCAGTGCGACAAACCGACATCCGAGGCATTCACCCAATGCCGCACGCCTTCGCGGCTGAAGCCTATTTCACCAAAACGGCGTCGGCCAAACAGCTCGCCGATCACGCCCGGGCCATCGCGATAATCATCGGTCATCTGATAGCCATCTGGCGCTTGCAGGTCTGCCGTCACCCGCACGTTCACAAGCGTTGGCACTGGCGTCGGACCAGTAAGCGGGAGCTCAGCAAACGGCACATCGATGCGCGTCGCACGCAGCTCACTCGGGTCAATCCGATAGAGTTTGTAGGTCATGTTCTGCTCGAGTGACGGGTAGGCGACAATGCGTTCGTCTTCAACTGTGTAGCGAACCCCATGCGCGCCCACCGCCTCATTCCAGCTGGGTTCCATCACAAACAGGCCATGCTGTGGCGCAGGCATGCCCGAGCGCTGCCAGCTGGCATAGGCGATGAAAGCCAACATCATCAGCACCGGCAACGCGATACCGAGCCCGGTAAGCAGCTGCGCGGAGCGATGGGGCGTTGAGCTGGTTGGCGTCATGACGCGTACTCCAATGCGGCCGAACGCCAGCTAGCGAAAAGACCGGCGAGAAAGCTGCTGTTGATAGTGACCGTAACTCAGCGTGGCCGACCAGGCCACCAGGCATAGCCCAACCAGCCCTTCCGATCCGGAAACGATCCGCAGCGCACCAAAAGGCACGATATCGCCGAAGCCAACCGTTGTGTAAACCGAGGCTGAAAAGTACACCGTGTCCATGAACCCGGCCACCGGCGCCAGTTCGCCCAGACCCGCCCAACACGCTAGCTCATAGGCTATCGCGTACAGGACAATCTGCAGCAGGTGAACGATGAGGAGCCCAAGCCAAAGAATCAGGAGTGATCGGCGCATGCCGCGCTGCTGGTCAGCCAGGCGCTGGAGTTGCTGCATCGCTTCTGCATGTAGCAGCACACAGATCAAGGCCATGAAGCCGGCAATTAGAATTCCCACCGTCGTGCACTCCTCAACAGTTGCATGCCAGGGCAAACCGGCTCTTAACTCTCTCTTCTAAAACAGGCCCAGCTGCGTGTCATCCCCAATCACCTGATCAAAATCGAGATTCAGAGCCAGCAGCACCGGCTCCGCTATCGGCCGCACCTGGCGTTCAATGTAGTGTTCACGATCTGGTTCATGCTGCAACGACTCAACGGGTTCCGGCCCAGCGATTGTCATGACGTAGCTGATGATCCGGCCGGGTTTGCTCGTCATCTTACGCGCAGCGACAACGTGGGGAGGCCCGCCGGTTGCGTAGCTGTCGAGCGGCTTGCGTAGCCCTTTGTGGTATATCAGGTGATCATCGAGTTCACCCCGTCGCAGTTGCGCGATCCGCTCACGCAGATACTCATCAACCGGATCGCCAGCGAACAGCGCCTCATACAAGCGGCGCTGGGTGTCCCTGGCAAGGGCTGTCCAATCCCGGCGGACAACCTCCATACCAACAAACTCAACACTCCCGTTACGCAACCCAACGTAACGCTTGCGGGCACCCGTTGTGCCACCCCGAACCGCCGGCAGCACCAGCTGACTGTAGAGTTTCTCGAATTCCAGCTCGAGCTGACTGTCCACCTGCCAGCGCTGCGTAAGCCAACTCGCAAGGTCATCATTGAATTGCGGCGCAAGGCGTTCGGCTTGGCGCACGGCCGCTTCATCAGTGCTCGCATTTGAGGCCACGAAGACGCTGTCGGTATCGCCATACAGAACCTGGTGCCCGCGTGCTTCAAACCACTGCTGCGCCCACAGCAACAGACGCTTACCCATCCCTGTGATGGCGTTGGCAATCGCTGGGTTGGCAAAGCGGCAGGCCGAGGTGCCGAGCACTCCGTAGAATGAGTTCATCAATATCTTGATTGCCTGGCTGGCAACCGCATCACCACGCTGCTTTGCCGCCTCGCGCTGGGGGAACAGGTCATCCAGCAGCCCCGGCAGGATCGCCGGTCCGCGCGCGAAGCGTGTGCCTTGCGAGGTTTGCACACTCGCAAGCTGGGGATCCTGCATCGCCTGAGCAAAACCCAGCGGGTCGATGTTGAATGTCCGGATAATGCTCGGATACAGGCTTTTGAAATCGAACACCCAAACCCTGGGATGGTTACCAACCACGGAATCGAGCACGTGTCCGCCAGCCTGTGGCAGAGCGCGTGATGCTGGTCGCGCAAGCGACGGCGCGGCAAGACGGCGCTGATGCAGATGCATGAGGTACAGAAAATCGAACGATGCAATGCTCGCCGACACCCTGTCCGGCGTCATCCCAGTCAGCCGCGAGCGCGCCTGCGCAAGCGGTATCAGTTTCAGCTCGCTGAGGATATCCAACACGAGCCGTGAATCAGTACGCGCATAGAGCGCAAATGCCGGAAGGTCGCGCGCGTAGTTATCCAGTATCTCCGCAAGCCTGTCGTTAACATCGCCCGCAACCGCTTTGCCCTCACCCAGCACTTCTTTGGCGACCGCATCGAGCGAGTAGCTGTCCATGCGGACAAAGGCGCCGCGCAACAAATCCACGCCGTCGAGCACGAGCCGGCCCGTGATAGTGGCCTGGGAGCTACCGAAGTAGCCTTCCGCCGGGCGCAATCGCAATTCCTGGCTATCGCGGCCGAGATGGAACGTAACCCGCTCCCGAGCTGCAACTCTGGCGAGTACCGTCAGATCGAAATCGATCACGTTCCAGCCAGTCAATACGTCGGGATCCAGCTCTCGAACTCGCTCGCAGAACCGGGTGATCGCGGCGCCCTGGGTTCGGCAGGCAATCGCTCGTTGGGGCATCTCACGGCCGCTGGCATCGACGATGAACACTTCATCCGCGCCTAGCCCATACAGGGAGATCGCGAGTAGTTTGTCCGCAGCCGGATGAGTCTCAATATCAAACGCCAGCACGCGCAGCGCGATGTCGCAGTTGGCGGGCTCGAGTCTTGGATTGTCGAAGCAATGATCAACGCCTTCTGCCGCCGCACTGTGGCCTTCAATAGCAATGCTGCCGCGCAGCTGCCTATCCAGAAGAAAGGTCTGGGCAAATCGAACATCAGCCTCAAACGTCACAAGGCCGGAGGCGTGTAGCGAATCGCGTAGAGCAGGTACGTCGGGTGGCACGCCAACTTCGACCTGGCGCAGGGCCTCACCCGCGAAGCTTCGCATTGGCGTGGCGCTCGACGGGGCACCAAGATTCAGCGCCGCCTGGGCATCGGCCGCGCGAATGAAGAAGCGCGGGCGCTGACGGAAGTCGCGCACCAGAAAACTCTCGCCGTTGTCGAGCCGTCCATATAGGTGCAGCACCGGCACCCCCGCGGAGATACGGTAACTCGCCTGCAGAATGAAACCCGTCACAGCCATAACCGCATTGTCCTGCGTCCAGTTGCCGGCGCAATGGGCACGGTCTGCGCCAACGCCGGCAAACGCATAGCCAGGTTCAATCCGGGCTACACTTGGGTTTTACCTGGACACGCTCGCGCCGTGCTTCCAGCGACATCGTTCAGACGCGGGAAGCCAACGCCTTGACCGAGAATACGCCGACCAATCCTGCTGCCTCCGCCAACACCGACGAACCCGGCTCACGCCACCACAACTACCTTCTGGATCATCTGCGCCGGCGGCTCGACCCGAGTGAGCTGGAGCTCGCCAGCCAATTCTCTGAGATGCTCTGGAGCAAAACACCCGCGAGCGAGCTCGATACGCGCGATGCTGCCAATGATGCCGGCATGACCCGGGCGTGCTGGGCTACCTTTCGCCAGCGCGCGCGCGACTCGGTCAACATCGACATCAGCAACCCCGAGACAGCCCGCGATGGCTGGGCATCACGCCACACCATGGTGATCATTGTGGTGCCGGATCGCCCGTTCGTGGTGGATTCGGTGTTGATGGCACTGTCCCAGAACGATTTGGTGGTGCATCACTTTCTCAACGTCGTGTTTGCAACCGAACGCAGCGCTACTGGCGAGTTGCTGAAAGCCTCACGCAACCGAGCAGACGGCAAGCAAGAGCTTGTCATGCTCGCGGAAATGGACCGCATTGATGTCAGCGAACACGGCGGTCTGCGCAGCAGGCTGCAGGCCACTCTCGCCGATGTGTCCTGCGCGGTTGATGACTTCGCTGCCATGAAGCAAACCCTCGCACGCTGTCGCGCCGAGATGACCACGGCCAGCAGCGGCGCCGAGGCAAGCGACATTGAAGAAGCTCTGGCCTTTCTGGATTGGCTCGCAACAGACAACTTCACCTTTCTGGGATATCGCGAGTTCAGCTACGGCGACGGCGTGATCAGACAAACCGAGGCCCAATCGCTCGGCGTATTAAGAAACCGTGCATCGGCCAGCCCACGACCCCTGGCCGAGCAGACGGAAGAAACCCGGGCGTTCCTTCTGGATCGCAGCCTGCTGTCGTTCTCTAAAGCCGGCACACGCTCACGCGTGCACCGACCAGCGTATCCCGACTACATCGGCATCAAGACTTTCGATGCTGGTGGCCGCGTCGTGGGCGAACACGGCTTCTTTGGCCTGTTCACTTCGCCGGTGTACCGGCAGAACCCCAGCCAGATTCCGCTGATCCGCCGCAAGATCAGCAACGTGCTCAATCGCTCCACCCTGAATCCTCAGGGTTTTGACGGCAAAACACTCGCGCAAGTGTTGATTACCTGGCCTCGTGATGAGCTATTCCAAGCCAGTGAGGACACGCTGTTTGAGCACGTCATCGGTGCGACCTACATTCAGGAGCGTCGTCGCACCCAGGTGTTCACCCGCTTTGATCCCTATGGCCTGTTCGCCACCTGCCTCGTCTACATGCCTCGGGAAGACTTCAATACCAGCGTTCGTACGAGTCTGATCAGCGAGCTGCAACGGCAGTTCAACGCCATCGATATCGAACTCAACCCAACCTATTCCGAATCCATACTGGTACGACTGCAGTTCATTTTGCGTCTGCAGCCAGGCTCCACCCGTGAGCTCGACGTCAGCAACCTGCAGGATGCGATCAACCAGATCACAAGGGACTGGGTCGGCGAGCTTCGCCGCGCAGCGGAGTCGTTGTTCGACGAGCAGCAAGGTCGAAACCTCGTTCGCGACTACGCCGCGAAGCTACCGTCCAGCTACCGGGAGCGCTATCAGCCTAGCGAAGCCATCTACGACATTGCCGACATCGAGCGGCTGGGTGACAACCGCCTCATCTCCAGCCAACTGCATCAGCAGCCCGGTGCCGCCTCCAACGTGTTGTCGCTAAAGCTCTTCCAACTCGGTGACTTAAGCCTGCTATCCGAAGTGCTGCCCATCATTGAAAACCTTGGCTTCGATGTGCGGGCCGTGCAGCCGTTCAGCTTCGAGCGAAGCGACGGACGCATGGTCGCCGTCCGGGACTTTGATCTGATCGCACCCAATCCGATCAGCGTCGAGCATGTCGGCGAGCGCCTGCAGGATGCACTCAGCGCGATCTGGACGGAGCGCTGCGACAACGACCGTTTCAACACTCTGGTGGTTTCCGCCGAACTAACCTGGCGCGAAGTGGCCGTGTTGCGCGCGTATGCCCGCTACATGAAGCAAATTCGTTTTGGCTTCAGCCAGGCGTTCATCAGCGCCAGCCTGATCAACCAGCCTGTCGCTACCCGCGCACTCATCGACTACTTCCACGCGCGTCTCGGCGATCCGGACGGCGATGAAGAACTGGCAGGCGCAACCGTCCTCGCCGCCCTCGATGATGTGGCGCTATTGAACGAGGACCGGGTGCTGCGGCGACTGTTTGAACTGATCGGTGCAACGCTCAGAACAAATTTCTACCGAATGGATGAGCACGGGCAACCACGAGAGTTTCTATCGCTGAAGTTCGCCGGCAAAGCGATCAGCAATCTTCCCAAGCCTACGCCCTACGCCGAGATTTTCGTCAGCTCGCCACGAATGGAAGGCGTGCATCTGCGCGGCGGCGCCGTCGCCCGTGGCGGTCTGCGTTGGTCCGATCGCCTGGAGGACTATCGAACCGAAGTACTCGGGCTAGTCAAAGCTCAGGTTGTAAAAAACGCCGTAATCGTACCAACCGGAGCCAAGGGCGGTTTCGTCAGTCGCAAGCCTGGCGATGATCCACGGGCGGAAGGCCTGGCTTGCTACCGACTGTTCATTCGCGGCCTGCTGGACGTTACCGACAACCTATCCGGTGACGAAGTGATTCCGCCGGACAACGTTCATCGGCTCGATGATGATGATCCGTATCTGGTTGTTGCTGCCGACAAAGGCACCGCCACATTCTCTGACGAGGCCAATGCGATCTCCGCCGAATACGATTTCTGGTTGGGTGACGCCTTTGCTTCGGGTGGCTCAAACGGCTACGACCACAAACAAATGGGCATCACTGCTCGCGGCGCCTGGGTGTCTGTGCAACGGCATTTCGCAGAGCGCGATATCGACGTCCAGCAGGACAGCATCAGCGTTATTGGCATCGGCGACATGTCAGGCGACGTGTTCGGCAATGGCCTTTTGAGTTCAGAGTCGCTACTGCTGGTCGCGGCGTTCAACCATTTGCATATATTCATCGATCCAGATCCGGACCCGGCCACCTCATTCGCCGAGCGCAAGCGCCTGTTCGAGATGCCGCGCTCAAGCTGGACTGACTACGATCGCTCGCTGATGTCAGCAGGCGGAGACATTCTCGAGCGCTCCGCCAAGGAAGTCACCTTGAGCCCTGAGGCCATGCAGCGTTTCGGTTTAAGCCATGACACCTGGGCACCCGACGCCCTGCTGCGCGAGCTCTTACAGAGCGATGTCGACCTCATCTGGAATGGCGGTATTGGCACGTACGTCCGGGCGAGTACCGAGACAGACGCGGATGTCGGCGACCGCGCGAACGATTCATTGCGAATCACAGCGAGTGAACTGCGCGCCAAGGCATTTGGCGAAGGCGGCAACCTCGGTATGACTCAGGCGGCGCGCATCGAGTTCTCACTGCTCGGCGGCTCCGTCAACTCCGACTTCGTCGATAACTCCGCGGGCGTTGACTGTTCAGATCACGAAGTGAACATCAAGATTGCGCTGGCCGGGCCGGTCGCGAGCGGCACGCTTGCTCAGTCCGATCGAAACGCGTTATTGGAATCCATGACCGATGATGTTGCGCAGCGAGTGCTCGCCAACAACGCAGCTCAGGTGCGCAGCCTCTCGCTCGCGCAGCGCCACAGCCAATCTCGAGGTGCGGAGTATCTGCAACTCATTCACCAGCTCGAACAGCGGGCGTCACTGGATCGAGAGCTCGAAGGAATAGCGAGTGACGATGCCTTGCTCGCGCGCGTCAGCAATTGGCCGGAAGACGCAAGCGACGCTCCCGTACTACTTACCCGTCCTGAGCTTGCCGTACTGCAGGCGTACACAAAGACGTTCATCAAAGCCGAACTGAATCAGGTGAACCTTGCCGCCGAAGACGATATGGCCGCGGTTCTGTACAGACCGTTTCCTGATGCAATGCTCCACAGCCATCGCCTGAGCGTTACGCAGCACAGACTGGCGCGGGAAATCATCGCAACGCAGTGGGCGAACGAGTTAGTCAGCATCGGCGGGCTATCGCTGGTCAGCCACATCTCTGAATTTGCCGGCGCGTCTGTTGCCGACATTGTTCGCGCCTATGCGAGCGCCATGACCACGTTTGCTGTGCATGAACTGCTAGCCGACATTCGTAACGCCCAGGTGTCCGAGCAATTGCGTCTGACCATGCAGCTGGATGCGATCGCACTGATCCGACGAGCCGTTCGCTGGCTGGTGCGTTTTCGCGCCGGCGCCCTATCCCCGACAGGTATCGCCAGTGAGTTTTCGACCATGGTCGGGCGCGTTCAGAGCAGGCGAGCCGGCCTCGTCAGTACCGAACGACCCTGGCGTCATGGCGTTGAAGACTTGATCGACCAAGGCGCGCCAACGCCGCTGGCAGAACGCCTTACTGGCCTTGCCAGCGAGGCCGTGGCCCTGCCATTGCAACACGCCGCCGGTCGCCGGGGCTGTGATCCCAATTCAGTATTGCCGCTATTCGAGGAACTGGGCCGCAACCTGAAGCTGGACTGGCTGACCGATGAACTGGGACGCTTCGATGCGACCAATCATTGGCAGGCGATGGAGCGGGATCTGTTAACCGATGATGTCGTCACCATACTCAGCGAGTTGGCGGCCAATGCCGCGAGCAGCGATGTCCCGAGTGCGGACGCCTGGCTGTCACGTCACAAAGGCATTTGCCGACGTTGGCATAGCGTGGTTGACGGCGCGCGGCGCGAATCATCTGTGCACTTCTCCCAGCTGTCGCTCGTCTGTAGAAAACTGACAGACCTCACTGCGCCGCTACGCGAGGAAACGGTTTAGTCCGCAAAAAGCTCGCCGGCGCGTTCAAGCGCGGCGCGCACGTCATCCAGACGTACCGGCTTGGCGACAAAATCATTCATGCCAGCAGACAGGCACTCCGAACGGTCTTCAGCCAAAGCATTGGCGGTCATGGCGATGATATGCGGCTGGGCGGCGAACTCATCGCGCACTCGGCGTGTCACCTCCAGGCCATCAAGGCGCGGCATCTGAACATCCATAAACACGAGCCGATAGGTCTGCGCCTGCATTCTCTCCAGCGCCTGCATGCCATCCGCCGCAATATCGACCCGATAGCCAAGCTTCTCGAGCATCTTGCGCGCCACCTTCTGGTTCACTGCATTGTCTTCAGCGACCAGCACACGCTCGCTTTGACGTCCGCGGCTACTCCGGCTCGATTCAGCAACGCTGGCGCCAATCCGCTCACCGCCTTCGATGACTTCCAGTAAGGTCTGATACAGGTCACGCGCGCGCACGGGCTTGCGCAACACGCCAGCAAACTGGCTCCAATCAATGCCAACGCGATCCAGGGAGGTAAGCAGTACAGCTGGCGGCAGCGAATCATGAGCAAGGCTCATTGCTTTCAACATGCTGACCCCATCCATATCCGGCATGGACATGTCTGATACCAGGAGATCGAACGATCCCCCATCCAGAAGCTCAATAGCCTTCTCGGGCGTATCGACAATGTCGCAGGTCATGCCCACTTCCGTCAGCATCCCCGACAACACCCGCCGGTTCGTTTCATTGTCATCAACCGCCAATACATGACGGCCGGCAAGCGGCGTCAGATCAAGACTCGTCGCACCGGCTTTGGTCGGCAGCCGAACGCTAAAGCGGAAACTGGAGCCGACGCCGAGCGTCGACGTAACGCTGATATCACCACCCATTCGCTCAACCAGGCTGCGGCAAATCGACAGGCCCAGGCCCGTGCCGCCGTACCGACGCGTCGTCGATGCATCCGCCTGGGTAAACGGATCAAAGAGGTGTTCTATCTGGCTGGGCTTCAACCCGATGCCGTCGTCGGTGACGTTGAACCACAGCGTGTCTTTGGCAGTTGGGTCTTGTTCAACACGAACGAGAACATCCCCGTGATGGGTAAACTTGACCGCATTCGACAACAGGTTAATCAGAATCTGACGCAGTCTCTGGCTATCGCCACGCACCGTGAGCGGTCCGCTGGGCACATAGTCAAAGATAAGCTCGAGGCCTTTGTTGCAGGCTTGCATGGCGACAACGTCCATCGCTTCAGCCACACAGTCTTCGATATCGAAGGGGTGCTCGTCCAACTCGAGTTGGCCTGCGTCAATCTTCGAGAAATCCAGGATTTCGTTGATGATGGCGAGTAACGACTCGCCACTGGCCCGAATGGTGCTGCAGAACGCATGCTGCTCCGGGTCGAGCGCGGTGTCAGCCAGCAGCGACGCCATGCCGATAACGCCATTCATCGGCGTGCGAATCTCGTGGCTCATATTGGCAAGGAACTGACTGCGCGTGGTGGCAGCCGCTTCGGCCAGGTCACGCGCTTCCTCGGCTGCACGCTTCTCGATCTGCAATTGCGCTCGAGCTTTGGATAGCTGCCGGACGCTATCTTCAATCAAGCGTTCGCGCTCGATGCGTTCGGAGACATGCCGCTCGACGACGTACCAGGACTGGGTCTGGTCATCGAACTCGGTCTGGCACTCAACCATGACCTCGTTACCATCCTTGTCCAGCACGGCAAGGACATACGCATCCACGGATTCACCGTTCAAGATCCGGGCTGCCATCTCATCGCTGATCGCACGACACGATGGCGCAATGAACTGGCCAATCGCGAGCCCGCGAGCTTCATCGACGCCAACGCCATAGAGTTCGGATGCGGCTTGATTGAGCCACACCAGATTGCCGGCATGGTCGGCGACGATGAAGTAGTCGTGCGTGAGGTCGCAAAGACGTTGCAAGCGCCAGTAGCGCTCGGTTAACGATTGATCAAGCTTGGCGTCACGGCCGGTTATGTAGGCAAGTGCTCGGCTGCGGCCACAACGGGCACGGAAATCGCAGTGACGGAAGTGATCATCGGCGAGCTTCAGCCGCCCCGCCCAGCGTCCGTGGCCATTGTCCTGTAGAAGCGCCAGAGCTGCAGCAACGCTGTCCAGATCATCCGGATGAATCAGGCTGGAAAAATGCCTCCCCAGAACGTCATCAGGTTGCCAGCCGCTGAGTGAAAACACCGTATCGTCTGCATCACATACCTGCCCGGTTGCCAGGTCGAGCGTTAAGAAAAACTCGTTGTCGGAGTGCAGAGTTATAGTGGGCGAGTAGTTGTCCATTTCTCAGTATAGGCAGCAATTCCACACCTGCTTTAGGTAGCCGCGACTACCTGCCATGACGCGACAACAGATACTCCAGCGATCTTTTCGACTCTTCCTGAGCCGCGTCTTGGCGTAAGCTAGCGGGCAGCCAGGTCGCTGCGGCCGCAAACCGCCGTGACAGCAAGTTTTTCACCGCACACAGCCTGTACCGGGCCACTGAAAAGGAACCCCATGCGCATATCGACTTTGCTGAATTACGCCACCGACTTCAAAGATGCCGTCTCCGAGGTTCAAGCTCTCGAGAAGGCCGGGCTGGACGTCGCCTGGGTGCCCGAGGCCTACTCGTTCGATGCACCCAGCGCCATGGGTTATCTGGCAGCCAATACCGAGCGGGTAACCATCGCATCCGGCATTCTGCCGGTTTACTCACGCACGCCATCGCTGCTGGCGATGACCGCCGCTGGTATTGACTACCTCTCAGATGGCCGTTGCATGTTGGGGCTGGGCGCCTCTGGCCCACAGGTCATTGAAGGCTTCCACGGCGTCAAATACGAAGCCCCCGTGAGCCGGTTGCGCGAAATCGTCTCCATTTGCCGGCAGGTGTGGAAGCGTGAGGGCCCACTCAAGCACGATGGCAAGTACTACCAGATGCCGCTGGGCCAGGAGCACGGTACCGGTCTGGGTAAAGCGCTGAAGCTCATCAACCACCCCGTCCGCAACGATATTCCAATCGCGATTGCATCCCTCGGCAAGAAGAGCGTGGAAATGACGGCGGAGATTGCAGACGCCTGGCTGCCTGCGTTTCTCACCGCCGAGGGCGTGCAGGCAGTCTGGGGTGAGTCGCTGAAAGCCGGCCTTGCCAAGCGAGATCCGGACCGGGCGCCGCTGGAAGTCTTCGCTGGGGGCGCCGTCGCCATCGGCACCGGACTCGAGGCAATGCGTGATATGGCTCGGCCACAAATCGCCCTGTACGTGGGCGGCATGGGTGCGCGCCAGAAGAACTTCTACAACGATATCTTCCGGCTGTCCGGGTATCCGGACGAAGCCAGACAGATTCAGGATCTGTACCTGTCCGGCGAGAAGAAGGCCGCGGAGGAAGCTATCCCGGATGACTACCTCGCCAAAGCCTCACTCATTGGCGATGCGGGTTTCGTCCGGGAGCGCGTACAGGCATTGCGGGAGGCCGGCGTCAACGCGCTGAACGTGAGTTTCGCATCGAAGGATAGAGACGAGCGTGTGCGCTACTGCGATGAGCTGCGCAACATCGTCGACGCAGCCTGAGTCACGGCGAGCAGCAAAAGGGGCTGAGCAGCATGAGCGACATCACGTTTTCCGAGGACGAAAAGGCTGTTCTCGTGGGCAAGATAAAGCTCTATTTTGCCGATGAGCTGGATCAGGAGATCGGTCAGTTTCCGGCTCAGTTCCTGCTCGACTTCTTCGCCGAAGAGATCGGCCCCTATTTCTACAATCGCGGCGTCTATGACGCCGCGGCCATTCTCAGCGAGCGCATGGAGTCGGTAACAGATTCGTTGTTCGAACTGGAAAAGCCTACCGAGTTCGCACGCTAGCGAATCAATGATGCGATGAACGATGGCCAACCGGATACTGGGGGCGCGCTAAGCCGCAGTCTCTACAGCAAAGCACCCGCGCTGGCTTACGCACCGTTTCGGCGTTACTGGCTGGGATCAGCAGCGTCCGTGGGCGCAACGCAATTCATCAACGTGGGTCAGGCCTGGCTCATGTGGGAACTGACGCAATCGCCTCTGTTCCTGGGTTACCTCGGCCTGGCCGCGTCTTTGCCTAACATCGCGCTCACCCTGTTCGGCGGCGTGGTCGCAGACCGGTTCAACAAGAAGCGAATACTCATCATCACGTCACTGCTGGCGACCCTGTTGATGACGCTGCTGGCGGCGCTCGACGCGACGGGTGCAATATCGCCTTTGCTGTTGCTTGTGATCACTGGTTCGTTCTCAGCACTGACTGGGCTCGAGTGGCCCACCCGTAGCGCCTTCTATCCGCTGCTCGTGCCAAGGCCAGCGTTCATGAGCGCAGTCGCCCTCAACTCGTTCACCTGGCAGGCAACCAGAACCATTATGCCGCTCGCTGCCGGCGCCATAATCGCGCAATTCGGCACCTGGCTGATCTTCGCACTGGCAACCCTCGGATTTGCCTCAATGGCTGCGGTGATGTTGAGCCTGCACGTGCGTGAAGCTCTGCGAACCGACCACGACCATCCCGTGAGAGCCCTCGCCAACGGGCTTGGATTCATTATTCGCACCCCACTGTTTCGCTATCTGATGCTACTGATCTTCTCAGGCATGTTCTTCGTTAATTCCTTCACCCAGATGCTGCCCTACTTTGTCACGCTCATGGGCAGAGCGGAGGGCGACTTTGGCTTGCTCGTCACCGCCGGCGGCATCGGATCGGTGGTTGGTGCGCTATTGATTGGCCTCGCCCAGCAACATCGGCGCCTGGGATTGATCATGCTGGCTAGTGCCGCAGGAGCGGCGCTGGCCCTGTTCGGATTTGGCGCCGCGGCGCTGAATCAGATGTTCTGGCTGGCCTTCTTGATATCGGTAATTATTGCGATTCTTATCCAGGTCTTCATGATCTCGACCCTGTCGGTCATGCAGCTAGAAGTTCCCGACGAACTTCGTGGTCGGGTCATGGGTTTCTTTACGATGTGCTATTCGCTGGTGCCCCTGGGCGGTCTCATGTTGGGCTCGATCGCGGAGTGGAGCAGCGGCGTGTTGGCGATAAGTCTGGCGGCGAGCGTATTCCTCGTCATTCTGGCTGGGCTTGCGTTACTCGACCCAACCATTCGCAGAATCGACGGCGCCCGCCTCGCACCCACCGCCTAACCACCGCGCTTGCCATGCCTAGCGAATCTAGGTAACGTTCATGCCTAGAACTACTAGGGCTTGCGCTATCAGGCTCACCCCGTTACCCGCCCGGTATTATCCAGGGAGACATCAATGCCGCCAGCAAAATCCGACTACTCGAAAGATCTGGTCGCCGCCTCTGCAACTCCGTTGATCCTCTCCGTGCTGCGCAACGCCGACAGCTATGGCTATGACATCATCGCCAGGGTAGCCCTACTTTCCGGCGGCAAGCTGCAATGGGCCGAGGGCATGCTGTATCCACTGCTGCACCGGCTTGAGGGGCGCGAGCTCATCAAATCCTATTGGGGCAAGTCCGACACCGGTCGGCGCCGCAAGTACTACCAGATCACCCCCGCCGGCGAGCAAACCCTGCAGAGCCAGCGCAATCAGTGGCGGGAGATCAGCGACTTCCTATCTCGCGCCGGGCAAGCATCGTGAGCAACATCCCGCCCGATACTCTCGAGCTAATCGAGCGGTATGCCCGCATTGCGAGTAACTCAGATACCGAAATCGCAGACGAGCTGGCCGACCATCTTCTGTGCGAAATCAGTTCAGCCATTTCAGCTGGCGAAGATCCAACCGACGCTTTCTTGAGAGTAAGCACTCACTTTGGCCATCCAGCTGAGATTGCGGAAGCCTTCGCAGAACAGCAACGCGATAAACAATCATCAAGGATTAAACCAATGACCCTCAACCAACGTAGCGCACTTCTTATCAGCCATTCACTGGTGTGGGCCGCCGTCATTCTGGCGACGTCTGCAATTGTGGCCGACACAAGCACCGGGTCCAGCGTCATGTTCATACTACTGGCCGGATGGTTTGCGACCTTCTTCCCACTACAGGCGATGATCGGTGGCGGTCGCGCTGCGGCATGCGCCGAGTGGGCCTGGATGAAGCGCACCGCCCAACGCGTCCTGCCGGTGAGCAAGGACAAATAGCACGGCGGCCTTTGCACTAGCACCGCGAGCAACCGAGCCGCACAATAGCGGCCCATTGTCATTTGCGAGGCGCAGCGCTGCTGCGCAGCCGTGGTCGATTCCAAACTGCACAATTCGAAATTCGGCGGGCCATCCAGCAAGCCGCCGCTCTACTACGGCTACTACCTGATCGCAGCGGCATTCATCGCCCAGTTCATCTCGCTGGGGGTGGTCAGCTACGTCCTCGCGCCGTTCATGCTGCCGATGACCGACGAGCTGGGCTGGTCGCGCACGGCTTTCTCAATCCCGCGCACAATCGGGCAGGTGATGATGGCGCTCATCGGGCTGTTCATCGGCGTCTATCTGGACCGCTACGGTGGCCGGCGCATCATGCTGCTCGGAAGCGCACTGCTGTGTGGGGCCCTGTTCTGGCTGTCCGGTGTGCAGACGCTTTGGGGCTGGTACCTGGGTTTCGGGGTCGTCGCGATGATGGGCGCCGCCATGCTCGGGCCGCTGGTTGTGAATGTGACGCTGGCCAAATGGTTCGTCGCTCGCCGGGGTCAGTCGGTTGCGTGGGCGGCAATGGGCGTCTCATTTGCCGGCATCGTGATACCGGCCACCCTCACCCAATCAATTGAGGTGTGGGGTTGGCGGCCAACCTGGCAGTTCCTGGCCATAGGCTGCCTGATCGTGTTGCTGCCTGCTGCGCTGAGCATGCGCCGCACCCCGGAGGACTTCGGCTGGCACCCTGATGGTCGCTCCGATGATGATGGCAGCAGCGCCGCCGCGGCCCGGGAAGCCAGCGATTTTGCCGGCTCGCTGAATCGCTCCGAGGCAATTCGAACGCCAGCTTTCGCAATGCTCGCCGTTGCGTTCGGTCTCTATACCTCAACCATCGGCGTTGTGCTCCTGCATGCAATTCCCTATCTGCAGGACTCGGGGTTCAGCCCGGCGACCAGCGCACTGATGATCAGCATTGCCTCCATCCCAGCGCTGATATCCAAACCGATTTGGGGCTACTTCATCGACAACCGAGCCCCTAGGCCACTGGCGGCTGCGAGCTCCATCGCAACTGGCCTGGCAACGCTGGGTATTCTATGGGCGGTCCAGCACGACTCGCAGGCAGCGCTGATCGGATCGTTCATCTGCCTGGGACTCGGCTGGGGAGGAATGATTCCTCTACAGGAAGTGATCTGGGGCTTGTTCTTCGGCCGTCGCTATCTCGGCTCCGTTCGCGGCGCGGCTATGCCGTTAGCGCTCACCCTATCGGCGCCAGCGCCGCTACTTGCCGCAATGGTCGCCGATAGCGCCGGTAGCTACGACGCGGTTTGGCTCGCCGTCGCAGCAGCCAACTTTCTCGCCGCGGTTCTCATGGCTACTGCACCGCCGCCCTCCAAGCCCCAGCAACAGAACAACTAGGGCTACACTGGCCGGGTGCTGATCGGATACTAACGGGGAGAGTGATATGTCAGCGTTTCTGGATCGACTCAGCCAAACGCGAGCCATCGTCATAAGCTTCATCGCAACACTTCTCATCGGCTTCGGGTTCGGGGTTTTTGGTGACCAGGTGGGTGGGGTGTTGCTGGACGAGATCATGTCTGCAGACGCCGCCCGCGCCTTGATTGCCGGGATGTCCGAGGCCCAACGCGATGCCCACTTCTGGGTTACCGTCGGTTTGGATTCCGCCTACCCAATCGCCTACGGCGCCTTCCTGGTTGGGCTGCTGGCACGCCTTGGCCAGAACTTGCGACGCTTGTGTGTTGCGCCGGCTATGGCCACCGTCGTCGTCGACTATCTCGAAAACACCGTCCAGGCGCTGGCATTGGTTGGCAATGATGCATGGCTCATTGCGAAGGATGTGCTCACACCACTAAAAGTCTCTGGGCTGCTAATCTGTCTCGCGCTCGCCATTGGCCTTGGCATCTGGCGCTGGCTGGAACGCCTGAAAGCCGGGTCAGACAGCAGCACTCGCTAACCACGAACTAACCGTCCGTGACGGCAACCGTGGCAAAGCGCACGGGCAAGTGCTCATCATTAGCCGTGATAAATACAACCTCACTGCTTTCTGACAGCGCCTCCACACCGAAGGCCATGAGGTGTTTGCCACCGCGTTCGAAGGCGATGGATTCGCCAGCCGGCACCGAGACTTCGGATAGTCGGCGCATCCGCATCATGTCACCATCACGAATCATGGTGTGTAGCTCAAGCGCGCGCAGGCTTTTCGATTCCGCGCCAGTGAGCACCACATCGTTCGCGCCAACGTTGCGCACAGACACATAGCCCACGGTCTTGTCGACACCGGGTAGCGGCGAACGAAACACCGCATCTTCGAACACGAGATGCAGCGTCGCGGTTTTTACGGTTTGACTGTCATCAGCGACCACAGCGCTGCCAGCGGATTCTTCAGCGGGCGCGCCGCATCCCACAAGTAGCATCAGTACGGCAAGCCCGGACGCTGCACGAGCAGCTGAGCTGTGTGGGCCAAATCGCAAGCTAGAGCGGGTTGCGGACACTGACTTCTCTCCAATGCGCTGATAGTGTGAATGCGAGCGCTACTGTAGCGCTGCTGGCCAGCCGTCTCCATGGCGAGTGACGGCGATTTCGTAACGATATCTGATGATTTCGCGAAGGAGACGTAAGCGCGTGAGCAGTACTCCAGTATCCCCGCCCGCAGTAGCCGATGCGTTCGCCCGGATTCCAACCCCGGTGCGCCGCAACATGCAGCACGTGCGTGAACGGATATTCGCGATCGCCGCGGCGAACCCGCAAATCGGCGCGCTCACGGAAACGCTGAAGTGGGGAGAACCGTCTTACCTGCCAGCAAGGCCGCGCATCGGTACAACCGTTCGCCTCGGCTACTCAAGCAAGCGCCCAGAACAATGGGGCGTCTTCGTATCCTGTCAGACGACGTTGATCGATTCCTACCGCGGCCTCTTCGCAGACGAACTTCGCTTCGATGGCAATCGAGGAATCCTGTTCGGCGTCGATGACAACATCCCACAGGACACGCTCGATGCGTGTATCGAGATGGCGCTCACCTACCACCTGAGCAAGCGCTTGCGTCAACGCGAAGCAGGCTGACGCCTCTCTCTCAGCGTTCTCGCGGGCGCGATTTGTGCGCGAGCTTTGCGGCATTGGCTTCCCAATTCTTGCCGTCAAACGGCACGATGGTCATTTGCTGGGGCGTGGTTTTCAGCGTCCGTACGTTCACGTCCATACCATCCGGGTTCGAGCGCGGTATGTAGCAGGGTTTTATTCCACAAAGCGAACAGAAGTAGTGCTCGGCAACACCCGAGTTGAAGCGGTACGTCGTGAGCAGGCTCTCACCGGTGAGCCAGCGAAAGTCAGATCGCGGCACAATCAGGTGCAGATATCCCGACGCGCTACAAACCGAACAATTGCAATCTTCAACCTCGATGCACGCTGGCGCCTTCACCTCATAGGTCACCGCACCGCAGTGACAACCACCCTCGTAGGTCACCAAAGCAACGCTGTCTTGAGCGTCAGTCATCCAGCAACGAGCGCTCTACCCGCGCTATGCCCCAACTGATGATGAGCCATGCCACGCCCAGCCCCATGCCAAGTAGTGCAACACCGGCCAGGACCCCGCCGGCGCTCGTGAAGCCCAGCCATCGCAAGACCAGACCGGTGAGCAGAAGCACCAGCAGGACAGCACAGACCAGACGAACCCTGTTGCCTCTCATGTTGCAGGCAGCGCATTAACCAGCGCGATATTGCCAACCGATGCAGCGAGCCGGTGCTGCATCAACGCCTGATAGTCGTCACTGCGATACCAGGCCATGGCGTCGGACTCTGAGGGAAAAGAGACCAGCACGGTGCGGGTGACAGGCCATTCACCCTCCAGCACCGTGGGCGATTCCTCCACGGACAACAGCGCGCCACTGAACCGCGCAAAGATGTCGAGAAAACCGGCTTCGTATTGTTGATATCGATCGCGATCGTGAATCGAGATCGTGGCGATAAGGTAAACCATCGTCGTGGCTCATCGGTTGCAGGCTCGCCATGTTCGCCCAGTCGACGCCATTGAGCCAGCCCAGCGTCCGCGCGGCCGCTCTTCAGTCGCGCAGGTGTTGGGCCCGGTTGTTGCCATCCTGGCCAGGAGGCCACGCCGCAAACCGAGGCGCGTCCTGCACAACACAGTCCAGCGCGTCTGCCGCGAAGATATGCTGGCTCTTGATCCCCTCTAAAGCGCGATCGGCATCATTCACGAGCCCAAGCGGAATCCCGACCAACGGATCCCACTCCTCAACGAGCGGCAGGGATGATCCACACACGCGGCAGAAGTAACGATTCACTCGGGGGCTGGCGGCAAAGCATGCGATTTCCAACTCGCCTGAAAGGTAGCGAAAGCCAGACCTGGGCACGACAACGATGGATCCGAACGCCGTCCCGTAGACTCGGCGACACTCACTGCAATGACAGTGCGACAAAACAATCGCCGCCTTCGTGGAACAGAAGGTAACCGTGTGACAGCCACAACGGCCAGTGAGCATTGCATCATCGGTGTGCATCCCTGAAAGCTACGGCAAGCATCCTTGCAGAGATTGCAGGATTTTCATGATCATCCGTAATCTGATTTGAACGGAGCCAGCGGTAGCTTCATCGCAACTCGCTGGGTCATACCCAGCGAGCGTTCAGCTCGAAGAGCTGCACGCACTGCCACCGACGCATCCGCTTCATCGAGAAACGCAAAGCCGAATTTGCGGTAGAAAGGAGCATTGAAGGGCAGATCAGCAAACGTGGTCAGCGTGATAGACGAGAAGCGCAGCGCCGCTCGCTGGGCGGTGGCCGTCAGCAGCGATCGACCCAAGCCTCGTCGACCGTGATCCGGGTGGACAGCTAGTTGCAATAGATGCAGGGATTGCAGTGGCTGCAGTGAGTGCATTGGGTGCAACAGATGCAGATCATCACCGTCCGGTACTCCAATCGATGCGCCAACGATCTTCCTACCCCGCCTGATAACGATCAGCTCGCCCGTCGCACACGCCCGGGACAACGAGGCCGTGTCGAGCACATCATCGGTGGCTGGCAAACGCGCAGCCGGGAACACAGTGTCGGCCGCGCGCTCCAGGTCGTGAAGGCGCGTGAACATCGACGCGTCACCATGGGCAAACTCGTAGCCCGGCGGCAGTTCAGGCCAATCAGTCACTGCTGAGACGGTTAGCGCGGACGCAGCCTGAGCAATGCAAAGGTTCGCTCAGACTCCGGCGGGAGATCCATCTTCGCCCAGAACGGGTACTTCTCGCCGAGGGCGACGAACGCCCGCTCAAACTCCTGCGGATTCGTAATCGGCGCTATCGTCATCTCAAACAATTGATCACCGACGCGCAGCCGGACATCACTGTTGCCGACCACAACCTTGTTCCAGAACTTGCTGCCCGGAAACTCCATCACACCGTCGTACAACGATGGTACGAACAGCGCATCCCCATCTCTGGCGAGCACTGTCGTTACCGAAAATGGAATGCCATACCAGGGATATGTCTCCAGATGCACTTCCATGACCGAGTCCGTAAACGACCAATCATTCGGCATCGCGACTACATCGCCCGCCAATCGGGTGCCGGGCCGCCGATCAACCGGCTCTACGCCGACGGCATAGGCAAGCCCCCAAAGCAGCAGCACAATGAGAGCAGTAACCGATATCAGCCGCGTCATAGACATTCCTCTTCGTTCACTTTGGCTGCAGCAGGTCCCAGCGATTTCCATAGAGATCCTGAAAGACCACTACGGTGCCGTAAGGCTCGTCCCGGGGCGTTTCCAGAAAGCTGACGCCCAGGCGCTGCATCCGCTCATAATCGCCGCGAAAGTCTTCTGTATGCAGAAAGAAGCCGACCCGACCGCCGGTCTGTGCGCCAATGCACTCGCGCTGATCACTTCCAGCCGCTCGCGCAAGCAACAAATCACAACCGTGTTGGGAGCCAGACGGAGACACAACGACCCAACGCTTGTCTGCGCTATCGCCATCCCCGTCCAGCGCTTCATCCGTCACGAGTTTAAAGCCAAGCACATTGGTGTAAAACGCAATCGCCTCATCGTAATCAGCAACGACAAGGGTCACTAATGCGAGCCTGCGGTGGGCCAAATTGTGCTCGGTCATATCAAGTAGTCGGTTGCGCGCCAGTGACAACTATTACCTGCGAGCATTGATTCATGCCACAAAGCGTTGCGATGCTGCAGCATTGCACACACACAAGCTTCCCACCAACAGGCGCGCACCATGACTCTAGCCCACCTTGAACACCCATATCTGTTCCACCTCGTGCAGGCCGAACTTTGGCGAGCGGCGCGCGACAGCAACCGTATCTACTACCCACCAACCTATGAGCAGGATGGCTTCACGCACGCAACGGCAAACCCCCAGCTACTACTGAACGTTGCCAATCACTTCTACACCGATGTGCCAGGGACATGGCTATGCCTGCAAATGACCATCGACTCACTGTTGTCCCACGGTATCAGAACAGTCTTTGAAGGCACGGCAGCGGTCGGCGACAAGCAGCCAGAGTTCTCGGGTTCTGAAGATGAGTTGTTTCCTCACATTCTCGGCGGCATCCCGCCCGCTGCCGTGGAGGCCGTCTTAGGCGTTGAGCGCGATGGCGCAGGAAACTTTCTTTCGGTGAGCTTCAACGACCGCGGACGATGAGCGGGCAATCATCCAGGTGCATGACAAACACACTCAATGTTATGGCCATCCGGGTCTCGAACAAATGCCGCGTAATAATGTTCGTGATAGTGGGGGCGCAGTCCCGGCGGTCCGTTACAAACACCGCCACTGCTGATTGCGAGTGAGTAAAACGCATCCACCTTGGCCCTTGATTCCACGCGGAAGGCAACGTGCCCCGGCTCGTTTGCTTCGACGCTACGAACAATGGCGAATACCGCATAAGTGCCATCACCAAAGCCAACAGCAACCTCACCAAACTCGCGATTCGCACTGAACCCGAATGCTGCGAACACCGGCTCATAGAAGGCCCGGCTGCGGGCGACATCGCGAACGTAGATATTGATGTGATCAAGCGCAAACACACGACTCTCCAAACCTGCGAACCGGCGTTCGCGTCATTCAACAACCCCGGGAGTAATACCAGGCAACCAGTTCGCCCTGGCCCGAGTACGCGGGAATCCAGCCGCGCGCGAGCGCCCTCGAATCACCCGACTCACACGGACTCGATCGCAGCACCTCCACCTCCAGCCAGAGACTGCCGCCAATCCGAGCGGTCGATATCACATTCACCGGCTGCTCCCGCGGAGGCGTGTCTGTGGAATAAGCTAAACGAGTGGGCAACCCTGCACCGAGGGACGGCCACAGCATCCGATTCCAGCCGTTGGTCAAATAATTGAGTCTTCGAGGCAACAACTCATCAACCGGCCAATACGTGCCGGCCGCATCCGGGCTGAGCCAAGCATAGGCGCCGCTCGTGAGTCTGACTTTGTACCAGCGCTGATCAGCATCATCCGCGTACGCGTAAACCTCGGCCGCGACTTGCTCGTAACCAACCTCACGATGTTCGAGCTGCTCGTAACTGGACAGACGTGCTATCGCGCACGAGTCTCCATTAGCCGCCGCGAACAAAGGCACATGCTCGGTGTGACTCAACGCCGCTATGTCCAGCAGGCCTTGCAACGTTTCGTTGTCAGGATGGCTGGCCGAGCCCTCGGCGCGCGCGATCCGAGCGAGAGCCTCGAGCCCCGCCAACGCCGTGAGTTGCGACACGACAAATCGCCCGGGTACATCTTTGAATACACCGCTGGCAGAGTTTTCAGTGTCGATCAAGCGGGTGCCGTTGCAGCTCGTTATCCAGCTTGCGCCGCTACTCTCATCGGCTTCGGCAAACACGACATAGTCAGCACCCACCGTGGCCGTGACTGCACAGGCAGCGCTGGAGGTTGTACTCACATAGGGATAGGGCCGCACATCTTCTTGCGACTTGTAGGCCTGCCCGCGTGTAGCAAAGCGAAACTCGCGTCGCTGGGAGTCGAGTTCAACAATCGCCTGCAAGGTTCCAATAAAGACTTCGTCAGCTGCAGAAAAATACTCGGCGAGCGTCTGCTCGGCGCATCGGCACGCGGTTGCGGGCAGCGCCGCAAGACAACACAGCATCGACAAAGAGACGAGAGCCGATGACCTACTCAAGCGGCACTCCCAAGGCGCTGGCAAAACCGACGGCGTCCTGGGGCGACACGAAAACCCGGCCACGCGCACCATAGCGAATCTCTATACGATCAAGCGATAGAGCGGGCGCAGATCGAGGGTTGCGGGTTCTTGTCAGGCCTTGGATGTGGGCGCGGTCCACTACCCAACGAAAAGGTCCGCTCCTGATTCTGAGCTCGTCTTCGAGCACCGTGTAGTCGGTACCCAGGAGCATCCAAAGAAACAGCCCCATAAACAGCAAGCACAACGCTGTTGTCGCCAGCACAAAAATCGGCGCCACATCGTCGACGAGAAATGCAGGCAGCAGCCCTGCACCAACCCCAACGCACGAAATAACGAACGCCAGCCACACCCAGGTATCCACTTTCGAGGGAAAGACCATCTGAATCCTTACTTACCTCACCAACCTTACGAACAACTCACGCGGTTGCTTTATCCGCGCTCAGAGGAATGTGCGGAGAAATCAGCGTGTACGCAGCCAGCAGAATTCCACCGTAAGCTTCTGTGTACCAGGCAAACTGCGTGAATGGAAACCCGAGGCTGAATGCCCAGACACAGAACGCACCCGTTGTGATCAGAAGCTGTCGGGAATCCTTCACCTTGAGTGGATACTTCAGATAGAAGTACGTCGCGAAAATCGAAAACAGCATCACCAGCCAGGGCACCCCTGTGGCGACCGAATTTGAGATCGAGTGCACGTCGCCCGGACACTGGGCGGTCAGCAGGAACGATTGAACGGACTGCGCGTTCGCGGCACTTTCCAGCGATGACACTGCAAACAAATAAAACGCCACAACTTCTGCGGGGATCAGTTTGACCAGCCGGTCTGTGTAATCATCCGGGGCGGGCTGCGGCGCCGAGAACTCATCGTCATCAAGACCGCCGCGAGTTGCGCTACCCGCTGTTGTGCCGGCCCGCGGTGCAACAACTATCGATCGTGGCATTGATGCTTCATCCCCGCTAGCAGAATAACCGTTGCACGCCTCGCCCTAGCGAACCGTAATATCCTGGGCCCAGATCATGTCGTCTGCTTCGTTGAATACGGCAACCATGAAGTCCCCCGTACCAGGGTTGGGAAAATAGCGGATCTGAGACCCGTTATTCGTAATCTGAAAATCGAACGTCGCAGCAAGCGACTCGCCTTGATAGGACTCAAACACGAGAGTGCTGTTACGGAATGCCGGCGGAAATTTGATGGCTGGATAAATCCCACGGCCGCTGAATATGGTTTCCCCTGCACAGAAATTGTCAGAGTTGTGGCACAAAGCGATCGAGTTCAGTCTCGGAACGCTCTGAAGTTGCTGAAGCCGGGCGAGTTGCTCCGCACCTTCACCTCCCTGCTCTGCGGCAATGCCGCGCACGCTTTCGAGCTGCGCAAGCCAATCCGCGTAGCGCTGTATTTTGTTGTCTACCAGCACCATTCGATTGTCGAAGGCTGCATCCGCTTCGATCTTCGCCTGATAGAGCGCACCCATGGACTGTCGGAGGTTCTCGTAGTCGTCTCGGTACGACCCCAACTGATCGACGTAGGGAAAATCGTAAATATCGGTGTAGAGCGCTTCCGTGGATACGCTCGGATCTGCCACCTGCTGTTGAAGCGCGCCTAGCGCATCCAACACTTCTCCTAGCACCCCAAACTGAACCGTCGTTCGAATCCAGGGGGTCTTCTCGCGCAGAGACTGGGCAGCCTGTTCGTCCAGGCCACTAAGATCGAACTCTGAGATCACTCGGGCTTTTACTTCGAATCGACCCTCTATGGGTGAGGACACCGTGATGCGCCAACCATCGATCAAGCTTTCAGTTTCGTAGAACGTCAGGCTGTAGTCGCCATCAACCTCAACCTGGTAGTTTCGAAACTCGCTGGCGGAGAACGACTCGTTTGTAGGAACCAGCATCAATCGGGCATCCGTATTTACGGACGTGACGACATCAGCATCGGCTCCAGCGAATTCAAATGACGCCTCCTCGAAGGTCATGATCCACACGACGACTGCAACAAGCAGCGCCAGCACCACGCCGCCGGCGATAAGCCCGACAGGTGATTTCTTCTTCCTCGTCGTCGAGGCAGTAGATGCAGGCGCGGCAGTGGACCCTACGGGTCCAACGCCACCCGACACTGTCTGCTCGGGTTCAGGCAGCGACACCGGCGTCACGCCGGATATCGTAGAATGCATGACTTCCTGGGAGTGGTTGTTCGAGAACAACTGGCCATTGGGAGCACGCATGAACAGAACCGGCGTGCCCCATTCCATCTCGCCGCCATGGCCAGCAGAGATGGCACCACGGCCCCGCGCTGTCGCCTCATCAACGGGGTCGCCCATGACGAGACGCTTGTAGAACATCTTTGAAAAATCGATCGCCGCATCATCAGAGATCGGAAACTGCATGGCGATAACGGCTGGAATACCAGCCATGACGAGGCGCGGGGCGACACTCGCGAACGGCTTTCCTTCGCTACTCTTGGCCGTCTCACAGGCATTGAGAACAACGAGTCGAAGCGACTCGCCCTTAACCCACTGCCCCAATCGGTCCGCATCTAACGGGTCGGCGTTGCCGTCTTCGTCTTCGAGAACGATAGCGCCGCCACCGCCGTCGCTGTGCACGCCGTGACCCATGAAGTGCATAACGTGATAGCCGGGAATGATTTCCTGCAGCGCCTGTCGAGTGGCGTGCTCCAGGAACGTCACTTCAACATCCTGATCCGCCGCCCAGCCTTCCTGGATACGGGCTTTTTCCGCTGCCAGATCCAGTTGGGCTTCACCTCGAGGGCTGGCCATCACAACCAGCACACGCAGCGCGCCGGCAAGCGGCTCAAGGTTCAGTCGCTGCTGGGCGTTCACATATCGCACAATGGGCGTTCTGCGATTCAGACTCAGGTATTGCATCTCCGCCGAATCGCGCATCAGCTCCCACGGAATCTCAGCAAGCTTGGCATCGTCGTTTTCGGCCAGGCTGAACTGCAATTTGATGCGTAGCCCACTGTCCTGCGCATCAGTCACCGAACCTGACGCTTTGTCATAAACGCGCCGAACATCGCCGGTGAAGAGGGCTTCGAACAACTGCTCGCCATATGCTTCCGGCTCAAGCACATTGATGTCGGTATCGATCTCAGCCTTTCGAGTTTCGCCGCGCACCAGGCCTTCGAGCGTGCCGGCATTGTCGAAGGCAGCCTCAGGAATCACGATCTCCTGTTCAGCGCTGTAGCCAAGCGAACTCTCTACCTTAACGTTGTAACCATCTCCGCTGGCCGACTTGCCGACAAAATCAATAGTAAGTTCCTGATAGTTCATGCCCGCTTCTCCACGCTATCGAACCAACTCGTAACTGCGGTTGATGCTTATCCAGTCATCACCGTCTTCTTCGTCACCAACAATGGCCGCGGCGCGCAGTCTCGGCGCGCTCTTACCGGCCACCTCCGGACGATATGCGCCGCTTTGACACAACCATGAGTAGTCTGCGGACTGCGTCGTGATGAACACCTTGAAGGTTTCCATGCCGCTATCAATCTCGTGCGAGTCAGGCATCGACAATCGGATCCGCCGCTTGTCCCGCCCGAACACAAAGGTGGTATCAGCTTCAATGCGTTCGCCATCTTTGTTTGGCGGATACAACAGCGCGATCTCTTTGTCGGCGCAGAACTGCAGCACAGTCGCCCAAACCGGTGCGGCTGTTCGGTTGACGATCTCGATCGCGATACTGTCGCCATCACGAAATCTCGCGCTGCCGCCGTTAGCCAGCTCCCACTCACCGTTGGGCAACTCTTGATAAATATTGAACGCGACATCCAACTCGCTGGCCGCGTTGTTCAACACGAGCGCATTACGATAGCTGGCAACCACTTCCAGATCGGTAACCAGGCCTTTCAGCGCCGCATGCCCAATCACCGGATGCGTCTGCATCGCCAGTTCACCGTCACTGCCAACGACGGCCCAGATCGGTTGTGTAACCTCACTGAGCTGAGGCAATGGGTCGGATTGGCCAGTCGAATTTCTAGGCCGTATGACGTAGGCGCGCAAATCGGCATCGTCAGCGCTCGCCACACATTCGAGATTTGTCGAATCAGCGAGCGCAGCCGTTAGAAGCTGCGCGTGGTCATCAGCGAGTGCACTGATATCGATAGACAACGGCGTGCTCTTTGGTCTGGACAACTCAATGCAGCGAGCACCCGGGACAAGCTCGCCCGCGCACTCGACAATCCGGCCAGTACTTTCGAATGCGCCCACCGAGGTAATGTCGATCAAAGCCAGTTGAGTCTCGCTCTTCGGCACCTTGGTTCCTGGTGGATAGATCGCCCATCGACTTCCAGATTGCAGCCCGTGAGCTGCACCGCCGGCTAGCACACAGCGCTCATCTGCAACACTCGCAAGCGCCACATAGCGCATGGGCTCGATATCCGTAACGCCAAGTACTTCGCGATCCAATTGCCCCTCAATCTGCGGGTGCTGATTTGGGAACATCGTGGTGACGCCTTGAGAAACGTTCTCGAAGACATCCCGATACGTACTGCCCGCCACCGCACCCGTCAACGCCTGAGAAAGATTGAACGTCAGCGCGCCATTGCGCACCATCTCATCGCCCTCGCCGCGGCTGTACTCATTGGATTTCTCGTTTTCCCGACAACCGGACAGAACGACATAGGCATCGCTCTGGCCCAACCAGCCACCGGCGGAGCTTGTACGCGCCGGCACCGAAAACGCTGGCACCGCATCAGTATCGACACCCATGTCCGTCAACGAGCGAGTGTCCGCCTCCACACTTCGAGCTGCGCCCGCAAAAACGTCGCGAGTAATGGTTCCGGAATGACAGCAATCGAACGTCAGCGTGATGTAGCGAGTCTTCTTCGCAAGCTCCTGCAACCAGGCGTGTATCTCATCATCGACAATATCCCGGTTAGGCTCGGGATGACGGCCGCTGTCGTGCGGCATGATCGTACTGTCCTTGCCACCGGACTTCTCAGGGTTAGCCGTCGTCCTTCGTGAGCCATGGCCACTGAAGTGGAACACGACAATGTCATCCTGCTCGACCCGCTCAACGAGCGTCGACATCGCCGACAGAATGGCCTGGCGGGTTGCGGCTTGATCATGCAGCTCAATCAGATTGTCGGGCTCAAAGCCGTAACGAGCGGTCAGAACCGAAGCCATCAGCTTGGCATCGTTGACGCAGCCGGCGAGTTGATACCGATCATCAAGCAAGCCGTAGCGATCAACGCCAATGAGTAGCGCGTGCTTGCTGGCCATAGAGGATTTTCCCTTTCTTATTATCGGTAACGAAAGCTGATGGCGTAGCAGGGCAGCTGCGCACTACAGGCTCGCGGTTATGGGTGCTGTGCGCGCTCTGCGACCATCAGGTAGGTCATGGACCGATTTTCGCTCGGCATCCACGAGTCGACATCCAAGGGTCGGCATCGCCCTGCGTTTGCCTTCATGCGCTGGCTGACAGCCGACAGCGATCGCCGTCGTGCCATACCGCACATCGATCAAATTCAGACAACGCAGGTCATCGCGCGCCTAGCGCTCCGCAGGTCCTGGTCGCTCCGCAGGTCCTGGGCGCTCCGCAGGTCCTGGGCGCTCCGCTGGCCCCGGTCGTTCGGCCGGTCCCGGACGCTCCGCTGGGCCGGGCCGTTCCGCAGGTCCCGGGCGTTCCGCCGGATCCGGGTTCTCCGTTGTCATGAGCAAATTGCCATCTTTCATCACTAGCCCCCACTGTGTGATCTCCGTTCAGCCAGCATTCACCTAAGGGTCAATGCTGTCAACCGAACAAGCCTGAGCGGCCCCCGCCATACGCTCGGCCAGTGCGCAGCGATTTGGCTCGTTGAAGTCCGGGTCTGTATCAAACAGTGCTTGCGGGAAACCTGATGCCAGGGCTTGGTCGGCGCTAGATTGCATCCCAGCCTCATCCCCTTTCTTCGCCTGAACAATGCCAGTAAAGAAATGCGCTATCGCATCAACCGGTTGCGTTGCCCACATTGCGTCAATAGAACGTTGCGCCGCGTCGGCATCGCCAAGGTGCGCAAGGTAAACCGCCTTGAGGCCAAGATTGCTCCAGGACGATTGATTGCGCTCGACGGATGCAAGTGTCACCGAGCGTTGCCAAAGCGCACGCGCATCTGCCTCGCCGCCGGTAACAAACCGGCAGGACTCCGCTAACCGGCCAAGCACCCGATGATCATTCGGGGCAACATCCACCGCCCGACGCTGAAAGATCGCCGCCTCATCAAAACAACCCATGTAGTAGTAAGTCGTGCCAATGTTGGACAGCGTGGCGCGCGCGATAGGCTCCTGTTGTCCGGCCACATACTGATAGCTCGCAAGCGCCGATTCGAAATCACCCTGAGCCAGCTGTACGCCCGCAATGCTATGCCTAAGCGCCGTGTCATCGGTCACGAGGTCTTCCACTTCCGTGTAGACCGCCAGGGCTTTGTCGTATTGGGCATGGTCGTAGTAGAAGTTGGCCAGTGCGAAGTAGCCTTCCCAATAGCCTGGCTCAAGGTTGATGGCTTCCAGAATGTCGGCTTCGGCGCGCACCGTCTCTCCCAGCGCATCCAGCGTCAGGGCGCGCTCGAGATACGCCTGGGTCAGCTCATGGCTCTGGTCCTGGCCCGCGAAAGCCTCCTCGATTTCCGTGAGTGATTGCTCGTAATCACCCGACATCCGGAACAGTCGCCCAAGCGACAACCGCACCTCGGCAAGGTCCGGGTCACGCTCCAACGCTTGCGCGCACGCCTTCTGAGCTAGCGCAAAAGAAATGGGCTCCACCAGTAACGAGTACTCCGCCAGGTGCGTCTCGCACAAACCGGCATAGGCACCCGCAAAATCATCGTCCAGCTCGATGGCACGCTCAAACGCGGACTGGGCTTTGTCGATCACCGTTGAGCTGCGTGGTTGCCGCATCAGGTCACGACCAAGCAGATAGGCATCGAAGGCCGGCTCGCTGGCGGTAACTGCCGTCTCCATGAGTAATTGGTTCGCCCCGGACAACTCAGGGTCGAGAAGCCTCGCCACGCCAAGAGAAATCTGTGACTGAATCCGAGTGATGGGCAAATCCGAGGTGTCCCATTGTGCAGACCAGACGGCGTTGTCGGATACGGCATCAACCATCCGCACGTCAATCAGCAACCCGCCCTCCTCTCGTCCGGGGCCAATGCTTCCTTCCAGAATGTGAGCAACTTTCAATCGCCGCTGAATGTCCGCCATGTTGAGCGCGCCGTCATTGAGCTCTCCCTTAAGAGCAAACGACGACGCACGCGATGCGACCCGAACGTTAGGCAGTTTTGCTAATTGCGTAATCAAGCCATCAGCCATGCCATCACTGATGTAGCTACGGTCATCCGGGGTGTAGTTATTGAAGGGCAATACGGCGATCGTGCCTTGCACCGCCGGCTCACCAGCCCCAAACCGCAGCCAGACAACGGCCAGGGCAAGCAAGAGCAATAGTGCAGCTCCAGTGAGCATGCGCACTCTTCCCGTAGAATCGCTCGAACGCTTACTGACCGCCGAGATTGCCGTGCTGGTCGATGCCTCTTCATCCGGTGCACTGCGCGCCCGGGGAGAGCCGCCTGCGAGCAGTGCCTGCAAAGCACTTGCGAGCTTGTGCTGTGCTTCCTGCGGTTGCTGTTGATAGGCCATCAGCGCCTGCCGCTGACCAATCATCAGCTCGAGATGTGCAGGCATCTCAACCGGTTCCAGATGGCTGGCCAGAAAAGGCTTGCCGCGATTGATGGCGAAATGCACTTCGTTGACACAGTGATCGGAGACAACCGAGTTCGGCGACACCAGAAACAGAAACGCGCTGCACCGTTCAATGGCAGCCGCGAGATCCGCGGTCCATTGGTTGCCTGGCACAATGCCCTCATCAAACCAGACGTTCACACCAGCTTCGGCAAGCGCCGAAATCAGCGGAGTTACACGCTCGGCATCCGCATGCGCGTAGCTGACGAACACGAATGCATCGTCACCTTGGTAGGCTGTCGGTGGCCGAGTGTCAGGCATACCGCGTAAGCATCACTATATGAAAAATCGCGAGTCAGGGTTCCTACGATACTCGCATCCAGCCTGGCCTTGTGGCCAACGTAGCGATCTCAGCTCAGGCGCAGAAGCGCCTACCGGACTTACCAGACCTACCAGACCATTGCGTGATCGACGAGAAGCTCGCCCTGCTCTTCGACAAACAGGGCTTCAGCGACAAAGTCACCGGCAGCCTTGGAAAAATTCTGCCGCCAAAGCACGGCAACCGCATCCGGGCGACGAACGAGGCTGATCAGTTCGCGGTCAGTGAACAGCCCCAATTCAGACTGATAACGCTGGCACATCTCTTCCAATCGTTCCGGGCTCACCAAGTCGAGCATGCGGCCGGTAAAATCCCGAGTGTGCATCGCGTGATCAATGGCCGTCGAACCGGCCATGAGGTTATCCATTATCGGCTCGATCAACGCCAGCAGTTCAGCGTCCGGCAGTTCCAGCTTACTCATCGCGACTCTCCTTTTCGCATGCCAACAGGCGGCGTGGCTGCTCTGCTCCTCAATCTCGACAGGGCCGTGCTAGCGAAACACCATCGGTGCAACGTCCGAGCGACTCCAGGCTCGCTCGCGGGCACGACGCACGTCCTCTTCCGGCCCGGTAACGCCAGCCAAAGACTGTTCAAGCCCGAATAGCGACCACGGGTTCTTGGGAAACTGAACCAGATCCTCGGCAAACACTGCCGCCGCTCGTTCTGGTTCGCCCGCATTCAACAGCGCATCGCCCAGTACCTGCCGCAGAGGCAAATGGAACATTGGCGGCTCCGTATAAGGGAGCGCCTGCTGAATCGTGACGGCCTGCTCGAGCAGTTCGAGCTCCCTCGAAGGTGACCCCTGTTCCCGAGCAAGACGAGCCTCAACCACAAGGCCAGCCATACTTGCGAGAGAGTCTGCGACACCGGGCGCCATCATGACGATTTCTGCGAAGGCATCACTCGCCATGATTTCCCGAAGCTGCGCCAGTCGCGCCGTTGCCTCCTCAGCACGGCCAAGCGCAGCCAGCGCTAGCCCCTGGGTGTAGTGATACATCGCGGCCATGAACGGCAGGTCTGCTTCCGGCGCAGGCGCATCCAGGCGCAACACCTCATCCCATTGCCCAAAACGAATGTGTGTAAACGCAGGAGCCAGCAGATGACGCTGCATCGCGGGGAAGCTCACCGCCATCGCCGGGTCGATGTGGTTCGCCAGTTTTCTCGCCGTAGCCAGGCTCAACTCACGTCGGCCATCCATCATCGCTGCGTACCACAGAAAATCGACGTTGTGCGGGTAGTAGGCTGCGGGGTAAAGCCCCTGAGCGTTGCATTGAGCGATGTAGTTCTCATCCGCAGCGGCTGCTTTCACATTTGCATCAACCGCATCCGCGTAGCGCCCCAAGCGCAGGTAGATATGGGACGGCATATGCACCAGGTGCCCTGCTACCGGCACCAGACTACCGAGCCGATCAGCGGCCGCTTCCGCCTTCTGAGGCTCGAACCGCTCCATAGCGTGGATGTAGAGATGAGCAGCCCCTGCGTGCTCCGGATCTTCCGCTAGAACCGCTTCCAGTTCGCTCACGAGCGTCAAGGTCTCAGGACGCGAGGCTGACCCGTCATCGTTCCAGTACTGCCAAGGCATGAGATCCATGAGGGCTTCTGCATACAGAGTGCGCGCGTGCAGGTCCTGCGGATACATCGCAACGAGCTCCGCCATGGCCTGCGCATAGGCTGCATCCAGTTCCGCGCGATCCGCGCCATCGACGCTGTACCGGCTCGTCAGGGCATCAATATAGGCCTGCTCTGCTGCGGTCTGTGTATCGCGCAATGCACGCGCTTGCTGGATTGCCTGCCAGGCGGGCGCGACAGCATCAGCAGACATCGGTGCGTTGATGTTAGGTCCAAGCGCAAGCGCCACTCCCCAATAACAGATTCCGCACGTAGGATCCCGACGCGCAGCTTCGCTGAACGAACGCACGGCTTCGGCATGGTTGAAACCAAACGCCAGGGTCAGACCCTGGTTGAAATACGCCTGAGTGAGAGGCACCTGCGTGCTGATCGGGAAATGAAGATTGCCAATGCCATCGAGTAGTGGCGACGTTCGATCGTCGATCGGGGTGATCGCCTCATCAACGTTCTGGGGTCCATGACCCTCGTGCTGTGGCGCGTCGTTTGAACTGGTCGCACACCCCACCAGCAAAAACGCATACAACCCCAGCAGTGCATTGCGGGCTCGCACGCCCTTGGTCGCTGAATCTACATGTGTCCGCATTTCTCTCCCCCTGGAACTGATCGCGCGCGACAACCGTCGAGTGAAGAGAATACCGAAAGCGCGTCGCATACGCGCGAGCTAGAGGAAACTCGAGCGCATGCGAACGCCCCAACGACCATCGACGCTTGTGAGAATGTAGAGAGAATCAAACTCGCCGATCACACTACCGTCCTCTCGGAGCCTGCGAAAACGGGTAGCAACATGAATCTTCGATGGCCCTACTCCAACGATCTCTCGGCTGACCCATTCACTTCGATGCCAACCGGTTGTCGGTAGCTGAGTAAACAGTGCGCGATGCGCCTCCTCGCCTTCCTCTATCGTCTCAAACACCGCCATCTCGCCACGGGCAAGTCGGTAGTGGGGGAAATGATAGGTAGCGACGTGGCTGCGTGCATCTCGTGCACTAAAAGTGCGCATGAAATCATCAAGCACCGACATCGCAATCTGATGTGGCGAGGGTTCGGCCATATCATGCGCAGGCCCCGTCTTTCCGGAAAGGCCATCGGCGGCGATCGTCAGTCCAGCCAGTCCGAGCGTAAGCAACACACACGCCCGAAACGACGCCAGCGAGCATCGATGCGAAACTGAAAAAGGTTTTGTATTCACACTCGCTATCCTCTTCTGCACGGCTCAGTCCAACGCGCCAAGATCGAGACTTCGCTCGATTTCTTCTCGGCAGGCAGCGTCCTGAAGCGGGCTGCCATCCTCGGGGTCAGCCACACAAAACACTAACTGCAATTTACCGCCAACAGCACCCGCGTAGTAGTGACCAAACAATGAGCCATAACGCGCATCGCTGGCATGCAACAGCGTTGTACCATTCAGCGACAACAGATCTGCCTGGACACTCTCGGCAAGCGTGCCCCCTTCGCTATCTGCGTTCCCCGCCATCTCTGCCACGACCAACCGTTCAAAAGGCTGAATCGAGCGACGCGTCAGAGGCGCACCACCCACAAGGGACAAATCACGCTGAAAGCTGAATGCCCCGGAGCGATCGGCGAGGCTCGGCATCCCGGCGGGCAGCATCCACTCGCCGCTGTAGAGCTTGTAGCCTGCGAACCCACCGCCACCAACTACCAGCAGAAAAAGCAGAGATCTCCAACTCATGGACTTCGAGCTTGAAGAGCGCATCAGCACCGTCGCCAGAATCCAGGGCAGGGCGATCAGAGCAATCCCATAGCCCACACTTCTCACCACATCCAGCAGTTCAACACCCACTGAGAAACCTCTATCTCGTTCACATGCTTGCTACGGCCGAACGCTTAGCCTTCGACAACTCTAGTTCTAAGGCGAGGCGACACGATGGGACTCTTCTCTCGAGACCCAAACAAGAAACTCAAAAAAGCGTATCAGCAGACAATGGAGAAGGCGATGCACGCACTGCGCAACGGAGATGTGCGCGAGAATGCCCGCCTCGTCGCAGAGGCGGAGAAAATCCGAGTGCAGATCGAAGCGGGTAGCTAATCCGCTCCCGGCTCAATCGCTAACTCATCCGCCAACTCGACTGCCAACTCTATTGGGCTCTCCTTGCCATAGCGCTCAAGATCTTTTGCGCCGTCGGTCGTAAGCGCGTAGACCCCGCGGCCCACTCGCTCAAACCAGCCATAGTGATTGGATCTCATCAGGTTGGTCGCGCCCGCAACAGCCGCGCCCTTCGCTACATCCGCCCCCTTTGAGTCGCCATGCTCACTCAAAAAGCTCGCACAACGCAGCGCGTCCTGACGATATGCCGTCACCAGCTTCACCCGATTGGTTCCGCCGGTGTTGGGGTCACCTACTCGCCTTGCGAACTCATTCAACAAGCGGCCACGTCGCGCTTTCACCTTACGCGGCTTATAGGGTTTGGGATCTACACTCACGGTCACGTGACTATCTGACAGCCGCACCATTATCAGGCCCAGACCAAGCCGACGACAAAGGCGCAGATTGGCCGCTAATGCCTTGCGCGAGCGCACCTGGGGCACCGCCAGGTAAACCCAATCCGAGATCGACTGGCGCGCGATGCCCTGGTGTACAAGCGCGAGCGTCAGGCCGGTTTTCATCTCTACGAGAACCGGATCCTCATCGTCTCGGCAGGCGACAATATCGACGCCGGCCACCTCAGACTTCACCTCATATCCTTGCGCCACGAGGAATGCCTTGATCGGCGGATACAAATCAGACTCTTTCAAGCTGCCCTCTCAAGACCTGGGCTTTGTGCCGCGCTCGTTGCCGAACTTGAACTGCCCTGTCTCGCGCGCCATAAGCAACTGCTGGCCTTGCGCATCGAGCCGCTCAATGCGAGCAAGAAACCGAAGCGCCTGTTTGCCTTTCAGCGTTGTTGCCGTTTTTGATCGGAACATAATCTGCACCCGATCATCTTTGCTCTCGCGATAGCTGAATGGCTCGTCGCCCAACGGCGCTTCTTTACTCATGGACGACACTCACGGGCGGCACTCATGAGCAGCCACCTGACGATGCACTAGAGAAGCCTCGCCCGATGTTGTTCCCATCGAGGTACGCCAAGACGCTAGCCGCCAGTTCATCCGGCGACGAATTCGAGCTGTCCAACCGAAGGTCATAACACTCCTTACGAAAATGCACGCGCCGTTGCTGTGATACCGCAAGATCACTGGCTCGATCAACTCGGGCGATATTTCTCGTCGCTAGCACTTGCTCATCACAGTACAGCCCGACAAATAGAACCGGAAACTCAGACAACTCAAGTTCAAATGGAACAAGCAGCGCTTCGTTTAGCAGAACATAGTCAACAACTACATCCAGCTCATGCAGCGCGAGTTGCCTGACGTGCTTTGCTGATAGTTGATTCAGCTTGTGCCCCAGCGACCCGACATCCACGCGACTGCCGACACTGTCAGTCGTCAGCGGAAAGCCCTGCTTGCCAGCGCTTGCAGAGCCGGTTAAGTCAAATGGCAACTGGCTGATCACCGCATCGAGGCTCCAGGCAATAAGCGGTGTTCTGCTGCGAGACAACCAACGCGCCTGCAAGGCGCGCGTCATAGCGGTTTTGCCCGTGCAGGAAGCACCATTAACGAATACGATCACGCCATCGTTCCCCTTTCACCGTGGCAACTATAACGCGGCACAACTAAGGGGAGCGATGTGCGAACGCCAAAGCTGGTACTGAATATGTCATCGCAAAAGTTTGCCCTCTCGGGCGAATACAGAATTGCCTACAGCGACGTTGGCCAGGGCGATCCAATCCTGCTTGTCCACGGCTGGGGCTCCGATGCCATTCGCAATTGGCGCGATACGGGCTGGATCGATACGCTTCTGCCGACACGCCGCGTGCTGACACTCGACGTACGCGGCCACGGCGCAAGCGATAAACCGCTTGCCGTCGAGGCCTACACCTACGCGGAAATGACTACGGATATTGTTGCTGTCCTGGATGCCCTCGAGATCAGCCAATGCGACTATCTCGGCTATTCCATGGGCGCATTCATCGGCGCTGCATTGCTCGCCAGCCACGCGGACCGCTTCCGCTCCATGGTGTTAGCGGGCATTGGTAATGAGACCCAGGAAAGCGCCGCTGCTGGCGCGGTCATCGCCCAGGCTCTGCGCGCCCCGAATGTTGACTCGGTGCGCGACCCTCTGGGGCGCGCTGTACGCCACTTCGTTGAAGCCAATCCCACCAGTGATCTGCCAGCGCTTGCGAGCTCTGCGCAAGCTATGTGGCCGGATGGCTATCCATTGAAACTAATCGGTGACGACGCTTGTGCTATTGATGTACCAGTATTGCTCGTGAACGGCTCTGAAGATCACCCCTATGTGGACAGCGCCGATGCCATCGCTGATGCGCTCGCGCGCGCGAGTCATGTACGGCTTTCGGGTTGTGACCATTTATCGGCCGTAACCGATCCCCGTTTCAAAGCCGTCGTGCTCGACTTCCTGAGCGACAACCACCCCGTGCAACCCAAGCCGAGCTAGCCGGGTTCATCTGCTGATCTGCAGGAGTCGATAGCCGAGATCTGCCTGCATGAGCTGCACGACATCCGAATACCTACGCTGCCAGGCACCAGTCTCCAGATCGGTTCGCAGCGCCTGCATCGCTCGTTCCACGATGCCTTCGTCAAGCAGCGCAAGACCCGACATCGACGCCCGAATATCCTCATCGAGATACGCGTGCGGGCGCCGCCAGTAACCGCCAAAGAAGCCATCCGTGCAATCCGCGGGTACCAGCAGCGGCTGCACATCCAGCTGGAGGCTGCGCGCGGCACAAAAGTCGGTTACCGCATCGAGTGTCGGCAGCGTCCGCTCCAACTCACCCACCTGCGGTAGATAATCTCGTATCAGCCAGAACCGTGTGGCAAACCAGTCAGGATCCCAGGTGACGACTACTTGCCTGTGCGATACGCGGCAGAGCTCGGCCAGGCCACGCTCGGGATCGAGCCAGTGATGCGTCGTCAATATCGCGAGCCCCGCATCAAAGGCGCCATCCCGAAACGGCAGATATTCAGCCACGCCCTGAACAACCGGCGCTGATCCCATCGGGCGCTGAACAATCATTTTGCGGGAGGGTTCCAGGGCAACAACGCGTAGATCATCGGGCTCATATGAACCGCTGCCAGCACCCACATTGAGCACCGACCGCGCCGCGCCCAACGCCTCATGTATCTGCTGTGCCCAGCGACGATCAGCAATACGGTTATTGGCGTAACCCGAACCGATAGCGTCGTAGATGGCGTTGTCTGCTGTCGTCACGCGTTTGCATCTTCACGGGAGGCCGTTAACGCTTTGCAACGCCCTGGTTCCAGCTGTTGGTTTCGAAGTATCAAATACAGGGGCAACCCAACCGCCACACCCGGCACGATACCCAACAGCACGCAAATCCAGCCATGGCGAACGCCAGCCGTTCTTGCTTCGTGCCATACCCAACCGGCGAGCGCCGCCCAGCAAAGAACGACGTCGGTTGAATAGCCAGCAGCGTAAGGGTTTACAAAACCCGCGGCGAACGCGCCCACGATGTCAAACTCCGCCATCAATGCTGGCACCACCAACCACAGAAACGCACAGCAGAACCCAAACGCAATAGCGCCATTGAACCATCTGAATATCGCATCACTCATCGCGGATACTCCAAATATTTTTGGACCAACAAACAGCAAAGCCAGCATCTTACTGGTCAGGAACCACCACGTTTAGCTACCCTAGCGCGCGCGGGGCGCACCCCGCGACCTTCTTACGCTGTGGAGACGCTGTCTTGCTCAATCGATTCGACGACTATCCGATCCACCAGACACCAGAGCCCATCGCGCATCCCGCCAGCTCCGATCCTAATGTTTACGACCGCACCTGGTTTAACGGCTACAACGACGACGGTACACGCTACTTCGGCCTCGGCATGGCGGTCTATCCACATCGAGGCATTCTCGATTGTCACTTCAGCACCGTCGACGCAGGCGGTCAGCAGCATTGCTTCTACGCATCAAGGCGAGCGCCCCAGGAACGCACCGACATGCAGGTCGGTCCATTCCGTCTTGAAATCATCGAGCCACTACGTCGAGCGCGCGTGATTATCGATGATAACGAAACGAACGTAGCCTGCGACCTGACGTTCTCCGCCCGCACGTCGGCCATACAGGAAGCTCGCCAGGTGCTGTGGAGCGGGCAACGCAAAACGATGGATGCAACGCGCTTTGCGCAGTTTGGCCGCTGGTCCGGCACCGTCCGCACGCCGGACGGCGAATTCACTGTTGACGAAGAATCCTGGCGCGGCACCAAAGATCGCTCCTGGGGAATACGCGGCGTTGGCGAACGGCTGCAGATCGGCGCTCCCAACGCGCCAGGATCAGCGTTTTTCCTTTGGGCACCCCTTCAGTGGGACGATCACATCAGCCACGCCGTGTTTTTCGACGGCGCTCGCGGCGAGGCGTTGGTGCGAGAAGGCCTCACATCACCCCTGTACGCTTCGGAACATGACATTCCCGCCGAGCTCGACAACGTTGTTGAGGCTATGGCGACCGCCGTGCATCGCATCGAGTATCACCCGAACACGCGGCTGGCTCGCCGGGCGGAGCTGGACCTCATCGATCTCTACGGCAAGACACGCACCATCACGATGGAGCCTCTCCTGCGTTTCCAATTCAAAGGCCTGGGCTATGGACACCCAACCTGGAGCCAGGGCATGTGGAAGGGAGAACTCGCCATCGAAGGTGAGAGTTTCGATGTGAACTCGCTGGACCTGCTAGCCCCGGAAAACATACATGTGCAGCAAGTCGTTAGAACCTCTGACGGTTCCCGCACGGGCATCGGCGCCCTCGAGCAAATCGTTATCGGTCCGTATGCCCCGGCTGGCTTCAAAGATCTGTTCGACGGCGCGGCCTGAGGCAGAGTATGCGCGATGCTGGTTTCAATCGAATTCAAGATCGATGTTGACGGTCATGAGCCCGAATAGAACTAACACTGCTGCGACGATGGGCATCGCTAGCCAATAACCTTTGCTCGCTCGCAAACGCAGCAGCCCCCACATCGCCAGCAATACAATGGGTGAAGCAATGGCCAGCGTATGCAGCAGTGGCTGGCTGTAGCCATCGAGCAACACACGCCCTGACAGCAAGAGGCAAACCCAGGTAACACTCGGCAACCACGCCGATGTCAGCCGACGCTGCGCGATGAGCGTTATGACGGCAACCGCGAGAGACAACGCAAGGCCAGGCTCAATGATCATGATGTCTTGTCCGCAAAAGTCATCGGGGAAAACCAATCAGCCGTACAAGCGCTGGCCGCAGGGCGCTGCCGCGAACCCATTTCACCGTTTGCAGGCGTACGCGGTGTCTACTGACACAACCTGGCAGTAGTAGCCAGGTAGCATGAACACTGCAATGACCGAGCCGATACAGGCCAGGATAATCGATAAACGCAGACCAAACAGTGCAAGAGGAACGGCGACATGAACACCATCGAAATCGGTAAGCGGCTCGTAGAACTCGCCAGCGACAGCGCAGACGCCCAGGCCCTGGATGAACTCTATGCTGACAGCATCATGAGTATTGAGGCGAACGCCGAGGGCGAACCGCAAACGTGGGAAGGCATCAAAGCGGTGCGCGAGAAGCACGCCTGGTGGGAAAGCGTCACCACCATGCACAGCACCACTGTCGAAGGCCCGTTTGCCGGCAGCGGTGATGACCAGTTTGTCGTGCGCTTTGATATGGACGTGACGATGCAGGATCAGGGGCGCTCGCAGATGAGCGAAGTAGGCCTCTACACCGTCGCAAACGGCAAAATCGTGCGCGAGGTGTACTTGCCGTTAGTGGCAAATTAGTTGCGGAACCAGGCCGGTGACAGAAGGCGGGCAGGGTCAAAAGCTCACTAACTGTTGCTGCACCGTAGAATTACTTGGTTGCAAGCTACCCAATAACCGGGTAGCTTGCCGCTGCGATCTCTATTTGGCCTGCCTTCGACTACCTGTCCGTTCCCCGGATTCTCGTACCGAGTCATTCACAATACCTAGATTGTTCGTTTGCCCGTCCGATTAGCACGGGGCGTTTAAGTTATGGAGGCCAACAATGGCTATCGGTACCGTTAAGTTTTTCGACACTGGTAAAGGCTTTGGATTTATCCAGCCAGAAAGCGGCGAGAAGGACGTTTTCGTTCACATCAGCGCTGTTCAAGCTGCAGGCATGGAAACCTTGTCTGAAGGCCAGCGAATCAAGTACGAAGTTGTCACCGAACGCGGCAAGCTCGCGGCGGGCAACCTCGAAGCTGCCTAAAGCTTCAAATACCCTAACAAGGTATCTGGAAACCCGGCTCAGGCCGGGTTTTCTTTTTTACGACATCTGCCTGGCTTTCTCTCACTAGGCTCGGAGCAATCTCGGGCTAGCATCTCGGACTACCTGCTCTCGAAAATTGCGAGATCCTGCTTGCGGGCAACTCGCCGCCATGACCGCTCCAGCAACTCCAGGAACGTGACTTCCGATACCGTGGGACGAATCAGCACCGCGGGATAATCCAGATAATGATCCGTAATATAGAAGCTCATCGGGTCGTCCTCGATGTGTTGCTTCTGCTCTGACACTGATCCCAGAATCAGGACAATCGCATCTTCACTCTGGTGCATACGCAATACGAGCTTCTTCGTCACCTTCAACGCGGGCGTTCCGTAGCTGGTGCTCGATTCGAGGCCTGGAAACCGACCGGCAAGTTCTTCTATTCGTTGAAAAGTCAGCATCTATCTCGTCCAGCAAGTCAAACCGCAATCACCAGAGCCTGCCTTAAGCCGCCAACGAAAACTTCTTAAGAACGCGCTCAAGGTTAGGTTCGCATCGATCCCGGGGGATGCATGTTTTGTGAAACCAGCGTATCGAGTGGAACTCGGAACTGTCGTACGTCAGTTCGCGTTCTCGGCTCACTTCAATCACATACCAAAGTGATACGTCCGTGTGCCCGCTGGTCTTTCCCACCGTCTGCGTAACTGTGAGAAACACCGGCGCGCCGACGTCGTAATCGGGCAGAAGCCCCAACTCTTCAAGCGCTTCTCTGTGTACCGCGTCTCGAGGGTGTTCGTCTGGCTCGACATGACCGCCTGTCGGCAACCACAACTCTGCATTGATGTGGTCCACCAGAAGCAGGTAATCGCCATCTCTCAGCAGAAAGTAGGACACCAGATGCTTGTTAGGAACATCCGGTTTACGCCGCCGACAAATCTCATCCGCTTCCGCAACCCAGCGCATGGATGAGGCAATGTCGGCAGCTTCCAGATCATCCACCGGTGCAAGACACGCGATCTCCGCCCGCACCAGTTCGCGATAGTCAGCAGACATCGGCGCTGTCACCGAAAGCACGGCTCGAGATTCTGTGTTTTCTGTCGCGACAGCGAGCCCGTCATCGATCTAGCCAGGACGGTGGATGCCACAAATCTTGTGCCCATCGGGGTCTAAGAAGTAGCACAAATGCATCGCACCCATCGATCCCTCACGCAGACCTGGCGGATCTTCTGCAGTCGTCGCACCATTGGCAACGGCAACGTCATGCAGCTCTTTAACCTGGTCAGGCGAATCACACAAAAAGCCGATCGTGGAACCGTTCGCTGCCGTCGCCGGCTCGCCGTTGATCGGTTCGCTGACGCTGAACGTTGATCCGTTGTGGATATAGAACAAGCGTGTTTGACCGGTGTCGTTCTGGTGCTCCATCGGATCACCTGCGCCGAGTACGCCTAAGACCGCGTTATAGAAGCGCTTTGATTTCTGTATGTCACTCGAACCGATCATTACGTGATTCAGCATTCTGGTTTTCCTTCGAGTAATTGCGTGTTACTGGGTGTGATTGATCAAATTTCCGATCGCTCGGAGAATAACCGATTGGCTCATCGGGAGCACAACGCAGACGGGAAATAACGGGGCAGTGAGCGCCATCAACCGGCCTTGGTTTCAATCAGTTGGATATTGTTTCCATCCGGGTCTCGAAGTGAAACCAGAATACCGAAGCCATGATCAAATGGCGGCGTTGCAGCACAACCCACATGAACGAGTCGCTGGTAAGCGGCTTCCGCATCGTCAGTATTCAATACGACAACAGGGCTCAAGGGGTTAGCCGTCGCTTCACCCGGCCACGTTGCGGCTGGATGAATGGCAAAGTGCACGCCGCCCAGATCGCAACCGTAGTGCAGTGGAACCCCTTCGTGCTTTTCGTCTTCAAGCGGCAGACCAATCGCATTGCGGTAAAATGCCGCCAGCGAATCGGCATTCTCACTAATCAATAGAACCGCGCCTACGCCTTTGATCATCAAAGAGTCTCCGCGAAAAGATCATCGGCAGGCTCCGAAGGCGTACAACGATTACTCACGTTTTGTCTGCTTCTGTGAACACTTACGATCAAATTTCGCGCGAGACTGGATGGGTGACAACGCGTCTTCCAAATCACAGTAAGCAACCTCAGTACCATCCGGCAAGAAATACTCCATGCTGTCGAGCACACCGCCTGTCCCTTGCATTGTCGCGATGCGCGTGAATATCAGCGCACCGTTGCCGTCGAAGTAGCGAGTGATCAACTCGCGGTCACTCACCGAACTCTGAATCTCGAAATACGTTGCCCTGCCATTTGCATCTTTCACAATCTGTCTGGATCTACCGTCTTCCGAGGAAATCGAAACCGTTGCGCAAAGCTCACCATTTGGTTTGGTGACCTCAATATCCGGAAGTACGACAGCGCTCTCGGAATGCTCCGGATCTGGGGCTTCGCCCAACACGGCCGAATCCAGATCGCCACATTCGAAGGCAGCAAGCGAGGCGAGCACGATAACGCTCAGCATTTGGATTCGTCTTGGTTAGTTCGACTAGCCGCGCTGGAAGGCTCAATGACTTGACTCACGACTCCCCGCCCGGACAGGTCGGAATCCCACGTGCGAGGAAAACTGAGGCTGCCGCAGCTAACCCCGCCGAACAGAATCAGCGAAAGCAGCGTAATTTTTGCCGCTTCAAAATGCGTGACTTGCCTCAGGTCAAACACATCGGCAATGGTGGAATTCCATATCCAGTGAACGACAAAAGAAACGATGGCCAGGTAGACAAAGAGCAACGCCAGCCCCATCGCGATTCCACCCATATCTCCTCTCCCTGGAGCGCTAGTGCACAGGTTGACATGCTAGCTCAAACGAGCGAGCAACCGAGAAGGTCGCAACCGCAAACCTCGTGAGTAGCGGTAAAGCAAAAGTAGGGTCGCGGGTAACACGGTGCCAATCGACCCCCGTGTTCATAACGGTGAGAGTCTGTGGCCGGTTTGGCTGTATCAGGGAGCCCGTAACGGAAGACTTGCGGTATGAATATGATTCGCTCGGCCTCTCAATGGCATAACCCCTCCTGCGTACGCGTCCTTACGATTCTTCGGGGAAGTAGTAAACAGCCTGAATGAGCTTGCCGTCGAACTCGTACACGGCAAGCGAGCGCTGCGTTCTGGTTTCACCATTCACTTCCCAGCTTGCGGTTTCGATCACGCTTACCAGGTTATCCGTCCATACCAGCCGCCCAATTGCCGACCGGCACGTGGGACACGAATCAAAATAGCTTTGCATGGCTGGTACCAGCGCATCTTTACCTTCCAGCTCCACGGAAACGCTTTCTTTGTTGATCGACAACCACTTCACGTCGTCGGCAACCATTGCCGCCATCGCCTGGGCATCCTGGGCGTTAAAAGCACGTAGATAAGACTGCACCACCTCGCCAGCTTCCGAATGCACCACATCAGCCGAGCATGCACTCACAATGGTTAGGAACAGCGCTGCTATACCCATACGAATCATGGCTGCATTACCTCTCACCTGGCGTTGGTGTTGTATCTGCTCACCCGCTGGCATTGAAATACCTCACGATGCCTATTGGCGCAGGCAAAATGCCCGAATTACGCCTTCAACTGATCAAGGATGTATTCCGCGCGAGCGCCGGCATCGGCCAAAGGCATCTCGAGTAGATCCGGATAATGAGTCAGGTACCAGCGCCTGGTGGATTCATAGACGCTAACCGCATGTTCAAAGCTGTGGTCCCGCTCATCATCGGTTACGTAAATTTCCTCCCAAGGCGGGAACAGGAATACTTTATCGTAGGGGTAGCGACCAACAAGCTCATTCGCGGCCTCCAGGCTATGGGCACCGGCGGCAAGCAGGAAGGCCGCTGCATCGGCTACCCCTCGCTCATAGAAAATCGGCGCCTCAGCTGGCGTCTCATCTGGCGCCTTGAAGCTTTCGATTTCTCGCTCAAGAATTTCCCGAGCAAAGTCTGCAGGGTCTGGCCTGGCAGGCAATCCTTGTTGTTTGCGCTCTCCAATAATGTGGCGAGCCGCATCGTGCCGTACCGAATAGCCAGCGCCTCTCAACACCTGAAGCACCGTTGATTTGCCAGACCCAGGACCACCCGTCAGTACTACTTTCATCTGTGACGGAGCATTCAGCGCGGGGTTTTCATCATGTGATCATTGAAAACTTGCCTGTCGCCAGCGGAGCTGGCCATCAAGAGCCAGATGCCTGACCAGGCCCAACGCTATCTTTTCTGCGTCGAACTACCATCGTTCCTGCCAGCTTATCGTGCCACCCCTGCTTTAGAGGATCCCAAGCTATCCAGAGAAAGCCAAGGAAGAAAACGAGCGTCGCTGGAATGTACGAAAAATATCGGCCGATCAGTTGCCCAGTCGACGGTTTGTCATGGCTGTCAGCGTCGACAATCACCGCTCCAAATATCATCTTCCCTGGCGTTGCACTTCGAAACTTCCAGAACGCAATAGTCGCTGCAATCGGAAAAACATAATTTAGGACACCGTCCCAGAACCCTAGATACAGGGATTCCGAGTTAAAGAATGCATCCCCGTAGATCAGCCAACTTAATGGGAACACAATAGCGAGGAAGAGTGCCGAATCGACAATGCTTGCTACCAATCGAATCCAGAACCCGACGGGCTGGAAATCAAACTGCGCTTCTGTTTCAAGCGCCGCACTTGGCGATCGGTATGGATCTGTCATCGTTTCGCTCCTTAACCGCAAACCATCCAACAACTCATTTCAAATCTCTGTAGATCCAGCGCTGGCAGATTCTCGAAGATAACTACTATCTGGACGAGTGGGAGCCAGGAATAGCCTGTCAAATATCTATGGGAACGCGGTGTGCCTGACCCGGCTACAGTCTTAGAAAGTTCTGAACGCTGAAAGTAATGAAGCCCACCAGGGCCACCATGAACGTCAAGATCATGCCGAGAATATAGGGACCGGGCGTCGACACACCAAACAAATTCAGCAGCATAAGAATGCTGCCTGTCGTTCCTAACGAATAGGAAACAATCATATGAAGAACTCCTGCCCGCTTGAACTCTTCACGCGTCAAACGGAGCGTTAGGTTCAGCATCATGGTCCCATACGCAGCGCTTAGCACTAATCCAATGCCCGACGACCAGAACCAAAGCTCTTCCTGCTTAAGTCCATACGCTGCAACAATCAGCGGAACCAAGGCCACTAAGAGAGCCAACACACTACCGATCAGCATCGACAGTGCATGGTGGATATCCGGCTTCGAAGGTGGTTCTTCGCCAGAGAAGAATGCTACGAATACAGCAACAAACCCAGTAAGAACGAGACTGAGTTGCGCAAAACCAATGAGGATGCCTGATTCTTCCACTAGCGATTGCACCAACCTTTCATTACAACCTGGTCATACTCGCAAGAATTCATTCTGCGCTTCATAAATCTACATCCATCGAATTGAACCGAAAATAGTCACTACCACCCGCCTCCACAATCGACGCTGCACACGCACGTCGGCGAGCGAGCATCCGGAGCAAAGGATCGCAGCGAATTTCGCTAACCATCATCGGTAGACGCTGGAGACTGAAAACCCATCATCGGCCTCAATTCAGAAGCCGATCTATCTCTCGCCGAGTTTATGCGATCGCTCACACCAGCCCCAATGTGTTCTGATTTACGAGACCACCATTGCGCGCCCCCTGGTGTGAGCACTATTCGAACAGCCGCCTTCTCCATGGCGTAATAGGTCTCATCACTCAGAAGCCCCTGATCATGCATGTAAACCGCCTGCTCCATAATGTAGAAGTAGTTGGAGGCCCAGCTCTCGAAGTTCCATTTCGCGGAAGCTGGTGCTGACTCCCACTGTCGATAACAGGATCGAATATCTTCCTGGAGCTGCGGGTTATCGATCGCTAGCGTCGCATGTTCCGCGACTTGTTTGAGAATATCTCGCTGACTGTCGGCTCGGGCAAGATCGTTAGCTTGCTCGGCCTGGGAATTGCTGAGCCGAAGTTGCTTGAGCAAGAGGAGTAGAGTTACCACCACGGTGATCGCAGCAATTGCCTCGGCTATCGCTCCTAAGGCATCCCAGTTCATGTTCATTCCTCGTGACCCCAATCGACATTGAAGATATGCGGGTGTGGACTGTAAAAGACAGGATGACACAGGAAGCGGTGGCCAAACTTCGTAAGCACCACCTTGCTAAACCTCACTCTGATCAACTTTGAGGTCGAATCGAAGAAACCGTCTAGGTGCGAATCCGCACATCAACCTGAGAAAGAAGCCCATGTGATATCTACGGGCAATCTCAGCACGCTCGTGACCCTCGATAGGTATGGCGGTGAAAGCTCTAGTCTCGCCGGCTTGCTCAACCACGACCTCGGGGTTCTCCAGGATGGCGTAATACCACTGACGAAACCAGTGATTGGAGGAGACATACAGCTTGTCCTCGTAGTCGAAGCCGTAGAGTTTTCGAACGACCACTCCATCCCCCTGGTTGACGTGTACCGTTACGCAACCTTCCATATCCGGTTGAACTTTCAACACCACAAATTCCAAGAGAACGAGAACTGCGACGTATCCGAGAGCAATGGCGATCAATAGTTCTATCAGCGTCATCATCGAAGCTCCTGAAGGCTAGCGAAACACTTTGCTGCTACGAGTACTCCGTGGAGCCGACACGGCATGGATCTGCGCGATCAGCTTCTTTCCGTGCTCATTGATCAAAGAGCGTCAACTGGCAATGAGCTCTTGATCGCGAGCAACGTAACGGTCAGGCGTTGAGTGCACTACATGGCTACACGTCTCGTTGGGTCATGAGCGCTTTCGTGCTCTCCGTCATCGTCGACTCTTGAGCTGCGATGTCTTCAATGAACTCTCGGAAATCGGACGGTAACGAATCAGCAGAGGTATCAAGATAGACTCTCAAACCAGGCTGATTCAAAGCGCCTTGCAGAGCAACAATCCGCGCATCCCACAGTTCTTTGGGCATAGTCCCCTCCCGATAAAGATAGTAGGCGAGCGACTCTCGGCGCATAAAGACATTTAGAACACTCACAAACCTCCGCAACTCCGTGACCGTAAGCTCTTCTGGATTTGATAAGCCCAACCAGAACGTACGCGCCAATCCTCCATCCGTTGCTAGCAGTTCAGAGAACTTTGCTGAGTTTTCCATCGAGCTCTGAACGGCGGCAACTTTCGACGCTTTGGTATTCTGGCGTAGCTGAATCGCTAGATATATGAGCGTCACAATGACCCCAATAGCTCCGGCTATCTCCCCTAAGGCCCCTATCGCATCCCAATTCATATCCTGTTCTCTTCTTTATCAATACGTTGAGTGAGAATTTGGCTGCATCGTACTAACTTCTACCATCCAGCCTTAGTGATAGAGCAACCGCCTGCAAACAGTGAGGTTGTGATGTCTAGCTGCGGCGATCAAGTGCCTCTGACAATTCGTCTTTTGTTAGTAAGCCACTAGCGAGCGCTTCAGGAATAGGACAATCGAGCCGCCCTCAACAAACTAGACGATATCATCTCGGCAAACGGAGAAATCACACATGAGAGACAGCTATACAGTAGAGCCGATTGGGCACGTATTGTGCAGCCGAAGCGAAGCGGAAGACGATGATTGGGACAACGAAACCAGTGAAATTATCTTGGATCTGACTCGGATCGACGAAGACGCAACAGCAGGCCTAAAGGACTTCTCACACATTGAAGTGATCTATCTCTTTGACAAAGTCAGAGACGAGAAAATCGTCTCAGGAGCCAGGCACCCACGGGGCAACAAGGATTGGCCGAGTGTTGGAATCCTTGCCCAACGGGGAAAGAATCGACCAAACAGACTCGGCGCGACGATCTGTGAGCTTCAACAAGTTGAAGGCAAGAGGCTAGTCCTCAAAGGGCTTGATGCTATTGATGGAACACCGGTTCTTGATGTGAAGCCGGTGATGTCTGGATTTTTACCCAGATCTGAAATCACTGAGCCTCAATGGGCTATTGAGATCATGAGCGGATACTGGAACTAGCGCTCATTACGACTAGGCCAGGCTCTCTCGCCTCGCTGCGTATGCGGTGTTTTGGTTTGCATTCACCAGCTAGCGTCCAGGTCTATCTCTCTGCAAAAAACGTTAAACTTCATGTTTGGTTGAATTGCGTAATCTGGAATGTTTTCGGCCGCGCGTTCAGCCTTTTCTATACTAGAGAAAACGCCGTTGGTTCTGTTGTCCGAAGGGTGTCCAGGTGCTGCTATCTCCAACAGATATACTAAAGGCGCGAATGCGCTCAAATCTCCAGCGAGCTGATCGTGAGCAAATTCTTGAGCCGCGCGAGCAATAAATTCGACGGCTTCCGGGATGGCCCGTCTTTAGGCAGCTCTTCGTCAATCCCTAATATCCGCAGAAGTCTTCGCAATGAATAATCGTACAGTCGATAGTACCGGCGGATTCGTTTGTGATGCCTTCCTTCAAAACTGACCGGTTGGAAAGAAAACCCAAAACGGTCTCGATGATCCGGGTCGCAGAAGAAGACCAGCCTGCGCTCTTCTAGGAAATAGGTCTTAGAAAACGATCCTGGGTAGTGGCCAGCGATTGCGGGAGAATCCGAATAGCCGTACGTCGTCTTTAGAAACTCGAACGCGGTGGAAGTAACTTGATCATATTCTCGAAGCTTGCTCATCGTCACTCTAGTCGTCTGTCGGCCGTGATCATCCGCGCTAGCGGGTTGCTTCGTTTGCGACAGCAAACGAAGCAGCGATTAAGGGTCGGATGCACTGCTTGATTTGGCGGATGCAGAATTAGAATCCTTCACGCTATCCAGTTACTGGCACCGACGAGTAGTGAACATGAAGGATCCTCTCGCCACTCGACGTTCTATGTCAAATTTGTGTCTCACGTCGTGCAGTTGCAATACTGATCCCATCTTTGAACGTGGCGTCAAAGTCCCAGTAGAAGTCGGATCATGCGTTATGCGAGTCAACCAGTCGAATCGTGATGACTTTGACCCTCAAGTTTCTTTCAGCGAACTGCCCCATCGTATCGACACAAAACGACTGCACGACGTCATCGATACCAACCTCATGACCACGAGGATGAATGAACGAGCCGCTTTCTGAGTTCACCAAAAGAGAACTCGCTGCTTCTACGTCCAGCTCGTTAACGGTTCGGGAATATTCATCCTGGAATATTCATAGCGCTTGTTCGTCGTTTGCAAAAGAACAGGCCGCGACAGATAGGCAGCCGAGTAGGTAGCTGAAGCGGAGTGCCACGATCTTCTAACCTCTTTGCGGACCAATCATTCCTATCCGAAGTGCGCAACAAGGCAACTAACAGCCTTGATCGCTTGCGCTTGAAGGTCGAAAACGCTTTCGATAGCAAACGGTGCGGCGCGCGCCATACTTCCTTAGGCGGATCTGAATCCCTAGTAGTCGGGAAAGCTCATCAGACTATGTACCGTCGAAGGAAGAACGACGTACTCGTATGGAATGTATATCGCAACGTTGACTGACCCGACACGCCCCCACTTCACTGGGCGGTCGATTCCCGTAAGTACAACCTTGTAGTCATCACCCAGAGCATCGGTTACCTGCTTCACATCTTCTGCCATCAAGGTAATTACCTGGCTCCTGTAACTGCTCGGATTGATGATACTTATTTCTGCATCCGAGTTAGCGAACACTTGTGTTCGCCCAATCATTTCCAACTCATCAACGAATCGTTTTAGATCTGTGACTTGCGATTCTCCATTGCCATTGGATTCGGGAATTGCAGCTTTGACTCGAAAGTAGGCTTGGCTGGTGTCCGGGCGGGCACCTGGCGCCAAATCAATAAGATAATTTGATCTTGTTAGCGGAATAACAAACCCGCTATCGGTAACCGCACTCACCTGTACACCAGGTTTTTTCTCTGCACTACGAATGGCTCGCAGTAGCGTTTGATGGATCTCCGCCTCCCTTGTGTCCTTTTCCCTCGAATCGTTCGTTATGTGGACGCTAAGCAGCAAGTTGTCGCCGCGTCGCACTAGTCTCTGTGCCGGAGGGCTTTCGGAAACGTACGACCCAGTGACGACAACCTCTTCCAGGATCTCCGCCCATGCAAGAGCGGGGAGACATAGGATAGCTATAAGAAACATTCGCATAGACACTAACCTCAACAACTCTACGCACCCATTAGACCACAGTGGGATCTCATCATACGTTTGAGGCGCCGGAGGCCTGCTAGCTACTGCGTTCGACCGCACTTGAGAGCTGCGCGCCTTTGCGACAGCAAACGAAACAGTGGTCAAGCGTTGTGTGCATCATATGGTTAGGCGGCACTTGTTTCCTCCGAACTTTCTGCTTTCGACCACTTGATACCATTCATTCAAGATTGCGTCGGCGCACCAATACCCACAAAGCCAATTATTCGAGAGAGCAAATCTCCGTCTGCTTCAATGAAGTATTGACCCAGCTGCGTTTGCTCAGACCCGTCAGGCCCATTGCCACTGAACGCAACGGTGGCACGCGTTGTACCGGCAATCGTGTCACTTACCACGACCTTCGCAGACCATCCCGGTGCATTCGCGGAAAACTCTCCAACATACTCACTAAGATCGGCAATGCTGGTTATGGGATCTGGCGTTCGCGGATCAACATACACGATGCTTGGAGCGACAGAACTCATGATTTTTTCGAGTCTTTCTTCCGGTGATTCGATTTGCCATGCACCAAAAAAGTTATCAATCGGATCAGTCATAATTGTCTCCAAACATAATTAGGATCGAGCTACGAATATTGGAGGCTCAAAACGCCTATTGCACCAATTTCTGATCAGCTTCTGTGCGTCGAAAGTGGTCACTCCCGGACGAGGCAACGGTGACGCCTAAGGCTGTGATCGCCCGCGTTTGAGGGACGTGCACCGCTGCGGCAGCAGCCGAAGCTTCGTCAAACGTCGGATGCAGTGCTTGGTTAGGCGGCTGCTGATTTCAATCGCTTCACGCCTTTGGGCGGGGCGACCGATGTCAGCTCAAAGTTAACCTGGAGGTTCATCCAAAACTCCGGAGTGGTCCCAAGCGCCATAGACAGAAGCCATGCGGTATCTGGTGTTACTCCACGCTTACCGCGCACGAGTTCATTGATGCGCTGAATCGGAACCCCAATGTGTCTTGCCAGTTCGGTCTGGGAAAGGCTCATGGGCTTTAGGAAGTCTTCGAGAAGCACTTCACCCGGATGTGTAGATGTTCTATGAGATGGCAGCATATCGGTTACCGATGGTAGTCGATGACTTGGACATCCTCAGCCCCTGAGTCCGACCATGCAAAAACGATTCGCCACTGATCGTTGATTCGAATGCTGTGCATTGCTTTGAGGTCACCGGACAAAGCTTCCAGGCGATTCCCGGGTGGCGATCTCAGATCATCAAGGGCGACGGCCGCATTGATCTGGTCGAGCTTACGGACGGCGGTTCTACGGATGTTTGTAGCAATCCTTCTCGCTTGGCTAGTATTTCTACCGTGGAACAGGTCTTCGGTTCGTTTATCGCCAAACGATCGGAACATTCAGCGATCTTAACGCTTACACGGGATTCATGTAAAGGAGAACCACCTATCGGAGCCGCCTAACTACTGCATTCACCCGCATTTGAGGGTTACGCATGGCTTCGGCAGCAGCCAAAGCAGCGGCCAAGGGTCGGGTGCAATACTTGGTTAGGCGTCACTTTTCTTACTCGTTCTACTTTCCACCAAACAAGAATCGCATCATGAATACGCTCTGCGTATCCGCTTCATTGGTAATTCGATTTAGAAGGAGCCTTTTGCCTTTCCTCTGTTTTAGACACATATGCGTCCACGTCATTTGGGCCGGCTCGTTACCGCGCTTTGTCGCAGTTACATTTGTAGTGACGATGAATCCTTTACTAGGACACAGCTTGCTTCGTCCACTACCCTGTCGATGAATTGAGAATATCGAAGCTACATCGGACTTGCTTACCTTGGATCGACGCGACACATCGAAGTCGAGTTCAGATACGGCTCGATAAAGTTCAATAGCTTCTGACTTGCATATCGAGTGTTCAACCGTAAACCGCTGGCCTTCATAACCAAATACTCCCCCGCAGGGCTCGTCAGCAATAGCGTCTGGCGAAAACAGCAGACAACAGAGGGTAACGTACAAAGCTCGCATGACGCCTAACGGCCGTGATCACCCGCGCTTGAGGGCTGCGCATGTTTGCGATAGCAAACGAAGCAGCGGTCAAGCGTCGGGTGCATTACTTTGTTAGGCGGCACTTTCTTCCTATAGATCTGCTTGCGGTCGATAGCAGTCATTCCGCAAGCTTACCCAGTCGAGTGATTCAGGTTTTTCTGGA
>JANSWO010000007.1 GCA_024743435.1 Pseudomonadaceae bacterium | reverse complement strand
TCGCAACTAGGTTGGCTGTTCAAATCCTCTCACTCCGACCAATTCTTAAAGGCAGTTCAGCCCGCTGAGCAGCCTTACAACCTCCGGCCGGCCGTCGCAACTAGGTTGGCTGTTCAAATCCTCTCACTCCGACCAATTCTTCAGGATTACTCAGCCCGCTGAGCAGTCTTACGAACTTGGGCCCTCTAACCCTACTGATCGGAGTTTTTCGATATCAAGCAGGCCAGCACCTTCTTCCCGAGCGAAAGCCGAAAGATCATCAAAATCGACCTCTGAATGGCGAGCAACCATTAGCGCCTGATCCCAGGCTTGCCTGTCATTCCAATGCCAAAACGCTGCTAACCGATCCATCACACAAAGCGTAGCGCTAATCACTCGGAGCGGTCCCCACGCAGTCTCAAGCAAAGGGATATCAGTATGTTCAACCAGCCGATCACCAAATTCGAGCGGTGACGGCGGAAACTCAACGAAGTACTCCGTGTCAGGATGCTCGAAATGACGCTCGTCTTTTGCCAGCACAAAACCTAGCGGCTCTAGCGCAGCCACTAGGCTTCGTCGGGACGCAGCAGTGACAAAATCCAGGTCCATTGATTTGTATTCGTTCTCGGAATGTATGCTCACCGCCGCACCACCAACCAGCGTGGCCGTAATGCCCGCTTGTTCTAATGCACAGCTAACAAGCACAGCCAATTCGATATCTGTGATGTCAGATTCAATTGCCAAGGGAGTTGCCAGCTGGTTTACCCGTCCTACGAGGGCGCTGCCGTTGCCTGAAGTACTCGCGCTGTACTTCCTTGGGAAGTTTCTCCAACTCTCCTTCTAAAAACTGTCGTAGGTTTTTCACCGTAGAACCCCGCGGGTTCCAAGCAAACACCCGAGACCGGCCAACGGATCGACTCACAAGAAGCCCCGCACCCTCAAACCGAATTAGCTGCCGTTTGATAGCGGTTGGCTGGGCACCGAAAGTCTGCGCTATCCGACTAACGTGCCCCTCCCCGTAGTTTTGAAGGAACAACAGGGTGATCGCAGCCGATTTGCTGCCAAATATTGTCTCGAGTTGCTGATTCAGAAATGTTTCGACACGCATAACGCCCATATAAACACATATTGTGTCAATAACGACACTATATGTGTTTATTTTTCACGGCGGCCCATGCTCAACCTTCCGCGCATCGGTGAGGACACACGCGCATCGGTGAGGACACACGCCTCCGAATTGTAAGATCAAGCTGCCGCCACGACACGCCGTCATCCTACATCTGAACTCCAAAAGTGAGCGATACGCTCGCTCACGAGCCAGCCGAAACTAGCATTTCGAAAGCGTGTGTCCTGCCCGAACGAATCCTCTCAATCCGACCAGCTCTTAAAAACGGTTCAGCTCACTCTTCACCGACTTCAGAGCGGCCAGTGCTCAACCTTCTGAGACTTCTTGCTAAGCAGCCCAAAGACAGGCCCAAGCAAACCCACCATCTTGCCGGAGAAGGCAGGCTTTCCCGTTTCGCAGATCGACTTCAGATTGCTACCAATGAACTCCTGACCAGAGACCATCTCCTTGATGAGCTTTCCGCCTTCAAGCGCATTTTCGATGGTCAGACTGAACTCAGTTCCGCCATCCTTTCTGACAAGCTCATAGGTCACCTTACAGGGCGGTTCGTCGATGTTGGTCATCTGAAAGGTGTGCGAGTAGATGTTGGGTGGGTCAAATGCGATCACCTCACCGACAACCATGGCGATCTTCTTGTTCGGGTGCACCATCCGGTATCGCTGGCCAACCTTCAGGCCATCTTTGGTCTGGCAAATCGAGCCAAAGAAGAATGGCAGCGCCTTGTCTGTTGCGACCAGCGTCGACCAGACGGTTTCAATTGGCGCCTCGATAAACGTACGGTTGATGTTTGCTTTCGCATAATTTGGTTCAGTCATCACGTTTCTTCCCCTGTGATTTTCTTGCCGCAGCTTCTGCTGCGTGTCGAATGTGGTTTACCCGCTCCGCCCAATGGGCGGACAACGTGTCGGTCCAGCGTTCATGTATGTCCTGAATGGGCATGACATTGAGGTAGAGCCTTCGCGTGCGCCCATCTTTTTCGCTAATAACCAGGTTGGCCTTTTCGAGCACGGCCAAATGGTTCATGACGGCAATTCGGCTGACATCGAAATTCCTCGCCAACTCGCCCACAGCGATTCCCGGCGTTGCGCGCACGAAGTCGAGAATGGCCCGGCGAGTGACATGCGCGAGAGCGTGGAAGACAGCATCCATATCGTCATTAGTAATCATGTAATTACTATATTACGTATATGTCGGAAGTCAACGGTTGATAGGGTTGCGCGCAACCGGAGCCGCCATGTGACGGCGGGAAGTTCGAATCGATCGGTGTAAGCTCGGGTGATTCACTTCGTGAGAGCCAGCCCATGTCCGTTCACACCATCGCCAAGAACCCCATCCACCTCGGCCTCGGCGCTAATGCCGTGCCGCTACCCGAGTTCACGGGCGAGATGTCCTGGTACGAGGACTATGGCAAAGCGCACGGGGGCGATGGCAAGGAAGGCCGGCTCGTATCGATGCACACGTTTGCCGAATCCTGGGACACCTGGGAGATGCACCCTGAAGGCCACGAAGTCGTTCTGTGCACGGCGGGTTCGATAACGCTGCATCAGGAATATCCGGACGGATGCGAAGTGTCAGTGACGATCACTGCCGGCGAATACGTGGTCAACGATCCCGGCGTCTGGCACACGGCAGACGTCGAGGCCCCCGCTACTGCAGCGTTCATCACCTCAGGGCTAGGCACCGAAGTCCGGCCGCGATAACGCAGCTCGCTACTCGCAGATTGTATAGCCTCGAGCACGCGGGCCCCTGTCTCGGTTCGCAATGCCCGCTACAATTGGAGGGGCTTTGAGGACACACACCTCCGATTTGTGAGATCGAACCGACCCCATCACGCGCTGTCTTCCCACATCTGAACTCCGAAAGTAAGCCTCACACCCGTTCAGGTGGCAGCCGCAACTGGCAATTCGAAAACGCGTGTCCTCCCGCTACCCCTAATGCGTGCAACCCGAAATGGTCCGTCCGTAGTGGATCGTTAACAGGACGAGTCCAAATTGGCTCCGAGGCCGCGACGACCGACCAACCTGTTCACTATGTACGCGCCAAGCCATATAGTTGTTTATCGGTGGCAACCTCACACAAGGAGCCCTATGGACAATCGCACCCGCGTAACTGGACTGATTTTCTTCTTGGCAGCGATCTCCGCGCCCACACAAACCGTTGCACAAGAAGCTGTAGATGAGTCATCGAGCGTATTGCGAATGATTCTGCTAGCAAATTCGCGCAGTAATGGCCCTGGGTCTGAAGCACCACCGGTGCGTTTCAGCTTGTCGACCGGAAGCGAGATTCTAACTGACGGACTGGACAACGGTTCGTTTCTACACGTCCTGGCGGTTCTGGACCTAAACTCGGACGGCTTCACGGACGTTCTAACAAATGGCCCCAAATGGACCAACGAAGGTTTCGTCAATGAAACGACAATCCCACTCGTCTTTACGAACGACGGAAATGGGGGGTTCGTAGCCGGTGACAATTCATTCCTGGCGAACGGCCCACCGGAAATGGTTCACGGCCGGTTCGCGAAGACCGCTGATTTCAACAACGACGGCATCGAGGATATCGTGATCGCCGCTTTTGGGCATGACCAACCGCCCTTCCCAGGCGAAGCTAACATCCTGCTTCTCTCTCAACCCGATGGCAGGTACTTGAACGCGAAACTCAACGACGCCAACTTCAACTATCAAGGTAACACTCACTCACTATCCGTCGGGGACGTCGACGGTGATAGTGATATCGACATCGTCTTCGTTGAGATAGGAGGGAACGATATTCAATGCCAGGACCGCATCAGGGTTCTTGCTAACGATGGGAATGCGAACTTTACAACGACAACCAACAACATCCCTTCGGGATACGCATCGTGCCCCTACTGGACCGGCTCCGATCTGGCCGATCTCGACAACAATGGGACCTTGGATCTAATCGTATCAGGTGGCGACCTAAACCATGAATCGATCGTCCTATGGAATAGCGGTTTGGGATTATACTCCGACGACTCCGTCTCACTCCCTACATCACTCCCCGCAAACAACGAGTTTTCGGTCAGGCCAACCGTCAAAGCCGTGGATCTCAACGGAGACGGATATCTTGACTTATTGCAATCAGGAACGAGGAGTGACCCGTCTTACGATGGCAGACACATCCAAGCACTGATAAACAATTGGGATCGAACATTTTCAGATCAAACCGAGTTCTTCTTCCCCGATCAGGACAGTTCTGCACAATGGGTCGAAGCCTTTCAATTTGCCGACCTGAACAGCGACGGACGCTTGGATATCATTCCGTTTCTCGGCACGGGAGACGTTGACAATACGGAGTTTCACTATCTGTTTTTGAAGCAATCTGATAACTCCTATAGGCCAGCGAACAACGAAAACCTCCCTACGATCGGCGGCCTCATACCCATGGATGTCGACAACGATTCAGATACCGATTTATTGGTCTTTGCGCACAACAGATTTGGTGACGAACAATCAATTTCCTGGTCTCTGTTAACAAACGATGCAGTGACAGATTAGGATCATCGAGCGCACACATACGGAGCAGCCATGATCGAATGGCACAAAGTCACTTTGCTACTCACCTTGCTCACTGCAAGCTGCGCCTGTCAGCCTTCGACTACCGATTTCCATTCTGATCCCGAAACAGAGTTCGAGCTTGCGTGGTTACTCGGCTGTTGGGTTTCGGAGAACGGCGACACCAAAGAGAGCTGGCAGCGCTCTCGAGAGGGCAGCCAGCTTTTCGGTTACAGCGTCACTCGAGGGACAGCACTTTTTCGAACAGCTCCGTTTGGACCGGGAAACGTCGGGATGGAGCCTTTTTGCCTATCCTCGCGGCATCGGCCCGACACGTTTCGATGGCGCCAGTGATGATGCTGGCGCGCTCGTGCTGCTAAACCCGAGCCACGACTATCCCCAGCGAATCGCGTACCAGGCAACCGATAAAGGAATGATCGCAACCGTTTCTCTGGTTGATGTTTCGAATCGCAACCAATGGCGCTACGCCCGCTGCACACCCGGATAGGGTCCGCCGCCGGCGACTGTTGCTGTAGCCTCAGCCGCACATAGCGAGGAGAACGCCCATGACCATCCATACCATCGCCAGAAACCCCATCCATCTCGGCCTCGGCGCAACAGCGGTGCCGCTTCCCGAGTTCACTGGCGAGATGTCGTGGTATGAGGACTATGGCAAAGCGCATGGCAGCGATGGCAATGAAGGAAGGCTCGTGTCGATGCACACATTTTCTGAGCCATGGGATACGTGGGAGATGCACCCCCAGGGACACGAAGTGGTCCTCTGTACATCGGGTTCGATAACTCTGCATCAGGAATATCCCGACGGCCGCGAAGCATCGATCACCATCTCGGCTGGCGAATACATCATCAACGAGCCCGGGGTGTGGCATACGGCGGACGTAGACGCGCCTGCCACCGCCGCGTTTATCACCGCGGGTCTCGGCACCGAGATTCGAGAGCGCTAGCTGCCCTGCTGCTGGCAATTCGAAGCCGGTAGTTGAGCGAAGGCCCCGCTGCCTCGGCCGCCAATGCCCGTTACAATCATGCCGGTAACAAATCTACCGACGAGCGGAACCCATGAGCAGCTTCGATCTAAACGGAAAAACCATCGCGATAACCGGAGCCTCCTCCGGCTTTGGCCACCATTTTGCGGGTGTGCTCGCAGACGCAGGCGCAAAGGTGATTCTCGGCGCTCGTCGAACCGACAAACTCAAGGAGCGCGTTGAGGAAATCAAGGCAGCGGGCGGTGAGGCGGTGGCCTGCCCGCTCGATGTTCGCGACAGTGCAAGCGTGCAGGCCTTTTTCGATGCGGCCGAGGACGAATTCGGAGCAATCAACGTTCTGGTTAACAACGCAGGCATCGAGTCGGGCGCGAAGACCTATCTCATGATTGATGAAGACGATTGGGACAATGTGCTGGATACCAATCTCAAGAGCGTATGGATGATGAGCAAAGCCTTCACCGAACGGGTGATCAAACACGAGGTAGCCGGCGGCAACATCATCAATATCTCCTCGCTCACCGACACCCGCACCATCAAAGGCCAGTTTCCCTACGCGGTCTCCAAAGGCGGCGTTACCCGCATGACCGAGGTAATGGCGTTGGAGGCTGCGCGCTACGGCATTCGCGTCAACGCCTTAGCGCCCGGCTACATCCTGACCGATGTGAGCCGGATTCTGCTCGAAAGCGAAGCTGCACCAACATTTCGTAAGGCGATTCCCCTTCGACGTTTCGGTGATTTCGAGGATTTAGACGGCCCTCTACTGATGCTGGCGTCCGATAGCTCCGCCTATATGACCGGCTCGGTCATTCGCATCGACGGCGGCCATGCGGTGCAAAGCCTGACGATGTGACCCTGCCCCTCTAACGAGCCGGATTAACGGTGTTTGAATGGTGGCCGGTGATTCGCTAGTCTCAGTCGGGTCTTAACAATCGCTGTTGCGATGGAGACCATTAATGCCACGACTCTATCGAGTTCTGGTGCCCGTAAAAGACATTGACCAAGCGCAGTCTTTCTACGAAGCGGTACTGGAGATCGAAGGCTCTCGGGTGTCACCGGGGCGCCACAATTTCGACTGTGACGGCACGATCCTCGCGTGCTACGACCCGATTGCGGACGGTGAAGCCCGCACGCCAAAACCCAACCCCGAAGACATCTTCATCGCGGTCAGCGATCTGGCGGCAGCCTATGCCCGATGCGAAGCTGGCGGGGCTACATTCCTTAAGCGTCAGGTAGACGGGCTAAGCTTGGGTGAGATCGAATTGCGCACCTCGGGCGAGCGCTCGTTCTATGCGCGAGACCCTTTCGGCAATCACATCTGCTTCGTAGACGAAGACACGATCGCGACAGACGCCTAAAGCAAACGTGGGGCAAGCTTGGGGCAATAAGAGTTCGCGTCCTGCCGGCGATTGCCGGCTAGGCTAGCGGCATACCCGGCATTGCTATTGGGCTCTGTTAGGCCCAGTTAGGCTCTATGAGACGCCGCTATCGAGGGCTGCTCGCTCAGGCGAACAGCCAATCAGTTGTGTATTCCTCGCGCTGACAGGCGCCATCGGCGCCGATAAGCCGCGGACGACTGGCGGAAACCGCTTGCGGCACCAGAACAAAAAGACCGTTGATCGGGCCGGCGTTGAAGCCATATTTGTCGGCATACGCTCGCTGCCACAACGTAGCATCGGCTTCGCCCGTACGGACTCGCCTTGCCTGGCCGCTCACCTCGATGGTTGCATCCTCCGAACAGAGCGTTACTTCCACACCTGGCCCGCGGTCTATCCGCCGGCCAATGTTATCGATGACGCGCAATATCAGATTACCCTCGACCCAAGCAGCCGTTATCGGCGTCGAGTGGGGGTACACCGCGTGCATCGTGGTGATCGTGAATTCCCGTTGGTCTTTGATCCGGTTGATTACCCAATCCCAGGACAGCAGTTCCCCAGCACCATCGACAGGGCCGGGTTCCGGCAACGCCTGAGGTTCAAGTTCAACTCGCTGTGGCGAGCGATTGGACTGCCCGCGCGCGGGCAAGCTGAGGAATCTGCGGCGGATTGGTGACAATCCCGGCCGAGTAAGGCGGGTGATGCCCATGATGTCGTGTCCTTCCTGTGCGCCGGCGTATGCTGCCGGTCATGCCATCCCGCGGTCGCGGTTCGGTCATAGCCGAGCCGTCTATATCCACAGGCCTCGGTTCAGCCCCCAGCCAAACCGATATCCTCGGAATATACGCTCCACATCCCCAAGTGCAAGAACCGAGAAAGCTTTTTTTCAGACCAGACAATCGCTTGCAAGGTTTTAGTAACAACCCCCTCATCCTTTAACAGGCACCGGTCGAGCGCCCAAACTCCGCAACACCATCTACTGAATCAGCCCGATACCGGGCAAACTACGCAGCTCACCGCCACCAGCCCCGAGGTACCGCACATGTCCGCCACCGAGCTATCCGTCGCCAGCATCAACGACTACCGCATCTCGGTTCCGCAAGCTGCCCTGGATGACCTTGCGCAACGTCTGGACAACACACGCTGGCCGGAAACCGAAACGGTCGACGATTGGACCCAGGGCACTCCGCTTGCTTACATGCATCAGATCGCGGACACCTGGCGCAACAGCTACGACTGGCGAGTGGTCGAAGAGAGGCTAAACACCTTTGATCAGGTGATGGTCAACGTTGGCGGACTCGACATTCATTGCCTGCACATACGCTCCGCGCGCAGCGATGCCACGCCGTTAGTCATGACCCACGGCTGGCCCGGCTCAGTCATCGAGTTTCTGAAAGTCATTGAGCCACTAACGGCGCCGCCTGCAAGCGAGCCTGCGTTTCACCTCGTACTACCGTCACTGCCTGGCTACGGGTTTTCTGGCAAACCCACCGAGACGGGCTGGGGGCTCGAGCGGATTGCGTTGGCGTGGGATGCCATCATGAAAGCCCTGGGTTACTCGCGTTACCTGGCCCAGGGCGGAGATTGGGGCAGCGGCGTTACCACCGCCATCGCTATCCAGTGCGTCGATAGCTGCATCGGCATTCACACCAACATGCCAAACGCCCGGCCCGACTTGAGTGATCCGGCCAGCTTCACAGACCGAGAAAAAACAGCACTAGCCGCAGCCAAGTACTATCAGGACTGGGATTCAGGCTATTCGAAACAACAAAGCACGAGGCCTCAGTCCGTTGGCTACGGCCTGGTAGATTCTCCCATCGCCCAGGCTGCATGGATCATCGAAAAATTCTGGCGCTGGATGGATTGCGATGGCCATCCGGAAAATGTCCTGTCGCGCACCGAGCTGCTGGACAACGTGATGATGTACTGGCTGACGGCCAGCGGAGCATCATCGGCGCGCCTGTACTGGGAGAGCTTCAGCAAGATGCTGGGCGACGACGTCCACCTGCCCACCGCGTGCAGCATCTTCCCGAAGGAGATTTTCCCACTGAGTCGCCGCTGGGCGGAGACCAGATATCGCGACATCGTGTACTGGAATGAGCCTGCAAAGGGCGGTCATTTCGCTGCATTTGAACAGCCGGAGACGTTTACCGAGGAACTGCGCAGGGGCCTGTCAGCGGTTATCGAGGCGAGCTGACGCGAGCAGGCAAATCAGGGCGCCAGTGAATCCCGCAGGAGCTGATATTGCACCGTCTCGGGGGCGAGCTTTGCTGCCGTTTGCGCATCGGCTCGGGCAGCCTCGTCGTTGCCGAGCGACTGGTGCAGAAGCGCCCGGTTGTAGTACGCGATTGGCGCCACGTCTCCGCCGAGTGACACCGCCCGGTCGAGGTCATCGAGTGCTGACTCGAACTGACGCATCTTGGTAAAAACGTTAGCCCGGTTTACGAAGATATTTGCCAGCGCGGGCGCCAGCTCAGCCGCTCGGTTGTGATCCTCCATAGACTCACGAATGTCGCCGAAGCGAGAGTAGAGGACACCTCGATTGGAATAGGTTGCGGCGAGCTCGACCACCGATAGCTGCTGGCGCTCAATGGCGAGCGTGCAGTTGTCGATATCATTCGGATGCGGGTCATTCAAAGCGGCCCGATAACAGTCATAGGCTGGCGATCCATTGAAGAGAATCGATTCAGCCGCATTCATAGGCTGGGCGGCGAAGCCGAATACCGCTAGCGTAATGGCGCCAACCGTTCTGCTTACTGGGAGGCTATTGATCATCGCTCGGTTGCTCTCTTTCTTGCTCAGAGGACGCTGCAAACTCAGGCTCAGGCAGCACGCCCTCAACCGCCGCGGCCGCTTTCCCAGCGTCGACCTGGCGCTCAAGGTAGGGATACAGAATATAGCGCAGGATGCCTTTGCCATAGGCGTCGTACCACACTTCAGGATCCTGGCCGTTCACCGGGAACGTTCGATCTTTAGGCAAAACTCGCCTGTCTCGCAACACCGACAGCGCCACGCGCAGCTTCTGGTCTTCCTGCAGAGCCACCGCCGCTCTGCCCCAACACACCATCTCAGCAGCTTCTGAATCGGCTTTCGGTATGCAGCTGAGCGCAGCATTTACCTCATCGAGCAAGGCTCGCAACTCACGCTGCTGAAAAGCCGCCGACAGATACAGGCGACTTCGACCACGGCCAGACGCTGGCTCATCAGCCACATCCGCTTCACGCTCAGAGAGCCGCCGCGCCTCCGATTTGCCAAGCACCGGTACCGCATTCGATAGATGCCGAACCCGCCCTTCGAGCGAACGCGCTACGGCGAGCCGTGCCGGGCGCTCGCTTGCATCCAGGCCGTCGGCATAAACCAACGCCCACGCATCGGATGCGCCAGCCGGCATCGCCGCCAGCACCAACAAACCCAGGGCACCGCCCGCAAGCTTGATCCTGCGCACCCGAGTGACTCCGGGGCCGCCTAGCTGTCTCGCTCGACAAGGTTCAACGACGCTGAATTCATGCAGTATCGCAGCCCAGTCGGCGCTGGCCCGTCGGGAAAAACGTGGCCCAGATGCGCATCGCAGTTCGCGCAAACACTTTCCACGCGAACCATGCCGTGGGAACGATCTTCTTTACTCGCAACAGCCGCCTCGCTGATGGGCGCATAGAAACTCGGCCAGCCACTGCCGGAATCGTACTTGGTTTCCGAATCGAACAGTGCCGTGCCACAGCAGACGCATTCGTAGGTACCCGGCGTCTTCGTGTCCCAGTACTTGCCAGTAAACGCTCGCTCGGTTCCTCCACAGCGCGCCACCTCGTACTGCTCTTCGTCCAGCTTGGCTCGATAGTCGTCGTCGCTTTGCGATGAAATCGGGGTCTGCTCTGCCATGGCTAACTCTCCTGGCCGTATTTATCGTTGTCGGCTCTATTGGGTGATGTGTTGGGTGATGTGTTGGGTGATGTGTTGAGTGGTGTGGCTTGAGGACATCCTCGAGCACGCCGCCAAAGTGTTCACAGACCGGCAGTATACCGCTGAAAGGCTACTCAGCTCGGTGTCGCCTCGCTGTGAACGCCTGAGATATGCGGGCTCAGCCATCGAGATCAAGTGCAGCCGGCTGCAATCGGCACTGCTACACTCGCACAATGACCGACCACAACAAACGTGTGCAAGACCGATGAGTACTGAGCAACCCGACACGACCACATCCACTGGACTGCCTGAGGGCGTCTCGACCCTTACGCCGGTTGCGAATCGGCCGATTGGCAAATCAGCCAAATTAGCTGGTGTCGGTTACGACATCCGTGGTCCGGTCATGGATGAGGCCGCCAGGCTCGAAGAGGACGGCCACAAAATCATCAAACTGAACATCGGCAATCCGGCGCCCTGGGGGCTGGAGGCGCCCGACGAGATCATTCAGGACGTCATCCGCAACCTGCCTGCCTCGCAAGGCTATTGCGACTCTAAAGGGCTGTTCTCCGCCCGCAAGGCGGTAATGCAACAGTGCCAACAACAGGGCATCGCGGGCGTCACAATCGACGACGTGTTCATCGGCAACGGCGTCAGTGAGCTCGTGCAGATGGCGGTTCAGGGGCTCATCAACGATGGCGACGAGGTGCTGATCCCCGCACCGGACTTCCCGTTGTGGTCGGCCGTGGTGAGTCTGGCTGGTGGCACTCCGGTCTACTACCGATGCGACGAAGCAAGCGACTGGCAACCTGATCTCGAAGACATGCGCGCCAAGACAACCAGTCGCACGCGTGCAGTCGTCGTCATCAACCCCAACAATCCCACGGGCGCAGTCTACGAAGCCGACGTTCTCGACGGCATCGTGTCACTCGCGCGCGAGCGCGACCTGGTGATATTCGCCGATGAGATCTACGACAAGATCACCTATGACGGCGCCGAGTACATTCCACTCGCAACGCGTAGTGACGACCTTCTCACCGTCTCGTTCAGCGGCCTGTCGAAGGCCTATCGCGTCGCCGGGTTTCGCACCGGCTGGATGATCATCAGCGGTGCCAAACGACGCGCAGCGAACTACATCGAGGGTCTGAACATACTCTCCAACCTAAGGCTGTGCTCAAACGTGCCGACTCAGCACGCGGTGCAAACGGCACTCGGCGGCCATCAAAGCATCTTTGATCTCACGACCGACGATGGCCTCCTGAACAAACAGCGCAAACTCGCTCACAGCCTGCTGAACCAGATTGATGGCGTCAGTTGCATGATGCCCAAAGGCGCGCTGTACCTGTTTCCCAAGATCGATACTCGCCGATACAACATTGTCGATGACGAGCGTTTCGCGCTGGATCTATTGCGCGAAGCGAAGGTACTGGTGACACACGGCTCCGGCTTTCACTGGTCAGAGCCTGATCATTTCCGGCTGGTGTTTTTGCCGCGAGAAGAAATTCTCGCGGATGCCATCGGCCGGATCGATCGGTTCCTCGCCACCTACCGGCAGTAGAGCGTTAAGAGCCCTAGCAGTATCTGACTAGCGGCTGTAGACCTGAACTTTGAGGCTGCGCTCAGGTGTGGCATCCGGAAAGTCGGGGTGCACCGGAAAGTCGAAGCGATGGCTGAGTGTCGATGCGTAGCGCGCGGCGTTGTCGCGCAGAAACTCCGGCCCCGCGAAAGGCGAATTCAAGCAGGCAACGAGCTGCCCTGCCGGCGCCAGCATGGCCGAGAGTTTCTTAAACAGAACCGGGTAGTGTTTCTCCGCGTTGAAGCTGCCGCCCTGGTTCGTCGGCGGGTCCGAAACAATGATGTCAAAGGGGGCGAGCCTCGCCATCTTGCCCCAGCTCTTGAGCAGGTTGTGCGGCAGCATGCGGATGCCATCGAGGCCCTGACCATTGAGCCGATGATTGCGCACGCCCCAGTCGAGCACCGGGCGCGCCATATCGTTGTTCACAACTGTCGATGCACCGCCGGCGACAGCATGCACGGAGAAGGCGCAGGTATAGGCGAACAGGTTGAGCACCCGTTTACCCTGCGCGTTGCTGCGCAGCCAGTCTCGCACCGGGCGCATGTCCAGAAACAAGCCTACGTTCTGGTTGCGCATGGGTTGCAGCTCAAACGTCAGCCCCGCTTCCTGTGCGCTGATGATGTCCGGCACCTCACCATGCACAACTCGCGCACCGGTCCGACGGCCCTGGCGAGACTGAAGGACAATGCCTTGCAGCGACGGCAGGCGGTCGTGCAGCCAGCCGACGAGACGCTCAAGAACAGCGCTGCGTACCTCGTCTGGCTCACCAAAGGCAGCAATCAGAATGTAGTCTGCATACCGGTCCACCGTCAGCCAGGAAAACCCTGGAAAGCTGTGGCCTCGACCATGGAACAAGCGGCGCGCGTCGCTTTCGGGATACTGATCATCCGTTAGCCGGGACTCGATCCAGGCGATGACCACATCCAGATCCGGTGTCGGCGCGCTATTCATTTTCTTCTTCGCCGTCTTTTTTGTAAGCGCCCGCGGCGGATAAAGCGCCCGCGGCGGATAAAGCGCCCGCGGCGGATAGAGAGTCCGCCACTGATGGAGCGCCTGCGGCGGATAAAGAGTCCGCGGCGGACATAGAACCCGCGGCGGATATCGAGCTCCCGGTAGCTGCGCGATGGAAAAGGTAATCCTCAAAACCGGCCGTAATTTCGACCAACCCATCCAGCGACTGATCAACCCGCGGATCGCCGGTGTCCACGAGCAACGGCCGCCCCATCAAGGTCGCCAGTTTGCTGCGCGTACCAACCACAACCAGATCTTTCGGTGCCACGCTCGCAAGAAACGCTGCTGATATCTGCTGATTGCCGCGTCCGAACAGGAAGCCCTGACTCCGGGTGAAGCTGACTATCAGAGTCGCCCCACCCGCGTCGCGCGCGGCTTCCTCGATTTGCTGACTGTTCGCATCGAGCGTGAGCACGTCGCCCGCCAGCAACATATCGACGCCCAGCAGCGTCGGCTCGGCTATACCCAGCGCCTGTTTGATGCGCAGCATCGTGCTGCCCGGAGCGAGAACCAACAGTCCAGACGCATCGCCAAAGCGCTGCTCGATATCAGCCACTATCTCTTCAACCGCGAGTTCCTCGTTCTCACGGCCCGCAACCTTGGTTTGCTGCAGATAGCCGCCAAATCCCGGCACGCTCATCTCACCGAAGAATCGATTGCCGATCTCGCCCGCCCGTAGCCGATCTTCATCGATATCACGTACATCTGCGCGTACGGCCGCAACCAGGCCACCGGTGAGCAGCGAATCGAGGAGCTGACCGGCCGCCTCGGGGCTCACGGCGAATACGGCGCTGTGCATTTTCACGCCCGCCGGCACACCAAGCACCGGTACTCGATCAGCCAGCGCCGAGTGCATGTCCCGAGCGGTGCCGTCACCACCGACAAACACAATCAGATCGCAATCAGCCTGCTCCAGCGCTATCGCCGCCCGCCGAGTATCTGCTGCGGTAGACGTTGCAGGGGGCTCGTAGACAACCATGGGTTTGAGCCCCCGCGCGCGCAACGATTCTTCGCCCATTGCACCGCCCGCACAAAACCATTGAGCGTTCGCCGCGCAGGTGAACGCGGCGAGCGCAACATCGAACCGTTGCTTCGCAGCGGAGGTGTAGCCAAGCGCTCGAGCGCGCTGCTGAATCGCCGCGCCATCGCTACCTTTCAGTCCGGCCGGCCCGCCGACACCGGCGAGGGGATTGAGTACCAAGCCAATGCGCAGCGTGGCGCTCACTGACCAAACCTCGCAGAGCGATATCGGTTCACGGATGCCCGAAGATTGGCAAGGCCATATTGGGTCAGCATGCTGTCTATGTGATCATCATCCGGCGCGACCAGATCAAAGCTTGCGCTTGCTAGAGGCACATCCGTGCGTAACGTCAGCAGCTCGCGCATGGCCAGAGCGCGCAACGCGAACTCTGCCAGCGAGCTTGCGACCTTGCCCGCGGGCGGAAGTTTGATGCCATCAGTTTTCCAGCGCGGCACCGAGGCAATCACATCCTCGAGGCGCTGGTAGCGAGCCATGAGCGTGCCCGCCGTCTTCGCACCAACGCCCGGTACGCCGGGCACGTTGTCACCAGAATCTCCGACCAGCGCCTGGTAGTCAGGAAAGCGTTTGGGTGGAAAACCAAACTCCTCCTCAAAGCTGGCCCTCGAATGCTCACGACGGCTCACCGGATCCCACATATGCACGTGGTCAGTTAGAAGCTGTTTGAGGTCTTTGTCGCGGCTGACGATGCGCACCGCTGCCCCGCCATCAGCTGCAACCAGTGACGCCGCGGATGCCAGAATGTCGTCAGCCTCAAACTCAGAACTCGCCATGTGCGGAATCGACAAGGCACGGCAGAACGCCTGGCACGCCCCGAGCTGGAAGCGAATGTTGTCGTCGGGCAGCGGACGATTGGCTTTGTACTGCGGATACAGCGCGTGCCGATAGCCGCTGCCCAGGCTCTCGTCGAACGCAACGAGCGCCCGCGTCGCCGACGCGGCTGACAGCTCAGACAACAGAGCCGCAGCAAACCCAAACGCGCCATTCACGGGCTCGCCAGCCGGTGCCCGGATACTGTCTTCCATCGAGTGCAGGCCACGAAAGAACAGAAAACTGCCGTCGACTAACGTGAGCATCAGGCTGCCTTGCCTTCGGCGGCGGCCCGCAGGCTCTTCGCAAACGCAGCGGCTCGAGGAGGCAGGCCGTGTGAGTCGATCTGGCCTGCGCGCGCCCGCACAGTCCGCTCAAAGGCGTCGATGTCCGCAGCTGCCATCTCGAAATCGTCCACACTCACCCGAAAGCCACGGCCAGCTTCGCGACTCAACACACACTCCAGAGCCTGCACGGCTGCCTCGACGGCAAGAAAAGCCCGTTGCACCGGCGCAGGACGCGGCTCGTCGACGTACCAGTAGCCGTAGTCAACGAGCTGGCGTCTTGCGGCGCCCGCGCGCAGCCAGTGCGCCGCCTCATGTAACGCGCTCGCCGGGTAGTCCAGCGTGTAAAAAACTCGCGCCGGCTCGCCGGGCGAAACGGGCGGCTGATAGTAGGGAGCATTCGCACCGCCCAGCAGCCGGGTGTTGTGCGCGGCAAACGTTGCATCAAACACCGCAGCGATCTCCAGATCACTCAGCACGACCCGCGAGCCTCCTGATTTGCGCCAGATAGCCGGGCGACAGATAGTCCCGCCCGGCCAGCAGATGCGCCAGATAGTCATCTGACGGGATCAGCCCGTCTGAGCGCACGGCCGGGTTGGCAAAATAGGTCCAGGCCGGCCGTGTACCGTCCCTGGTTCGCGCAAGTACTGCCTCGCGCGAGTAGTTGATGGGCGTATTCTCAAAACGGTCCATGCGCAGAATGTCGTCATGATCCGCCAGCTCGTAGAGAACGCCTTCAACCGTTTCTCCAGGCTGCCTGACGATGTTCGCGTGAGATTCGCTCGGGTGCTGACGGGAAACCTTATCGAAGCGCAGCGCAAAGCCGGGAAGCGTCGCGGACTCACTCGCACGCACGTTCAGACCGCGCTCACGTACCCGCTCGGGGTTCATGTTAGAGCCGTAGGCGAAATAGCGAGGCGGTCTCATTCGGCCTTGCGCCGAAGCAGAAACTCCAGAACATCGCTTTCGACTTTCTTGTTAACCATCTCATGGCCAACAAACCGGCAAAGATTGTCGAAGTCGCGTTCGGTCGACGGGTCCGTCGCCCGCACGTAGAGCAAAGCTCCGGGCTGCATGTCTCGAAGCCTATTGCGCACGAGCATCAACGGCTCCGGACAAAGCAAACCCGTAGCATCAAGGCTGTCATCGCAGGATTGTTGAAAGTCTTCACTCATAGGCTCGGTATTCATCATATATATCGCGCTGTTATGCCAGCGTCCGGCGACCTACCGCTCGCCGCATCGTTAGACAGAGAATCGATGCAATGCTCTTGGCGCCTTGTCAGGCAGCATCCGCCACGGTAGAACATGCTATGGCCGCACTGCGACCCGGCTTACTAGTGACCCGAATCATACGGACAAAGCATGGCTATCGTGACCCCCGCAGGGACTTCCAAGAGATACCTGATTGCGCGAAGCGCAACGATCGCCCGAACCTCACTCATCGCGCTGCTTTCGATATCGACGATAGGCTCCCACGCCCAGGCCAGCACTGATGCGCCTGAGGCCGCGACCCAGAGCACCCAGTCCAGTGCGACAAACGATGATGCGCCCCGGTCCGAGCGGATTGACGCGATTGTCGAAACCGCTGAACCGCGCAGCGACGACCCGGTGATTCGAGCAGCTCAGGAGCAGCTGGAAAGCAACGAAACGCTGCAGGCGCGAACGCTACTGTCTGAACTGATTCGCCAGCGCGAAAGCAGCTTTGATCGCTACAACCCGGACCTCATCGAGCCACTGTTGGTTCTGGGTGATGTAAAGCGGGCTGAGAAAGACTTCGTCGGCGCCCTCGACAGCTACTCTCGCGCGATTCATATCGAACGGGTGAACAGCGGCCTCATCTCCCCCACCCAGCTATCGGGTGTCTACCGCGAAGCTGCGACCCTGGCAGAGATGGGCGATCTGGCGGCGGCCAACGATCGCCATGAGTACGCCTACATCACGCTGCTGCGCTATCACGGTGGCGCGTCTATGGAACTGGTTCCCGGACTGCTGCGCCTGGCTGACTGGTACATGGCGAGCAATAACATCTTCAGCGCCCGGGGTCTGTACAAGCACGGCATCGATCTAGTCGAAGAAGCGACCTCGGAGACGGATGACGCGCTGATCCCGTTGCTCGCTGGCCTCGCGCAAACCTATGTTCGCCAACATTTTCCGCTGAAGAACGTAGGCACTAGCGATGCAAGCCCTGTTTTTGACAGCTTCACCGGTGTGTCTTCCACATCTCAAAGCAGCGGGCTTTCGCTTGCGAGCTACAGCCAGGGTGAAAAGTCTTTACAACGAATCGTCAACATCGAACGACAACGTGATCCCGTGGACGTCGAGGCACTCGTCGCTGCCGAGCTGGCGCTGGCAGATTGGCACCTCATGTTCCTGAGCACCGGCCGCCGCTGGTTACCGCTGTACGCAGACGTACACAAACAGCTCCAGGACGCTGGCTCGCAGGATTCCAACAGCCGCTTCGCAACTCCGACGCTGTTGTACCGCCCGCCTATTCTCAGCCCGAAAGCCTCGGACGATCCCACGATCGAACCCAAACAGGGTGTTGTGGACCTTGTGTTCACGGTGAACCATCGCGGCAGGATCGTCGGCAGTTCGCTCAAGACAGAACGCTCCGATCCGCCTGGGATGCTGGATTTTCGCGTTCGCCGTGCACTCAACAACGCCATCTACCGACCTTCCCTGGTTGATGGCGTCCCGGTCGCTACCGACAACAATCGCTACCGACACGAATTCACTTATTGGCCCAGGAAAGACGAAGCTGACGAGCGCGACGGAGTCACTGAAACGACGCAAACAGTCGCAACGCAAGGCAATGCCGAGCTGCCAGCGACGCCGAACGATATGCCGGACGCAGTGTCTGAAGAGGTACCCGAACAGGCTGGGGGTGAGTTACCCGAACCGCTCGCGACCACAGCTGACGATGACGTCTGATTCCCGAGAATCAAGCCATTCACCGTACGTTGATGCCGGGGCTGGACAGTACAGGCACGCCGTCAGGCTCCGTTCAGACAACTCAGGCTAGCCTTGGCATAAGCAAAGATGTATCCAGTGATGCAGCACGTGGCACATGGAAGCTCGGAAGCAAGGCAGCGACGAAGATTGAAAGACACAACGTGGCGAGGTATTTGGCACCGCAGGTGCTAGCCACCAGCCAAGATAGAACGTGAGTAGAAACCCCGCAGTAGAGGCTCAACGATGCGCAATCTGACAAGGCATGCTGACCCTGCCCATTTGAGGCTCGACAAGCACACGGCGCGCCCATCAAACCGTCGCTCCTACGCATCACGGTGCGTGCGCCTTGCTGGCTTAGGGGCAGCGTTCGTCTTCGCCGTCGCTGGCTGCAAAACGGTCAGCATGCCCAGTCCATCCGGCATTCCATCGCCTTCCGGTTTGCCCTCGCCATCCGGTATGCCTTCTCCCTCCGGAATGCCGTCTCCGTCCGGAATGCCGTCGCCATCAGGGAATCCATCACCCTCGGGAACGCCTTCACCCTCCGGTAGCTCTTCACCTTCGGGTACACCGTCCACCTCCGGCATGCCGTCACCTTCCAGCATGCCGCCAACCGGGGGCATGCCAGGTGGCAGTTCTGGCAATGGTGGCATGCCAGTCCCGGGCGATGCTCCGGTGGGCGCTGGCGGCGTGCCAAATGGTAGCGGCGACGGCGATGGTCGCTGGGAGTCATCCAACGAGGTACCGCCACCACCAACGGATCGAGGCAATGGCGGAGACGATGAAAGCGGAGACGGCGGCAGCGGCGGCAACGGTGAATTCGAAGAAGCACTCGGAGATTTTGACGGCGCGATTCTTAGTGAGCGCGAGGGTGCCGGCGAGCGTAATCCCAATCTGCCGCGGACTGGCGGAGGCGGCATTCCAGGCGACGCCGAAACCGGCGTGCCAGGCAGCGCAGATGGCACGGAAGACTCAAGTGAGCCAGGCAGCGGTCAGGAACCGGTGCTCGCTAATGTACCGACAGCACCAACCGGGCGTGTAGATAACTCACAATCCGATCCGAGCGATGCACGCGACGACGATATCATTGCGCGGCAGCTGCGCGAGGCCGCCATGGCCGAGTCCGACCCGGAACTGAAGGCTGCGCTGTGGGAAGAGTACGAACGCTACAAGAACAATTAATCATGACCAGTCGAGAACACGCATCTGACCAACCGGCACGATCGAAGCTATGCACCACCCTCCCAATCGCCTTAGTGCTAGCGCTGAACCTATTGGCCGGCTGCACAACGAGCGTAGTGCGCACGGTCGATATGACGCCACCCGAATCCATTGCCAACCTGGATGAAGCCAACCTGCTCGACGTCGGCGTCGCTGTATTCGATGCGAACGTGCCGGAAGACTACGATGAGCGAATTGAGCAACTCATTGAGCCTGAGATTCGTCGCGCCGAAAGTTACTACCTTCCGTACACCCTGAAAAACCTGCTGCAAAGTACGGGCAACTGGGGTGCCGTGCGAGTCGTGCCGCGGCCAAGCTACGCGGTTGATGTCTGGGTCAATGGCCGGATCGAACAGTCGAATGGCGAATCCATGCAACTGACAGCCACGGTCACCGACGCAACCGGCGAGCTGTGGTTTGAGAAAACCTACGATGCGCTTGCCAGTCGCTACGCCTATGGCGACAGCGTTCCGAGAGATGTCGACCCCTTTCAGGCGATCTACAAAGAACTCGCCGACGACATGCTGGCGCACAGGCAGAGCCTGGACGAGGAGGATATCCGGCGTATCCGGCTGATCGCACAAATGCAGTTTGCAAGAGACTTCGCGCCCGATGCTTTTTCCGACCATGTCGTGGAAAACGACAAGGGAGACCTGGTGCTTAACCGCTTGCCTGCGGACAACGATCCGATGCTCGAACGTGTTGAGTCCGTGCGTCAGCGCGAATATCTGTTCATCGATACGCTCGATGAGTACTACGATAACTTTCATGCCGGCATGTTTTCTCCCTACCAGGAGTGGCGCCGAGCGTCCTACGACGAAGCCATTGCCTACAAAGAACTCAAGGCGGCCGCACGCAGCCGGACGATCGCCGGAACCGTCGCTGTACTCGGTGGCCTGGCGGCCACTCAGGCAGACAATGGCTATACCCAGGTCAGTGGCCTCACAAGCATTGTCGGTGGTGCGATTCTACTGAAGGGTGCGATCGAGCGGCGCAACGCCGCGCAGATTCATGCTGATGTATTGCGAGAACTATCAGAGGGCACAGAGGCAGAGATCACGCCGTACACGCTCTCTCTCGAGAACGAGAGCCTGCGCCTGCAGGGCACCGTGGATGAACAGTACACACAGCTGCGCCGAGTGCTGAAGAAACTGTATTTCGAAGAGCTCGGTTTGACGCCACCGGATACGCCACCCGAAGAGGCTTCCGATAGCAGCTCAGAGCCAGAGCAAGAGACGCCTGGCTAGTGCGTTCGCAACTACGCATATCGAATCAGACGTCCATGGACCGATAAATAGAACAACAGTGCGCCGTCCAGCGCCACGTCGACGGCAATCTTGAACCAATGCCTCGACAATGCAGTCAGATAAGATGGTGTGTTTGCGGCTATGACGACGCAAGCACTCAAGTAAGGCATGGTGTAACAAGCGAGCTATGAGCGAACCGATCGAGATCAAACCCCGCGCTGCATCGCTGAGCCATCAGCGCAACAGCACCGGTGGTGCGAGCGCCCTTACGCCTCGCAACATCGCGCTTGCCGGCGCTGGGCTGCTGCTGTTGGCCGCAGTGCTCTGGGTTTTCCTGTATCTCCCAGACAGTGTCGGCGGCTCCATCGAGCTATCGCCCATCGAACGATCTCCCGCCGACGCACAGCCTGGCGATGGCCGTGCTGCCAGCGCCGAAGCCAATGGCTTGCCACCCCTGCAAGCTGCACTGCGCGAGAAAGCACGCAAGCAGGCAGAAGCTGCGCTACGACGTTATGTCGATGCCCAACTGGCGCTGGAGACGATGTCGGTCGAACGCTGGGGTGCCGATGCATTTGCGGACGCCAGACGGCTGGCCACCGATGGCGATGAGAAGTTCATAAGCGATCAGTTCGATGAAGCAATCAGTGCGTATGAAGCCGGGGCGGACGCTCTCGAGGCATTAATCGATGACGGTAATCGGCGCCTGGCCGATGCATTGTCCGCAGGTGAGGCGGCGCTGCAGGAACGCGACGTAAACTCAGCAAAGGATGCATTCGCTTTAGCGAGTCAGTACGACTCAACCGCGCAGAGCGTCGTCAGCGGGCAAAAACGAGCCGAAACGCTCCCGGAGGTCATCAGGCTCGAAACCTCCGCCAGACAGAATGAGGCTCGTGGGCGGACGAGCGCAGCGCTCGCAGACTATCGAGCAGCAGCCGCACTGGATCCGGCCCTCGACGGCATCACGCCGCAGATCGAGCGACTGGGCGGGGGCCTCGAGGAAGAGCGTTTCAGGGCGCTTCTTTCTGATGGCTTCGCCGCGCTGCAAGCACGCCGATTCGAGGCGGCCCGAAAAGCCTTCTCTGCCGCAGACGCGCTGAGAAAGGATGATCCTGCGGTTATCGGGGCGCGTCAGCAATTGAACGAAGCTACTGTGCTGGCGGATCTATCGCGCCTGCGAGCCAAAGCCGAACAAGCCATGCGGGAAGAACGCTTCTCCGATGCTCAGCAAGCTTATGCCGAAGCTCTCGAGATCGACGCCTCTATGGCATTCGCCCGCCAGGGTGAAGACCGGGCGAATCAACTCGCGTCCGATGCTCACCGCATCAACACGATTCTCGAAGACCCGGCGACGTTGTCGGATGATGCGCTCATGAACGAGGCACGCGCTGTCAGCGAGAGGATTCTCGAAGCCAGCGAGCCGCTGCCAACGCTAAAGGCGCAGGCCAGCGACGTCGCCGCAATCATCACTCAGTTCACCCAACCGGTTGCGCTGACGTTAACGTCTGACGCCGCAACGAACATCACCATCTACAAAGTCGGCGATCTGGGTCAGTTCAAAACGCGCGAGGTGTCCTTGCGGCCGGGCCGATACACCATTGTCGGCGTGCGCAGCGGCTGTCGGGATGTGCGCGCGGAGGTCGTCGTTCTGCCTGATATGGATCCGGTAGACATCCGTTGCCGGGAACCCATTTGATGAGCACGCCCGGATGAGCACTGAACCCAATGCATCGGTAATCGCGCCGGCCCCCTATCAACCGCCGGAGCAACGCGAAGCGCAATCGAGCAGGTTGCGCGTCAGCACCATCGTGCTGCTGGTTGTCGGCGCCGCGGCTGCCGCGTTCCTGTGGTTCATTTTCACCGCCAAGTCCGTGCGAATCATTATTGAACCGACACCGGATACGTTTGCGCTGAGCGGCGGCTTCCAATTTGCACTCGGCAAAACCTGGCTGCTGCGCGAGGGCCGCTATCGCATCCAGTCTACCGCCGTCGGTTACGAGCCACTGGACGTGGAGTTCGACGTTGCCAGCGATCGCAATCAGCTGATCGAGCTGGCAATGGACAAACTGCCCGGCAGGGTAACGTTCACCGTTGAGCCTGACGGCACCGAGGTCTTCATCGACGGGACGAGTATCGGCAACACGCCTCTACCCGAGATACAGATCGCTGCTGGCGAGCACGAGTTGCTGCTTCAACACCCGCTGTATTTCGAAACTCAGCAAATCATCAACATCGATGGCATGGATACCGAGCAAGCGTTCACTGTGGCTCTGGAACCAAACTACGGCACCGTAGCCGTTGCCACGGAGCCAGTTAGCGCAGCGGTCACTCTCGATGATTCGACGCTCAGCGAGGCAACACCGGCGGTGCTGCAACTGCCGCCCGGCGATCACGTTCTGCAATTCAAAGCGCCGGGTTACAAACGACGCTTTGCCGATGTATCTGTGAGCATCGGTGAGGAACAATCTCTACCGACGCTTAAGCTTAGTCCGGCAGACGGCCTGGTCAGTATCAACAGTTCACCTTCCGGCGCCGGCGTGACGGTAGGTGGTCAATTTCGTGGCAGCACTCCGCTAGAAATCGAACTCACGCCAGGGCGCAGCCATCAATTGCGAGTCTTCAAAGCCGGTTTCAAAGCAATAGAGCAACGAATTGAAGTGGCGAGCGGCGCAGAAGAGTCGCTAAGCCTGCGGCTTTCCCGATTGACGGGCACGGTGGAGATCGTCAGCAAGCCCGCCGGAGCAACGGTATTGGTTGACGGCCAGGCACGCGGCACGTCGCCGCTGACGCTTACGTTGCCAGCCAAGCCACACGTGATCCAACTACGCCTCGACGGCTACGCCGGCTTTCGCAAACGCCTCGAACCCAAGGCAGACTTTCGACAATCCGTAAACGTTGCCTTGCTCACGGAGCGTGAAGCTCGGCTCGCCGCTTTGAAGCCCAGCTACGAAACGAGTGCTGGTCAGGCGATGAAATTGATGACGCCGACCACCTTCACTATGGGTGCGTCGCGCCGGGAACCTGGGCGGCGATCGAACGAGACACTGCGCAGTACGCGCATGACTCGCCTGTATTACCTCTCCGAGCATGAGGTTACGAATGCGCAGTTCCGCGCCTTCGCCACCGGCCATGATTCAGGGGAATTCGAAGAGAACACGCTGAACAAAGACGATCAGCCTGTGGTCGACATTTCCTGGCACGACGCCGCCGGCTACGCGAACTGGCTGTCCAAGCAGGAGCAGCGAGAGCCCTACTACGAGATGGAGTTCGGCAAGGTTACTGGTGTGAACCCCTCCTCGCTCGGCTATCGGCTGCCCATGGAAGCTGAGTGGGCCTGGGCGGCCAGGGCCCAAAGCGACGGCTCCAGCGCGCGATTCGCCTGGGGGCCGGCCCTGCCACCACCCGAACGCTTCGCAAATCTCGCGGATCGTTCCGCAGCGCATGTCGTTGGTCGAATCGTATTCGGCTACAACGACAACTATGTCGTCAGCGCTCCGGTCGGTTCGTTCGCCGCTGATGCGCCGCTCGCAAACCCTGTATTGCACGACATGGCCGGCAACGTCGCGGAGTGGATGCACGACTACTACGAAATTGGCAACAGCGACGAGCGGACTGACCCCACCGGTCCCGCTGCTGGTGAGTACCGGGTCATTCGCGGCTCAAGTTGGAAACATGGAACCATGACGGACACCAGGCTTTCGTTCCGGGATTACGGAATTGATGGCCGCGAGGACATTGGCTTCCGGCTCGCTCGTTATGCGGAGTAAATCAGTGAATACGACAAAGCGTCTCACCCAGGTAACCGCCAACACAATGCGCAACCTGGCAGCCACCCTCGTCGTCTGCCTGGCAACATCGCTTAGCGCGAGTGAGGCAACCAGCAAGGCGCCTGCGTCAGCTCAAAAGCTGAAGGACGCGCCCGCTACCCGAGCAGAAGCGCAAGCGCAGTCAGCAACGCTGCCCGCACCGCTACGCCGCGCTCTACCGGCGGCAGCGGAGACTTCTGAAGGCTCGGGCTCCGGCTCCGGATCAGGCGTATTCAAACCCAGCGAAGATATCTCTGAGGACTTTGCCGTCCCATTCCCGGTCGACATCTGAAAACTGATCTGACAAGTGCCAGTAGCAGGCTAACTCCAAAACAAAAACATAGCGACACACCATGACCGACAAGCGAACCTCCAACCTTCCCCAGGAATTGCTCTATCAGATTGCCGCGCTGGTGGTCGCGGTCATCGTTGTGCACCTCATCTACGTCACCGTCATTCGGCCCAACGCCGATGCGATATTGAGCGAACAGGCAGAGCGTGCGGCCAGCGGCGAGGCTTTCGTGCAGGATCGCTCGCTGTTTGTTGTGCTGCGAGACTACGAGCAGGAATCCTGTTTCATTCTCATGCTCTGGGCGATGGCGATCATGGGATACAAAGGCCGAGGAGCGTTGCGGGAAAGAGCACTGCTACAGCGCCGCATACTCACCGTGAGCGACGGCACCTCAATTTTGCCCGAGGACACGCGCAGCTACGCAAGACCCATCCAGGCTCTGCCCGAAGAAGAGCAATCGTTCCTGCTACCACGAACGCTGCTGGTTGCTCTGCAGCGCTTCGGCTCTACCCACAATGTACAAGACACATCCGAGGCCGTGCGCGCGACGTGCGAGTCAGAATCCGAACGCCTCGATAGCGAACTGTCCATGGTTCGCTACATCGCCTGGGCAATCCCGTCCATAGGCTTCATCGGCACAGTCCGCGGTATCGGCGAAGCGCTCGGTCAGGCCTACCGAGCCGTCGAGGGCGACATTGCAGGCGTCACCACCAGCCTGGGCGTGGCGTTCAATTCGACGTTTGTCGCACTGGTTATCAGCATCATCATCATGTTCCTGCTGCACCAGCTGCAATTGATTCAGGAGCGGCTTGTACTGGATACGCAAAACTACTGCGACCAGGGCCTGATCCGACATCTGCAGGTGCGAGCAGCATGACGACCGCTCTCCTACTCGTGAACAGCCACCGGCTCTCGCTCTTCAGCGGCGAGCAAGAGGCGCACACCACCGCCGCCGCGTTTGCTGACGATAACAGCGTACGGCTTGGCCACGACGCGCTGGGACAGTGCCGCCTGTATCCCCGGCAGAGTCATCTGACGTTCCTGGAGCAGTTGAGCGGCGCTCCCCTCGCCGTCAGCAGCCCACACGCCAGCAGCGATTCGGACCTGATCTATCTGACCTTGAGACAACTCGCAGACGATGCTTCTTTGGGCGCAACGCCGGTGCTCGCGGCAGTACCCGGCACAGCCAATCAGGAACAACTTGGCCTGTTGCTTGGCATCGCAACGGAAGCTGGCCTTACGTTGTCGGGCTTCATCGATCGGGCAGTGCTTGATAGCGCTCACCGCCGCCTGCCGGAGCAAGCCGCCCATATTGATCTCGCCCTCGGCGGGTTGTTGGTGAGCAAGCTGACCAACGATGGTCAAGTGCAACGCACCGAGACAGCCAGCCTTGCCGAGCTTGGTTTTATCAGTTGCATCGATCGCTGCGTTAACGCCATCGCGGAACGCTTCATCGACACCAACCGCTTTGACCCGCTCAAAATCGCAGCAACTGAGCAGCAGATATTCGATCAAGTGCTCGCGTGGCTGGAACAGCCGACGGCACAATCGCTCGCCATCGAGATCAGCCATGACGGCCAACAACGGCGACTGGATACCGACGTCGGCTTCCTGCTGGATGGCTTGTCCAGGCGCTACGAGGGCCTGACTGACAAACTCGCCGGTGCAACAACGGTTGTGGTAACCGAGGCCGCAGCGGGACTGCCCAGGTTGATCGACTTCCTGCGTAGCATCGGCAAAGACGTCGTAACCGCTGACGCTTTAGAAGCCCGCGCAAACGTTGCCCGGCACGCCGAGGCGCTGACCGCTGGTGACTCCGTCATCTTCACCAGCCGTCTGCCCGCCGAGGTCGAGTCGCCAGACTCGGATGAGACGCCGGCGACCGGATCAATCGAGCCGGCCACCCACGTTCTCAGCGCTGCATCGGCTCATCCACTGAACGCAGAGGCGCCAGTTCAAGTGGATGATGTGAGCTATCAGATGCGACCAAACGGCATCGTCGCAATCAGTCGAAACGGTCAGGCGCTGTCATCAGGCAATCAAAGCGGCGCAAGCCTGACCGGCCTGGCGGCTGGCGCGAAAGTATCATCGAGGTCAGCTGACGGCGACGAACGAAGCCACCTGCTAATCCGGGTGCTGTCATGAAACAGCGCGCTAAACAGGCAATGGTCTAGCAGTGGCCAAACCCCGTCGGTTCAGTGTTTTCTCCCTGTCGTTCCTCGACATCATGTCCTGTGGCTTCGGCGCGGTTGTGTTGATTTTTCTCATCATCAACCACGCAACCGAGCGCGATTTCAAGGAGATTAACCGGGATCAGTTGGCGGAGATTCGAATGCTGGACTATGAGGTCCAGCAGGGCGAGAAAGACCGGGCGGAGCTGCAACAGCAACTGGACGAACTCAAACGCCAAACAGACGAGCGTGATCAGTCTCTCGCTGCGATTGTCGACGACATCGCTCGCAAGCGTCAGGATCTCGATGACTTGGAAGCGACAAGCCTTGCCGAAGTATCGAGTATCGAAGCGTTGAAGGCCGATATCGAAACACGCGAAAAGGAACTCGACCGGCTGCGGGCGCTAGAACAGGCGGCCGAAGGCGATAATGCCCGCAGTTTCGTCGGCGAAGGCGATCGGCAGTACTTAACCGGCCTGTCGGTTGCCGGCCGGCACATCGTCATCGCCGTCGATGTTTCCGCCAGCATGCTCGATGACACGATCGTCAACGTCATCCGCCGGCGCAACATGAAGCCCGACGCTCAGCGCAGCGCTCCCAAGTGGCGGCGCACCATCAGGACCGTGGAATGGCTGGCATCGCAGGTGCCACTGGACTCCGATTTCCAGATGATTGCCTTCAACACAGAAGCCGCCAGTGTTTTGCCGGACAGCAACAACGCCTGGCTACCGGTCAGCGACACAGACAATCTGGATCGCGCAATCAACGCCCTGGAGAAGCGCTTGCCAACGAACGGAACATCGCTGGAGCGCTTGGCCGACGTGCTCGCGACGATGTCGCCGCTGCCCGACAATGTTTACCTCATCACCGATTCACTACCGACGCAGGGCCTATCCGAACCTCGGCGCGCGACCATCTCAGGCAGAGACCGGTTGAAATTGTTTAACGATGCCGCGCGCAAGATGCCCCGTGGTGTTCGAGTCAATGTCATTATGTTTCCGATGGAAGGCGACCCACTATCAGCGGCCGCATTTTGGAATCTGGCTCGAACGAGTGGAGGCGCGTACATCTCACCCTCCAGGGATTGGCCATGATTCGTCTGCCCTTCACCCACGGCGCCGGCCTGAAAGGCGAGTAACCCAGCATGCGGCAACGTCGAGACATCTCAGAATTCAGCCTGTCGTTTTTGGATGTAATCTGCTGCGGCTTCGGCGCCATCATTCTGCTGCTGATGATCGTGAAAACGGTCGAACCCGCCATCCTCGAAAAGACCATCGTCAACCTCGATGGTCAGGTGGCTGCTCGCAAGAACGCAGTATTCGAACTTCGAGGGCAAACCGCCGTGCTGCGCCAACAGGTGTCCGAGCAATCCGCTCAGCTCGACCTGACTTTGCAAACCCTCGCAAAGCTGCGTCAGGAGCGGACAAACATCCTCGGACAGTTCGTGGCATCAACCGAAGATGCGGAAGATGCGCTTATCGCTCAAAGCGAGTTGGCAGCGGCCAGACAATCGCTAACCGATGAAATGGAAAGGCTGCTCGGCCAGGATTTTCGCCGTACAGACAGCACCATTGCCGGTATACCCGTCGACAGCGAGTACATCATCTTTGTCATCGACACCTCCGGCAGCATGCAGAATTTCGCCTGGCCTCAGGTCGTACGCAAGGTGCGGGAGACACTGCAAATCTATCCCACGGTGAAAGGGATTCAGGTCATGAACGACATGGGTGACTACATGTTCCCCAGCTACCGCGCGCAATGGATCCCCGATTCGCCAGCACGGCGCAACGCAATCGCGCAACGCATGCAGACCTGGGCACCGTTTTCCAACTCCAGCCCCGTCGAAGGCATTCAGGCTGCCATCAGCACTTTTTATGCACCGGACAAGCGCATCAGCATCTATGTCTTTGGCGATGACTTCACCGGTAGCTCCGTAGAGTCTGTGGTCGACACCGTCGATCGCATCAATGTTGCTGACGCCGAGGGCCGTCGCCGAGTGCGCATTCACGCGGTGGCGTTTCCCGTGCACCTGCAGAATCCGAGTGGTCGAATCTGGCGTTTCGCGGCGCTGATGCGGGAACTGGCGCATCGAAATGACGGTACCTTTGTCGGGCTGCAGGACCTAAGATGAACCGGCAAGAGAGGCTGGAATGAAGCAGATCGCGCGAATCAAATCGATTCTCCTATTGAGTATCAGCGCTCTCGTCATCCCGTGCCTATCGGCCTGTGGCACCGCCAACGTGGGCCTGGAATCCAGCCGTTTCCCCGAGCCGCTTGTGCAACGGCTCCCAGTAAACGTTGCCGTGCACTACGAAGAGGCCCTTACCAGTTTTGTGCATGAAGAAGAGCTTGACGGCTTTGGTACCTGGCGGCTGAGCCTCGGGCCAGCCCAGCGCACCATGTTTACCGCGCTCAGCAATGGTCTGTTTCAAGGCAGCTTAGTCGCCGAGAGCATTAGTAACCCCCCGGCTGGCAGTCACGGCGTGCTGGCGCCGCAACTGACCGAGTTGCAATTCAGCGTGCCGCGGCAAACCAGGAACGATGTCTACGAGGTCTGGCTCAAGTATCAGATGCGACTGTTTGATACTGACGGATCGCTCGTTATCGATTGGCCGGTAACCGCTTACGGCAAGGCCAGCACCCACGATCACGGCATCATGGACGGTTCAGGTACTTCAGCGCTGCGCGCGGCCGCCGACGCAGCCATGCGTGATGCGATGGTCGTGATGGCGCTACGCTTTCGCAGCGTGCCCGAAGTGCGCGACTGGCTGTCGAGCAACAGCGCTGGCAACGGTGGTCTCGAAGTCGTTGCTCCTCCGGCCCCGCAGGACTCATCACAGCCCACCCAATCTGGTGCAGAAACATGAGCCAATCACACGCCCCGTCGTTTCGCCTGCATACGCGTCTGATGAGCGCTCTTGCGCTGCTCTTTTCCAGCGCAATGATGACAGGCTGCGTAACTGCAACAATTCAGGAAGTGCGCCAGGGCAGCACGAGCCTGGGTACTGGCGAGTCCATTGTCGTGCTGGGGCGAACCACCCGCCCCACCGCTCAGCAAACGGAAGGCGACTTCGTTTCCTGTATCAATTCTGATCTATCCAGAGCCTCGTCGGGCATCGGCGTCATCGACGAGCGCGCGTTCCGGGACGCGACGTTTCCCTGGTTCGAACCACGCACGGCACCCTCCAAGACCAGCGATCTGCCGGAATTGATACGACAGCCGGACCTGGCTGATCGATTGCGCGAGATCGGCGTTAAATATGTGGTGTGGATCGAAGGCTCAACAGAGCGGACAAGCTCCGCAGGCTCCATGACCTGCACGGTCAGCCCGGGCGGAGCCGGATGTTTTGGTTTTCTGACCTGGGAAAACGACAGCAACTACGAAGCATCAATCTGGGATATTCGCACCGGCAAAACCGTGGGCAAAATCAGTTCCGAGGCCGTAGGCACGAGCTTCGTACCCGCAGTAGTTGTGCCATTGCCGTTCATCGCTCGAGTGCGAGCGTCCGCCTGCGGCAACCTCTCCGATCAGCTCGCAGACTTCATACGTGGAGCACCCACCTAAGCTCAAGCTCGTCCGCCAACAATGAGCGCACCCTATATCCGGGCGCACCCCATACCAATTGCAGTAAGCCTCGGGGTTAGACGCGCTTGTGCGCCTAGCGCGGACGAACCTCGAGAACTTCGCCCGTTATCTGAGAGGGCTCGGTTGCATACCATTCGGTGAGCTCCGCGTCATACTTCTTCGCTGCGCGATCGCACAATTCGTAGAATGGCGGTCTGCCAGGGTCTGTGATGATGATCCGCTCTACCCCGCCATTGAATGCGCGCTTCATCAAACGCAGAAGATCATCAGCGAGCGAATCCCAGAAGCAAATGTCCGAGCCGACAATCACTTTGTTAGCGCCTAGCTGTTTGCTCGACAGCTCGCTGAACTTGGCTTTCTTGGTCTTAACTTCCACATCGTTAAGTGCAGCGAGCACATCGAGAAACGGGAAGACGTCTTTGTCCATATCCACCGCGGTAACATCGGCTTTGAACTTGGCGGCACAGTAGACCGCACCCGGCCCCCAGCCACTGCCGAGTTCCATGACCGTGCTCTTCTTCTTGATGGGCTCATCTCGCAGATAGTCCATCAGCAGGAAACTGGAGCCCCAGGTCTTGTGGCCGTGCACAGATGGCTCATAGAGTTTCTTCAGACGCCGAATGAAACGGTGCTGGTTTTGCAGCAAATAGATGCCGTAGGCCTGATAGATATGATCTTCAGGCATGCGTTCGAGTTTAGGCATGGACAGAAAACGCCGAGATTCGCGGGAGCGCTATTCTGTGTCTAGCCGGGCTGACAAACAAGCCAGCTTGTCCCATTTTCAGGGCTACTCCAATGGCATTCGCTGCTGACTGACCTGCACGTTAATCCCGCCGGCAACGGCGACAACCACTACAGCCACCACCCGTTCGTCCTTGGCGAATCGCAAGCTGTCCATTATGGGCGTTGGCTGCTCCTCGGATTCCAGCGTCCAGCCCGAGGCCTGCATCTGTTCACGGAAGAAAGCAACGTTCTGCAGATAATCCGCCTCGCCTGAGGCTCGAAGGCCAACACTATCGGCGCCGCTGACAACGGGTTTGCCCTCAAGCCACTTCGGCAGGGGTATGTCCAGCGGCCAATCCGCAGCCACGAATGTCGGATTCCCATCAGATTCGCTCGTCTCCTCGTCAGATTCCGCGGCTTCGACCGCCTGCGCGGGTTGCACCGGCGCGCTGGCGCCAGACGCCGGACTACCTTCGCTGTCGGCAGCCGCGCTGGCCGCGCCATCCACTGTTGTATCCACGGACGATTCGGCCGCTGTAACGACCGCCTGGCTGGCCTGTTCAGCAGCCGCCGTATCTGAGCTAGCACTCCCTTGCTGGGTCTTGCTGGAGGAGGTATCAGAACAGCCAACGCTCATGAGAAATCCGATCGCGACGGCCAACCATCGGACGCGCTGCCCACTCATCGGCCGATTGAGAACTCTCGTCATGCTCGATCCCCGCAGCTGCGAAATAGCGTCGAAATTGACATCGCTATGATAGAGCTTCAGGAACAATTCTGTCTTGCCCCGGTGAGCGCAACCGACCGAGCGGGAACTCCGCCAAAATGCGGAAAAGCGGTGAATTCATTCCGATCGGAAATACCCGACTAATTTACTCGGGTATAGAGCAGGAGTAGAATAAGCGGCAACGCAGACCCATAAAGAAGCGCGCGAGCGCGCGATTGACGCCGCAACCGACTGACGCACCCAGTAAAGGACACTCAAATCCCGTGAGCGAACAGAGCCAGCAAAACGCATCGGGCCTCGATGCCTTGGTCGACCGAGACTACGAAGCCGGTTTTGTGACCGATATCGAATCGGACACCATTCCCCCTGGCTTGGACGAATCCGTCGTGCGCTTCATCTCCAAGCGCAAGGAAGAGCCACAATGGCTAACCGAATGGCGGCTCAAAGCCTTCGCTCACTGGCAAAAGCAAAAGCCACCCCAGTGGGCGCACGTACAGTTTCCAGAGATCGACTATCAGAGCATCTCCTACTACTCGTCGCCAAAGAGTATGGCGGATGGCCCCAAGTCGCTGGACGAGGTTGATCCGGAGCTGCTTGCGACCTATGACAAGCTGGGTATTCCTCTGCATGAACAGGAGATGCTGGCGGGGGTTATCAACTCCAGCAATGTCGCCGTTGACGCCGTGTTCGACAGCGTCTCTGTCGCCACTACTTTCCGTGATCGCCTGGCCGAAGCCGGCGTGATTTTCTGCTCGCTGTCCGAGGCCGTTCAGGACTATCCCGAGCTCGTGCAGAAATACCTGGGCTCGGTTGTCCCAATGACTGACAACTACTACACAACGCTGAATTCAGCGGTTTTCAGCGATGGCTCGTTCGTCTACATCCCGGAAGGCGTACGTTGCCCAATGGAGCTGTCCACCTACTTCAGAATCAACGAGCGCAATACTGGCCAGTTCGAACGCACACTCATCGTGGCGGAGAAAGGCAGTTACGTCTCCTACCTTGAAGGCTGTACGGCACCTATGCGCGATGAGAATCAGCTGCACGCTGCCGTCGTTGAACTGGTTGCAATGGAAGATGCTGAGATCAAGTACTCGACCGTTCAGAACTGGTATCCCGGCGACAAAGACGGCAAGGGCGGTATCTACAATTTTGTCACCAAGCGCGGCGCCTGCCTCGGCGATCGCTCGAAGATATCGTGGACGCAGGTGGAAACCGGCTCAGCCATTACCTGGAAGTATCCGTCGGTGATTCTGAGAGGCAACGACAGCGTCGGGGAGTTCTATTCCGTAGCACTGACCAATAATCGGCAACAGGCGGACACAGGAACCAAGATGATTCACCTGGGCCAAAACACCAAGAGCACGATCATCTCGAAAGGCATCAGCGCGGGACGCAGCGAAAACTGCTATCGCGGCCTCGTGCGTATGTCACCAAACGCTCGAGGCGCACGAAATTTCACCCAATGTGATTCTCTGCTCATTGGCGATGAATGCGGTGCGCACACGTTTCCATACATCGAGAGCAAAACGCCCTCGGCGACCGTAGAACACGAAGCCACCACGTCAAAAGTCAGCGACGACCAACTGTTCCTGTGTCAGCAGCGGGGCATCGATACCGAAAAGGCCGTTGCCATGATCGTCAGCGGGTTCTGCAAAGACGTGTTTCGAGAACTGCCAATGGAGTTCGCCGTGGAGGCAGGAAAGCTGCTTGAAGTATCCCTGGAAGGAGCGGTCGGATGAGCCTGCTTGAAATCAGCAACCTGCATGCGGACGTCGCAGGCACAAACATTCTCAAGGGTGTCGAGTTAACGATCAACGCCGGCGAAGTTCACGCCATCATGGGGCCCAACGGTTCCGGCAAAAGCACCCTTTCGAACGTCGTTGCCGGACGCCCCGGTTACACCGTAACCAAGGGCGATGTGCGCCTGAATGGCCAGTCAATTCTGGATATGGAAGTTGAAGAGCGAGCCCAGGCGGGCGTGTTTCTTGCTTTTCAATACCCGGTTGAAATTCCCGGCGTTAGCAACATGGAATTCCTGAAGGCTTCCGTCGACAGCCTCGCGGCTGCTCGTGGCGATGAGCCGTTGTCGGCCGCTGCCTTCATGAAGCGAATTCGGGAAATTGCCGGCGAGCTGTCGCTGGATACAGACTTCCTCAAGCGCGGTGTCAACGAGGGCTTCTCCGGCGGCGAGAAGAAACGCAATGAGATTCTGCAACTGCTCGCACTGGAGCCGAGCCTTGCACTACTCGACGAAACGGATTCCGGCCTGGATATCGATGCACTGCAAGTCGTTTCCCGAGGCGTCAACAGCTTCCTGCGCGAAGACCGCGCCGTGCTGATGATTACGCACTACCAACGGCTGCTCGACTACATAAAGCCAGATTTTGTACACGTGCTATCTGGCGGACAGATCATCCGTTCGGGGGATGCATCTCTCGCACTGGAACTGGAAGCCAAGGGCTACGGATGGCTGACGCAATGAGCACCTGGGAGTCTCTGCCGGGCGCTGATGCGCTAGCTGCGCGCCTTGACGAGGGCCGCGTGCGAGAGGCGTGGAAATACACGCCCCTCAGGCGCCTCCTTAATACGTTCTCCTCGGAACCCGGAGGCTGGGAACTCGCCGGAACCGGTGAAGCACAGCTCACACCGAGCCCGGATCAAACCGACAGCGCAAGCTTTCCACTGGGGCTCATCAGTGCCCAGGCGTGCTCTCCACGACAACTGGTGATCAGCACGTCCGGCGACTACGAAGTTCGGACCATCGCCTTTGGCCACCAGCAACTGAACGTCTTTGTCGAAGCTGGCGTACACGCGCGCCTGATTGAACGCTACCCGAGCCCATTTCAATCTCAGATCATCAATATCACTCTGGAGGCTGGCGCTCATCTGAGCCACGAACGACTGTGCACCCACAGCAACAGTCTCTGGCATCTGACGGACGTCAGCATCGGCAAAGATGCTCACTATCAGCTGATGCACTATGCGCTCGGCGGCGATACTCAGCGCTTCGATTGCCGAATCAAACTGGCGGGAGCACACGCCACCCTGCTGTTCGATAGCGCATGTGCCCTCGCCAGCGGCCGCCACCATGACCTGACGCTGGAGGTGGTTCATGAAGTGCCTGACTGTCAAAGCACCATTCGAGCGCATGCCGTAGCCCAGGCGAAAGCAAAATCGACCTGTATCGGACGGATCCACATCGTGCCGGATGCGCAACGCAGCAATGCGAATCTGTCCTGCCGCAATCTGTTGCTGGCCGACAACGCGGAGGTCAACGCGAAACCGGAGCTTGAGATCTACGCCGATGATGTCCGCTGCGCACACGGCGCAACCGTAGGCCGGCTGGATGAAGACGCCCTGTTTTACTTGCGCAGTCGTGGCATAGGAGAACGGCAGGCAAGGCAGACACTGGTGCGCGCCTTTCTCGCCCAAACGGTCAAAGGAGACTTTGCGACGGAAGCCCTGGCCGCATTTGACGAGGCAGTTCATGACACTCAGAACTGACATCACCTCTGCGCGCGCTGACTTTCCGCTGATCGCCCAGGCGTCGGATGCCTACCTGGATAGCGCGGCCACCAGCCAGAAACCAGATTGCGTACTACGTGCGGTGGACGCCTATTATCGGGAGTCGAACGCTAACGTGCATCGGGCTGCGCACAAACTTGCCGAATCGGCGACGGATGCCTTCGAATCTTCGCGGGCAACGGTTGCAGCATTCCTGAATGCAAATCGTAACGACGAGATTGTCTTCACACGAGGCACTACCGAAAGCATTAACCTCGTCGCCGCTGGGCTTGCGGCGGGCCTCGCCCCCGGTGATGAGATTCTCATCTCCGAACTCGAGCACCACTCGAATATCGTGCCTTGGCAGATGGCCTGCCAGCGAAGTGGTGCCCGGCTCGTCGCGGCTTGCGTCACTCCAGGTGGCGAGCTGGACATGCAGGACTTTCGCGCCAAACTGAATGAGCGTACCGCCGTTGTCAGCATCGGCCATGTTTCCAATGCGTTGGGCACGGTTAATCCAGTAAAACAGATTACGCAGCTCGCCCGCGCGGTGGGCGCCGTAGTTGTTATTGATGGAGCCCAGGCAACTGCTCACATCGATGTGGATGTGCAGGCCATTGGCTGCGACTACTACGCGCTGTCTGGGCACAAAGCCTACGCCCCCATGGGAATCGGTGTGTTGTGGGGGCGCTTCGATGCTTTCGATGCACTGCCAGCCTGGCAAGGTGGCGGTGAGATGATCGAACACGTAACTATCGAGGCGAGTACCTACAACGTGCTGCCGTATCGCTTTGAAGCGGGCACGCCAAACGTCGGTGGCGCTGTTGGTCTGGCGGCCGCGCTGCAATACCTGCGCAGCTTTGATCAGTCCGCGCTACGCAAACATGAGCATGACCTGGTGGCGCAGGCGCGCTCCGGGCTTGCGCAAATTGAAAGCATTCGCATTGTGGCTGAGCCGAGCGAGCACACTTCAGTGGTCTCCTTCGTCTCATCCGCTGGGCACCCGCAGGACATTGGCACCTTGCTCGACCAGCAGGGGATCGCCGTTCGCACGGGGCACCATTGCACGATGCCCCTGATGCAAGCACTTGGGCTACCGGGCACTATCCGGGCATCATTCGCCCTGTACAATGACCAAAGTGACGTTGAGAGGCTGATCAAGGGTGTCGAGAAAGCGGTAACGTTTCTATGAACGCTTTCGCAAGCCCTCCACAGCTGCTCCAAGCGGAGAACACAGCGAGATAAGCATGACTGTATCCAGCTTTGACCCAAACGACATTGGCGATCCGGAAATCTCAATGACCCAGGACGCGGTCGCGCATGTCCGATCGCAACTGGCGACAACCGGAGCGTCCGGCATCCGCCTGGCCGTGAAAGAGAGCGGCTGCAACGGCTATATGTACACCCTGGACTATCTTGATTCCGCGGATCAGGAGGACCAGGCGATCGTTATCGCAGACGATCTCACGCTGTACCTGCGCCGCTCGGACATCCCGATGTTGCGGGGAACGGTGATCGACCTGGTGGTCGAGGGCTTAAATCGCTCACTACGATTCCTCAACCCCAATGCAGATGGTCATTGTGGCTGCGGCGAATCCTTCAGCATCGCAAGCTGAACTGCACAAAAGGCCTGATCTGTGGAACGACGACTTGTCCCGGTAGAAAGGGAAGTGGCAGCCCGGCTGGTGCCGACCGGCGACCCCATTACATTGCCTGCTGGCGTATTCGTGACGTTGACTCAAGCGTTAGGCGGAACCTACACGGTGGTCTATAACGGCAACATGGCACGCATCGATGGCGCCAACGCCGACGCTATTGGTTTCGAACCAACCCGGCTTTCCTTCGACCCGCCAGCCGACGGCAAAATCGATCCAGAACAGGTGAACGAGGCCCTCGCGAGCGTATTCGACCCCGAGATTCCCGTGAGCATCACAGAGCTCGGCCTTATCTATGACGTCACGATAGACGGTACAAACGTCGCCATCACTATGACGCTAACGGCACCCGGATGCGGCATGGGCGATGTGCTGGTTGCCGACGTTCGCGAGCGCGTTGCACAAGTACCGTTTGTTGAGTCTATCGACGTTGATCTCGTGTTCGACCCAGCCTGGAATCGAGACATGATGAGCGATGAAGCACAGCTTAGCCTCGGTCTTTTCTGAGGTCAGCAGAGACCTGTTATGACTAGCCTCGACGATATCCGCGACAGTTTCGAATTCTTCGACGACTGGGAAGACAAGTATCGATTTTTGCTCGACCTCGGGCGGGAGCTACCCGCCATGAGCGATGAGTTGAAGACCGATGACAATATTGTCCGCGGCTGCCAGAGTCAGGTCTGGTTGCACAGCCAGACAGAAACGACAGGCGATTCAGCGACCAAAAAGCTCGTCTTCGATATCGATAGCGACGCGCACATCGTTCGTGGTTTGATCGCGATCGTACTGGCGGCGCTGAACGAGCGCACGCCGCGCGAGATTTTGGATACCGATATTGAGGCGCTTTTTGCTGAGCTCGATCTACTCAGCCATTTAAGCGCTACTCGAGGCAACGGCTTGCGCGCCATGGTTGGCCGCGTTCGGGAAGTCGCTGCTCAAACAGAAACGCAATCCGGATAAAGCTTTCTAGCGCGGTTCCGGGACGATGGCCAGAAGTGCTTGTTCGTCTTCGCTCAGCTCAAGCGATGTCGCAATGTGGGCCATCGATAAGCCACCATCGCGCCGCGCACGAGCCTGCGCCAGCAATTCCCGCCTTGAGGAACGAGAGGGCATAGGCTGGGCGCCGTCATTCATTCGCCGATCGACACACGCTGCCAACTCAACCGATGTCTCAACGTAAACCGATATCTCTCTCGAGAGCTGCTCGACCAACGCATCTGTTCTGTTTAATCGCGACAGAGCCATCAGCAGCGCTAACACCAAAGCAGCAAAGATCAATGCCTGAGCCAGAAGCAACCAGCCTAAGGTTGCCGATGAAAGATCGGTCATGACCCGCATCCCTCGTTGGCGTTGAAGTTTCCACTGCTTTGACTGACAAACATGAAATGTGCGCCTCTGATACCGAGCCGGTCTTCCGCTCTTTCAGTCCAAAGCGTAGTCGATATAAGACAGAGCGCCAGTAATCCGGCACCATTCCCACACTCTGCGGCAGTTTGTCGACGCCATTCAAGGCGATCACGGACCAGTGGTGCTCGCGGGGATAATCGAAGGGAGTTGCAATAGCACCTTGCTGAGTTGGTTCTGCCCGCAAATACTCAGTGAGATCTAGGTTTCGTCTTCCGCAACGAATCGCAGCCCACCGTCCTCTGTGCGTTCCGGCAATATCCGAGGCTCCGGATTCACTACCTGGCGGACGATGAAGCCATCATCTGCGGCCAGCGACGTAGACCGCGCAACCACCACACTCACGCGCCGGTTTGCCGCCCTACCCTCGGCCGTACCATTGGTTTCAATCGGATAGTTTTCACCATGGCCAATCGCTGACAACCTCTCAGCGGCGATGGAGCGCGCAACCAGGGCGCGAACGACGCTTGCGGCCCGCGCGCTCGAAAGCTCCCAGTTCGAAGGGTACTGGGCACCGGTCGTTGGCGTGTTGTCGGTATAGCCCTCCACCGTAACTCGATTGTCGATATCGCCAAGGAAAGCCGCCAGCTCATCGAGCAGTGGGTTGGCATCCGGGTTTAAGGCCGCCTGACCCGAAGCAAAAAGAACCCGAGCATCCATATTGATCTGCAACCAGTCATTGTCCGAAGTTACCGACAGTGCGGATTCGTCAACGAGACCCGTGAATCGTTCGCGCACGGCCTCTTCATCGATGGGCACCGTGGTATCACCCTGCTCAGTATCAACACTGCGTGCCTGCTCGCGAAAATCAATGACCGAAGGAGAGGACGAACGCGCAGGATCACCCACCTGAATCGGTGCTATCGCGCTTTGCTCCGCGTTGAAGGTCTGCATGAGTATCTCGCTGATCATGTCGAAGCGAGAATCATCAACCGAGGAGATGGCGTACATCACGACGAAGAAGCCAAACAGCAGCGTCAGGAAATCGGCATATGAAACCAACCAGCGTTCATGACTCGGTGGTGCACGATGCCTGGCGGAACGAGCGCGAGCAGCGACCAAGGCAGACCGCATCAGGCTGGCGCCGCGTCGAATCCGGACAGCCGCACTTCAATCGATTTAGGGTGTTCTCCCTCTGCGATAGCAAGCAAACCGTCTATCACCATCGCGTGCAGCTGCTGCTGCCGATCAACGAGTGTCGCAAGCCTGCCAGCAACCGGAAGCAACAACAGGTTAGCCAGCCCAACGCCATAGATTGTGGCGACAAACGCCGTGGCAATTCCCGCGCCGAGCGCATCCGGATCCGCCAGATTGCGCAGCACGTGAATCAAACCCATAACCGCGCCAATGATGCCGATGGTGGGCGCGTATCCACCCATCGCGTTGTAGACACCGGCCGCATGATGATCCCGATCTGCACACGCGATCATCTCGGTTTCAAGCACCTGCCGAATAGCGGCGGGTTCCGCACCGTCAACCAGCAGTGCAAGGCCCTTACGGGTAAATGGGTCCTTCTCTTTCTCCAGCAACCGCTCCAGCCCCAGTAAGCCATCTTTGCGGGCGACGCGGCTCCAGGCACTCATCTTTGTTACGAGCGCCGCGGGTTCGTGAGCCGGCGGACGCCACACCCAACGCAATAAAGACATGGCCCTCTTGAGCTCTGCAAGTGGTGTCTGCAACAACGCAGCGCCCAGCGTTCCGCCAATCACGATCACTCCAGCGGGCGTATCCGCCAGCGCGCCCAGATGACCGCCCTCCAGGAAGTTACCGCCCAGTATCGCGGCGAAGCCGAGTACGATTCCAACAATCGCTAGGACATCCATGTAACCCCCTGGCACCACACCACCGAGCGCTTGGTTTGCGTGTCACTCATCGTCGACGCTGCCATTCATCAAGCAGTCCCCGGAGTTTCAAAGAGGCCTGAGACAGTATCTGCGATACGCGAGACTCACTGACTTCGAGAACCTCGCCCACCTCTTTCAGATTCAGTTCTTCGTCGTAGTACAAAGACAACGCCAGTTGTTCACGATCGCTGAGCTGTCTGATCGCCTCAGCGAGCTGAGCCTGGAAAGAGCGTTCCACATAACGGCTGGACGGATCATCGTCGGCGCCAGGGAGAACGTCGCCAACATCATCCGATTCCGTAATCTCCTCAAAGCTGAACAAACGGCAGTGAGCTACGTCTTTTACGATGCGGTTGTACTCATCGAGCTCAAGCTCTAGTGAATCCGCAACTTCGGTATCGCGCACTCCTCGACCAAGCTCAGACTCGAGGCGGCGCATTGCATCCGAAATCCGACGAGCGTTTCTGTGCACCGATCTAGGCGCCCAATCACCACGCCGAATGTCATCCAGCATCGCGCCACGAATGCGTATTCCGGCAAACGTTGAAAAGCTCGCGCCTTTGTTTCCATCGTAGCTTCGAGCGGCCTCGAGCAGACCGATCATGCCTGCCTGTATCAGATCATCTACCAGCACCGAATCTGGCAAGCGTGCGAGCAGATGGTGAGCGATGCGTTTTACCAACGGAGCATACTGCTCCACCAGCGCATCACCGCTTTGCTCCTGACGGTAGGCTGCAATACCGGTCTCCAAGGTCACTGCACCCTGTGCTCGGCAGCGAGCTGTTCGATAAAGAACTGCAGGTTGCCTGTTACTCGCGCAGGAATCGGCCAAGTGCTGACCACCTCGGCAAGCTCCATATAGGCCATGGAAGCCTTCGCCGTCGGATATGCGTCAACAACCGCCTGTTGCTTCTGCACAGCACGCCGTACGTAATCGTCAAATGGAATGGCCCCGGCGTAGAGCAAAGACGTATTCAAGAAGCGGTCACACACGTTTTCCAGCTTGGCAAACGTACGTTTGCCGTCTTCATCGCTACGCACCATGTTGACCAGTATGCGGACGCGATCCACGCCGTAATTCTGATTCAGTACCTTTATCAGCGCGTACGCGTCTGTGAGGGCCGTCGGCTCATCACACACAACCAGCAAAACTTCCTGCGCTGCACAGAGGAACGTCGTTACATCGGGCGAAATGCCGGCCGCGGTATCGATCAGCAACACATCGATCTGATGGGCAATCGAGTTGAACGAACTGATTAGTCCAGCATGTTCTGCGCTCGACAAACGCGTCATGTCCTGGGCGCCAGAGGTCGCCGGTACAATTCGGATGCCTGCTGGCCCTTCAATCAGAACATCAATGATCTCGGCTTCGCCGGAGAGGAGATCAGCCAGCGTTTTCTGAGGTTTCAAACCCAGCATGACATCGACATTCGCAAGACCCAGATCAGCATCGAGCAGCGCTACCCGGCGCCCCCGGCGGGCGAGCGCGATCGCGAGGTTCACAGACGTATTAGTTTTGCCTATGCCGCCTTTACCACCTGATACGGCGACAACCTGAATCGGATTCATGCGAATCTCCCGGAGCTCTGTCTAAGCGTAGTTCGCATTCCGGTTTTGCCCATTCGGTCAGCTGACGCGGTAAAACTCGATTCCTCAAAAAGCAACGCCTCCACCAACCGAGGATTGGCAAATTCGAGCGAGTCCGGTAACCCCGTGCCGAGGCTAAGCGCGAGCAAAGGAACATCGAATTCAGCAAGCAGACTGACAACGGATGCAATCTGCGGTGACTCATCCACGTGGGTGACAACTGCTCCCGCCAGACGTCCGGGCTCGAATGAAGCGAGGTAGCGCCGAATCATCTCTACGCGCCAGGTATTTGGTAGCACAACCACATCCGATACACCCGGAACCGGTGGTAGCGCCGCACGCTCAACCTCCACAATCGAGCGGTGCGAAGAGTCGACCAACACCAGCTCGTGCGAAGCAACCTTGCCCAGCGTCGGTTCTAGAAGCTCATCACTTGTGAGCACGGTAGGTTCACAGGAAAGCAATTCAGCCGCCGCCAGGAGCGTTTCGTGGCCGGCCAGCCTGCGATTGTCTGCGGAGATTACTCGTGCGCCCGTTGTCCCATAACGCAGAACTCGCGCTGCCAACAGTTTGATCGCAACGGATGTCTTGCCGACACCGGACGATCCCAGCAATCGCCATACCCCCCGCATCGGCTGGTCCACGTTCAGCAGGGGTACCTTGGCGAGAATGTGACTGCGAAGCTCCGACTCGTCTGCGATCGAAACATCCAGATTCGACACAAACTCATCAGACAAACCCAGTTTCAGTGCGCCTTGTACCAGCTCCGGCGCAAGGCCCGCATTGTTGCGACGAGCTGATGGTGGCGCTGATTTCTCCTGCCGCGGTGCCGCCTCCAGACGTACACGCAGTTCGTCGTCAAATGACGTTTTGCGTTCATCGCGTTCTGTGTCCGGATCGACGCATCCGTCTTCCACCACAATCTCGGCCCGACCGCCTTGAGAGTGCTGGCTGACGATTAGCGCATCGTCGCCATACTGCAATCGGACCCGCTCGATGACGTCACGCATATTTGTGCCGGAAATCGTCTGCTTCATGCTTCTCCACTCCGTCCGATCGCTCGAACAATGGTTATTTGTTTGTTCTCTGGAATCTCGTCAAAACACATCACGTAGATCGAGCGCTGCGTAAATCGGGCAAATCGCGCGAGTAGCGCTCGAATAGGCTGGGCCACCAATAGGACTGTCGGCTTGCCGGCGACTTCCTGTTCATCGGCAACATCGTTGATGCTCTGCTGCAGCCGCTCAGCCATGCCGGGTTCAAGAACGGGAGCATCGGCTGAACCCTGGCTCTGCGCCTGAACCAGCAGCGACTCAAGCTCAGGATCCAACGTAATGACCTGCATCTCCTGATCGCCGCCGAAGATCCCCTGCACGATGACCGGCCCTAACGACACTCGAGTCATCGCCAACAGATAGTCAGGATCGGAGTTTCTGGCACTCGCTTCGATCAAGGCCAACGCGATCGTTTTGATGTCTCGAACCGGCACCCGTTCGGTGAGAAGAGCTCTCAGTACTTTCAACAACACCGGCATCGATACCGCAGACGGGGTCAGCTGTTCTGCGAGTTTCGGTGATGACTCCGCTAGCCGGGATACGAGAGCTTCAGCTTCGTCATGACCAAACAGCGAAGCCGCCTGGGACTGCATCAGTTGATTCAGATGCGTCGCGATAACCGTACTGGCATCGACCACCGTGTAACCCAGCGTTTCCGCGTTTTCCTTTTCCTCGCCTTCAATCCAAACCGCCGGCAGGCCAAATGCGGGATCTACCGTCGCCAGCCCCTCCACCTTGCCGAACACTTCTCCGGGATCAATCGCCAGCCACTTATCGGGATAAACCTGGGCATCCGCAACTGAAACACCCATCACCGAAATCCGGTAATCGTTTGGTGCCAACTCCAGGTTGTCTCGAATGTGAACGCTGGGGATGAGAAACCCGAGTTCCTGAGACAGCTTCTTGCGCACCCCTCGGATGCGCCCTAGTAGTTCGCCGCCCTGGCCCTTGTCAACAAGTGGAATCAGTCGATAACCGACTTCGAGCCCTAGTGAATCAACCGGTGACACATCGTCCCAACTGACTTCTGCGTTTTTCGGCTCCACAACTTCAACCGGCGCGTCTTCCTCTACCGCATCTACCCGCTCCTGTTGCCGGTGCTCGCCGCGCCACCAGGCAAAGCCAGCGATGCCGACGGACAGGGACAGAAACACTACATGAGGCATGCCAGGAATAACGCCGAGAATGAACAGAACGAGTGAGGTCACGTAGAGCGCTCTCGGATCGTCAAAGAGCTGGTTGTTGACCTGTGTACCCATGTCTTCTGAGCTGCTCACACGCGTCACCATAATGGCCGCAGACGTCGACAGCAGCAGCGATGGAATTTGCGCCACCAGCCCGTCACCAATGGTGAGCAACGTGTAGTTCTCGAGAGCGCTGGTGAAGCTCAAATCATGTTGGGCCATGCCAATTCCAAGACCACCGATGATGTTGATCAACAGGATCAGAATGCCGGCCACCGCATCTCCGCGCACGAACTTGCTGGCACCGTCCATCGAGCCGTAGAAGTCCGCTTCCTGCGAGACCTCTTCTCGTCGAAGTCGAGCCTGATCTGAATCAATGAGACCGGCATTCAGGTCCGCATCAATCGCCATCTGCTTGCCAGGCATAGCATCCAGTGTGAAGCGCGCACTGACTTCGGATATCCGTCCGGCACCCTTTGTGACCACCACAAAGTTGATAATGACGAGGATGATGAAGACCACTAAGCCCACGACATAGTTGCCGCCCACGACGACTTCGCCGAAGGACTCGATCACTTTGCCGGCTGCGTCACCGCCCGCATGGCCATCGAGCAAAACCACTCGCGTGGACGCGACGTTCAGACCGAGCCGCAGCAGTGTCGCGATCAGCAACACCGTCGGAAACGCGGCGAACTCCAGTGGTCTCAGGGCGTAAACACTCACCAGCAACACAACAACCGCAAGCGCGATATTGAACGTAAAAAGCACGTCCAACAAAAACGTAGGCAAGCGCAATGTCATCATCGCAAGTAGCGCTAGCAGCAGCAGCGGTACGCCCAAGTTGCTGCGAGTAGCATCACCCATCTGTCTGAAGGTCAATGTACTCATCAGCTATCCCGCCTCAGTTCTTCAGGTATTGGCATGTCGTCATCCAATGGTGTGGGCTCTGCACCCTGGCCGCGATGCCACGCATCCAGCTGGAACACATAGGCCAACACCTGTGCTACCGCGACAAACAACGTTCCCGGTATCTCGCCGCCAATCTCAACGGCGTAGTAAATGGCGCGCGTCAACGGAGGCGTGGCGACCTGGGGCACATCATGGGCAGCAGCGATTTTGCGAATCTGCATCGCCATCAGGTCTGCACCCTTCGCGATTACAATTGGGGGTCGGCCCGATTGTTCGTCGTACTTGAGCGCGACCGCGTAGTGCTCGGGGTTGGTAATGACGACATCCGCATCGGGAATGTCACTGAGCATTCGACGCTGGCTGATCTGTTGCTGCATCTGGCGAACCCGGCTCTTGACCTCAGGCTTACCCTCGCTGTCCTTCATCTCGTCTTTGACTTCCTGCTTCGTCATCTTCATCTGGCGTTGGAAGTCGCTGATCTGGAACGGCACGTCAATGGCCGCGATAACAAAGAGAACAAAACCCATGGCCAGCAGGCACCAGAGCACTACCGTCACGCCTTCGCCCACACCGACAAGGATGTCCTTGTCACCGAGCACCAGCAGTTGATCGGTCACCATATACAGGGCCGCTGACGCGACGGAGGAGATCAGCAGGAATTTGCCTATCGCTTTGAGTAACTCAACAAAGGACTTGCGCGAGAAAATTCGCTTCATGCCTTTGAGCGGAGAAATCCGGTCCGCCTTGAACGCCAGCGCTTTGGTAGAGAAGACAAAGCCGCCCACAACGACACTACTGGCGACAGCAGCTACGGCGAGAAACAGACAGAACGGCAGCACGGCAATCAATAGCGTACTGGTCGCTCCGGCGAGATACTCCGCCATCGGCATACCGCTGGCTGCCTGCTCGAAACTCGCGGTGGCAAAACCCATGATTCGTGTGCTGACCATTGGCCCAATCGCCATGAGCGCCAGTGCTCCAACGAATACCACCGCCACCGTGTTCAACTCGCGACTACGGGCAAGCTGACCGTCCTCACGCGCTTTCTGCAGTTTTCGAGGTGTCGCCTCTTCTGTCTTTTCCTGACCTTTACTTTCTTCAGCCATCAGCCTATCCAGAACCTGGTGATGACAAAAAAGTCCGAGGCTAGGGATTCGAAGCGAGCCGACCAGCCGCTGATCAGGACCCAAACGGCTACCAGTCCGAACAGCAGTGAGAATGGAAAACCCAGCGAGAAGATGTTCAATTGCGGCGCACTTCGGCTCATGACGCCAAACGCCAGATTAACTATCAGCAGAGCAATGACGGCTGGTAACGCAACAAGCGCACCACCTAAGAACATCCAGTGGCCCAGGGACACTATCTCCCAGAGGAAATCGTTCGTGCTGATTGCGACGCCTGCGGGATAACTCTTGAAACCTTCGATTAGCACTTCGAGAAGAACAAGATGACCACCCAGCATGAGAAAGGTCAGCGTCGCCAGCATCAGGAAGAACTGGCTCCATACGGTTACGGACAAGCCATTACCCGGGTCTACCATGGCGGCGAATCCCAACCCCATCTGCATGCCAATGAACTGGCCGGCAACAACAAACAATTGGAAGAAAACCATCGTGGCGAAGCCGAGCCCGATACCAGCTAGAAGCTGGCCAAATATCGATGACACCATTCCCAGGTCGAATGCGATCAGGCTCGGTACGTCTTCCAGAAAGGGAGCGACCACAACCGCTATCGCGAGCGACAAGCCCAGCTTGATTCGCGAGCTGACGAGCTTGTTGCCGAATATCGGAACCGTCATCACAAATCCGGTGATACGAATCAGCGCCCACACTAAAGCGCTTAGCCAACCGATGAGCGTGTCGATATCGACAACCATCAGGTGACCGACTCCAGCGCTAACGCCATGACCCTCATAAAGAAATCGGTGAGTTCCGTTACGATCCACGGCCCCGCAATCATGATCGCGATCAGGGTGGCAAGCAGCCTTGGGAGAAACGAAAGCGTTTGCTCATTGATCTGCGTCGCCGCCTGAAACACCGAAACGATGAGGCCAACAAGAAGGCTGGGCAGAACAACCGTCGCCACGATCAGGACCACCAGGAACAAAGCATCCCCGAAGAGATGCAGTACGTCGGCCATGTTCACAGTAGCGTACCGAAACTACTGGCAAGCGTGCCCATGATCATGACCCAGCCATCAACCAACACGAACAGCATGATCTTGAACGGCAATGAGATGATGAGAGGCGACAGCATCATCATGCCCATCGACATCAGTACGCTGGCAACCACCATGTCGATGACCAGGAAGGGCACAAACAGCATGAAGCCAATCTGGAACGCCGTCTTGAGCTCACTCGTCATAAACGCTGGCACTAAAACGAAGAAGCCAACCTCGTCCGGTGACGTCACCTGCTCAGCGCCCGAAATGCGAACGAACATGTCCAGATCCGACTCACGGGTTTGAGCGAGCATGAATTGTCGAATGGGCTCAGAGGCAGCTTTCAACGCATCTGCTGGAGCCATCTCTTCGGCCATATACGGCTCAATCGCTAGCGCATTGACCTCTTCGAACACAGGCAACATTACGAAGATCGTCAAGAAGAGCGCCAGACCGACCAATATCTGATTAGACGGCGTCTGTTGCAGACCAATCGCTTGCCTGAGAATGGCGAATACCACAATGATTCGCGTGAATGCGGTCATCATGATCGCGAATGACGGCAGTAACGTAAGCAACGTCATGAGCACAAGGATCTGCAGCGTGACGCTAACCTTCTGCTCGCCGTCTGATTCCGTAACCGTCATGATCGGTAGATCAGCAAGGGCGTTCGGCGCAATCAGCAACAGCCCTATTGCCACTAGCCATAAGCATCGTCCGCGCGTCACGAGCGTAACCCCTTGAGAATGCTCGCAAACCCCGGCGTTTGCGCGTCTTCGCTTGCAATCGGGGTCGCCAGAGAGGTGAGCATTCGGATCTGACCCGGACTCACGCCAAGCAATACCTGCTCACCGGAGATCTCGACGACAATAAGTCGCTCCTTCGAACTCAGAGCAAGACTGGCGATAACCGACATGCCGCCGCTGCTCGTTCCAACGGGCGCACCAAAGCGTTTAAGCAACAACGCGCAGACAAAAACCACCGCCAGCGTTGCGGCTAGCGCTACGACAATCTCAACTAGGTAAGAGGCGTGTTCCATCTCAGCGAAGCGTTCGAATACGCTGTTCGGGCGAAATGACGTCCGTCAGGCGAATACCAAACTTATCGTTGAGCACAACCACCTCGCCGTGAGCGACTAACGTGCCATTGACCAGAACATCAAGCGGTTCGCCGGCGAGCCTATCCAATTCGACGACGCTGCCTCTGTTCAGTTGCAGCAGTCGTCTGATGCTGACACTGGTGCTGCCGACTTCCATCGACAGACGAACCGGAATATCCAGAACAACGTCCAGGTTGCCCGCATCACTGGCGCCCAGCGCAAACGGCGAGTCTGCAACGGTTGCCGGATCGACCGCGTTGTCTTGCTCATCACCGTCCAGAACAGCATCGTCCTGGCCTGTTTCGCTTTGGAGATCTTCAGACATGTTCAACACTCACTCATGGATTCAAACAGGATCGACATATTCGAGGGCGAGATTGCCCTTGGAGTCACCCAACTTCGCCTGGAATAGCGGGCTGCCTGCCGCCGCAACGGTGTGGACTTCGGGCATATCGACAGGAATGACATCACCAACGGAGAAGTTCACCAGCTCGCGCAGACGGATCTGTTTCTCGATAATCGTGCAGTTGACGGGAACCGGCGCTTCAAGCAGCTGCTGCTCCATCTTGAATAGCCAGCGATCGTCTGGTTTGCGCAGCCGTTGCTGACCAATAGCGTCCAGCTGTTTGCGATACGGCTCGAGCATGCTGTAAGGCAGAGCGATATGAATCTCGCCGCCACCGCCACCGCTTTCTATTTCCAGCCTGAAGGTGCTGACGACGATGATTTCACCCGCGCCTATAGCGCTCACAAGCGATGGGTTTACTTCGCGACTCACTTGACTGATCTGTAGCGGGAACAGCTCTTTCCAGGCTTCGCCAAAATCCTCAAGCATCGCCTTCAGCAAACGATCGACAACCCGGGTCTCTGTGGGTGAGAAGTCCCGGCCCTCTACCTGGCTGCTCTGACCGGCGCCGCCGAAGTACTGATCCACCAGTTTGTAGATCAGCTTCGCATCAAATACGAACATGGCCTGCCCCAGCATCGGCGCCAGGCGAACGAGATTGATACTCGTTGGCACATACAGCGTTTGCACATACTCGCTGTATTTGATGATTCGTACGCCGCCAACCCCAACCTCGACCGAGAAACGCAGCAGCCGGTTTAGCGCGCCACGAAACAGTCGCGCGAATTTCTCGTTGATGACTTCCAGCGTTGGCAGGTGTGCTCGAACGATTCGATCCTGGCTCGCAAGGTCGTAGTCTCGAACGGCCTCATCCAGCGGCTCTTCGCCACCATCAGTGGGGACTTCACCTTTGCCTACGCCAGTGAGCAGCGCATCAATCTCTTCCTGTGTGAGGAGGTCTTTATCCGTCACAGCGCTTACTGCAGTACAAAATTGGTAATGAGGACTTCTGTAACGCCCGGCGTGCCCTGCTGGGCTTCGAGCTGTACGTCGATGAGCTCGCGAAGTTCTTCGCGCAGAAGTTCCTTGCCTTCGTTGGTCTGAATGCTGGCGAAATCTACGTTGCTCAAATGATCCACAATTTGCGATCGGATCAACGGGCTGTGCGAGATGATCGAGTCGATGACCTCTTCCCGCCGCGCCATGACCGTGAGCTCAGTTTGCAGGTACCTTGGCTTGTTTCCGGCAAGGAAATTGACGACAAAGTTCGGGCGCAGGTTGTAATAGAGAGCTGTCTGTGGCGTCTCGTCCACAGGCTCTTCGGTATCAACGACCTCTTCTTCAGAGCCGCCAAGGAAAAACCAGGTACCTGCTACGGATGCGGCTATGGCCACCAGCAGTACCACGGCAAAGATGATGATTTTCCCTTTGCCACCCGATTGCTCTTCTGTTTCTTCCGCTTCAGCCATGTCAGCTTCCCGTCGTCACTGAGTACAAAAGTGCGCCTGTTTTCTGGCGCTCACGGGAAGTGTAGAAAAGATTCGGAAAACGGCGAGTCGATAGGCAAATTTCCGTCAAAAACCTGCCGTTGATCTCCAGGTAGGACGCCGGAGAATTGCTTTCAGTGGGATGCCAACGAAAACAACGAGGTTCGGCTAACGGCCAAACTCAGGCAAACAGATCAACACCATCGGGTGCGCGAGATGCGTGCTCAACGTGAGCGTTTTCCGACGAGCTGACCTCAGCGTTCGATTCGCTGTGCTGACCAGCTGAACCCGATTCACGTTCCCCGGAGTGAAAACCTTGAGAATGTTCTGACTGATCCTGCGTGATCGTGAACGAATCCAGTTGCAAGTCAGATCCTTCCAGCAGTGCTCGCAAACGTGGCATGGATGCTTCCAGTGCATCTCGCGCAACCTGTGAGGACGTGACTGCAACAACCGTGGTTTGCTCATTTCGAACATCAATACTCACATCCAGATTGCCCAGGGTTGCGGGACTTAGGGCGATGCGAAAACTCTTCTGACCCTGTGCAACGGCCTGAGCAAGACGCTGCATGAGACCCGCCGGAAGTTGTGCTTCACTCAATGCTGCGCTGGAGAGCGCCGGAGTGCCGGCCACTGTCAGCGAGGATGAAGTCTGCAACGTATGGCTACCAGGAGATACGCTGGAAGCTGCGGCGGTCTCCGCCAACGCTTTGTCACTCGGGGCAGACGACGGAGCCTCCGGCTGCAACGAAGAGAAGCCTCGCATGCTTTGGATGCGGCTCAACGCCCCCGTCATCGAAACAGAGCCTGACGCTACTCGGGGCTCCATCCTTGCGACGGAAACTGAGTCGAGGGACGGATGCGCTGCAGGTACAACTGCTCTGACAATGTAGCTGCTTGCCGGGTCAGAAGCAGCTCGAATAGACGACTGAAGCACCCCTTCACGCTCGACAGCAGTTACCTGCTGCTGCACAACTGCGCTTGCAGCTCCGGAAGCGCTACTGCCTTGCGAGCGATTAACTGCCTCATAGCCGTTGACGGTAGCCTGCGGCACGATCGGCCGCCGCTGTTCACTCTCTGTCAACGGCGTCGACATTGCTGGCCGCGGCGCGTGTAACTCCCGGGAAGGCCGTGCTTCAGTCTCCAATGAGGTAGCGATCGTACGGGTATCACCAGCATTCGCTACGCCATTCGCAACGATATTCGCGACGCCGGCGACCACCTCAGACTTGGCTACCGTCGGCATTACAGCTTGTTGCGCCGACAGCACCGATGCCGGGCCATTGCTAGACAACGAAGTCGGTACTCGCCTGGCGGAGTTCGCAGCTAGCTGTCTCACAGCGTCCGCATCAAGCTCAGCGATCGTAGCGCGATTGCCGAGCACAGCCGCCTCTGATTGCAAACGTTCGCCTGTTGCTCGCTGTGCTTGCGCCGGTTTCGTATCTTCAGCCAGGCGCTGAGCCATTCCAGGCTCTAGACCCATTGCCCCTGATTGATGCAACCCCCGGGAACCGAGCCCAACGTCAACTTTTGGCGATGAGCCATCGGACGGGCTAGTTTTCAACACTTCAAGACGGCTCGCATCGAGCGAACGCGTCTGCGGGATATTCGTTAGGACAGATCCAGCTTTCGAAGGATCGATTTCAGGGTGTGTAGGCGTTGTTGCAAAGCCGCGCACGGGCGCAGGAGATTCTGTTCGCTCACCGGTTTCGACCGAATCTATGAATGGTTCGTGGGATGCCAGGGATCGCATAGATGAGTCGGGCAGATCGGTATCGACTAGCACAGGCTTTATGAGCGGCGACAGCTCCCCAATCAACAACGAATGGGGCGGCTGTGTCGAAATCATCTCGGCATCTCGAGTATGTTCGACAGACACGACGGAATCCCACTGAACCTCAATTCCCTTGATCGCGGACGCAGCTGATGAATCATCCGTTGTCGATGACGCTTCAATCGCACCAATCTGGTCGTCCGATGTGAGCGATTCATATCCAGAAACCTGCCGCTCCGAGCCTGTTTCTCTCTCGGAGTGTGGCGGCAGTCTATTGCCGCTACTCGGAGAATCAGTTCCGCTTTCTCGAAGGTTTTCAAACGCCTCAGCAAACACTGCACCAGCACTTGAGAGTGCCCCGGACGGCTCTATCTGGGCCGGAAGGGTTCCTGACGTTCGCAGAACCTGTGAAGGAGCGGCCATTCCCATCAATTCGTCAAAACTCTGCAAGGTTTTTACTTCTCCGGCGTCATCGATTCGTCAGCTTTCAACCAGCATATGAATAGCGTGGGCAACGCATGCGTTGGTGAAGACTGCATTCCGGATTAGATCTGCAATTCCCCTGCCAGCACTGATGCGTGATCAGATATTGACGGACTAGGCCGGGTATAAGCCCCGAATTTCTTCGCCCACTACGTCGAACTCGGACGCCAGCCCCGAAAGAAGCATCGCCAATTGGTCAGCGTCAGCGCCGTGAGCACTCTCTTCGATCTTGTGGCATATCTGCGCCAGTTGCGTCGCGCCGATGTTGGCTGAGCTGCCTTTTAGACTGTGTGCGGTTCGCCTTAGCGCCTCGGGATCTGATTCTTCGAAAGCTGTTTCTATCGCTGCTCGCTGTATGGGCGCTTCCGCAAGGTAGGCGTCCAGAAGAACGGTGAAGTCGTCTTCCATCAATTCACGTAGTTCGCAAATCAGAGTCTCATCCAGATGAGTTGTCATATTTGAAACTCCCACTCAGTGAACAAAGGCCGGGTCCGCCGAACTGTCGGAAGCGTCCAACGTCCAATCCATTTTTACGAGCACCTCGTTGCCTTTGCCCTGGTACTCAATTGATCGGCAAAGCGAGCTGAGCAGAGGCAATCCCCGGCCGTGATAGCCCGTGTTTCCCGATGCTGAAACATTCTCGCGCGCCTTGTAGTCGAACCCTTCTCCGCTGTCGATGACACGAATCGACAGTTCGCCAACGGTTGCGCTGGTTCGACAATCAAATTCGAATCGAACGAAGCCCTGGGTTGTCGCGAGAGCTTCTGCCCGTTTCTCGTAGTATTCGGCAAAACCCTCTGCGCTGCGCTTGAGCCTGGAATCAAGTCCAAGAACGCCATGCTCAAGACCGTTTGAATACAGCTCAGATAACACAGTAAACAGCTTTCCGCCTTGCGGACGAAGCTGCGGGACCTCCATCAGAATGTGCTGCAGGAGTGGTAGCGGGTTGAAAACTCGCAAAGAGGTTGGTCCTAATTCGAACGCAAGATGCCAATCTTCCGGGCCTATCTGGCCGCTGGCCTCAAATGTTGCAACCCTTGCCGAAACTTCGTGCTCTTCAACCATGGTGATCGCGGCAATGGTGAGATCGTCATCGAGATCCTGCTCACCAACATGAGCGTTTACGGCCTCGATGAGCCGGTTGAACAGGCCATTGGATTCGCTGGTGGACGAGAAAACCTCGCGCAACCTGTCTTCACCAAACATCTCGCCGCTACGGGATCGCGATTCGAGAATGCCATCCGTCCATAGAAACAGGCGGTCGCCAACTGACATGTCCGTAATCTGAGTACGCTCGGAGAACTTCGCACCATCAACAACACCCAGCGGCAGATGGGTGGACGGGATCATCTCTACATCACCCGTTTCGTGCCGATACAGAAAGGGTGGTGGCAAACCGCCGTTCCAGAACTCCAGGACGCGCTTGTGGAAATTGAAGTCAAACATGGCAGCGCAGCAGAAGTAGCCGGGTGGCAGGATCTGCTTCAACTTGTGATTAATTTCACGAAGAATCTCGCCAACCTGGAAGCCTTTCTGAGTCATTCCGTAGAAGATTTCGGCAAGCGGCATTGCGCCAATCGCTGCCGTTAAGCCGTGGCCCGTGAAGTCACCGATCAATACATGCATGTTCCCGGAAGGGCTTCTTGCCGCCAGCAAGACATCGCCGTTAAATACAGCCAAAGGCGAGATGTGAGATCGGATATTGGCCGCATCGAGGCAGCCTGTGTGGGCGACGCTATCGAAGACAGCTTTCGCCGCCTCCTGTTCATGCATCAGATGGTTGTTGTGCTGGGCAATCTGATCACGCTGGTCGATCACCGTGACGTTCAACTGACGCATGCGCTCCAGAGCAGAGAGCTTGGCCTTCAGGATGACCTGGTTGTACGGTTTATTGAGAAAGTCATCGCCGCCGGCGTCCAGGCATCGAGCCAATTCGTCTGCGTCAGTGAGCGATGTCAGAAATACGATAGGAACGAACTGGTCGCCGGACTGTTGCTTGATCGATCGGGCAACCTCAATCCCATCCATTCGCGGCATAAGAGCGTCAAGCAGGACGATCTCTGGCTCGCTCGTAGCATAGAGTTCAAGTGCTTCCACTCCATCAACCGCCGCCAGAACCTCATAGCCCTCTTTGCGCAGGATCTGCGTGAGAACCATTCGGTCCATCCGGTTGTCGTCGGCAATAAGGACCGTGCGAGACGTCATTGCGCTCGACTCGCCTCAGTGGATTCGGAAAAGTTGCTCGAAGTTCGATATCGAAAGGATCTTTCGAACGTCGGTATTGCAGTTGACGATAGAGACTTCTGCGCTATCGCCACCCGCGAAGTCGCGCAGAAGTAACAGCATGCCGAGGGCAGAACTGTCCAGATAGGTGGCGTTCTGCATGTCAACGGTATAGCCCTCCACCGGAGTCTCAATCTTTTCGTAGGACTCACGGAAATCCTTGTGCGCGCTGAAGTCGAAACGGCCCTCAACAACGATTCGAACCGCCGATCCTTCGTTTTCCAGCTCTGCATGTACAGCCACTGATACCTCCTGGCGCTTACCTGCGTGGGTTACTCCTTGAGGATAGACGACGTTGACACTTTCGCTTCCCGGCGTTCGCGCTTTTTTTCTTCCAGCCGGGCCTTTTCCCGTCGGCGGTCAGAAACGGCGACGATTGATTTGTGTTGCCGATAGGCATCAAGGAAGCGAGCTTCTGCAATCTTGACCTGCTCAGCCGACAGATCGGCTTTCTGTGACTGCGCTCGAGCGAGGGACCACAGCTTCAGGCGAAAGCGGCCACGCAACAGTAAGCTGCTGGCGGTGCCGCGGCCCTCACTATCCGAATATTCTGAAGCGATCGCTTGTAGTGAAGCAACCTGCTCACGAGCACTTTCCGCTTCATCGCGAGCCTCACCCAGTCGCCTTGCATAGAGAGCGCGTGTGCGCTCGGCCATTCGCGCGATCCTGTCCAGTCGATCGGTCATCTTTGCAGTGGTCGCAACGATATCTGCCGACTACTCATTCGGAACTGCATTCGTGGTAGCGACTACATTCGAGTTTTGTGCCAGCAAGGATTTGAGATGGCTGACCGACGCATCGAGACGAACCTGCTCGTGCATTGGCTGTGCGACGTAGCTATTCATCGCCTCCCGCAGATCAATGGCTCGATCGGTGAGCGCATCTTCGCCCCGCCGGTAAGCCCCGACGCTAATGAGGTCTTCCTGTTCCGCATAGCGCGCCCAAAGACGTCGAAACTGGCGGGCCAAATCCACCTGTTCTTTGCTCACTACCCCGTCCATCGTTCGGCTGAGCGAAGCATGAACATCGATCGCGGGATACAAGCCCGCGTCCGCGATCGATCGGCGCAGAACGATATGGCCGTCGAGAATCGCGCGGGAGGCATCGACAACTGGATCCTGAAGGTCATCTTCTTCGGTGAGCACGGTGAATATCGCCGTGACCGAACCACCGCTCTCAGGAAAACGGCCAGCGCGCTCCACCAGCTTTGGCAGCAGCGCGTAGACTGAGGGGGGATAGCCTTTCGCGGTAGGAGGCTCTCCCGCGCTCAGCCCGATCTCACGTTGCGCATGAGCAACCCGAGTCAACGAGTCCATCAGCAGCAGAACATTCTTACCCTCTCTGGCAAATGACTCGGCTGTGGCCATGGCAAGCCGTGCAGCGCGCAAGCGAAAGAGTGCAGGCTCGTCCGCTGGTGCCGCGATGACAACGGCTCTGGCTTGAGCCTCAGCCAGCACATCATCCACAAAGTCTCTTACTTCCCGGCCACGCTCTCCAATTAGCCCCACGACCACCACATCCGCGTCGGTATACCGGGCCAACATGCCAAGCAAAACGGATTTGCCGACGCCACTACCGGCAAACAATCCAACTCGCTGACCACGGCCGACGGTAAGCAAACCGTTGATCGCACGAACGCCGACATCAACCGGCTCGTCGATCGAGCCGCGTTGCAACGGGTTAATAAACTGCTCGGACCTCGACTCACTACGGGGAATGGGCCGCCCTCCGTCCAAAGGCTCACCCAACCCATCGACTATCCGACCAACCAGCGCGTCGGTACATGGCAACGAGTCGTAAGCCGAACGTCGGACCGCGGCGCCCGGCCTCAAACCGTCGATATCCACAAGCGGCGTGGCGAACGAGACGCCATCTGAGAAGCCGACGATCTGTGCAGCATGCCAGCTCGAACCGCGTTGGAACTCGCATAGCTGACCGACGCCAACATCAACACCGACAACATGCAACGCGTTGCCAACCACTCGATTGACTCGTCCGTACCGGCGCCGGGAACGGATATCGTTCGAGGCGCTCGCCAGGCGTTGAGCTTCAGCTTCCAGCAACACTACGAGTTCTCGTCGGCTGGCTGTTCGCCAGAATTATGGGTCAGACCCATCACCGCAGCCTCCGATGTCGCTTCCTGTTCGACTTCATATGCAGAGGCAGACAGCAACTGGTCCAGCTCAGCCTTGGGGTCAAACGCAATGATCGAATCCGCAGTAGCCATTCGAAGGGATCCATCCGGAAGTGCATCATCCACTTCCAGCGAACAGTTGGCGCAATCAACTGCAAGTTCACTCAGACGGGCGAACGTCGCCTGGTTCATATGCAATTGTTGCGGTGGACCGGCAAGGCTTTGCACACCCAGCTCGATGAAGTTTCTATAGATCTTCTGGTTAACCGACAGTTCGACGTCGAGAATGCTCGCGAGTATCTGCCCTACTACGTTATGCAACGAATTCGCATCAGAGCGAAGCAACCAGGTGCTTTGACGCTCCAGCTCGTCCACGGCCTGTGCCAAACGTTGATAGTGGGCGGCGAGTTCCTCCCGAGCGGCAGCCAGTCCCTGCGCGTGCCCAGCCGCGTAGCCTTCATCCACAGCTTGGGCTCGTCGAGTCGCAAGGTCCTGCTCGTCACTGCCGGCACTAGCGAGCGCAGGCCAGACAAAATCAGGTTTGCTCATAGCATTTCATCGCCGGAGCCACCGAGCATGATCTCGCCAGCCTCAGCGAGTCGTCGAGCAATCGTCAGTATCTCTTTCTGAGCGGTATCTACCTCACTTACCCGCACAGGACCTTTGGCCTCCAAATCGTCCTGCAACAGCTCCGCCGCCCGTTTGGACATATTTGAATAGATCTTCTCGCGTAGCTCGTGATCGGCCCCCTTCAAAGCAATCACCAGGATGTCTGTGTTGACCTCGCGTAACAGGGTTTGTACGCCACGATCGTCGAGCGCGAGGAGATTTTCGAATACAAACATCATCTCCTGAATCTTCTCGCCTAGAGTCTCATCCGTTTCGCGAATCCCATCGAGCACTTCCTCGCCAACGGCGCCGTCGAGGTTGTTCATGATCTCCGCCGCGACCTTTGCCCCGCCGAGCGAGGCAAATCGCGTCGCCTGAGCCCCACGCACCTGTTCCTCGAGCACCGCCGACAAATCCTGCAGAGCGCTCGGCGGCACGCTGTCCAGTGCCGCTACGCGCATCATCACATCAGTCCGCGCTTCAATAGAGGGGTAGTAGTCCAGCACCTCGGCGGCTTGATTTGCTTCAAGGTAAGATAGAACGATCGCCTGTATCTGGGGATGCTCGGTAACTATGAACTCCGCGATGTTGCGAGGATCCATCCACCTGAGCTTGTCGAGGCCGTCGGTATTGTTATCGAGAATCCGATCGAGAACGCCCTTCGCCTTGTCTTCGCCCAAGGCGCCAACGAGCATCTTTCGAATGGAGTCTGATGCGCCGATCGTCAGACCGGATCGCCCAGAAACTGAATCAAGGAATGTATCGACAACACCGCCAATCCGTTCCGAACTCACATCCGAAAGGGCCGCCATTGCAGCGCCAAGACGCTGCACCTCTCGAGGCTCGAGATGCTTGAGTATCGTGGCCGCCTGATCATCACCGAGTGCGAGCAATAGAATCGCCGCCTTATCCAATGGAGCCAGTTCTTCGCCTGTTGCTTCAGCCATCTTCGCTCACCCAGTGTTTAACTACTTGTGCAACTCGTCCGGGATCATCAGCCACCAGCGATCGGACCGTGTCCAGCTTGGCACTGTAAGGCGTACTGCCAAGTGGTAGCAGCGCGCTCTCTTCCCCGTTGTCGCCACCGCCGGACTCATCACTTAGCAAGTTAGCTCCCACCATGGCGAGCGTTTGATTGTTCATGGAAGCTGCTGTCCTGGCAGCAGAACTCACACTTTTCACCATGGGTCTGAGAATGACGAACAACAGTGTCAAAATGGCCAGCCCACCGAAAATCTGCTTCACCAGGTCTAGCAGCCATGGCTGCTGCCAGATCGGTACAGCCTGAATTTCTTCAATCTCTGTCTGTAAAAATGGCGTGTTCATGACGCTAATGCTGTCGCCACGCGCCGCGCTATAGCCTACAGCGCTCTTGATAGACTCGGTGATTCTTGCAATCTCCGCCTCGGACCAGGGCTCGAACAACGCCTGCCCTTCCTCACTGGCGCCAGCCGGCAGGTCGTCCAGAAGAACCGATATCGACAATCGTTGAACCTTGCCAACGCTTTGCCGCGTATGGGAGATCGTGCGATCCAACTCGAAATTCCGCGTCGATTCCACTCGCGATTGGCTCGGGTCCGTAGCCCCGCCGGCAACACCGGCCGCAGCCTGATCGGCGATCTCGGGCGCAGCCGCCGCAGCGGGCGGCTGATTGGTTAGAGCGCCTGGAATTCCTTGAGCAGCCGCGCTGCCGGAGCGCTGTTCTTCGAGTCGTTGCTCACTGCGCAACGCCGGCAGGTCCGGGTTGTAGAGTTCTTCTGTCTGCTCCACCCAGGTAAAGTCAACGTCTGCACTTACCTGAGCGGTAAAGCCTGCAGCACCAACAATGGGGCGCAGGAGTGCATTCACTTTTTCGTGCAGCGAATCTTCCAGCCGATTGATATAGCGCAGCTGCTGCTCCGATCGAGCCAGGGAGCTGTCTTCATCCTGTTTCGACAAAAGCTCTCCGCTTTGGTCGACAACCGTTACCTGGTCAGCTTCCAGCTCCGGAATGGCGCCGGCTACCAGATTCGTAATGCCCTGAATCTGGTCACGCCCGAGTCGCTTACCGGGCAACAGCATGACTGTGACCGACGCTGATGGTTTGCGCTGATCACGCAAGAAACTACTGCTCTTGGGTAGCGCCACCAGAACTCTGGCCTGCTGGACTGCTGTAATGGTCGCTATGCTGCGAGCGAGTTCGCCTTCAACGCTTCGACGATGATTAGCAGCCTCCATGAACTGGCTGACACCGAAACCTTTATCTTGATCGAGCAGCTCATAACCAAGCTGCCGGGTGTCGACCACTCCACTGCCGGCCAGAGTCATGCGCGCCTCGTGAATGCTGTCTGCCGGCACCTGAATCATTCCGGTACGCTCATCTATCCGAAACGGGATACCGGAGGGCTGCAACACGTTAACGATTTCATTGGCCTCAAATGGAGATACCATTCCAGTAAGCGGCCGGTAATCCGGTGTTTGCATCCACAACACCACCGCAACGCCCGCAGCAACGCTCGCCGCCAGCGCCACCATGAGGCCAAATTGCTTCATGAGCGGCATACTGCTGGCCCCTGAGAGAAAGGCGCTGCCTTGTACGGCACCACCTGGCTGCGCACTTGCTGGCGTACCACCCGGGCCTGCGTTCACAGCAGGCAGGTTTTCAGCTGCTTCGGCCATCAGGAACATCCAGTTCTAGTAAGAGAAAGATCACGTGTTTGCACCAGTTAGATAGGCATATTCATGATGTCTTGGTACGCACTCACCATTCGATTGCGAACCTGCAACGCTGCTTGAAAGGCAACTGAGCTCTTCTGCGATGCCACCATCACCTCCACGAGGTTGTTACTTTCTCCACGCGCAAACGCTGCTGCTTTCGCTGACGAGTCCTGCTGCAGCGCGTTGACACTAGACAACGCATCACCCAGGACATTGCCGAAGCTAGCACCGGGTTCTCGCAGTGCTTGTGGCTGACCAGCGCCTGAAGCGACATCGGCAACCCTCATATCAGCGTTAACCTGTGCGTTCATCTCTGCTCGAATCGCGCGCATCTGAGCCAATACCCCAGCCACGTCAGCGCGACCGACAGAACCAATATCAGACATCACAAACCCTCCCTGGCGAGATCAACACCGGAGTCTTTTAGAGCGCGCAACTTATAGCGCAGTGTTCGTTCACTGATACCGAGTCGCCGCGCAGTTTCTCGACGCTGGCCACCGCAGTCCCGCAGCGTGCTACGAATAAGGGATGCCTCCGCCGCTTGCCGGGACTGAGCGAGATCGACACCCTCGTCGCTTTCCCTGTCCTGTGTCGCGGACGGGGTTTTGAGTAGTAGATCGTTCTCCGCTACCGCGTCATCAGCAGTAAGTACCAACGCCCGCTGCATCACGTTCTCCAGCTCACGAACGTTCCCTGGCCACTGATAACTCAGCAGACAACGCCTGGCGCCTTCCGACAGTGTTGTCGCACTGCGTCCAAAGCGCTGCGCGTAAGTGGCCAGAAAATGATCAGCTAGCGGTAGGATGTCCTCCGTTCGTTCGCGTAACGCGGGCATTTTCAGCGGAAACACGCAGAGCCGAAAATACAGATCTTCACGCATCAAGCCATCGGCTACCACGCTACTGATATCGCGGTTGCTGGTTGCGAGGACCCTGACGTCAACCGGTTTTGGAGCATCCGCACCGAGCCGCTCGACCTCCTTCTCCTGGAGCACACGGAGCAACTTTGCCTGCAGTGACAGCGGCATTTCGGTGATTTCATCGAGCAGGAGCGTGCCGCCATCGGCGAGCTCAAATTTTCCTGCACGCGACGTCTGGGCACCGGTATAGGCACCCTTTTCGTGGCCAAATAACATCGCTTCCAACATGTTTTCCGGGATTGCTGCGCAATTGACAGCAAGAAACGGTCGATCCCGGCGCATCGACGCTGAGTGAATGCGTCGAGCAACGACTTCTTTTCCCGTTCCTGATTCGCCGGTAATCATCACAGAGACATCGGTCTGCGCGACACGATCGGCCAGTTCAAACACCTTGCGTGATGCATCTGACTTGAATATCACACGTGGCAACATTGGCTGATCGGAACTGCCTGACGCACCAGCCTCAACCGACTGGCTACCAATCTCGCCACCCAAGCCATCAAGCGGCGTCAGTACCATGCAACGCTTGCTGATACTTGCGTCTTCCAGTTCTGCCAGTCGCGCGCGCAGGTCGGTATGCATACCGGGCTGATCGTGGAAAACTGCCACCAGATTCGGGTCGTCCGCCAGCTCAGTGAAACAATCAGCGGCGCGGTGACGACCGGACAAGCCGCGCCCATCCAGGAGTAGACCCTTTAGCATCAGGAGACTCTCTGCATGCCGTATTTGCGCATTTTCTCGACGAGCGTCGTACGTCGAATGTGCAATTTGTCAGCCGCTCTCGCGACCACTTCGCCAGTATCCTCGAGTGCTTGCCTGATCAGACTCTGCTCGAGCGAGGCCAGGTAATCCTTTAGGTCCAAACCGTTCACGGGAAGCCGAACAGCCTCTTCACTATCAGCGCTCTGCGCCGCAGTTGCTCCCGCTAGCTGCAAGTCACCACGTATTCGCCTTGGCAGATCGTCGATGTCTACCCAACCACCTGAGGTTTCCACCGCGACTCGCTCGACGAGGTTGGCAAGCTCTCGAACGTTACCCGGCCAAGGATAAGAAGCCAGGCAGTTCATCGCCTGCTCGGTAAACTGCACACTGTTGTCGCCGTGCTGGCTGGCAAAGTGAGTAGCGAGAAGACCAATATCGTCAGCGCGATCCCGCAGAGGTGGCAATGCTATTGGAAACACATTCAACCGGTAGAAGAGGTCCTCTCGAAATTCGCCGGCCTGAATTTTGCTCTCCAGCGACTGGTGAGTGGCCGCCACGAGTCGAATGTCGACATGTTGGGTAACGGTGCCACCAACTCGTTCGAACGTGCGGTCCTGCAGGACGCGCAACAGTTTGACCTGCATGGGTAGCGGTAACTCCCCCACCTCATCCAGAAACAGCGTCCCGCCTGTCGCCAGTTCAAATCGGCCGAGCTTGCGCGACACTGCGCCTGTGAACGAGCCTTTCTCGTGTCCAAAAAGCTCACTTTCAAGCAACTCCGATGGAATTGCTCCGCAGTTCACGGGGACAAACGGACCCATGGACCGGCCAGAAGCCGCATGAATGCCTCTGGCAACCAGCTCTTTACCAGTGCCCGACTCACCCGTAACCAGAACGGTTGTTGGCATCGAGGCGACTTTCGCGATGCGCTGACGGACAACATCGATGGATGCATCAGCGCCCACCAGATCCGCCGCGACACCCTCAAGAGGACGCAACGACTCTTCGTCAGTCAACGCGATCTTTCGACGACGGGATATCGCTTGGAGTTCAGCTAGCGCTGCTGACAGGCCTGCATAATCTGTAGGCCAGCACAGAGCAACCCCGTAAGAATTCGACGGCTGCAGGTTGTCACCTAGCAACAAATGCGGGAACTGGCCATCGAAACTGCCATCGCAGACCACAAAGGCCACATCAGCTGTGTTCTTTGCATCGGTGATTCGATAGCCGAACAGCTCAAGAATGCAGCGTGCCTGCAGGCGCTTCTCGCCGTCCCTGATATCCAGTGAAATCCAATCCATAACTCTCACTACTTTCTCTGCTTGAACCGCCGGGCAATAGCCCGCTGTTCGGCAAGTAAAGTACGAGTCTGGAAAAGGTCAAATTATTGTCGATCGCTGGGTGCCTGCCTGCCAGAAGTATGACGAAGTCTTGACGCGACACCGCGAGGCATCAGCACTTAGAAGCTGGTCATCTAGGCTCTGTAGGCCTGCTTGGCTTGTCGGGTACGTCCCTGACGGCGCAGTTTTTCGGCAAGCTCGCGCCTGCTATCCCGAACTCTTTCGAGCAATTGCGGGATCTGAGTTTGAAGCTGGCGCTGCTCATTCACTGACGCAGCGGCGAGGTGGCGAACGTAGGAGTCAGCGACATCAAACCGTCCTTCCTCAATCGCATCGACGATGTCCTGGATATCGACAGGGCAGTTCGACACTTTCCGTCTGCCGGGCTCAGGGCGTGGAACGGAGCTCACTGTCAGACCAGATCGATCTGGCTTTCGATCGCAATCCAGGCGCTGGACAAGGTCTCCACAAGTGAGATCACTTCTCTGATCGCTTCGGGATTGTTATCCATATTGCCCTGATGCAGGCGTCGCTGCATGTAATCGTAGAGCGCATCGAGATTGCCAGCGAGCTCTCCGCCTTTCTCGTGATCAAGCGAGCCTCGAAGGCCATCTAGAATCGCAACAGCGCTGCCGAGGCTGTCGCTGCGTCCGGGATAGTCATCACGCTCAGCGCATATAGCGGCGCGCTTGAGGCGTTGCAACGCGCCGTCGAACAGCATCCGAACCAGCATATGTGGGTTCGCTGATTCGACCATGGATTCGATATCGAGTTTTCGGTATGTCTGAGCGGCGGTGTTCAACGGTCCACATCCTTGTTTCTTGTTGCTTGATAGCCTGTCTATATATGTGTCGGCCGAAGGCGCAATATCTTGAGCCGCTCGGTGAGCGTTACTGCAGACATGATCGCTTAATCGCTATTACCAAAACTTGGAAGCGAACTGAGTTGGCTATCGAGGAAAGACGATGTGCTGTTCAGCGTTGAGATGAGTGCATCGGCCGCCGCAAACTGCGTACGCAGCCTCGCCTCAAGAGAATTTATCCTGGTGTTGAAGCGTTCTTCTTCCTGATCGATCTCACCAAGCAGGCTATCCAGAGTACCGAGTTTCGCATCAATCGCACCGCCAAAGCTCAGAGCGCTATCCAGGTAGCGATCAAGTTGATTCATCAACCCGCGTACCAGTGTCACTGAGCCGCGAGATCCGGCCTCGCCCCCCGTTATCTGAATCTGAACACCACTTGCGTCATCATCTACTCGTCCCGCGTTCTCGCCCGGAGTACCCAAGCCAACGGTCAGGCCCAACGCAGCTTCCACACCACTGCCGATGCTCGATATGGATACCGTGGAATCGCTCCCGAGTTCACTTGATGTGATGTTAAAGCGATCATTCACTCCGTCGTAGGCGACAGAAACTTCACGGCCGGATGCGCTCAGCGTCGCATCTGCGTTGATCTGGCTCTGCATCTCGCTCGCCAGGTCAGCGCCACTTGCATACGAGGTCTCAGCGAGCGTGATCGTGCCACTACTCACCCCATCTACTGAGATCACGAAGTTGTTGCTGTTGGCGTCGAGAGTTTGCGGAAAACCGGCTGTCGACGCGCCGCGATAGAACCCCGAGCTCGCGGGCTGAGGACCCACCGGTACGGTTAGGAACTGTCCGCTTCCAATGCCAGCGACGCCGTTGATTGATCCAGCGACATCCAGACCTTGAGTGCTCGCACCATCATCGACATCGAGCCCCAGTGTCGCAGCGCTCGCCGTGTCTACGGCCGATATCGCTACAGAGGAACCAGCGCCAAAGCGCGACGAGGTGAATTCAAATCTCTGATCGGTCGTGTTGTACGCAACAGAAACTGTACGGTTCGACGCCTGAATCGCGGAGTCCGCGTTGATCTGTAGCTCGATCTGTCCGGCAAGGTCCTCAGCGCTTGCGTAAGCGCCCTGCACTATAGACAGAGGAGCAGAGGAGACGCCATCGACTTTGACCGTTAACTCGTCATTGTCATCGTCGATTGTGATTGGGTTGTCCAGTGCAGCCAGCGTCAAGGCGTTCACATACCCCTGGGTAGCAACCTGGGAGATTTCGACATCGTAGGTTCCCGCCGCGGATGCTGATTGAAAACTTGTGAAGACAACTCGCTCATCAGTCGCACTGGAACGATCGGCCAGTAGCGCCTTTACATCGTCTGCAGAGCTACTGAGCGTTTGCGAAAACGCTACCGAGTCGAATTCAAGAAAATAGCCATTGTTCTGGTTCGTAGTGAGGCCTAGCTCGACGAGCGAGCGAATCGAACCGGAGCCCAGACCACTCAACGTTCCCGATAGAAAACGCCGCAGCTGGTTGCGAACACCGCGCACCAGGGAATCTCCGGTGAGGATAGATCCGGATGATTCGTCCTCGTCGAATGCGGTCAGCTCATCTGCGAGCGCCTTTACGTCGTTAAAGGCATCGACGAAGACGTTCATTTTCTCTTCAAGACCAGCATTATCGTCGGCGATAGAAACGGTGGTCGGGTTACCGCTATTCAGCGACTGCAGAGTGAAAGTAACACCTTCGATCACCTCTGAAACGGTATTGTTCTCCCGCCGAACGGTTATTCCGTCAATCGTGACGGTAGCGTCCTCAGCAACCACGGTTTGTGTGAGGTTGGTACCGCTCACTGCAGCGCCAATGTTAAACGCCAGAGCCGATAAGCCAGCGTCGCCAGACTCCGTTACCGTGATTTCCATACTGTTTGCGGCGCCGGTCGACTCGGAGCTCAGCGTCAACCGATAGCCGTCACCATCGTTAACAACGGATGCGACAACGCCAATCGATGCCTCATTAATAGCATCGCGTATACCGGTCAAAGTGTTGTTGGAGCTGTCGATGACAATGCTGGCACCCTGGCGCTCCTCATTCTCTTCAAAGCTGTCGTAGTTAGCGCCAGAGAATGTGGTCGTACCGAAGCGAAAATCGAGAGTGCCCTCACCCACCACTGAATCCGGCGCGTCGTAGCTACCGGTGACCAGCGAGTGTGCGCGAGCCAGAGCCAGAACCTCTACCGTATGCACGCCTGAAGACGCTTCGGGACTGGCGCTCGCAGTGACAATAGCTTCGTTTGCCGAACTTACCGTTTTCGACAGCAATGTCGTTGAGTCGGAGAGAGTTGAAACCGCGGATCGCAAGGTATCGAGGGAACTGCGCACCGCGCCAAACGCCGAGACTTGGGCTTCGTACTCAGCTCGCTTCACACCCAGGCGCAGATCGGTTGCTTCGCGCTCAGCTGAAACGATGTTCTCAACGAGTTCAGTGGTTAGTAGCCCCGAACCGACGCCGAGTGACTGAATGGACGCCATGTTTGTCTCCAGGGTTGCTGGTGGAGCGCCGTCACATGAGGCGCACAGTGTCTTATGGAGATGATCGACGCAGGCTACGAGCCCTACAGCGTGGGTAGGGCTCGAACCGTGCGGTCAGATGCGGGTATTCACCAGATCCAGTTGGCGAATGTCCGCGGCCTCACCATATCCATTGACGGAACCTTGAGGTTCACTCAAGTTCCGTGCCAAACGAAGAGCGACATCGTTTGGGATCTGGCGAACAACCGTGTCGGTGGACCGGTCCAAGACCTGTACCACTTGCTTACCTGTTGAATCATCAACAGAAAACTGTAGATCACGCTGCAACGACTGTACGTAGTCGTTGAGTTTGGCTACAGCCTGGTCGACCTCCTGGGCGCTATCCTGCGCTGGGGTCTGCTTCGTACTGTCCAAGGAAGGGGACTCTGACGGCAAGTTTTTGCCGTCACCCTGTCCTGCCTTTGCCACTGGCGCTTGCGCACCATCTGACGAAAGCACCGCGTCCTTGCGTTGCTTATCCGTTAACACAGCACGCGCGCTATCAATGCCTTGCGTACTAAGTTCGTTCATAACGGACCTCTGGGCTTAGCCGGACTGAGACAACGCCTCACGCCCGGCTAACCTGCCCTATCGCTTACTGAAGGAGAGACAACACCAGCTGGGGTGCCGCGTTCGCCTGAGCAAGAATGGAGACGCCAGCCTGCTGCAGTACCTGAGTTCTCGAGAACTCGGCGGTTTCTGAAGCAAAGTCAGCATCGAGGATACGAGAACGTGCAGCAGAGAGGTTCTCGACGTTAATGGCCAGCGACGTGATGGTTGAGTCCAGACGATTCTGGATAGCACCAAGGTTCGCTCGCTCCCGGTTCACGGAATCGAGGGCGTTATCGAGGGCGCTCAGCGCTTTCTCTGAACCTTCCACCGTGGAGATATCGAGTTCTGACAAGAACTGTCCATCTGTTGCGCCACCGAACGTGCCCTGGGTGAAGCCGACGGACGTTACGCCCGCATCGCCACCTGAGCCAGATTCGATTGTGATCGCACTGGCGGATTCAAGAGTTACCTGTCCATAGGTCGTCTCAGAACCGTCATCGAAATCAGTGTTGGCTGCGATAGTAGCAATACCATCAACACCATCATCCAAACCAATCGCATCTGCGAACGTTGCATCGCCCGTCACCAATCCAACTGAGATGTTACGGCCATCCGCAGCGGTCAGAGTGATGGAGGTTCCGTTGTCGCTAGCTACGACACCAGACTGACCACTCACCGCGTTAATCGCATCGATAGCGGTAGCACGGTCAGCTTCAACGTCTCCAGTGGTGGTAACCGTTGCACTCTCAACACCGTTGATCATGATCGTGCCAGCGTCGCCTGTGCTGGCTGCCGTGGTTGAGCCACCATTTACCGTCGTTGAGCCAACGACTGCCGTTACGCCAGTTTGCTCGCTCGCGCGGTTGATCGCAGCAGCCAACGCAATGGCGGAACCAGCAGCATCGCTTGAGAATGATGTGGTATCCGTCGCGGTATCGTCAGAGGCTTTAGAAGCACCGATTGAAACGCCATTGATAACGAGATCGCCAGCCGACAGCGAATTGTCGACAGCCGCTACAGCTGCTGCCTCGAAGTCTGTTGTCGATGTTATCGCAGCACTTGTGCCGTTATAGCTGCCGGCAGATAGGCCAGAGTTAGCCAGATCGCCGTTACCCGTGCCGTCGCCGCCACTTATGCTGATGTCGTTGCCGTCTTCAGCAACCAGCGTGTACCCACCCTCATAGGTGACCGATGCACCAGCGGAGAGGTTAAGGCCAGTAACGGCAGCGGTCAGTCCAGAGGTCGCGGAATCATCGATCTGGATATTCCGGCCATCAACCGACTCAAGAATTACGCCACCGACATCGGTGCCCGTATCGACTGCAACAACGCCCGTCTGGTCAGACTTGGCATTGATCGCCTCGACAACCGCCGCACGGTTAGCACTCTTCGACGCTGTTCCCGTTGCGATCGAGATGCTGACGTCGTTAATGAGGATCGCGCCAGATTGCGCGGCAGCAGCCGTAGCACTCTGATCGACACCCGCAACGGTGTTTGCATTTACCTGAGCCGAAACGCCGGTTTCGTCGGTCGAACGGTTGATCGCAGCCGCTTTAGATATAGCACTTGCGCCAGCATTATCGGTAGACGACACATCATCGGATGCCTGAGAAGGGCCGATTGCAACGCCATTGATGATCAAGTCACCATTACCGAGCGCGTTATCCGTGCCTCGTGCCGAAACACCCGCACCGATACCACCACCGAGATTCTCAGCGGTCACCTCGGAGATCGAGAACTCGACAACCTCACCGACCTGAGTACCGATCTGAACGCTCGAGCTGAACGAGCCATCAAGCAGCTTACGGCCGTTGAAGTTCGTCTGATCACTGACTCGACGCAGCTCACTAATCAACTGCTGGGCTTCAGCGTTTAGCGCAGCCCGGTCAGAATCACTGTTGGTCGCGTTAGATGACTGAAGCGCCAGCTCGCGAATACGCTGCAGGCCTTCTGTCATCGCGCCGAGCGCGCCTTCAGCAGTCTGAGCAAGAGAGATGCCGTCACCGGCATTTCGAATAGCAACACCGAGGCCTCGCACCTGCGCGGTAAACCGCGTAGAGATAGCAAGACCAGCAGCATCGTCTCGGGCGCTGTTGATTCGCAGACCGGAGGACAGACGCTGCAGTGCGGTCAAACCGTCCTGCTGGGTCGTCTCCAGGTTACGCTGTGCAATCAGCGACCCGATGTTGGTATTAATCACCTGTGGCATTGGTTTCTACTCCATTCAACCCATCGGTTTCAATTTGAATCCCTTCGTATGCGAGGGGTCTCAAGAGGGTTAACGGCGCAATTGCGAATTCCTTTAGCGACATGGTTCACAGTTGCGTAGCAACGAAGACAAGACTGCCTTCCGGCGCTTGGTTGCCGGTGTCATAGCGCTAGTGTCAACAGATTGACGAAAGGTGAGCTGATACAGGAGGGATATCGCTCGCGGCCTTTCGCCAGGGCAGGCCAGCAGGCAGGAAGTTTTAGCTACAGAGAATTGAACAATGAGAGGTTCGCGATTCGGGCAAAACTCTGTTGCGCAGCTTCCAATACAAAGGAGCGCAGGCTCAACTCACTGACCGCCTCCGCATAATCGAGGTCTCTCACGTCAGCGAGCACTTCCTGCGTCTGTAGTTTCACATCGGCATGAAAGTTCTCGGTAGAGTCCAGCGTGTTCAGCCTCGCGCCGATGTCTGCTCGCACTTCAAGGATCCTGGTTTCGGCGCTCTCAACTATTCCAACAGAATTGTCGAGCAGTGATTGCAATGCATCCGGGGATACCGACGGATCGATGTCTCGCAGGCCCTGTGCCAGCTGACCAACCGAGGAGAGAATGTTCTGCCGCTGAGTGCTGTCGACAACCAGCCGATCACCCGCATCCGGTTCTCCGGTCAGCCTGAAATTTGCCCCTACCGCATTAACCTGCATCCCGGACTTGTAGGGGATGCTGTCGTAGCCCTCAACCACGCGCCGATCACTTGCCCTGCGCACGGTTACGAGGGGCTGGGCATTCGACGTATCGTTACTTGAGGCGAACTCAATGACCAATTGATCGGGATAGAACTGATTCACTGACTCCTGATCCTGAATCACGAGGCCACTCACTGCGCCTGAGCCCTCGTTCAGCTGCCGCGGGTCTCCCGTTCGCAGGCGGACCCGATCGCTGCTCACGGCTTCAAACACACGAGCACCAGAGTCACTCATCGCAATACGGTGGCCTTGTCCAATCTGTACAAAGCGCTGGCCTTCGTCCCCGCGATACACAGCCTCGGTACCTACGCGCTCAAAAGGCGCGTTCTGGGCCTGAAAGCCGGCGAAAACATAGTCGCCGTTACTACTTCGGGAATTCATCAAGGAATACAGCTCGTCGGCACGCGCTTCAATTTCGGTAGCAAGAAAGCCTCTGTCGATATTGGTTTGCACACCATTACCAGCTTGTATGACAAGCTCTCGAATTCGCTGCAGCAGATTGCTCGCCTGGTCCAGTATCGTCTCTTCCTGTACCAACTGACTTTCCGCGAAACCGATGTTTTCGCCGTACTGATTTCGTAACCCAATCTCCTGTTCAAGACGTACCTCCTTGGCTGCGCCAATGGGATCTTCACCCGCACTGGTAAATCGCCTGCCGGTACCTATCTGAAACTGTGTCGCGGCCACATCCTGGGACAAACGCTGCATCTGCGCTGCGTTCTGCAGGGTGATCTGGTTGGTAGAGATTCTCATGCTGCCACCTGGCTCGGAGTTGAAAGGCTATATCAGAAAGGTCTAGTACTAGATCAAGCCACTGTGTTGAATAGAATAGAAAACATCTCGCGTGCAACGGAGATGATGCGCGCAGAAGCGTTGTAGGCCTGCTCAAAGCGGATAAGATCCACAGCCTCTTCATCGAGGTTCACGCCAGAAACCGCCTCTCGCTGAGCTTTGGCCTGTGATAACAAAGCATCGGCCGCGTCGCGGCCAACTTGAGCCTCTTTGCTGGCGGAGCCAACAAAGGACACGAGTTCACCGTAGGTCTCGGTAAACGTCAGTGACGGATCGCCAACTAGCGATGCGGTCCTGAGATCCAGCATATCCAGCGCGTTGCGAGAATCCGACATGCCGCCATTGTTGAACTGGATTTCAAACCGATCGCCGGCCTCAGGCCTACCCGACAAAGACGCCGTAAAGCCGAAGTCGGCACGCTCGGCCTGAGGAGCACCCGAAAAGACGCTGTTGCCGTTGGAACTCAGGGCAACACCCGGCTCAAAGATGAGATTTAGCGTGCCGCCAACCGTCGCCGACTGGTACTGGTCCTCGCCTGTGGCTTGCGAGTTAGGAACACCCAAGCCCGACAATACCGCTCCGCTCACATTCGAAATCTCAAGCAGCGCATCGTCACCCACAGCAACTGACGTCAGCGTCAGCTCACCGCCGGCCGCCAAACCTACGGAGACAACGTCTGGCCCGAATTGACTATCAAGTTCCGATTGAATACCGGCAACCAGCGCAGCGCCGCTCGCATAGTTTGCCGTCAGGGAGATGGTCGACGGGACGCCGAGATCCGTGACGAGGTCAAAGCTATAGGGGCCACCAACGCTGAAATCGAACCCCCCTGACAGATCCGTGGTTCCTGAAAGGACCGCCGATGTACCCGGCCCCGTTCCGCGTAGCGACGTACTGTTGCCATAGGTATCGACGACGGCGAGTCCGTCCACTGTATCACCCGTTACAGAGATCGTCAGATCCTCCCCAACGAGCGAGCGCAGATCGAGCTTATCGCCATCGCTACTAGCGACGATATCCAGCGCCTGAAATCGCGGGTCTGCGCTAATCGCATCCGCCAACGCATTCGGGGTGACTTCACCGTCGACGTCTATCCGCAAACCATTAATCGCGACAACCATGGCAGCGCCACTATTGTTGTCATCAAAACCAACGAGTGACAGCTCGGTTCTGGCGCTGGCAGAAACCCCTGCGACGCCCGACAGCGCGCTAGCTGTCGCTTGCGCGGATTGTCCACCCGGTAGATCCAGCCGCTGATCGACGCCATCACGACTGATGGTCAGCGTTTCTGATTGATATCCATTTCCCGGGCCATTACCAAGAACGCCCAGGCTGGCCTCCGACACCCGAGCGACTCGATCACCGTTCGCCGTCAGTGCAGTAAAGCCGAGCGATTCAGGCAACAATTCGTTGCTCTGCCCAGGCACGAAAGGTAGTCCCGCAAGTGGTGGCTGCAGGGGTTTTGGATTCAGGGGGTCAGAGTTATCCAGAACGTCATAGCTGGATTGCGAATTGAATCTAACGAGTAGCGGTGGAACGAGCGAGCTATCTTGGGAAAACACGGGGTGATCCACATCGAATACCTGACCCATGACGAGCGAACCCGAGCCCAAGTTGGCCTCGTTGGTTTCGATTCGCACCGGCGCCGCCAACGCAAGATCTTCGACCCGGCTCACCGCCAAGTTAAACAAACCCGCTCCAGATCGATTGGGTAAGATCGAAAAGCGATCACCCGCTGAGTAGTCATCCGACTCGAAAACAATCGACAGCCCATCGAAGCTGACAGTTTCGGGCGTCGCACCCGTCAGATCGCCTTGCGCTACCGCCGCTCCATCCTCGCGCCGAATAACGCTGTAGGAGGAATCCGTATTGAATGTGAGTTCGTACTCATTGGCGTAGGAACCGTTCGGCTCGTCAATCAGCACTCGAAGCGATCCAGCCGATTGCGCAGACTGTCCAGCAACGGCCTCAATGCGCGCACGCGCCGCCACTTCAGCATTAAGCTCCGCAAACAATGGTCCGCCGAAGTTACCATTGAGGTCGACGCCACGCTGATGAACCTCGTTAAGATTCGATGCGACAGCGTTCGCCAGGCGTCCCAACTGATCGAGAGTGGAATTCAGCACCTGCTCACGAAACTTGAGCAAGCCTCCGATCTCTCCACCATCAGCTGATCCGGTAATCTGCAGTTTCTGGGACCGGCCAGAAGACAGATACAACTCACCATCGGAGACAGACAAGGAGTTGGCAGTAGTACCCAGAACAAGCGCCTGCCCTTTACCCACAAAGACATTTAATTGACCACCCCCTTGCGAACTGGTGGTCACCCGAATCAGGCCTGACAGCTCTTCGAGCGCTTGATCCCGCTGATCTTTGAGAGGATTAGCGGCGCCGGAACGGCTTTGCGCATCAGCAACGGCGATTCGATCGTTGAAATCAGCAATCGTCGAAGCCAGCTCGTTGACGCGTTCAGCACTCTCCGCCAGCACCACATCAACCCCGCGCCCGATATTGTCGAGACGAGTATCAAGCGAGGCAAAACGCTGGCTGAGCGATTGTCCCTGACTCAGCAGATACTGACGAGCAGGCACCGAGCGAGGCTCATTCGCTGCGGACTGCAGGGCGGAGAAAAATTCCTGCAGGACACTGTCCAGGCCCGCGCCTGCATCGCTGAGTACCGTCTCAACCTGCGCAGACAAAGTAGATAAACCATCCATCTCTGAAAACAGCGACGTATCGGTCCGGATCTGCGATATCGTGAACTCATCGACGATCCGCGTGACGTCACCTGCACGAACTCCAGCACCTGAAAACTCACTTCCAGTAAGCGTTGAGTTTTGCGGTTGAATCTCGACGCGCTGACGCGAATACCCTGGAGTACTCGCGTTCGTGATGTTCTGGCCGGTGACCGCAAGCGCTGTCTGCTGAGCGCGTAGACCACTGATGCCTATGTCAAAAAGCGATGCCATCTCTATCACGCTCTAGTTGAGTAACAATTGACTGAATCTTCTCGGCATATGCCGGATCAGTCGCGTAGCCCGCTTTCGCGAGAGCATCAGCATAGAGACGAGGCTCGCCCGCACTCTCAACGGCCTGTTCATACCTGGAAGACCCGGTGATGAGCGAGACATAGTCACGAACACTCGCTTCGATGCTGTCGTAGGCGCGAAACTCGTCTCGAAGAGAAACCATACGGCCGCCCATAAACTCATCGCTCTCAACCGACACGGTCTCGCCCTGCCAGGAGCTGCCCGCCTTTATCCCGAACAGGTTGTGCGATGACAGATCGCGACCAGCAGCCATCACTTTCTCGCCCCAACCCGTCTCTAGCGCAGCCTGTGCGAGCAGGGCTATGGGTTGAAAGGGCGTTCCAGCCACCGCGCGTTTGATCGCGCTACCAACCTTTGCCACAAAATCATCTTTATCAGCAAACAGAGCTTGCCGGGGATCACTCGGCGCTTTTGTCTCCACCGGAGCCGCCCCATCATCGTTAACCGCGCGTGGAGCCGATCGAGCAAAGTGCCGCGGGGATGGCAGAGACAGCTCCGCAGCGTCGTGCCTGGCCTTACCGTCAGCACCACCACCCAGTTGACGCAAAATCGCCTCAGCCAGCCCTACCCCACCGGATTCAGCGATATTGGATGCGTATTGCTGATCCAACATCTCCTGGTGAATTTCAACTGCGCTCGACGAAAGGTAGTTGTCAGGATTCAGTGACGCGGTTGCCGAACGCATGTTCTTGAGCATCAGATTGAGAAAGAGAGACTCAAATTGACTCGCGGCCTGCTTGAGAGTCGCATCCGAGTTTGCCCCGTCGGCGCGCAGGCGAATATCTGCGTATGCAACGCTGGGAGGCAGCACATCACCTGGAACGGAAACACCGGCGTTCATCAGATGACTACTATCTCGGCCCGCAGAGCGCCGGCTTGTTTCAGCGCCTCGAGAATCGCCATCAGATCGCCGGGCGCTGCGCCAACATCGTTCACGGCGTTGACCAACTCGGAAAGCGCGGCACCAGGAGCAAAATAGAACATTCGGCCAGACTCCTCCGTGATTTCGATATCCGTATTGGGCACCACCACTGTCTGGCCTTCTGCCAGGGCATTCGGTTGGCTAACAGCCATGTTCTCCGAAATCATCACCGACAGGTTTCCGTGCGTGATAGCAGCAGGTAGAACCTGGACGTTCTCACCCATGACAATCGTGCCGGTTCGAGAATTGATGATGACTCGAGCCGCAGTCTCACCTGGAGTGACTTCCAGGTTCTCAATAACCGATAGGAAGGAGACTTTCTGATTGGCATCTGAGGGCGCACGCACCTGCACCGAGCGTCCATCCAACGCGGCGGCAACACCGCCGCCAAAAGTCAGGTTGATCCGCTCAGCAAGCCGGCGCGCCGTCGTGAAGTCCGATTCATGCAGGTTCAACACCAATTCGGGTCGATCGCCAAATCCGCCGGGTGCAGGCCGCTCGACCATCGCCCCGCCAGGCACACGGCCGACACTCGGGACATTCACCGTGATGGATGAACCGTCCTGGCCCTGGGCACCAAAGCCACCGACCACCAGGTTGCCTTGAGCGATCGCGTAGACGTTGTTGTCCAGACCCTTGAGAGGCGTGACCAGCAGGGTACCGCCACGTAAAGATTTCGCGTTACCGAGGGATGAGACAGTAATGTCTATCGTCTGTCCTGGCTTAGCGAACGCTGGCAGCTTGGCGTGAATAGAGACCGCTGCGACATTCTTCAGCTGAGGATTCACCCCTGGGGGCATCTGAATACCGAATTCGCGCAACATGTTGCGAAAGGTTTGAACGGTAAACGGCGTTTGTGACGTCTGATCGCCACTGCCGTCCAGACCAACCACTAACCCATAGCCAATAAGCGGGTTACTCCTCACGCCAGCGACGCTGGCAAGATCCTTGATGCGTTGGCCGAACGCACTCGGCGCAGATAGCAACAACACCACACTGACGACGATCGAGAGTAGTCGAGTCATATCAGAATCCAAGTAACGGGCTGAGGAAGAAGCGAGCAAGCCAACCCATGCGGTTACTGTCCGCAAGGCCGCCTTTACCGCCGTAGGCAATGCGAGCATCGGCGAGTTGCAAGGACGAGACTTCATTATTGAAGCCAACGTCATCGGGGCGGATCAGGCCGCTGACGCGGACAAATTCTTCACCCTGGTTGAGCGTCAACCACTTCTCACCTTCAACGCGCAGCAACCCGTTTGGATACACCTCCGCGACAACGACGCTCACTGTGCCGCGCAGAGAATTGCTTTGATCCGACTCACCGCTGCCGGTGAAATCGTTATTCGACGACAGGCTGGTGGCGACACCAGCGTTCGCTGCTACGCCTCGCACCAGTGAACCGAGAACCGTCGGCTCAGCCATATCGACACCCGTACTCTTGGATACCGTCGTTTCAGCGCTTTTGCTAGCGGTCGTAGCTTCCTCAAGGCGAACAGTAATGATGTCGCCGACCTGGCTGGCAGTGCGATCGCTGTATAAGGCCACATTGCGCGTGCTGCGAAATAGCGAGCCATCGCTGATAGGTTCTGCAGCTTGCGTTATCGGGTAGGTGGGACGATAGCTCGAGATATCGTCTCGCACCGGCGGCGCGCTGATGCAGCCCGAGACAAGCAAGGCTGTAACTAAGACAAACATCAGGGTTGCGCGTGGTTTCCAATTTCTCATGACGCTCTCTTAGATGTTCTGAGTGATGTATTGCAGCATCTGATCCGCCGTTGAGACGACGCGTGAGTTCATCTCGTAGGCGCGCTGGGTGGAGACCATGTTCACCATCTCCTCAACGACAGAAACGTTCGACGATTCCAGCATCCCCTGGGCAATCGAACCCAGCCCGTTTTGACCAGGCGTTCCCTGCTGGGGTGCTCCGCTGGCCGGGGTTTCCAGTAGCAGTGTTCCGCCAGCTGCCTGCAGGCCGCTGGGGTTAATAAAGTCGACGAGCTGGATATTGCCGAGCTGAGTAGCACTGGGGTCACCCGCAACCATCGCAGTGACTGTGCCATCGACACCTATCGTTATCGTGCTCGCGTTGTCCGGAATATTGATACCAGGCTCGACGGGATAGCCCTGGGAGTTCACCAGGCGTCCATCCTGATCCACATTGAAATCACCATTGCGTGTATAGGCGACCGAGCCATCCGGGCGAGCGATCTGAAAGAAACCGCGGCCATCGATCGCCAAGTCCATAGCCTGCTCAGTCGTCTGCAGACTGCCCTGGGTGAATATCTTCTGAGTCGCTCCGACGCGCACACCCGTTCCCAACTGCAAGCCGCTCGGCAGTGTGGTGTCCTGAGATGAGAGAGCGCCAGGCTGTTGTTGCACCTGGTAAAGAAGGTCTTCGAAGCTTGCTCGATCGCGCTTGAAGCCGACGGTTGAGACGTTCGCGAGATTGTTCGCCGTCACTCGTAATGCCTCGTCCTGAGCGCCAAGGCCGGTCTTACTTACCCACAATGCATTGTTCATTTGCTTTCTTTCCTTAAGCACCAGCTACAGCCAGCGCGGTTTCTCACGCGTGGCGCTAGCCGATTTGTACAAGCGCCGCTGCTGCTTCATCCAGCTGTTCAGCGGTCTTCATGAGTTTCACTTCGATCTCGAATTGACGCGCAAGCGATATGATCTCTGTCATTTCGTGCACAGCATTGACATTGCTCTGTTCAAGCATTCCCGACACCACACCGATCTCAGCCGAAGCCGGCTCGACGCCGCCGTCCCGACGGCGCAGCACGCCGTCCTCAGCTTTGACCAGCTCTGTTGGATCCGGCGCCACCAATTTGATGCGCTCAACCTGGGCAAGGGTTTCCGGACCCTGTCCCGCCGGCACAATTGAGATTGATCCGTCTGAACCAATGTCCAGACTGCTGTATGGCGGCAGAGCTATCGGACCGCCATCACCAAGCACAGGCAGGCCCTTGTTGGTAGTCAGCTGTCCCAGAGCATCGACCTGCAGTTTGCCGGCGCGGGTATAGCCCTCACTGCCATCCGGCATCGCCACCGCGAGGTAGCCATTACCTGAAACCGCCACATCAAGAGATCGCGATGTGGATAGCAGTGCTCCGCGCGACTGATCCGTTGCAGGATTTTCAGTCAGCGCATAGACCCGGCTGGGCATGCCCTCACCAAAAACCTGCATGGCTCTTGCTTGCGCCATGTCTGCCTGGAACCCGTCCGTGCCGACATTGGCAAGATTGTTCGCATGCACAGCCTGCGAACGCTCAATGTGAGACGCACCCGTGCTGGCAACGTAGAGCAAGCGATCCATAGCGATTAATCTCCCGAGCTAGATCCGATTACTAGAGGTTGATGATGGTCTGGGTGATCTCATCGGCGGTCGAGATGGTCCTGGCGTTACCCTGGAAATTTCGCTGGGCAATAATCAGTTGTACGAGCTGCTCCGAGAGCTCAACGTTCGACTCCTCCAGCGCACCGGAGGTAATGGCACCTAAAGATCCAGAACCCGGCGCCGAAATCACCGGCTCGCCAGACGTATTCGACTGCGTCCAGGCGCTATCCCCGAGCGAGGACAAACCCTCAACATTCGCAAAGTCGGCAATCGCTACCTGGCCAAGAACCTGGTTCTGGCCGTTAGTGAAACGAGCGCTGATGACACCTTCCGTATCAATGTTCAGACCAGACAACTCGCCGGAGTTGTAACCGTCCTGGTTCAGACCGTTCACGGCGAAGCTCGCACCGAACTGCGTGGATTCGCCGAGACGGATCTCAAAGTTAGAACTCACGGGTGGGTCCAGAATCGGCAGGGCTCCACCGTCGAGCACGTTCAGTGAGCCAACCGCGCCATTGGCGTTGCCGTCCTCATCCAGCGGCGTCCAGTTAGAAATCAACATGCTGTCCGTCCCGACCGGGTTCAGTGTCCCATCCGCGTTGAACTGCACCTGATAGCGAGCGCGAGTCGCCTCCGCATTCTGAGGTGGAGGCAGGTTTGGATCCGGATCGCCAACATCGCGACCATCGATCTGCGCGAACATCGTCCAGGTGTTCGCTTCCTGGCTTGGAATGTCCTCGTTAAATCGCTCTTTCACGAAGTACATCGACAGTACGTGAGGATTACCCAGGCTGTCGAAGATCGTTAGGGAGGTCGCGGAGTTGTAGGTGTCCTGGTTGGTTGGATCAAACTCATTGAGCACAAACTGCGAGTACGCGGATTCATCCAGCGCGCCGAACAGATTGGCACCTGCTGGGTTCGCATCGGTGAGCCGGATGCCTTCCGTCAGAGTAAACTCGACGCTGCCGCCTACTGCCGCAGCCGGTGTACCGGTCGGTGTGATATTCACCACGGCACCTGAGGGGCCGACGACACCCACGCTATCTGCAGCGCCACCAGTGACCGAGAACACCAGGTCGTTGCCAACCTGATCGTTCACTAGAAGATCACCGTTACTGTCAACGGACGCCGATACCGTACCAAGACCTGGTGTCGTGTTAATGGCATCAGCGAGCGCGGTTAGGGTCGATCCGCTTAGCGATACGCCATTGAGCGAAACCTCCAGCGTCGCGCTGGTGTTCGTAAAGTCCGCGGCCGTCAGTGTGGCGGAAGTTGATGCGGCCGCCGACACTCCAGGCAAGCCCGTGCCGCCAAACAGACTGGCGATCTCGCGAGCTGACTGACCATTGCTGGTGGACACGCTCTCAACGCTGCCGTCCGGATAAGTGACGTTTATCGATTGGGCTAAGTAGCCGTTACCTACAGAGGCCGTACCCGGAACGGAGACGCCAGTCGCCAGGTTCAGCGTGTTAACCAGGTCGGTGTTGGTTACACCGATGTTGGAGGTATCCAGATTGGAAACCGTGATCGCCGAATTCTCCCCTGCCACTGTTGAGAAGAACTGGAGCTGTCCAGGATTATCCGGATCTTCCTGGACATCAACCGACAGAGAAGAAGCAATCAGGTCATCGCGAATGTCGTTGATAAGATCGTTCACATCGGTGATATCCGAATCCAACGTAACGGTCACCGTGCCGTTGCTACCGCTGGAGCCAGCTACCGTAAGATCGAAACTGGCCGCCGAAATATTGCCAACTTCGCCAACCGTCGGTGTGCCGCCATAAGGATCGGGATTTGTATTGCTCGCGCCAGCACCGCCCTGGCCTAACGCTATCCCGCCAAGCGCTGCCTCAACGTCCGCGCGGGTTACGCCAGCACCGAAGTTTGCGTTGTCAGAGGGGTCGATCGTAATGGTCGACGCTTCGCCGCTATTGATCGCGACAAACTCTAAACGCGCCAGCGCGGCCGGATTTTCCCGCACGCTGATACCGATTCCCGTCCCTGCGAGATCGTCTTCGATGTCGCTAATCAGATCCTGCAAGTTCGCAATATTTTTATCGAGAGTAATCGTAACCGTCGTGTTTTCGCTGCCGACGCTCGATCCAGCCAACGAAATCTCGAAGGTAGACGCAGCACCACCACTGAAATCAAACGGCGTGATGGCGCTGCCAGCAGTAATGTTCGAGGCCAGGTTCACTCCAAAGTCAAACGGAGTTGGAGCAGCCGAGGTCTCCAAAATTGAGGGAGTCGCGGTGGCGAGACCTGTCTGCGCAACACCAACAGCACCGCCGGTAGTAGAAATGGTGTTACCGATCTCGGACAGTACCGTCGCACGGGCATCCAGATTGACCGCCGCCTCAACGCGCGTCGTTTGAGCAGGCTCCAGGTTGTTAGTCGTCAGTTGAAGATCACCGAGAATTCCGGACAACGAGCCGGTGGAGCTGGCAGTGAAACCCTGCACCCGAGCACCGGAGTTAGCGACAACAAAACCCTCGTCATCGACGCCGAACGCACCGGCGCGCGAGAATATTCGGGAGCCGCCGTCACTGAGCACAAAGAACCCGTTGCCATCGATAGCCAGGTCAAGGCTGTTGTTAGTAAAGGAGATGTTGCCCTGGTCAAACTGCTGGGCAACACTCGCAAGCTTTACACCGCTACCAATCTGGTTCGATCCAGCACCCTGCAAACTCGCCGAAAAAACATCGGCAAATTCCGCTCGAGACGATTTGAATCCGACCGTCGATGCGTTAGCGATATTGTTACCGGTGATGGACAGTTCGCGAGATGCCGCATTCAATCCGCTGAGAGCTATGTTAAACGCCATGTATCTGTACTCCGTTACTCAATCTATGCAGGCTTGGGACCTGCGCTATTCCTTGTTCTGCTTTGATGGCAGATCGCTACTGAATCTCTCGAATCTCATTGACGGACACATCTGTGCCACCAGCGAGATTCACTCGAGCCGCACCACCATTGAGGCTCACACTGACTACGCGTTCGGGTAACTCAACGGTCTGCTCAACGTTTTCGCCGCTGAGCAGACTCGACGCTCGAACCCCGTAAATACCAGGCTGCATCGGATTACCGAGCTCATCGGTGCCATCCCAGACAAAACGCAGCGAACCCGCGCCCTGAGTTCCGAGATCGAGTCGACGAACGCTTTGTCCGGCCTGATCAACGATTTCTACCGACAGGCTACTGGTCGCCTGGCTGAGTTCGATGTTGCCGCTGAAGCCAGCGCCTTCCATGTAGGTCTGATTAGTCGGCACCAGAACCGAGCGCCCAACGAGTGAGGCCGACTGCAAGGTAAGCTGGGCGTTGATGGCTGAAGAGACTGTTGCCATCGACTCATTCAGATCAGTGATGCCTTCAAGGCTCGAAAACTGGGCCAGCTGGGCCACAAACTCTTCGTTCTTTGCGGGATCCAGTGGGTCTTGATTGCTCAACTGGGCGAGGAACAACTCCATGAATTCGGCCTCGCCGAGCTCATCCGTTGGCTCCGAGGCCGCGCTTGCAGCATTTAGCTGGTCGGCGCTTCTGATGCCGGCTATCTCCATCTCGTGATCTCCTGCTGCCTGAAATTGTTAGTCATCGCGCTACTGCCCGAGCCGCAAGAGTCGTTCGGTCAGCGACTTAGCTGAGGTCATCATGTCCACGTTCAATTCGAAGGACCGGCTGGCTGAGATCATGTTCGCCATCTCTTCCACCACGTTGACGTTCGGATAGGCCACATAACCGTTCTCATCCGCCATGGGATGCTCCGGTTCGAAGCGCATATCTAATGGCGCATCGCTTTCGACGATCCCTAGAACATCGACGCCGGCTGAAGAAGAGGCCCGATGCTGATCCAGCGCATTGTCGAGCTGAGCTGCGAACACCGGATGTCGCGCGCGATAGGTCTCATCGACGCTACTGGCCACGCTTTGCGCGTTCGCAAGGTTGGAAGCCGTTGTATTGAGCCGAACCGTTTGCGCAGACATCGCGCTTCCGGATACGTCAAACACATTGAGCAGAGGCATAACTATTCTCCTTTCAGGGCAGTAATAAGGCCCTTGAAGCGGCTGTCTGTGAATCGCAGGCTGGCCTGAAACATCACGTTGTTGCGGGCAATTTCTGCCTGCTCGCGCTGCACATCCACCGTGTTGTCATCAAGCGATGCAGCAGATGGTGTTCGGTACAACAGGTCTTGATCACCCGACGCCAACCGACTTGCGCTCGCGGCGCTGGCATTCGTTCCGTAGTGCCCGGACGCCGTCGCGGTTAGCTGGCCACTGCGCTGAGTGTTTTCTGCACGTGACAGCGCCGCGGCAAAGTCGATATCGCGGGCCTGGTAGCCTGGGGTATCCGCATTCGCGACGTTGCTGGCCAGCATCTCCATGCGCTGGGCACGCAGCGCGAGCGCTGAGGGATGTACGCCTAGTGCGTTATCGAGATTGATGGTCACGTCTGCTGACCCGCCTTTCTAAGTTGCTACTCGTTCAAACCGATGTGCCGGAGCTGCTCGAGGCAAGTCGCGGCGACGTAGCGGTAGACAGCAAGCTTCGTGCCAAAACGATTAAATCGCTCATATCGGTTAAAAGGATGCATGAGACGGGCCGTAAAGATGAACGCAGGTCCGCCCGGTACCGCGCGAGTAGCTGATTAGGCGCTGCATGAATAACTCACGGCCCCCCCAATCTCATGAACACGCCTCACAACGGGGTTTCCAGGCCAGAGCGGCAGGTTTTTGCCGGCGAATTGGCGAGCTCTTGCCGCCGTTTGGCGGTGCCATCGGAGCTCAGCAGCGCACGAAAAGCGCCAATTCACCAGCGAACTGTCTGGCTTTGGCCGTCAATACGTCGCCGTCTTGTAACCCGGAGCACTGGCAAACGATTCGCCCTGTGCTATCACTTCGGCATGAGTAAACACGCAGCAAACAAGCGCCGGGCAAGTCTGATCGCGACAACGCTAACGGTGCTATTCACGCTGACCGCCAACACCCAGGCGCACGCCAGTGAGCAACCCCACAACCTATCCTGGCTAACTCAGGCAGAGCAGTGGCTTGATCAACAGGCACAACAGCGCTACGACAACGCTGAGGTCAACTCAGCCATCCTGCCTCTCGATCCGCGCCTGCGGCTAAAACCATGCTCTGATCCGGCATTTCATCTGCCACAGGCCAACCTGCGCGGGCGGGTATCGCTGAAGGTCGTTTGCCGGGATGCAGCTGCCACGTGGTCAATCTTCCTTCCTGCGCAGATATCGCTGACCGCCCAGGCAGCTACCACGCGGCAGGCCATGTCACGCGGCGCCGTGCTTAGCGCAAGCGACGTTGTTGTCCAGCAGCGCGATGTCACCCATGAGCGCAATGGCTGGCTCGCGCCTCAACAGGCAACCGGGCTGGCGCTGAAACGCCCGCTACCAGCCGGGTCTCTGCTGAGCAACAGCGTGCTTGAACCAGCAGTGCTCGTGAAACGTGGCGATGATGTGGTGTTGAGGTCGAATCGCGGCGGTATCACGATAGAAGCTGAAGGCGTGGCACTGGCAGCTGGCGCGGCGGGCGAGCCTATTCGCATACGCAACGAGCGCAGTAACCGAGTGGTTCGTGGTTGGGTGGCCGCAGCCGGCGTCGTCGCAACCGAGCCACCCTAATGAGACTTGCTGCCCATGCAGTCTGAGGCTGATAGTCGACCAGTGGCAGGTAGCGCAGGATTTTTTTCAGATTTGTTCTAAAGTTTTACCCGGATCCGGCCGATACCGTCCTTAGGTAATACCGCACTGAGTGATAACCATGGATATCAACAATATAGGCTCCAATCAGATTCGCGAACGCGCTATTCGCGAGCCAGGTTCTGAGTCTGCGAAATCATCGCAGCCGGACTCTCAGGCGTCTGGCACCCGAGTTGAGGTGGATCTCAGTGGCGATGCGAGCCGCCTTACCCGCCTGGAAGCCGAAGTACGCGATCTCCCGGAAGTCGACAAATCCCGGGTCGAAGCGATACGCGCGCAGATCGCCGAAGGCCGCTACCACGTAGACCCTGAACGGCTTGCCGAAAAGTTCATCTCACTCGAACGCGAACTTGCCGGGACGCAGAGCTAGCGATGACGAAGGAGCAGCCGATCGATATCGAGACGCATGTCAGCCAGCTGACCCATGCACTCGAAGAATTGCTTGCGCAGATTGCCATCGAGCGAGATTGTCTTGCACGACGTGATGCCGTCCAACTCGCAAGCAGCACCGAACGCAAGGCCCATCTGATCGATCGCGTCAATCAAATCACGGCTGCTCTCCCCGCCCCATTGCCGACGCTGATCGACAACTCCAGCGGCCCACAGCGCGCAAAGCTTGAAGCAGATCACAATTCACTGATTGAACTCGCCGAGCAAGCCAGAGATTCCAACGCAGTTAACGGTAAGATTATCGCCCGCTCACAACAATCAGCCCGTGAACTCCTGGCGATGATGACAGCCTCTGAGAGCAACGGATTGTATGGGTCGAGCGGTTATTCCGCGGGCCCACACAGCATCGGAGCATCTGTAAAAGCCTGAGTTCCATGAGGGCGGTGGCGTGCTAACGCTGTCGCATCGAATTCATGGGAGGACGCCATGGCGCGCGCTCTGGCCACAGCCAGTTCTACAAAATCTTCGTCGGCAGGCTCGACTGATAGCCGTTATCTGAGCGAGCCAGACGACGTTACCCGAACACTGAAGCTACTACGCGATACCCGTACGGCGCTGACGCTGAGTTTCGATGGTGACCCGGCAACGTATCAGGCCCGGATACTCGACACGAGTGGCGAGGTGTTTCTGCTCGAAGACATCGTTCCGCGCAGCGGTCACCAGCACCTGGTCAATGGTCAGGAATTCACGGCAACTGCTCGCATGCAGGGCATGTATGCCTACTTCGCTGGCAACCGCGTTATCGAATGTCATGCCGAGCGCGGCCTACCCTACTACAGCGTGCCGTTGCCAAAGCGCCTGCTCTTTCAACAACGACGACGTGCGGCGCGCTTCCAGATTCCACTGAAAGTAGCCGGCAATGGCGCTTCTCTCACACTCGGCGGTCCCAGGAACATCAAGGGCCGGGTGGTGGACATCTCGGCCGGAGGTTGCAGAGTCACGTTTCCGGGGCCAATAGACCCACCGTTATGCGTCAACAACGACAAAGAGTTCTGCGAGATTGACGTACCCAAGTTACTGCAGTTGAAAGCGACCGGAGTCATCCGACACATGCATGGCAACCGTGACGGCAGCGAAATCACCTGCGGCATCGAACTCGTGGAAATGAGCGTCACGGATCGGCGTCGGCTGGAACAGTTTATTCAGTCGATATCCCGGGCGAGCCAACGCGCATAATCCGCAGCCTCATCAACGTCCCAAAGCTCATCCAGCTCACAGAAGCTCATACTCAGCTCAGCTAGCCGAGCACGGGTGACTTGAGCAACAACGTTTGTGCTCCAACGAATGTCGCTGAACAGGCGATCCCTCACCTGATGCATTCCAATCAACACATAGCCGCCATCAGCTACAGGGCCTAACACGGCATCAAACGTCTTAAGCGCATCGGCAGCCGCGTTGAGATATCCAGCTGTCACACCAGGACAATCCGTGCCGACAAGAAGCGCTTTAGCAGACTCCGAGCTACGCAGCGCAGTCGCCATCCGCTGTCCTAGGTCGCCGTCGCTCTGCTGTGTCACCATCAATTCCGGCCAGCGCCGACGCCAACGATCAACGCTGTCATGGCCCAGAGAACCTGCGAGGCAAAGTATTGGCGAAACCGCCTGGCACGCGAGTGCCGCCTCCACAGTTTGAACAAGCAGTTGCTCGTAGGCATTACGTGCCTCGGGCTCGCCAATGACGCTGGCCAAGCGGGTTTTAACGGGCTCGGACAAGCTCTTACCAAAGATAATGAGTGTTGTCGCGGTCAGACTCCTTCTCCCGAACTGGAAGAATCCGAGCCTCTGCGATAGTACGCCGCCGCGAGCTTCGCCGGCGACACACCCGCCCAGTAACGCAATCTGAACCACCACATTTGCAGAATGCAGGCGACAACCCCATGGCGGCGCCACCGCCGCGACGATGTGATTATGGGGCCGGACAACCGAGCTGGTGGACAGCGGCCTTTCAATCGCTTGGACAGTTCGATGTCCTCCATCAATGGCTGATCCGGAACTCCACCAACCGCGCTGAGTGCGTGAGCCGCTACGAAGATGCCCTGATCACCAGTGCAGATGTGTGTGATCGCAGAACGCGTGTTGGTGAACCAGCTCACGATGGGCAGCTCATCAATCGCAACATCAAATCGCCCCCACTCGCTCGTTGGCGCCAGAAGGAACTCGGTAAGCTCCATCACGGTAGTTGATTGCAGAGTGCTATCGGCATGTAGAAGCCAAAGCCAGTCACCCTTTGCCATCTGGGCGCCCTGCTGCAATTGCTTGCCGCGGGAGGCCTCCGTGACACCCCAACACACCGTTTCAGGCAGATCGGCGCGCGCCAAATCCTCGCTACCCCCATCGACCACAATCAGCTCGGCCTGTGGTAACTCCTGAGCGAGCGTCTCCAGCAAAGGAAACAACTTGCCAGCATCATTCAGAACCGGAATCACGATACTCAGATTCGGCATTGCAAACTCGGCAACCTCAACAGTTTAAACCCTCATACCCAGGGTCGCCGGAGTCGGCGAAGCAATGCCACCAAAGCGTGACGTTGCGCCCGATTCAGACCCGCGACAGACCCCAAAATTCCCTTCGAATTCGATATTCATCAACTAGGCTCTACAGATGGATCGTCCATTTGCAGGCCTCGTCGAAACACCAGTGCACCAGCTCTCTCCGGGCATGTATGTCGCGGAGCTGGACAGACCCTGGCTGGAGTCACCATTCATGGTGCAGGGCTTCTATGTTCAGGACGAAGAGGACATCGCGCAGGTCGCCGAAGTGTGCGAATTTGTCTTCATCGATCCACGCCGGCAGGAACGCTCCAAACGCTATCAGCCCAAAGCCAGCGTTAACGCCGTCGAGTACCGCAACCGGGTTTCAATGCGGGAAGAATACAACCTCGTTGCCGTCAATTACGACAGCGCATCCACCGTCATTGCCAAGACCTTCGAGAACCTTCGAACAACCGGCCGGCTCGATGTGGGCGGCATGCGGCAGGCGCTCGATCCGGTTATCGACAGTGTCCTGCGCAACAACGAGGCAGCGACCGCGCTAGCCAGGATCAAACGCAAGAACGATTACCTGTTCAATCACTCACTCGCAACCGCGGTCTGGGCGAGCGTGCTCGGACGTCAGATTGGACTACCCAAACAAGAGCTGGGCAATCTGGCGCTCGGCGCCGCGCTTATCGATGTTGGTATGACGGTCATCCCTGACGAGATTCTTAACAAGGCGGGTCCGTTGGAGAAGCTTGAGCGCGCCAAAATGCGCAGACACGTCGAGCGCGGCTTGGACCTACTCACCGAATCAGGTGAAGCCAATCCCGATGTCGAGGAAATTGTTCTGAATCACCACGAACGGCACGATGGAAGCGGCTACCCGAACGGCAAGGCCGGCTTGGACATACCGCTCTTCGCACGCATCGTGGGCATCGCAGACTCCTACGACGCCATGATCACCGCTCGACCTCACGCGCAACCACGCACGTCCTTCGATGCCGTGTTAGAGCTTCGAGATCTCGCAGAGCGAAACTTCCAGACGGCATTGATCGAGCAATTTGTACAGGCGATCGGCCTGTTTCCAACCGGTAGCATCGTACAGCTCAGCAATGGCTGTGTCGGAATAGTCGTCGTTCAGAACAAGACCCGCCGTTTGAAGCCAAAGGTCATTGTGGTGCTGAACAAGACGCAGAAGCGACTGCCCGAACCAGTAATGATCGATCTGTCGAAGTACGCTGGGACCGACGAGCGCTCTGAGCAACTCTGGATCGAGCGAGAACTTCCGCCTGGTTCCCATGGCATCAACGAGAGCGAGTATTTTCTCTAGTGTCTGCCCAAGCTCTGCAAGCCGCTCTGGACAATGCGCTGAAGAGCCTCAAGCAAGTTCGCATGCACGATCCCGAGCGCCGTGTCGAAATCGCCCTGCTTCTGGTGCGCCTGCACGGTCTGGATGAGTTCACGGCCCGCACCGGCGGGGCAACGGGAGAACTGCTCGCAGCCGAGTTCTATGATCGCATCCGCAGCGCAATGCGAGAGCAGGACCAGGTAATCAGCATTGAGCCAAGGACCTGCGCCGTTGTTCTTAAGGGGATTCGTAATCGGGAGCACGTGAAGCTGGCGGTTGGCAAGCTTGATCGCGCCTGTCGGGACCCGGTTGAGGTTCTCGGAGATTGCCTGACGTTGCGAACGACAACCGGAGTTGCAATAACAAACAGCGAAGTTACGACATCCGGAGCGCTATTTCGCAGTGCCGCAGCGGGGATGAAGCTTGCGCGCCGACAAAAGACCAGCCACGGATTTGGTGACCGAAGTACGGCCAAACCAGACCAGGACACCGAGAACCTCGGCCGTCGGATAGGCGACGGGCTGAGCGCTGGTGAGTTCGAAATGTACTTTCAACCTAAAGTCAGCGCGGCCTACCAGAATATCGTTGGTGCTGAAGCGCTGATCCGATGGCATCAGGCAGAGAAACGCGTCGTCGGCCCGAACGAATTCATTGCAATCGCCGAGGCTAGCGGTCACATCGGCGAGCTGACCTTGTACGCCATGAAAACCAGCATTGCTCAAGCTGCCCGCTGGCCTGGCGAGCTGACAATCGCCGTCAATATTCCTCCGAGCGTACTGGCTGACCCAAACCTCTCGATTAACCTGAATGACATGTTGTCTATCCACAGCCTACCGGCCGAGCGAATCACCATCGAGATCACGGAAAGTGAATTGATGGCTGATCCAGATTCCGCGAAAAAGGCAATTAGGGGGCTGCGGGAGATTGGTGTGCGCTTCGCCCTCGACGACTTCGGCACCGGCTACTCATCCCTGGCTTATCTGCAGGATCTGCCGATCGACGAGCTCAAAATTGATCGAGCGTTTGTCAGCCGGCTGGATATCGATGACGGCGTGATCCGGTCCGTACTGGACCTGGCCCGAAATTTTGGTTTGAAAGTGGTTGCCGAGGGCGTTGAGACTGAAGCGCAAGCGGAGAAACTGAAGGAGCTGGGGTGCGATTATCTACAAGGCTATCTGTTTGGCAGGCCGACGCCGCCGGTCGAGTTTTTGGGGGTGTTGGAGAAGAGGGTTAGGTAGCGTGCGGGGAAGAGAAGAGAAGAGAAGAGAAGAGAAGAGAATAAGAGTGTTGGAGAGATCGGGCCTCTCGACAGATTTTTTGCTGAGCTGCGCTCAGGAAAAATCGTCTGCCGGCCTCGGGAGTGTTGCAGGGTTTGCCGTTTCGGCCAAAGAGCGTAGCTCTTTGGTCAAAACGTCTTATCTGGCGCCCCGACTAGGACTCGAACCTAGAACCTGCCCCTTAGGAGGGGGCCGCGCTATCCAGTTGTGCCACCGGGGCGAGCCGCGCCAACGATACCCAACTCAACTCCTGAGGCAAGCCTCGGCTCAACCGAGTCTCTGCCCCCGCGATCAAATCTTTACCGAAGACACAAAAAAGCCCGCAAAAGCGGGCTTTGAGGATGCTCGATGCCAATGATGGCTATACGGCTTCAATCTTTGCCTTCGGCGCGTTCTTGGCGACTGACTTGATGCCGTTCGCGCACGCAGCTGGTGACTTATACGTTTCACTCGTTCCAACGACTCGGCCGTTAACAGCAACGAGATTGAACCGGTGCCCTGCTTTGGTTTCCTTGGTTTGGAAACACTTGCTCATAGCACAGTGAGTTTGTACCGACTTGATACCGTTCATTGCGCCGCCGCGAGAAGCATAGCCCTGGCTTGCCAGGATGATCTCACCGTTGCCGGCCTTCAGTCGGAAACGGAACTTGCCGCCCTTGTCTTTATAAAGCTCAAACTTTCCCGCCATCTGTGTACTCCGTTGGGTGCTCTTTGTTGAGTGACGCGAGTGTAGCGGGAAAAGTTATACACATGCCATGTACTTTACTAACGAAGTGAGGCCGGCTAATCAGTTTGAATTAACTCGCTGACCGTCAGCGCTCAGTCGTCGGCGCGCGTCCATCGATGCAATTGGCCAGGCTTAACCGCCGTTTGCCGCCTCCGCTGTGTCGCTCGACATATCACGAACCGCGAAACCAAGATCACTCACTTTGCTCTGCCAATAAGCGAGTTGGCCTTCCATGAGCTGCATCTTTGCTTTCAGTTCACTGACGTCATCAACATCCGAGATGTGCGCCTGGTCTAGCAGTGCTGGACACTCCTCTTCAACCTGCTCTCTTGCCAAATCTTCCTCGTCAAAATGCTGGTTCTTCACAACCGACAGCTCGCGAGTCAGTTTGTCCTGGCGTAACGCCCAATCCTTATTGGCACAGCGCAGCTTATCCAGGCGTTCCTGCCAGCGGCTGATCTCGCCTTCCAGACCAACAAGATTCTGCTTGCGCATTCTCACCACGCCCGAGAGCTTGCGGCCGAGCTGCCACTTCTCGTTGAGTCGCTCGCTCAGTTGGCTGATGCGCGCATCGAGGTCTCTCGTTTCCAATTCGAGCGCTGAACTCTCCTCCTCAAAAGCGCCGATCCGCTTACGCAGCTGCGCAACCTTAACCCGCCGCGTGTGAACGTCATCGAGTAGTTTCTCCCTGCGAGCCGCCTGCTCGCTGTAGCCTTCCATGACCTCTCGGCGATGACGCTTCCAGGCAACGAGGCTAATGCCAGCCACCAGCAGGCAGGCGAGCAGCAATAGAACAAAGGCCGATGTAGATTCAAGCATGGCTATTCTCCCCCGCGCAGAGCCGACTCAGCCGGCACTGCTGTTGACGTAACACTTCTGGACTTGGCGTCGATATTCGTCGAGCCGCGGCGCTCACCGTAGGTGAGGCGACGAACTTGCCGGCGCGCTTCTCTGGCTTGTTTCTGCACACGGCGCTCTTTAGCGCGAGCGTTCAGCCACAACGCGCAAGCCAGCACGCCCGTGGCCAGCATTAGTGTGATGATCAGTTGTATTGACGGATTCATAGTTCCCGCTCTTCTTATTATTGTGTGTCCCATTGGCGCCAAATCGATCCCGCTTCGTTGAAAGAAGTGTCGACTAACGTTTGTCTATCCAGTGGCTCAAGCGCGGGCCTGAGCGACACCGTGAACTGTACAGAGGCAAACATCGCTTGCTGTGTTGGGTTGCAAGCCAGTTGTGACGGAAGGCGATGAAATGTAGACGAGCGGCGGATTTCCGGCCGCAATTCAGACAACTTTCTGCGATATCACACACGCAACGAGCGAACGGTCGCGCCAGGGTCGTTGCCAGGAGCTTTGCAAAGACAGTCGAAAGACAGTCGCTGGCGCTGGTGGGCTATGCGAAACTGACGCTTTAGAGCCAATCTAGCCACCGACGCTATGTACAGCCTGCTGATCACGTTTTTCCTGATCTCGATCATTACGAGCTTTCTGTGCTCGCTGTGGGAAGCGGTCCTTTTGAGCATTACCCCGGCCTATGCGGAGACAGAGCGCGCAAGCGGCTCAACGCTGGGCGATCGCCTCCAGAGCTTCAAGACCAATATCGACCGCCCTCTGGCCGCGATACTGACGCTCAACACCGTCGCACACACCATCGGCGCCATCGGCGTAGGCCAGCAAGCGACGCTCATCTGGGGGGACACTAACGTCTGGTTGACCAGTTTCGCTGTGCCCGCACTGATGACCATCGGTGTTCTGGTGCTCTCGGAGATCGTGCCCAAGACAATCGGCGCGACGTATTGGCGCCGTCTTGCGCCCTTCACGGTCAGCTGTCTGCAGTTCCTGCTCTGGGTATTGGCACCGCTTGTCTGGGCGAGTCAGCTGATCACCCGGATGTTGAAACAGGACAAGCATATGACCGTTTTCAATCGGTCAGACTTTCTCGCTCTGGCCGAGATCGGGGCCCAGGAAGGCGTCATCGAATCCAGCGAGTCCACGATCATCGGCAACCTTTTCAAGCTTCAGTCCATCGAAGCCAGGGACGTCATGACACCGCGAACGGTGATTGTGGCCGCGCCCGAAGACACGGTGATCAACGATTGGTACGAACAGGAAGGCTCAACCCTGCGATTTTCTCGTATACCCGTCTATCAGAACGGCTCAATCGACCAGGTAACCGGCTTCGTGCTCAAGCAGGAGCTACAGCAAGCCATCATCGATCAGCGTGGTAGCGAGACGCTGGCAACCTGTCGGCGGCCGCTGATGGTGGTGTCCGAGCACACGCCCCTGCCCGAGTTATTCAACGCGCTATTAGAGAAGAAAGAGCACCTCGCCCTCGCTGTTGACGAATTCGGAGGTACGAGCGGTATCGTCACAATGGAAGACGTCATCGAAACGCTACTCGGGCTTGAGATTGTTGATGAAAGTGATCGCACCGACAATATGCGCGCGCTCGCCCGGCAGCACTGGCAACAACGCTCCGGAAACCTGGATGTAGTGGGCAGTGGCGAAGACCGACCGACCAGCGCCGAAAGCCAGGAAAAACCGCCCGCCGACCCAGCTTAGGCTTGTCGGGCGGGGTTTAAGTCCCGCGCCGCCTATAGCCTACCTTGCTTACCCTCCTCTACCCTCCTCTCATAGAGGGGCAAACGTCTTCCGAAAGCACCATTTGCGCCAATCATTGTGACGTCAAAATTGTGCATCGCACCAATAAACCCCGTAAAAACACTCACAAATTGTCCTGCAGGCGCAATTGACACTGCTACGGGATAACCCCACCATTCAGTCGCTCGTAATTCGTCACCCGTGCGTGCTTTTGGGAAAGGGAACGCTTTGGGAATCATGTCGATACGATTTATTGCGGCTTGAAAACGGTACCGCGCAACATTGTGCGATGCCCGTTCAAACCGTGTTTTTGGGGAGTGCCGTGGGGTCTTTGGCTTCTGCGCGCGCACCTTTTTGTGGGAGGGGATACACCAATGAGTAGTACCACCTGCGCCCGTAAGCCATCTAAGTTATGGCTAGCGGCGCTTCTGCTTCCTGCCGGCTGGGGCAGCACCGTTAGTGCTGACGACCAGGGCGTCGAGGAAGTTATCGTTACCGCCCAGAGAGCCGAGGAAGGCATTCAGGACGTTCCGATCGCTGTAACCGCCTTGAGCGGCGAGATGATGGAGGATCGTCAGATCATCTCCACCACGGACCTTCAGCTCAACGCGCCTAACGTAAGCTTCACGGCCACCAACTTCGGCGGCAGCAGCTTCTCTATTCGCGGCATCGGCCGTCTCGTGATCTCGTCTTCCGGCGAGAACGGTGTTTCAACGCACATCAACGAGATCCCGGTGACCTCAAACCTCAACGCCATCGAATACTTCGACGTGCAGCGAGTTGAGATCCTTCGCGGGCCTCAGGGCACGCTGTTTGGTCGTAACGCTACGGGCGGCGCGATCAACATGGTTACCAACATGCCTGACTACGAAGGCATTCTGGGTTCAGTGGATCTCGAGCTCGGCGACTACGGCCACCAGCGTGTTAAAGGCATGCTGAACGTGCCGATCGGCGACAACTTCGCCATTCGAGTCGCGGGCCTCAAGCTCGATCGTGATGGCTACATCGAAAACCTCGCTGCCGGCGCCGTAGGCTCCGGTGGCCAAACCATCCGCGGCATTGACGATGACGTCGACGGCCGGGACCACTGGGCTGCGCGCATCACCGCGTCCTGGGAAATTTCGGACCGCGCGAGCGCATGGATTCAATACAGCGAATTCGACGAAGATTCAGACCGAGTCCGCGTATCGAACCAGATCTGTGAGCGTAACTCACAACCGCTCCAGGGCTGCCTCCCAGACGGTTTCGGTTTCGAAACGCCACACCAGGGCACGACGACTGGCGGCATCTTCGGCGGCTTCTTCGGCGTACTGCCACTCGGCGCACCGGAATCAACGCAGGACTTCGTGCGGCCAAATCTCGGTTTCCGCGAGATGTTCACGGACTACGAGCCGATCTTCCAGAACAACGAAACCATCTTCACAGCCGGCTTTAACTACGAGTTCGACGACTACTCGTTCAGCATGACGGGTGCGTACCAGGAGACTGATTACCTGGCTCGTCAGGACTACAACATGGACGTGGGCGCCACGTTCCAGAGCCTTCCCGCTCTGGCTGCAGGCGGTGCTGTGATCTTCCCTCCTGGCTCATTGTTCCCAACCACTGCGCCAGCTGGCCGCGCGGGTGAGGATTGGACGAGCGCGCAGTGCAACTACAACGATGGCACAGCAGGCCTCATTGGCGGCTGTGTCACCGATGCTGATGAGACACGAATCTTCTCTTATGACCAAGCCAGCAGCATCACTGAGTACTGGACACTGGAAGCGAAGTTCGCCTCTCAGCTCGACGGTCCGTTTAACTTCCTCGTTGGCGTTAGCGCATACGATTCAGGTCAGAGCGGCGACTACTACGTGTTCTCGAACACCCTCGATATCCTTGGCACCGTAACCGGCGCCTACCCTGCTAGCTTCAACTCGACCAACGCCCCGAACAAGAAAGGTTTGGAGCAGGACGGCACGGCCATCTTCGGTGAGATCTACTACGACATCTCCGACACGATCAAGCTGACCGCGGGCCTGCGTTCCAACAAAGACAACAAGCTCATTCGTGACGCCAACGTCTTCCTGGACGCTAACTTCATTGGCCTCGGTAGCGAGCTGTCTCGCGAGGCTGGCTTTGCTCAAGGTTCTGACACGTTCGATCCCGATCTGGCAGCACTCTATGGTGCAACCGACCTGTTCAATGCAGCAGTCGGCACCGCTGCATTCAGCGCTGAGCGTCTTGCTGCTATCCGAGCAATTCCGCTGGTACCGCAGCCCGGCGAGCGTCGTGCACTGACCGGTAGCCCGAACGACTTCTCGTTCTCAGAGACCACCGGCCGTCTCGGCATCGACTGGGCAGTAAACGACGACACGCTGCTCTACGCGTTCTACAGCAAAGGCTACAAGCCGGGTGGTTTCAACCCGCCGGTTAGCTCCGCGTTCCAGGGCGACATCAAGTTCGATTTCGAGCCTGAAACGATCGATTCTTTTGAAGTCGGCACCAAGAACACCTGGCTCGACGGTCGCATGACCTTCAACGCCACCGCGTTCTACTACGACTACACCGGTCTGCAGATCACCCGTATCGCCAACAACAGCTCGATCAACGACAACGTTGACGCCAAGATCTTTGGCGCTGAAATCGAGAGCGTATGGCGTCCGGAAGCTCTGCCGGGCATGCAGCTCGACTTCGTCTACTCCTTCCTGAAGTCAGAGGTAGACGGCGGTGAATCGGTTGACCCGACGAACCGAACAGCTGACAACCCTGCCTGGATTACCCTGAACGAGTTCGTTCCAGGTCCGACCGCTGGTGTTAACTATGTTGCTGACGCAGCAGGTGTGCAGGCGGTGACAGCGGCAGCAATCGGTGCAGGGGCAGCACTGCCTATTCCAGGTGGTAACTATCCGGATGGCACGCCTTCCTACTTCAACCGAGCGTTCCTGGACGCAGTTGGTGTAGCTACCTCGAATGGCCTCAGCCAAAGCATCGACGGCAACTCGCTGCCGAACTCACCTGAGAACACCATCAAGATCGGTGCTGCGTACACGTTCCAAATCCCTGCGATCGCCGGCTCTCTCACGCCTCGCGTTGACTACTACTGGCAGGACGACATGTATGCCCGTGAGTTCAACACCGCCGGTGACGAGATCGACGCATGGGATCAGTGGAACGTTTCTCTGATCTACGAATCAGACGACGGTCGCTGGTCCGCTCGCGCATGGGCGCGCAACCTGCAGGACGAAGAGAACATCACCGGTCACTACCTGACCTCTGATACCTCTGGTTTCTACCGAAACTACTTCCTGACCGAGCCGCGCATCTACGGCGCGTCTGTTCGCTACAACTTCGGCGGCTAAGCCCCGTCGACAAGCCCGGGCTTCGGCCCGGGCCACTCTACAAAGCCCGTTCGCGATGCGATCGGGCTTTTTTTAACGTCGAATTTCCTCAAGCAAAGCGGCTTCGCTTAGCTTGAGGAAACTCGACGCGCATAGAACCCCGGAAGAGCGCAGTGCATTCTGCGCAGGCGCGAAGCGGACAAGCGGAATGCTCGAGAGCGTTCTCACCTCGAAGCGACCTACTCGCGCTTTGCGTTACAAAACTCGACGTAGATTGCCGCACTCCGACCTTCGGTCTCCGTTCGCAATGACGGGTGTTTAGGATCGGCAAGTTAAAGCTCGACTAGAACGCGACGCCCTTCACCCGTCATCGCGAGCGAATTGCCTGCGCAGCAGGACAATGAAGCGTGGCGATCTCCCGACGATTCAATAGCAGTAGGGTGCTCTCGAGAATAGTTGCGGGATTGGCGCTTTCGAGCATTCCTTTCGAGCGCATTGCGCGAGAAAGGAATGCCCTGCCGCTCTCCCGGGATTCTAAGCGCGTCGACTTTCCATTGCAGAGTGCAAAGCACTCAGCAATGGAAAGTCGACGTAGATTGCCGCGCTTCGGCCTTCGGCCTGCGCTCGCAAAGACGGTGTCCAGTGTCGTTGACGCGGCGATCTCCGAACCGCCGCAGAGCCTACGGCCTCGCCGTAATCACCGCATCACCCGGCCGCCACAACTCATGCGCTCTACGCCAACTGGCAAACGCGGCCAGGATATGCGGCGGATCCGCGTGCAGCTCCGTGAAGCCGCCAGTCATCGAGCGGGTATCGATGTAACAGGCGTCCACGTTGTCCGCGTGCAGCTCGCACGCAAGCTCAAAGCCCATATCAAACAGGCGCTGCTTCTCACCTTCGTAGTCTTCTACCAACAACCCTATGTGATGGAAGCCCTCTTCTCCTCTCGCGTACATGTCCCGATAGATCGAGGGTGTTTCATCATGCTGTTCGATGAACTGAATCATCATGTCACCGAGGTAACCAAACGCATAGGACACATCCGCCTCAGCATCGGTGCCTCGGTATTCGAACTGATCTGTCTTGTGATGCGGAGCGATGACAAAAGGGCCGGCACGAAACAGTTTGTTCCAGTTATGACAAGCCTGCTCCACGTCGTTCACGAGATAAGCTTTCTGAAAAATCGGGTAGTGCTCAAGCATGGTCATATCGGTTCTCCGCGCTGTGCGCTGAACTCAAGTGATGGAACCACCGGCTTCCGCAATCGCGTCGACACGCTGCCGTGTTGTCGCTTTGTCGTGAAACCAGTTGACGTTAATCGCCGTAAACTCGGATGCCTCGGTGGGGACAGATGAATCAACAAAAATGGCGCCGACGGGACATGCGGACTCGCATACCGCGCAATCGATACATTCGACAGGATCGACGAAACACATGCGATCGTCATCGCTGGTATGTATGCAGTCAACGGGGCACACCTCGATGCAAGACTCGTCTTTAACATCGATGCACGCATCGGTTATCACATAGGTCAAGATTCTCTCCCCCACCCGCGAACCTACCCGAGGCGATTGACAGTTGGCAAGTGCCGCCCCGCGCGTTAGCTTAGGAATGATTAACGAGACGCATCAATGACGAGCTCGACAGACAGTCAAACGCTGGCTTCGAGTGCAATGTGTGCAAGGGGAGACAGAAGTGGCTGAAGCCGATCTGACGGCGGGTTGTCCGTTCCGCGAGACGCTAACCACAGCGGCTGCACAGAGCCCCTCTGCGGATGTCGTGCCGACGCTCCCAATCGGCGAGGCCTGGGACATGGGCACGGCCGCCGATGGAACACCGCTGTTCGATCCGAGAGTCTTCGATTCGGCAGAGTTCTTCCGCAACCCATACCCCTACTACCGCATCCTTCGAGACCACTACCCGGTCTATTTCGACCAGCTCCACAACACCTACTATGTCACCCGTTTTGACGACGTAACCGCCTGCTATTTCGACGATGAGGGCTTCAATACCATTCCCAAAGGCAGCTCTTCCGGGGTGCTGGGAAACACCCAGCTTGAGCTTTCCGGCGTCGAGCACCGGCGGCGACGTAATCTCTACGGCCAGCATCTGGTTGGTCAGAACCTGAAAAAGCGCGTGCCATCCATCAATCGGCTGGCAAGGTCGATGATCGACGCCTGGGACGACATCGAAGATCCAAACACCATCATCGACGCCAACGGCAGTCGAACCGTCGAGCTCGGCAGGGCATTCGCTAATGAGTTTCCGATACGGGTGGTATGCGAAGTGCTAGGGTTTCCGGCGGAAGCTCAGGATCGCTTTTACTATTGGTACAACTCGATGATGTCTGGCCTCGGAGGTAGCGCTGCGCAGAAGCAGGGCTTGCAGGCACGCCAGGATCTTGAAGACTACGTTTCATCTTTAGTTGCGGAGCGCCGGAGGACACCGACCTTCCTGCATGATGAAGACGGCAATCAGATCGGTAAAGACATCATCACCAAGCTTTGCGAAACCCGTATCGATGGAGATCTACTGTCCGCAGAAGAAGTTACGTCGAACATTGCCCTGATTGTCGCCGCCGGCGGTGAAACGACTCGTGGCGCGATCATGAACCTGTGGTACTTGCTGCTCACACACCCAGACCAGCTGGCAGACGTTCGTGCTGACGATGCGCTTTGGGACGCCGCTTTTCACGAAACGCTTCGCCACTCCTCACCCATCGGTGGCCAGCCGAGACACAACAGCCACGACATCGAGATGCACGGCGTGACCATTCCTGCGGGCTCGCTTATCCAGATGGTTGACTTCTCAGCCAATCACGACGAACGCGTTTTCGCAGACCCGGAAACATTCAATATCCACCGGCCAGATCTATATAGCGGCAAGCTTCTGCGCAGCGGCTATCGCAAGGATGGGCGTTCGTCGCACATGGCCTTCGGTGTGGGGCCGCATCTTTGTCCCGGCGCCTGGATATCCCATCAGGAAGCTGTCGAAGGCTCCCGGATACTGATGCAGCGATTGCGAAATCCGAGAATCGCGATGGAACGAATGGCCAGGGACATCGATGGCGAGACACTGCGCCCGATGGGTACAAGCGGTGTTCGCGAACTCTGGATCACCTATGACCGAACGTAGTCGTTAGTGATATGAATGACGAATCCTCGGGAAAACCAATCGCGGGCCTAAACGGTGTTGCGATAACAAAACCCACCACGGCAACGGGTGCGCCAGCGTATCGAACGTTCGAAGTTTACCAGCGTCAGAGACCACATCAGTCAACAGAGCTGATCAACGGCGCACAGCTGATCGCACCAGCCATGCTGGCAGACCCGTATCCAACACTCACTGTGCTGCGGGAAAACTACCCCTGTTATCGAGACTGGATCAACAATGCGTTCTGGCTAACCCGCTATGACGATGTGACGTCAGTCTTCACCGATGATGCCAACTTTGAGTCACGCTCCAACGCATGGCGCTACGGAGATGACTTCCCCGGCAACAACCTCATCGACCAACCTGCGATGCTTGCGGCCTATTCCAGCGCATTCGACGCGGGCGCTGAGAAAGTGATCCAGCGTCTTATCGACGAACTACCGGACGCTCCTGATCTGGCCATCGACTTCGCAGCCAAGCTGCCTGGTTATGTTCTGGGACAGGCGATCGGTCTGCCCAGCGATCACTATGATCGGCTCTGCTCTCTCCTGTGGCACATTCAGCGCGGCCTTGCCTGGCTTCCAGCCAACAAAATGACAGGCATGTCAGCTCGAACCGAGCTAACCCACCTGCTCACCGAGTACTGGGCTGTCGGCAGCGATGCCGATGACCCAGCGGCAAACATGATCAGCGCAACGGCTTCCGTCGGTGGTACGCCTGAGGATTTAGCCACGACGATTATCGAACTGGATCAGCAGACTCTGCATGGCTTGCTGGCGAACTTATGGTTTCACCTTCTACGAGAACCGGCCCACCTGACGCGTGTCGCGAGTGATCAGGGCTTACTCAAGATCGCCGTGCTCGAAACCCTACGCCACTCGCCGGCTGTTTTGTCAGCACATCGCTTCGCTCGACACGAGGTAGAGCGCTTTGGTTGTCTGATTCCCGAGGGCGCCCTGGTTATCTGCAGCTCCGCTGCGGCCAACCGAGATCCGCGCGTATTCGCCGAGCCCGAGACATTCGTTATTGATCGCAGTGACATTTGCCACCGTGAGCCGCGCGGGCAGTATCGTGCAGACGGCTTAGCCAGCGGAATGGCGGTTGCGCTTGGCCCTCCATCCAAACACCCGGCCGTGCCCGAAGACCGGCCACGTTCCAGCTACGCGCTGGTTCGCGATACTGCAGTGCGGGCATCGCTCGCGTTGCTGGAACGCCTGCCCGGTTTGCTTCTGGCGAGTGATGAGCCAGCCACTATGCGCAGCTTAAGCGTCGGCGAGATGTACACTTGCTGGCGCTTGCCCATCCGCTTTGATCGCAAGCAAGCCTCGTGAGCTCAAACTCCCAAAAAGTAGCACTAGTGACGGGAGGAGCCGTCGGCATTGGCAATGCCTACGCTCAGGCATTGCTGACCGCAGGATGGCAGGTCTCGGTTTGTGATTTGCGCGAAGCGGTCGAAGATCCAGCCACCTTCAATAGCGAGCCAGACCGCGTGCTCGGTACAATCGCCGATGTGTCTGATCCGGCCGACGTCGCCCGGGTGATCGACAATACGATGAGTGGCTTCGGTCGCATCGATGCACTGGTGAACAACGCTGGCGTCTGGCGTGAGACGAATCCGACGGACAGCCTCCCGAAAACTCTGGACGACTTTGGCGCTGTGGTCGGCACCAATCTGTACGGCGAGTTCCTGTTCGGCCGAGCGGTGATACCCAGGATGATCGAACAAGGTAGCGGTGGCGATATCGTCAATATCGCAACTGACCATATGGTGACCTGCGGAACTCCCTGGGACGTCTGCCCTCGAGGGCCGCAGTGTCCTTTTGATCGTGCCGCCAGTGGCTTTCAGGGCCCACCTCGACCAACGGGCGGAGGCGGCAGTATGGATCTGTACGACATATCCAAGTGGGCACTGAACGGTCTGACCTACGCCTGGGCGAAAGCGCTGAGACCTCACAACATCCGAGTCAACGCAATCTGCATGGGCGCTACGGATTCGCACATGCTGCGAGGCTTCCACAACCACGCTCCCTCACCCGAGGAAGAAGCCAGCTGGATGAAAACCAGCGACGCAGCCGAGATGCTCATGGACCTGCTTGCCGAAGGGCCATCGGGGCGCACGGGCCAGGCAATGAATGCTTGCATCGGCCGGCCGTGCAAACTTGAGCCTGCCCACACTCAACTGTACGTCCGCGACGAGGATATCGCGTGAAGCGCGCGGTAGTGACCGGCGCTGCCGGCGCCCTGGGCCGAGCATTCTGTAACGCGCTCGCCGACAGCGGCTACCAGGTTCTTGGTGCGGACAATGACCCAAGCGTTGCGAGCATCAGGAAAGATGGAATAACGCCGGTTTGCTGCGACCTGGCACGAGAAGATCAACTCGCCACACTGACCGATCTCACTCAAGACACACTCGATGTGCTCGTCAACTGCGCTGGCGTCTACCGTGCCAGTCCTCTCAGCGAGTCCTGGCAAGCCTCACTCGATGGCCTGCAGGAGGTTCTCGATAACAACCTGCGTGCGCTGTTACTTCCCAGCCGGGCACTGATACCGAGACTAGTGGCAAACGGTGGTGGTCACATCGTCAACCTCACCAGTCGCGACGTTCTTCCGGCGAATGGCCAGCCAACAAATGGTGCCTGCAGCGATCTTTGGCTCGCATCCCAGTGGGCAGTGAATGGCGCGACCGATGCCTGGGCTACGCGCCTGGCCAGCGCCGAGGTTAAAGTGAACGCTCTCTGCGTTGCCGGCATTAAAAGCCCGTTAACTGAGGCATTGCCGGACTACGATTTCCAGCGCCCGCTGATCAAAGCGGCGGATGTCGCTACGCTGCTGATCGAACTCATCAACAGCGACTTGACCGGGGAGAACATCGGCTACTGGCCGGGTCGAACCGGGCACCTTCGGCCGCCGCGCGCCCGCCACCGTCAGATCACCGGTTGATATCCAGTTGTTGCCGAAGGCGCTGCAGAATCGGCAGCAGCAAGGCGTACTCAGATTTGCTGATGCTATCGTACAAGTCATCAAAGCAAACTGCGGCTGAGGCAATCGCCTGATCCCGCACTTTCCGCCCTTTCGCCGTAATGTTGACGATCTTGCCACGTCCGTCCGCCGGATCTGAGGTGAGCTTCACGCAGCCTTTTCGTTCGAGGCGCTTCAGGGTATTCGTCATCGCACCCCGAGTAACCTGAAAGATCTCCGCCAGCCGTGACGGCGTTCGCTCCTCTCCGAGGCGAACAAAGTGATTGAGGACGGAGAATTGCGCCGTGCTAAGGCCATCAGGTAACCGCCGCTCAAAGCGATTGCTCGCGAGCTGATTGATCATGCCAATTTCGTTGAACAGGACAAAGAGCTCATCAGCGGTGGGCTTGCTACGGGACACAGACTATTTTCACTATGGAGGACAGAGAATCTCGAATGCTAACGGTTAGCCTTGCATCGAACTATAGTTGAATGGTGAATTATTATAGTTTAACGTTTAACTATATCTAAGACGGAACCTTGGCATGCGCGCAACTACAGACTTGAGCTCTCACGGGCTAGGCAGGGTTGTCACTACGATTCTGGTCAGCGTTTTCATACTCAGCGCCTGCAGCGGTCCAACACTGATGTTCGCCGGCGGAGAATTAGCTGGTAGCGAGGGGTCCCTGCACGAGGCAACGATTCCCGCTGAGCCAGTCGTGATCCAATTGGAAACTCGTCCGTCAGATCCATATTCCGTAAACGTCGGCGCGGTTCCAATCAACCAATCCCTCTATATCGACCCTGCCGAGGAACGCACGTGGTTCCAGCACATCGCCGTTGATGACAAGGTTAGGATCAGACTGCCTGGCGACGAGACGATCTACACAGCTCAAGCAGTACGCGAGACAAGCGATGAGGTTCTTGCGCAGTTTGAACCCGACAGAATCGTGCTGCGATTGGATCCGAGATAGAGCGCCGAAATGCTCCCCGCTATGGCGTGATTCGAGTCTCGTCGATCGCGTAGCGATCGACGGTGATTGCCGCGCTGCGACCTTCGGTCTCCGCTCGCAATGACCTGATGTGTGAGATACCGCGCGGACGCGTTGTTTGAGACAGCGGTCAACAACCGTCATCGCGAGAAGAACGATTTCGCAGAAATCGAGAAGCGTGGCGATCTCCCGACGGATGACTGGAAAGACGTTCTCGAGAATTCCTTTCTGGCGCGTTGCACCAGAAAGGAATTCCTGCCGCTATAGCGTGATTCGAGTCTCGTCGATCGCGGGGCGATCGACGGTGATTGCCGCGCTCCGACCTTCGGTCTCCGCTCGCAATGACATCGTGTGTGAGATATATCGCGGACGCCTCGTTTGAGACGCCGCACGGACGCGTTCTCTGAGGAGCCCTCCGCGCGTTGCTAGGCGATATCGCCAGCCTCCCGAAGAGCATCGCGATCAGCATCGCTGAATCCCAGCCCCGCCAACACGCTATCGGTGTGCTCACCATGCCCGGGGCTCAAACGGCCAACGGGCAGTCTCTCTCCGCCAAACTTTGCGGGGGATTTGATGACCCGCAGTTGGCCCATGCCCGGATGGCTGACGATCTCTGCCGTATCGTTTGCGGCTATCTGTTCATGGCCCAGCGCCTGATCGCGATCGAGACACTCACCGCAGGGCACATCGTTCTCTTTGAGTCGAGCCAGCGCTTCCGCGGTTGTCAGCTCCTTGAACGCCGCACGAGTGATCGCTTGATAAGCGACGATGTTCTCGACGAGCTTGTCCATCGTTGCAAACCGTGGATCACTCCCGATCTCCTCGGCCTTACCGATAGCCTTCAACATACCCAATCGCTGATGCGGCATGCCTGCGGAGATGGTGATGTGTCCATCAGCGGTTTCAGTGAGTTCGTACAACAGATCTGCCAGCAACGGCTGGGGTGCGACATCGTCATCGAGTAATGCGTGGTTCATGAAGCCATCCGGAAACATGAAGAACAGTCCGGCATCGAGCATAGACAGGTCGATATGCTGGCCCGAACCGGTTCGCTCACGCTCGAACAGCGCCGCAGTCACAGCTTGGCAGGCGGTATACGCGGTGATCTTGTCGCAGATGAGGTTACGAATGAACTTGTTGTCGCCCTGCCCCTGTACCGCCGTGATTCCTGCTTGTGCCTGAACAATCGGATCATAGGCCGGAGCACTCGACAGTGGCCCTTCGGTGCCGAACCCCGATACCGCCGCGTAAATGAGCTTTGGGTTCGCGGCGCGCAGGGCATCGCTACCTAGGTTGACTCCATCCATCACTCCTGGACGGAAGTTGTGCAGCAGGACATCCGCAGACTCTGCCAACTGTCGAACGATGCCCTGGCCTGCCTGCGTTTTCAGGTTTACACGAATCGATTCTTTGCCGCGGTTACAACCCGCAAACAGCGCTGACTGGCCGCCTTTCTGCATACCGATATAGCGCATGGGGTCACCCATATCCGTCGGCTCGACCTTAATGACGCGAGCACCCTGTTCTCCAAGCATCATCGCGGCGAAGGACGCCGTGATCATTGTCGATAGCTCAATAACGGTTAACCCGGTTAATGGTTGGCTCATTGCGTCTCTCCCCAAGACTTAGAGGGCGCACCAAGCACCCTCGGAAATATGTCGTTCTACTCAGTACGCAAGCCCAGCCGCTGGGCGTGCCAGTTCATGTGATCATCGATAAAAGTCGCGATTGTGTAGTAGCTGTGATCAAAACCGGCTTGCCTGCGCAACGTCAGCCCAATATCGGCATCCGAGCAAGCCGATTCAAGCAGATCAATTCGAAGCTGCTCTGCCAGAAAAGCATCGTCAAGCCCCACATCTACCAGCACCTCCGAGAGCCTTGCGCCGTCTTCGATCAGCGCAACGGCATCCGAGCCACGCCAGCCACTACGATCGTCGCCAAGATAGCCGGCAAGCGCCTTCTCACCCCACGGACATTGACTGGGTGCACAGATCGGTGCAAACGCCGACACAGAGGCGAACGTGCCGGGCGCACCGAGCGCAAGAGTAAGCGCGCCATGACCACCCATCGAGTGACCGGAGATGCCTATACGCGATGCATCGAGATCAAACTCCTCGATACAGCCGGGTAGCAGTTCGCTCAACACGTAGCTGCGCATTCGATAGTTGGCAGACCACGGCGCTTGTGTGGCATCCACGTAAAACCCGGCACCAAGACCGAAGTCATAGGCACCGCCAGGATCATCCGGCACAGACCCTCCTCGCGGCGACGTATCCGGAGCGATGATCGTGAGTCCCAGCTCGCTCGCCATGCGCTGAGCGCCGGCCTTTACGGTGAAGTTCTCCCAGGTGCACGTGAGTCCGGAGAGAAAGACGACGGCAGCGCCGGTGGCCGAATCGGGCCGATAGACTGCAAACTCCATTGCCGTAGACGTTGCGGATGAGTCATGTCGGTAAACGCTTTGAACACCACCAAACATCCGGTTGGACGATATCTCGTCGAACGCCATACTCAACTGCCTCAGCTCATTCGAATGAAAAACAACAACGCGCTCAAAGCGCTGGACTGCACAGAGTCTACCCAACACCAGTGAATAAGGAACGCCTATGCCTCGTCTACCTGAAGTGAGAAAAGCCGACGCCGACCCGTTTGCGCAGCAGATTTATCAGATGCTCTTTGGCGATCGCGACCCGGTTGATGAGCCAGGCACTGCCACAGGCACGCCAGGAAACTGGTGGACAGTGTTTGCGCTGTCACCTGAGATATTCAAACACGCTGTCGAAGGTTTTCAGGTCTATCGCTCGGAGAACCGACAGCTCGACCCCAAATTGCGGGAGCTCGGCCAGGCACGAGCGGGTTTCGCCCGCGGCAGCCAGTTCGTCTTCTCGCAACACTGCAAAGCGGCCCGAGATGCCGGCCTGTCCGATGCACAAGTGGCAGCCATTCCACATTGGGGCGTTGCAGACGTATTCAGCGACGTTGAGCGCGCGGTGCTCGCCTACACCGACGACCTGGTCCTATCCGGTGGTCGCACCAGTGAGACGACGTTCGATGTGCTCAAGAAACACTTAAGCGCGGTCGAGATCCTGGAGCTCACTTACATCACCTGCCTCTACGAGATGCACGCCACCATGACCCGGGCTCTGCGTCTGGAGTACGATGACGTAGATGAGCGCATCGTAGAGATTGCCGCACCCGATGGGGATTCGAGCGACGTCATGAACATGGTGGACGTTGACGACTGACACATTCTCATCCTAAGCCAGCAACTGAAGGAGAAACCGACATGGGTTATCACCACCTCGCCCTTGCCGCCAAAGACATGCCAGCAATCCACCACTTCTACGAAGAGGTAATGGGATTTGAGTTGGTTAAAACAGAGGTTGCGCCGTCCCCTCAAGGAGGTTGGGCGAAGCACTTCTTTTACCGAATGGAGAACGATTCAACATTCATCGCATTCTGGGAGATACATGACTTCCCGGGCGTCGCGGAAAACTTCGAGACGAACCTGTCGAAGGCAGCAGGCCTTCCTGACCACATCAATCACATCGCGTTCGATGTCGCTGATCAGGCAGATCTGGACCGGCGCAAAAAGCAGTGGATGGATGCCGGCCTCGATGTGATGGAGATCGATCACAACTGGTGTTACTCCATCTACACAAAAGACCCCAACGACAACCTGGTGGAATTCTGCCTGACCACCGGCGCGTTCACTTCAGAGGATCGCGAGTACGCACTCGGCGCACTAACGAACGACGATCTGGAAACGAGTAAGCCGCCAGCGTCGATGCAACACCACCCAGCGACAACTGACTAGCCCAGCTAACGATGACCAGACCCAGCGACATCGGCGTCATCGATCTGATGATGGAGATCCCAACCGGCAAGGCCGGTATGGGTATGAAGCAAGCTCGCGCCCTGACCAAAGACAAAGGCACCGACGACTTCAGTCATCATCCGGCGCAGTATCTGTTCAAAGATGCCGGGGACCGCATGGCGCTATCCCAGGATCCGGATGCCGTTGTCGCCATGATGGATCATCACGGCGTTGCCATGGCGCAGGTCAGTGTCAATCCGCGCAGGCCCGAAGGCGCCCTCGCAATCTTCGACAAATACCCAACCCGATTTTTCGGCGAAGTGGGCGTAGATCCGAACGCGGGCATGGACAGCGTCCGCGCGCTCGAAGCGACCGTCAAACTACATCCGAACATCAAAGCCGCTTCAGCCGCACCTTGCTTACTGAACCCACAGGTCTCGATCGATCATCGAACGTTCTACCCGCTGTACGCCAAGTGCTGCGAACTCGGCATCCCGATCAATATGCTGGTGGGTGTGCCTGGGCCACGCGTGCCCTATAAATGCCAGCACCCGGGCTTACTCGATGAAGTGGCCTACTTCTTCCCGGAGCTCAAGGTGGTGATGCGGCACGGCGGTGATCCCTGGACAGATCTGTGTGTGAAACTGCTGCTTAAGTGGCCCAACCTGTATTACTCCACCTCCGCCTGGGCACCGAAGCACTACCCGCGCAACATCCTGGAATTTGCCAACAAGCGCGGTGCAGGCAAGGTGTTATTCGCGGGTTACTTTCCCGGTATCAGCTACGAACGCATCTTCTCTGAGTTAGACGAGTTGCCTCTGAGCGACGAGACTTGGCCAGCGTTTCTTCGCGGCAACGCGATCGACGTGTACAACCTCGCTGATCTGAATCCCGGGGCTTAGCTCGCAACTATCGCTCGCAACAAACGAACGTTGCGAAACCGCGCGCTAGAGCGCAGGATTGAGAAACCTGCTGGCGCTATGCAGTCAGCAAACCCCGCTCATGATCGCGAACGTGGGTGGCCACAAAACGAGGAGGCAAGACTATGACTGTTAACAACACTCAAACCACTGGCCGCCTCGGCCGGATGCGCGCGCGCGTCACCTTCTAGCTAACGCACCCCGCTCCAAACCCAATTTTCTTGTCGAGACGGCCCTGATTCTTTCTTCAGGCGCGCAACTGCGCCCGTGTGATTAGGGACTCGAAATGACACTGTATGATTTTGGATGGAAACCTTTCTTCGCCAACCAACTCGAACTGAGTGAACTGGATACCTGCCAACCGGCACGCGTCACTGAAGTACAGCGCGATGCGATCATCGCAACCACTGGCGAAACGTCGCATCGACTGCGCCTGGGCGGCCGCTGGTTTCAACTCGATGCGATTGAGCGCCCGACGGTGGGCGACTGGTTACTTATCGATGACGCCGGCGAGCGCATCATTCGCCTGCTGGAGCGTTCAAGTGAGTTATCAAGACTCGCCGCAGGCGGGCAGGAGCAGCAGTTAATTGCGGCAAACGTCGATACGCTTTTCATCATCACTTCCTGCAACGACGAGTTCAACGCATCTCGACTGGAGCGCTACCTGGCGCTCGCGAGCAATAGCGGTGCGACCGCCGTCGTAGTGCTCACCAAGACAGATCTGGCTGACGATCCCGAGGCCTTTGTTGAACAGGCCCGCCGCGTCAGCGGGTACACCGAGGTGGTTGCGGTCAATGCACTGGATGCACAGAGTCTGACCGGGCTCGCGCCCTGGTGCACGCCGCGTAGCACTATCGCACTACTGGGCTCTTCCGGTGTGGGAAAGTCGACGCTACTCAACACGCTTGCCGGAAGCGAGCGTCAAGCAACCGGCGACATTCGCGAAGCCGATGCACACGGCAAGCACACAACCACCCATCGCTCGCTACACCGGCTGGACAGTGGCCTGTTGCTGCTGGACGTTCCGGGCCTGCGAGAGGTGGGTATGGTTGGTCAGGCTGAAGGCATCAGCAGCTTATTCCAGGATATCGATTCGCTCTCCGAGCGCTGCCGATTCTCAAACTGCGAACATGCGAGTGAACCAGGGTGCGCAGTTCGCGCAGCGATCGACAGCGGCGAACTGGACGAGCGGCGACTACGCAACTTCGAGAAGTTGAAACGCGAAGAAACGTTCAACAGCGCAACGATTGCGCAGAAGCGTCAGCACTATCGAGACTTCGCGAAGAAAGTTCGCACAGCCGCGCATGTGAAAGCACAACTGTTGGGAGGCGACAGCAAGCGCCAGCCCAAGCCTTAGCTGCGCTCAATTGGCGGCAGCTCTGACACCACATCATTCGCGAGGTAAAACAGCAGCTTGCCGCGGTCGAATAGCTGCTCTTCATCCGCGGCGATCTCAGCGGCGATAGCTGGCAACGCCAATCGGGCTGACGTGTTCTGCATGGCGGTCTCATCGGGGTACCAGACTTCGAGAATGCAGTCGTACAGCACGTCGCTCAAAGGATCGGTCGAGGACAGGTAACGACGCATGTAGCGACAGGCCCCACCCGCCAGATACTTCTCGCCAATCAGCCGATGTCGGGTTTCGTAGTACTCACGAAACGCTTCGTGGCTCATACCGGGGCGGCGGGTCATCAAGCCAATGAGTTTGATCACACTTGAATACTCCTGGTCATCCAGTGAGGCAGGTCAACTCGCTGGAGCGCTCGGGTGTGCATCCGCGAATGCAGCGAGCGCATTGCAACGTTCATAGATACCCATGAGCCGCGGGATGCTATCTACGTCAGCACCAAAGCGCACGGCATTGAACACCTGAGGCACCACCACGAGATCGGCAAACATCGGCTGCGTTCCTCCGAGAAAACCCGCTTGTGGAGCCTGCGTTTCGATAGCCTGAAGACCGAGATCAATCCAATGCCGCACCCACTGGTTCGTCGCTGCCTCGTCCTGGCCCATCTCGCTCGCCAGGTATCGACGGATGCGTAGGTTTTGAATTGGGTGGATCTCACACGCTACCGAGTAGGCAAGCGCTCGCTGCTGCGCACGCTGGACAAGATCCTGCGGTAACAACGGACGCTGGGGAAATCGCTCATCGAGATACTCAAGAATCGCGAGCGATTGGGTCAACACCGCGCCTTCGTGCTCAAGCGACGGCACCAGGCTTTGCGCGTTCACCGCTCGATAGGCGTCTGTGAGGTGCTCACTGTCCGTCAGATTGACGTCCACGCGATCAGCCGACAGGCCTTTCAGGTTAAGGGCGATGCGTACCCGATAGGCCGCACTGGACGGCGCAAAGTCATAGAGTTTCAAAGAGGCTAGCCTGCAGCGACCATCTGCTGATCAATAGCCCCGAAGATACTCGCTCCGTCAGCATCGAGCATCTCCATACGGACCCGGTCACCAAAGCGCATGAACGGCGTCGTTGGCTGGCCATCGCGAATGGTCTCGATCATGCGGAGCTCAGCGATACACGAGTAACCCCTGCCACCCTCGCCAACAGAGGTGCCGTAGTCAGTGCCCTGTTTGCTGGATACGGTGCCGGAGCCGATCACCGCCCCCGCGCCAAGATTGCGCGTGCGAGCTGCATGAGCGATCAGCTGGGCAAAACTGAAGGTCATATCGTCGCCCGCATCGGGGTAACCGAACAGCTCACCGTTGTAGTGCGTACGCAATGGCAGATGCACGCGCGAATCACGCCAGTGCGTGCCAAGCTCATCCGGCGTTACGGCGACAGGTGCGAAAGCGCTCGCCGGTTTGCTCTGGAAGAAGCCGAAGCCTTTCTCAAGCTCGCCCGGGATCAAGCCGCGCAACGACACGTCATTCACCAGGGTCACCAGCCGTATTCGGCTCGCCGCGGTTTCGGCGCTAGCGCCCATCGGCACATCATCGGTAATGACGGCAACCTCGCCTTCGAAGTCGACACCCCACTCGTCACTGGGCAGTGGCACGTCCTGCACCGCGCCGATGAAATCGTCGCTACCACCCTGATACATGAGCGGCTCGCTCCAGAATGAATCCGGCATCTGGGCGCCGCGCGCCCGTCGAACCAACTCGACGTGATTGACGTAGGCACTGCCATCGGCCCACTGAAACGCACGTGGCAGAGGTGCAAGGCAGCGTCTGCTGTCGAACGGCTGAACATTGGCCGCCGACCCTGAATTCAGTTGCTGGTAAAGCCCTGATAGTCGGTCACTCAATGCACTCCAGTCGTCGAGCGCGGCTTGCAGCGTGGGCGCAATTGACTGCGCAGATACACACGTTGAGAGGTCTCTCGCCACGACCATCAGTTCGCCGTCGCGGGCGTTGCTATCGCTTCTGTAGGTTGCCAGCTTCATGAAGCTGACTGCGCAATGCGTTCGTGCAGCCAGGCCGCATGCCGAGGCGCCTTCTTGGTCGCAGACCACTCATCGAGCATGTCCTGAGCTACGTCTCTCAGACGCTCCATATCCTCCGGCGTGCCTTTATTTGCTGCCAATTCAATGCGGTGGCCATTCGGATCAAAGAAATAGATCGAGTCAAATATTCCGTGATCAGTCGGTCCGAGCACCTCAATGCCGGCATCTTGCAGCTCCGCGCGCTTAGTGAAGAGTGCATCGCGGCTCTCTACCTCAAAGGCGATGTGCTGAACCCATTCCGGCGTATTGTGGTCTCGATCCATCTCAGGTGACGCGGGCAATTCGAAGAACGCCAGCACATTGCCGTTACCTGCATCGAGAAAAACGTGCATGTACGGGTCTGGCGCGCCGGTCGACGGCACTTCGTTTTCCGCAATCGCGAGTTGAAAGTCCATGCCCAGATGCTGCTGATAGAACTCAACGGTCTCACGCGCATCTCGGCACCGATAGGCAACGTGGTGAATTCGCTGGATCGCACTCATGCGCTCGCCGCCGTGTCCGCTGTTCCTTCGACGGTCTCGGTAATCGTGCCGCGCCGCATCTGATCTCGCTCCATGGATTCGAACAGGGCCTGGAAGTTGCCTTCGCCAAAGCCCTCGTCACCCTTGCGCTGGATGAACTCGAAGAAGATCGGGCCAACGACCGTCTCAGAAAAGATCTGCAGCAGCAGCTCCGGCTTGCCTGACTCCGTTGTGCCGTCAAGCAAGATACCGCGCCGTTGCAGCTCGGCGACAGGCTCGCCGTGGCCCGGCAACCTGTCCGCGAGCATGTCGTAGTAGGTGTCCGGGGGCGGCGTCAAGAACGGTACGCCGCTTGCCTGCAGGCGATCCCAAACAGCTGGCAAGTCGGCACACGAAAATGCGATGTGCTGAACTCCCTCGCCGTTGTACTCCAGCAGAAACTCTTCGATCTGGCCGTTGCTGCCCGCTTCTTCATTCAGCGGAATCCGGATCTTGTTGTCGGGCGCGGTCATCGCCCGGGAGGTCAGACCCGTGTGCTGGCCGCGGATATCAAAATGACGAATCTCGCGGAAGTTGAACAGCCGCTCGTAAAAGTTTGCCCAGTGACTCATGCGACCGCGGTAGACGTTGTGCGTGAGATGGTCGATCACCTCAAGTCCAAGCCCTGCAGGATAATGTTCCACGCCCTCGAGATAGACGAAGTCGATATCGTAGATCGAACTTCCCGGCAGATATCGATCGATCAGATACAGCGGTGCGCCGCCGATCCCGCGGATGGCCGGCAGGCGAAGCTCCATCGGACCAACTGAGATATCGACAGGCTGGGCGCCGAGATCCAGCGCTCGCTGGTATGCCAGGTGAGAGTCTTCTACCCGGAAGGCGAGCCCGCAGACACTCGGGCCATGCTCTTCCGCGTGATACATCGCCGGGCTTCTGGGTTCGTAGTTGACGATGAAGTTGATGTCACCCTGGCGCCAAAGATCCGTGTCTTTGGAGCGGTGCCGGGCAACGAGGGTGAAACCCAGTAGCTCGAACGTGGGCTCCAGCATGCCGCGCTCAGGCGCGGAAAACTCGACGAACTCAAAACCGTCGAGCCCCATTGGGTTGTCATAAACCGGGTTGGCTTCGGTCATGGGATGTCCTCCGTTGGCGAAGGCATCAGATTAGCGGCCTTCCGGTGGGGGAATTGGCCTAAATGCCAACCAACCAACCCAGATAAAGGTGTTTTCCTCTAAAATACCACCATCAATCGAAGGTTCTATTCATATGGATGCGACTGAGAGGAAAATCCTCGACATTCTGCAGCGCGATGGCCGCCTGGCCAACGTCGAGCTCGCGGACAAAATCGGCTTGTCAGAGTCACCCACCTACCGACGCGTGAAGCAGCTGGAAGCAAGCGGTGTGATCGAGGGTTACCAGGCAGTGGTCAGCCAGCGAGCGCTCGGGCTGGATGTGACCGCGTTTGTGCAGGTCACAATGGAGAAACAGCCAGACAGGGCAACGGAGAGATTCAGAGAGGCCGTACGGGCGGAGCCAAGCATAGTGGAGTGCTTCGCGACTTCAGGTTCCCACGACTATCTGATGAAGGTGGTCGCCGCATCCATCGACGATTTCTCCATGCTATGTATGGAGAAAATTCTCAAGTTTCCCGGCGTGTTACACGTGGAATCGAGTTTCAGCTTGAAGCAAATCAAGGACTCGCGCGTGCTACCGATACCCGACTAGCTTGCTACGAACCTCGCAGCAAGCTGGTCGGAGGCAACGCTATGCAGCGGCCGACACCAGTTCGCCAGCGCGGGAACCGGTCAACTCATCAGCTTCCAGGACCACCTGGCCGTTACACACGGTCGCGACATACCCTCGGGCGCGCTGCACGAAGCGCGCTGCGCCACCGGGGAAGTCGTAAGCCATCGACGGCATAAGCTCGGTGAGCTGATCGAGGTCAATCACGTTCAAGTCTGCGCGCTGGCCGACGGCGAGAACACCGCGATCGCGCAAGCCCATGATGCGAGCAGGCGCTGAGGTAATACGGCGCACGCCCTCCTCCAGGCTGTACAAGCCCGCGTCGCGAACCCAATGCGACAACACGTAAGTGCCCCAGCCGGAATCCATGATCTGGCCGACGTGAGCACCGGCATCGCCGAGGCCAGGCAGACAGAAGTCTGTGCTGATCAGCTTAGCGAGCGACGAAGGATTCTTATTGAACAACTTGATGACAAACAGCGCCTTACCGTCTGTTTCTAAAGCCATTCGCAGCCATGTCTGAGCGGGATGTTCGCCGGCTTCCGCCGCCAAAGCTTCCAGGGATGACTCGCTGCCGGCGTTGTAATTCGGTACGTCCGACGCGCCGAGATAGTAAGTATCGGCGAGCTTCATTCGAGACGGCTTTTCCTGGGCTTCGGCCACAAGTGCAGCCACCGTATCGGCGTCTCGTACCATCGCGAGCCGCTCTTCGAAAGGCGCATTCATCAGCGCCTTCCAGTTCGCGCCGCGCCACAGCGGCAGCGACGACAGGCCACTCACGAGACCGGAACCGCGCGGGATGCACACCGAGTTCACATCGAGCCCATCCGCGCGCATCGCCTCGACTGCCGCTGTGATCTTGTCGCCAAAGCTATCGTTCGGGCCGGCCGTCAGGCTGAACAGCACCGTGCCGCCGGAGGCTTCGGCCTGTTCTCGTAGAAGCTGCAGCTCGCCTTCGAGGTCACCGCCCAGATTAAGCACGTTCTGCATGAGCCCACCGGCTTTACCGACGGCGGCGGCAATCTGGATCAGCTCATCGTGGTCGGCGTGGGTGCCGGGCACGTGCCGTCCGTCAGGCAGAAAGTGGCCAAGGAACCGAGAGGTGGAGAAGCCGATCGCGCCGTCCCGGACCGCCTGGCCCGCGATCTCGGCCATTCGCTGCTTCTCTTCATCCGTTGCCTGCTCAGCTACGCCGCGCTCGCCCATCACGTAATAGCGAAGCGCGCAGTGACCAATCAGCCCACCAACATTAATGGATGGGTTAAGCCGCGCGATGGATTGCAGATACTCACCATGGGATTCCCAATCCCAGGGCAGGCCGCCCATGATCGCATCCTTCGGGATGTCCTCAACCGTCTCCATCATCCCGGCGAGCAATTCTCGATCGTCAGGTTTGCAGGGCGCGAAGGTGACGCCGCAGTTACCCAGTAGCGCAGAGGTCACACCGTGGTAGCTGATGGGAGTGAGCATCGGGTCCCAACCAATCTGGGCATCCAGATGAGTGTGCAGATCCACGAATCCAGGCGTGACAATCTTGCCTTCGGCATCTATCTCCCGCTTGCCCGGTTCAGCCACATCACCAATCGCAACGATTTGATCGCCATTGATGGCGACGTCCGCCAGGCGGGGCGCAGCACCCGTACCATCAACAACCTTGCCGCCACGAATCACCAGATCAAAACTCATATGCCTCTCCCAGGTTGGTCTTTCAGCGCAAAACGGGCCTGCCGGGTACACCGGCTAAGCCGCATGAATTAACTTATCAGAAACTCTAGCGTCTCGTACCGCCAGCTCACGCCAGGGCGTCCGCCAGCGCCGCCAGGAATCCGCGCCGCAAACGCACACTGATCTTCGCGTGCGGCGCAAAGATATCGCCGCCGTGAATCATCCCCGGCAGCACCGCGAGCTCGGTTGCCACGTTCGCCTCGGACAAACGGCGCGCATAGTCGATGTCCTCGTCACGAAACAGATCCTCACTGCCAACGCAGATGTAGGCAGGCGGTAGCCCAGCAAGGTTCGTAGCCCTCGCTGCCGCCGCGTAAGGCGACGCATCAAGGCCTGGCGTGCCATCGAGGTACATCTCCCAGGCATTGAAGGAGGTTGGCCGGCTCCACACCGGATGGTCTTCGATCTCGCCACTCGCGGTGGCGTGCAGGTTATCGATCATCGGGTACAGCAATAGCTGGAATGCGAGCGGCAGGTTGTCGCGATCCCGATTCATGAGGACAACCCCTGCAGCCATACCCGCACCAGCACTCGCACCGCCAATGGCCACACGAGCGCTGTCTATACCGAGCGATTGTGCATTCGCGAACAGCCACTTAAGGCTCGAGTAGCAGTCTTCCGGCCCCGCCGGAAACGGGTGCTCCGGCGCGAGCCGGTAATCAACGGACACCACCACTGCGCCGGTCTCTTCAGCAATTAGCCGTGCTCGGTCATCCTCGGCGCTGCCCATGATGTAGCCACCACCATGAATCCACAGCACCGCCGGACGCAAACCATCAGCCGGCGGTGTGTGGATCAGAACGCGCACATCACCATCGACGCCCGGAATGTGACGCTCTTCGATGACAACATCCGTGGGTTTCTTCTCCGGCGCTGCGGCAATCTCACCATCCCGAATGCTCTGCAAAGTCTCACGGGTAATGAGTTTCAGACCCTCGGGCAAAATGCTGACGAGCGGCGCCAGCTCCGAATCAATTCGCGACGTATCGAGTTTCATAGCCCCTCCTGTGAGCCGCTAGCCTACACCAGCGTGCGTGATATCGTCCTTGCGGAGACTGAGCGTTGGGGAGCTTCAATGGACGTTAGAACACTGATGGCGCGCGCGGCCAAACACTTCTCCGAGCGTGAAGCAGTCGTACACGGGGAGCGTCGGCTGACGTTCAGCCAGGCATGGCAGCGCAGCACACGGCTTGCCAATGCGCTGATCAGCCTCGGCCTTCAGCCTGGCGATCGAATCGGCGTACTCGAGGACAATTCCATCGAAGCCGCTGATCTGTTTGCCGGCGCCGCAATCGCCAACCTCGTGCGGGTACCCCTTTACCCGCGTAACGGCCGGGAAGCGCACTTGCATATGCTCGGCCATACAAATTGCAGGGCGGTGCTCGTCAGCCCCCAGTATCTACACGAAATCGACGGCTTCACCGAGGAGCTGAAGGATCTCGAGCACATCGTCGTTCGAGACGACTCATACGAGGATTGGCTGCATAACCACAGCGACGAACTGCCCGACGTACCGGTCGACGGCGAAGACATCTTCATCATTCGCCACACAGGCGGCACCACCGGGCTCTCGAAGGGCGTCGCCTATACACACAAGGCCTGGCTAGCTGCTGGCCGTGACTGGTTCTATGCCTTCCCCCAGGTAGAGCCAGGCGACAAATGCATGCACCTGGGCCCGATTTCCCACGGCTCGGGTTATCAGTACCTGCCGACCTGGCTGTCGGGAGGCTGCAACGTGATGCTCGACCATTTCGACGTCGAGGAAACCCTGGATCTGATGGAACGCGAGCAGATTCAGTACGGCTTTATGGTGCCAACGATGGTAAGCGCCATCGTGCACGACAACACGGCGCGAGGCCGGGACTTCTCAAGCCTTAAATGCCTGTTGATCGCGGCGGCGCCGATTCAGGACGCCACTGCCCTCGCCGCGCGAGAGGTCTTCGGCGACGTGCTGTTCCAGGGGTACGGACAAACCGAAGTGCTGCCGATATCCATGATGGGGCCGAACCAGTGGTTCGCTGAACTCGACGGATCTGAGCCGCTGCGCGCCTGCGGGCTCGCGCTGCCGTTCGCGGAGGTACAGATCTGGGACGAAGACAACAACCCGCTGGATACCGACAGCGTCGGTGAGATCGTCGCTCGCTCTGATGGCCAGATGTCCGGCTTCTGGAACAACCCGGAAGCAACGGCCGAGCGGATCGTGAACGGCTGGGTAAAGACTGGCGATCTCGGCAAGATCGATCGCAATGGCTATCTCTACGTCGTCGATCGCGCGGACGACATGATCATTTCCGGCGGCTACAACATCTGGCCTGCAGAGCTCGAAAACGAGATTGCCAATTTGGCCGGCGTGCTGGAAGTTGCTGTGTTCGGTGTGCCCCATGAGCGCTGGGGCGAATCGCCGCATGCTCATGTCGTGGTGTCTGAAGATGCCGGGCTTGATGAGCAAGCCGTGATTGATTTCGTTGCGGACAAGCTCGGTTCTTACAAAAAGCCTTCGGGGGTGACGCTATCGACAGATCCGTTACCGAAGAGCCCTGTGGGCAAGATCAAACGCAAGGACCTGCGCGAGCCGTTCTGGGAAGGCATTGATCGACGGGTGTCGGGAAGTTGAGGCAGCGCGACTAAAGCAAGATCCAGGAGATCGCCACGGTCGCTACGCTCGGTCCGCGGCAGGCGCTCGCTTGCGAGCTGCCGAGAGCCCAACCGAACGCGGTGCGTTCGGTCGATCTCAAGGCTGAATCACCGCCTTCAACGTCTCAGCCGTATTGATCTGTGCCTCAAACGCGGCGGCAGTCTCAGCCAGCGGAAAGCGATGAGTGATTAACGGTTTCCGATCAACCTTGCCGTCGCTCATCAGCTGGAGTGCTTCGAGAAAGTCATCGTGTGTGTAAGCCAGCAGGCCACGGACATCCAGATTCTTCGTCACGATCTGATTTAGATCCACAGACGGTGTCTGTTCGTAGAGCGCCACCAGAATCAAACGCCCAACATTCGGCCGCACCAGTTCCAGTGACTGCTGGGCCGTCAGTTCCAGCCCTGCGCACTCCAGCACGATATCCATGCGGCCACTGCTGGTTGCGTTGTAAGCCACCGCACGTTCACCCGACTCACTCTTAATCGCTGCAACAGGGTTTTCGCTCCGCGCGTTGAGCACATGATGCGCGCCAAAGGTCCGCGCCATCTCGAGGCGTTTATCCGAGACATCAACAACGCTTACTTCGCACTCAGGATAGAGCGCGCTTAAGATCTGAACGCAGCCTAGCCCGATCATTCCGGCGCCCATGATCAACACCCGGTCGCCAGGTTTGGGTTCTGCCCGGCGAACGGCGGACAGCGACACCGTCAGAGGCTCTATGGTGGCGCCTTCGTCAAAGCTGATGTGATCTGGCAGCTTAAATAGTCCCGGCTTGCCAAGGAACTCACTCCCGCAGCGACAGGACTGGGAATACGCACCGATGGCGAGGCCTGCAACACGATCGCCTAATTGAAACCCACGCCACTCATCACCTGGCGGCAGATGAGTGAGCTCGCCAGCAAATTCATGACCGAAAAGATGACCACCAGCCACCGGCTGAGACATCTCGATGAAGATGCCGGTTTTGTAGGTGTGAAGATCAGTACCACAAACACCAACGCTGCGAACGTCGACAATCGCGCCGCTGTCATCCGGCTCGGGCCTCGGCACGTCGAGAATGCGTATGTCGCCGGCACCGAATAATACAGCTCCCTGCATCAACTCACTCATTCGCGTTCTCCTTCCGATTGCCTAACGGTCTCTACAGGCAACGCTCAAGCAAACTTGAAACCCCGGTAGTCGTTGTTCGCGACGTCGTCGCAGACTTCCCGATACACACCTACCCCGCCTGCGTACGGCATGAAGACTCGCGGTTTTCCTGGCACGTTTGCGCCCAGATACCAGGAGCCACCTTTCGGAAAAAGCGTCTCGTTGGCGACTTCGTTAACATGGGCAACCCATTGCTCCTGGGCATCGGGATCTGCCGATATTCGCTGAGACTGGCGCTCGCCCATGTATTCAAGTACATCCGCGATAAAATCCACATGCTGTTCGATCGATACCAACATGTTCGACAGCACGGAAGGACTGCCCGGTCCCGTGATCAGAAACAGGTTATCGAAACCAGCCGGCATGAGCCCGAGATAAGCTTTCGGCCCCTCCGACCACGCCTCGTTCAAACGCAAGCCTGCGCCGTTGCGCACATCGATATTCTTCATCGCACCGGTCATCGCATCGAAGCCGGTCGCGAGCACTAGCGTGTCGAGTTCCACGTGACGATCACTCAGTTGCACGCCCGTTGACGTTATCCGCTCGATTGGCGTCTCCCGCAAATTGACGAGCGCAACGTTGGTCCGGTTGTAAGTCTCGTAGTAACCGGTATCGACGCAGATTCGCTTTGTGCCGATCGGATGATCCGTTGGGCACAAAGCGTCTGCGGTTTTCGAATCATCAACCAATTGACGAATCTTGTTGTGCACAAAGCGCGCGACCCGCGCGTTGATTTGCTCATCGGACAACGCATCGCCAACTACTGACATGAAGCGAGCGCCGCCGGTCTGCCAGTACTCTTCGCACAGCGCATCAAACTCAGCCTCAGACAGCTCGTGCCCACTCTCATGCTGAGGTGTTCGATCTCTAGGTTCGATTTCAAGATCGCCGAAGCCAGATGACAGCGCGCGTTTGTGAAAGTCGCGATGCTCGCGGTAGTTTTTCTTAAACGCATCGACCCAATCCTGATCGAGCTTGCCGTTGTGCGCGGGTACGGAAAAGTTAGGAGAGCGCTGAAAAACACTCAAGTGCGCGGCCTGCTGGGCGATGACGGGAATGGCCTGGATGGCCGAAGAACCGGTTCCGATGACACCCACTCGCTGGCCCGAGAAGTCGACGCCATTACGTGGCCACAAGCTCGCCTGGTAGCGATTGCCGGAAAACGAATCCAGGCCGGCGATGTCCGGCAACTGCGGCACGGAGAGGCAACCGGTGGCCATGACGAGGAAACAGCCAGTAGCCTCTAAGCCATCAGCCGTGCTCACGCGCCATCGCCCCGACTCCTGGTCAAAGGCAGCAGACGTAACGGTTTGCTCGAAGCGGATGTCACGATAGAGGTCGTGACGATCTGCCACGTGTTCGGCGTAGCGCAGAATCTCCGGCTGGGTCGCGTAGCGTTCGCTCCATTGCCACTGCTGTTCGAGTTCCGCGTCGAAAGAATAGGAGTAGGCGAGGCTCTCGGCATCGCACCGGGCACCCGGATAGCGATTCCAGTACCAGGTACCACCCACGCCATCGCCTTGCTCGAAGACTCGTGCGGTCAGCCCCATCCCGCGCAAACGGTGCAGCATGTACATGCCCGCAAAGCCCGCGCCGACGATGACGACATCAAATTCCGATTCCTGGACCGATTCTGCGCTCATGCCGCTACTTCTCCCCTGGCTAAATCGATATCGATTTCCCGGCCAACCCACCGTGAACGTCGGCCATCTCCCTGTTCAGATCATAAACGAAGCAGTTTTTTCGTGGTCGATGTAACCATCGGACCGTGCGGGACGTATTACTGAGTGCACATATCAACCTGAGGAGGACAATTATGCGCACTCGACCATTCAGTCGAATCACAAAGGCCGCCGCGATAGTGGCAGTGGCTGCTATAGCCAGCAGCGCAGCCGCCGATTTCACGGCGAAGTTCGAAGTCACCATCACCAACATCACCCGAGGGCAAACCTTCACCCCCCAGTTGTTGACCACACATTCCCAGGAGATCGCGTTATTCGAACTCGGCCAGCCCGCGAGTGATGCCGTCGCACTGCTTGCCGAAGCCGGCGATACCAGCGCGGCCACGGAAGTGTTGCTTAACGCCGGTTCCGCTGTAAACGCTGTCCAAACCGTCGATGGCCTGCTCGCACCGGGACAATCCGTCAGCACCATAATCGAGGCTTCACTGTTTCATCAGCGCCTGACCATGGCTGCGATGCTGATCCCAACCAACGACACCTTTGTCGCATTGAACGGCGTCCAGCTGCCTCGCCGAGGTAGCGCCACCTTCACGGCACTCGGCTACGACGCAGGCAGCGAGGCAAACGATCAGAACTGCGCCAACATGCCAGGACCTCGCTGCGGCGGTGAAGGCGCCTCCCCTGGCGTAAACGACGGCGATGAAGGCTTCATCTACGTGAGCAATGGCTTTCACGAACTTCCTGCTGAAGATGGTGTCGAAGGTGAAGTCCTGGGGCCTCGCGTATACGACTGGCGCAACCCTGTGGCCACGGTGACAGTTCGCCGAATCGACTAACGGGTGAGCGAACGCGTTGCTGATGCTGGCAGGCCTTCCAGCGAATTTGCGGGAGGCTTGGCTCTCATCAGCAACGCTCGCAAAAGCAAATCTGATCCAAAGCCTCGCATCGCTCGTGATGCGGGGCGCAAGCAGCGAAGGGGTATCCAGGTCCGCATGCGGTCAATGGATGAGCGGGAGCAACACTGGCAGCGATTGATGCAGGCGACGCAATCCGGCGACGAGGCTTCGTATCGTCTGCTACTCGGTGAGCTCTCGAGCGTTATCGAACGTTATCTACGCCGGCACTTCGGCCAGTTGCCCTATGAAGAAGATTGTGTGCAGGAAGCCCTTATTCGGCTGCACCACGCACGACACACGTGGCAAGCTGACCGCCCATTCGGCCCATGGTTGTTTGCGATCGTTCGGCACACGGCCATCGACGTGATCCGCAAAGGCCAGCGCTACCGCCAGGCTATTGAGAGCTGGCACGACACAGAAGACATGCTTGACGACTCCTCACAATCCATCAGCAACGATTCGCGCGAGCAATTGGACGCTATGTTCACTTGCCTTTCGCCAGGCCTTCGAGAGGCTCTGATACTGACGCGAATCCAAGGCTGTACGGCGAGGGAAGCAGCCCAGTCTCTGGGCATCTCCGCAACCGCCGTAAAAGTACGCTGCCACCGCGCCATCTCACAGCTGCGCGCAGAGCTTCGTCGGGAGACACTTGAGGCGGCTTTCGATGGCGAGTAACCGTCAAGACAACGCTGGCGCGGAACGCGAGGAGCTCATCAATCGGTTGAGCAGCCAGAGCGCCTTTACGCACGCCGACCCTCAACGCAGAGGTTGGCTATGGCTCGTAATATCCATTGCCTGGGTGATCGGCATCGGTCTGTTTCTCGATCCGGTGCGGTCAACGTCGTTCGCTCAACTTGTGAGCGTGCCGCGCTTCAGCCTGGAGATGTTCTTAGGCGCCGTTGCGGCTCTAGCCGGCACACGTGCAGCCTTCGCTCTGGCTGTGCCCGGTGTCGCTACGCCTCGAATCATCGGGCTCGCCTGGCTCAGCGCCAGCCTTTGGCTCATTGCCATCGCGCTGACGTTCATCACGCCAGCCCTGGAGCCATCCATGTTTGGCAAGCGGGAATCCTGCGAATGGGAGGCTTACCTGCTTTCCGTGCCACCCATTCTGCTCGGCGTGATGCTGCAGAAACGTGGGGCAGTACTGAACCCAATAGCCGCTAGCGCCCTGACCGGCCTGACCGCCGGACTACTGCCAGCATTGTTCATGCAAATGGCATGCATGGTTGACCCCTGGCACAGCCTTTCCCACCACGTAGCCCCAATGCTCGCTGTTACCGCCGCCGCGACACTGTTGTCATGGGCCTACCAGGCTATCGAATCCCGGCGAGCGCCGCGGAGCTAGACCCAGCGGGCGCGAAGCAACGAAATTGTCATAGCATTGACATATAAAAACATTCGTGTTCTCGCCGTGCTTGTCGCCACGGAAATCGGTATCATCGCCAGGACGATCGCGCAAGGGCTACCGCCCACGCGCTCGACGACCGGCGACTACCGAGGATCAGGCTGGCATCAGTTGCTTGGAAACCCAGGCAGCGCGCACGCCCCGCGAAACTTTTAGGATTGCGTACTGAGGACTCCGGAGCTGTTAGCGGCAATGCCCGATTTTGGATAACACCAGAACAAGGCAATGCGTTAGCGGCGCACATCGATGTGTCTATGGCATGTCACTGCTCACGGCCTGATGCGCTGGCCGCAAGCAGCATTGAAGATCAGCGCATGATTTTGAGAATCGTAGATGAATATATACGTTGGAAACCTCCCGTACACCGCAACCGAAGATGAGCTTCGCAGCATGTTTGAAGAGCACGGCCCCGTGTCGCGCGTCAACATCATCAACGACCGGGAAACCGGTCGCTCGAAGGGCTTCGGCTTTGTCGAGATGGAAAACAAGGCTGACGGCGAAGACGCCATTAAAGCTATCGACGGCTCCTCAATGGGTGGCCGCAACCTTCGAATTAACGAAGCACGTCCCCGTGAAGATCGTCCCCGTGGCGGCCCGGGCGGCGGCGGTGGCGGCGGTCGTCGCTTCTAAGCGATCGACCTAGCCAGCTGCACTTTGCAGCTACTCAAACGGCCCGCACTGCGCGGGCCGTTTTGTTTTCACGGCCACGAACTGCGTTACGCACTCACGTACACTGCGCGAACCTCACAGTAGAGCGCAAACGTGACCGACCCCTCCTCCTCATCCGCCTCAACAAACACCCCTCCAATCGCAACGTTTGAGGGCGTGCGAGTACTGGATTTCACACAGGTGCTATCCGGCCCTTTTGCTACCCAGCAACTCGCCAGCTTTGGCGCGGAAGTCATCAAGGTTGAGATGCCGGGCTCGGGGGACATGACCCGGCGCGGGCTCAGTTATCCCGGTAGCGGACTGTCACCCTCCTTTGTCGCCTGCAACATAGGCAAGCGCTCCATCACGCTGAATCTGAAACACGAAGCCGCGCGTGAGATCGTCACGAGGCTCGTACAACAAAGCGATGTGCTCGTGCAGAATTTTGTTCCGGGTGTGATGAGGCGCCTCGGCTTCGACTTTGACGCGATGAGGAAAATCAAACCAGACCTGATCTACGTTTCTATCTCCGGCTTCGGGCAGGAGGGTGACGGCGCCGAACTGCCCGCGTTCGATGGAGCCATACAGGCATCATCCGGCTTGATGAGCCTGACCGGGGACAACGACGCCCCGCCCACCCGAGCTGGCTACTTCGTCGTCGATATGGCTACCGCTCTCAACACCGCATTTGCAACCTCAGCCGCCCTGTTCAGACGAGAGCGCACCGGCGAGGGACAACATGTCGACGTCGCCATGCAGGACACCGCTGTCATGCTGCAGGCGCCTCAAATGACGAGCTTTCTATTGCGCGGCAACCAACCCCGGCGCAACGGTAATCGATCACCGACGGGCCAGGGTTGCGCTGATGTGTTTCCAACCGCAGACGGTTATCTGCAGATCAGCGCGTTGAAAGACAGCCATGCCAGCGCGCTGTTCGACGCCATCGGCATGCCTGAACTGAAGCAGATTTATCCTGATGCACGCGCTCGCTCAGTTGATGGTGATGCGCTCTTCCAAGCAATCAGCGAACGGCTCGCAACAGAGCCCACCGGGCACTGGCAGTCTCTGCTTGAGCAAGCGGGGGTGCCTGTTGCGCTGGTGCGAGCGCTGTCCGAGGTCGCAAGTGATGCTCAGCTGCAACTGAGACCAGCTATCACCGAGGTGCCAGCGAGTTCGAACGACCCCAGTTCAATTCGCACGGTTGCCGCGAGCCACACGAGTGACCAGGCGCCGCCCGCCGTCAAACGTCCGGCACCAGGGCTTGGCGAACATACGCAGGAAGTGATGCTGGAGCTTGGCTACAGTGCCGCAGAGATTCAACGCTTGCGCGCAGATGGTGCGCTGTAGCAGAGCGACAAAACCCCCAACCAGGCAGAGCCGATCAGATGAAGACAATCGAAGAACTAAAAGCTCTCGTCACTCCTGAGTCGAATGCCAAGGTCGGCGTTGTTGATATGGACGGCGTACTGCGCGGCAAGTACCTATCGTCAACCAAGTTTGCGAAGGCCTTGGACGATGGCTTCGGTTTCTGCGATGTCGTTCTTGGTTGGGATAGCGCCGATGAGCTCTACGACAACACCAGCTACACAGGCTGGCATTCCGCCTATCCCGATGCGCACGTCCGATTGCTACCAGAGACGGCCAGGCTAATGCCCATGGAGGCAGGCATGCCCTTTGTCCTGGGAGAATTCACAGGCAGCGCGGAAGCGGTGTGTCCCAGGGCCACGCTGCGCCGTGTGCTCGAGCGCGGCAAAGAACTCGGGTTTCAGGTCAAGGCAGGCAGCGAATTTGAGTTCTTTCTTTTCAACGAGACACCCCAATCGGTCCGCGACAAGGGCTACCGACAGCTGGAACCATTAACGCCAGGCATGTTTGGTTACTCGGTGCTACGCAGCAGCGTCAATGCTGAGATCTTTCACGACCTCATGGATCTGTGCCGCGAGATGGATTTCGAGCTGGAGGGCCTGCATACCGAAACCGGCCCCGGCGTTCTGGAAGCCGCAATCGCCTACGACGACGCCCTCGACGCTGCAGACAAAGCAGCGTTGTTTAAGACATTCACCAAGGTATGGGCGCAGCGAAACGAACTAATGGCAACGTTCATGGCCAGATGGTCGACTGACTATCCCGGTCAGTCGGGACACCTGCATCTGTCACTCCTGGACAATTCGGGTGACAACGCCTTCTTCGATGCAAACGACAGTCACGGTATGTCAGACGTCATGCGCTGGTTCATCGGGGGCCAGCAGGCCCTTATGCCTGAGCTGCTGGCCATGATTGCACCGAACGTCAACAGCTTCGCTCGCCTGGTGCCCGGAATGTGGGCTCCCACTTCTGCTACCTGGGGCATCGACAATCGAACATGTGCACTACGTGTGATTGAAGGAGGTGATCGTGGCCAGCGGGTAGAATTTCGCGTCGCTGCCGCGGACATCAACCCCTACCTTGCCCTGGCAGCCGCTATCGGTGCAGGCATATGGGGAATTGAGAACAGACTTGAGCCTGACGCGCCCATCACCGGCAACGCCTACGAAAAACGACTTCCGGCAAGGCTCAGGCTGCCATCGAACCTCGCGGAAGCGACGCGCAATCTCGCCCGCTCAAAAGCCGGCATCAGTTTGTTTGGCGAGGCTTTTGTGCAGCACTACTGCGCTTCCCGAGAGTGGGAAGCGCGGCAATTTGATCAAGCTGTCACGAGCTGGGAGCTCGAGCGATACTTCGAGATAATCTAACGCGCTGACCAGGCGATTGCTTGTCAGCTGTCCCCGGCTTTCATTTTCTTGATCTTATGACGCGCCATCATCTCGCGCACATGCGAGTGGCCAACGTGTTGAAGGTTGAATGCGGCCTGCTGCGCGGTCCAGAACCCCTGAGCATCCAGCGCCTGGTTCACGGCCATTTTTGCAAGCCGCAGCGCAAAAGAGGGTTTCTCCGCGATGCGTCCGGCCATCGCCATGGTGAAGTCCGTGAGCTCATCGCTCGCCACGGCGTGGTTGATCATGCCGAGGCGGAGTGCATCATCGGCGCCCACGAAATCGCCAGTGAACAGCAACTCCTTTGCCTTGCGCACTCCAAATTCAAACGGGTGAGAGAACCATTCAACACCGTTAACGCCAAAGTTAACCGTAGGGTCTGCAAACAACGCATCGTCAGCCGCAATGATGATGTCGCATACCCACATGAGCATGAGGCCGCCGGCGATCGTCTTGCCTTGGACTTCAGCGATCGTTGGCTTTGGCAAATCGTGCCAACGACGGCACATCTTGAGGTAGACCTCGTCTTCGAAAGCCATATGCCCTTCGGCGCCCGGTTGGGCAAAACCACCGACCATGTTGATGGCGTTTATCTCAAACTCACCAACGTCTTTGAGATCGTGCCCTGCTGAAAAGTGGGGCCCTGCGCCGGCTAGCACAATCACCTTGACCGCATCATCAGCCGCCGCTGCAGAAAACGCAGCGTCGATGTCATACGTCATTTGGCGATTCTGAGCATTACGCTTGTCTGGCCGGTTCAGCGTGATACGAGCAATCGCACCGTCCGAGACAGTTTCATAGGCGACGGTTTCCAGTTCCATAAATCTCTCCTGCTTCCTGGCCAGCAATTTAGCACGACCACTGCACGCTGCGTTGTTCACACATTCGAGACGACGGCAGCGCTAACGTTGGCTCATGACATTCAACTCCAAGGCCGAGCGCCCCAGCAAAATTTGCGCGGTTTGCGAACGCCCGTTCTCCTGGCGACGCAAGTGGTCGAATTGCTGGGACGAGGTACGTTATTGCTCCGAGCGCTGCCGCCGACACAGACGTCGGTCGTAAGCAATTGCCATCAGCAGGGCACACTGCGATGAACCACTTCCCGCCTTCACGTGACGTCGCGCTTGCCAGGCTGGCGGACTTCCTGCCAAACGCAGGCAGCAAGTACGCTCGTGATCGCAATGTTGATGCGCCGGCCAACGATCGGCCAAACGTGTCCATGCTATCGCCGTATCTTCGGCATCGCGCGATCAGCGAGCGGGAAGTACTTCAGTCAGTACTGGCTCGGTTTTCTCCATCTACTTGCGAAAAGTTTGTTCAAGAAGTGTTCTGGCGAGCCTATTTCAAGGGCTGGCTCGAGCATCGTCCCTACGTTTGGCATGCCTATAACCGAGATGTCCAGGAGCTATCAGCCGAGCTGACGGCAAATGAGGAGCTCAAAGCTCGCGTTCAAGCTGCGACGAGCGGCTCTACTGGCATCGATGTTTTTGACAGCTGGGCGCAGGAACTCCTCGACTACGGCTACCTCCATAACCACGCACGCATGTGGTTTGCGAGCATCTGGGTGTTTACCTTAAGGTTGCCCTGGCAGTTGGGTGCGGACTGGTTTCTACAACACCTGCTCGATGGAGACCCGGCATCCAACACCTGTTCCTGGCGCTGGGTAGCCGGGTTGCACACGAAGGGTAAGACCTATTGCGCTCGCCCTGACAACATCCGCCGCTACGCGCCTCGCTTCTTCCAGGGAGATGAGCCGGCGGGGCTCGAGCGGCTTGCCACTCAGGCGGAGCCGATCTCGGAGAACCCAGATTTGCTGTCAGAGCCAAGAGCGCAACCACACTGGCCGCAGGCGCCGGCGGACATCGATCGATCCCGATGCGCACTACTGCTACACGGTGACGACCTTGGTTCGGGCGCAATCGAGCGTTACGCAACGGTTGGCGCTTTGTCACCCAGCCCGCTTTCGCCCCATGGCGAGTCCACACAGGTTCGCCGGTTCCGACGTGCCCTGACCCAAGACGCCCTGGATTCGGTGAATCCGCAACAAGCACACAGCAGAATCGTTCAAGACGGCGAGACGATAACCGGCTGGCTTCGCGAAACCGGGGTATCCGAGATTGTCATTCCCTACTCCCCTGTTGGCCCGACAGCTGCGCGAATCAGCTCGCTGACTGAAGATCTGGCGGCTGAGGGTATTGAGGTGATCATCGATACACGTCACTACGACAGGCTCGCGTGGCCATATGCTAAAGCGGGCTTCTTCAAACTCGGCAAGAAGATTCCGGAGCTGCTGGATGCGCTGTCAATGAGCCGTAGTAATGGGTAGCCTGATTCGACACTCCCAAAGCCCTCATGCTCGGCAAAGACAGGAAGCTTCTTATGACTACTCGCTCGGTGATCGCAGCTCTGACATGCGTTCTATGTGTCTTTGCTGTCTTGGGTTGTGCCAGTACTACTCCGCCAGGCAGTACCGGGGGTGCAGTCCAGACAACCCCAACCATCACCATCTACCATCTTGAAGGCCGACGCAGCGAGCGAATCGTCTGGCTGATGGAAGAACTGCAAATGCCTTATGAGCTCGAGTTCGTTCGCGGCGACTTGCGTGCATCCATGGCGAATATCCGCGCGGTCAATCCGGATGTCCCCATGGCACCCACGGTATTGATTGGCGATGCGGTTCTCGTGGAGTCCGGCGCGATCATGGAAGTTATTCTCAATCGCTATGCTCCGGGCAGGCTGCAACCTGACCTCAACAGCAGTGACTACCCTGGCCACCTGATGTGGATGCACTTCGCTGAGGGCAGCCTCGCTGCGCGACTCTTCTCAGACTATCGCGCGTGGCGTAAGGAGCCACCGACAGCGCGCTCTCGCCTCGTGGATTCCGAAGCTACGGTGCAATTCGCCGAGAACCACTTAGCCGCGCAGCCCTGGTTTGGCGGCGCTGAGTTCTCAGCTGCCGACATCATGATGATGTTTCCACTCAACGTCGCCACGGCACTCAATATCGTTGATGCAGAACAGTTTCCAAACGTCGCTGAATGGAAAGAGCGGATCGTGGCCAGGCCCGCCTATCAGCGAATGCTCGCCAAAGCACGGCCGGACGGCATGATCGGCAATCTGCCAAGACTCGAGCGACACGCACCGGCCGGATCAAGAGGCCAATAGGGCACACCGGACAACCGAGCTGAGTAAACCCATTCGATGTCTGAGAATCTAGGCCCGCTGGTACGCGCGTTGCCAGAGAGCAGCGTCACGTTTCGACGCGTCCGAGCAGATGAGGCCAACGCCGTCTTCCAGATCCTGCTCGACAATGGCGAATGGATGCTCAAAAACGATATCGAGCAATGGCCGATGGAATGGCTTGCTTCCATCGAAGCCGAGGTGAAGCGCAGCGTTTGTAGCGGTGGTTACTGGTGCATGGACGTGCGAGGTGACATTGCCGCCTGCGTCGAAGTCAATCGCACACCCGAACAGCTCTGGGGCTTCGATCCCGAGCCGTCGAGCTATCTCCACAAGCTCGCGATCAGCCGTCCGCCAAAAGGCACGTCAATCGGCAGCCAACTACTGGCGGCCACAATCAATATGGCGAGATCGCGGGGTTCGGAGTTTGTACGCCTGGATTGCGTTGCATCGAATGAGCGGTTACAGCGCTACTACGAGCGCCTCGGTTTCGAATGCAAAGGCTTGAAACGAGTCGATGATGGAGTCGGGGGAGAAGTTGAGCTGGCGTTATTCGAACTGGCGATCAGCAGGCAGTAACGCAACCCAAGAAACGAAGAGAGAACTGGAGACAGAAATGAAGAGAGGCAGAAGCGCCTGAGCCGGCAACCGACCCAGGCGCAGTCATCGCGGTCTTAGATCAAGACGCCCGCGCCATGTTGATGATCTTCAGCTGAGTGAACTCTTTCAAACCATCCTGGCCCAGTTCTGCGCCAAGACCAGATTGCTTGGCACCACCGAAGGGAATACTCGGATCGAGTTCTGCGTGCTTGTTGATCCAGATCGTGCCGGCTTCCATCTTGTCCGCAACGGCATACGCGCGATCGAGGTTGGATGACCAAACCGACCCGCCAAGGCCGTAGTCCGTGCCGTTGGCACGACCAATCACGTCCGCCTCTTCACTGTACTTGATCACTGGCAGCACTGGACCAAATTGCTCTTCGTCAACGATGCGGCTGCCTTCGGCCACATCTCGCACGATGGTCGGGCGAATGAAGTAGCCCGGCTGCTCAGGTACTTCGCCACCCGCTGCGATGCTGCCGTTCTCGGCCGCGTCATTGAGCAGCTCGACAACACGCTCGTATTGCATCTTGTTCTGCAGCGGGCCATGAGTCGTGCCCTGCTCCAGTCCATCGCCGATCACAGCCTCATTGGCCAGCGTCGACAGCTCATCCACCATCTCGTCATAGATTGACTCATGCACGTAGAGCCGCTTCATCGCGATGCACACCTGGCCACTGTTCTGGAAAGCGCTCTGGAACAACGCCGGCGCAACAGTTTTGGGATCAACATCGTCGAGCACGACACCCGCATCGTTACCGCCCAGTTCGAGGGTGATGCGCTTCAGCAAGCCCGCAGCACCTGCCATCACTTTGGAGCCGGTTGCAGTCGATCCCGTGAACGAGACTTTGCGAATATCCGGGTGTGCGGTCAGCGGTGCACCCAGATCATTGGCATCGGTGACAATGTTCACAACGCCAGCAGGCACGATGTCTTTGATCAATTCACCCAGCCGCAGCGACGTCAGTGGGGTCGTCGGCGATGGTTTGAGCACCACAGTGTTGCCAGCAATGAGCGCCGGCGGAACTTTGAACGCCATCAGGATCATCGGGAAGTTCCAGGGCACAATCGCACCTACAACGCCCAATGGTTTTCGGTGCGCTTCGACGAGACGGCCTTCGTTATCGTCGATTGTCTCAACCGGCAGATCGAGCGACGTGAAGTAGCGGAAAAACGCGGCGGTGCCGTACACCTCTCCGGTCGCATCGGCAATCGGCTTACCCTGCTCGGAAGTCAGCAGCTGAGCAAGTTCAGCGCCGTTCGCCTCAATAACATCGGCGATTTTGGCGACAACAGCCTTCCGCTCTTCAATCGGCGTTTCGCTCCAGCCAGCGAATGCCGCCTTAGCTGCAGCAACCGCCTCGTTCAACTGGGCTTCGTCTGCGCGCGGGCAAACCGCCAGAGTCTGCTCGGTAGCCGGGTTGACTACGTCCATAGTTTGCGCGCCGTCTGTCAGCTCGCCGTTGATCAATAGCTTGTATGCAGTCATCGTGTGCAATCCTCTTTGGTGAATACCAGCGGGGCATTATAGGCATATATCGGGTACGCAAGCGCTTGTCAGCAGGCTTCCCAGCCCCTCAACACTCGACTGCAGGCCCCTGGGATCATGACCGCCACGCCAACCGCGCTGCCTCGCTATTTTCTACTCCTTGTCAGCGCCATGACGGCGCTCGCGCCGTTTGCGATCGACACCTATCTGCCAGCACTGCCGGCAATGGCGTCCGCATTCGACGTTTCCCTCGTTGTCATCAACGCATCAGTCAGCACCTATCTGCTTGGCTTCGGAATCGGCCAACTGATTGGCGGGCCGATCTCGGATCAGATCGGTCGGCGGCCGGTTGGCTTGTTCGGCTTGTGCCTGTTCATCGTCGGTTCGTTCGCCATCACCTTCGCAGACAGCGCCAACATGGTTGTCGCGCTACGACCGCTGCAAGCTCTCGGTGGCGGTTGCGTCAGCGCGATCTGCATGGCGATGGTTCGCGACAGCTACAGTCCAACTGAAGCGGCCAAGCGCTTTCCGATCGTCACCCTGGTCATGCTCGCCGCACCCCTGCTCGCGCCCGTCGTCGGCACCTTGCTGTTGCCGTTGGGTTGGCAGTGGATTTTTGTCTTTCTCGCCGCCTACGCCGCGGTGATGTTCGTGCTGTTCCTGAACCTTGGCGAAACTCATAACCTGCGCTCGGGCAAAATCGATGTCTCCCGTTTTCTACCGCAATACCTTGAGGTGTTGTGTCGGCGCGTCGATGGGCGTCTGTTGCCACTGCGTTATCTACTGACGTCAGGGCTAGTGTCATCTGCGCTCATGGTATTCCTGACCAATTCCGCCTTTATCTATCTCGAGTATTTTGATGTCGGCGCGACGCTCTTCCCCATCTACTTCGGCGCAAATGTCCTGACCATGATGGTGTTCACTCTGATCACAGCGCGCGTCGTGCGACATACGCAACCGTTCAAGATCTTCACCATCGGTCGCCTGGCCCAACTCACCGCTGTCAGCGTATTAGCACTAACCACACTCGCAACCCCCACCAATCTTTGGCTGTTCGCACCGGCATTGGCGCTGGTCATCGGTTGTACTGGCCTTGTGGGACCGTCGATTTCCGGTCTGTACCTGGCCAACTTTTCAAAGCTCGCCGGCAGCGCAGGTGCGCTGTCGTCCATGGCAACCTTTGGCTTCGGCGGCATACTCGGTGCGCTGAGTGGCGTGTTATACGATGGCACCCTTCGCCCCGTGGCATTGATCATGCTGGCTGCCATCGTTGCTGCGAATCTGATCGCAAGGACGATACCTGCGCCACGCGACTGGAGCGACGAGGCGATTGAGGCTGCGCAGGAGCGCGGCTAGGCCTTGCAGAGCCGATCATTTTTTCCGTCTAATCAGACTGATGCTAAACACACTGAGCTAACCACAGGGCCCGGCAATGAACATTTCTCTCACCACCAATGCTATCGGCGCTGAGATCACCGACATTGACGTGCGAACGCTCTCGGACGAGGCATTTGCGGACTTGCGCTCGGCCTTCATCGAACACGGCGTCATATTCATCCGGGATCAAAACCTGTCACCCGAAGATCACATCGCATTCGCTAAACGTTGGGCCGACATCGACATTAACCGCTTTTTCAAAGCAGTCGACGGTTACCCGGAAATCGCCGAGGTACTCAAGGAAGCGGACCAAACCGGAAACATCGGCGGTGGCTGGCATACCGACCATTCCTACGATCAGGTTCCGGCGATGGGCTCGATCCTCTACGCACGCGAAATCCCACCTTCCGGGGGTGACACCCTGTGGGCGAGCATGGGTGCGGCTTACGACGCGCTATCCGACGGCTTTAAGGAAATGCTCTCGGGCCTCACCGCGGTGCACTCCAGCCGCCACATTTTCGGTGCTAACGCTCAGTATGCAAAAGAGTTTGGCGATCGTCTGGGCAACGCCGAATCAGCGACGCAGGATGCCGAACACCCTGTTGTCATCGCGCATCCTGAATCTGGCCGCAAGCTGCTGTACGTGAACCCGGGGTTCACGATTGGCATCAAAGGCTGGAACCCGGCCGAAGCTCATGCCCTCCTGCAGTTTCTCTATCAACACGCTCAGCAGCCCATGTTCCAAACTCGTTTCAAATGGCGCGAGGGCGACATCGCCATGTGGGACAACCGTTCAACCTGGCACTTCGCCTTAAACGACTACCACGGCCATCGGCGCTACCTGCACCGAATAACACTGGCTGGCGTGCCGATTGCGGCATAGCAGTACCGATATACCGACTACGACGATCACTACCATTGGAGTTCGATGTCGATGAGCACTCTAGAAAGCACGCCCGGGGCGGACGGAGAACACCATACGTACTGCCGGCTTTGTGAGGCTCAGTGTGGCCTGATTGCATCCGTTTCTGACGGCAAGATCACCAAGGTAAGCCCGAACCGGGACCACCCCGTCTCGCGCGGCCATCTGTGTGTGAAAGCGCCCGGCATGCTGGAAGTCACCTACGACCCAGACCGCGTACTCACGCCGCTCAAACGCATCGGTGGCCCAGGCGAATTTGCGCCTTGCACGTGGGACGAAGCACTGGAGGACATCGCCCACCGGCTGACAACGATCACCGAGACCCATGGCGGCGACTCGCTCGCCGCCTACATCGGCAATCCAGCTGCTTTTGCCACCATGCACTACGCCTACGGCTACACATTCACTAGCTTGTTTGGCTCGCAAAAACGCTACAACGCAATGCAGGTCGACACGGGCGCACGAGTGCTCGCATCGGATCTGGTGTTCGGCAATGCCGCACTGACACCATTTCCAGACTTGCCCGATACCGACTTTCTCATGATCTTCGGTGGCAACCCGGTCATTTCAAAGATGTCGCTGATCTGTGCTCCGCGCCATCTGCAGCAACTCGATGCAATCAGTAAACGCGGGGGCGTCATCGTCGTCGATCCGCGCTGCACCGAAACGGCAGAGCGTTTTGAGCACCAACCCATCAACCCCGACAGCGACGCCTGGTTGCTGACGGCGATGCTGAAGACCATGGTCGAACTCGACCTCATCGATGCCGAAGCCACCGACAGGGTCAACGGTTGGCCGTCACTGCGCGGTTGGCTCGACAGCGTTGATATGACGCTCGCCACGGAACGCTGTGGCATTGAGGCTGCGGCGATTGAACGCCTCGCGCGCCGGTTCTGCGCCGCTGATAGCGCGGTCTGCTACGCGCGACTCGGAGCGAACCGAGGCACATTCTCAACGCTAGCCAACGTGCTGATGGATGCCATCAATCTTTGCACAGGTAATTTTGGCAAGGCCGGCGGTTCGCTGATTGGTCAGTCGCCATTTCAACCCGAGAACTCGCCCTCGGTTGCCGAGCGCCATGGTGCCAGGCGCAGCAGGATCGGCGATCTACCCCTGGTATCCGGCATCAATCCGGCGGGCGAGATTGCAGACGATATCCTGACTCCCGGCCAGGGCCAGCTACGCGCGTTCTTCGTTGATTGCGGTAACCCGGTACTGTCGCACCCTGATGAGGAGAAAATGCGGGCCGCCCTGAACAGCTTAGAACTCCTGGTGTGTCTGGATTTCTACGCCAACGAAACCGCTCAGTACGCACACTACATTTTGCCCACCCCAACCTTCTATGAACGCTCAGACATCAATGATTTGTGGGCCGCTAACGCACCGGAGCCGTGGCTACATGCTGTTGAGGCGGTCATCGAGCCAAGAGGAGCGTCCCGGCACGAATGGCAGATCTACGGTGACATTGCAAAGCGAGCCGGAAAACCAGCACCAACTAACGCGCTTCTCGGCGACCTGGATCCGACCTCGGAAATCGCCCCGCCGTTAGCCATCGCAGATTCCGCACTGACGCAAGGTCCCCTTGCAGAGAAAGGGATGTCAATCGGCAAGCTGCTGATGGAGCACCCGGGCGGCTATCGAATATCCGAACGGATGAGTCCGCAACACAGCATGGCTCACGTCAACACAGACGATGGCAAGCCACAGATTTGGAACGACACCATCGCGGCCGAATGCAAACGCCTTTCTCACAGTAAGAGCGAGCACAACCCGTCGGAGTTGAAACTGTTCGGTCGCCGCCAGTTGAGTTCCATGAATTCCTGGATGCACAACAGCCCCAGGCTTTCGCGATCTCTCAAACCAACCCTGCTGATGCACCCGGTCGATGCCGGTAACCGGCAGATAAGCGACGGCCAAAGCGTCAGCGTTCGCAGTAAGACTGGAGACGTTGATGTGACCGTCGAGCTATCGAGCAGCGTGGTGGAAGGATCTGTTTGCTATCCCCACGGCTTCGGTCACAGTGGCGGCTGGCAGCGCGCGAACGCACTGGGCGGTGTGAACATCAATCGGCTCGCATCAGCCGAAGTTGGAGATTTTGAACCCATTTCCGGGCAGATACTGTTGGACGGTATCCCGGTGGAAGTGCGGCCATCATCAATCCCGGCTGCGAGTTAGGCAGCGCCTGGCAGTACGGCGCTGCAACGCTCTGCCGCCAGTAAAAACACAGGCGCCTGACGCTGCTCATAGAACCCGAGCGTCGCTTCAGTGAGCTTGATGGCGTGGTCGTCGCCGGAAGCGATCGCTGCGTCAATCAGACTATCGGGCGAATGCGGCTCAATCACAGCAGTCTCGCCAGAACGACTGTCATCGTTGTCTGCGTAGGCTGACACCAGGGCGCACCCGGATTGCCAGGCACGCCAAACCAGCCGCCTCGATAGACCGGAATCAACTACCGGCAGTAAGTTCTGAGCCGCTGCCGCACCGGTAATCGCATGGGTGAAAACCACCGCGGCTAAAGGCGAGTTGACCTCTCTGACAAAGACCTCCGCGAAAACGACGGCCATATCGGTTAACGCCACATGCGGGTCGTCATCCAATCTCGCCTGCGCAATCGCAGAAGCAAAATCCTGTGCGTGACGCACCTGAGCGACGCCATCGACAATCGAGCCGCCATTGCGACGATGTGCTTGCGGAACGAGCGGCAACGAGTTGATCACATCACGCAAACAGCGCTCGCCACCAGCTGCCAACAGAGGCACTGGCAATTGGCCATACACGCAAGCCCAGCTTGCCAGCGCATCCGCCAGCTCCCGTCTTCTCTCTGCGCTATCTTTATCGAGCTGCGCACGCACGGCGTGGCCAACGCGAATGACCCCATGCAGGGCGGCTGCCGCAAAACCTGCCTCGAGTCTGGCTATCCAATGCGAGGCAACCGCCTCCCAACCGGCACTCTCAATCTGCGTAGTAAAGAACACAGCCCAATCGCCAAAGCGCTTCGGGTCACCCAACGCATCAGCATTGTCTTCGCTATCAATTAGCGTTGTGCAGCTCGGACGAGGCAATAGCCGCTCGATATTCGACTCGAGCCAGGCGGGTATCTCGTCGGTTCTATTCATCGCCCGCAGTGCTTCAATCACCATCGGCGCATGATTCGTAAAGCCGTTGCGCAACTCGCAGCCATAACCTGCCAGCCGAGCCAGAGCGACGTCATATTCGCTCCCCTCCTTGTTTTCACTTGACGCGCTAGTCATCGCACTTGCCCACTCGATTCACTATATCGATCATGCTAAAACCTCAACCTAACTTCAGGTCAAGAGTTTATTCATGACGCCTTCGAGAGATGATTGGCTGAGCATCGGCCAGATCGCAGAGCGAACAGGACTCGCCATATCAGCCATCCGCTATTACGAAACCCAGGGGCTTGTCGCGCCCGATCGGAACAGCGGTGGTCAGCGACGCTACCGACGCACAGACATCCGCCGACTCTCGTTCGTGATGATCGCCCAGCAACTGGGGCTTTCAATAAGCGACATTCACGCGCAGCTCTCTGCTCTACCGAGTGCTCGAACGCCAACTCAAAAGGATTGGCGATTGATGAGCACCGATTTTCGCCGGCGCATCGAGGATCAGATCGCGGCGTTGGAACTGATGCGAGATCGCCTATATGGATGCATCGGCTGCGGTTGTTTGTCGCTAACCAATTGCGCGCTGTACAACCCGGAAGATCGCGCGAGCGCAAAGGGTGCCGGACCACGCTACCTGTTGGGTGACGACCCTAACGCGCCCCACATCTAGTTCGATGCACTCGCCGGCCGCACTCGAGGCCCCGACAACGACAAGCGCCAACACCCAAGCCGTCGTTGCTGATAGCCTCCGTGTTTTAGCTTGGAACCACGTCATGCGTGATGGCTCAAAACTTCTGTATCGGGCGGCAAGCGGCCTCGCCTTCTCTGTGTTGATGGCAGCGTGTTCGGCCAGCACCACATCAGACAAAGCCGCTGACATTGGCACGAGTTCCAGCGCAACAAAGCTACATCAGGCTCTGTCACAGAGCGCTGCCCGAGGCCCGCTCGAGTTGCATAAGGTCGTGGCGGCTACATGGACAGTCGACCGCGAGGGCATGATCAACCTGGACCACCCAAAAGCGGTGGAAGCTGGTATTGAAGCCGGCCCCGAGGACATCGAACTGTACGTCTATGTGATCCGGCACCCCGAGCACGGCGACTGGATCATCGATTCCGGCGTCTCCACCGAGTTTGCCGGGCCTGATGGCAGCCCGCGTCTGGGCTGGGTCGTCCGCCAGGCGATGAATATGGACGCACTGCGCGTCGTCAACAGCACCGCCAGCATCATCGACTCCATGGACCTCGATCTGAAAGGCGTGCTGATCAGCCACTTACACATGGATCACATCATGGGTGTGAGTGACGCGCCGCAAGATGCTCTCATTCTGGCCGGCCCTAGCGAAACCGCCACTCGGCAATTCACGCATGCCTTCACCCAGGGCACGACCGATCGGCTGCTCGATAATCGCGAGCTCTCAACGTGGCAATTCAGCGAGGAACCGGATGGCATCTACAGTGGTGTCATCGATGTGTTTGGTGATGGCTCGCTGTGGGCAATTCACTCGCCGGGGCACACCGAAGGCAGCGTGGCTTTCGTTGCGCTGACCAAAGACGGTGCCCACCTATTACTCGGCGACGTAACCCATACCGCATGGGGTTGGGAAAACGGCGTGGAACCCGGCACGTTCTCCCACGATATTGAGGCCAGCGCGAACTCTCTTCAGCGACTGGTTGAACTGGCTGAGCGTTTCCCAGCGCTGACCGTTCATCCAGGCCATCAGTCCTTGGCAGTTGCTGCCCCCGAGCAATCCAACGCACCCAATGCCGACAACCTGCGTTTGTACGTCATGGATTGCGGCAGTCTCACTTTCGATGATGTTTCCTCGTTTGGCCTGGATAACAGTGACACCGACGTTCGTGAGATGTTTGTGCCCTGCTACCTGATAGAGCACGAACGGGGACGTTTGCTGTGGGATGCCGGATTGCCGCTGGCGACCGTCGGCCAAGGTGATGTCGAGCTGCAACCCGGCGCAACCATGCGTTACGAACGCTCCGTCGTCGAACAGCTATCAGACCTGGGTCTCACGCCCGAGGACATCGACTACTTTGCTCCGTCACATCTTCATTTCGATCACATCGGCGCTGCCAATACATTTGCAGCGTCAACACTCCTGATTCAACGACCGGAATACGAAGCCGGCTTTGAACACGCTGATCAGCACAGCTTCTTCGAGCCAGGCCTCTACTCAGCGCTTGCCTCGAGCGAACGAGTTCTGCTCGAGGGCGCGCACGACGTATTCGGTGACGGCAGCGTTGAAATCCTGCCAGCCTACGGCCACACCCCCGGTCACCAGGTACTGTTCCTTGATCTCGAGAAGACCGGGCCCATCCTACTGTCGGGCGATCTGTATCACTTTCGCTTCAGCCGTCAGCATCGACGGACACCGGTCTTCAACGCGGACAAAGAAGCGACGTTGGCTGCGATGACAGCCATCGAAAACCTCCTCGTCGAGCGTCAGGCAACGCTTTGGATCGAACACGACAAAGTACTGGCTGATCAGTTAAATAAATCGCCAGCGTTCTACAACTAACGCCCCGCACGCGATCAGGCGGAGTCGGACTCCGCCAGCTCAAAATCAAAGCGTTCGGTATCGACCGTGCGCTGGGCAGCAGCCGAGTAGCGACTTCCCTCGATACGCTCAGGCGCAAAGTGAGCCGTGAGCTGATCGAGTGCATCTTCGGGCAGGTGAACCGTCACGGCGCCGAGATTGTCCTTTAGATGCTGTCGGTGAGTCGTACCCGGTATCGTCACGATGTGATCACCTCGAGACAACACCCAGGCGAGCGCAACCTGGGCAACGGTTGCGTTATGCGCAGCAGCCATCTCGGCAGCCATCTCAAGAAGCGCGAGGTTCTTCTCATAACGCGGCGCCTCAAAACGGGGCATCGTCCGGCGGATATCGTGTTCATGCAGATTCGATGCTTCAGCGGGAGGCACGTCACTCAAGAAGCCGCGCCCAACCGGTGAAAAGGCAACGAAGGTAACGTCGAGCTCGGCGCATGCATCGAGCACTCCCAGCTCAGGATTGCGTGTCCACAGCGAATACTCTGACTGCATAGCCTTGATCGGGTGAACGGCGCACGCCCGTCGCAGGGTTTCCGCTGACATTTCGGAGAGGCCGACATTGCCAATTTTGCCGGCGGCAACAAGCTCGGCCATGGCACCGACCGAGTCTTCTATCGGCACCTTTCGATCCAGCCGGTGCATGTAGTAGAGGTCAATGTGGTCCGTGTTCAACCGCTTTAGCGAGTCGTCGCACATACGCTTGATGGATTCCGGCCGACCATCCAACACCCGCTTTTCACCATCCAGACCAAGCACACACTTGCTCGCCAGGAAAAACTCGTCACGCCGGTGCGAGATCGCCTCGCCGATTAGCGATTCATTACGGCCATCACCATATAAAGACGCCGTATCGTAGAAGTCATAGCCGAGGTCCAGTGCCTCCTGCAGAAAACGGACGCCGTCTGCATGCTCAAGCCCAGGGCCATAGCCGTGTGACAAATTCATACAGCCCAAACCCACCGCCGTCACTTCACTGCTGCCCAGATTGCGTCTCATCACCCTCTCCCATCCAAGAATTAGTTATCCGCCTCGCATCAGCTGATGCTACTGAAGTCAGGCTCTCTCTTCTCAGCGAATGCTGCGATGGCCTCTCGATTCGCCGGTCCACCAGCGAGTTCCGCGAGGCCCGCGTTCTCGCGCTTGATCGCTGCCTTCATCTCAGCTCGGAGGGACTCCATCATCAGCGCTTTCGTCTTCACGAGCGACGTAAGTGGCAACGCAGCAAGGGTGGCGGCCCGCTCACAAGCGGTGTTCATCAGCTCATCGTCTTCGCAAAGCTGCATGATCAGGCCAGACTCCACACAGTCTTCAGCGCTCATCCACTCAGAGGACAATAGAAACCAGCTCGCTTGCTGACGCCCCATAAGCCGCGGAAAAGTCACTGTGCTGGCCGCCTCCGCAGTCAACCCCAGAGCGGAGAATGGGCAGCGAAGCCGAGCACCGCGGGCAATGAAGGATACGTCCGCCAAACCCGCGATCGTTGCTCCGATGCCCGCGCCGACGCCATTGATGGCAAGCAAAAAGGGTTTCGGGAAATCAACAATGGCATCGAGCATCCCGGCCAGGCCGTGCTTGGGTTTGCCTTGCGGCTTACCCATCTCCAAAAGGTCTGCTCCGGCGCTAAACGCTCTACCCGCACCCGACAACAGGAGAACCGAAACCCTCGGATCGCCAGCGGCATCAAGAAACGCATCCGCAAGCTCATCCATCAGTTTGGCATTGAATGCATTGAGCGCCTTCGGTCGGTCCAGCAGAACCGTTCGGACGCGATTTTCGGTCGTGATAGTCAGTGTTTCCAAGAGACCTCCAAAGATGGGGTGATAACGATCGGCTTTGCGGCACTTCGCCAGCAGCCAATCGGCAAGGCGGTGCGCCCTAATGAATCGTTTGGCCTGCGAGTACATCGCTTGCGTCGGTGACGATCTGTTGCAGCAACAAGCGCGCTTCCGGATTGACCAGCTCCGGTTCAACGGAACGTTGATCAACTTTGTTCAATCGCTGCAGGCGTAGCACATCAGTGTGGGCAAACTCAGGCAGCAACCCGGCAAAGAAAAAGCCAAGCGAGTTCAACTGTGCAACCTGCTCATCAATCAGCGGGCTGTCGAGCGGCAGATCAACATGACATACCGCTGGCACATAGCGGGTCAAGCTCGACTGCAATTGCGCAAGCCACTGATTGAAGTGCTCGCGATCAGCGCTGCCAACGGCGCCGTACAGCACGTCTCGGCGCTCACTGTACTCGGGCATCCGAGCGCCTTGGTTGTTCGTTCTGATTCGCTCAATCGGCGCATTTTCGCGCACGAGCCCAGCAGCGTTGTAGAGGCCTTCGATCAATCGATGGTAACGAGTGGGAAGCCTCACGAGCCGGGCGGGAACATCGGCCTGGGGCTGGAAAGCTATTGTCGCGGCAAGGCGCTCGGCGTCAGTGACACGAGTGTCATCGATCGCTTCATAGCGAGTATCGGCAGACACGTAAGACAACATAACGCCGGTCTCTACCCCACCGTTGGACACCGATACTCGCTGCATTATCGGGTGAGCGGTTGTCGGGAAGTGTATGTAGCCAGCAAAGCCCTCCAGGCGCACCAGTTCGGTCAGGCCTGAGCCCAACCGCTTGAGCAAGCCCTGCCCCCGAGCCGCCGGATCAACGACGGTATTTCCCGTTTCGCATACCAACGCGGAGCCGTTGCGAACGTTGATACCGGTATGTCCAAAAACACCATCGCTCGCATCGACGGCAACCACAGAGCGCAGTGATCCTGACTCGATTCGCCGAGCGAGCTCATCGGCATCATAGAATTCGAGTGAGCCGTAGGTATCGCCGTAGCAACGCCTGAATAGGTCGCCCAGGGCAACAGAGTCGCTCGCCAACAAGCGCCTGATCCTCAACGTTGACATCAGTCCACGATGGCCTGATTGACCCGAGTCCGAAGCTCTCGGCGTATCGGGTATGTCGATGACGGAATGAGCTGAGTTAGAAACACCGTATACAGGTCTTCAACGGGATCCAGCCAGAAAAACGTGCTCGCCGCGCCGCCCCAGTGATGCTCACCCGTCGATGCAACGATATGCGCTTTCACCGGATCAATGACAACGGCAAAACCCAAGCCAAAACCGATGCCATCGTACGCCGACTCGCTCCACACGGGCTGGCCCATGGCTGCCATGTCTCTCCCGTCCGGAAGTTGGTTCTGGCGCATATAGGTGACTGTTTTCGGGCTCAGCAAACGAACGCCATCGAGCGCTCCGCCAAAAAGCAGCATCTGGCAAAAACGACCGTAGTCATCGATGGTACCGACGAGCCCACCACCCCCCGACAGTGGCCCCGGCTGGCGCAGAAAACGGCTATCCGCTGAGCCTTCCTGCAGCACCAGTCCCGTCGGTTTACTCAGGCCCGGATCCAGATCGGTATTCGCAACACCACCCAACAAGCCACCGGTGGGCGGCGCATACAACGCCGAAAAGCGATCGACGCTGGCCGCATCGACGCTGAAGCCGGTATCTACCATACCGAGCGGCCCGAATATCTCGCTTGCGAAGAACTCATCAAGTGTTTGCCCGGACCAGACTTCGACAAGACGACCCAGGACATCCGTGGATACCGAGTAATTCCACTCGCTGCCTGGCTGACAGAGCAGAGGGACCTGCGCAATCTGGCCCACCAACTCTTCCAGATTTGATGCGGCGCCTGGCGCTTCTATCCCCAACTCACGATAACGCGCGTCCACCGCGTTAACGCGCATGAATCCGTAGGTCAGACCCGAGGTATGCGTGAATATCTGCCTGACCGTAATCGGCCCATCCACGGGAACCGTGGATTCGATGCTCGCATGACCGCCTTTCCAGACTCGCGGTTCAGAGAACTCCGGCAGATACTTGGCGATGGGATCGTCGAGATGAAAGCAGCCGGCTTCATAGAGCATCATGGCAGCGACCGACGTCACCGGCTTGGTCATGGAGTAGAGGCGGACAATCGTGTCGCGTTGAAAATCTCGGCCACTGCCTATCTCTGCGGTGCCTGCCTGGCCAAAGTAAGCCGTCTGACCGCGCCGGCCAATCAGAACGCTGGCGCCAGCCAGGCGCTCATCGCGCACTTGATCATCCAACCAGATACTTACCCGCTCCAGCCGCTTGGGACAAAGGCCGACCGCGAGCGGGTTTGTCTCCGCACTACCACTGACCCAGGCATCCATTGATCCGACTACCGACACATTCATCTCCCAGTTAGTAATGCCGACTGGCATCTACTAGACATCAAAGCGGGCAAAAATTAAACGTTGCGTTTAACGTGGCGTCCTCTCATCGCCGCCTTGCCCGCTTACGTTGGCTGATAAGATTGCTTCGTCAGTTTTTTACCAGTGAAGCGAGATTTTCGGTGGACAGCATTTTTGAGCGCGATGGCGGCTACTGGCTTCCTACCGTGGCTGCGATGGGGCCGTGGGGTGATTCGTTGCACGGAGGCGCTCCTGCGGCGCTGGTCTGTCACTGCGTCGAAACCACCAACGAATCCGATATGCCGCTCGCGCGCATGACGCTCGATCTGTTTCGACCCGTACCCGCCAAGCCTTTGGAAGTGAGCGTTACCGAGCTGCGTCGAGGCCGACGCTTGTCCGTGTACCAGGCGAGCGTGACCCATGAGGGTAGGGAGTTGGTTCGAGCCACAGCGCTGTTTGCCGAAAGCCCTGCGGGCGTGGGCGTTGGTGCAGCGCAAGCACGATCGCTGCCATTGCCCGGGGACATAGAAGCCATCAGCCTGGCCGAGTCCGCACGTCGAGAAGCCGGCCGAGTGCTCGGCAGCGGTGATGGCTTGCACAACCGATTGCTTGTGCAAAGTATCAGCGGCGGCCACGGCAGCGGCGAAGCCCATGCCTGGTTAGAACTGCCGCTGCAGCTGGCACCCGAGATTGACCTAAGTCCGCTGGCGCACTTGGCAGCCTGTTCGGATTTTGCCAATGGCATTGCTCAGCGCATCAGCTCGCTGCCGAATGGCAGTCGCGTGGGCTACATCAATGCCGACATATCACTACATATTCTGCGCGAGCCCAGTCACGGCAAAGTCGGCATGACTGCTCGCAACGATGCCATCGCGGACGGTCGCGCAATCGTTAGCGCACAGTGTTGGGATGCGAAGGGTATGTTGGCACGCATCAGCCAGACCGCGCTGGCAAATCCTTTGACCGACTGATCGCGGACAAACAGCGTGGCAAACAGAGTGCTGACGGGTAGGTCCGTCCCGCTCCAGGTGATGCCGCACTGAAGAAAGCTCAACTCGCTGATATCGGGAACAACCAATGATCGAACTCAAAGACAGAACGGCGCTTGTTACTGGCGGCGCCAGGGGCATCGGCCGGGCAATTGCGTTGGCACTGGCTAAGGCCGGCTGCAACGTCATGATTGGCGACTTAGGCGCCAGCGACAGCGCCCCGACAGACTGGGCTTACGAGCTGGCGAGTAGCGACGATGTCGCGGCCACGGTGGCCAGCGCGGACTCGATCCAGGCAACCAACCTGAATGTGACCGACGCGAGCAGTTGCGCGGATTCCGTCAGGACAACCCTGGATGCTTTCGGCAGCCTCGACATCCTGATCAACAATGCCGGCATTGTCGCAAGTGGACCGCTCGCCACCTTCAGCGAAGCCGACTGGGAACGAGTATTCGCAGTGAACTGCAAAGGCATCTTTCTGATGACCCAGGCGGCGCAAAGCGCGCTCACCGCCGCGGCCACTGAGCACGGGCACGCAGCAGTTATCAACACGGCCTCGATCGCGGGCAAACAAGGGTATGCCAACATGAGCGCCTACTGCGGCTCAAAATTTGCGGCAATTGGCATCACTCAATCGATGGCCGCGGAGTTGGCGCCCGCACACATCACCGTTAACGCCATCTGTCCGGGCATGGTCGGAACCGCCATGTGGCTCGATCATCTGCTGCCGACCAACGCCACCGAGCGTGACGCTAAAAACGATGAGTTTGAGGCAATCATGCAGAAACAGATTCCGATGGGCCGGCCCCAGAGCGCGGAAGATATGGGGGAAGCAGCGGTTTACCTGGCTAGCGCAGCCAACGTGACCGGCATTGCACTGAACGTCGCCGGCGGGGTTCAGATGGGATAGGCCCGCGTACTTACGCCAACCACGACCCATCGCGGGTTATGATCGCCTTCATCGAGGGTTCACCGCCGGCACTTTGTGACCTGCGTCACATAGCGGCTGAAGATACCTTTGATACAGTTTCCGCAGTGGGGGCGCAGGCTCTCGAAACGCATAGGACGGCGTGATTTTGGCCATCCATACAACTGACTGGATCTGGGCCGGCGCTAATCTGTTGCTGCTGGTGTATCCCGTTCTGAGGTTGTCAGATTTCTGGCACGTGAGCGGCAACCGCACCGTGCTGTGGCTGCTCGTCGTGCTCGGCACTTATCCAACCCTGCTCGCCGTATTTCACTTGACCCCCTTCGACTTGGGGCTCGTGTACGCCACCACCACATTTATCGCGCCGCTGTATTTCTTCGCAATGACGCGCTATCTGGGATTTCAGTTGCCCGCATACGCCGCAACCCGCTGGCTTATCTTTGGCAGCGCCTGGGTGCTGGCGCTTATGGCGGTGAGCAACGTAAGCCACGGCTGGTTCGCGCAGTTCCAGGTTCCCGTGCCCGGTGAGGCGAATCACATGCTGGACGACGCCGAGCCCGGCCCCGGCATGATTGCGATGCACGTCACCGCGGCGATTCTTGTCAGCATGACCGTTGTCATCGGCTGCGTTCAGTTTTTCCGGGCCCGAGTGCACTGGCCACAGTTCGTGGTGGGCGTATTGCTCCCCGCGCTGGGATTGATGTCGTTCGCATCAAACGAACGTGCGAGCATTTTTGAGCAGTACGAAGTCAGCGGTTTCATTCTGATCACGACCACCGCCCTGCTTGTCTATAACTACGCGCTGGCACGCCGACACTTCACCGACGTTCGGCTGATCACTCGCTCGCGCATGATGGCTCTGATGCCGGATGCTATGGCTCTTCTGAGTCCCAACCAGCGCGTAATCGACTGCAACACCGCGTTTGCCGATCTGGCAGGCGCGCCTGCGAGAAGCCTCATTGGAGACGATCTGCGAAAGCACCTGCCAACGCTCGATACTGCACTTCGCGAAAGTGCCAGCCCAGACGCTATCGAACTCCCGGGTGGCGAACTGCCGCGCTACTTTTCAGTTACCGGCCGGCGCATTGACGAGCGCAGTGGCGGACGCGGTGAAAACCTCATTGTTCTGCGCGATGTCACCGAGCAAACCAACGCGCATCAGGCGCTGACCGAGCGCGAGCGCCAGCTCAACGCCGCCAACGAGCGCCTGAAAGCGCTATCAGTGACCGAAGATCTAACAGGCCTCAAGAATCGACGTTTTATTCAGGAACGCCTGGAACAGGAATTCGAACGTCTGCGGCGAGAAGGCAATCGATTTGGTCTGCTGTCCATCGATCTCGATCACTTCAAAAGCGTGAACGATCAGTACGGGCACCTGGTGGGTGATCAGGCGCTATGTCACGTCTCGCGCGCGATGGAATCCGAATGCCGGGCAATGGATACGCTGGCCCGTGTCGGCGGTGAAGAGTTCATGGTGCTACTGCTCGATATGGATCCCAACTCTCTGGCTGACGCAGCAGAGCGTTTCAGGCGCGTGATAGAGGCCAACCCAATGACGCTCGCCTATGGTGGCCAGCTCACGCTGACGGCTAGCATCGGCGGCGCTTTGACCGCGCCGGATGACAACATTCGCAGCCTTTTGTCCCGGCTCGACAACGCGCTCTACACCGCCAAGAAAGGCGGCCGCAATATGGTGGAGATCAACTAGCCGCCGCGAGCAGGTGGTCAGCAGCCTTTTCCGCCACCATCATCGTAGGCGCGTTGAGATTACCGTTCGTGATGCGCGGGAAAATCGAGCTGTCGACAACCGACAGGCCGGAGACGCCGATCACCCGACAATGCTCATCGACGACTGCCTCGGGATCACGCGCACTCCCCATGCGACAGGTACCGCAGGGGTGGTAAGCACTCTCGACCTCCTGGCGAACAAAGTCATCGAGCGCCGTATCTGAGGTAACCCCAGGTCCAGGTGCGATTTCGCCACCAGAAAACTCGGCAAACGCCGGCTGCGAAAGTATGTCGCGCGCCAGACGAATGCAGTGGCGAAACTCCCGCCAGTCCTCGTCTGCTGAGAGGTAATTGAACTGAATCTTCGGCGCCTCGAACGGGTCAGCGCTCGCCAGCCTGACGGAGCCCCGGGACTTGGAGCGCATCGGGCCGACATGCAATTGGTAGCCATGGCCGGCCGAGGGCGACGAGCCGTCGTAACGAATCGCCGCCGGCAGAAAGTGAAACTGAATATCGGGGTGACTCAGTGATTGTGAAGACCGAACGAAGCCCCCGCTCTCGAAGTGGTTGCTGGCCCCCACACCTGACCGATTGAGTAACCAGCGCGCGCCGGCAAGCGCCTTCGCGGGCCATTTCATATGCGAGTAAAGCGACACGGGCTGCTTGCACCGGGACTGTACGTACACCTCGAGATGGTCCTGCAGGTTCGCACCGACACCCGGACGGTCAGCGACCACCGCTATGCCGAGCCGGTTGAGATCCGCCGCTGGCCCAACGCCGGACTGCAGGAGAATTTTGGGTGAGTTAAACGCCGATGCAGCGATAATGAGCCGTCGTCTGGCGGTAACCTCGACGGCCCGCCCCGCTGAGTGCACGCGCACACCTGCCGCATGATCTCCACGCCAGATCACGTTCAGTGCAAGGCCGCGCAGCAGCGTCACCGAGTCTCGCTTTAGTGCGTCCCGCAGATAAGCATTGGCGGTGGACCAACGACGGCCTTGATGGATGGTTTGCTGGAGGGCCCCAAATCCCTCCTGCTCAGCGGCGTTGTAGTCGTCGAGCGGCTGGAAACCCGCCTGCTCGATCGCGGCCATAAACGCTCGGTCGAGCGCTTTGTTCTGGCCCGGACGTGTAACGCGCATCGGCCCAGCGTGGCCTCGCCACATCGGGTCGCCAAACTTGGCATCCTCAAGCCGCTTGAAGTACGGCAAAACGCTATCGAAATCCCAACCCCGCGCTCCAAGCTCGGCCCAACCATCAAAGTCTTTGCGATGCCCACGCACATAGACAAGGCCATTGATCGATGAGGAGCCGCCCAGAACCTTGCCTCGGGGGGCGGCGAGACGCCGGCCCTCGAGATTGGGTTCCGGCTCGGTTTGGTAGCCCCAGTCGTAGCGCTTCATGTTCATCGGGTAAGACAGCGCCGCGGGCATTTGAATGAAGGGTCCGGCGTCGGTGCCGCCCGCTTCTACAACGATGACATCGCTACCCGTGTCAGCCGACAGCCGATTGGCGAGGACACAGCCCGCCGACCCTGCGCCGACGATAACGAAGTCCGCCTCGATCGAACCTCTTGGGCCTGTCTTCACCTTGTTCTTGGTCGCGCGTGCGCCGGGCACGCTATTGATCATCCAGAACAGACGCCGGGTTGCCGACGTCCAGCATGTTCAGCACGCCAGTACCACGCGCGCTGCCATCGTAGATGTCATAGCCGAGAAGCTGCTGCGCACGCCGGGACAGAGTGCGAGCAAGCTCGGGCGGTGTCGCTAGAACACTGTTCTCCACCGGAACCAGCCAACCCAGGCAATAGGATATCGACAAGCCTCGACGGGCGGTGCCGTCGACGTTTGCGCCGCCGCCGTGCACCACATCGCCTCGAAATATCGCAGCGCTCCCAGCAGGCATCACTGCCTGACAGAGATCCTCTGCCGCCGCCTGACGACTCTGCGGCCACCGGTGCGAGCCGGGTGCAACCACCGTCGCCCCGTTTTCGCTGGTGAAATCCGTCAAGGCAATCATGACGTTCACAACCAGGGGCGATGCATCCCAGGCCGCGCGCGGCCAGGAGCCATCGTCGACATGCAACGGCTGCGCAGTTTCGTTGCCGTGAATCTCAATGAGTTCTGCCGCGCTCAGCCGGTAATCAGCGCAGTTTGGCAGTAGCAGCGTATCCATCACCCCAAGGATTCGAGGCTCGGTGAGTAGCGCGGGAAAGGCAGCACTCTTCGCCGTAATTCCATGCAGGCGTACCGTTTCGTGACCGAGAAACTCATCATAGCCGTCCGAAATATGCGCTTGTTTGTAGCTGGCAACATAGGGATCAAGCTCTGCATTCAGCGCTTGCAGAAGCTCGGGAGACAAGAAATCCGTTAACGTGACAACACCATCGGCATCCAAGACCGTCATGATCTGGTGTGTCGAACTGGCATCCGATAGAGCCGCAATCTCAGGCATAGCTGTCTCGTGAGTAGCTGAAAGAAATCACTGCGGCTAGCCACCGCCGCGAGACCATCGTTTGGTGAGCAGTCAGTCAGGCTCGTCCGCAACACCAACGTGCAGCATGGGCGAGGCATCAATATCCTCGGCGTTCATCATCGACGCCACCCGCTGCAGGGCAGCGACAATCATCGATTGCTCCCAATCTTCGAGCGCATCAAAACGCTGGCCGAACAAGTCCTGCAGCGGTGTTGGCGCCGACTCAACCATGGCAAGCCCTGCCTCGGTAAGAATGGTGTGCACCACGCGCTTGTCCTGCTCGCTACGGCGGCGCTCAACAAGATTGCGGCTGACTAACCGGTCGATAATCGTCGTAACGGTCGCGGAGCTTAGGCTGACCGCGGCGGAGAGTTGCGAGACGGATACCGCGCCAAGATCCCGGATTGCCGATAGCAGCAACAGCTGGGGCGCCGTTAGCCCAACCGTTTTGCTCAGACGTCGGGAATATAAATCGGTGGCGCGAATGATCTGACGCAGACTGATCAGAACCTGATCCTGGGCGGGGATCGATGATGTGCTGCTGGCCATGAGTTGCAAACGATTGGGTGAAAGTCGATATCAGACCATAGCCAAGCCGTGTGGACAATATCGAGAATAGTGCATCGATCTGTAATCAATAATTCAAAGAGAACTATTGATTTATTTCGCGGGATAGCGACCACCAACGCACATTTTTTCATATTTCCAACACAAGACTCGACATATCACCCTAAGCCCCGAAGAAAACCACCCAAACTCATTTAGAGCACCATTCTTTTATTCATTAGAGGTATAATCTTTTCCTTCACGAACACTTTGCGTGAGAACCTCGCGCGCCAGTCATGTCGGAGTCCAGATGATTTTTAAGAGAAACCCGCTCAGTCAAGCCATCGCAGCGGCGATCGCGACCACCGCAGCGGCACCATCTTTTGCCGCCCCAGCCATCGAAGAAATCGTCGTTACGGCGACCAAACGGGCCGAGTCTGCCCAGGACATCCCGGTGGCGGTTCAAGCCATGAGCGGCGATGCGATCAGCGAGCTGGGCGTGGACAACTTCGGCGAGTACGTTCAATACCTACCGAATGTCGTCTACTCAGGCCGCGGACCAGGTCAGGCCGAGCTGTACATCCGCGGTGCAGCAACCGAGCAATCCTCGATCACGGTCTCCTCCGTGCAAGGCTCCGCCCCGGCGGTTGCGCTGTATCAGGATGAACAACCGGTTTCCTTCGGCGGCCGCAACCTCGATATCTACGCTGCGGATCTAGAGCGGATCGAAGTGCTCGCCGGCCCCCAGGGCACGCTGTTTGGAGCGAGCTCACAAACCGGCACGGTGCGGCTTATCACCAACAAGCCGCAGCATGATGGCGTTGCAGCCGGTTTCGAAACGAAGTTCTCGAGCACCCGAGGCGGTGATCCCAGCACCAGCATAGAAGCGTTCCTGAATCTTCCCCTGTCCGACCGGCTCGCCATCAGGCTTACCGGTTTTGGTGACAGCGCGGGCGGCTGGATCGACAACGAACAGGGTACCTACACCGGCAACATCGAGGTGATGAATCGGAATCAGATTTCGAGTGCCGCGCATATCTGCACCGGCGATCCGGCAATCGATGACCCGATCGGCGGCAACTGCGGCGGCGTCCGAGCCACGATGGCAGTCGCCGACAACAGCACGCTGGCCGAAGACGACTTCAACACGGCGGTCTACTCTGGTGCGCGCTTCGGTCTGTCTTACCTGATCAACGATGACTGGGACCTGCTGGTACAGCACACCCAGCAGAGCCTCGCCACCGAGGGCGTTTTCGAATACGACCCGGTGCTTGGCAGCGAAGATGCGGTTAACCGCTTTGCACGCAGCGAAAACAACGACGACTTCGGCTTAACCACCTGGACGCTGAATGGTCGCATTGCCAATCTTGAACTCGTCTACACCGGCGGCTATCTGGACCGCGACGTGTTCTACGTTCAGGACTACACCGGCTATACCAACGGTGGCGGCTATCAGGCGTACTACATCTGCACCGGTGGTTACTCGAACTACTCGGAGTGTTTTGACCCCACCAAGCAATACCTTGGCGAAACCACGAACGAGCGAATCACGCACGAACTGCGCTTCAATACCGACCCAGCCAGACGCTGGCGTGTAACTGCTGGCGTTTTCTTCGATCAGCAGGAAACCATCTCTGACGGACAGTTCCAGTATCAGGGTGCAGTGGAAGCTGGCTTCAATACCGCATCCGCACCGGGCACGATCACCAACCCTGCAAACGCGGCCCCTACTCCTGGCAACCTGGTGAGCACAGTGGACGGTGTAACCAATCCATTTGGTCGCGGCCCATCAACCACCTTCGTGAACAACTTCACTCGGGAAGAAGAACAGATCGCCTTTTTTGGCCAGTTCAGCTTCGACATTACCGATGAAATCGAATTCAGCATCGGCGCCCGTTCCTACGACATCGACTACGAATTCACTGGCTCAACTGGTTCGTCATTCGGCTGCAAAGGCGCGGCGACCCCTTGCGACGGTCAGGCATTCGACAATCGTGTATCGGACCGTCTGGAAGCACTGGGCGCCTACGCGGGCAGTCGCGATATCGCGGATCTGGAGTCGTTCTTCGGCGCTGGTACTGCTGCCACTATCGCCAACAGCATCGACAGCGGCCAGTTCTTCATCGATGGCCTCGACAGCAGCGGCGTCATCAATCAGGACGACACAATCTACAAGGCGACGCTCAGCTGGAACCTCAGCGATGACGTCATGATGTTCGGTTCCTACTCCGAAGGCTTCCGGCCGCAAACCGCAAACCGGAATGCCGGCCAACCGTCATCGAATCAGAGTGGCGTATACGAGGGTTATCTCGTACCGGCCATCGCCAAGACCGATGAACTCGAGAACATGGAGATCGGCATCAAATCGCAGTTCTTCGATGACACGCTGCGCTTCAACGCGACGTTCTACGACTCGGAAATCTCCGATCTGCAGGTCTCGCGATTCGACCCAGCCAATGTAGCGTTCCTGGTGTTCATCGAAAACGCGGGCGATGCTGAGATTACCGGAGTCGATCTGGACTTCACCTGGCTGGTGGGTGATCACTGGACCTTCAGCGGCGGCGCCAGCTTCGTCGACAACGAACTGACCCGGGTCAACCCTCAGCTACAGGAAATTGTGGTACCCGAAGGAAGCCGCCTGCCCTGGACGCCAGAGTTCCGAGCCAATCTGCGCGCGCGCTATGATTTCTTCGTCGACAGCATCGGTGCAGAGGCTTACGTACGCGGCGGTCTCATCTACACCGGTGACAGCCGCGCGCAAACGACTTGTGATGCCTACCAGGTCGAAGATGTAACCCGGCAGGTCTATGGCAACGGATCAGGCCTCAAGATCGCCAACGAGGGCGGCTTCTGCGGCACACCACTAACGGGTGGCGACCTGACGTCCGTCACCAGCCCTGACTTTATCGGCGTTGATTCCAACGGTGACACCCGCTTCAAGGCAGGTCGTTACGAACAGGAAGCGTACACGCTGGTCAACCTCGCAGCAGGAATGTCACGTGATGGCTGGAGAGCAGAGGTGTTTGTCGACAACGTCTTTGATAAAAACGCTCAGCTCAATGTCAACGCAACCGACTACACGCCGAGTGTCACCACGAATCGGCCTCGCACATTCGGCGTACGGTTCGGCTACACCATCGAGTAGCATCTACCGATGCAAACCCCGGGCGCTCGCCCGGGGTGATCGATTGGAGCCGCGAGATTCATGAGCGACCGCGCAGAGACGACCCGAAGTTCTGCAACCAAGAGCGAAATCGAAACCGCAAACGCGGACACAGTCCGGCAGGCCCAGGAGCATATGCGCAATGCACGCTTCGACGCCGCCGAAGACGTGCTCCGAGCGCGCCTGGAAGAGATAGACTCCGGCCGCACCCCGCTGCTTTATAACCTTGCGGTTTGCCTTCGCTATCAGGACAAAGCCGACGACGCTTCACAAATCCTGGAACGCGTGCTCGATGCGCAGCCGGATCACGGTCGTGCTCACCAGGAAGCAGCACACATCTATTTCGCCCGGAATCAATTGGAACGGGCGCGCGAATCCTACGAACGCGCGGTTGCGTGCAATACGTCTCTACTCGCGAGCTGGAAGGCTTTGGCGAACTTGTACGCCTTGTTCGATCTGACTCTGAACCCCGCTTTTCGCAACCGTCAGAGCCAGGTTCTGGAGCAGATCGACTACCTCGAAGGCTTAGCCCCCGCACTTCGAGGCGTTCTCGATCTAACCTGCGAAGGCAAGCTGGCCAAGGCTGATGCAATCTGCCGCGCCTACCTGCGTGACAACAAGACCGACGTTGAGGGCATGCGTCTGCTCGCGGACATCGGTGTCAGGCTCGGCGTCTTGCTGGATGCGGAATTTCTGCTGGAAACAGCTGCCGAGCTCGAGCCTGACAATCGCCGGGTAAAATCCGATCTGGCCAATGCTTACCTGCGCATGCAGAAGTTTGACTCCGCGCTTGCGCATACGAGGCAGCTCGTTCGAGACCATCCGCAGCGCCTGGAGCTGGCAGCACTACACGCCAACGCGCTCGCATCGAGCGGACATCACGACGCTGCTATCGAACTGTACGATGACGTATTGGCTAACAGCAGCGGCCAGCATCAACTGCACATCATGCGTGGCCATGCGCTCAAGACCGTTGGCCGTCTCGACGATGCGATCGCCAGCTATCGAGCCGGGTACGAAGTTCGGCCTAGCCACGGTGACGCGTACTGGTCGCTGGCAAACACAAAGACTTACCGATTCGCCGGTTACGAACTGGAATCCATGCGCCACTGGGCAAAGCAGCCGAGCACAAGCCTGGATGACCAGGCGCACCTGCACTTTGCGCTAGGCAAAGCACTGGAGGATCGGCAACAGTTTGCACAGGCGTTCGAGCACTTTGAACGCGGCAATGCGCTCAAACAGAGTCAGTTGCAACACAACCCGGATAACGTCATCGCGCGAGTTGCAGATCTGCAAAGAACCTGCGATTCGAAGCTGTTTGCACGTCATGAGCACTCCGGGCACGACGCGAGTGACCCGATATTCATTCTTGGCCTGCCGCGCGCAGGTTCAACGTTGCTGGAACAGATACTCGCGTCGCATTCGAAGATCGATGGCACGTTCGAGTTGCCTCACGTGATCGCGCTCGCTCAACGCCTGCGCAAAGGCAGCGACTCAGGCTACCCGGGCGTGCTCGCTGAACTGGAGCCTTCCTGGTTCGCGCGGTTCGGACGCCAGTTCATTGAGCAAACGGCCGTCCATCGCGGCCAGGCGCCAATGTTCATCGACAAAAATCCAAACAACTTCTTCCATATCGGGCTGATTCGATTGATGTTGCCCAACGCGAGAATCATAGACGCTCGCAGGCACCCGATGGCTTGCTGCTTTTCTGGCTTCAAGCAGCTGTTTGGCCAGGGCCAGGAGTTCACCTATGACCTGCAGGCGATCGGCAGCTACTACCGCCAGTACGTGGCTCTGATGGATCACTGGGATCGCGTGCTGCCTGGGTTTGTCCTACGGGTTCAACACGAGGACGTGATCGACGATCTGGAAGGCCAGACACATCGGATGCTGGAATTCTGCGGGCTGGATTTCGAGGAGCAGTGTCTACGCTTCTTCGAGACTGATCGAGCGGTTCGCACGCCCAGCTCTGAGCAGGTTCGCCAACCAATCTACCGATCCGGCATGGACAGCTGGAAAAACTATGACGGCCAACTCGAGCCATTGAAGCAGGCGCTCGGGCCTGAACTCTGCGCGCGCTACCTGATCTCTTGAGCCACACAACGGCTCACAGACGGCAGGCGAATCCGGTTTAGCGAAGCACGTGCAGGAAGTGCAGGTGTTTGCGGTACTGCTCGAGAACATCCTGCAACACCTGCTCACGACTCCAGGACATGATGCAATAGTCCTGGCTGCCTTCCGTCAGATGAACTTCCGCACGGTAGTACACAACACCGTCATCCTGCGCCGCGGCCGAGCCATCCGATGTACTGAGCAGCGCATCATCCGGCATAGGATGGGAACGCGACCCCACCAGGTAAGTGAAATCGATCTCCTCACCGTGCAGCACTTCCAGGCAAACATCGCCATCGGAGCGCACGATACGAGACGCAACGCCATGGCCGGCGAGTTCTTTGGAAAACTCGCTGAGCGCTGGCTCCACCACAGCATCGATGAATCGAGTCACTTCAGCATCAGCAGGATAGTGAAACAGAGTCCTCAAGCGAGCGCGCCAGTCACCTTTCTCCTCTGGTGCAGGAGCCGCGCTCGCCCCCACATCCAGCACAATCCTTTTGGCATGATCAACGGAAAGCATGCGTGCAAAGCCCCACAGCGCGGCCAGCATCGCAACGGAGAACGGTAACGCACTCGCGACAACAGCCGTTTGCAGGGACGACAAGCCACCCGTGAACATCAACGTCGCAGCGGCTGCCGCAATGGCAAACATCCAGAAGACACGCAGTGATGCGGGCGTGTTGTCTTGCCCCTTCGACGACAGCATGTTGAGAACCATCGCGCCAGAGTCTGCAGACGTCACGAAGAACACCACAACCATGAGTACTGCGATGCCGGAGAGCAGCTGAGTCGCCGGAAAATTCTCGAGAAAGCGGAAGAGTGCAACCGAGGAGTCAGCCTGAACCGCCGCCCCAAGGCCTGCATCCGCACCAGAGGTTATGAGCTCAATCGCCGAGTTACCGAAGACAGTCATCCACAGCAACGTGAACGCGGTTGGCCCGAGAAGCACACCAAAGATGAACTGACGCAACGTCCGGCCGCGGCTGATACGCGCGATGAACAAGCCAACAAATGGTGCCCAGCTGATCCACCAGCCCCAGTAAAAGACCGTCCAGCCACCGAACCACTCATTGGGTCGATAAGCGTAAACGTTGAAAGACATGCCGACGAAATCCGCGAGGTAAGCACCGCTGTTCTGCATAAACAGCTTCAGCAAGTACACCGTGGGGCCAAAAATCAGAACGCCAACCAACAACACCACCGCCAGCGTAATGTTGATCTCCGACAATCGCTTGATTCCTGCATCAAGCCCCATCAGTACGGAGACGGTCGCAACGAGCGTGGTCACCACGATGATGGCGAACTGGACACCCTGGCCCTTCGGCACGTCAAAAAGGTAGTTGAGACCTGAGTTTATCTGCTCAGACCCAAGGCCGAGGGACGTGGCTATCCCAAACGTCGTGGAGACCACCGCAAAGACATCGACTGCCGTACCGATCGGCCCGTAGATTCGATCTCCGATGAGCGGATACAACCCGGATCGAAGCGTGAGCGGCAATCCATGCCGATAACTGAAATAGGCCAATACCAGAGCGACAATCGCGTATGCAGCCCAACCGTGAAGCCCCCAATGCAGGAACGTAAGCTTCATGGCTTCGCGAGCATCCGCAATCTCGCCGCCCTCACCTAGTGGCGGCGACAGAAAGTGCATCACGGGTTCGGCGACGCCGAAGAACATGAGGCCAATACCCATGCCCGCTGCAAACAGCATGGAGAACCACGAAATCAACGAGTACTCGGGCTCAGCATGATCAGGGCCAAGCTTGATCTCGCCATAGCGAGTGAAGGCGAAGACAAACACGCTGAGCAGGAAGATCGCCATGACCAGCACGTAGTACCAACTGCCGTTGTCTACGATCGCCGCCTGCAGATCGACGAGAAACTCTCTCGATGCGGTTGGAAAGAAGGCGGAGATGATCAACACGACGGCGAGTACAGCGACCGAGCTGTAGAACACCGGGCGATCCAGCGCTGCCACGTTCGCCTCGTCGCTGGGATTGCCGCTGGTATTGCCCGGCGAGCCGGATGATGAGTTACCGGCTGAGCCGTCAGCTTCTGTCATAGCGTCAGTCTACCGCGTCAGACAGGCTCACCCAAGGCAAACGCCCTGCCCGATGACGCTGCCCGATACCCTTTCCGAGGTAGCCAGCGACTGGCGCCCTAACGATCTGCCTCAAGGCACCAGGCGACCGCCTCATTCACGGTGGAGAAGCAGTGCCACTGACTACCCCAATCAAAGGCTTCGCCGACGATATCGATGAAGGCGGTGATGATCGCTGACTCGTGCAACCAGGCGGTACGACCGCCCGATCGCTTGGCGTCAACGACCCGCCGCACCGATGCATACATTTTTGACAACTCTTCCAGTGAGAGATTCAGATAAGCCGCCCTGAGATCCCACACCACCGCTGTCGCGGGATCAAAGTCTTCGTGCCCAAACCAATCCCGTGTCGCAGCCAACAGATGATCGACATCAATCGTGCCCGATGCACTGTGGATGACGTAGGGCCCTGCCGGATGAAATTCTGAGTCGATCATCGCGTTACCAACAATTCTATCTATACGTTGGAGAGTGCGCGTTACACTGCTCTTCGACGAGGCCTTTCTTAGATCGGTTCGGTCTCAGCGATAGCCGCGCTTATCGCCGCTAGTTGCCGTCCGTGAGCAAATTCCGTCACCAGGCAAAGATACCGACACCATCTTGCTCACTAGAGGCATGACCAACGATGGCCATACGCGCCGAAACATCTTTCTCCCTCGCAGACCAGCTGTTTAATAAAGCCACGGTCAAATTGCTGTCCGACCACATCGAGCAGGTATTGCCGGAATTTCGTTCTCGCCGGTTCAAGCTCCGGGCAAGCAAAGCGTTTCCCCAGCTCGAGCTCAAAGCGCGCATCAGCTATCTCGCAACCGAGTTGAAGGCCGAGTTGCCCGACGATTTCCATGACGCTGTGGCCGTTCTAACCAAGGCTTTGCCGCCACCTCTCGACCCGACGCTAGGCGATGACGATTTCGGCGCCTTCATCTGGTCTGTGCTGGGTGAGTATGTTGTTCACAATGGCAGCTACGAGGCGCATGTGCCGGCGTCACTCAACTTTCTTCGCGAACAGACCAAACGCTTCTCGGCGGAGTTCGCCATTCGACCGTTCCTGAAGCATTTCGAGAAGCAAACGCTGGAGTTTCTTGGCGACTGCGCGCTCGACGACAACTACCACGTTCGCAGGCTCGCATCCGAAGGCTCGCGGCCGTATCTCCCGTGGGCAGAACGGGTTGTGCTTCCCACCGGGCAGATACTGACACTGCTTGATTCGTTACACGCAGATCCCACTCGCTTTGTGACACGATCCGTCGCAAACAGCCTGAACGACCTCAGCAAGATTGATCCCGACGCCGTGATCGAAACACTAGGACGCTGGCAAAGGGAAGAGAAACAGACTGACCAAGAACTGGCCTGGATGACTCGGCATGCGCTACGCACGCTCAGCAAGCAAGGTCACACCCGAGCCTTAGCGCATCTCGGCTATCCGGCCAACCCGAAGATTGAACTTAGAGGCTTTCACTGCGCTCGGGTGGTCACCGTTGGAGAGACGCTGGAGTGCTCTGTCACCCTGCGTAGTCGAGAAGATGCTCGGTTGAAACTGACGCTAAGCGTCGGCTTTCTGAAGGCGAGCGGGCAACTGAGCCAAAAGAGTTTCGCGCTGAAAGATCTAGCCCTCGGCAAAGGGGACACGATTTCGCTCAGTAAGAAGATCTCATTCAAAGCGATGACCACGCGCACGCTCTACCCAGGCGAGCACAGCATTGCACTGTTTGCGAATGGCAAGATGCTCATCGAAGAACAGTTCGAACTCGTCAGCTAACCGCGGTAGCGCGCCTTCATCGACTGCAGCCAATCGCGGCATCTGGGATAGGCTTCATCTAACTCAAAACCAAAAGCGCTGGCGAAACGCAGGCTCGCAAAGAGCGTTATGTCCGCGATGGTCACCAGGTCGCCCGCAGCAAACTCCGTCTGGCTCAGCCGCACTTCCACGCGAGACAAGCCCCGCGGCAGGCGTTCAAGTTCATAGCTCGCAAGATAGGGGTCTGCAGGCAGGCCGATGGGCGACTTGTACGCATGTACCCAACGGACAAGTCTCATGAGCACAGAGATCTCGATATCTCGCTCGATGCTGCGCACCAGCGCGCGGGCTTCAGGAGTAGACCCGATCAGCGGCGGATCGGGATGAAGCTCTTCGAGGTACTCGATGATCGCGAGCGACTCGGTGACAAAGCGACCATCATCCAACTCAAGCACTGGAACAGTGCCGGCCGGATTACGGGCCAAATGCGCGGGGTCGACATGCTCGCCTTTCTGCAGATCGACGAGTTCCCAATCAAGATCTAATGACTTCTCCTGGAGATAGAGAAGTACGCGAGCGGGGTTCGGTGCGAACGGATGCGCGTAGAGTTTCACTGTGTTTTCCTGATACGAAACTGGAGCGGTAAGACCGATGAAAGCGTCTGCTTAACAGCGCGGTTCTGGCAGCGCACAAGCCATTCATCAACGCCCAAGCATTCGATCCGAAATGATCTTCTGCATGATCTCCGAGGTGCCCTCAAAGATCTTCGTGAGGCGAGCATCCCGCCAGTAGCGTTCCACCGGATAGTCCGTGGTGTAACCGGCACCACCGAGAATCTGCAGCGCCTCGGAGGTCACTCGCTCCGCCATTTCCGATGCGTAGTACTTGGCCATGGCGGCTTCTTTGTCGCAGCGCCTGCCGGCGTCGATCTCGCTGCAAACAAAGTACGTCAACTGCCGAGCCGCTTCGATCTCCGTCGCCATGTTCGCAATTTTGAAGCGAATGGCCTGAAACTTGGCAATGGCTTGACCAAACTGCTCTCGCTCGGCCGCATACTCCACCGCGACATCCAGTGCACCCTGGGCCGCGCCAATCGAACGCGCTGCGGTATGTGCACGGGCGACCTCAAGGCCCTGCTGAATGCCGACGAAACCGCCGCCCCAACTCAGGTTGCGCTTGCCGTCGTTTTCGTCCGGCGGTTCAACAGCCGGCGTTCTGACGTTGTCGAAGTGAAGCTCCCAGGTCTTCCAGCCGTGATAACCGATCTTGGCGATCGGTGAGCCCGTAACACCCTTCGGAAACTCTCCGCGTGGTTTCTCAACCGCAATAGTCTTGAGGCCGGCGCGCCGCTCTGTGCTGTCCGTGTCGATACGACAGACAACCGAAATGAAATCCGCCTCATCGGCAAACGTGCACCAGTACTTGTTGCCGGTCAGCACCCAATCATCACCATCTCGAACAGCACGCGTCGAAACCGCAGCCATGTCTGACCCTGCATTGGGTTCCGACATGGCGAATGCACCTAGATAGTCGCCCACGGCCATCCGTGCGACCTTGTCTTCCCACTCCTGGCCTTCGCCCGGTATAGATCGATAAAAACTATTGCCACGAGCGATGATCGAACCCGCACTCATCCAGCCCCGGGACAGCTCCTCAGCGACGACGATGTATTCCATCACCCCCAAGCCAAGCCCCCCCTTCTCCGGTGGAATCAGAATGCCGAAGTAGCCCATCTCGCCCATCTTCTCAATGAGCGAGCGAGGCATAACACCCTGAACTGGATCAAGCTTGTTGGCGAGGGGCAGGATTTCGTTGTTTGTGAACTCACGCGCAGCCTGCTGAATCAGGCGTAGTTCGTCGGTAAAGTAACTCATTGCATGATGATGACAGGCTGCCTGTCGCGGTCAATGGCAGCAGGCCATTGATCCATGATTCGAACGAAAATTTCGCCGGAGAATTCCATTGGTTAGCAAACAACTCGTCGTCGTGCTCACAGAAGCCACCGATGGCATGCAGGACGAGTACGACGATTACTACGAGAACACCCACCTTGATGAAGTCATCGCAAGCACAGGCTGGAAGGCGGCGCGCCGATACAAGCTTGTGGATGAAGCAGGCGAACCCTGCCCTCTGCCATTTCTGGCCATCTACGAGGTCGATCAGGAAGATGCCAAGGCAATCCTGCCGCACCTGAATGCAACCCGGGACCAACGCCAGCAGAGCAAGTCGCTCAATAAACGCACGGGGCGCGTCTGGGTGTTCGACGCAACCGGGCCTGAACACACCTCGCAGTCCTGATCAGTGATCGAGGCAAACACGAAGTAACCATGAACGATCTCGATACGTTCACCGAAGAAGTCCGCGATTTCCTGGCAAGCGCGTTAACACCGGAGCTGCAGAGGGCCGGCGCGCTCGGCGCGGGCATCTATGCCGATCAACCAGTCGCTCTTGCCTGGCACAAAATTCTCAACGACAAGGGTTGGGCAGTGCCTGCCTGGCCAGAAGAATACGGCGGCACCGGTTGGTCCATCGAGCAGATGACCATTTTCGAGCGAGAACTCACGCTCGCCCAAGCACCGATCATCTCGCCAAATGCCACGCGAATGGTTGGGCCTGTGATCATGGCATTCGGCAGCTCCGCCCAAATCGATCACTACCTGCCGCGCATCCGATCCGGTGAAGACTGGTGGGCGCAGGGTTACTCTGAGCCCGGCGCAGGTTCAGACCTGGCCTCCCTGTCCTGCCGGGCCGAGCGTGACGGAGACGAATACGTCATCAACGGGACAAAAATCTGGACCACACACGCCCAGTGGTCGAACAAAATGTTCTGCCTGGTGAGGACGGATGCGTCCGGCAAGCCTCAGCGAGGCATCACCTTCCTGCTGTTTGACCTTGACCTGCCTGGCATCGAAATCAAACCGCTCATCTCGATCTCCGGTGATCACGAACTGAATCAGGTTTTCTTTGACGATGCTCGAGTACCGGTCGATAGCCTTCTGGGCGACGAAAACGACGGTTGGACGGTGGCCAAATATTTGCTCCAACACGAGCGCGGCGGCCGCTACACCACTCGGCTTTCCGTCAAACTTGGACTGCTACGAGCCTTTGCCGGTGAGCCTGGTGCAGGCGGTTCACCTGCGCTTATGGCAGACCCGAGTTTCGCCATGCGTATCAACGACGCCCAGGTTCAATTAGACACACTCGCCGCGTTAGAGGCGCGTCTGTTCGGCGCAATTGCTGCGGGGGAAACCATCGGAGCGTCGTCGTCCGTACTCAAGATTCGTGGTACTGAGCTTCGGCAACTGGTGAGTACGCTCGCTATGGAAGCGGCTGGTCACTACGGCCTGCCCTACCAACATGAGGCGCGCGAGTTCGGCAGCAATGCGACATTCGTCGGTCCGGAACCCGCACTGACGGCGATGCCGCAATATCTAAACGATCGAGCAGCATCCATTTATGCCGGCTCCAACGAGGTGCAACACAACATTCTGGCCAAGGCAGTGCTTGGCCTGTAGTTTCAGCGAGCAGTGTTACGAGGTAGGGAGAAGTCGATGAACTGGGCACCGTTCGCGCCAGACGTGATGGAGGATCCTGCGGCTGGCCATAGAGAATTGCTGGAACGCTGTCCAGTTCACCGCTGCGACGACTTCGACCCACCCTTCTATACGCTATCTCGTTATGATGACGTGGCTAATGCTCTGCGCGATATCGATACGTACTCGAGTGAGTTTGGCCAGGGCCCGCGCTTCACACCGCCGCTCGGCATGCTATGCGATCCGCCTCAACACACGCATCTGCGCAAGGTTGTCCAGCGCGCGTTCATTCCCAAAGCGATGGAACAGCTCAGGCCTGTCATCACGGACCTCACGAACTCGCTCATTGACGACATCATTGTCGGCGGCTCTGAGTTCGACTTTCATGATGACTTTGCCTTCCCACTGCCGGTTGTCATCATCGCCGGCATGCTCGGCGTGCCCGAGGCAGATCTGGAGCGTTTTAAACACTGGTCTGACGTTCAGGTTGCCGCAATGGGTGCAGAAGATCCGACGCCGTTTGCAGCCGACCAGGAAGCGTTCTTCGGCTACATGATCAACCATCTGCAAAGCCGCCGCGCCACGCTCGCTGCAGGCGAGCAGGTACCCGATGATTTGCTGACCCTGGTTGCAGATGCCCGCAACCCTGATGGCTCATTGGTACCTGAGCCTGACGCCCTGTCTGTTCTGATGCAGCTGCTGGTAGGCGGGAACGAAACCACCACATCCCTCATCACAAATCTCGTGTGGCGTCTGCTCGAACAGCCAGCGCTTTGGCAGGAGCTGTGCGCCGACCCTAGCCTCATCGAGGCGGCCATTGAGGAGAGCCTGCGCATGGACCCGCCGGTATTGGGTCTCTATCGGAACACCACGCGTGCGGTAGAACTGCACGGGACGACCATTCCGGCGAAGGTAAAAGTGTTCATCAACTATGCGGCGGCCAACCGGGACGAATCGGTTTTCCCAGACCCTGATACGTTTGCTTTGCATCGGGCCAAAACTCGACATATGTCCTTCGGCCTCGGCCAGCACTTTTGCCTCGGCGCTCCAATGGCACGACTGGAGGCAGATATCGCACTGCGTGCGCTCATCGAACGCCTGCCAAACCTGGAACTACTCGGGCCGGGCGAGCGCATCGCGCCATTTTTCCTTTGGGGCAGACGCCGCTTGCCAATTCGGTGGCTGAACACGTGAAGGCGGAAACCGGAGGGTCGCTAGCTGGCTGGGGGCTGAGAGATCTGTCCATCATGACCATCTCGGCAGCGATCATTCTGGGTCTTGGTCAATGGCAGGCCGCAACCGCGAGCACAACCTCGCACATCGTGGGCGCCGCGGCCGGCTTCGTGATCGGCTACGTACTGTGTTACATCGTGCATGAGTGGGGCCATCTAATCGGCGCGAAGCTGAGCGGCTCGGTGATGCCTTTGTCCCGCTACTCCAGCCCGTTGATTGGTAGCTTCGATATCTACGCGCACAATCGCCGCCAGTTCCTTGCAATGTCCTGGGGTGGCGTAGCGGGCTATGTGTTGGTCGGGGCTCTACTCGTTACGCTCTATTTCGTTGATTATCGGGGCACAGTGAGCGGCGGCCTCGCCGTCGCTGGACTCGCGTTCAACGTGCAGAGCCTTTGCGTGGACCTGCCTCAGATCGTGCGAGTGCAGCGATTGCAGCAATCGAGCTCGGACATCGCAGAAACCAACAGGACCGGCGCAAGTGGCGCGGTCATCCTCAAACGAACTGGCCAAAGCTGGGCAGCGCTCGCCTTGCTGCTGGCCCTTTGGCACCTCACCTAAGTCAACAACCAAAATACGGACGCAGGCATGACCGATCACGACAACCCTTATTCACTGGCTGGAAAAATTGCCGTTGTCACGGGCGGTAGCAAAGGAATCGGCCGCGGGATTTGCCTTTGCCTTGCTCGGGCGGGAGCCGACGTTGTCGTTTCAGCGAGAACTCAAACAGATGTCGAAGCCGTTTGCGCAGAGGTCCGAGCGTTGGGTCGTCGGGCGCTGGGCGTTGCTGCGGACGTGACCAAAAGTGAGGAGATTGATGCACTGGCAGAGCGCACGCTGAGCGAACTTGGCGGTCTTGATATCTGGGTCAATAACGCGGGCGGCTTGCCAGACGCCACACCCCGCTATCTGACCAAAACTCCGGAAGATCGCTTCGATGCGCAGATCGATCTGAACCTGAAGGCTGTTTACCTCGGCTGCGTGGCCGCTGCGACGCGCATGAAAGCGTCCGGCGGTTCGATCATCAACATCTCATCCACCTCATCCCTGGGATTCAGCCTCAAGAACGGCCCATACGGGGCATCGAAAGCCGCCGTGAACAGCCTCACCCGAACGCTATCCCGGGAAGCTGCCCCCAAAATTCGAGTGAACGGTGTCGCACCTGGGCCGATTCCAACCGAGAACTTCATGGAATCCACGAGCTTTCGCGAAGACAAACCCATCGCCGATCAGATCGGCGTGCCGCTGGGACGACTGGGGACACCCGAGGACATTGGCCACGCCGTCGTATATCTGGCTTCGGACGCTGCGGGCTGGGTGACGGGGCAAACTCTCTTCGTAAACGGTGGCACCGCCGCCCAATAAGCCAGGCGAGTCGCAAGCGCTACTGCGCGGGAGTCATCTTCTCGAGCATCGCCTTCATCTGCTCATGCATGAGATTGACCGCCTGAAGTGGCCGGATCATCACTTTGAACTCGGTGATCTTACCCGCGTCGTTCCAGGTGATGATGTCGACACCATTCACGTATTTGCCTTGCAGCGAGGTCTCAAACTCGAGCACCGCGTGATTGCCGTCGACAACTTCTTTTGTGTAGCGAAACGTCGACTTGCTCGACCCAGGCATCTTGTCTTTGCTGCCCTCGCTGAATGTGCCGCCCGCCGCCATCAGGTACAGCTTGGCGAGATCTTTGCCTTTCTGCGGTGTGAACACGATAGGCGACAGGAACTCGACGTCATCCGCGAGCATTTCGTCCAGCGCATCCGGGCTGGGCTTCTTCATGTATTCGTGCCAGCGAGCAACCCCTTCCTGACTCATTATCAACTCTCCTGTGTTTTCAGCATTGTGCCTGAGAAGAGGAATGCCGCGTAGCGAGCCCTGGGCAATCGTGGTTGAGAGACTGCCGCGCTCCGGCTTCGCCTGCGCTCGCAGTGACGAGGGATGTGGGTTTTGGTCTGGGCTCGCAGTGCTATGGAACAAACCGCCTCGCGAGCCGCCAAACCCAGTCATCGCCAGAAGCCAGCCTGCTCCGCGGGCTGGCGACGCGGCGATCTGCGAAGTCCGCCGACTCAGCACAATGCAACCACACTACCGCCCCGCCCTTCGGCCCGGTAGTCTTCGCCCCGGGGAAGGTTCTTCGCCAGCAGAGCAATTGAGGTTTCTGCGCTCGGCCAAGCACCTGAAAGAATCGCACGCCAACGCAGCGCGCGGTCGCTGACTGTCCACTGCCGACGTGCCGGGAATCTATTGTGCTACAAGCTCTAATCTGCCTGGTCGGCATGACCGTACTCGTTGGCGCCGCGGTGCTACTGTCACTAGACCGTCGAAACATCAACTGGCGAACAGTCGGTTTTGGCCTGGGCCTGCAAACGGCGCTGGGCGCACTCGTGCTCTACGTGCCCGCTGGTCAGGACATCCTCGCTGCAATCACCAATGGCGTCGGCGCTGTCCTGCAATATGCTCAGGACGGCATTAGCTTCATGTTCGGCGAGGTAGGAACCGGCAACCTAGGTTTCATCTTTGCATTTCAAGTCCTGCCCGCGATCATCTTTTTCTCGTCACTGATCTCCGTTCTCTACTACATCGGCGCCATGCAGTGGGTGATTAAAATCATTGGCGGCGCACTTCGGCGACTCCTCCACACCAGTGAAAGCGAATCCCTCGCCGCAGCGGCCAACATATTCATTGGCCAAACCGAAGCACCCATCGCCGTTCGGCCATTCCTCGCCGGAATGACCCGTTCGGAGCTATTCGCTGTCATGGTCGGCGGGCTGGCAACCGTTGCCGGTGCGACGATGGCCGGCTATGTGGCTATAGGCGTGGAGCTCAAATATCTGATCGCTGCCAGCTTTATGGCCGCGCCCGGCGCACTCGCCATGGCAAAGATACTGATTCCGGAAGACCCGGATCACGTCCCGCGCACCTCGGTGGATGAGATCGACCTTGGTGACGATGCCCCGGTCAACGTGATCGACGCCGCAGCCAAAGGCGCATCCAGCGGCCTGCTACTCGCCGCCAACGTCGGCGGCATGCTGGTTGCGTTCGTTGCGCTGATCGCGATGGTAAACGGCGGCATGGGCTGGCTCGGCGGTCTGCTCGGTTTCCCCGAACTGAGCCTTGAATTGGTTTTGGGTTACCTGTTCTCACCAATCGCCTGGCTCATCGGCGTACCCTGGTCCGAGGCCGTGCAAGCTGGCAGCTATATCGGCCAGAAACTGGTACTCAATGAGATTGTTGCCTACATCAATTTCATGGCGGACGGCACGACACTGTCAGACCATACCCAGGCGGTGGTGATTTTCGCGCTGTGTGGTTTCGCAAATTTCTCCTCTATCGCCATACTACTGGGCGGTCTCGGTGTTATGGCGCCTTCACGGCGAGACGAGATCGCCAAATACGGATTGCGAGCCCTGGCAGCCGCATCAATTGCTAATCTGATGAGCGCAGCAATCGCCAGCTTCTTCCTGCTGCTCGCCGCCTAAGCTAAAACGAAGGTCTGCATCCCAATGAGCAAGGACAGTTCGCTCCCACAAATACCTACTCTGGACATCTCGGATTTTAGCGGCCCGGGTTCATTCGTCGATGCGGCCGGCGCCGCCTACGAGGAGTTTGGTTTCTGCGGCATTCGCGGGCACGGAATCAGCGATGCCGTGATTCAAGACGCCTATGACGCGATTCGCGCTTTCTTCGCATTACCGCTTGAGACGAAGGCTCGCTATGGCACAGGCGTCGGCGGCTCACGCGGCTATACGCGCTTCGGCGTAGAAACTGCTAAAGGCAATGATCATCCAGACCTAAAAGAATTCTGGCAGGTTGGACGGGAGCTTCCCGAAGGCGAGCCTCATCACCCGAGTCTGTACCCGAACATCTGGCCAGAAGAAGTTCGCGAGTTTCGCGAGCGCCTGTATCCGCTATGGCAAGCACTCGACGAACTCGGCGGCCGCGTTCTCGAGGCACTGGCATTGCACCTGGGTCTGGAGCAGAGCTTTTTCCACGACCGCGTAGAATCCGGAAACTCTATTCTGCGCCCACTGCACTACCCGCCGATCGATCAGAAAGACACACCATCACTGCGCGCGGCGGCCCATGAGGATATCAACCTCATCACGCTACTCGTCGGCTCAGAGGAGCCTGGTCTGGAGATACTGGCGCGCGACGGTAGCTGGATTCCGGTTACCTCACTGCCCGGTACAATCGTCGTTAACATCGGCGACATGATGCAGCGATTGACCAACCACGTCCTGCCGTCGACAACTCACCGGGTAGTCAACGTTCCTGAGGCGTATTCGGGTGACAGCCGCTACTCGATTCCGTTCTTCTTCCACCCGAATCCGGCCTGCAGCTTGGCAACGCTGCCTAGCTGTATCACGGAAGACAATCCGAACCGCTACCCCGATCCGATCACCGCAGATGAGTATCTGACCGAACGGCTCATTGAGATTGGGTTGTTACCTCCGGGCACAAAAGCCGCTTCCTAACCGGTCTCATCAGCGTCGTTTGCTGGTTCGCCGTTGACGTAGCGTTGGCCAGCAATCGTGACCGATCGGCGCTCTTCCGTTGCCTCGATGATCTCGGGGTACTTGGGCCGCGTCATAAATCGTGCAAACCAGTCTGCCAACACAGCGTCGTCATCGAGCATAGCAACGAGCTGGGATTTGAGCTGCGCCAGAAATGCCGGATGAATTTGTTCGGTCGCCATTGCCGGAGTCAGGGCGGGATCACGGTACCGGGCAGGGTTTTTGGCTTTGAGCATTTCAAGGGACAGATCTGCCATCAGATCAGGCAGGCTCGGCGAGCGGAAACCGATTGAATAGGTAATACAGTCCGTCATCGCCACCCCCCAGTGAGCGATACCCGGCGGCACATACAGCATATCGCCTGGCTCCAGTAGCCACTCGTCGACGGCCTCAAAGTCCGCAACGATGGACAGTTCCGGGCCCGCCAAAAGCTTTGTGTCGGCATCACAAGCAGCCCCGAGTTGCCAACGCCGAGTGCCTTCTGCCTGCAACAGAAAGACATCGTATTGATCAAAATGCGGCCCAACGCTACCACCGGCAGGTGCATAGCTGATCATGACGTCGTCCATCCTCCAGCGCGGCAGAAAGTCGACGCGCTGCAAAATGTCCGCAACCTCGGGCAGCCAGAGGTCCACTGCTTGCACGAGGAGTGTCCAGCCACTCTCGGGTAGTTTTGAGTACACCGATTCATCGAATGGCCCGCGCAGAAGTTGCCACGGACTCGCATCACCATCCTCCAGCACAATGCGAGACTCGATCTGTGGCTCCAAAGACAGACCAGCCAGTTCCTCCCCCGAAATCGCCGAGACAAACCCAGGCAGCGCCGATCGAACCATGAGCGGTTTGCGTTGCCAGTATTCGCGCAGAAACTGAGCTGGATCAAGATCAGCCAATAGACTCATGGTGAGGTCTCAAACGGTGAATCGGGGTGCCAGATATGGAGTATTGCAACCGTAGACGGAGCGCAGAATCCCTGGCGCTAGTCGGGTAAGCTTACTGACTTAACCAACAAACTGGACACCATCATGACTGAAGCATGGATCATTGACGCCGCCCGTACCCCCCGAGGCGTTGGCAAGCCGGGCAAGGGCGCCCTCACCGAGATTCATCCTCAGAAGCTCCTATCCACGGTGCTGCGCTCGCTGGCGGAGCGCAATGATCTGAATACCGAGGAAGTTGACGATGTAATCATCAGCTGCAGCAGCCAGATCAAGAAGCAAAGCAACTGCATTGGCCGCATGTCAGCCCTGGATGCCGGCTACTCGATCAAGGCCTCAGGCGTGACGCTGGATCGCTTCTGCGGCGGCGGCATCAGCGCCGTGAACATGGGCGCCGCCAGCATCATGAGTGGCATGGAAGACCTCGTCGTCGCCGGCGGTGTTGAGATGATGTCCTACACACGCACTGACGGCATCCCCACGCCGCTGGACGCCCACAACCTGGATTTGCGAGACGCGCACCCGCAAACAAACGTGGGTCTTGCTGCGGACATCATCGCAACCGAGGAAGGCTTTACCCGCAAAGAACTGGATGCGTTCTCGGCAGAAAGCCAGCGCCGTGCGGGCGCCGCACTCGAGCGGGGAGCTTTCGACAAGAGCCTTATTCCGGTGTATCGCCCGGACGGTACGCTAGCTTTGGACACGGAAGAATATCCACGGCCACAAACCACCGCAGAGCATCTGTCCAATCTGGATCCATCGTTCAAAAACTTCATGGACATCCCGTTCTTCGATTCGGGGCTGACGTTTGGCGAGATGATCGCCAAGCGCTGGCCTGGTCTGGACATTGAGCACATGCACCACGCGGGTAGCTCCTCCGGCGTGGTCGATGGCGCCGGCGCTCTCGTTCTCGCATCACCCGAATACGCTCAGGCTCACGGCATGAAGCCACGAGCCAAGATTCGTGCAATGGCAAACATGGGCCATTCTCCAGAGTACATTCTGAACGCGCCGGTCGATGCCGCTAAGAAGGTTCTGAAGAAAGCCGGCATGACGCTAAACGATATCGATCTGTTCGAGGTCAACGAAGCCTTCGCGGTCGTACCAGTGAAGTTCATGCGCGATCTCGGCGTAGATCACGCAAAGGTCAACGTCAATGGCGGCGCGATCGCCCTGGGCCACCCTATCGGTGCAACCGGCGCGATGCTTATCGGCACTGCACTGGATGAGCTGGAGGCTCGCGATCAATCGATCGGCCTCGTCACGATGTGTGCCGCCGGCGGCATGGCACCGGCCGTCATTATCGAACGAGTGTAGCCACGCTCGCACTGGTAGCGACAGACGCCACATACTGCGCAGCCATCGGGCTGCGCGGTTGCTGCTACCAGGAAGATTAGAGCCTGCCTGGGAGATATCAGGTCCGCTCGACATGAGCGGATGCGGATCCGCAGAAGACTTCCCAAAAATTCGCTGGCAAGGTGCTTAACTTCGAAGGATCCAACAACACGGCCTCGTGGCTATTTCACTCCGAGGCACCAGAGCAGATTGTGTCGTCATTGCCGCTGACAGGGAGGCCGGCTGGTGAAAGCGTTTTTCAACAAGTATCTCGAGCAGCTTTTCTGGGGCGCCGTACTACTGTCCTGGGTGCCCGTGATCACGGCATTTTCGATCTTCCCGTCGTTTCTCTCCACCGACGCACAACTGACCGACCCAATCCTGCTGCCTGAGCCGATCTACTTTCTGCACCCCGCGTTCAACCTGTTATCCGTTCTGTTCGTTGTGTTGATTCCCGCGAGCTGGGTGCTGCGCAAGCGCTATACACGGCGAGCAGAAGAAACGCTGTTCATGTCCCGACAGGATTACCGATCGCTGCCGCTCGACTTCAAGCGTGCCATCAGACCCCAGCCTCCGAAATACTGGCTCGCCGCGCTGCCGTTATTGATGGCGATGGTGATTCCACTTTTTGCCAATGGCGCTCCGCTCAACAACGCAACCGCAATCCTCTACACAACCTATCTGGCGAGCATCGCCGTTTCGGTTTATCTGTATCTTCGTTATGCGCATCTCATCTCCGTGACGTTTGTCGCCTTCTGCACTGTGCTCTTGATCGATGCGCTACTTCTCTACCTCAGCAACAGTGCCCAACACGCGTTCGACATTGCGCTTTTTGATGGCCATGGATCGATATTGGGCTGGTTGTTCGATCTTTACACCTCGGATCTTTTAAAGGTCACGCTATTCATTCTGACAGCCGCACTGCTACGTATGGGCTACATGGCCTGGGTGGACAATCGGGAATTCATCGAGAGCAAGACCTGGGCGGAGCGTTTCGAACATCTCAGCGCCACGGCGAAGCTGTGGTACCCGATGTTCCTGATATTCGCCGGCCTGACACTCGCGTATCAGTTTTACTATTCAAGCCAGATCGAGCCGAAGCTTGTATCCGGAATCGTTGGATGCCCTCTCGAAGACGAGGCCATCTCGCCAGCGCAGGCACCGCCGAAACCCGCAGCCTGTGTACTGAAGGCGACGGCCAATTTTGCTGAGCTGGTCAAAAATCTGCGTCGATACCAGGAGTGTCAGCTAAAGAACGAGATCGAAGAGCCTTTGGAAGACGTTCGCGCTATGCCGAGCTGCCCATTGGATCTTTACGCGCCAGCAAACGCTGAGGAGCCAGACGAGCAACCGCAGCTGCTGTCACTGGAAGCCGCCATCCTGCAGACCAACGAGCGCAAACTCGCTCTTCTCAACGCGCTGATGCAGGACAGCGTTGGGCGCTATTCGGTCGCTATGACAGAGAACGTCAACGAAGCACCCGACAAGGTCTACAGCGAGCTGAACAGCGCCATGCCAAAACGGCTACCGGGCACGGAAACCGAATACTGCGGCCTCAATCCAGTCTGTTGGGTGGAGAACGGCGTGAAGTCGTCAGCCAACAATGCGTATGTCTCTGCCAAAAACCGTCAGCTTCGACGAATTCGTCAGGACCTGCGAGAGATTGCGAACGACACCACCAAGTCCTCCGAAGAGAAGACAGCACTCATGCAGTCGGCCGTCGCAGACCGACTAAAGCAACTCGAGACCATCAATCATGGCGCAGTCGCCTATTCATTCGAGGCGTTTTACTGGCTGTCGCAACTGTTATTCATCTATTCATTCATCATCCTGCTGAAGACGTTCATGATTGTCCTGTCCCGCATCTCTTTCGCGCGCAAGACAACCTATTCGGCCACGTTCAAGAAACTCGGTGACAGCGATGCAGCGGGTTCAATCAACTGCCTGAAGCACGAATTCAAACTGGATACCCAGGACCCTCGCACCTATTTCTTCGCGAGGCGCGCCGTTACCGTGACCGGACCGCCGATGGATCGGGTCACACCTCAGCGCTTTAAAGCGATCTTCACCAGGCTCGTGAATGGCTGCCTGTCTCTGAACCGTGTTGCTCCGCTAGAGACGGAGGATGGCGCGACGATAACGATTAACGCACCAGCCGAGCTTGTGCTTTGGAATCTCAATCGCGGCGAGCGAGTATTCTTTCACTTCGCGGATTTTGTTGGCATGTCCGATGGGGTCAAGCTGGAACGCAGGGTAAGCCTGAGCATATCCACATTGATCTTCGGCCAGATCATTCACTACTGCGCGGTTGGGCCTGGCCGGCTATATCTAAGAACGCGAGGGCGGCCAGCGGTGATAACCCCCGGCGACACCACCCCAGGCCACAATGCATCCAAGCTGGTCGCATGGAACGTTGCTACGCAGTTCGATGTCGATGCAAATCTCAACATCACCAATACCTTTCTGAGCGAATCCAACGTCAGACCGTCAAATAGTGAGCAGGATATGGTGGTCTTCGATCTGTCCGTCGAGCGCGGGCAAAATCGCGCCGCTGGCATATTGCAATTCGCTAAGAGTTTCCTGCTGCCGATCTGAACGAGGTGCTCGTCTGGCTATCACAACCAGCGTTTTAGCTTCATAAACAGCGCAAGCGCTATTGCCAGCAACAACATACAGCCGGCAAGAATCCAGAACGCGCCCTCGTCTTCGAGGCCAGGCAAGCCACCAACGTTCATCCCAAACACACCGGTGAGAAAAGACAGCGGCAGGAAGACTGCCGTCACCAATGACAGCACGTACATCCGACCATTTTGCTGGCTGGCAATTCGATTCTGCACCTCTTCAGAAATCATGATGGCGCGCTCACGCGCAAGGTCGAGGTCTTCGACATAGCGCATGGTGCGATCTGCCTGGTCGCGAAGCGAATAGACATCTTCAGAGGAAAGCGCGGCCCCTTTCGCGCGCGTCAGCAGATCGAGGGCATCACGCTGCGGGGCCAGATAGCGGCGAATCCGTGCCGTCTGCCGACGTGCCTCAGACAACGAGCGTCGATCAACCAGATCATCGTCTTCAAGCCGCGCCTCTATCTCGCCGAGTTGCTCATCGATATCGTCGACAACAACACTAATTCGGTTAGCAAGCGCTTCTACCAACCGGGCGACAAAATCGCCCGTTGAAATCGGCCCGAGCCCAGCTTCGATGCTGAGCCTGACATCCTCAACAGATAAAAGCCGGCGATCGCTTCGGCGGGCGGTCAGAATGCGGGTTTCATCGAACCAAATACGGATAGAGATCATGTCTTCCGGATCTGCACCTGGGTTGCTGTTCACGCCACGCAGAACGACAAGCGTCCCCCCGGCTATGGACATGGCTCGGGGCCGACTCTCGCTGATCGTCAGTGAGTCGATAACCGCCTCGGAGACGCCTTCATCGATCAACCAACCACGGGCATCACTCGAATCCGATTGCAGGTGACACCATCTGAACGCCCCGCTACCGTGCGCCTGCGCAGTGTGCTCACCGCCACCAACACCGTCCAGCCGGTAGTCCCAAAGCAGACCTTGATCAGACATCTAACGCCCGTCCTGATTGGGTAACAGCTGCAGGGTGCCATCAAGGTGCACGTCCCGCTGAGGGAACGCTATGACGATGCCGTTCTCCGCAAACAACTCGTCAATGCGAAAGCGAACGTTGCTGCGAATGACCCGGAGATCCCGATCAACACCAGCCTGAATCCAGTAGTAGACGTCGAACACCAACGAGCTATCACCGAAGTCTTCGAAGATGACCACGGGGGCGGGCTCAGACAATACTGCGGATTCCTCATTCACCGCCTGCTCGATGAGCTCCGATACTTTTCTTACTGGTGAGCCGTAAGCAACCCCGACACGCACCACAGATCGTGCCAGCCGATCAACGAGCGTCCAGTTAACCACCGTGTTTTCCAGCAACGCACTGTTCGGGATCAACATGTGAACGCCATCGACGCGGCGAATGCGTGTGGACCGGGTATTGATGGCTTCAACCGTGCCTTTGTCGGAACCTACTTCGAGGAAATCACCAATCCGTATGGGTCGCTCCCACATCAGTATCCAGCCGCTGATGAAGTTATTGATTATGTTCTGGGCGCCAAAACCAACGCCGATGGCAACTGCGCCCGAGATAAACGCAAACGCTGTTAGAGGAACGTTGATCAGATCGAGCAGCGTGATGACAACCACAGCAATCGCAAGCACGTAGAACACGCGCTTGATCAGATGCACTAGATCCTGGTTCAGCTTGCGCTCAGTAAGCCGGCGAACGATAACCCGTCCACCCCAGCGCACGAGCAGATAGGCGAGCACAAGAAACAGCGGCACGGCCAGCAACTGGCCAACCAGAAACTCTTGCTCGTTTACCGTGAACGCCACGCGTTGAAGAAACGCGACAATCGAGTCCATTTCCACGTCTTCTTCCGCGCTCCAATTCGCTCTGATTAAACACCTATCCTACCCGAGAGCAGACCGTGCGATGGGGCTTTATGCGTGGGACGAACAACCGGCAAGCCGGTAGAATGCGCCGCTGTGTTTTCAGCCCACGAAGAGCCCGAACAATGACTGATCTGCTTTCGCCGCTTTCGTTCACCCGCGGCCCAGACATGCCCAACCGATTTATGCTGGCGCCACTGACGAACTGCCAAAGCCACGCCGATGGCCGCCTGTCAGACGATGAGTTCCACTGGCTGACCAAGCGCGCTGAGGGCGGCTTCGGTCTGACAATGACCTGCGCTGCCCATGTTCAGCGCATCGGCCAGGGCTTCCCCGGCCAACTTGGCATCTTCAGCGACGATCACATTGCAGGGCTTACCCGTCTTGCCGATGCCATCCACGCGCGGGGCTCGCTCGCCATTGTCCAACTGCATCATGCCGGCATGCGCTCACCAGCCGAGCTTATCGGCGAAGCGCCTGTTTGCCCATCAGACAACGAGCGCGCCGGTGCGCGAGCGCTGTCCACAGAAGAAACCAAGGCTCTCGTCGAAGACTTTATCCTGGCCGCCATTCGTGCAGAGAAAGCAGGCTTCGATGGCGTCGAGCTGCACGGCGCTCATGGCTATATCCTTTGCCAGTACTTCAGCGCAAGCGTCAACAAACGCACGGATGAGTACGGCGGCGGCATGCAGAACCGATATCAGATTCTCTTTGAAATCATTGACGGGATACGAGAGCGGTGCCGGCCAGATTTTTCATTGGGTGTGCGTTTGTCACCCGAACGGTTCGGTATAGAAACCAGTGAAGCACTGGCCATGGCTCAGCGCCTCATGCAGGAAGACGACATCGACTTCCTCGACATGTCACTGTGGGACAGCTTTAAGGAACCGGTGGACCCACACTATGCGGGCCATCGCTTGATCGATCTGTTCGCCAATCTCGACCGGGGTCGAGTTCGGCTGGGAGTGGCGGGCAATATTCGCACCCCTGAGCAGGCGGAAGAGGCAATGGCCACCGGCATCGACTGGATCATGCTCGGCCGAGCAGCGATGTGGAATCACGACTTTCCCAACAGATACGCGCAAAACCGGCGCTTCGAGCCGGCTGAAACGCCGCTCACACGAGCGCATCTTCGTGCCGAAGCGCTGTCCGAGCCGTTTATCGACTACGTCAAAGGCAACTGGCCAGAGTATGTTGCTGACTAGGTTCTAGCGCAGAGGCGCTCTACGCCTGTCGCGATCCCGACGTTTATGGGAGCAAGAGCAGAACGAATCCGGCATCCCGAGCCGACCTTACGGCCCGACAGAGACTGCCGCGCTACGACAAATCCCAATGTCATCGCGAGCGATTTGACTGCGCAGCAGGCGAAGCAGCGTGGCGATCTCACGACGACACAAGCCTCACAGTCAGCGCGAGCCGGCCTTAAGAGCCGATAGAGATTGCCGCGCTACGACCTGCGGTCTTCGCTCGCAATGACCAACCGCCAAGCCATCGCGAGCGATTTGACTGCGCAGCAGGCAATGCAGCGCGGCGATCTCACGACCAACGCACCTGGGATATCGAGCATTCTTGAAACCGATTTAGTGTACTACTTGACTACTACACTAATTCACCGTTACAGTGCTTGTCATGAACTTCGACGACAACCAACCAATCTACCTGCAGCTGCGCCAGCTGGTGGCCGGTCAGATCCTCTCCGGCACGCTTGCCGAAGGTGAGGCCATTCCCTCCGTGCGCCAGGTGGCGAGCGAAGAGCGCATCAATCCGCTGACTGTCAGCAAGGCCTATCAACTCCTCGTGGACGACGGGTTACTGGAGAAGCGCCGAGGCCTTGGCATGTTCGTCACGGGCGGCGCGAAAGACAAAGCTTTGGAACTCGAGCGCGAACGATTCCTCAATGACACCTGGCCCGCCACTCGTCAGCGCATCAAAGATCTCGGCCTCAACTTGAAAACGCTACTAGACGGAGACAAGAAATGAGCGTGCTCGCAGCGAGTCACCTGCAAAAGCGATACGGCGACACCGTGGCCCTCGATGGTCTGAACATGACCGTGGAAGCCGGGCAAATCGTTGGCCTCATAGGCCCCAATGGTTGCGGCAAAACCACCGCCCTCAAAAGCTTCATGGGTCTTTGCCGGGTGGACAGCGGAGAACTATCACTACTAAGCCAGGATCCATTTGAAACAAGAGCCGAGCTCATGCGGCGAGTGACCTATATCGCCGATGTCGGCACGCTTCCACGCTGGATGCGTGTGCACGACCTCATTGACTACGTCTCCTCGGTGAATCCCCGGTTCGATCGCGAAGCCGCGATGCAAACGCTGGCGGTAACTCAAATCAAGCAGAAAAGCCGTATCTCTGCCCTCTCCAAGGGCATGACAGTACAGCTGCACCTGGCATTGGTGCTCGCCAGTAACGCAGAACTTCTCGTACTAGACGAACCCACACTGGGCCTGGATCTGCTGTATCGACAACGATTCTACGATTCCGTATTGAACGACTACTTTGAGCAGGAACGCTCGATCGTCATCACCACCCACGAAGTTCGTGAGATAGAAAATATTCTTACCCACGTTGTATTCATGAACCGCGGCAAAGCCGTTCTGAGCGCCGCGATGGATGAGTTACCGGGCCGCTTCTCGAAAGTGCTCGCACAGCCTGAGCGTCTGGATGACATCAAAAGCCTGAATCCGCTATCGCTGCGGCCGACACTTAAGGGCATAGCAGCCATTTTCGACGGCCAACAAGCAAATCAGCTAACTGATATCGGGGAGGTCACTACGCCAAACCTGTCAGAACTCTTCGTCGCTGTCGTCGGAGGTGAGTCATGAACACCTGGAAAGCACTAATAAAACGCGAGTGGCTTGAACATCGAGGCGGTTACCTGTGGGCGCCGATTGCGATCGCCATCGTCATTGCGCTTGTTCTCATCCTGGGGCTCACAGTGGGCGATATTCGGCTGGCAGATTTCGCTGACCAGGCGCGAGACGCGACCACCGAACAGCACGGTGACGAGGTTCCACTCGGAGAGAGAATCGATGAACGTCTGCAGGAAATCGCCCAGGACAAAGACGCATCCGGCCGTAAGTTTCATCGCGGCTTGTTTGAGGTAGGCAAGCCCTTCGCCGTTTGTTTCTTCATTGTCACGTTCTTCGTATTGCTCGCGACGCTCTATGACGAGCGCAAAGATCGAACTGCCCTTTTCTGGAAGGCAATGCCAGTGCGAGATCGAGACACGGTGTTAAGCAAACTCATCATGCCGGTGTGGATAGCCCCTCTGGTGAGCGTTGCCGCGATCGTTCTGGCTCAGGTCTTTGTGCTGATCGCGCTGTCGATCCTGCTGTGGGGCAACGGCCATATTACGACCGGCGACATCTGGTGGCATGCCGGCCTGCTGCGCGGCGCATTCGAATGGCTGGCTACATTCGCGACCTGGGGATTCTGGTCACTACCAGTCTGGTCGTACCTGTTACTGGTTTCCTCCGTCGCGCCTAAAGCGCCGTTTCTGTGGGCCGTCATGTCACCCCTTGTGGTCGCAGCCATTGAATGGGCGACGTTCGGCTCGCATCACGTACTTCGCTTCATATCGGGACACATGGTTACGGACGCCACCGTTGTCGTCACCGACAATCCAAATGCTGGCACCAGCATATACGCCAATCTCGGCAGCCTGTGGGCCTCCGGCAGCATGTGGTTCGGAATAGCGCTCGGTGTTGTCATGCTGGTAGCCGCCGTCTACTTCCGCCGTCGCTACAGCGAGGTGTAACTAAGCGATGAGCAATACAACAACCGATACAGTCACACCCAGCCGATGGCCACGACTAACCGCTGGCGTCGTGATCGTCGTTGCTCTTGCGTATGCAGGGTTCAGCGCGGCTCAGCAATGGAGCGATGGACCGCTCAACGACATGATTCCCGGTGGCTCGTTGCGCTCGGGCACTCTCATAACTGAGCCGATACAAGATTGGTCATTCGTGCACGGCCAAACCGTCGAACTCGAACTGATTGGTTATCAAACGTCCCGCTTCACCGGGCTTATGGAGCACAAGGGTAAGGTCTACGTGCCGTGCGATCTGGGTTACATGTGGGGCCGATTCGACGGCAACACCCGCCGGGCACTGCATCTGATCTACATATTCAAACATTGGCACACCGATGCCCTCAACGACGGCCGAATGGCATTTCGCCTGGACGCGAAACGCTACGAAGGCATGGCTCGATTGGTCACTGATTCGGCTACGGTAGCCGAGCTCAAAACAAGCCTTGAGAGCTTAGCCAGACAATGGCTTGCTCCAGAGCAACTCGGGCCAGCGCCAACACAAGAACCAAACGACATCTGGTTTTTCGAACTCACCTTGTAGATTGGAGTACAGCATGCAAACAAGAACTCTCGCCCTGATGGGGTTCACCGCGCTTCTTTCAGGCTGCGTGGTCAGCAATCCTTACAGCGAAACAGTGGAAGACTACGTCGCCGCGGAATCTAAAATAGCGCTCGGCATGAGCATTGACGAGGTCGACCGTGTGCTTGCGCCGACCCAGCATCGCCTTAGCCTGAGTGAACGGAAGCGCGACAAGCGTTTCTCTAAGCAAGGACAGGAGATATTGGTTCGCTATTACCGCAGCGGTTGGCAGCCTGATGGTCGATTGACAGACGATGAGTACACACCCTACCGTTTCGACAACGGCAAGCTAACCGCCATCGGCGAACTCGCCACTACGCACATCGTACTCGCGCTGTAGCCTCACGAGGTGAAGGCGATAACCCACACCGCATATGGCGGGCCGGAGGTGCTTAGCTGCACTGACATACCCCCGCCCACAGTCGCGAACAACGATCTGCTCATCGATATTGAGGCGGTGAGCGTCAATCGAACTGATTGCGCCATGATCACCGCAAAACCGTTCATCATGCGATTCGTGTGCGGTCTTCTCGCCCCGAAAAAGCCGGTGCCCGGCACCGCGTTCGTCGGCACCGTTGCGGCTACGGGCGCCGAAGTAACCCAGTTCTCGATCGGTGATCGCGTGATGGGCTTCGACGATAGCGGCGCGCAATGTTGGGCAGAGCAAAGCCGCTATCCGGAGGACGGTAGAATCGGATTGGCCCCGGAGTACGCTAGCGCACTAGACATCGCCGCCTGTATCGAAGGCATCCACTACGCCGAGAACTTTCTCAACAAAGTGCCGCTTAAGGCTGGGCAGTCCGCACTGGTCAATGGAGCAAGTGGTGCCATTGGCTCCGCCATGGTCCAGCTTCTGGCTACCCGTGGGATTGAAGTCGTCGCTACCTGCCGCGCAAAAGACGCCGAGTTGGTGATGAGCCTGGGTGCGAGCCGATGTATCGACTACGAACGCGAAGACTTCACCGCCGACAACGAACGCTTTGACTACGTGTTCGACGCGGTAGGCAAGAGCACTTTTCGTCGCTGCCGAAAACTGTTGAACCCCGACGGTTTCTTCCTGGCGTCCGAACTTGGCCCCTGGCTCCAGAACCTGGCCTACACACTGATCACGCCCTGGCTACCAGGCCCGACCGTGCGCTTCCCATTCCCGGCAAAAACTCGCAAGAGCCTGGCGATCACCAAATCACTACTGGAAGCCGGCGACTTCACCGCAGTGATCGATCAACGACATACGTTCGAGCAGGCCCGGCAGGCGCTCACACGGGCGATGTCGGGCGACAAAGTCGGCAACATTGTCATGACGCCCGGCCCACAACAAGGCAATTAATGCATCGTATTAATACACGGTTGTTTTGATAAGCTACCCCTCAAACTCGTTCTGGGGGGCTAGACATTGACCATCGAACAACCATTGCGCTTCAAAGGCGTGCCAGGATCACCGTATACACGGAAGATGCTCGCCTACCTTCGCTACCGACACATACGCTACGAGTTGCTCCTGGGCACACGGGATGAAAGCCTCGGTCTGCCCTCACCGAAGGTGGGATTGATACCCGTCTTCTACTTGCCAAACGATGCGGGCGAAATAGAAGCCGTTGTCGACTCCACCCCCCTTATCCGCAGATTCGAATCAGAGTTCGACGGCCGATCAACAATCCCGACCGATCCAGCCATTGGGTTCCTGAATTACCTGATCGAAGACTACGCGGATGAATGGCTGACGAAAGCTATGTTCCACTACCGCTGGCACTTTGATGCCGATATCAAAATGGCTGGCACGATCCTTCCTCGCTGGGCCGGGATAAACGATCCAGAGGCGGAGCTTCAAAAACGCAGCGCATACGTTAGCGAGCGGCAGATCTCCCGGCTCTATGTGGTCGGCTCAAACGACACAACAGCGCCGATTATCGAGGCCTCGTATCTGCGATTCCTGGAGATCATGGATTCGCTGATCGAAAAACAGCTCTTCGTGCTAGGCCGCAGGCCGTCATCAGCAGACTTTGGCATCTACGCACAGCTCACCCAGCTCGCAAAGTTTGACCCCACACCGGCCGCCATCTGTATGGAGAGAGCACCGCGTGTACATGCCTGGACCGATATCGTCGATGACTTGAGCGGCCATCCGGGAGAAGAGGAATCCTGGATCGATCACGATGAAGCCAGGCAAAGCCTGAAACCACTGCTCAGCGAAATTGGTCGCGTCTACGCGCCAGCTCTTCTCGCCAATGCCAGCGCCATGCAGAAAGGCGAAAAGACGATGACAGCCACCATCGATGGTCAGCATTGGGAGCAACCTGTGTTCCCCTACCAGGCAAAATGCCTGCAATGGATCAACGAGGGTTATCGACGCCAGGATGCGGCCGTCCAGTCGCAGATCGATTCACTTCTTGCTGATACGGGCTGCGAAAGCCTGATCCTCAAATAACCTCGAAGCCAAACACCATGAAGAAGTTATTTCTCGCTCTTGTCGTCATTGCTGGGCTCGCCGCTCTTGTCGGGGTGATCGTTACGCGTACAGAGGTCGGGCAAAACGCGCTATTCGAACGGGCCATGCAAACACAATTTGCACGCACACCGGATACGTTCGATGGATTGCGCGTCGTCGTCTGCGGGAGCGCATCGCCGCTCGGCAACAGCCCAGAGAGGGCTCAGGCCTGCATTGCGGTTGTCACGCCCGAGCACTTCTTTCTCTTCGACGTTGGTGCCCGATCACCGCTTCGAATCAGCCAGGCCCGCTTGCCGACCAACCGGCTGAACGGGGTTTTTATCACTCACTACCATTCCGACCACATTGCCGCCCTACCCGATGTAAACCTGACTACCTGGGTTCAGGGCAGAAGCGCGCCACTGCCTGTGTACGGGCCACCCGGCATAGAACGGGTAATCGAAGGCTTCAACATCGCCTATGAACTGGATCGCAGCTATCGAACTGCTCATCACGGGGAGGAGCTTCTGCCACCGAACGTCGGACCAATGCAAGCAGTTGCTTTTGCACCCGGTAACGTTGTCTGGCAGGACGAGCGCATGACCATCTCCGCGTTCGCGGTAGAACACCCCCCGATCGCGCCAGCAGTTGGCTATCGCATCGACTATGGCGGTCGCTCAGTCGTCATCTCCGGTGATACCAACGCAGCAGATGGCCTATTCGCCGCTGCGCAGAATGCGGATCTCGTGTTACACGATGCGTTGTCTCGGGCGATGCTTGACCCGATGATCGAAGGCGCGACCAGCGCCAACGTCCCTGTCCTGCCGCAGATTATGAACGACGTAATCGACTATCACGCCGACACGCTCAGCCTACCCGACGCCGCTGCTGCAGCAGGCATCAGGCAGCTGGTGTATTACCATCTCGTTCCCGCGCCACCAAACAGCATCGCCGAAGCGATCTTCCGACGCGGGCTGCCCGACAGCGTCATCCTTGCCCAGGACCTGCACACCTTTGATTTGCCAACAGGCTCTTCGGACATCATCGTTCATGAACCTTGAAACTCGCCTGCGCTCCCTTGGCATACGCCGCTTCACATCAGCACGGCACCTCGAAAACCTGCGACGCAAGGCGCGCAAACGTCGAAAGAAATCAGGCGCCGAACCGGTTGTACATTATTTCCACCAGGTCGATGACCCCTACAGTCACTTAGCCGTACAGAAACTGGCCACGCTGCGCGATCACTACACCCTGTCATTCAAGCCACACCTGGTAAGCAAGCCGGGAGACGATTACCTGGGCAGCGCAGAGCACTTTGACGCCTGGGCGATAACAGACTGCAAAAACGTCGCGGCACACTACGGTGTGACGTTCAACGGCATAGATGCGGGAGTGCCACCGAGCGAAGACCGCATAGCTCTCGCAAACAGCGCACTCGCCTCGGCCATCGGCCAACCAGACTTTGACCAGCGTGCAATAGCTGTTGGTGAGGCCCTATGGCGCGGCGAGACCATCGAAACGGAAAACTCCACAAGCGCCTTGCCAGCACTAGCCGAGGGCGACCGTCTTCGCGAAAGCCTCGGCCACTATCAAGGCGGAATGTTTTATTTGGAAGGTGAATGGTTCTGGGGCATCGACCGGATCAGAAGCCTCGAAGCCCGCTTAATCGAAGAAGGATTTGCCTCGGACTCGAGTGCCGGTATTCAAGTGCCGCAGCCAGCTCCAGCAACCATGCCCGACTCAACGGCAACCAGCGTATTGCTGGAGTACTTCCCTTCACTACGCAGCCCATACACCGCCATTGGCCATCAGCGCGTCCTCGATATGATCGAGCGAACTGGCGTTCAAGTTGACGTTCGGCCGGTCATGCCCATGTTGATGCGCGGTGTGAAGGCACCACGTGCGAAACAAATGTACATCGCAACGGATTCAGGCCGCGAGGCGCGCACATTCGGCGTGCCTTTCGGCAAGATCGTTGATCCGTTTGGCGATCCGGTCAGGCGTGCTTTCGCGCTCTTCCCGGGCGCGATCGCACAAGGTAGACCGATGGAATTCGTAACGTCCTATCTGGCCGCTGCCTGGCATAAGGGCGTTGACATAACCAATGACCAAGGCCTCGAAGCGGTTGCCGACGACGCTGGACTCGACTGGAGTGCGCTGAAGAGCTACTCGCATAGCAGCCAATACGAAGCACTGCTAGCCGATAACCTGGACGCCATGCTGGGCGAAAATCTCTGGGGCGTGCCGAGCTTTCGAGTGTCGGGGGGCAACCAACCAGATAAAACCTTTGCCTGCTGGGGCCAGGATCGGATCTGGCGCGTAGAAGATGAAATTAACTCCCGCGCCAGCACACCTAGCTAACTGGTCTCCGCGAAGAGTTCACGACCAATGAGCATCCGCCGCACCTCGGACGTTCCGGCGCCGATCTCATAGAGCTTGGCATCCCGAAGCAGTCGTCCAGTTTCATAGTCGTTGATGTAGCCGTTGCCACCAAGCGCTTGAATGGCCTGCAACGCGCACTGAGTTGCTTGTTCTGCTGTATACAGAATGACCGCTGCAGCATCCTTCCGACTTTCCAGACCCCGATCACACGCCCTCGCAACCGCGTACAGGTAGGCACGGCTGGCATTGAGTACGGCGTACATGTCGGCGAGCTTGCCCTGCATCAACTGGAACTCGCCGATCGCCTGGCCAAACTGTTTGCGCTCGTGAACATAGGGCACAACCACATCCAGACAGGCCTGCATGATACCGACGGGACCACCGGACAAAACGGTGCGTTCAAAATCGAGCCCGGACATCAGAACGCGAACGCCCTCACCGACGTTGCCGAGAATATTCTCTTCCGGAACTTCGCAGTTCTCAAAGATCAGCTCACACGTGTTGGAACCGCGCATGCCGAGCTTGTCCAACTTCTGCGCCTGGGAAAAACCGGCGAATCCGCGTTCCACCAGGAACGCGGTGATACCCCTCGAACCCGCAGCGGCGTCGGTTTTCGCGTAGATCACATAGGTATCAGCGTCCGGGCCATTGGTGATCCACATCTTGTTGCCGTTCAGCACATAGACACTGCCCTTCTTCTCCGCTTTCAGCGCCATGCTGACGACATCGGAGCCCGCACCCGGCTCAGACATAGCCAGCGCGCCGACGTGCTCACCTGAACACAGTTTCGGCAGATATTTCGCTCTCTGTGCATCTGAGCCGTTCTTATAAATCTGATTCACGCAGAGATTGGAATGCGCGCCGTAGGAGAGCCCCACCGCGGCTGACGCCCGGCTTACCTCTTCCATCGCGACGACGTGGGCGAGGTAACCCATGTTGCTACCGCCGTACTCTTCCGAGACAGTGATCCCTAGAATCCCGAGCTCACCCATCTTGCGCCACAGATCAGCAGGGAAATTATTGTCCCGGTCTATCTCGCTTGCTCGTGGCGCGATCTCAGCTTGCGCGAACTTGTAGACCACGTCGCGCAGCATGTTGATGTCTTCGCCGAGCCCGTGGTCCAGCATCGAGTAAGGTGTAGTCAAGGATGATCTCCAACTGAAAACTGTTCGCGCAGCACGTTTTTCTGCACTTTGCCCATTGCATTCCTGGGTAGCGTAGCAAGCACTTCCACGCGTTTGGGCACTTTAAAATTGGCAAGCGTTGCCCGACAAGCCGCCACCACTTCCTCTGCACTTGGCGGTTCTCCGCCCGGCACGATAACCGCAACAACGGCTTCGCCAAAGTCCGAATCGGGTAGTCCAATCACCGCCGACTCTTTCACGCCGGCCATCTCATCAATGACCAACTCGACTTCTTTCGGATAGACGTTTAGACCGCCAGTGATGATCATGTCTTTCGCCCGACCCACGATCGCGACATAACCGTCACTATCGATGCAGGCCTTGTCACCGGTATCGAAAAAGCCATCACTGGAGAAATCCTCCGCTGTCTTTTCGGGCATTCGCCAGTAACCAGCAAACACATTCTCACCTTTGACTTGTAAGTTCCCGGTATCGCCATCGGCAACGGGATGGCCCTCATCATCGACTATCCGCGCAGATACGCCAGGCAGTGGCCGGCCGACGGTGCCCGGCTTTCGCGCACCGCTTTCTGGCAGCAACGGATTGGAGGTATTCATACCGGTTTCCGTCATGCCATAGCGCTCGAGAATGCGATGGCCGGTTCGTTCTTCGAAGTCGATGAACGTTTCCGAGAGTAGCGGAGCGGAACCAGACACAAACAATCGCATATTCTGGCAGCACCCAGCGTCGAACTCAGGATTCGACAACAATCGAGTGTAGTAAGTCGGCACACCCATCATGACAGTGCAATCCGGTAGCGCAGCAATCACTTCATGATCAGAGAACCGACGGTGCCAAACCATGCTCGCACCGCTCATGAACACGCAACCCAATGCAACGAATAGCCCGTGTACATGGTAGATCGGTAGAGCGTGGAGGAGCCGGTCCTGCGCGGTAAATCCCCAGGCAGAGACTAGCGTCTGCGCATTCGAGCGCAGGTTATCGTGAGTCAGCATGATGCCCTTGGGGCGGCCGGTTGTGCCGGAGGAATAGAGCAATGCGGCCAGATCTTCACCCTTCGACGCAACCGTAGGTGCTTCCGAACTCGCTGAGCGAGCAGCATCCATCAGTGAGCCCGAGCCATCCCCTTCCATCGTGAGCATTTGCGCCCGGCAGTCGGTTGGCAGGGCAGACTCCAGAACCGGTTGCGACTGTGCGGAGCCAACGACAATCGAAGGCTCGGCATCGCCGAGAAAATAGGCAAGCTCGGATGCCGTGTAAGCGGTGTTCAAGGGGTGATATACATAACCGGATCGCAAACAAGCGAGATAGAGAAAGAGGTTTTCTGACGACTTCTCGACTTGTACGGTGATGCGATCACCCGGCTGAGCACCATGTTCATGCAAGGCATTGGCTAGTCGTCCGGACACGTCATCCGCATCGCGGTAGGTGAACGTTCGACCGTCGTCAGCACAAAGAAGCTGCGTATCGAGTTGGCCTTCGAATGTGGATCGAAAGTGGGCATACAAATTTGAGTTGTGGCTCACACTAGGGCTCCGGGCGCTGAAATGATCGCCGAACTCACGGCCGACGTTAGGCATGCTGGCAAGGTTACACTTCGACATCAACAGTCTGGAAACACACACGCATGCTCACCTTCCCTGACGACCCGGAGTTCATCTGCGATCTGGTACTCCAGCGCACCGGGCCATTCATCGAGTTGGGTGGAAAATCTGCCCTGGCCACCTGGTTTAACCTCGGCGATCGCTCGGACATTCAGTCGTTTCTCAACTCCGGCTCGAACCGTCGACAGTATCTCAGTCTGGTTTCCGAAAAACTGGAACAGGAAGCTGCAGAGCTTGCCCACGTTCTGGAGGGCAGAGCCTATCGACGGGTGGTATCCATCGGACCCGGGTGCGCGCTCATTGAAACACTCCTGTGCCGACACCTGGACATCGACGAGATACTCTTGGTGGATATAGAGGAAACCGCCACGCATCAGCACGGATACTCTTCCGCGCCTTCCGGCTATGCCCGGTTGACAGCTTCACAAGCGTTTATCCAGTCGAACTGCGCACCCACACCGACAATCGAGACATGCAATCCAACCAGGCAGGCACTCCCGCAGGAGGGCGTGGATCTGTATCTATCGCTTCTATCCATGGGATTCCACTACCCCTGTGATGACTACGCTGCTTACATCTGCGAGAACGCCAATGCTGGTGCGAATCTCGTGCTGGACAAAAAGTTGGGCGTGATGGATCCAGGGTTCGGGCGGCTACTGGGGCACTTTCAGCTTAACGACATCATCCATACGAGGCCGGTCAAATTGAGAACGCGCCTGACTAAACACGATGGGTAATCGTTGCTATTGCGACGCTGCAACACTTCGATCCCGAGCCAGCATCACATAGACAGCCGGCACGACAAACAGCGTAAACACTGTGCCGATACCAAGGCCCGTAAAGATGACCAACCCCATCTGAAAGCGACTGACCGAACCGGGACCAGTAGCAAGCAACAACGGCACCATCGCCATCAACATGGCAACGGTAGTCATTAGAATCGGTCGATACCGAATGGCCGCCGCTTCGATCACAGCGGCTCGCTTGTCGACCCCCTTCTGTTCCTGCAAGCGATTGGCAAAGTCGACGATCAGAATGCCGTTCTTCGCGATCAATCCGATTAGCGTAATCAAGCCGATTTGCGTGTACAGGTTGATCGATGCGAAGCCCAGGTAGACGAACAACATCGCCCCGGCAATCGACATGGGCACGGAAACCAAAATGATCAGCGGGTCGCGCCAGCTTTCGTATTGCGCTGCAAGCACCAGGTAAATCACCAGCAGCGACAGGAAGAACGTATACAGCAGAGCGTTGCCCTGTTGCTTGAGCTGGCGCGATTCACCGATGTAGTCGTAGCCGATGCTACGGGGGAATGTCTGCTGCGCCGTTTGTTCCAGGTACGCCACGGCATCGCCCAGTGAGACGCCAGGCGCCATGATGCCGCTGATGGTCACGCTGTTGAGCTGCTGAAACTGCGCCCGCTCCGTAGGCTCAATGACATGCGTCAGTGATACAAAGCTTCCCAGCGGAATCAACGAGCCGTCGCCGCCACGCACGTGGTAGTTGTCGAGCAGCGAGTGATCGAGGCGGAGGCGCCGAGAAGCCTGGGGAATCACTTCGTAGCTGCGCCCGGCCTGATTAAAGCGGCTGACGTAGCCGCCACCTAACAGCGTCGATAACGTCGCCCCGACCTCGTCCATGTCCACGCCCAGATCACCCGCCCGGTCCCGGTCAATCTCCAGGCGCGTAAGCGGCAGCGCAATCTCGGTGGACTTGCGCAGGAACAGGAAGTTGCCGCTGCCATAGCCTGCGCCAATCACCTGGTCAGCCAACTCCACGAGTTGCTCGTAGGGCACGTCACCGGTCAACACAAACTGCAACGGCGTGCCTCGAGCCGCGCCCGGTAGCGACGGGAACGTAAAGATAGCCACCTGCACGCCGGCGATCTTATTGACCAACGCCTGGGCCAGAGGCTGGAGTTCCATCTGGGAACGCTCGCGCTCTGCAACCGGGACAAACCGGAAGCCACCGAAACTGGTGGCTGGCGTGCCACCCCCACCAATCAGCAGGAAGCTACGCAGATACTCGGGGAAGGTTTCAAACGCCTTCACGACTTCCGCAGCATGGGCCGCCGAGTATTCTAAAGTGGCGGTATCGGGCGCCGAGATTTGCACGTTCAGTACCTCGCGATCCTCGGTAGGCGCGAGCTCCTGCGTACTGCCCTGATAGAGGAAATATATTGAAACCGTAACGGCAACGGCGACAAACAGAGGTACCGACACAAACCGCAGCGCGCCTTTGAGGACGCGCTGATAAAGATTCACCTGCCGCGCGAAAAACCACTCCACCAGCCGCTCCAATGCATTGGTGTGATTGCGCTCCGGCAGCAACCGTGCGGCGAGCATCGGCGCAAGCGTCAGCGCGATGATCCCGGAAATAAGCACAGCCGCTGCCAGGGAATAGGCAAACTCTGTAAACAACGAGCCCGCCAGCCCACCCATGAAACCGATCGGAGCGTAAACCGCGATCAGCGTAGTCGTCATGGAAACAATAGGCATGACGAGTTCGCGAGCGCCCGCAAGCGCCGCCTCAAACGGCGTCTTGCCTTCCATGATGTGCCGGTGCACGTTCTCGACCACCACAATCGCATCGTCCACAACCAGGCCGATTGCGAGCAGCATCGCCAGCAGCGTGAGCAGATTGATCGAGAAGCCCAGCAACAGCATCAGAAACGCGCCACCGACCAACGACAGCGGTACAGCCAGCGCCGGTATCACGGCCGCGCGCCAGGTACCCAATGACAGAAAGATCACCAGGAGCACGATGCCAACGGCTTCGAGCAGCGTGGTGTACACCTCATCAATCGATGAGCGAATGTACAGGCTGCCGTCATAGACCAGATTCAAGGTCATGCCTGGTAGCAATTGGTCGCGAATGTCAGGCAATAGCTCGCTGACTTCGGCCGACAGCGTTAGCGGATTGGCGCCTGGCGTCGGCGTAATGGCCAGCAGCACGCACGGCTCACCGCTGAACCAGCTTTCCTGATCGGGATTGCTGGTCGATAGCTCTACCTCGGCGACGTCCTTGAGGCGAGTTACCACCGCGCCATCGGTTCGCAGCACTAGATTTTCGAAGTCTTCTACCGTGGTCAGGTTCGTAGTGGCGGTGAGATTGATCTTGACGCTGTCGCCCTTGGTTTGCCCCACCGCAGCCTGCACATTCTCCTTGCGCAGGGCAGCTCGAACTTCGGAAGCGGTCATATCCAGCGCGGTCAGCCGTGCGGGATCGAGCCACACCCGCAGCGCCATGGTCTGATCGCCATTGATGGACGCCTGGGCTATACCGGGAAGCGCCTGCAGCCGGGGAACAATGCTGCGCAGCGTGTAATCGGTCATCTGCGCGGTATTCATCGTTTCACTGACCAACGCCAGATAGATCAGCGCCCAGCCTTCGCTGGTCGAGAGCGTAATGACGGGATCCTCGGACTCGCCGGGCAGGTTGTTGCGCTCGCTGGCAATCTTGCCCTGAATCTCTGCCAGGGCGTCGTAGGGATCGTAGTTCAGCCCCATGTAAGCCTGAATGATGGAGACGCCCTGACGGGAACTTGAGGTCACATAATCAATCCCCTCCGCTTCCGATGCGGCGCGCTGCAGGGGCGTTGTGATAAACGACTGCACTAGATCAGCATCTGCCCCAGGAAACGTTGTTGTCACCGTCACCAGCGCCTGTTCGGTCTTGGGGTATTCGCGAAGCTCCAAGGACAACACGGACCGGATACCCAACAGTAGAATCAGCAGGCTGATCACCGAGGCGAGGACCGGCCGGCGCACGAAGACGTCCGTGAACATCATCCTTCGGAAACGTCCAGAGGTAGCGGAATGCCGTCGTCGACAACAACCTCTTGTCCGTCGCGCAGCTTCGTATGCCCGGTATGCACGACACGCTGGTTATCCATGAGACCTGACAACACTTCGACGCGATTGCCTCTGGTCCGCCCCACCGTGATCGGTTGCCGCGCCACCGCTAAACGTCCGTCAGCCTGCTCAGTGATCGTGAACACCGATTCGCCGTAGGCGAAGAAGCTGATTGCCGTCCTGGGCAATGTAAGCACCGGCTGATCATCACTGAGTACCAGGTGCACGGTGGCGAACATTCCCGGCTGCAGACGCCCATCTGCGTTTTCAAGCTCGCCTCGCAATCTGAGCGTACGGGTCCGTACGTCTACCGCCGGGCTGACCACCGTCAACGCGCCCACAAAGGCATGATCAGGCCACGCGGCGACTTCAAGCTCTAAGCGCTGCCCGACTTCCAGCGCGGCTCGGTGTCTCTCGGGCACGGTGAAGTCAACATAGATCGGCGACAGGCTGTGCAGTTGCACAATGGGTTCGCCGGCAGTAACGAACGTACCGAGACTGACCTCGCGAATTCCTAGCACGCCATCGAACGGCGCTCGCACAACCTTGCGATCAAGCAATACCGATGCTCGTTCTACCTGGGCCTGAAGGCTGGCCATCTGGGATTGAGTACGATCGAGCTGAGACTGGGAGAACGCCGCAGAGCCCTGGAGCCTGCGGACGCGTCGATGCTCCTGCTGGGCGAGTTCGAGTTCGGCTTTCAAAGAAGCCAGTTGGGCACGGTCATCTCCCGCATCGAGTTCCACCAGCACGTCGGCCGAACCCACAGCCGCGCCCGATTCGAAGCGAATGCCGACCACCTTACCTGGCACTTCCGAGGCGATGGCAACATCCTGAATCGCCTTGAGATCGCCAACCGCTTCAATGCGCTGGGCCCAAGGCAAGAGCGCCACTGAAGTTGCCGTGACCGTTGCAGGAGGCGGGCCTCCAGCCATCCGCTGAGCCAGAGCTTCACCCTGGCGTTGCTTGATCACATATACACCGCCTGCTACGAGGCTGAAGAACAAGATGGCGAGACTTAATCTGAGAATCACGGGCTCGGCGCACGATGAGGGGAACCGCAAAGTATCCCATAGACGCATACTGCCGGCGACCGAACCAAACGTCCGCTAGCGACCGGTTGACCAGCGCGCGACGTCGTTCGAACCCGTACTAGCTCACGTAGGCATCGTAGAACTGTGCATAGGATTGAAAGCTGAACTCGATGGCGTCTTTCGAGATCTTCGCCGTTTTCATTGCCAACACATCGAAGCCATGGATGCCTCCTTCGAAGAGTTTGAACGCAACCTCAACGCCCTGCTCCCTCAGCACTTTGACATACGCGACAGTCTCATCACGAAAGGGCTCGAGGTCGCCCACAAACGTGATCGTGGGAGGGAAGCCCGAATAGTCGTTGTTCCTCGCGGCAGCGGCGTAAGCAGGCACGCTGCTGCCACTCTCCTTCAGCCCACTCAAGTACAAATCCCATGCGAGCTCATTGGTCTTAGTGTTCCAAACCGGAGAGTCGATATCTCTGGCCGATTCGCTCGTCTGCCGATCATCAATCATCGGGTAGATCGGCATCTGAAAAGCTACATCGATCTCTTTCGTGTCCCGAGCTTTCAGAGTTAGTGCAGCCGTGAGTCCTCCCCCGGCGCTATGACCCGCGATGATGAATTTGTCGTCCCGAGCTACTAACTTCTGGGCATTGGCCTTTGCCCAAAGCAAGGTGTCGTAACAATCATCGAATCCAGCAGGAAACGGATCGTGCAGAGCTTTTCGATAGTCTGGCGCGACAACCACACAGGGCCGTGTCTCGATGAACCGTTCGATAAGATCCAAGGACATTTCCGGATTGCCGATGACATAGCCACCGCCGTGCACATACAGCAGTACGGGCAGCGGTTCCGTATGACCGGCTGGCGCAAAGACCCTGACGCGAATCGGCGGGCCGCCACTTGTACTCGGCACGAGGTGCTCATTACATTGCAGCCCTTCGATCGCTTTGCCGTTCGTCAGCTTGCCGAGCCACAGTAACAACCGCATGCCCCATTTCCGCTCGAGCAAAAACGTCATGGCCTTGAGCTGCGACCAAAACGGACGCAGCTCGCTGTCGATCATGTCTTTGGTGACTTTCACTGACTCTCCAAATCGGAATCTCTGACCGCTCAACACTCGGTAGCGCAAGGTCTAACTGAGCTTCATACACTACTACAAAGGCACGAAAGGCACGGCTGAGGACAGGGGAATCCGGCTGCCAACAGCTGCTGCGGCCTAGCAAATACGGCCATCAATGCTTGACATTGCTACGTTATTCCATGTATCCATGGAATATGGAACAAATTGAAGCTATCAAATCGTTGTCCGCGATGGCCCACGACGGCCGGTTGACCCTGTTGCGCGTATTGATCGTCGCGGGAGAGAAAGGCGTTGGTGCCGGAGACCTTTCGGTTAAAGCGGGAGTGCCGACGACGACAGCGTCCGCGCAGCTCGCAGCGCTTTCCCACGCAGACCTGGTGACCTCCACCCGCCAGGGCCGCGCAGTCACGTACTACGCGAACTACACCCATCTCAACCAGCTCATGGCCTTTTTGCTACGCGACTGCTGCCAAGGGCACAAAGACGTATGCGCAAACCTGTTGGAATGCATGTGATGTCCACGGAGCAGCAACTGTTAGACCTGAACCGCGAGTGTTACTGCTGGCCGATCGATGCCTCCCAAGTGAGCCGTCATATCATCGATAACAGTAGCGACCCTGCGATGGCCGACCTCCTTGCCAGCCGGCAAAACTACTTTGCGAACACTGGCGTATTCGTAACGCGGTCAGAAATCGAGCGAATACAGGGACAAATCAACGCGATCGAAACGGTCGCAAAATTGCAGCCCTTTCAGTTAGCTAATCGCGAGCGAGATCCCGCATCGCAACGCTTCCCTCCAGCCGCAACCGCTGGCGCGTTTATGGGTTACGACTTTCACTTAACCGCCGATGGCCCAAAACTGATTGAAGTGAATACGAACGCCGGCGGGGCCTACATCGTCGACGCTCTAGAACGAGCGCTCGGTATCAATGGCAGCGAGCTTACGACAAGCGATACGCTGGTTGGAGCAGACACCAGAGAAAGCATCTACAAGATGTTTGTTGCCGAGTGGCGCAAAAGTGGGCGTGATGGGTTACCCCGCTCAATCGCCATCGTGGATGAACAGCCAGCCAGCCAATTTCACTACCCGGACATGCTTCTGGCCGCCGAATCATTGCGCAGCTTCGGTCTGCAGACTGTTGTTGTTGACCCGAGTGAGCTGCAGAGCAAAAGCGGCGTACTGCTGGCGGGAGGGCAGCCGGTCGATATCGTGTACAACCGCCTGACTGACTTCGCGTTGACTGACCCCCGCAATGCCATAATCCGTAACGCCATCATCGATGGGAGCGCCGTCGTTACGCCAACCCCCGAGCACCACAGTCACTATGCTGATAAGCGCAATCTGGCAACGCTATCTAACCCGGCAACTCTACGATCCTGGGGAGTCAGCGAGGACATTATCGATACGCTCGCTGACCTGCCCCTAAGCGTTGAAGTAAGCGGCGACAATATCGATGCGTTGTGGAGCAAACGACGTTCACTGTTCTTCAAACCAAACGACGGATTCGGCAGCCGGGCGGCGTATCGCGGGGCTAAGCTGACATCAAAAGTCTGGCGCCACATCGCTGCTGAAAACTACGTCGCTCAGGAATTCATCGCTCCACCTGTGCGAGCGATAAGCCGCAACGTTGGCGAGGCACCGGGGCAGCTCGAACGAGCAGAGCTAAAATTCGACGTTCGCGTTTACACCTATGACGGTGCTCCCATGTTGTACGCCGCGCGCGTCTACCAGGGTCAAACCACGAATTTACGTACCGCGGGTGGTGGACTTGCGCCCGTGCTAACAATCAAGGAAACGGGATTAACTTGCAGGGTCTGACGATTGGCCAAACAACTGGAATCTGCCTATCGATTGGTCATTTCGGTATCGACCTACTCTGACAAAACCCTAAACCTGTGTTGCAGGTCTTCGGATTCTCACCGTAACGAGATTACAGCCTGAGCGGGTTCGACCAGCGCACCTTGTTCATCCACCAATTGCACACGTAACCGCTCGCCACTTTCGCGATGTACAAATTCCACGGGAGCAGGTTTGGCGGTCACGTATCGCTCCCCCCATTCGGTCATTGCCATCAAAGTGAGCCCCAAGGCTCGCCCTGCCTTGGTGAGGAAGCCAAGGGTCAGGACCAAGTGCCAGGTCCAAATGAACGTGAACCGGGATCCTGCGCCCTAGGATTCCTGATTGAGTCGCCTGACGCGAGCATGAAACGCCTGTCTGAACACGACTATTCCCGTAAACTAACCCTCTACCGAAATAAAGAGAGTCAACGTGCAGTTTGATGATGTACTCCTTGGGCGCCGCAGCATTCGCGGATACAAACCCGACCCGGTGCCGAAAGCACTGATTAAAGAAGTTCTGGCACTGGCCATGCGTTCGCCGTCATCGATGAACACGCAACCGTGGAACTTCACCGTCGTCTCCGGCGAACCGCTGGACCGTATTCGCGCCGGCAATACCGAACGGAATCTCGCGGGAGTACCGCACTCGCGCGAGTTTCGCATCGGACAGGCCTTCGCCGGAGACCATCGCGATCGTCAAGTGGGCGTCGCCAAGCAATTGTTCGCCGCGATGGGTATCGCGAGGGAGGACAAAGAAGGTCGCCAGGATTGGGTGCTACGCGGCTTCCGCCAGTTTGACGCGCCGGTTTGCGTGATTATCACCTATGACCGCGTGCTGGCAGACAGCGATGACACCGCTTTTGACTGCGGCGCCGTGACAACAGCGCTGGTCAACGCCGCCTGGTCGCGTGGCCTGGGTGCCGTGATAAACAGCCAGGGGATCATGCAGTCGCCGGTGGTGCGCGAGCATGCCAATATCGAGGACGATCAGGTGATCATGAAGGCCGTTGCGCTGGGTTGGCCGGACGAAGATTTTCCGGCCAACGCGGTGGTATCAGAGCGCAAGAGCGTTGAAGACGCTGCACGCTTTTTAGGCTTTGATGACTGAGTAAGCCAGGAGTCAGGACCAAGTACCAGAACTAACTGGAACTGGCACGTGACCCTGTCCCCGATGATTGGAGGCTCAAGTGCCAGATTCCGCAGCAAGACAATCAACCGACAGTCGCCGTGCCCGCAGCGAAGCAACGAAAAACTCAATCATGCGCGCGGCAGAAAAGCTGATCGCCGAAGGTGGTATGGAGAACATCTCGATCAAAGAGATCGTTACCGCTGCCGGCCAGAAAAACGAATCCGCGCTGCAGTATCACTTCAGAAATTTGTCCGGCCTACTGGACGCTATTCATAAGGAGCGAGCCGAGCAGGTTCAGGCGAAGCGAGCGGAATCATTGGCCACAGTGCTCCAGAAGTCGTCGGAGCCATCGCTACGCCAGCTCTGCACGCTCATGGTTGAACCTACGTTTCAGCTCGCGCGGTCAGACATCGAGTTTCGCCGCTACATAAAAGCTTTCGGGCACGAACTGGCAATCTCCGATTCCTCGCCTCTAAAATCCGTGTCCAGGGCGGGTGGAGGCGGCACAAGCGGACAACAGATTGGCGCCTTACTCAGAAAGGCCCTGCCGCACCTGAACGAAGGACTCTACCGGCGGCGTATGGACGCAGCCGTCATGCTGTGCTCTGCCTCCATGTACCACCAGGCTAGGCAAGCAAACGCCTTTCGCGGGTACCAATCAGATTTTTTCCTGCACAACCTGATCGACGCCTTAGTCGGTCTGTTGAGCGCACCCATCTCTCCCGAAACTCAAGCTCTGAAGAACAAGCCCTAAGAACGAGCTGCCTGTGCCTCCTCTGCACACCCAGCGGCTCGAGTGTCGAATGCCGAACAATCCGGTGACCCTGTCTTTGGTTCACGTCTTTCCCATCGCTTGACCCCAGCTTCGCCGAAATCCGATACCTCGATGGCGATCCCCCCGCGCATGCAAGATTTGAACGAGCGAGGAAGATCGGGTCGCGCTCAGTTCGGAGACGAGCTTTTCTCGCGAGGTGCTGACTGCAAAGCGATCGGTGCTGCTACCTGGCGACTCGAGAATTATCTTATAATGACTCTCATTAACTAGGCAGATCTGACGCCAATGAAAATTCTGAGAACCCCCGACGATCGCTTCGAAGGACTGGCGGACTACCCTTTCGCACCCCATTACACGACGATTCAGACCGACGAGGGCAGCGAGCTCCGCATACACCACCTCGATGAAGGCCCAACAGATGGTCAGTTGGTACTGTGCATGCACGGCCAGCCTGTGTGGAGCTACCTGTATCGGCACGTGATTCCCCACCTGACTCGCGCAGGTATGCGCGTTATCGCGCCTGACCTGGTGGGCTACGGCAAATCAGACAAACCGGCCGCGCGGGAAGATTACAGTTACGAGCGTCAGGTCGAGTGGATGGGGAAATGGCTCGAGGCGAATGACTTGTCCGGCATCACTTTCTTTGGTCAAGACTGGGGTGGCCTTATCGGTCTGCGCCTCGTGGTCAATCACGCGGAGCGCTTTGACCGGGTGGTCATCTCAAATACCGGCCTGCCGTACAACCCCGATGTACCGGAAGCTATCGTGAAGGAGATCGAAGATTTCCGGACCAACAAACCCACACCCAGCCTGATCGAATTGCAGAAGGCGCTCGCAAGCATGGGCGACGGAGACCACCCCGCACGCACATTCGCCTATTGGCAGAAATGGTGCTGGGAAACCGAGAACCTTCCGATTGGTTTCTTCATGTCGATGATGCTGCAACCACCTGCGAAGCCAGTGCAGGCGATCAAATTCTTGCTGAACAAAGTTGGCGTCACTTCCCCCCTGCCGACACCGTTGGCGAGGGCTTACGATGCGCCTTTTCCCGACCCGAGCTACAAGATGGGGCCGCGCGCGATGCCGAGCCAAGTACCGACCCTACCCACCTCACCTTCCTTGGAAGAACAGCGTAAAGCTTGGGAGTTCTTCGAGTCTTTTAACAAACCCTTTTTGTGCGCCTTTGCCGATGACGATCCCGTCACACGCGGTGGTGAGACACAATTCAGGAAGAAAGTTCCAGGCACCCAGGGCCTACCGCATACCACTATAGAAGGTGGCGGGCACTTCGTTCAGGAGAACGCTCCCGAACAAGTGGCACATGTCATCATCAACCTCATTCAATCGACCTGACCTACTCTGGGGAGCGCGGCAACATGAAGAGATTCCTGGTCATCGTCCTAGCACTGATCGCAGCCGGTATCTGGGCGTTCTCTCAATACTGGTACTACCTGCCCGGCATCATCTCCGGCATCGTCGACCCTGTGGGCGAGCACCGGCAAGTCGTCTGGCAGAGCGGTCCCACCGAACCTGCGGGTGGCGAGCAGCCACCGAATATTATTCTGATCGTTGCAGACGATCTCGGCTTCAACGACATCACCTTTTACGGTGGGGGGATCGCAGATGGTACCGTTCCCACGCCGAACATCGACGCGATTGCCGAGCAAGGCATTCACTTCACCAACGGCTATGCCGGTAACGGCACTTGTGCGCCTTCCCGAGCTGCATTGCTGACCGGACGATTCGCCACGCGCTCGGGTTTTGAGTTCACCCCAGCCCGCCCGGAGTTCGCGCGATTGACAGCCGGCGATGGATACATCGCCGACAATGCTGAAAACTATCCGCCCAGTGACACGCTCGGCCTGCCCGGCAGTGAACTAACGCTGGCGGAGCTTCTCGCGCAGCGGGGCTACCATTCCGTCGCATTGGGCAAGTGGCATCTAGGCGAAGCCGAGGGCTATCGCCCCCTGGACCAGGGTTTTAATGAGTTCCTTGGTTTCTTACCCGGCGCCGCTATGTTTCTGCCAGAGGACGATGCTAACGCCGTCAACTCAAAACAGGACTTCGACCCAATCGACCGATTCTTGTGGCCTAACTTGAGTTACGCAGTTCGGCACAACAACAGCGGGCGTTTTCACCCAAACTCACACATGACCGATTACTTCAGCCGTCATGCAGTGAAGGTCATCGAAGCTAACCGCAACCGGCCGTTCTTCCTATACCTCGCCTACAACGCTCCGCACACTCCGCTACAGGCAGAGAAAGCCGACTACGATGCGCTGGCACACATTACCGGCCATACCGAGCGTACGTATGCTGGAATGTTGAGAGGCCTGGACCGGGGAATCGGTCAGGTACTGAAGGCCCTGGATGACAACGGCATAGCCGATAACACCATGGTGATCTTCACCAGCGACAACGGCGGCGCCGGCTATGTCGGCCTGCCAGACCTGAACAAACCCTATCGCGGCTGGAAGATCACCTTCTTCGAAGGCGGCATCCGTGCGCCCTATTTCTTTCGCTGGCCCGAACGGATCCCGGCTGGCAGCCAATACGATCCCGCCGTCGCGCACATCGACATATTTGCTACGGCGCTGGCGGCGGCCGGTCTACCCGTGCCGGATGATCGCACTATCGACGGGGTCGACGTGCTCGACTATGCCATTACCAATCCACGTCCGCTTCGACGGCCGCTTTTCTGGCGCACGGGTGGTTACAAGGTGGTCCAGCAGGATGGCTGGAAGCTACAACTGCAAGAACAGAATGGCAAAACCTGGCTATTTAACTTAAACGTTGATCCGACAGAAACAATCAACTTAAGCGAAACTAACCCTGATCGGCTGGCGAAATTGAAAGCGCTTCTCTACAGACTCGACGAACAGATGGTAGAACCGCTGTGGCCCGCGCTGGTGGAAACGCCCATATCGATCGACCACACAATCGACACGCTTCCGGAGACTGACCACGAAACCATTCTCTGGACCAACTGACCCACCAGCAACACTCATGAGCCGAGCGCAATGGTTTCGAATAACTCGTCAAAGCCTAGAAACCGAGCCGTTTCACCCATGTTTTCGGGCTCCGAGACTAACGCACAAGCTGGAAATCTCGCATCGAGCCCACCATGGGCGATTGCATGATGCCTTGGCTGTTGGCCACAGCACCGAACCCAAGCGACCAAGCGTAGTTGAGCAACACTGTGGTGAACGCACCACAATCAAGGCGGGGTGTTCAACGAGGACCGCGTTTGCATCGCGCTCGCCAACACCTCCTTGATCAGCGATTTAAGTGCAGGATAAGGCTTGTAACCTCGAATACTCCGGCGCCAAGTAGTAGATGATCAAACTGCACGTTAGCCCTTTTCAGCAATTTGCTCTGAAAACTGAGTAAAAAGCGCCGAGCCATGATGGAGCCTTAGTCGGAGCTTTTCTTGAGCCGGTGAGCCACCACGAAGGGCAACAGCACGAGCAACGTCAGCAGCATAACGACGATATCCAGACGCAGGCTCGCGGCGAGGAAGTTCGACAGGATCTGACCAGACTGTGTGTAACCCTGCGGGAGAGGCATCACTCCGTTGTCCCGGGCAAACTGCTCATAGCCCGATACCATCTGTTGGAACCGTGCGGGCTCGCTATCCTTTAGATCGATTACCTCTCCAGGGTCTGATGCGATGTTGTACACATGCCATTCGCCATCCCCCCCGGGCGGCCGGTTTCTAACCAGCTTGTATTCGCCCTGAAAGAACGCGACGTGCCCGGTCAGCTCGTAGCCTACGGCGTCTTCGTCGCTGTACACGTGATCGGCTTCCCCGCGAATGAGGGGTGACAGGTCACGGCCGCTCATCGGCAACACGGGCCTGCCGCCAAACCTCGACCCAGGCCGCTCAACACCAGCAATCGAGAGGATGGTGGGGGTGATATCTGTGGCCCAGACAAACGCATTCGTGAGCGCGGGGCTAGCAACTATAGGCAAACCCGAGACAATCAAGGGCACCCGTAGCCCGCCCTCACCGGCATAGAACTTGTAGTACGACAACGGGCTGGCGGCGGCACTGGCAAAACTCGGGCTGATACTGTTGTAACTCCCTTTGAGACCTAGCCGCTCGATGTCTGAGTGGTAACCCAAGTTGCTGGACGCCCGTCGACTCGCGAAACTCAACGGATCAATCGGCCCACTGGCCTCGGCGCCGTTGTCCGAGGTGAAGATGAAGACCGTGTTGTCGTAAACACCCTGAGTCTTGAGATACTCGATCAAACGCCCAATGTGATAGTCCATCGCTTCGATCATACCGGCGTAAACGGCCATGCGTTTGGCCTCGTAGCGTTTGCGCTCGGCCGTGAGGGACGCCCAATCCTGTGTGCTTGCCATGCGCTTCATGCCCGCGCTGGCCGGCACCAAGCCAATCTCAATAGCGCGCTGTCGCCGACTCTCTCGCAGCGCATCCCAGCCTTCATCGTAGACGCCCATATAGCGATCGATAAAATCCTGAGGCGCCTGTACCGGAATGTGCACCGCCTGAAACGGCAAGTAAGCAAAGAAGGGTTTGCCGTCGCTCAAGTTGCTGTCAATGAACTCGATAGCCCTATTGACGAGAAACTCCGACGAGTAGAAGTCTTCAGGCAACGAAGTGCGTTCCCCATCTGCGAACCAGTTGGCTGCTCGATAGATGGGCAGATAGGGACGCTGTTCCCAGTTGTCCGCGCCTGAGTCCATCAACGCGAATGTGCGCTTGAAGCCACGACGGCTGGGACGCTTGTCGGGTGCTGATCCTAGATGCCACTTGCCAGCCATGTATGTGTTGTAGCCGGCGCTTTCCAGTAGCGTGGCAACAGTGACGACGTTGCTACCCAGAACTCCTTGGTAGTTCGGGTGGCGACGTTGCTCGGGCGCCAACATCTCGGGAATGTTCGGGACGCCCGCGAGGTGGTTATTCACACCCGTCAGCAGCATCGCTCGCGCCGGTGCACAGTTAGCCGCCGTGTGGTAGTTCGTAAAGCGAATCCCTCGCTCGGCCAGCGCGGACAACGACGGCGTGTTCACCTCTGCACCATAGGGGGCGATATCGGTGTAGCCCAGATCGTCAGCCAGCAGAAACACGATGTTCGGACGGCCGCCATCTGGCGTTGCCAGCGCGATAGCGCTAGCGAACATAAGTGGGAGTAGGAGCAAATGTTTCAATACGCCCAGACCGGCACTCCGAGCAAAAGGCTGATCAGAGGCCCCTGGCGACACTCTGAAACGTTTCCTCACGATGCCGAAGGCTCCGCCACCCACCGTGTCGCAGCCAACAGCACAGCACCTACCACGATCTCGAACAGAATCGGACCACTGGCAAAGGCAGCATCGTGCAGCGCCCACGCGAGGACTCGGCCGGTAGCAGCTAAGAGCAACAACATCGCGGGCGGGTAGAACCAAAAACGCTTAGCCGTGACAACGCCAACAAGCGCGCACAACCCAGCGGTAAGAAAGAATGCGGCGAAGTCGCCGATCATCGAGCTGCGGCCAAGACCGTGCGCCAGCACCAGACCGAGATCGTCAGCACTGCCCGCCGGATCCACCAGCCACCGAATCCCCATTACGATAAACAGCACGGCCGGTAGCAATACGGCAACTTTCAAGACGGCTTTCACTTGACTCTTCACCCTTAGCAATCTGAAGTAATGCATCGCATTATGTCAGAATGGGCGCTGACCTTAACAGAAGTCGCTACCCACCCCGCACGGCAAGCCACGGACATTTCCGATCAGGACGGTCGGTTCAATCCCAAACATCTAGATTGTCAGCACGGACGATGCGCCGGTTAAGCGTTGTCGTGATCACGGTGGTCATGCCGCTCTCGGCCAACAACTCATCCACTGCGAGCTTTTGTTCAGCCGGCAGCGCCGCATAACTGTCCTGTACACGCTGAAGCAGATAGAAACGATGAGGCTGCGCCAGAGCATCAATGGTTTCGCCGCGCACTGAAAAGCGGACCGTACCCATGCCCTGGGCCAGGCGCCCCACGGCTACCGATCCTGGTTCGGGGCGATTGCTCGCCAACCAGGCGTTGATGAACTCCGCCGCCGCTTCAGTCTCCGGCACGAAGTCCTGCGCCAGTACCCGCAAGACGGCTACCAGACTTTCGGGGATCTCGTCGCGCGGCAGAAGGTCCGTCCCGGCATGGAAGTACTCCGGGGCGTCCTGGTCGAAGCGATTCATACGCTCAGTCCACCTGTAGACCCGTGGGGCTTGCTGTTGCATCAGTCGCGCCGGGTACGGATCACGGCCAAGGTGTGCATACATCGGTCCCAGCAAGCCAAAATCGCCAATGCACGGCCGCCAACCCAGGAGGTAGGGGTAGTGCTCGAAGTGGGCATTGAGCGCATCCAGGTACTCCAGGTACAACGCCTCGACGAGCTCTCGGCTTGCATCGGTTACGCCAAAGATCATCGCCGCATGACGCATGCGATCCATCATGGCGTCGGTTTTCTCCCCTCGCGCAGGCGTATCTCTCTGCGAACCCAGGAAGTGATATCGGACAAACCCGAGGTTCGCTTTCGGAAAGTTCCATCGGTAGTGCATGGCTGGCCTGAGCAGACCATCGGTGCCAATCACATCAAACAACGCGCTGATGATCTGCTGGCGCACCCCAGCGGGTTGCGCGGGCCGGCCACTGCCAGCCTCAAAGTACTCAATGATCGCCCCGCCATCGCGAATCACTTGACCTGCAGGCGTCACCAGAGCGGGAATGGTCGACAGCTTGGCTTTCGGGAGGACGTCCGCTTTGAAGCTCTCATGCCCTGTAGACAGTTCCTGAAACGGAACCTTGTGCTTTATCAGATAGCTGCGGGCCCGTCCCGAATAGAGCGAATGAGGCATCGCGTAGAGCCGGTACGTCTCCTGCCGTCGGTTCATGCCTGGCCCCTTGCATTCCTATGAGAACAAAGCTGACAGGCGCGTTCGAAGCCTGCCGTTGGGCCGGGTCGCCGCGCGATATCGGTCGCCGCGCACCGCATATGCTGCCCACTGAAACTCAACTGAGCACTTCCTTGCTCAATTCGGCCAGTAAACAACTTCGTCACCTGGCTCAACCCGCTCTGCGCGAGTCTTATCGATCGCGATCGGTCGCTCCGTCGCGGGTTGCCACAGCAAAGCTCTAGACTCGGCCTGGTGCAGGTCAAGCAGCGCTTGAAGCTCGCCGAGCTTGTCCGGCCTGCTGTCGGCCAGATTGGTTTGCTCGGTCGGATCGTTGGCCAGATCGAACAGCCATTTCTCGTCGCGACGACCTTCGACGTGAAGCTTCCAGTCACCCGCACGAACAACCCGCGTTCCTCCGGATTGCCAATACAACGCGTCGTTTGGACGCCGTAGCTCCCCGGTACCGAGGATCACAGGCAGCAGGTTCTGGCCGTCAACCTCCACATCGTTAGGCAACTTCGCGCCCGCTGCCGCAGCCATCGTTGGCATCAGGTCGATGTGCGCGACGGGTTCATCCACCGTACTGTTCGCCGGTATCTGCGCCGGCCACTTCACAAAGATCGGCGCTCGAATGCCGCCCTCAAAGAAGGTGATCTTCCAACCCCGATAAGGCGCGTTCACCTCAGGCAAACCGATGTAGCCCGCCCCGCCGTTGTCGCTGGAAAACACGATCATAGTGTTGTCCACGAGCCCGAGCGCCTCCAGTTTCTCTTCGATGCGTCGAACGCTGCGATCCAGCGAGCGAACCATCCCCGCGTACACTCGCAACCGGTGAGGCTTGAGGTCACCGACCGCATCGTAGTCTTCCTTCGTCGCCTGCAGCGGTGTGTGCACGCCCCAGTGTGCGAGGTATAGAAAGAACGGCCGATGCTGGTTCGCTTCGATGACTTTCAGCGACTCGTCCGTCCAATAGTCGGTGAGATAACCGCCGGGCGTGAAGGCATCACCGCCGTTGAACCGCGCAGAAAAGCGCCCTCTCGCCCACAGAAACTTGTCAATAGGATCGAAGTCGAGTTTGGCGTTCACAACATTGGGATCGTCCTCTTCGGCGAACAGCTGGCTGTCCATCAGCAGACTTTCTTCGAAACCTTGATCGTTAGGCGCCATGCCGTTGCGATTACCCAGATGCCACTTTCCGATATGGACGGTGTGGTAGCCACCCGCTTGCAGTACTTCGGCGATGGTCGTCTCCTCAGCAGGAAGCCCTTTGGTCCAGTAGTCGGGCTGGCTCTCGTCGAGCTCGCGGTTGTAGTCGCCGGGCGGAAGGCCGTCGTCCATCTCGTTGCCCATCAAGGTGACCATGCGGCTGAAGCCCGGCGGTGTCGGGGTGAACTCAAAACCGGTTCGGGTTGGATAGCGTCCGGTCATGAGCATGGCGCGAGACGGTGCGCAGGTGCCGTGCCCCGCATAGCTGGTGTTGAACATGACCCCGTCGCGAGCGATGCCATCAATGCTCGGCGTCGGTACCGCGCCCCCGGCAACACCACCGCCAAAGGCCGTTAAGTCATTGATGCCCAGATCGTCCGCGAGGATGAAAACGATGTTTGGCGGGCGCTCGCTCGGCGGCTGTTCGGCACTTACCGGGCCTTGCTGCCAATGGATCTCCTGGTTGGGCCCAATCTCGGGCTGCGCCTGCTGAGAGACGTAGAACAGCAGCAGGTCGGTTCGGTACTGGTAAGCGACGATCGCCAGCACGACGGCGACACTCAACAAGGCAATCAGACTCTTCTTCATTCCAGGCCTCTATGGCAATACGGCGGGCAATAGATAGGCGTCGAGCACGCCTAGCGATCCCAGGGCTGAATCGACGGCGGCGCGATCTGCCGGTGACAGACTCTCAATCTCACCTTTGATGTGGCACCGGCTGATCTCACTGTACTTGAGGGAGCGCATGCGAACCGGCCCCTCACCGAGATCTACCTCGCACCACTTCTCTCCCGCCGCCAGCGCGTCGCGGGATACGCGCAAAAAAGCATGATAGCTATCGCGCATATGCTCAAAGAAAGGCATCAGCGTTGGCGGCAGCGCATCGTCTGGCAGGTATTGGGCTTCACCAGCGCGCGCTTCAAACACCTGATCCATAAGCTCGAGCATCTTCGGCGCACAACCGAGAATCCAGCTTCGCGGCTCCGGGTCTGAAGCGATGTGCGCTTTGAACAACCCCGCAAACGTGAAGTCGCCAAGACTCGCCCGATCACCCAGCAGAAACGGATGCTCGGTGTAATGACGCTCGACATGGACCATGAGCTGCTCGAAGTCCCGGCGGACATGCACGGCCTGATCCGGTCCGCAGCCCCGGTTAGTACAGGCATTGAGACCAAACTGATCACGCACGATCTCGATTCGCTTACGCGCCTCGACGAGCTCCTCCGGGGTGAGACCCTGGCGCTCATACTTGCCGATGAAGTTGGCGTAGAACCCGATGGCAACGTGATCGATGTTATGCGGATAACACCAGCGACTGCTGATGGCGTAACGACCGAACCACTCATCGGCCCAATCTTCCAACAGATGTGATGCGATGCGCTGTACCGGCGCCGATGGCACAACCGAGCGCTCCGGGTACTTTGCGCTCAACATTAGCCCGATCGGTGTGGTGTCGTGTACAAACCAGCCCTCAGGGGTCTCAAGCCCGGGTATGAAATGGGTTCCCAGCCGAGCCTCCATGCGCTCACCCGCATCGCCCGACTTGAGTTTGAACTCGTAGTCCACACCCAAGTAATTGAGCATCGCCTGGAGTTTTCGGGTGAACAGGCTGTGCTCACCACCCCACAACACGTAGCGGCCATCGAACATCGCTAGCTTCCTGTTTTGCCAGCGAGCGTTGTGCTGGCTGAGCGTCTGAAAAACAACCCATCGAGCAAGGCCGTTAGCAAACCAAGCACCAACAACAGCTGAATGCGCAGATCGCTGACATAGAGTCCGGGCTCCACCGGATAAGCGATGGTCTTGTCCATGGCGGCATGCTTGAAGGCATGCCGACTCCCCATGTCCGGGTGGGTGACCACCTCAATAAATGCCCGGCGACTCTTGTAGCGAAACAGCGCAGCCAGGTCCCAGCCATGCGCTCCGTCGATACCGGTAATGTCGATGCCCACACCGAGACCGGTGCCAAAGAAAATCGGATGGCACGCGCGTGACAGCAACTGCGGATACATGTGTTCCATGTAGTGGTCGTTGTAGTCCTCGGCGGTCGCGGCCGGTCCAAACCCCGCCATGGACGGTGGGTTGTCGCTCATATCAATGTTGTTGACCATGAGGAACTGTCGACCAGTATCCTCGCGTAGAAATTTTGCAAAGAGTGCGAAGCGTTCCGCTTCCATGCCTCGCTTCTCCAAAGCGCTCAGAGCCCGCTCGATCTCCTCATCGCTCAGCGGTCCGCCAAAATCCGTGTACCACAACGTGAAAACCGACCAGACCAGGATCGGTACCGCCCAGAGTAGAACCCGTCGATTCAAAGCCAGCTTCCCAATGCCCCGACGCATTCGATGTTGAGCTGCCCAGCCAAGCCTGCTGCGCGGTGAGCGCCGATGTCCCGCATCGTCTCGGACTGCATCATCTGCATCATCGCCGCACGGGAGGGGTACATCGCGATCGCAACATCGTCCCACAGCTCCTCGACTTCCCCGATGGTCATGCGCTCGACAGATGCTTTGAAAGTCAGCGAGCCGCCAAACTCTTTGAGCAGCTCGCTCACGCCATCGGTATATAGGCTATAAGCCTCACGCCCACTCAGACCGCTTTTACGACCATCCGCATACTCGGCCCGCTCCCGGTATTTCAGGAGGTTCAGCATATAGATGGGGCCGTGGTCGGCCCCGTCTGAAAAACCCGCCATTTGCGTCGGATTCGGGGTTATCGCATTCTCAACATTCATGATCCAAACCTTGCTCTGTTGAATCCCGAATCAAATCTACGATCCGGGCGGTGAATCAGGCAAATAACTAGTTGCCTCCCCGCCAGCTGAACTGCACACCCCAAACGCTTGGAGGACCGTACCAACCCACAAAGCCACGCGCACCAGCGGGACCGCCACCAGACACCAGCCCGCCCAATGGCTGTGCGGCCGCAACGGCGTAGTACGCTTCGTCGGTAACGTTGCGAGCAAACGCTTCGACTTCCCACTGTCCGCTGACGGCGCCAAGCCCAACCCGCAGATCCAGCAAACCATAAGCAGCCTGCTCACCGATGCTCGAGTTCGCTACGCGCTCGAGCACTTGATCATCGCGCCAGGAGTAGTCGGCGCGAGTGAACCATTCGAGCCCATCGCCAATCGGCTGAGTCCACTGGGCGCCAATGGTGTACTGATACTCTGGCGCAAAGTTCGGACGCTCACCGGTTCGGTCACAGGTGCCATTCGGATTCGTGGGTGTCTGACCCGCGGCGCACTGGGCGTTGTCAAAGTCGGTGTATTCCGAGTCGAGGTACGCAAACGACGCGTTCAGCAGGAAGTTGTCATTCGGCGCCCAGGTCAAATCGCCTTCGAGGCCACTGACTTCCTGTTCACCGGCGTTGCCAACGATGAAGCCAGTACCAGTAGGCGCCAGGGTCGACTCTTGAAAGTCCTCGACCGTGGTTTGGAACAGCGTCAGGTTCAACATCAGCTGGCGGTCGAAGAACATCGACTTGACGCCACCTTCGAAGGTCAGCGAGTTCTCTTCCTCAAACTCGACCTCAGCACCTGCCGGCAGGCGTCGAGAGTTGAAGCCACCGGACTTGAACCCGGTCGAGCTGGTGAAAAACAGCATGACGTCGTCGGTGACGTTGTAGCGAGTGTTGAACGACCAGGTGACCTTGCTTTCCGAGCGGTCGCGTTTGCCCACGATATTCGGCGGGAAGATCGCGACGTTGATCGGAATGCTGTTCGTTGACAGGTTGGTATGCGCGATATCGACATCCTTTTCGTCGCGGCTCCAGCGCAGGCCACCGGTGACGTCCCACACGTCGCTGAGATGCCAGGTGAGGTTGGCGTAGCCCGCGATGCTTTGGGTCTCTTGCTCAAAATCGGTGCTCACAAAGTCACCGACGCCCGCTGTACACGGCGCCGGACACAACGCAGCCGGAAAAGGAAACACGCGATTCGATCCCGGACCCACCGTCAGATCCGAGTCAAAGCGTGTGTCTTGGTGGTAGAAGTACAAGCCCGCCAGGTACTCAACCGACTCACCCGATGGCGAGGTCAACCGGAGCTCCTGGCTAAACACCTCGTTGCTTTGAGTCTGCGGCGCGGTGATCGTGGGGTTCTTCAGTGAATCCGCTGAGATCACCACCGAGTTCTCCCAGTCCTGGTAGCCAGTGATGGACGTGAGCAGAAACTCGTTGCCGAGATCCCAATCCACCTGAACAGAGGCGCCGAAGGACTCGGACGAATCGTCACCCTCGTCATCGCCATCGACACGATGGTCACTATCGTCGAAGTTGGTGAATGTATAGCCGGCTGCCGCTTGTGTTGCCAGGAACCCAGGCGTCGCAATCCCCCAGTTCGGATCGTTGGGCTGAATCTGCTCAGCCATGCAGCAGCGACGTTCAATCTCGCTGTAGTAGAGCGAGGTGTTGATCTCAACAGAATCGGAAGGTGTGAACACGAGCTTGCCACGCAGGCCCCACTCTTCGTTGTCGTTCACATCGTCACCCGTGAAGGCGTTCGTCTCATAGCCCTCGCGATCTCGGTACCAAAACGACAGTCGCCCGGCAGTCGTGTCTGATAGACCACCACCGACATAGCCGCTGACCGTAGTTTCATCGTACTCGCCAACGCCGAGCTTGATCAGACTCTCAAACTCATCGCTCGGCTTGCGAGTGGTGACGTTGAGCGCCCCAATCGGTGTATTCCGGCCGTACAATGTACCTTGCGGCCCGCGCAGCACTTCAACCGAGGCAATGTCCGCCAACTCACCGAAGTTCATGCCACCGGTTGGCATGTACAAACCGTCCAGGAACGTACCGACACTGGATTCGATGCCTGGGTTCGTACCTGAAGAGCCAATACCCCGAATCCGCACCCGCACGTTGCGCAGGTTGTTGGACGACGGCATGTCAAAGTTCGGCACGTACCGCGCCACTTCCTGCAGATCGTTCAAACCTCGCCGCGCCAGATCGTCACCGCTAAGTGCGGTGATCGAGATCGGCACATCCTGAACGCTTTCGACCCGCTTCTGAGCTGTCACAACGACCTCTTCGATCGCTGCTAGGACGGACGCCGACGAGATCGTCAAGATCAACGCCAGCAGTAGTAAGAAAACTCGCATAGGAACCTCCTGTGACACGCCTTGGCCAACCCAATGCGCTCTCACAATGCCATACATTATTAATGTTGATCATTATCGTGCGCGCGAATATAGGTGCAGGACTTCAGAATGTAAACCTGAATTCACGTTTTACGAGGCGGCGTTTTAGGAGTACTGCGGGGAGGGCTGCTTTAGATACGCCGTCAGCATGACGGTCAGGCCTTCGATCGTGCCGGCATCGCCAAGCTGCACGGGCTTGCGGTCCACGGTGGCGGTGACGAGCAACATGCGAATTGCCGTTGCCAAGCCGAGATACACATGACTTTCGTCCACTACTGACGGGGCGATCAAACCTCGCGACGAGGCAAATGCGTACAGCCGCCGTGCCCGGTGTTGATCGGCCGCGGCAATCCGATCTAGCGCGTCAGGTACCTGATCGCCGACGGTGATCAGCGCAACGAGAAAGCCAATGTCACGTTCCATCACCCGTACGAGGGAGATGACAATCCGTTCAAGGAGCATCGGTAACGGCCACTTAGGGTCTGCAGCCTCGGCTACTTCGAAGAAGTCGTCGACCTCACTGATAAGCAGCTTAGCGAGGGTGTCGACGAGCACTTCGAAGAAGCCGCGCTTGTCCTTGAAGCGCTGATACAACACACCGACCGTTACGCCCGCTGCGCGGGCAACATCCGCCATGCGGGTCTGCTCAAAACCGCGCCGGCCGAACTAACTTAACCCAGCCTGGATCAGCCGGTCGCGCTTGTTTCGGCTGCGCTCCTGGAGCGCAGGCCGAAGGTTGGTTGTGTTTGAGGCAGCCATACTGGGTGTTACGCCGCAACGATCACCGGCTTCGGCCCTCGTATGCCTTGTCGCAGCACCGCGTGGGTGGCGACGAGGCCTTGAGACTCGTGCAGGTTGATCCACATGCGGTAAAGCATCCGCTTAGCCTCGTCGCCTTCGGCGTCGATGTAGCGCTGCCTGCGATGCATCACCGCCAAATTGTTGATGAACAGCACATCACCCGGCTGTTGCAAAAAAGTGAGCTGCATCTCCGGTCGGTTCGCGATCTCCTCAACACACGTGAGCGCGGCTCGCTCCTCCTCACTAAACGCCTGCCCGGAGACTTCGGCTGCAAGCTCGGCAAGCTGAATGTTAAGCCAGGCACTCATGCGCGCGCCTTCCCAGGCGAACACCGGCAAACGCGCGGCATTCACCTTTCCGAGGTTCTTGGTCGACTGCGCATCACCGCGCTCTTTGCGCGCGTAGAGCGGATAGCCGTTAAGCAGCGCATCGAGATGCTCTGGGAAGCTGGCGAGCACCTCGTTGTAGATCGAAAACAAGCTAACGAGACCGTTTTCCCCACCCTCGGCCGCCTGACGTACGCAGCTCATGCCAATGCAGTCGCCGCCGTCGCAGTGAAATCGCAGCTCATCGTTGCTCTCGTAGCCGCGTGTATCCACCCCACGCTCGGCGCCGCCAAAACGATCGGAGACGATACTCAAGACCTCGCCTCGTGCGTTCTGCATCACGGGTTGACCCAGCGCCGTGCCGATGCTCCAGAACACCCGGCGCAGACGCTCGGGATCACTCGCATCAAGGCCTCGAAACAGCACGAAGCCTCTGCCTGAACCGAGCTCGGCACTGGCTTGCTCGATCAACTCAGCGGCGGGTTCGCTGAACCGATCACGGGCATCACCCTCCAACCAATCGGCACTGTCCTGGGGCAACGTTTCTGCCAGCGCGTTCAAGGAGTCGATTTGATTTGGGGAGAGTTCAGTCACCCAATCCGAATTGCGGGCTAGCTCAGCACTACACCAAGCTCGTCGATCTGAAATGGGTTTACCGCAGGTGTCAGTCATGTTCGCTCGCTTGTGTTGCTTGGCGGGTCCAACCCACTGTTCTGGACAGGAAACCAACTTTAACCGAGATCTCCAGCCGCTCGTCATCGACCAGGCGAACCTCGGCATCTCGAAACTCGCCGAGGCGTGCTGCAAACACCTGGCCACGCCAAAGCTTATTGTCGCCCGGGTCGGCAACGACTGACTTCAAGATCAACCGGCCCACAGATTCCGGGTTCTGTTCGTTCTGCGCGACTTTACCGGTAGCAACACCGTCATCAGAAACCAAGATCACCATCGAGACCGGATTGGCCTCATTGTCCCATAGCCCCTCTATGCCGCTAGCACTTGCAGCGTGGGTAGACAGCAAAGCCAACACGGCTGTCGCGATCCAAGCTAGTCGATTCATGGCGACTCCTAGATTGAGCATCGACAAAGCCTACCATGATAATGTCATGCATTAACCAAGCTCGGCCGCGGCACGCTCTCGAGCTGGAAACTACACTGATCTATTGGCACTATAGGTGTCATTACTTCCACGAGTGAAACGCAGTAGTGGATTGCACAGCATGGTTCGACTGAGCGACTTACCCGAGCACGAACGGGCACACCTGCTCAGCAAAGAGCTACCGCCGCTGGGACCTCCAGCCTGGACGCCGCAAGCGAAACCTCTCGCCGAGATGCGGATCGCACTCATCACCACGGCCGGCCTTCACGTCCGAGACGACACCGGTTTTGGGTTCACCGACTCGAGTTTCCGGCCCATCCCAAACGAAGCAAACGCCGATGGCCTAATCACTTCACATAGCTCAGCAAACTTTGATCGATCTGGCCTGGCCGAAGACGTCAACCTGGTGTTCCCGATCGATCGGTTTCGGGAGTTGGAGAGCGCCGGCTCGATCGGCTCGCTGGCATCCATTCACTACAGTTTTATGGGCGCAGGCTTGTTGCCCCAAGCCTACGAAGCGTCCGCCGGGCAGGTAGCGGGCTTGCTTAAGAAAGATCGAGTCGATGCAGTCTTCTTGACACCTGTCTGACCCAACTGCACGCGCGCCGTGAGCGCGCTCGGTTACTTCCTCGAGCGTGCCGACATCATGACCACCGGCATCAGCCTGGTGCGCGAGAACGCGGCCAGCCTGCAGCCACCCCGATCACTGTGGGTGAGCTTTCCGCTGGGACGCCCCCTAGGCGTGCCGAACGATCCGGCTTTTCAACATCGAGTGATCGAGTCAGCTTTGGATCTGCTGAACCGAACCGACGGTCCCGTGCTCGCGGACTACCCCGAAGACGCGCCAGGCGTTCCGCTCGACAACAGCCCCGCCTGCCCGGTTTCATTTCGAACCGACCACACTACCTGGCAAGGCCGGCTGAACGCAGAGCTCGCAAGCCTAGAACCCTGGTACCAAATCGGGCGACAACGCCGAGATGGCAGAACGCTCGTGGGCGTTTCCACTTCGTCGATCCGGGACATCATCAGCGGGCTAGCGGCAGACTTGGATGCAGCTCGCCTCCCCGCTGACCTGCCAGCGTTCAAAGCTGCGATTGAGGATGCGAAGGCGTTCTACGTCGAGGCGCTGACCGCACAGCCCGGTGAGTACGACCACCGACAGACATACTTAACGCTGTGGTACACCACTGAGCTGGGCGCCGCGCTGCGCGTGTTCTACGAGCAGTTCGAGGCAGACCCAAAGCTGTCGGCCTTCGCTCAGATCGTGCTGCCCCGTGATGCCCTCGACGACAAACAAACAACGGAAACGCCACCATGAAAATCACAGCGCTGGGGAACAACTTTGTTGCCGAGGTTGGCGACATTGATGTCCGCACGGTGACGACCGATCAGTTCAACGAGCTTTATCAAGCGTGGCTCGACTACGGCGTTCTACGCCTGCGCGATCAGCCGCTCAACGAGGACGAACTACAAACATTCAGCGCTCGATTCGGCCCGCTCGAGGAGATCCCCATGGGTCGCCTGCCCGAAGCGGCGCGCAAGAAGATCAAGAACCGCTATGTCACTCAGCTCTCCAACATCATCGAAGATGGCAAACCGATTGGCGGCCTGGGCAACTCCGAGGCGGCCTGGCACTCTGATATGACCTACGCCGAGGTGCCCCCGCCGGCCAGCGTCCTGCTTGGCATCGAGATCCCAGCAGCGGGAGGAAACACCTACTTCGCCGATCAAGGCGCAGCATTGGAAGCCCTGCCCCTGCATCTCAAACAACAGGCCAGCAAGCTCACGATCAAGCACGACGCAGCTCACACCAGCGTCGGTAAACTTCGGCCCGGCTTCGAGGCCTTCGAAGATCCGCGTGATGCACCCGGCGCTAGCCATCCGATCATCAGGACTCATGAGGAGACCGGCCGCGACATGCTTTACCTCGGACGACGAGACTGGGCGTACATACCCGGGCTTGAGCTCGCGGACAGCGAAGCATTACTTGACGAGCTGTGGTGCTACGCGGCCCCACCCGACAACGTCTGGTGTCAGGTTTGGCAACCAAACGACTTGATCATTTGGGACAACCGGCGGGTGCTGCACCGGCGCGATGACTTCAATGAGAACGCCAGGCGCTTGATGAAGCGCTGCCAAGTGCTGAGCAAACACGCCAGTGCGAGCTGACGCGGGCACAACAGCCAGCGCCGATGGTCGCCATCAACGCACCCAATCCACGCGCCGGTGCATCTTAGACGCTGCGCGCGAGCTGATACTGGCGGGTGACTTTGACCCAACGGTCGCGGCGATCGCCACACAGGCCGATATCACGCGGCGAACCCTGTTTCGACACTTCCCTGATCGGGAGACGCTACACACTGCGATCATCCTGGACGCCCAAGACTACGCGCGGGCTGTGATGGATGAGCCCTTCCCAACCGCCTGCCAACCATCACAGCAGCCATCTGATGGGGGCGACGCCTGGCCACTGCTGCTTGATGAGGTGATCGGCCGCCGCGCTCGATTGTACGAGTACCTCCTGCCGCTCTTTATCTCGGTGGTGTACCAACGCTTCCGCTCGACAAGCAGCCCTAACACCCGGCGGAAGGACGTGCACCGCCGACGACAGCGGCTGCGCGAGATCCTGCCAAGCGCGATGGCGTCGGACGCGTTGTTGCTCGAATCACTCGACGCAACGCTCAGCATAGAGTACTGGATCACCCTGCGCGTCGATCAGCAGCTGTCGATTGCTAGGGCAAAGAAGGTGCTGCGCTACGCGGTCTCGCGCTTAACCTGACAGCACCGGCGGGCAGGTCCGAGTGCCAGATCCAAGTGCTAGAACGACTCCAGCTAGCGGCTCGGAATCTCGGTTTTGTCGCGCCCTCGGAGTGACAGCACAAGCATCACCAAACCCACCCCAACAAAAACAAAGTTCGCAATCGCACCCGGCGGTGTCTCTAAAGTGGCGGTCGGCTTCACCAAACCAATCGCAAAGCGCCCGACATACTCCACCACCAGTAGCAGGTACATAAGCGGCACCAGAGTGCGCCAGCGCCACAGTACCCCGATGTAAAGAAAGGCCAGCAGCAGCTGAGACAGACCCCAAAGCGCGAAACCGCGAATCACCGCATCCGCCGCATCCGGCGGGTAGGTGTCCAGCGGGATCGTCGCAATCGATTGGGCGCCACCGTCACCCAGAAAGATGTGAACGAGACTACGACCGAAAGTGATAAGCGTGACCGGAACGAACAACCACAGGGCAACACGATGGCCCTGGTAGTTGTTGTCAACGCACGTTGGGAACAATCTATCGATCATTCGAGATATCCACGACTGCACTTCGACGCAGCGCGAACCCATAGCTCAGCGAGCGAGGGGGCATGGCTCATTGCCAGAACCGATCGGACCTGGCACTTGGTTCTGACCCCTGAACATCTATCCCTATACATCTATCTGGGCACCTTTCGCATCAGCACGAACACCAACGGTAGCGTAAGCGGAAACAGCCCACACATCGCTGTGAACCCAAGATAGAAAATGACGCGCTGAAAAGCGTCGGCCGGCGTTGGCTGAGGAAGGCTAGGTTCAAAATAGCGTCCGGAATAAAGGTGTGAACAACCACGAAACCGCTCCTGCATGCGGCCTATCCACTGACGCATGTCTGTTAGCCGTACATCGTGTTGCAGTGCTTTAAGCGGCGGGGTCGGGATACTCGCATGACACTGAACCACCCCGAACAGCAAAAAATCACGAATCCCGGGCGATTCGCCGTCGATGAAACGCCCGGAAGACGTGTCCAGCGCCTTTTCCCAAACTAAGAATTGATCACCGAAATTGTCCGGATCGACGGCTTTTCGCGTCCGCTTGGCAAGATTGATCAGCGTGAGCATGTACAGTGCAACAAAGCTGCGCAGAAAGTTGCGCACCGATCGCCTGACAAGCGACGTCGACTTGTCTCCGACACGCGCGAAGCTTGAGAGAAAGTGAAGCGGGTTATCAGCACGGTGCAGCACGCCCTGCCACGCGCCTTGAACGGCTTTGAGATCTCCACGCGATATGGGCTCATACCCCAACTTCGCGAGAATCTGGGAAGACTCGATCTCCCAATTTTCCCCGTCGATAGAGACCGCTGGCATCAGAATTCCTCATTTTCTAAATACCGTGATCGGTGGTATCTGGCTCGAGCTGTGCTCGATGCCTTTGTCATACAGCGCCAACAACACTGCGTTAACCCAGGGAGAATGATCGCCGCCGTAAACTTTAACGTTCACAGGTCACTTAAGCCTAAGAGGATGGAATCCAGTTTCAGCTCGCCTTCGCGGGTTTGCGCGCTGCTCTCCACAAACGCAGCCATGCGCTGCTGTGCGTCACGCGTGCCACGCAACCAGTTGAACTGGTGCGCTTCCTCCAGCAATGCATGGGTCGGGTCCTGCAAGGATGCGTCGATGCTGAGCTTCGTCGATTCGATGGCGGATCGCGGAAAGGACGCGAGCCTGGTTGCGATGCGTTCCACCAAACCATCCAGTTCGTTTTGCGGTACTGCCCGATTCACCAAGCCATAGTCCTGTGCGAGCTCAGCGGAGAAATCCTCACACGCCAGCGCAATCTCCAGCGAGCGGCCCCGGCCTACAAGATGCGGCAAGCGCGCTGAGCCACTGCCGCTCGGTAAGATCCCGAGGGCGACTTCGGGTTGACTGAGCGTTGTACGCCCGACCGCCGCAAACCGCATATCGAGTGACCATAGAAACTCTGCGCCGCCGCCGCGGGCAATGCCAGCAACTTTGCCGATGGTCGCAAAAGGAAGCTTTCTAAGCCGTTCCAACGCGGCAACGTACAGGTTGAGCTCGGTGGGTCGTTCCGTGATGTCGGTGGGCATTGACCGGATCAGCCCAACGTCTGCGTGCGCGATGAAGAAGTCGGGATCTGCACTTTGGAAGACAACCGCGTGAAGTGACTCATTCGCGTAGAGATCTTCCGATAACTGATCGATCTCTTTGATCATCTGCATGTCCAGCAGATTGATCGGCGGATGATCGAACGTCACCCAGGCAATTCGCCCGTCGATCTCGAGCGTTAACGTGTCGAACCGACTCATGAGCCGAGGTCCATTACGTGGCCACCATAAAATCGGCCAGCCGCTTCGCCAATTCCGGGCCTTGAGTTTCCTGGATGAAGTGGCCAGCGGGTAGCCGATCGTGCGGCATTCCAGCCGCTCCGGGAATATTCTCAATGAGCGTTTTCTGGGTTTTCTCAGTACCGACGAGATTGTCGAAATCGCCGAACACGGTTAAAAACGGTTTCTCAAACTGCTTAAGCGCCCCCCAGTCTTGCAGGTTTTGACGCTCATCGATGAGCGAGCCCATGCTGGGTAGCGTGCGCACACCGGTCATGTAGATCTCACTCGGGAACGGCGCATCGTAGGCGCGGGCTTCATGGTCAGTCAGCGTGAGCCCCCCGAAATCGCGGCGCAGGTTGCCACTGGGTTTGAGCTCAGGGCCGGTAAGCGCATAGAGCATCCAAGCGTGGAAGAACTCCGACATGTCTTCCTTCATCAAGCCTTTCGCGTTGCAGTCGGCAGCGAAGTGATCAAAGGTCCTGATCTTGGCATCAGGATCGACCGGATGGTCCTCGCGCTTGATGCCCTGAGGTACATCAAGGATCGGTTCCGGCATGAGCCACAAAGCACTGTTCGAGATCATGACCCGCCGGAAGCGCTCGGGCCGTCGCGCCACGACGGTCAGACCCGTAAAGCCGCCCCAGTCCTGAGCGAACAACGTGATATCTCGCAGCTCAAGCGCCTCGATCATGAGGCTCCACCAGGCCGCGTGTGCATTTACCGTGTGCGTGTGAATATTTGTTGGCTTGTCTGAGCGCCCCATGCCGATCATGTCTGGCGCGATTACGCGATACCCAGCGTTAACTAACACCGGAATCATCTTTCGATAGAGATACGACCAGTCAGGTTGACCGTGTAGAAGCACGATCACCTGGCCCGTTCGCGGACCTTCGTCGACGTAGTGCATGCGTAGCCCGTCAAGGTCGACATAGTGCGGCTCATACGGGAAGTCTGGCAGGCCTGCGAAACACGCGTCCGGCGTGCGCACAAACTCAACGCCGCGTGATGTCGTGTGGATCGTGACGCTCATGACAAAACCCCCTTGTTCGGAACAATCCAGCTCAGCAGGCTCAGGCTGGCTGCCAGACTATCGATTAACCCGACGTGCTGTCCCATTGCAGCAGTGCGTCCAGCAAGCCCCAGCAAGCAAGCGATCTTGCTGACTTCACGGGCCGCCTCCGTTCTTCCGAGGTCGGCATCCAACTTCCGAGTGAAAAGCTCTCGGACAAAGAGCGATACCTGGACGCTGTGTATGGCGAGAGCAGATATGCATGACTCATTGCTGAAACGGTTGAAAAAGCAATCCAGAATCTCGCAAGCTACGAACGACTTGGCGGACAATGCCGCCATTTAATGTGCTACATTACATTATGTCAACCAAGCAGAGGGCAACCCCCCTCCTAGTCTCGAAGGAACCCATCTTGGCTGAAGTACCCCAACAGAATGTTCTCATCGACTGCCAACAGCCCCATGCGGAAGTCATAGAGATCGCCACGCGAACGGTTTGGCAGAGCGTTGAACCGATCTCAGAAGACAGTTTTCAGGCGTTGGCGCTACCGGAGGGCATCGCAAGGGTCGGCCTCGGCTGCGGCGTTATGGATGCCCACTACTTTCGACAGTCTCCCGGCGCGGATGCGCCAGGCCCCGTCACGGATCGATTCATCGACGGCCGACGATTCATTCACTGCGCAAACCCACCGGCGGCAGGGGCAGACAGACCCCCTGGGGACGGCCCTCTTCGGCTGGTTGTCGACAAGCACCACACCCTTATCTTCGACGCCGGCAGCGACATGACGCTTATCCGTACCGAAGGCGGCAGCGACCTCATTCAAGTCATCAGCGCATCACCGCAAGGCGGCGGGCTGCTGCAACAGCAACCCGCACAAGAGGACGCGTTGCAACTGCCCCGAGGATGGCAGCTTCGCGTCGAGCACGCGGCGGAGCGCACCGTCATCGAGCTACCCAATCCGACCGAGGCGTGGTTCTTCGACAACGGTGCCAGCTTTCAGGGGCCGGTCACAGGATTAGCCTAACCAAAGAATCGCCAAGATCTGACCGAATAAACAACCAACCAAGCGGAGCATCAACCGTGGGATTCAACAAATCAGAACGCGTCACTGCACTGAACGCCCAGCTCGAAGCCTTCATGCGCGAGTACATCTACCCCCGCGAGCACGACTACGAGGCCTTCACGCTCGACCCGGCGAACCTATGGCAACAACCGCCCTGGTACGACGAACTTCGAGCGAGGGCCAAAGCAGCCGGGCTGTGGAACCTGTTCCTACCGGAGGAGTACAAGCCCTGGAGCCCAGGCCTGACCAACCTGGAGATCGCCACGATCTTCGAGACCATGAGCAAGGTGACCTGGGCGCAGTCCGTGTTCAACTGCAGCGCACCAGACCGCGGCAACATGGAGGTACTGGCCAAGTACGGTACACCCGAGCAACAGGAAGCTTGGCTGAACCCGCTGCTGGCTGGCGAGATACGATCCGCCTACGCCATGACCGAACCACAGGTTGCCTCCAGCGATGCGACCAACATGGAGTTGAAGATTGTTCGCGACGGCGACGAGTATGTGTTGAACGGCCGCAAGTGGTGGACGACCGGCGCCGTGGGGCCCCGATGCAAAGTGATGCTGGTGATGGGACAAACCGACCCCAACGCTGCAAGACATCAACAGCACTCAACGATCCTAGTGCCCAGGGATGCGCCGGGTGTCGAGCTCGTTCGCCCTCTGCGCGTATTCGACAGCCTGCACTCACCCGGCGGCGAAGCCGAGCTGCTATTCAAGGACGTACGGGTGCCGGCCACCAACATGATCAAAGGTGAGGGTTGCGGGTTTGAAATCGCTCAGGGCCGGCTAGGACCGGGCCGCTTTCAGTACGCGATGGGCTTCGTCGGCCTGGCCCAGCGTTGCCTGGAACTGATGTGCGAGCGTGCCGAAGAGCGAGTGGCGTTTGGCGAGAAGCTCAGTAAGAAAACCAGTGTGCAGCACGAGATCGCGCGCAGTCGCTGCGAGATCGAACAGTGCCGCCTGCTGACGTTGCAGGCGGCGGATGTGATGGACAGCGAAGGCTTCGATGCTGCGCGGCCTTACATCTCGATGGTCAAGATCGTCGCACCGCAGATGGCTCAGAACGTGGCGGACCGCGCGATGCAGGTGTTTGGCGGTGCAGGCGTCTGCCAGGACACCCTCATCCCTACCGTGTTCACTCGCGCAAGGTTCTGCCGGATCGCCGATGGTCCAGACGAGGTGCATATGTCTCAGCTGGGCAAGCAAACCGTAAGGGCGCTCACCGACGCTTAAATTGCTCACATCCCGGGGACGGGACCCGTGATCTGCTGCCCCATGATCGTTCTGGAGAATAGATATTAAGCTTTTGATAGCGGTCGTGATCATCACGCTGGCGCTCGGCATCACGGCCTTCGCCATTACGCGGCCCGGCGAGCTCGTGACCCCAATCGGTCAAGGCTCAATGAGCATTGACGGCCGTGAGTTCGAAGCGTTCCCGCTGCCCGACTACGTAGCTAACAAGGTCACCTCGGGCTACAAGAGCTACTTCATCGAAGTAGAGCCCGGCATCAAAGTGCATATGCTGGAAGTTGGCTCGGGCTATCCAGTGTTCATGCAGCACGGCAACCCCACGTCGGGGCTGCTGTATCGGCGCGTGGTGGAGGCCCTGCCGATCGATCAGGTCCGCGTCATCATGCCGACGCTGGTAGGCCTCGGGTTTTCAACCAAGGTGCCGGTTTTCGAGCACACGGTGGACAACCACATACGCTGGATCAACGCGGCGCTGGGTTCGCTTGATCTCGAGGAGTTGGTGTTCGTCGGGCAGGACTGGGGCGGTCCGATTGGCATGGGAGCCCTCGCTGAGTCTCCTCGCTTGCTGAAAGGCGCGGTCATCATGAACACCGGCCTCAATGCACCCACCGAACCCATGGATCTCTCCACAGCACACGCCACGGCGAAGGCACCCATCACCGGTGAGCTGTTATTGGAGGTGCTCTTCCCGATCACTAGTCGTCTGAGCGGCGCGCAGGGAGATCCCGCCTCCATGCCAGACGACGTCATCGCCCTATATGAACGCCCACTCATCGACAGCGGCAACGACAAGGCGCCGCTTACGATGATGCGGATGGTGACGGACGGGCCCGATCATCCGAGCGCTCTGGCCATGCAACGGATCGAGTCCTACGTGACGAGTTTGGCGATCCCCGTGGAGCTCGTATGGGGAATGAAGGACCCGATTCTCGGAAAGAGCCTGCCGAACATGCGTGCAAACTTCCCAGGCGCACCCGTGCTGGAAACTGACGCTGGGCACTTTCTGCAGGAAGAGGTTCCGGAAGAGATCGCTGCCGCGGTCATGCGAGTGGTCGCTAAAGCAAAAGCGCCTGGTTAGCACTAAGCCGGGGGCCTGCCCCTACCCTCGTCAAACAAGGAAGCACGCGTTATGTTCTTATCATCAGTACTGTCTCTTGAACTCGATAACCACGTGGCGACGCTGTGGCTTGATCGCCCAGACAAGCGCAACGCGATGTCGCGCGAGCTTTGGGGTGATCTGCAACGCGCCATGTCATCGATCGCCGAAGACGACACCATTCGCGCGGTTGTCATCGCCGGTCGCGGTAAGAGCTTTTGCGTGGGTCTGGACCTGGCCGACCTAAACAAGAGCGATGACGCACCAACCAAACCAGCTTCCGAGGCCATTGCGAGCCTAAAGCAACTGGATGTCACGCGAGCCTTTCAGGCAGCGATAACATCGGTGGCAGACTGCCCCGTGCCCGTCATCGCGGCGATACATTCTCACTGCATCGGCGCTGGCCTGGATCTGATTACTGCATGCGATATCCGCATCACCGCCCGAGATGCGGTCTTCAGCGTTCGGGAAACGAAGATCGGTATCGTCGCGGATGTTGGCACCCTGCAGCGCTTGCCGGGCGTTGTGAATCGCGGGCAGGTGGCTGAGCTGGCGTACACCGGCAAAGATATTGATGCCGTTCGCGCCGAAAAGATCGGCTTGGTAAACGATGTGTACGACTCTGCCGAGGACACGGTTGCGGCTGCTCAGCAAATCGCTGGAGAAATCGCCGGCAACGCGCCCTTGGCCGTGCGAGGTACCAAGTTCGTACTGCAGCAGAGCGAGGAACTGACAACCGAGCAAAGCCTCTTGCTCAACGCTCTGTGGACCATGACGACATCACTGAACTCCAACGACCTCAAAGAGGCGATGCTGGCGTTTACCCAGAAGCGGCCACCCGTCTTTAGTGGCTCGTAAGAGTGGCTCGTAAGAGTGGCTCGTAAGCAAGTCGAGGGTTACGCACGGAAGATCGACCGGGGCGAGGAGCGATCGGATCATTCTGGCTGGGCATGTCGGCTGCCGAATCGCGCCACCGAGGTAGCGACTATTGCGGTACCGGGGTCCTACCGGCGCGCACCCTTGGAACAGCCGCGGCAAACAACAGCAACGCGAATCAATCGATGACGCCTCAACCGCTACAGGGCCACCGCACGACGCTTACCCTGCTCGTTCTGGCATACACCCTCTCGATCAGCGATCGCATGATCCTGTCGATCTTGTTCCCGGATATCCAAGCCGAGTTTGGCTTGAGCGACACCCAACTCGGGTTGCTCGGCGGGCTCTCGTTTGCGCTCTTCTACGCCACCATGGGCCTGCCCATTGCGCGCCTGTCCGATCAGACCAACCGCAAGCGCATCATCATCACAAGCCTGGTGATCTTCTCGCTCATGACCACGCTAAGCGGCTGGGCTGCAGGGTTTGTCAGCCTGCTGCTGTTTCGTATCGGCGTCGGCATTGGAGAGGCCGGCGTCAACCCAGCCAGCCACTCAATCCTCGCGGACTACTATCCCCCGAAACGCCGCGCTTTCGCCATGGCCACCCTCATGCTCGGCGCCAGCTTGGGCATGATGTTCGGCTTCGTGGGCGGCGGGTATATCGCCGAAGCCTGCAACTGGCGCATCGCTCTGATCGCCGTCGGCCTTCCCGGTCTGCTATTGGCCGTTGTGATGATCAAGTTGCTGCGGGAACCGGCCAGAGGCACGTTCGACGAGCAAGCGCCCGCGGCACCACCGCCGATACTCGCCACTGCCGCGTGCATGTGGGCGAACCCAGCAATGCGGCACCTAGTAGCGGGCTCGGTCGTCGCCGGATTGATGTCCTACGGCCTAACCCAATGGCTACCAACCTTCTTTATGCGGGCACATGATCTAAGCCAATCCCAAACCGGGTTGATGATGGCCGGCGTGTTCGGGATCCTGGGCTCAATCGGCGCGCTGATCGCTGGCAAGCTATTCGATCGGCTCTCGATTGGTGGCTACCAGCGCGGAATGAGAATGCTGGCCATCGCTCCATTCATCTCAATTCCATTCTTCATCGCAGGGCTCTTCGCTGACAGTCTCAGCACCGCGATTGGGCTGTTTTTGATCCCTGGATTGATTGGCAACTGCTTTCTCGGACCCACCATCGCCATGATCCAGACCCTGTCGCCGGTGCATATGCGCGCCGTGTCGTCTGCGATCAAGATGCTCTGCCTCAACCTCATCGGTATGGGGCTCGGACCGCTGCTCGTTGGACTGTTGAGCGATGGGTTGAACCCGCACTACGGTGACGACGCTCTGAGCGTCGCGCTCGCCTACTTCGTGCTGGTGGGTCTATGGGGCTCCGTGCACTTCTGGCTTTGCGGCAAACACCTCGCGCGACAGCAGGGAAGCTAGGGGACACGAACTAGGGGACAGGTCCAATTGGACCTGGCACTTGGTCCTGTCCCCGATGATTCAGATTATTCCGAAAAACAACTTAGTAACTTGCAATATAAAAGTCTATGCTTTCACATTACAAGTCACTGAGCTGAAGAGACGTGGACGATCGAACTCGCCTAATGTTGACCGCACCGCCAATACCCCTATTGGCCAAGATGTCGGCCCCTAACAGCATCGCCTTTCTGATCAGCGCCGGCGTCAGCCTGACGGAGGTCTGGTTCATCGGTCAGCTCGGTAGTGCCTCACTCGCCGCCATCGCTCTGGTGTTTCCTTTGCTGATGCTCACTCAAACCATGTCCGGGGGTGCGATGGGTGGCGCTGTGGCGTCCGCAATTGCTCGGGCAATGGGCGCCGGAGACGTCGATCGCGCAGAGCGCCTGGTGTGGCACGCACTCGCACTCGCCGTTGCAGGTGCATTGATTCTTCTTGGCTTATTTCTATTGTTCGGCGAGCCGTTTCTTCGCTTCCTGGGTGGACGTGGTGACATCCTGCAGGCAGCGCTCACCTACAGCGTTGTATTGTTAGCTGGCGGCGTGTTCCTCTGGTTCATGGGGGTACTGAGCGCGGTATATCGCGGCATGGGCGATATGAAGTTTCCTGCGGGCATGATGATCGCAAGCGCCTTTATCCAGGTGCCATTGTCTGGCGTGCTCATTCTTGGAGTCGCCGGCGCGCCCCGGCTCGGCGTCGTCGGCGCTGCGATTTCAGCGGTGGTGTCCGCGATGCTGCTAAGTGTCGCCATGCTCGCCCGCCTCGCATTTGGCAGCACGCCAATCAAGCTGCGTCGGGGAACGCTTACCTTCGAGCGAACACACTTCCGGGACATCCTTGGCGTCGCCCTGCCCGCCTCGTTCTCACCCCTGTTGACCGTCACTACCATCATAAGCCTGACCGCGATCATCGGCGGCTTTGGCGAACAGGCACTCGCTGGCTACGGAATCGGCTCACGTATCGAGTTCCTGATCATCCCTCTCGTCTTCGGAATCGGCGCGTCGATGACGTCGTTGGTCGGAATGGCCGTCGGGGCCGGCAACATCGAGCGCGCCGAGAAGATAGGCTGGTTGGGCAGCGCAGGCGCGGCCCTGCTCGCTGGCGTCATCGGCTTAGTGCTCGCACTGTTCCCGGATATTTGGATACCGGTATTTACCAACGACCCGGTGGTTTTCGACGCGGCGAAACAATACAGCCAGATCGTCGGTCCTTGCTTTGCGTTTCAGGGAATCGGGTTATCTCTGTACTTCGCTTCCCAAGGCGCGGGCGCCATGTTGTGGCCGGTACTCGCTCTGTTTCTGCGCGTGATTCTCGCGGTCGGGGGCGCGCTGGTGCTGACCCATGCAACTGAGCTCGGACTGCAGGGCGTGTACTACGCCGCCGGGGCCGGCATGGTGATATATGCATTCGTTATGCTGAGTGCGCTTAAACTGGGCGCGTGGCGACGCAAAGGAGGCCACTGATCATGGCAACCGCTAAAACCAGCAAACAGGACGCTGCTCATTCCATCGAGCATCGATCTACCTGTCCGGTTGCACGCACATTGGATCTGATGGGTGATCGCTGGACGCTACTGGTCATGCGCGATGCGCTGTTCTTTAACTGCAAGACGTTCGCAGATTTCTCGGCCAGTAAGGAGCGCATCCCGACGAACCTGCTGTCCAATCGGCTACAGAAGCTGGTCGCACAGGGCTTACTCAGCAAAGCGCTCTATCAGGAACGGCCGCCTCGTTATGAGTACCTGCCGACCGAGCTTGGTCGTGCGCTTAAGCCTGTGCTTAGGGCTATGAAAGCATTTGGTGAGGACAATCTGGGCGGCAAGGCACCTCGCTAGGAAGCCGGAATCAGACCTCACCGGACCTGGCACCTGGTCCTGTCCCAACTCTTTACTGAGCACTGGATACAAGCGCATCGGATACAATCCAACCACCCAGTCACTCGCAACGTACTCATGAAGCAGTCCGCAACCAGCAGTAGGTTCAATTCTTCAGATGAACGCGCAAAAGCCGAAGCCTCGCAAAGAACAACAACGCGCTACAGAGACTAAGACTGCCGTCCTTAATGCAGCGTTGGCTGAGTTTGGCGCCAAAGGATTCGATGGCGCGACAACCCGTGGGATTGCCGCCATAGCTGACGTGAACCACACGATCATCACGCACCATTTCGGTAGTAAAGAAGACCTGTGGAAGGCCACTGCAAGCCACGTATTCGGCCTCTACGCCGATCGCATCAATCGTCGACGCAATGACCTGGACGGTGTAGACGCTAAAACTCTGCACCGACTCCTGCTTCGCGAGTTCATTCTCTTTACGGCGGATGTTCCTGAGTTCAATCAGTTCATGACACAAGCAAGCCAGGCTGGTGGTGAGCGCCTTGAGTGGTTAGTCGCGACGCACATCGGGCCAGGCTCTGAAAACGAAATTGGGGTCATCGAAGAAGCGCAATCGAATGAGTTGCTCGGACCGGGAGATCCTCAGTACATGCGCCTTCTCTTCATTGGCGCAGCAACGTCCATCTTCACGTGGGCGAACGTCTACAAACTACTAGCGGGCGAAAACTCGTTCTCAAGCGACGTGGTCGACCGTCATGTCGACATGGTTTTAGATCTATTCGACCGCGGCTAGTTCTGGGGTCAGAGTAAAGTGCCAGAGTAAGCTGGCTTCACGAGAAGAGAAGTCTCACAGAGACACACGGGTTGCGCGAGTAAGATCAAAGGCTACCCAGATCGTAGGAGTGCCCATGCCTCGCCGCCCTCGCTTTTGTCCCGCTGGCCTGCCGGTTCACGTTGTACAGCGAGGCAACAATCGACAAGTGTGCTTTGCAAAAGAAGGCGATCTTGCGGCTTACGCTAACTGGCTTGCGGAGTCCGCCGACAAGTTCAACGTTGATGTTCACGGTTGGGTGCTGATGACCAACCATGTACATCTTTTGGTGACCCCGCAAAGCGAATCGGCTGTGTCCCAGATGATACAAACGTTGGGAAGGCTCTATGTGAGGCACTTCAATTACGCATATCAGCGAACCGGAACTCTGTTCGAAGGGCGCTTCAAGTCTAGCGTGGTTCAACAACAAGAGTACCTGCTCAACTGCCTACGCTACATCGAGCTTAATCCTGTTCGGGCGGGAATGGTTAAAGACCCAGGCGACTACAAATGGTCGAGCTATCGAGCCCACGCATTCGGTACAAGGCCAACTATGTGGACACCTCACGAAGAGTATCTGACGCTCGGGCAGACCGAAGCTGAGCGTCAGTCGCGCTACCAAACGTTGGTATCAGAAGCCGTATCACAAGAGGTTACAACAAAGATCCGTCAATGCTTGAACACTGGCCTGGTGTTGGGGAGTGACCGGTTTCGAGAGCAGGTTGCCGCACTCAGTGGCTAGCTTTTACTCTGGCACTCTACTCTGACCCCATCCTTCGTAACTACAGGTTGTCCGTCCGCTAGCGCCTCCATTTCCTTCGCGTCATCGTCATTTGGATCAAGCTGCTTGATCTCTGCGATGACTGGCGTTTCCGAGCCGGGAAACAGTAGGTAGTCCGGCGTTTGCAATTCTTGGTCGCTTCGCTCCGCAAGCCGCCTGCATCTCAATCCTCGGGATTTACAGAACTGTTCAAACAGCTCCTCTGATTCGGTTGCCACTCGATCGGTCAGCTTGAGGCGTTCGTTATGTTCGCCGGGTTCAGCACGAAACCAGCGGAGCGTAACCTGTCTGCGAGTTTAGGGACCGTTTCTTTCACATGGTCGTTGAAGGGGATATACAGAATCCCCTGAGCGTCGGAAGGTCCTTCAACGTGACCCTTTCTTAGAATCGCGACGTTGCCACGACCCACGGCGGAGATGAGCATCCCCATCTCCAAAACGACGTTCTGGCGTGCTCGTGGTTGCGTGTTATCGGGTCCTTCGGATTTCGCATAGCCCATGTCGTCGGGCGTCATTAATACAATCCCGAATCGTGCTTGATTTGAGCTGGGGCCGATCTCCGACTCAAGCGCTTCAATTATTGTGAGACCGCCGCCACCCGTGTTAGCTAATACAAATGGGTCTAGGTCGAGTTTGTGCAGCACCAGTTCAAGTTGTTCTCTGGCAGTAGTGTCGTGACCATGCACAACAAAGACCTTCTTGTTGGCAGCAACGGGGTTGCTTGGTGCTTCTGGGTCTGCCGGCGTAGCGGGTTCTGCCGAGCTCTCTTGCGAGGATGATCCCGTGTATTCATTCCATGCCCGTATGAGCTGCTCTTTGGCAGCCTTTTTCCCTTGAATGTTTACCGTCCGGGTCGACGTATACCAGTTAACGACCGGGCCTTCCGCAGTGCGTATCTGATGACCGTGTTCTTGATCCCGGACATTGCTAACGGAAAATCCGCAACCACGAATAATTGTCTCTAGATCATCCAAAGTGCCCTCGTGTTTCATTCCCTGAAGCTCCCTACATTTGGTCGCAGACGACGATTATTCCACTTACCGCCCCGCCATTTTAACCGACCTGCATTTGTTGTCTTCTGCACCGGCTGCGGAATGATTTATCGCACCGTCGCCACCAGCGGCCCACTATCCATCAGAAAAGGAGCATTACTATGAAACTGATTGACAAAACGATCACCGAACTGGTCGAGCTGCACAACGGGATGAATCCGGAAAAGCCCATCAAGAAGTTCCGGGACAAGACTACCGCGATAAACCGCGTCCGCGCTTTGTCAGACGCCCGGTCGGGAGGACTGACAGACTTCTGTCAGAATGCCGAGCAGGAGGGCGACGTAGCGGTAGGAGATACCCACAACGTCCGTCGAGCCGGCGTCCGGGCCTTCAACTTCCCCGCCCGCGCGGAGTGGAAGTTTGCCCGTGAAGGCTGCAAGCGAGAGCGGTTGGAGCAACACATGTTGCAGCGTGAGAACGGCGCGACCTTCAACGAGCTGTTCGCCTGGGCGACGGAGCAAGCATTTGGGTGGAAGCCGGTCGATCTCGCTGATGCCATCCGACTAGCTCACGTGAAGGACGGGTTCGGCGTTCAAACGGACACAAGAACGGGGCTGATCTCGTTCAACACAAAAACCAGTGCCTAGAGAGCCCTACCCTTACTTCAATTTCGACAAGTACAGAAGTTCCTGACAAACATCTCGGAAATCGCCCTGAAGGCGATCAATATCAGGACGATGGGCGTTGTATCGGCGACTGTGAGCAGACTTATCGCCTATTTCCTTCAACTTGCGGAGTGATTTCTTCGCGGTACGCCCGAGATTCCAGTTGGCATTCTGCAGCATGTCGTCAATCAGGCCACCTAGCATGAGGAAATCCCCATCCTTGTTTTTGACCTGGTGGTCGATATTGTGCGCTTCATAGCACTCGATGATCAGCGTTTCGAGCAATCGCCGCATCATCACAGCACAGGCGTCAAACCACCCGTTTTCGTAACAACCGTTGATCTGATACACGACGTGCTCTATGTAGCCCCGCGTTCCGCTCACGAGCGAATGAGGCACAACATATTCGTTCTTTGGGCGCGTGGCTTCTGAAGGCGGAACAAAGGTCCGAGGTGCGGCTTTCTGAAGGTTCCGCGCTAATTCGAGCGCTTTGCGAGGATCGAACTCACCCACCAGTTATTACTTCTTCTGGTAAATGTGTTTCGCCATGCTCTCGAATATCTGATCAATCTGATCTGGAGTCGCGTCAGACGAGATGTGGACCTCAAGATTTATATTGATGCCGGGAGGGGGTGGAGGCTGATTGACGTGTGGCGTTTTCGGCAGTTCTGGCGCCTTGGGTTCCTGTTTGGCTTTCTGCTGTAGCTTATGCTTCGCTTTCTTCTTAGGGACAGCCTTTTGTGTTGCCGCTGCATCGGCCGGGTCCCCTTTCGCTATCACTGTGTATAGTGCAGCCATTTGACGAACTGCTGTCTCACCAGCACCCGTTTTATTCGCGAACCACCGCTCAGCAGCTGCCCTATTTTCGTCGGGATCGGGTACTGCCTCCCTAAGCTCAACGGGATAAACATCCTCCAAGATCTCTTTGCACAACTCTGCATACTCAACATCGTCGCGCCAGCGACGGGCTCGATCTCCAGTTTTACCATCCTCATCAATGATGCCTAGTTTTGATAAGAACGGGAGGACGTTCGCACGCGCTGACGACTCTTTTGTGTCGAAAACCGTGGCAATGTAGCTAGCCGTCACTGTCCCTGGAATACTTCGCTTGAAGTTCTCCCGCAGTTTCCACCAGGAGCTAACGGGCAGCCTGGGGAAGGTCTGTTTGTTATTCTCGGCCATGCTCGTAGTCCTTGGTTCGAATCACTCCACATATAAGATTACAGATAAATCAGGCACTTGAAAGGGGATGCGTGTGTGAACTTGGAACGACCGGTAGAGCATTCATACGCATGTGCACTACGACACCTATATGCGAAACACATCAACCGATAAATTGCTGGCACTCCGGGCGGAGCTAGACGAAGAGCTTCGCCGCCGGGGTGTGGTGCGATCTTCCAATATCGTTGGTGACTACGGCGAGTGGATCGTCTGCGAACGTTTCGGGTGGACGATGGCAGATAGCCAAGCGCAGAAAAGCTACGACTGCACGGCAGCAAACGGAACCAGATATCAGGTAAAGACTCGTCACATCACCTCACGCAACCCCAGCCGGCAGCTGGGCGTTATCCGCAGCTTCGACTTTGGTTATCTTGTAGCCATAATCCTCGGCGAGGACTACGGTCTGCAGGAGATCTGGCAGTTCCCCGTTGACTTCGTGCAGAAGTACGGCAGTTGGTCGAAAGCCCAGGCGGGATGGATCACACGCTGCAAACCGCCCATGACAACGGACGAGGCAGCGGTAGAACTAACAAATGGGATCACGCGATCGGATTAGCCGTATGCATTTGCTGCCGTTATGGCTGCCGCAACGGAAAAATCCGCCAAATCTTTCAGCAGTATCTAGCGTAACGCATTGATAAATAAGGCTTGAATGGCGGAGCGGACGGGACTCGAACCCGCGACCCCCGGCGTGACAGGCCGGTATTCTAACCAGCTGAACTACCGCTCCGAAGTGACCTCGGCCAATGGCTTGGCTGAGGAGGCAACTCTTCGCACCTTCAGCTGGTGCGTCGAGCTTTGATCGCTGGACTCCAGCGGATCGATCGGCCCTTTCTGAGGTCTCGCTAGGCGAGTCATCTGTCTGAGCCTACATCCTCGCTATGCGATCTTCCCGCACTGCGAAGTTGTTGGTGGGTGTTGCAGGGGTCGAACCTGCGACCTACGCCTTGTAAGGGCGCCGCTCTACCAACTGAGCTAAACACCCGGGTTAAGCAAGGCCGCGTATGTTACTCGTGACAGCGCCAGAGTCAACGCATGGAAGCGACTGCGCTAGCGCTTTTTCATGAGCCGCCGGCGGCCTTCGGAATCGGAATCGGCCTTGCGAAACTCCATGCCTAGAATGGTGGTGGTCTCCGCATCGCCATCTTCGTCATCACCACCCTCTTCCGCCTGATCCAAGGGTGCTTCCGAGGGGGAGCCGGCGACGGGACGCCATTGGAGTTGATCTGCCTTCTCCGCGTTGACGGCCGCGGTTGTACGGGCGTTACAGAGCTCATCGAGCGCCATCTGAAGCTGGGCCATATCCAATGACGAACCGCCGGGCAGCGCAAGGATTGCAGAAGCTGCTCTGTCGCGAGCATCCGCATCGCAAGCCGTGGCCGAAACGCCGACAAACATCGAGACTGCGCATGCGCTGAGCACCGCTAATGAGCGAACCATGGGGTCACCTGCATGGATAAGTGAGCGGTCGACATTGTCTGCCCGTACGAGCCGAGCGACAAGTCGGCAATGACCGGGAACTGCCTGCCCTGCCCCCAAGACCAACAGAGCAGGCAGCCCGATCTTCCGCTCCCCCACAAACCTAGGCTCTATAGATCCTCGAATCGCACAGTGATGTCTGTGTCCCTGCCCTGAGCGTGAGCCGCCATTGCGCGCGCAAGTCCGAACCTCAACAGGTCGCTGACAATCACCTCAGCTCGAGCGAAAAACTCGCTGATGCAGCCCGCCATCGTCTCCAACTCAGCCGTGCTGTGGCGTTGCTCGCTATTCGACAGATCGACACAAAGCTCCTGTGCGGGCCCTAACGCCACCCCCTCCCTAAGGGTGTCGCAGAACTCCTCAACCGTGTAGTGCCCGTCCAGGGTGATAATCAGCTCGCCATCATGGCGAAGCTCTGCAAAGACGGTCATGTGTGACTCCTTGTAATGAAGCCACCTTAGCGATCTGGCGTTATCCAAAAGTGTGACGGCTGCCCACAGTTACATTCACCACAAAAGGCGCTTACGAATACCGGGAAGCAATGGGGACAGGACCAAGTGCCAGGACCAACTGGACTTGAGACTTAACCATGGGGCCAGCTCGAATTGTCAGGTCCAGTTGGTCCTGGCACTTGGTCCTGTCCCCTACGCTGCCCCCCAAGCTGGGCAATCGGGGTTCGAGCGCGCTACGATGCCCGCCGATTTTCGCTCGGCCGATTCACAGGCCAGCCAGTGCCAAGGAGAGATTCGTGTCTGAGTGGTTCGACTTCTGCATCAACACCCCGTCCGAGACGGGCAACGTCACCGTCAAGGGTGCTCGTATCCACTATGTAACCTGGGGTGATGTCGGCAAGCCCGGCCTGCTGTTTGTCCATGGTTCGCGCGCGCACCTTGAGTGGTTTCGCTTCACCGCGCCATTCCTTGCGGACCAGTTTCGAATCGCGGCGCTCGATCTCTCGGGCAACGGGCTGTCCGACTGGCGGGAGCGTTACGATCGCGAAACCTTCGCAGAAGAGGTGATGGCTGTTGCCAAGGCAGCGGAGCTTGGCGAGAAACCCTACATCGTCGGCCACTCGTTCGGCGGCTTTGTCACACTCGAAGCTGCGCATCACTACGGCGCCGAACTCGGCGGCGTGATCTTTGGCGATTTCTCCGTTGCTAAAACCAGTGAATACGAAGAATGGGGCCTGCACGTCGAACGCCATGGCGAACCGGCCCGAGAAACTCGTGTATACCAGACATTCGAGGAGGCACTTGGGCGCTTTCGCTTCGTGCCGGAACAGCCTGTCGAGGACGAACGCATGCTCACCCACGTCGGCACCGCCGGCTTGCGCGAAGTCGACGGCGGCTGGACCTGGCGCTTCGACCCGGGCATGTACGACTACCTGGAGATGGGTCCGGAACAGGAAGCCAAGTTCGCAGGGCTTGAATGCCGCTCTGCGGTGATCCTGGGAGAGAAAAGCGAAGACGAAGCAGCGTTCTACGGAGAACACATGCGCGCAATGACCGGCGGATACCTGCCGATCTTCACGATTCCAAACGCGCACCACCACTACATGTTCGAATACCCACTCGCGTTTGCGATGACCATCAAGGGCATTCTCCTGGCCTGGCACGCTGAGCGCCATGCAGACGAACTCAAGGCTGCACTTGCCCTGGCAGCGAAGTCGATCCCGTAACGGTTGGCAATCAGGGCGCTGACGGATTGCTGGTAGTCAACTCGCTGATGATCTGTCCGTGGCGCTCGGCGCTCAGCGGGTAAAGCCAGGCAAAGAAGATCAAGCCGAGCATGCACGCACCCGGGCCGAGCGATATGAGTTGCGCAATAGCCTGCTCGGTCGCCTCCGACTGCTCCGCGCCCGCCACATAGCCAACGGCCGCGAGAATGCCGAGAAGACCGGCGCCGGCAATCATCTTTCCCAGCTTCTGACAGAAGCTGGCTGTGGCGAATACCGAACCGTCTGCACGCACGCCCGTGCGCCATTCCGCGTAGTCGACGGTGTCCGGAATCATTGCCCAGCCAAGCACCGCAACGGGCGTCGCGCCAATCGCCATGACCGACGCGAACAGGAACAGCGCGACAATCTGATCGGTTGAGGTCAGGTAAAGACCGGCTGATCCGATCAGGGAAACAAGCGCGCCCACCATCACGGCGCCAGCTTTGCCGAAGCGAGCCGACAGAGGCGGCACCAGCGCAAGCGTCGGGATCATCACCCCAATGGTGATGCCGAAGTACCAGGGAATGAGATCTGGCCGGCCAACGTTGTAGAGAAAGAAGTAGGGGCCCATTGATTGACGCAGCGTAAACGCCAGCATGCTGAGTACGAAGATGCCGATGACAATGGCGAGCGGTGGGTTCGAAAACACCGCGCGAAAGCTGCCGGAGACTCCAAGCCGTGTTGCCGAGGCCGGCTCCACGCGTTCTCGAGTACCCGCAAACGTCCACCACATGAGAACCGTGGCAAGCAACGCAAATCCGGCCATCGTATTGCGGAAACCGTCAGCAGGCGTATCCGCCAGAGCCACCAGCGGCAGCATGAACACGCTGACCAACAACCCACCGGTGAACGCAAACGCCATGCGCACCGTAGACAACACCGTACGCTCATGGGAGTTGTTGGTGAGTGAGGCCGTAAGCGATGCATAGGGTACGGTGACGACGGTATAGAGCAGCCCAAACAGCGTGTAAGTGACGTAGGCCCAGGCGAGTTTTCCGCCGTAGCTGAGCTCCGGCGTACTGAACATGGCGATAGCGGTAAGGCCAAAAGCGGGCGCACCGAATAATAGATAGGGCCGCATTCGACCCCAGCGCGACCGGGTACGTTCTGCGATAGCGCCCATGAGAGGGTCCGTTACCGCATCCACCCACCGCGCAACGAGCACTACGAGCGCGGCATCCGCCGGCGTCAGGCCGAACACGTCGGTATAGAAGAAGGACAAATACGACATGACGGAGATGAAGTAGAGATTGACGCCGAAATCAGCGGCGCCATAGGCCACGCGCTCTGTGCCGGTAAGCGCGCTCATCCAAATGCTCCCTTGTCTGCCGCGGCCGTGATTTGCTCGTGACTTAAGCCCAGGCTGGCGAGCACGTCGTCGCGATCAGCGCCGGGGTCCGGTGCCGCGCGATCAAATTCGCTCGGGTGCGGATGGCTCGATAGGTTGATCGGCGAGCGCAGAAGCCTGAGATCACCCAACTCGTCATGAGGCGCCGGCACGGCCATGCCAAGGTGCTCCACCTGGGCATCCGAAAATGCCTGACCGACATCTAAGATCGGGCCGCAAGGCACGCTAGCCGCGTTGAGCAGATCGGTCAGCTCTGTGCGCGAGAACTTGCACGTCACCTCGGCCACCACGGCGTTCACCTCATCCCGCCGTCGCACGCGCGAGCCAACGCTTGCGAAGTCGTCCCGCGCCATCAGCGAATCCGCGCCCAGTGCCGTGCAGAACCGCTCCCACAAACGCTGGCTGGGCGCCGCAAGATTGACGAACCCGTCGCTCGCAGGGAACGTACCCATGGCGACCTGAGTGGGATGAAAGTTGCCCTGGGCCGACGGCACGTCACCGTTCATCGTCACCCGCGCGCCCTGAAAATCTAACTTGTTCAACATCGCTTCGAGGAGTGAGGTATGCACCCATTGGCCCAAGCCGGAGCGCTCTCGATCGAGCAGTGCAAGCAATATCCCCTGCCCCAGAAACATGCCTGCTGAGGTATCGCTGATCGCAATGCCTACTCGAGTGGGCGGATCATCCGGCTGCCCTGTTATCGACATCAAACCACTCATGCCCTGAACAATCTGATCAACACCCGCGCGCTCGCTATACGGCCCACTCTGGCCAAAGCCCGAAATGCTCGCCACGATCAACCTCGGGTTGCGCTCATGCAGCGCGTCGAAATCCACGCCCAGGCTGTGTTTTACCGGCGCGCGAAAGTTCTCGACAAGGATATCCGCCCGATCAACCAGGGCCAGAAACGTCTCGAAACCCGCCGAATTCTTAAGGTCCAGCGTGATTGAACGCTTGTTGCGATGAAGGTTTTGCTCATCTGGACCACGCCGAGCACCGGTAATGCCTTCGCCCGCTGAGCTCGGTTGCTCAATCTTGATGACATCGGCGCCCCAGTCCGAGAGCAGGCGCACCGCCGTCGGTCCTGCGCGAGCATGAGTTAAATCAAGCACCACCAGATTGCTAAGCGGGCCCTTCACCGAGTGACCCCTGCCAGCGCATCAGCGTCTGTCCGATTTCGCGTTGCGAGCATCGCCTCGCCTCTCCCCCTAATCCCAGGAAGCTTTTGTAACACGGACTGACGCCTCGTGGCTGCGACTACACAGGCGTGAGACATCGAGTTGAACGCTGACCGCGCTAGGGCGAATCGCCGCGAGTAACCGTTTCCGACTTCAAGCCAGCGATTTGCCGATAGCGCTTGGACGTAAACCAACCCACGCGGTGTTGGGCCATCAATCCTGGAGCCAACTGACTACCCAGCGTCGAGAACGGTAATTCGCCAGCCTTCAATACCTTGGCCACCCAGTTGTTGCAGGTATAAGCGAGCCAGTAGCGGCGATCGTGCGCCGCGTAGAAGTCACCCCCCACCCAGCTACTGTCGCTCAGAAGCAATCTCACCTCGCCGTCATCATCGACAAGCGCGTCTCGGACAACAGCCAGCATGGCCTCCACGTGTTCATCCGCTACGTCGAGTGCGTAGAGTTTGGCTGTTGCCTTGGTTTGTGGGGCATCCGCGAGCGAATTCATGAGGCGAATGTTGATGGATGCCTGGGTCGGCTTGAGTAGCGCGCGCAGCGCAAGCCCCACGGATTTGTCTGCTGTCGTGTAGTAGTCGGCATCTCCCCAGCTCAGCATGACAAACGGCTCGTCGCTTTCGGCCAGGTGCACCAGGGGTAGAGCGGTGGCTGCATCCTGGGTCCGAAAAATCAGATTCACATGTTTACCCTCACGCGCGATCCACGCGGTCGGTTCCGCCGCAACGGGTAGCGCCATCAGTATCAGCAGCAACAGTGCACGGATCATTGGAAGCGCTCCCGAAGCTCCGGCGCAAGCATTGGGCAGAGGTCATCAGGGGCTGGCATGAGTCGGCGTCGCACCTTGGCCAGCACGCCGTAACCGGCATCGCGCAGCGGCCTGGGAATAGCCTTCAGGCTCCAGCCGAGCATCGCCCAGACACCACCCGCAGCAAAGAGAAGCCGAATAACCGCATCCGTTCTCTCGTACGTTCGCGTGAGCGTGGTCAGCTGCCAGGTATCGGCCTCAACATCCATACCATCACGCTGAATCGGCCGGAAAGACAGCTGCCGCTCAGTCACTTCCGCCAGCGCAAATCTTGTCGCCGCGTGGCAGACGCCACAATTGCCATCGTAGTGCAGAACCGACGGCCCGAGCTTCTTCGAGGCGAGCCATCGTGGATCAAACGTCAGTAGATGAAACAGCAACATCGCAATAGTCAGATCTGGAAAGCGCAGCAAGAACAGAAAGCCAAACTGAACGCCCAGCATCCCCAGCCACAACCATGGTCGCGCTCTCTTGATAAGCATCAACGGCGCAAACAACAGCTCGACGTAGAGAATGAACCAGGTAACGCCCTTCCAGACGCTCGCCGGCAGGAGCAGCGCGAGATCACGTAGCCACCAATCGCGTGCCAGCGGATTCTCAAGAACATAGGAAATCGTCTCACCAGACACCCAACCAGGTGAAAAGAGCTTGGTCCAACCGCTGTAGCTGTAGCTGACTGCGAGTACGACCGTCGCGGCAATAAACAACGACTTCGGCAGGCTCCAGCCACCCCCTGGATCGTCCGCACCGAGGGCCGCCAGCGAGCCATAAGGCGCTCGTGGAGTCGCGCAATGGACAAGCAGCATGAAACCGACATAAGGCATCGCTGGGTTTGCAATCAGCGGATTGCGAGCAAAAACACTGATCAGCAGCAGCAACAGCCAGGCTGCCGCAGGCTTGTCCCATTTGCCGACCGCGAGTAACCCGGCGGCAAGTACACCGGATCCCATCAGCATCTGCACAAACCAGGGAGAGTCGTTGAGATGCAACAAACTCGGCGCGAATGCCATCAGCGGACTGAGCCCTGCGTCAGGCAACATGCCAGCCGATGAAAACAACTCCGCGCTGAACGGAAGCAGATAGCCAAAGTGCACGGCGAGATAGGCACCGAACAACGCTCTAAACAAACTGTACTGGCCAGGTGTCATCATGATTGCTGCTCCTTTTGTACTTGCGCCCTGCCTGTGATGGCGACCTCACCGGTCTGACACGAAATGCGAAACTCGTTCGCCCAGGCGCGCGTTGCCGGCCGCCGGCTTTCTATGTTGATCTGGTAACTTGCCGCCTGAGGCAGTGCGACATCTGCGCGAACGGCATCATCTGCGCATACTGCGTAGCGCAATGCCGCTTCGAACATCGGCCTGGTTTCAGGGTTGTCCACAAGCACCGGGCCGTACGACAACGCAGCGCCGTAGGCATTGCGCCGGTTGTAGGGGCCGCGCACGCGCGCATTGAGAGCGGGCGTCAGGCGCACAGACGTCACGGAGCCATCAACCTGTTCAGCCGCGACGAAGAAGTGCGGCGAATAGGTTTCAAAGCCTTCCTGAGCTGTGAATACCTTGGGTGCCGGCGAGGCATGGCTGATCGCGCCAATGGCCTTAACCATGGGCAAGCCGGCGACGTCACCGATCATCTGCAGACAGCCGATGCCAATGAGGCCGGCGCACGTTAAAGCGGGTTTGAGTTTCATTGCTATCTCCTAGTCTTCGCGCACAGGCCGGGCGAGCAGAAGCGCGCCGAGCCGTTGTTCTTCGGGAAAGCCACACACAACGTCGTCGATGGGCGGATTTCGGTAGGTTCCAAACAACAGATCCCACAACGGCAGATCTGAAAAATTTGAGGTATGAACGCCGCGTTCGTGATGGACGCGATGCATCTCCGGGCGTTGAAAGAACCAGCCGAGCCAAACCGGTGTGCGCACATTCCAGTGGTAAAAAAGCTCGGCCAGCCCGGTGATCAGTACCGTGCCGGCGATCGCCGTCGGCGACAGGCCCAGCACAACCATCAGCAGAGTGCTCGACAGCACGCCATTGGCGATGAGTTCGAACGGATGTTTGTAAAAACTGGTAATGACCTCCAGCCGCGTGGGGCTGTGATGCACGCGATGCAACCAGCGCCAGAGAAATACGGACTCGTGACGTGCTCGATGCCACCAGTAGTAGACAAAGGTAATGAGGAGATAGCCGACGAGTACTTCCATCCCGATCGACGCTTCAAGCGAGACAATCGAGCCAGCTCCACCCAACCAGGCATCCCAGGTAATCGCACCGATATATGCAACCGCCGCCTGCGCACCATTGAGCAATGCAGCCCGAAGCCACCATCGGGCATCAACTTCCCGTCGCCGTGCCGGAACGAGACGCTCTACCGCGACCATCGCGACGGCAATGACTAGGACAATCAACGGTATGTTCATGACGTCTGCTCCTGAATGCGGGCCTGATTTCAGTGAGCGCAATGTGAGGCCATGTATCGTTATTGGCACCCAATATCGATAAAGTTCCGTATATAGCCTCTACAAGGTATTAAGAAATGACACCTTCAAGTCCGGGCGGCAGCCAGAGCGCACGTTTGTTGGCGTCACTCAAGGTCGCGCTCAAGGCCGCGGGCATCACCTATGGCGACGTCGCCGAGCATCTGGGCTTATCGCTCTCCTCCGTGAAGCGTCAGTTGTCACGAGGGGGGTTATCCATGGAGCGTTACGAGCAGATCGCAGCGCTCGCCGGTATCGATCTGTTGGAGTTGGCCAGGCAGGCAGAGGCTGCGCGCGGTCAGCTCAGCCAACTCAGCGAGGCTCAGGAGCAAGCGCTCGTCGCGGATGAAGCGCTGTTGCTTGCCGCAGTGTGTGTGCTCAACCGCTGGCGGATGCAGGACTTGCAGGACGTATATGGCTTCAGCGAACCGGAGGCAGTGGGACTGCTGACCCGCCTGGACGCACTTGGGCTTATCGAATTGCTGCCCGGCAACCGGATAAAACTTCGTAGTGCGAGAAACTTCAGCTGGCGGCCATTTGGTCCTATTCACCAGTACTTTGTCCGCGAACACCAAAACCAGTTTCTCGGCGGACGCTTCTCAGCTCGAACAGATGCGTACCAGTTCAGGTTTGGCATGATCTCGGAGGAATCCGCAGCCGAACTGAGCGGCACAATCGAGGCGTTGCTCGAGAAATTCCAACACCTAAGCCAGCGGGACGAGATACGCCCTCGCGGAGAAGGTGCTGGCACGTGCTTGCTAGTGGCGATGCGCGAATGGGAGCCGAAGGCCTTTGCAGCGCTGAAGGCGCGATAGGTTCGTGCTGCACCGCCTGGCTTGCTGAGAGAACATCGCAACTAAACCACTGGCAAATTACAGGAGATCGCCGCGCAGCCCGCTGTGGATTGCTGCGCAATCCACAAACGGCTTGCTCGCGATGACTGAACTCTTCAGACCGAATAGCCAAACCGAAAAAATTGGCGCGCCCGCAGGGGTCCGAGCCGACGGGCGTAGCCCGGGGTCGAGCATCGCTCGACCAGGCGAGGACGGCCAGCCACGGATGGCTGGCCAGGGGTCAAAGAAATGCGTAGTCCTTCGCCAGGGATGGCAGCGAGCAACCAACAACCTCAAGCCCGGGGTCGAGCATCGCTCGACCAGGCGAGGACGGCCAACCACGGATGGCTGGCCAGGGGTCAAAGAAGAGCGTAGTCCGTCGCCAGGGACGGCAGCGAGCAACCAACAACCTCAAGCCCGGGGTCGAGCATGGCTGGCCACAACGTCCAACAGAGCGAAGAGCTCAAACCACGGGGAGCTTTTTGCCTTAGCGCCGTCGCGAGTGAAATTCTCACTAGGCGGTCCTTGGCGAAAAACCGGAGCGTACGCGCTGGTACTCGAGGATTTTGAGCCAAGGACCAACAACGTGAGAATGAACGCAGCAGGCGGTAGGGTGAAAAGTGGCGCGCCCGCAGGGGTCCGAGCCGACGGGCGTAGCCCGGGGTCGAGCATCGCTCGACCAGGCGAGGACGGCCAGCCACGGATGGCTGGCCAGGGGTCAAAGAAGAGCGTAGTCCGTCGCCAGGGATGGCAGATACGATCCAACTACTGCAAGACCGAGGCCCTGCGGCAAAAATCTCTAAAAAGTGTGGAAACCAATCAGGGTGGATTGCTTCGGAAAATGGCGCGCCCGCAGGGACTCGAACCCCGAACCCCCAGGTTCGAAGCCTGGTGCTCTATCCAATTGAGCTACGAGCGCGTAGGGCCGCGATTATACGCCCGCACTTCACCGGCGCTACCCCTGATCGCCATCCAAAGCCACAAAACGGTTCGCCGCGCGATCTTTGCGAACATTCGCCGCATCAAACAGCTGACCGTTCATAGCGATGTATACGCCCGCCTGTAGGCTCTGGGCCGCGGCAAAAGCCATACCCACGTTGAACAGCGCATCGGTTTGCGCAAACCGTGCTGGCTGCAGGGCACCCGTTAGCACGATAGTTCGATCGGTAAGCTGGGACAGCACTTGAGCAGTCTCAACCATGGTATCGGTGCCGTGAGTAACAACCACACAGCGATGCTCGCGCGCCTCAATTGCAGCCTTGATTTGGTCGCGATCAGCATCGTCCAGCTCAAGAGAGTCCTTGCGCATCACTTCGCAGACGTCAAACTGCGCGGTCACGTGGGCTTGAGACAGCAGATCAGCCACCACCGATTGACCAACTTCGAATTCACTTTTGGCGTCAAAATAAACTTTGTCGATTGTGCCGCCTGTCGTCACAATCAGTATTGACTCAGGTGTCATATTTTTTCTGCCATCGAATCAGTCAGTTACAAACAGCATTAGCCGATTGTGCCACCTATTGTCACAATCACGGATGAATGCGGGCGCCATTGTCGCGGCCGCCGAGGAGGCTCACAAGCCTCAAAGAGTCTTGGAGATTGAAGTGCAAGCCGAGCCGCGGCACATCGTTGATGAGCTGATCGAAGAACGCGCGCAGCATCTGATGCAGCACCCTCGCCTGTGGCGCGGAATTAAGCGCTGGGGTTACCCGTTGCTGGGGTATGAGAAAGCAATCGACGCCGTAGACAGTGTTCATGGCATGGGCGGCTACGAGATATTCGACTGGCTATCCGAGACCCTCGCTTTGCACGTGGATAGCCCCGGCGTGGAAAACATTCCAAAGAAGGGATTGGCGTTCATGATGCCGAACCATCCCGCCGGTATGGCCGACGGCGTTGCGGTATATGACGCTGTGCGGCGAGTACGCGAGGATGTTGTGTTCTTTGCGAACCGCGACTGCATACGCGTCGCGCCTGGGCTTTCGGACATCATCATTCCGGTGGAATGGCGAACCGATCAGCGCGATATCGCTCGCAACCGTGAGACTGTGCGAGCGATGGCCTCCGCTTTTCACCAGGAGAAGCTGGTGGTCATTTTTCCTGCTGGTCGCATGTCCAGGCTCACCATGGGAGGCCTGCGTGAACAACCCTGGTTTGATTCAGGTGTCTCACTGGCGCTCAAGTATCGCGCGCCCATCGTGCCGATGCATATCAACGCACGCAGCTCGCTGCTGTTCTATGCCCTGCATTTCATCAACACCGAGCTCAAGGACATGACGCTGTTTCGTGAGCTTCTGGAGAAAGCCGGTTACCACTACAAATTGACCACGGGCGAAGCTTTTGTGCCTGACGGGGATGCAGCTCAGATCAATCGCGCGCTGCAGAGCTTCGTCGAAGACGACCTCAGCCAGGGCAAAACCACGTTTCACTTCGAAGAGCCTGACACCGAGGCTCTGCCCAGCCAGAGTTAGAGCGTTCGACACACTAGAGGTGTTATCGCCTCCTCCGCCTTGCCACAGCTCGGCAGCGTCAATACTGGCTCACCAGCACGCACCTCAACTATCGCACTCTCAAATTCGACGACACTGGCATCTCCATCCCGGCTGACGCCTTTGAGCTGCTGCGCACCGACAGCCAGATGCACTTCGGCGGCTTGTGCGGGTTTCGGCAACTCAGGCCGCCCTCGCAGCCAGGGCATCGCCAATTCTCCCGCCTCCACATGCTCGAGCCAGCGCGGCACATCAACAAGATGCACACGCCCATAAAGGGCTGCATCCGGTAACACCAGCACGTTGGGCGCGAACCGGTGTCCACCAACATGACTTACCTGCCAGGCACGATCACCAACGCGATCGCGCAGAGCGCGATATACCGGCAGACCAAAGCGGGCGCAACACACATCCCGGCGACCATTGGTGCACACGAAATACTGCGGCTCGAGGAGCGGTTCGAGATGGCTGGCAAGTTGCTGAACGGGAATGCGTCGCAACTCGTCGTGTTCACTCACTAGCAAACGGCCTGCGTTTCTCTCAGCCATCACGCCCCGGCCACAGATCATGAAGTTGAGAGGGCCGGCGCTATGCAGGCCGCTGCGCTTGATGAACAGAACCTTGGCGCGCTGCTCGCGAGCGGCAAAAAAATCGGTGAGCTCTGCAAGCCAGGCCCACATCGCGTCGTTGAACGGCGCATTCGCCACAACTTTTTCAGACCACGGGCCGCGATATTCCAGCATCACGAAGATATCAACCGGATCCGCGGTACCGGCCATCGACAGCGTCGGCGCAACCTGGCTGCAATAGGCGGTCGAAATGGAGGTGTCCGACGTCATGAGGTGACTGAGTCCTGCGGGCTTGTCTTAGAGTTGGGCTCGGGCAACTATAGCTACATTGCCGCGCCAAGCCGCTGAGCGAAAAACTTCGCGCGGCGACTATCGTACCGTGCCGCCTAACGCTGGAGAACTGCATGTCGACCGCTAACGCCAATCAGCCCCCGGAAAATCTTCCGAAAACGCTCGGCGAGCTGCGAGACAGTCACTACGTCAGCACAACCGTACGGCAGGAGATTCAGCGCAACCTGATTCGCGCCCTGCGCGAGGGCAGAACGTTGTTTCCGGGCGTCGTCGGCTACGATCAGTCCGTTGAACCGCAGCTGGTAAACGCCCTGCTGTCAGGCCAGGACATCATTCTGCTGGGTGAGCGCGGACAGGCAAAAACACGGCTCATCCGTTCGCTGACCAGCCTGCTGGACGAGTGGTCTCCCATTCTTCAGGGCAGCGAGATACCGGAAGACCCCTTCGCACCAATCAGCGCCGCTGGCAAACAGGTCGTTGCAGAGCTGGGCAACGATACGCCAGTGACCTGGCAGCATCGCAGCGAGCGGTACGGTGAAAAACTGGCCACACCGGACATCACCATCGCCGACCTGATTGGCGAGGTAGATCCAATCAAAATTGCGGAAGGCCGCTATCTTTCCGACGAACTGACACTCCACTACGGCCTGGTACCCAGGCTGAACCGTGGCATCTTCGCGATCAACGAATTGCCAGACCTTGCCGAGCGAATTCAGGTGGGCCTGTTGAATGTGCTCGAGGAACGGGACGTTCAGATTCGCGGACACAAGGTTCGGCTGCCCCTGGACGTGTTACTCGTGGCCACGGCCAATCCGGAGGACTACACAAATCGCGGCCGCATAATCACGCCGCTGAAGGATCGCTACGGCGCTCAGATCCGCACGCACTATCCAGAGGCCATCGAGCTCGAAACCGCAATCATGCGCGCCGAAGCATCGGTACCTGAAGTGGAAGGCATGAGTGTATCGGTACCGGAATACATCGAGGATATCCTCGCTGAACTTACCCATATCGCCCGCCGTTCGCCTGACGTCAATCAGCGCTCCGGCGTGTCGGTGCGAGCATCTATCGCCAACTACGAGGTGGTCGTCGCCAATGCGCTTCGACGCGCACTTCGGCTAGGCGAAACCGAAGTTGTTCCTCGCATCAGCGACCTGCCATTTGTCATCGGATCACTGATGGGGAAAGTGGAATTCGAGGCGATGGATGATGGCAAGGAAGAGCAAATCGTCGAAAGGATGCTCGGGGCGGCTGTGAAGCGAGTGTTTGACCGGGTGATGGATCCGCACATCGTGGAGCCGGTGGCGCTCGCTTTTGCTGACGGGATCAGTGTTGATGTCGCTGAGGACATGTCGGTCGAGGATTACTCACAGCTACTCGACAGTATCGACGGTCTCCGATCGGCTATTGAGCCTCTCGCGCCAGGCAGTCCTGCAGAACTCGCCGCCGCCATCGAGTTTGTCTTCGAAGGGCTGCATATGAATCACCTGCTCAACAAGCTATCGGTTGGCGGCGCCAGCACCTTCACCGCATAACCGTTGAGCCAAATCCGCGAGGCGCAAGCATGACATACCGACCTGGTCGACGAAGCAGGTTCAGCCAGTGGGATGGCAGCCAACAGCCGCCGCTGGATGCGGACCAGATTTTGTCGGCGATCGCCGACGATCTGATGGACTACGGCGATCTGCGTTGGGCGATGCGCAACCTCATGTCGAAAGGCATGAAGATGCCGGCTGGAGGCGCGATGCAAGGATTGCGCGAGATGCTCAAAGAGCTTCGAGAGCGCAAGCGCGAGCAGCTGGAACGATTCGACCTTGGCTCCGTACTGGACGACCTGGCGGAGAAGCTCGCAGCCATCGTGCAGCTAGAACGCGACTGCATCAACGAATGGCTCAGCAACGACAGCGTCGACTTTTCTGACGCGGTGCTCAAAGACATTGCGCGCAATAACAAGCAGCAACTCGACGAGTTGCCGTCGAGCCTCGCCCAGAAGATGAACGTGCTCGAGAAATATGAATTTCTCTCTCCCGATGCCCAGAGAAAGTTTCTTGAGCTGCTGAACGAGTTGCGAAAAGGCATGGCGGGTTCGTTCTTCAACGATGTCCAGAACATGTTGAAAAACCTCTCCGACGGCGACATGGAGCGCATGAAAGCCATGTTGCGGGCGCTCAATGCAATGATCGTCAAGAAAATCAGTGGTCAGAATACCGACACTGACTTCTCGCGGTTTATGGCCGAATTTGGCGACATGTTTGGCGAGCCACCACCAGCCAATCTCGATGAGCTTCTCGAGCAGATGCGCAAGCAGATGGAAGCCACCCAAGCCATGATGAACTCTCTGTCGCCGGAGCAGCGCGCTGAGCTGATGGAGTTGATGAGCCAGCAGCTCGGCGATGCCGATCTGCAACAGGAACTCGCCAATCTCACGAGTGAGCTGGACTTCCTTAACCCTGATGGTTCCAGTTACCAGTTTTCCGGTGATGAAAAGCTCGATCTCGACGCCGCTCAGCAGCTAATGAAGGAACTCGGTGAACTGGACGACCTAACAGATCAGCTTCGTGAGGCTGAGCGCAGCGGCGATATCTCAGACGTGGATCGTGACCTTCTGAAGTCTCTGCTGGGCGACGACGCCAGCGAAAACATGAATCAGCTCGATAAGTTGATGAAGGCTCTCGAGGAAGCCGGCTACATTCGCCCCGGCGAACATGGCGAACCCGAGCTGACGCCGCGCGGCTCGCGGATGATCGGACAACGAGCGCTGGGCGAGATCTACGCCCGCCTGAAGCGCCAGAGCATGGGCAATCATGCATTGCCGGAAGAAGGCCGCTTCGGCGAGCGGCTTGAGCAAACCAAGCCCTTCGAATTCGGTGAGCCGTTCGATGTGCACATGCCACAAACGCTGCGCAACGCAATCCTTCGCCAAGGCAGCAGCGCATCTGGATCGGTGCAGCTACAGCCAGACGATTTTGAGATATATCGCAGCGAGCGAATCACTAGCACCGCAACGGCGCTATTGGTGGATTTGTCGTGGTCGATGGCATTGCGCGGCTCTTTTCAGGCAGCGAAACGGGTGGCGATGGCATTGCATCAGCTAATCACCAGCCAGTACCCCAAGGACAGCTTCTACATCGTGGGGTTTGCCGCCTACGCACGGGAGCTCAAGCCCAAAGATCTTCCGTTCATGCAATGGGACGAAGACTTGCTGGGGACGAATATGCAGCACGCTCTGCTGCTTGCAGAGAAACTGCTCGCTAAGCACAGCGGTGGCAGCAAGCAGATCATCATGATCTCCGATGGCGAGCCAACCGCACACCTGGAAGATGGCGAAGCCATGTTCGCTTATCCGCCGACGCCCATGACACTTCGATCGACCTTGCGCGCCGTAAAACGCTGTACGCAACGCGGCATTTCGATCAACACCTTCATGCTCGAGGAAAGCCCCTTCCTGCGAGCTTTCATGGACAAGATTGCGCAGATCAATGGCGGCCGGGTGTTCTACACCGATCCGGATCGATTGGGCGAGTACATTCTGGTGGACTACGTTGAAAACAAGCGGCGGAAGCTGGCGCGGCGTTGAGGAAGTCGTCTCTCAGGGTTTGAGTCTGGGGGCTGCCGAGAGCACGTGATGCTGCAAGCTTTGTCAGGTGTTGGAGAGGTTTAGTAGGTGCTGGAGAAGTGTAGTAGGTGGGCGCTCTCGTGGTTCGACGCGCATCGATCGCATAGCGATCGATGTTCGTCATTGCGAAGGAACGTAGTGACTGCGGCAATCTTTGTCAGGTGCTGGGGAAGTGTAGTAGGTGAGCGCTCTCGACAGATTTTCTTGGCGCTGCGCGCCTGAGAAATTCGTCTGCCGCTCTCTCGGGGTTCAGCGCGCATCGATCGCATAGCGATCGCTGTTATTCGTCTGTCGCTCTCTCGTGGTTCAGCGCGCATCGATCGCATGGCGATCGATGTTTGTCATTGCGAAGGAACGTAGCGACTGCGGCAATCTTTTCAGGTGTGGGAGAGATTTAGTAGGTGGGCGCTC
>JANSWO010000014.1 GCA_024743435.1 Pseudomonadaceae bacterium | reverse complement strand
TATCGAGCTATCAACCGCTTCAGGGCTGAAAGGCGTTCCGGGGTCAACCTAAAGGTTGACCCGTTATCGCCTGACGGAGCGGTGCTCCGTCTCGGACTCGGCTCTTTGAGCCGATCCCGTCGGCGCTAACCCAACTGAGTACGCGCCTAATTTCTTTCCACTCTCCCCCAGCACCAAAATCTCGGCACCAGGGGCGGGGGATTCTACAGCCACACCCGGCGAACGCCAACCGTTTACGTCTTGCTTATCCGATCTGCCGTTGTGCGATTTGATCCTGTACCTTAGGGCTATTCAAACGCTGGGGGGAGTTAGCGCCAATGACGGTTAGTGAACAAACAATCAATGCACTGGTGGGTCACAAGTTTCCGGGAGGTAAATACACGATTGCTCATTGGGAGAGCTTTCTGCTGACGGAATGCACCGGTGGTGACCAGTTGCCAGATGGACTGGTACACCCTGTAGCGCTTTTTCATGTTCCTTTCCTCGGCGCGCAGGTAACGATTGGCGATATGTTTGCTTTGGGCCACGCCGAGAGCGATTTCAGTATCGGTATCGAAAGCTACGACTGGCGCTTTCATAAGCCATTGGTGGAAGAACTCGAGTACACGGTAACGGGGGAGATCATATCCGCTGATCGTCGCCAGGATGGTGATCGGGTCTTCGATCGCATCGCGTTCCAGTTTGATTTGGCAGAGCCGGATGGTGCTCCGGCGGCAACCTCGATCATTACCTGGCACTACCGTCGCTCTAATGGCGATGAAGCCCCCGGCCCGAACCGCCCCAAGCCGCCCGAGTCGATGCCGGCTTTTCAGTCGAAGTCGGGAGATCCCATACCTTCCTGGCTCATGCCGAGCGTCAGTGCAGCGCGCATGAGGACAATGGCGGCGATTCTTCGGGACCCCAATCCTGTGCATTGGGATCGCTCTGTTGTTGCGCAGTTGGGTTTTGGTGAGCGGGTAATCAACCAGGGTCCGCTCGGGCTTAGCTATATGGTGAACATGCTGCATGCATATGCGGGACCCCGGTGTCTCAAACGCCTTGTCATGCGCTTTCCTTTGGTCGTATTGGACGAAGACAGCATCACCGCTCAAGGCCTCATCCAACGCGAGTACCAGGAGGGCGATGAGAAGCGGCAGGAGATCAATGTCTGGCTGCAGCGCGGCGATGATCAGCCGCTGCAAGGCGAGGCGACCATTGTTGCGCCGTGAGATATCTCTGGCTACTCAAACGAAGAGGAGATTGAGGTGACGATCGAAGAACTGCTCACGAAGGAGTCCATCAAGGAAATCCGTATCGCGTACTGCCATTACTTCGATGGCCAGGATCTGGATGGTTTGATGAGTCTGTTTGCTGACGATGCTATCTGTGAATTTGGGCCGCAATTTGGCGGCGATTGGGTAGGTAAGGATGTGATTCGGGGGAACTTTGCACCCTATATGTCGGGCGCATCGCCTGTGCATGGTGTCATGCACGCCGTTACTAACCCTTTGATCAAGCTGATCGATGAAACCACTGCACATGGCCGTTGGTACCTGCATGACTTGCGGACTATGGAAGGGGAAGACGAAACGCGAATCCTCTATGGCATTTACGATGATGTTTACAAGTTAGTTGCTGGCGAATGGTTGATTTACCGTTCGCGTATCGACTTTCTGTGGCCAAACAGAAACGTGGGTGAGGCGCGGAGCTTCTGACGAGTCGCCATCAGAGGGTTCTCGCGAACACCCGGAACCCTATGGCATTGCGAGATCGCTTGTCGCGAAGCGACGAGCATCCGGCAGCGCATTGGCGAAGCCACATGCGCGAGAGGAAGCGCATCGCGCTGACGCGGCAATCTCCACCAGCCCGCAGCATCGCGACGTTCGGAAGATCGCCGCACCTTCCGCGTGCTGTGCACGCGTCGGCTCGCGAAGACAGGTATTGGATGCCTGCTAAGCTCGCAAGGCTGTTTAGTTTGGCTGTCCCCCTGCCACATCCAGGAACTGCCCGGTTGTCCAGGCAGCTGCCGGAGAGGCGAAGAATACCGCAGCGGCCGCAATATCCTCCGGTGTACCTGTGCGACCCATGGGAATGATGGACTCGAACATCTTCTCCGCCTGCTCATCGCCCACTTTCATGGTTTCTTTCAGCATTTCGGTCACAACCACACCCGGCGCGATACAGTTGACCGTGATGCCGCGAGGCGCAAGCTCAACGGCCATGGTACGAGTCATACTGATCATGCCCATGTTCGCAGCCGAGTAGGTGCCAAAGCCCGGTGACGGCTTGTGCGCCGCAATCGAGATGATATTGATGATTCTGCCTGGTCCGGTCATGCGTTTGGCAGCTTGTTGTGCTCCCCAGAATTTGGATGTCATATTGAGCGTCAGTTGCTCATTGAACTTGTCCAGGCTCATGTCGGGAAGCGCGTGCATGTTCCGATCGAGATTACCGCCGGCGTTGTTCACCATGATGTCCAGGCGACCAAATTTCTCGATCACCGTGTCCAGCGCCGCGGGTACTGCCTCGGGGTCCATGACGTCGGCAGATAAGCCAAGACCGCGGCGGCCACGTTCTTCAATTTCTTTCGCTACCGCGTCGACGTCGCCCTGTCGCCGTGCGAGTACAACAACGTCCGCGCCGCATTCAGCCAAAGCCAGTGCTATGCCGCGCCCGATGCCTTTGCCGCCGCCGGTAACCACTGCAACCTGGCCATCAAGTCGAAACTGATCGAGCATGCTCATAGTGAAATCCTGTGTGTAAAAATTAGTTGCTGCTGGGAGCACGTGTTCCTGGGGCCGGCGGTTCAACCGGACCGCCAGCGAAACATTGAGCAATGCTCATCCAGCTCGTCGCCGTTGAGCCTTGCACGACAAGGGAGGTGTCAGCAACATTTCGTACTTGTGTTACGACCTGTGCAAAACTGACTGCGTCTCCTTTGATCAGTTCCTCAGTGTTGTCTTCGTTGTATGTCCACAGTGCGCCCGACGGTGCGACTAGCTCTATTCGAGGTGGCGGGCCGGGGGGTGTCTGTTTGCGGGTGGCGTACGTCCAGCCGAAGGTGCGCACGCCAATCTCAACTACGTTGCGAATTCGATCGGAGTACTCTCGAGGCCGGCGAAACAAGTCGTACAGCTCAGTTGCGTGCGCCCACGTTTCCATCTGTCTTGCGGTTGCGAACATTCTTGCTTTCATTCCCGGCCCGAACCACTCGAACTTGACGCTTGGATCAGCGGCGGCGAACGCATCGCACATCGTGCCGAAGACATCACGCCACTGCTGCAAGAGGCCAGGTGCGTCCAAATCGCTGAGCCAGTCTTCGGCGAAGCCCCTCATGTCCATACCGGCGCCAGCCATATCTTTCGAGAGCTGATGAAATGCTGAAACATCGGTTACAGATTTCAATGCCAGGACATCGGACAGATGAAGGTGCGCGACCACATCACGCACCGTCCAGTTCTTGAAGCTCGTTACGGCATCGAAATCGGCTGACTCCAACGACGTCAGTAACTCGTATACGTCATCACCTTCGGCGCGTAGGTCTGCTATCTGTTGCGCCAGTTGGGCGTGCGCATCGCTCATGATTTTCTCCTGATGTGGCTGTCGGTGATCGAGTTCGTATTTCGGGTTACGGTCAGGTTCGCACGCCGGTGAGCCAGGGATTAAGGAATGTGCCTGTCGGGTCCAAACGGTCTCTTGCCTGCCACCAGTCGTCCCATCGAGGATGAATTTGACGGAGCTTGTCGCCCGCCAGGTAGTGCACCTTGCCCCAGTGTGGCCTGCCGCCATAGCGTTCGAATACGGCCTCGCATGCGCGATAGTAGGGCTCATCGGGCTCTTTAATGTCCTGGTGAACGGATATGGTCACGGTGTCCCGCTCAAACGCGGTGGATAGCCATACGTCGTCTGCGGCAAGCGTACGAAACTCGACCGGCCAGGCTACGTCCGTGAAGGAGGTTCTCAGCAGATCGCGAATTTCGGCGAAGCACTCCAAGGCAGCGTCGGCGGGCACGCTGTATTCCATTTCTGTGTGTTTGTGTGGCCGATGATTAGGCAGCACCTCAAAGCTGTAGCCCACTCTATTGCCCTCGTCGGCAATCGGGTACTGCGCTGGCTCTTCGGTTTCGTCGATGATTTTGAGCATCGCCTGGTCGGTTTTCGGATACCAGAAAAATTCCAGGTGTCGGTGCTCGGTTGTGCGCTGCATGAGATCTGCAATGACCTCGTCGTGATCGACCAGGGTGGCTTTCTCACGCAATCGATAGGATGGCTTAAGTTGTAACTCTACCTGGCTGACGACGCCGAACGCTCCCAGTCCGAGTCGCGCGGCGCGCCAAACGTCGTCATTTTGTCGCTCACTTGCGACACAGATGTCTCCGTTTGCGCACACCAGCCGCAGACCGGCTACTCCGGCGCTGAGGTTGCGCAGTCCCACCCCAGTACCATGCGTGCCGGTCGCCACCGCGCCAGCGATGCTTTGTCGATCGATGTCGCCTTGGTTAGCTAACGCCAAACCATGCCTGTGTAACGCGGGACCAAGGACGTGAATCGGCGTCCCGCCCCAGACCCAGGCTCGCTTGGCGGCAGCGTCAACGCTGACCACCCCGCTCAAGGCGCCAATATCGAGCAAAAGGTCAGCACCGGGGATCAAGTGCGAGTGCGAGTGACCTGCGCCCGTCACGCGGAGTGTCTCCGCATTTTCGGTTGCTGCGGCAACACGCGCCTGTATGTCGTGCTCGCTGTACGCGAAGTGCATCTGCCGGGGCTCCCAGCGGTGCCGCCCGGACCAGTTTTTCCAGTAAGTCATGCATCCGAGGATAGAGTGTCTTGGTGTGCTTGCCCACTGGCGCGCTGGGTGACACGAGTCGCTGTAAGCCCCGTCCCACGGGGGCTGGCCGGGTGTTGCCACCTGCTAAATCAGTTGTGTCGGGTATCGGGCGGCTATAGAATGCGCGCTTCTGAGCGGGTGGTTTCTCTTTTGGAGTGTCATCCTCTTATACTGTTTTAGCCTAACCTATTGGTTTGGAAGAGCTTTTTCGCGGATCTCTGCGATTAGCTGCTGGTCCGCGAACGCCGCTGGAGAGGGGTGGGCGCGGTTCGTTGCTGCTCGGTTGGTTGGATTTTCTCGTGTATTCGGGTGCCAGCCGTCGATTGCAACTCATTATGGAGATACGCCGATCAAGAAAGCAGGTGCCAAGCGCGCAGACAAGAGCATATTAAACGAAGATATTTCGGCGCCATCCGTGCGTCTGATTGACGAAAAAGGCAATCAGGTTGGCGTTGTGGATCGAGAAGAGGCTCTGGCTTCCGCGAAACGCGTGTCATTGGATCTAGTGCTGATTGCCGCTGATGCGAGTCCTCCGGTCGTTAAGATCATGGACTACGGTAAACACGTCTTTGAGCTGAAGAAGACAAAAGCCGCTCAACGCAAGAAGCAGAAGCAGATTCAGGTCAAGGAGATCAAGTTCCGGCCTGGCACTGAAGATGGCGACTACAACGTGAAGCTTCGTAACCTGACTCGATTTCTGGAGGAAGGTGACAAAGCAAAGGTTTCGCTCCGATTCCGCGGCCGAGAGATGGTGCACCCGGAAATCGGTATGCGTCTGATGCGTCGCATCGAGGCGGATCTGGCGGAGTACGGCACCGTAGAAATGGAGCCCAAGTTCGAAGGGCGACAGGTGATCATGGTGCTGACGCCGACGAAGAAAAAGAAAGGCTGATTCCCTCTGGGAGTTATTGCCGCGCGATACAGAGCGCGCAATGTAGAGCGCGCAATGTAGAGCGCGCAAAATATAGACAGTACAAGAACCGATGGCGTGGAGTTTTGACGTCCATCGGTCTTAAGCACTCACCTTCAATGTCACCCCAGGGGGCAGTTAGGTGAGTAGAGTTCAGGTCAGGCGTCCGCAGCCTCGGCCGAACGAAAATTAACGCGGCGCGAAGAACGGATTGTCTCCGTAACTCGCACAAGCCGCCTGAATGCGGAATGTGAGAAAACTGATGCCGAAGATGAAGACCCACAGCGGGGCCGCCAAGCGGTTTCGTCGTACCAAGGCTGGCTACAAACATCGCCAAGCCAACCGTAACCACATCCTTACCAAGAAAGCGCAGGGGCGTAAGCGCCGACTGCGTGATATGGCGGATGTCGCCCATGCCGATGTAGCTGCGTTGAACCGCATGCTGCCCAAGAAAGCTCGGTAGGGGAGTAGGACATGCCAAGATCAACAAATGCTGTTGCCTCACGCGCTCGTCGCAAAAAGGTACTCAAGGCGGCCAAGGGTTACTACGGTGCCCGGAGTCGCAACTTCCGAACAGCCAAGCAGGCGGTCATCAAGGCGGGTCAATACGCCTATCGTGACCGTCGTCAGAAGAAGCGCCAGTTCCGCCGTCTCTGGATCGTTCGTATCAACGCCGCAGCCAATGAGCACGGCCTGTCTTACAGCCGCTTTATCAACGGGCTGAAGAAGGCGGAGATTGAGATCGATCGCAAAGTGCTTGCTGACATCGCAATGCACGAATCCAGCACCTTTGCGGCGCTGGTAGAAAAGGCGAAGACTGCGCTAGCAGCCTGAGCCTCACGGCTCACGATGAAAATCCACTTCGGCAGCCCGCTTGCGTAAGCCAGCGTTGTCTCGTGCTCGGGTAACACCGAAGTGTTTAAAGGGAAGCGTAAGGCTTCCCTTTTTTTTGCCGGAATCTGGTTGCTCTGACTGCCAAAATACTTTGTTAGGACATCGCTATGGAACTAGAGGCTCTCATACGTGAAGCTGAGGATGCGATCGCCGCGGCCACTGATGCGCGCGCGCTCGATGATCTGCGCGTTGCATACCTTGGCAAGAAGGGCTCGCTGACCGCCCAGCTGAAGAGTTTGGGTAAATTGCCGGCCGATGAAAGGCCGGCAGCCGGTGCTGCAATCAACGACGCCAAGAAATCGGTTCAAGCGGCAATCGATGAACGCAAGCGCGCTCTGGAAGCCGGTCAACTCGCTGACCAGCTTGCCAATGAAACAGTCGATGTGACCTTGCCTGGGAGGCACGGAGCCAGAGGATCTTTGCATCCCGTCACCCAGACGTTAGGGCGCATCGAGGACATCTTCGTTGGAGCCGGTTACAGCGTCGCTAACGGGCCAGAAATCGAAGATGACTACCACAACTTCGAAGCGCTCAATATTCCGGCGCATCATCCGGCGCGCGCGATGCACGATACGTTCTATTTCGGCGATGGCTCGTTGCTGCGAACGCATACGTCCCCGGTTCAAGTTCGGGTAATGGAAGAAACTGAGCCGCCGATCCGTGTGATTTGTCCGGGCCGCGTGTATCGCCGCGACTCTGACCTCACGCACAGCCCCATGTTTCATCAGGTTGAAGGGCTGGTGATTGATCGAGGAATCAGCTTTGCGCATCTCAAGGGAACGGTCATCGACTTCCTGCGGCGCTTCTTCGAGCAGGATCTCGATGTAAGGTTTCGTCCGTCCTACTTTCCGTTCACAGAGCCATCGGCGGAAGTTGACGTGCAGTGCGTGCACTGTGAAGGCTCTGGCTGCCGCGTCTGTAGTCACACGGGTTGGCTGGAGGTAATGGGCTGCGGAATGGTTCATCCCAACGTTCTGACGATGTCGAATATCAACCCCGAAGAGTTCTCCGGGTTTGCCTTCGGCTTTGGTGGCGATCGCTTGGCGATGCTCTATTACGCGATCGACGATCTGCGAATCATGTTTGAAAACGACGTTCGATTTCTCGCGCAGTTTCGCGCCTGATGCTTTTCGTATCTGACCTAATGGAACGACTGCCGGAAATGATGCTATGAAATTCTCTGAACAGTGGCTGCGCGAGTGGGTGAACCCCGATTTGTCGTCTGAGCAGCTGATGGCCGATCTCACAATGGCGGGCCTGGAAGTAGATGGTTACGAGCTTGTGGCGGATGACTTTTCTGGAGTTGTTGTCGGCAAAGTCGAATCGGTCAGCAAGCATCCGGATGCGGACAAGCTCTCCGTATGCGAAGTATCAGATGGTAGCGAAACGCTGCAGGTGATCTGTGGCGCGCCCAATGTCCGCGCGGGGCTTACCGTTGCTTTCGCGAAAATCGGCGCCGTTCTGGGTGGCGACTTCAAGATTAAGAAAGCGAAACTGCGAGGGCAGGAGAGCTTCGGGATGCTGTGTTCCTACAAGGAGCTCGGCATTGGTGATGATCATGATGGAATCGCGGAGTTGGATCCTGCTCTGCCCGCTGGCCAGAACGTAAGAGAAGCTTTGCATCTCGATGACCTGACGATAGAGCTCGATCTGACGCCGAACCGTGGCGATTGTTTGAGTTTGCGGGGTGTTGCACGTGAAGTTGGTGTTCTAACAGACGCGCCGGTAACGATTCCAAAAATCGATTCAGTGGCTGCAACAGTTGACGCTACCTTTCCGGTTCGCCTGGAAGCTCCAGATGGATGTCCGAGATATCTGGGGCGCGTGATTCGTGGGGTTGATGTCAGCAAGCCGAGCCCGGCGTGGCTCGTAGAAAAACTTCGCCGTTGTGGCATACGCAGCATTGATGCGGTCGTCGATATCACAAACTACGTGCTACTCGAACTCGGCCAACCGATGCATGCTTTTGATCTGGGTTTGCTGAACGATGAGATTGTCGTGCGTTGGGGAAAACCAGCTGAAAAGCTGACTTTGCTCGATGGTCGCGAGATTGAAGTGGACGACTCCGTTCTGCTGATTACCGATGGCCGTGGACCTGTAGCGCTCGCCGGTGTGATGGGCGGCGAGCACAGCGGGATCAACGACGCGACAAAAGATGTCTTCCTGGAAGTTGCGTACTTCGCGCCCATCGCCATTGCCGGAACGCCTCGGCGCTACGCGCTGAATACCGACGCTGGTCATCGCTATGAGCGTGGTGTCGATTTCGAACTTGGCTTCCAGGCGATCGAGCGTGCGACCGCGCTTCTGATCGACGCGGTTGGTGGCGAAGCTGGTCCAGTGATTGAGACCGTCAGCAAAGAGCATCTTCCGGGCGCGCGCGAAGTGATGTTGCGTCAGTCGCGCCTCGATGAGCTGCTGGGGGTTGCGTTGCCTGCCAGTGAGATTGACCGTCAATTAGCGCGGCTTGATTTGCCCGTGTCGGAGAGAAGCCCGGGTGATACCGACGTAGTTTGGCGCATACAAGTGCCGAGCCATCGGTTTGATATCGAACTGGAGATTGATCTGGTCGAAGAGGTTTGCCGAATCTACGGATACAACCGAATCGAAGAAGCATTGCCGGAATCTGGATTGCCGCTTCGCTCCGTTCCGAGAGCGCAGCGCGGTGAGCGTGAGTTGAAGCAGCAGCTCGTGGACCTTGGTCTGCAGGAGGCCGTTACCTACAGCTTCGTGGATCCGGGATTGCACGATCTTCTCGCGCCTGGCACACAACCGATGACGCTTGAGAACCCGATGTCGGTCGAGCAATCCGCAATGCGGATGACGCTACTGCCCGGCCTCGTTTCAGCCGCCATCGCGAATACGAAGCGACAGCAAAGCCGCGTCGCGCTGTTTGAGTTGGGGCGTTGTTTCATCACATCGGAGGGTGACCTTGATCAGCTAGATCGAATCGGCGGCTTGCTGTGGGGCTTGCGGGAGCCCAGCAGCTGGCACGATTCAGATGCGGGTGTCGACTTCTTCGACATCAAGGGCGTGGTTGAGCAGTTGTGCGGCGCTATCGGTGCGGAATTTTCGTTCTCGGCGCTGACGGATGATCCCGTTTTGCACGCTGGTCAGGCAGCTTCGTTGCATATTTCGGGCGAGCGGATAGGGCGTCTCGGCCGTCTGCATCCTGAGGTCGAAGCGCGTCTTGAGGTGGCGGGGGTGTATGTGTTCGAACTCGACGCGAACGCGCTTCTCACCCTGGTTCAGCCGGTGCATAAAGGCGTGTCGCGCTTCCCAAGCGTGCGTAGAGATTTCGCCGTCCTGGTTGACAAAAGCGTGCTCGCGGCGGACATTGAGCTCTGCGTGAGAGTTGCTTGCGGAGAACGTCTGGTTGACTTCAACCTCTTTGATGTATACGAGGGCGAAGGCATTGATTCTAATGATAAAAGCCTCACGATAGGCTTGACGTTCCAGGACGCATCAGCGACGCTTACCGACGGGGATATAGGACACTTGAGCGAAGCGGCCCTTCAAGCGCTGATTACAGGCGTTGGGGCACGTCAGCGATAACCATCTCACAGGCACACGTGGTGTCGTATGTGAGTCGGCCCGGCAAGACGCCGGGGTCGTGTGTTGTGGCTGTCGGTAGTCCGCTTCGATAATAAAAACAGGGAGTGAGCATGGGCGCGCTGACCAAAGCGGCGATGGCAGAACATTTGTTCGACGTCCTCGGTTTGAACAAGCGTGAAGCCAAGGAAATAGTGGAGCTCTTCTTTGAGGAGATTCGCGGTGCCTTGGAGCGCAACGAACAGGTCAAGCTTTCGGGCTTTGGCAATTTCGATCTGCGTGACAAGAGCGAACGTCCTGGCCGAAACCCAAAAACTGGAGAGGAAATTCCGATCACCGCACGACGCGTGGTCACTTTCCGACCCGGCCAGAAGCTCAAAGCACGAGTCGAGGCATATGCTGGAACCGAGTCAGAACGATGAGCTGCCGCCCATACCGGGCAAACGCTATTTCACCATCGGAGAGGTCAGTACGCTGTGTGAGGTGAAGCCGCACGTGCTTCGCTATTGGGAACAGGAGTTCCCGCAGCTGAAACCCGTTAAGCGTCGCGGTAATCGCCGCTACTATCAGCGCCAGGACGTTATCCTCATTCGCCAGATTCGAGGCTTGCTCTATGAGCACGGCTTTACGATCGGTGGTGCCCGTCAGCGGCTCACCAGCGATGATGCCAAGGAAGACGTCACCCAGTACAAGCTACTGGTTAAGCAGATGATCTCTGAACTGGAAGATGTTCTTCGAGTTTTGAAGGCCTAATTAACTAAGCTAAATCAATCGATTAGCTTCTCTTTTTAAGGCGAATAAACAGATTGTTCGCTGGCATATCAAGAACGTCCTCGGCGATTAGGCCGTACTTCTCACCCTCAGCTATTAGCGATTCCAGAGCACGTATTCCGCTCACCGGACTCTGCGCGCGCAAGCTCGCATCGAACGATGCATTGCCAGGCGAGGTCGCTTTGCCATTGCGATGGTACGGGCCATAGAACAGCGCCATGCCACTCGTTGCGAGCAATGCTCCGGCTGACTGCAGAATTGTCTCGGTAACTGTCCAGGCGGCAATGTGAACCAGGTTGATCGCCAGTACGACGTCCCATGTCCCGTTCGGCCATTCCGCCTCTGCGGGCATAGCGAGTGCTTCACCGACGTTTGAGAGCTCCGCGCGCTGAATTCGATTATTGATACTGGCGCATTGCTCCACGGCCGGATCCGTTGGTTGCCAGTGCAGGCCTGGATGCTCGCGTGCAAAACGGCAAACGTGTTGCCCCGTGCCGCTCGCCAGCTCCAGCACGCGTCCGGTTCTCGGAAGCCATTGTTTGAGCACCGCTGAGATCGGAGCCGCGTTTCGCCCGGCTGCAGGCGCCCACGGCAGGTCGTCGTAGTCTGGTTGTGCGGCGTCGGTTGAGTTTGCATCGTTCGGCATGGATTTAGTGCTTAGTTGTAGGCGGTTTTCAGGACGTCCGGTATGATTGCGCACCTCGGGGCGTAGCGCAGCCTGGTAGCGCACCACACTGGGGGTGTGGTGGTCGCAGGTTCAAATCCTGCCGTCCCGACCAGATTCGATTTTTTCTCTGCTTGCTACGCAAGCTGAGAAAAAATCGAATAATACCTCCCCATCCGAGAAGCGGCAGGCGCTCGCTTGCGAGCTGCCGAGAGCGCATCGTCTCGTATGGCATTTTCACAGTTGTCATTGCGAACGCAGTGAAGCAATCTCCCAAGGGTCCTGAGATTGCCGCGTCGCCTGCGGCTCCTCGCAATGACGAAGTAATGTGTCGCCGCGTCGCCTTCGGCTCCTCTCGCGCATGGGCTGACACCCATACCCTGCCGGATGCTCGCCGCTACGCGACAAGCGATCTCGCAAAGCCTATCAACCAGGGGACAGGACCAAGTGCCAGGCCCAATCGATTTTTGTTCTAGGGGGCAGAGCAGCGCCAGTCAGATTGGACCTGGCACTTGGTCCTGTCCCCAGCACTAGTCAACGAACCCGCACCACCACTTTACCCTCGACACCGCCGGTCGCGATGCACTCAATCGCCGCGCGCGCATCGTTGAACTCAAACACCTGGGTATTGCTCAAATCGAGTTGTCCCTGGCTCCAATGGCCTATCAAATCGTCGTGGGCGGCTCGGAACTGATCGCGGGTGAAGCCAACGGGCATAGCGCCTACTAGCGAGATGTTAGTCATCAGGGTTTCGGGTAGCGAGATGCGTGCCCATTCGCCGCTCGCGTAGCCGATTACCACGAAGCGCCCCTCGAACGCCGTCGCTTTGAATGCCGCTCGCGCTGGCTTGCCCCCAACCGGATCGAACACCACCGTCGCGCCGCGGCCATCTGTGAGTTCGCGCGTTGCTGCCGTGATGTCTTGAGTTTTTCGGTCGATAACTGCGTCAGCTCCGATGCGCTTACAGAACGCTGCTTTTTGCGGTCCGCCCGCAACGGCGATTACCTTTGCACCTTTCGCTTTTGCCAGCTGTACGGCTGCGGCACCCGAGCTGCCAGATGCGCCGAGTACCAAAACGGTGTCCTCGCTCGTGATTGCTGCACGTCGGACGAGCCCCACCCACGCTGTTTGATATGGGATGTAGAAGCCAGCGGCCTCAACACCGCTCATCCCTTCAGGAATCGGAAATACCGCATTGGCTCGCATAGCGGAGAGATCAGCCAAGCCACCTTTCTGAGCCTGAAACTCGGTTGAGCCGAGCACCCGGGTACCTATTAGACCCGAGTCGACGCCTTCACCAACGGCGACGATCTCACCGGCGGCTTCCTGGGAAGGAGTAAACGGCAGCGGTGGGGTGAGTGGGTAGTTGTCGTGTGCCATGAGTACGTCCGGCAAACCCAAGCCTGCGGCTTCTACGGCTACCAGCACCTGGCCAGGCCCTGCTTCGATATCATGCGCATTGGATTCGAGCCGCCAGTTTTTCGTCGGGTCGCCAAAGGACTCCACGATCCATTTACGCATGACCAACTCCTTTCGATTTTGGAAGTGAGTGGACAAGGCTATCCGCGCCTTGCGCAGCCGTCACTCAGTTTGAGTCATGGAACTTTGCTTGAGGGCAGGACCAATCGAAATCGACTCTAGGATCAAGTACGCAAGAAAACTAATTGGACCTGTCCCTTGGACCTGTCCCCTGGACCTGGCACCTGGACCTGGTATCAAGTATGCAAGAGAACTAATCGGGCCTGGCACGTGGACCTGTCCCTTGGACCTGGCACCTGGACCTGTCCCTTGGACCTGGCACCTGGACCTGGCACCTGGACCTGGCACCTGGACCTGGCACCTGGACCTGTCCCTGGACCTGTCCCCATCCTCTCGTTACAGCCCAAGCACTCGTTTCGCCAGCACGTCGCGCTGGATCTCACTCGCACCGGAGTAGATCGTGGCCGCTCGCTCGTTCAAGTACGTGGGTAGCGCAGTTGCCGCGACCTCGGAGCCGATGATTGAGCACGGCGCGAAAGGGTTCAGTGCAGTGTGCTGAAGGGGCAGCCCATAGTACGCAACCGCGTCTGCTGCGAGTTCCGACACGCGCTGTTTCACTTCGGATCCTCGCGTTTTGAGCATGGAAGAGAGTGCGCCCGGATTGTGTCCTGCCTCATTGGCTGCGAGCACTCGCAGCTCCATCATTTCAATGCTCTGCAGCAGGATGTCCGCTTGCGCCAGTCGGCGAGCAAAAGCTGGATCATCAGCGAGTATGTCGCCGTAGCCGGTGCTCTCGGTGGCACAGAATCTACTGAGCCGGGTTAGCGTCTCGCGAACCCAGGCGGTGTTGATGTTGTTCGAGCGGGCAAACTGCATCTGATCTTTAGCCACACGCCAACCCTCACCCTCAGGCCCAACTCGGTTAGCAACGGGAACGCGGACGTTGTCGAAGAAGACCTGATTCAGCTCGTGCTCACCGGAGATGCTGATGATCGGCTCTATGGTGATTCCAGGTGTTGTCATGTCGATGAGTAGATAGGTGATGCCTTCCTGTTTGCGGGCGCCGGTTGCGGAGCGAGCGAGACAAAACATGTGCGTGCTGAAGTGCGCGCCGGTCGTCCATAGCTTCGTGCCATTCAATACATACTCGTCACCGCCTCGTTCGGCCTTGAGCTTCAGGGCTGCGAGATCGGAGCCGGCAGGGGGTTCGGAGTAACCCTGGCACCAGATGTGTTCGCCGGAAAGAATGGCGGGTAGGTAGCAATCTTTCTGAGCCTGTGTGCCGTGCGCCATCAGCACCGGACCTAGGTGACGGATACCAATCTGGCAAAGGAGTGGTGCGCCGGCTCGGGTGCATTCCAGGTTGAACAGGTGGCACTGCGAAGCGCTCCAGCCGGTACCTCCGAATTCTTTGGGCCACGTCGGGGCGATCCAGCCTTTGTCCGCCAGAATCTTGTACCAGCGTTGTGAGGCGTCGATGTGAGAGTGCACACCCGTTGTGAGTCGAGCGGCACGGCGCAACTCGTCGTCGAGGTTTTCGGCCAGGAACGCCCGCACTTCTTCTCGGAAGTGTTCCTCATCTGAGTGCGGGGACGGGGCCAAGTGCCGGGCCCCATTCGTTCTGGCACTGGTCTGCGTCCGAGAATCAAGATCGATTGGACCTGGCACTTGGTCCCGTCCCCTAGGTGAAAAGCCAGAGAATAGAAGGAGGGGCGTGCAGTTCTATAAGGGGTTTCACCGAGCGTGTCTGTGCGACTGTAAGCCGCATCTATCTTCGGTTCGACAGTTGAAGAGGGTAGGCTGTCCACCAGCGCCAGGGGACAAGACCAGGGGCCAGTCTGGGGACAGGACCGAACATTGGGGACAGGACCAAGTGCCAGGTCCAAACGATTTCGTTCCAAGACGTCAGCCGGCGACACAACTGATTGAAGTACGATTGGACCTGGCACTTGGTCCTGTCCCCGACGTTAACGGAGAGCGCATGTCGACATCCATCAACCCAGGAACTCCGAAAGGTTGCGAACGTATCGCTTACGCGGTGGGTTTTCGGGAGAACGCCACGTATAGCGATGTGTATGGCGGTGGCGGCGCGGTGGTAGGACTGGACTGTCATCTCCTTCGTCCGGTCAACCAGCCCTCCGATACGCTCATCGTGTTTATGCATCCCGTGGGTGGGGGTATGTATCTGCCGATGGTGAGAGAACTCGCGAAGCAAGGGCACCATGTGCTCTGGGCTAACTCCAGATATCGGGGTGCAGACTACGCACTGATCATGGAGAAAGTGGCATGCGATCTCGGTGAAGCGATATGTGACGCCCGCGATCGCCTGGGTTACTCGAATATCGTCCTTGCGGGTTGGTCCGGTGGTGGCTCACTCATGATGTGGTATCAAGCACTGGCAGAAGCGGGGCAGGGCATCTCTGATACGGCTGCTGGAGATGCCTACACGGTAGCACCGGAGCGTTTGCCGCCGGCAAACTCGATTATGATGCTCGCGGCGCACGTCAGCCGGCACCGAATTTTTACTGAGTGGATTGACCCGTCGATCACAGATGAGGCGCGCCCGGAGCAACGTGACCGCGATCTGAATCTATACGATGCGAGTAACCCGAATCAGCCACCGTACTCGAAGGATTTTCTAGCCACGTTCTCCCAGGCGCAGATCGCACGCAATCGTCGAATCACTGCCTGGGTCAAAGAGAAGCTCGCTGATATTCGAGCATCCGACAGCCCCTTCAGCGAATTTGCCTTCACGGTACACGGCACCATGGCGGATCCCAGGTGGCTCGATCCAAGCATCGAACCCAGCGACCGTGAACCGGGTGTTTGTTATCTAGGCGATCCGAAAATCGTTAACGATGGCCCCGTTGGGCTCGCACGGTTTTGCACGCTTCGAAGCTGGCTGAGCCAATGGAGCTATGACGACGCACGCTGTGATGCCATAGCCTCGGGCAGCAAAATCAGCGTGCCGGTGCTTGTTGTTGGCAACTCTGCGGATGATGCGTGCACGCCCAGTCATACAAATCGTTTGTTCGAGGCGGTCACTCACGATCGGAAACGACTGCACGTGGTCCAAGGCGCAACTCACTACTACTCAGGGAAAGGTGGCAAGGAGCACCTGGCCGAAGCCAGCGGCGTAATCGGTGAGTTTGTGGCTGATCCCTAGGCGCGATTATTTGAGTAGATCGATTTCTACGATAGCTCGCGAGCAGTTCGCGTGTAAGCTCTTCGATGCAAATCCTAGTGAGCCTCTATGTCCCCATCACTGACATTCAATACCAAATTCGCCTACGGCTTCGGCCAGCTCGCGGAAGGCCTCAAAAACGCAGCGCTCGGCACCTTCGTGCTGTTCTATTACAACCAGGTGCTGGGGCTGCCAGGGACGCTTGCTGGGTTAGCGGTTGCCGTTGCGCTCGTTTTCGATGCGGTGACCGACCCGTTGGCTGGCTCGATATCGGACAACTGGCGCGGCCGCCTTGGTCGACGCCACCCTTTCATGTACGCATCGGCCATACCGCTCGCGATCAGCTTCTACCTGTTGTTTTCGCCGCCAGAGGGCTTGTCTGAGTTTGCGCTGTTCCTGTGGTTGACCGTCACCATCATCGCGACACGCGGTTCCATGACGCTCTACCACGTACCGCATATCGCGCTCGGGGCTGAGCTGTCGGAGGACTACCAGGAGCGCTCGCAAATTGTGTCGTTCCGGTACGTCATGAGCTTTGTGGGCTTCTTTCTCTGTTACGGCCTCGGCTTCGCCTGGTTTTTTCGCGATACGTCCGAGTTCCCCAATGGCCAGTTCAACGTTGCTGCCTACGAGCCATTTGCGCTGTCGCTATCGGTTCTGATGGTGGTGTCGATATTCTGGTCTGCTAAGGGCACTCAACACCGTATTCCGCATTTACCGCAGGCAACCGGCGAGCATGTCAAACTGTCGATGCTAGGGGTCGTGTCGCGCATGCTCACGGATACGTGGCTGGCGATAAGGAATCCGTATTTCGCGTGGTTGTTTGCCGGAGCGATGGTGATATTCGTCATGGTCGGCGTGGATGGCGCGCTGAACCTCTACATCTTCGAATACTTCTGGGAGCTGGATTCCCAAGGCAAGCTGTTTGTGCTGCTTGTCTATCCCGTAGGCATCATCGTCGGTTCGATTGTCTCGCCGTTCACTCACCGTTACATCAATAAACGCACCGGGGTGATCATTGGCGCTCTGGGTTGGTCTGTTCTGCAAGTCATACCGATTGTGCTTCGAATGCTGGACTGGTTCCCTGAAAACGGCAGCGATCTTCTTGTGCCAACGCTGGTTGCGGTCAAGTTCATTCAGGGCGTGTTCTCTGGAAACTCCCTGGTTAGCTTCAACTCGATGCTGGCGGACATCGCGGACGCACACGAGGTGACAACCGGAAAGCGCCAGGAAGGTATCTTCTTTGCAGCAGCCTCTTTTGCTACCAAGGCAACCAGTGGCGCTGGCTCTCTACTGGCCGGTATCGGGCTCGACCTGATCAATTGGCCTCGAGGTGCGCACATTCAAAGCGCGTCTGATATTCCGCCAGAGACGCTCATGTGGCTGGGTTTGTTTTACGGCCCGATTGTTGCCGCCTTCGCCGTGTTTAACGTGATTTTCAATCTCAAGTGCAAGATGACCCGTGAAACCCATGAAGAGACCGTGCTTCGGCTCGATGAGTTGCGAGCGGAGCGAGCATCGCGTGCGTGAGAGCCTGGCGCGATCAGCCGCGCCGAGTTGTCGCTAGGCAGGACAATCGACTTAACATAGGGTAATTCAAGTTTTACTACATCGACGTTGAGGCACCAGAATCTAATGAAAACCAGAATCACTGAACTCCTGGGAATCGAGCATCCAATTATCCAGGGCGGGATGCACTTTGTAGGCCTGGCTGAGATGGCGGCGGCTGTCTCGAACGCTGGCGGCCTCGGCATCATTACCGGCCTCACCCAGGGCACGCCTGAAAAGCTGTCAGCCGAAATTGCGCGCTGCCAGGCGATGACGGACAAGCCGTTTGGGGTGAACCTGACATTCCTGCCATCGGTAACGCCGCCGGACTACCCAGGGCTTGTGCAGGCCATCGTGGACAGCGGTGTCAAAGTGGTCGAAACCGCGGGTAACAACCCGGCGAAATGGCTGCCGCAGCTCAAAGAAGCCGACATCAAGGTCATTCACAAGTGCACCTCTGTCCGGCACTCGATGAAAGCACAGGATATTGGCTGTGACGCCGTATCGGTTGACGGCTTTGAGTGTGGAGGACACCCGGGCGAAGACGACGTCACGAACTTCGTGCTGCTGCCGCGCGCAGCAGATGCCCTGGATATTCCGTTTGTCGCATCGGGCGGACAAGCGGACGCACGCTCGCTGGTAGCGTCGCTCGCAATGGGCGCCGATGGCATCAATATGGGCACACGCTTCATCGCCACGAAAGAAGCGCCGGTGCATGACAACGTTAAACAAGCGCTGGTCGCAGCGAGCGAGTTGGATACGCGTTTGGTGATGCGTCCGCTGCGAAACACCGAGCGAGTGCTCAACAATCCGGCGGTCGGCCGTCTACTCGAAAAAGAGCGTGAACTGGGTGCTGACCTCAAGTTTGAGGACATCATTGGTGAGGTGGCCGGGGTGTATCCGAAGGTGATGCAGGACGGCGATATGGATGCGGGCGCCTGGTCCTGCGGCATGGTAGCGGGCTTGATCTACGATGTGCCTACAGTCGCAGAACTGATCAATCGCATCATGGCTGAAGCGGATCAGATCATCTCAGAGCGTCTTGCTGGCTTCGCCGCGTAACTCACTACACATTTGAAGGATATAGGTCGATGTTGACACTTCACTTTGCTTCCAACTCTCGAGCCGGTCGTATCGTCTGGTTGCTCGAGGAGCTCGGACTGCCCTATGAGCTCAATCACATGGAATTCCACCCGAAGGATTTGAAGTCCGATGAGCATCGCGCTCGTCACCCACTAGGACGCGTGCCGGTTCTCGACGATGGTGACATCAGCATCTTTGAATCCGGTGCGATCGTCGAATACGTGCTCGAAAGGCACAAGAATGGCGGTTTGAAACCCGCGGTAGACGCGCCAGAGTACCCGGCTTACCTGCAGTGGTTTCACTATTGCGAAGGCATGGTGATGCCACCGATCAACACGATTGTTGTGCAGACTATATTGCTGCCACCGGAGCGCAGGGATGAGACGGCCCTGGGTCAGGCAAAGCGCCTGCTCACCAAGGCATTGGCGCCGGTCGATGAGGCGCTTGCGGGGAAGGACTATCTCATTGGTGACTTTTCAGCGGCTGACATCATGCTCGGACATGCCTGCTTCATGGCCAATCGTATGGGCTGCGTCACCGATGAGATGAGCAATCTCGCGGGCTATGTCGCGCGCGTGGCAGCGCGCCCTGCATTCGACAAAGCGATCAATCTGTAGACGGGGTTGCTGAAGGCGGCGCAGGCGACATCGGCATCGACGCTGCCGGTATGCAGTTGCCTGCGGCGCAAGAGATTGATGGCGTTAGCTCGTTGGGTTACACGAAGAGTGAGCAGCCAACAGGCAAACCGCTCGAAGCACCTCCCAGCGTGCGTGGGGCGAACTACGCGTTCCTGTCTTTAATCGGTACAACCAGCTCAAGAATGTCGGCGACAAATTGCTCCTGGTCAGCAATCGTCATGTCGGCGGACAGAACAGGGTCGGTCAGTAGCATGGCAGCGCCGAATGGCACCGCGTTGGTGTAAAGCTTCAAAACCGTCGGATCAACCGCTGGGTGTCGGCCGTCAGCCTGGGTCTGATCAACTGCATCCGCAATGGTCTTTTGGAAGGTGGCAATAGAGTTGCGCAGCTCCTCGTCAGCGTATCGGTTGATATCCGGGTGTGTGACCACCGCGAATAACGCCGGATTGGATAGCGCCCAGCTGAGGTAACCTCTGCCCATTGCGTTCAGCTGAATCCAGGGATCGCCTTCGGCGGCGAGTGCACGTGCAAGCGTCGCATCGGTTGCCTGTGTCCACGCCAGTGTGGCTAGTGCAGTCAGCAGGTCCTCCCGGGAGCGAAAGTGGCGATTTGGTGCTGCGTGGGATACGCCCAGGTCCCGTGCCAGACCGCGCAGGGTTAGAGATTCGATCCCGAACTCACCGATGACTTCCGCCGCGCGGCTCAGCAGAGCTTGCCGAAGTGAGCCGTGATGGTAGGCGTCAGGTTTTGTCGCCGCGTTGCTGGGCATGGCTTACATCTCGCCCAGGTCACAACCTTTGCGTTCAAGCACGGGTCGCAGGGCTCGGTAGGCCGCGGGCGTCTGCGTCAGCGGAATCGTTGGAAACAGGTGATGGACGATGTGGTACTGCATGCCGCCAGACCAGATATTTCCCATTGCGCATTTGAATGCGCGTGTGTCCCGGTGCCTGCCTTGTTCGTGTCCGGGATGGTGCGGCATCCAGGAAAGATAATAGCGTAGCCAAACAAGGGCTATGTGTTTTGGCAACCACCACAGCAGCGCAGCTTCGAGTGCATGCCCCGTCCAAGCAAGGCTGAACAGGATCAGGACGTAGGCGACGTTCACGATAACTGCCTGCACGATTAGGTCCGTGCGTCCGATTCTCTCAAGGGTCTCAAGGTAGCGGTTCCCGAGCGGCGCACCGATAGCCTGCTTCATGAATGCCCACGCTGAGTCGGCGTGCACGTCATAGTCCGGATCGAGCTGCGGATCGTTGGCATGGCGGTGATGTTCGAGGTGTGTCTGCCGCATCACTTCGAAGTGTTGTGCGAGTGGAATGAGAGATACGTAGCCGAGTAGCTCATTCAGCCAGCGGAGCGGATGGCCTTTGCGAGCTACGATGTTGTGCTGCGCATCGTGTGACGGCAGATAGGCGAGGGCGACGTTCAAAGTAGCGATGGGGAACGCTGCCCACAGCGGCAGGATGTCCATGAACACGAGTGGCCATAGAGCGAGCCAGACGATCGCGTTAGTGAAACCCCAGATCAGAACGACGAGTGGGAACATGCGCATGTACGGCGCCGCAATCTGTCGTTCGAGTACATCGAGTTCCGCATCGCTCATCTGCTCAATGTTGCTCATGCTTTCGATGAGTGCCATAGCCAGCCTCCTCGAATCTGGGCGGTGATGCCCAGAGTTAGTGCTATCACCAGCCCGACAACAAGGTTCGGTACACCGTCTATCGCCCAGCCGAGCGCAGCCATCGACTGGGCGATCAGCGGTGTTAGAAAGCCAAGTGCGAAGGCGATTGGCGTTAGTAGGAATCGGATCAGCAGCATGCGTATCTCCCGAGCGGATGAAATGTAGCCGACGACATCAGGCGGCCATTCTCAGCAAACATGTAGACGCTGTCAACATCGCATTGGATTGAGTGTTGAATTGAATACTGAAGTGGGCGTTGGATCGTTAGCGTGGCCGATATTGAGCGTCGCCAAACAGCGCTGAGCGATGCTCATCGTTTAGTCCTTTCAGCCCTCCTTCAACGATCTCTGCACGCACTTTCTCGCGGGCGACATCCAACCCCCGCTGAACCGCATCCCGATCGGTCATGGCGCTTACCCAGCGCTGAAGAGCCGCAAGGTCCGGGACCGAGGCGGCAGCTCCTTCTACCCAGGGTAGGATGCTGATGTCAGCGATGGTGTAGTCGTCGCCGGCAAACCAGGTTGAAGAAGCCAGGTGGCCATCCATTACCCGCAGTTGCCGCTGAATCTCATTGCCGTAGCGCTCGATAGAGTAGGGGTGCTTTTCTTTCGCGTAGAAGTTGAAGTGGGCGAATTGGCCGAACATGGGTCCAACACCCGACATCTGAAACATCAGCCACTGATTCACACGGTGGCGTGCCTCGCCGCTGGTTGGCAGGAACCTGCCGGTTTTCTCAGCGAGATACCAAAGAATCGCTCCGGACTCCCACAAGGTGAACGACCTTCCCTCCGGGCCATCGGGATCGATGATGACGGGGAATTTGTTGTTGGGGTTCAGCGCAAGAAACTCTGGCTTCAATTGGTCCCCGTCGAGGATGTCGACGTAGCGAGCCTCATACGGCAATTCCATCTCTTCGAGCGCGATGGATACCTTGCGGCCGTTCGGTGTTGGTCCGGTGTATAGCGTTATGGGTTGCATGATTGCTCCTGTTGGCCGGGGCTGTTGCTAATGGAGGTAGCGATAGCGAGCGCACTTTCGGCTTTGAGCCATGTGTCAGTCTTCGCTGATGATTCGCTCCAACGAGTGCGCGTAGTGCTTGCGACCAAACCACAGCAAGGTAACCCCGACAATGCCGAAGAAGCTGGTCATGGTGATCATCGAGTAGCGAACCCCCTCGTCACCCGGGAAGATGTACTCGTTAAACGCACCGGCGAGTGGTGGACCAAACATCATGCCAATGGCCCCGGCCAACATGTAAACCGATGCCACCCGAGCGCGAAGGTTAGGTGGAGTTATAACCGGCAGTGCTCCGGCTGCGATACCGAACGGAGCATTCACCGCCAACAGCGCGGGTGCGTAGCAAACGAATGCCCAGAAGGGTGATGGCGCGATCTGAATGAGCAGTACGAACGGGACCGTGAGCATGCCGCCAATCATGCCGGCGGTGATATTGGCATCGTGGCGCCCTCGCGCCGTGAGCACTCGAGCCAGGTAGGCAACGAGTAGAGGACCGAGCGGCCCGAAGACAATGAAGATCCAACCAAAGGTTTGAGACGCTTCTGCAGCGGGTACGCCATGCACTCGAATAAAGAAGGTGACGCTCCAGAAAACGAATGCGTAGCCGGTCAACACGAGGCAGACAAAGCCCACGTGGTGAAAGAGGATTGTCGCGCGATTCAGGCGATAGAAGTCCAGCAGCTGCCGCCACTCACTGGCTTGCGAGGGTTTATTGACCGGCCGACGATTCGGCTCTCTGATAAGAAGAAAGAAGCCCGCCAACAGCACGCCCGGAAAGCCGACATAGATGAACGTGAGTTGCCAGGGTTCTAGGGCACCAACGAGCGGCCAGACAACCGGCTCCGCGCCTTGCACCAGTTGCAGCACGAGGCCGCCGATCACGAAGGCGATGCCAGTACCGATGATCGGGCCGACCTGAAAAATGCTTAACGCAAGTGGGATGTCCTCGCGAGGGAAGTAATCACCGATGAGCGATGTGGTGGAGGGTGTAAGAGTGGCCTCGCCAACGCCAACACCAACCCGAGCAAGGAAGATAGCCCAGTAGCTACGCGTCAGACCGCAGGCGATGGTCATCAACGACCAAAGAAAAATGCCGATTGCGATGATGTGCTTTCGACTCTTCGTATCCGCGAGCGCGGCAATTGGTAGGGCGGCTATCGCGTAGAAAAGCGCGAAGACACCGTAGAGCCAGCCAATCTCCACATCACCCACGCCCAGGTCTGCCTTCATTGGCTCGACGACAATGGCAACAATCTGTCGATCGATGAACGCGATCAGTGAGCAGATGATCAGGACAAATACGACGAACCAGGCGTACTTGCGATTCGGGTAGGGTGCGGCTTGGCTGATAGAACTCTCACGGGTCACGGAGATGAAGCCAGTGTGGTGCCTGCGCGCGCGTCAATGCAACAGCGAGAACGTTGCGCGCAAGGCCTACGCAATCGGCTTGAACGAGGCGGCTGTGCCATCGCGTTCTCACGAGCGGCGAGATGCTATCCAGAAAAGCTAGACGTCCCGTTCGGTGGTTAAGGTTAAGCCTTCCAGCGCATCCGACTCTCTCCAGTGACGCAAGACCTTCCGATACGCGCCGATGCCTTTGCTGTACGACTCCAAGCGGACGTTTCGATAGCGCGTCGCTGTACCCTCCTGATTGTAATAACCGGGAGTGCAGGTTTCAGGCGAGCCACCCAGAACAAACTGTGTTTGCGCGCCGTTGTCATCAAGCTGGTCGTCGATCCACTGTTGCTCCGCTTCTGTCGATACATTCGCGGCCGCTACTTTGCGCTTCTCCAATTCGCTGACGGTGTACGCGACGTGCTCTGCTTGCACGTCGACGCCGTAGCAGTAGTTTGCCCCGAGCTGAAAGACGAACAGGCCTCCACACAAAAACAGGTTCGGGAAACCGTTGACCATCAAGCCGTGCATAGAACGCATGCCATCCTGCCAATGCTCATAAATCGATTCGCCGTTAATGCCGTGGATGGGAATGCCGATGCGCCGCTCGTAGCTGCTCGTGATCTCAAAGCCGCTGGCGTAGATGATGCAGTCAACTTCGTACTCTTTGCCGTTAGCGACAAAGCCTTTCTCGGTGATGCGATCAACGCCTTGAGAGTCGCTCACATCGATCAGTTCCACGTTGTGCCGGTTAAACGTGGGCAGATAGTCGTCGTTGAAAGTAGGGCGCTTACAGAACTGGTTGTAGTAAGCCTTCAACTTGCTGGCAACGTCCGGATCTTTAACCTTCTCATCGACGATCGTGCGGATTTGCTCCATGGTTGCAAAGTCCGCCAACTGCGCGAGGTTGCCTACCTGATCGACCGCTTGGTCGCGCGCTTTGCTTGCAAGGCTATGCAGGTTTCGGATCATTCGAACCCAGCCTTCGTCTTCAAATTCGGGAGGGACCGGGCCGCCGAGAAAAGCTTCGCCAAATCGCTTCTGTCGGTCTGCCTGCCAACCGGGCTCGAGACTCTCTGCCCACTGCGGATCGGTTTCTGAGTTGTTACGCGCATCGACGGAGGAGGGGGTACGTTGCACCACGTAGAGCTGCTGTGCGCTCTCTCCGAGTGCTGGTACACATTGAACGGCGGTAGCACCGGTGCCGATTATCGCGACTCTCTTGTCGGCGAGTTTGTCGAGCGTTGTGTTGTGGCTTCCCCCGGTGTACTCGTAGTCCCACCGACTGGTATGGAAGGTGTGGCCCTGGAAAGAGTCCACCCCCGGTATTCCTGGCAGCCTCGGTCGGTTCGCCGGCCCAGTACCCAGACACACATAGTGGGCTCGCATCTCATCGCCATGGTTTGTCGAGACGATCCAACGCGATGCGCTTTCATCCCAGCGTAGCCCGGTTACCCAGGTCTGGAAGACAGCGTCCTCGTACAAGCCGAAGTGCTCACCAATTCGTTGCGCGTGCTCAAAGATCTCGGGTGCGTAGGAATAGCGCAGCTTTGGTATGTAGCCGGTTTCTTCCAGCAGCGGAAGGTAGCTGTAGGACTCGATGTCACACTGTGCTCCGGGGTAGCGGTTCCAGTACCAGGTGCCGCCGAAGTCGGCGCCACTTTCGATGATTCTTACATTCTTTACGCCAGCCTCGGTCAGCCTCGCTGCCGTCATCATGCCGACCCAGCCACCGCCAATCACAATCACGTCGCGTTCGTCGTTTATCGGCTCTCGCTGGAGCGGTTCGCTGTACGGATCTTCCTCCAGGTATTTGTTCGCGAAGGGCGAATCGTTGGATACCTGCACAAACTGTTCTTCGGCGTCCGGACGAATCCGTCGGTCGCGCTCATCTCGATAGCGCTTCGAAAGCTCTTCGGGGTCGAAGCCGAGGGTTTCGGCAGACAAAGTGTTACTGGTTGTGCTCATTGTGTGCTGCTCTACTAGCTGATGCTCTGATCCTAGCGCATGTAAGCGTGACGAAGAACGGTTGCACTAGGGTATGGTTTGGGCTGTCGAACTACTGACTACTGTGAATCACTTGGAGTGCGATCTATGAAAATCGTGAAAGGCATCGTAACAGGCTTGGTTATTGTCGCTGTCGTACTGGCCTTTGTTGCGCCACTCGGACCGATTCCGGGCTTTTTCATTGGCGGGCAAGCGAGCGAGGCACCAGCACAATGGCCTGATACTGCCGAAGTGGATGAGATCCGGCTCAAAGTGCCGGGCACAGTTCCCAGAGTTGTCATCATCTGGGTGGTGGAGCAGGACGGTGACTTGTTTGTGGTAGGTAACAACGATAGTGGCTGGGTGACGATGCTTGGGGAGGGCGGCCCGGTTGAGGTTCGAATTGGCGATGCGACATACCCGGTGTCAGCCGAGCGCGTGCAGGCTGGCTTTGACACCATCTGGCGAGCCTATGTTGAAAAGTATGAAGCGGACTATCCAGAAATCATCGCCTCGTTTCCCGCTCCCGAGGAGGCAGCTGCTGGGGCCTCGATTTTCCGCCTGGTTACGGCATAGGTAATCAAAGCGCTGAACATCACGTTTGATATGCGCCTGAGAAGACGGTGAGCCGCCGCCGGCTGCAGCGCGATCCGGATTTCACGGGTCAGCGATTGACTCGCTTTCGGCAGGTCTTTGTGAGGCATGGCTTGCCAGGGATCGTGCTGGCGCTGTGTTGCGCCGTTGCTGTTTTAGAAACGAGCGTTTCGCTCTCGGCCAACGAGATATTCCCTCGGGTGAGCCATCAGTACCTTTTGCTATTCACGGTCGCGGTGGCGGTTTTATTCGCCCATTCCCGATGGTCTCTTGGCCGATGGGATGCGGCAACCCTCGCCTGGATCGGTTATCTCGGCTTGCTCTCTATTTGGGAAGAGTGGGTTTTTCGCCTCGCTATCCCTGAACTGCTTGCCGCACAGGGCGTCGCAAAGTGGAGCGCTGTTGTATTGGTCAACTCTGCGTTCGGGTTAATGCACTACTTCACACTGCGCTGGCGTTGGCAGTGGTGCGTTCTTGCTGCGCTCGGGGGCCTGGCGCTTAGCCGCCATTTTCATCAGAACGGCGATTTTCTGGTGCTGGTGCTGATGCACTGGCTGGCCACCACTTTGAATACGCCAAGACTGCCTGGGGTGATACCTCGATGAGCGATCCGGCTACGCCGAGTGCTAGAGTAAAGGCTGCCAAGAAGGAAGTTCTTAACTGATGCTTGAACTTGATCATAGGAGCGAAGACGGAACGCTGCGTGGCCGCTATAGCCCGCAGTTTGAAGCGCTAGCCGAAGCGTTTGTCGAGAACTTCGTGGCGTTTGGCGAGGTAGGCGCGTCCGTGTGCGTGACCCTGAATGGCGAAACCGTTGTTGATCTGTGGGGCGGGGTGGCAAACCCGAAAGACAACTCGCCCTGGAACGAAGACACGATGTGTGTCGTTTTCTCGAGCACTAAAGGCGCTGTCGCGCTCGCGGCACATACGCTGGTTGCGGCTGGCGAGTTAGACCTCGACTCCCTCGTGCAGCGCTACTGGCCGGAGTTTGCAACCAACGGTAAAGAGTCGGCAACAGTGCGAATGATGTTGGATCACTCCGTAGGGGTGCCGGCGTTCAGGGAGAAGCTTGCGGATGGTGACTGTTGTAACTGGGCAACCATGGTTGAGCGGTTAGAACGCGAGGAGCCATTCTGGGAGCCGGGAACGCGCAATGGTTATCACATGGCCAATTTTGGCTGGACCGTGGGCGAATTGGTGCGTCGGGTGTCGGGTCAGTCGCTGGGTGCGTACTTCCGAGAGATGATTGCAGAGCCGACGGACGCTGAGTTCTGGATAGGCCTGCCGGAAGACGAAGAAGGCAAGCTGGCGCCAGTCATTCCGGCAAAGCCGGTTCGCGGCGCGCCGCTTACCGCGTTCCTCAGTTCACTGATGAAAGAACCCAAGTCCATCCCTTCGCTTGCCTATTTCAATCAAGGTGGCTTCAAACCGAACAGTCGAGCGTGTCGGGCGGCGGAGATTGGCGGCGGTGGTGGGGTATCGAATGGGCGTGGTCTTGCCCGGATCTACGCGCCGTTCGCCTGTGGTGGCGAACTCAATGGCCGACGATTTGTTGATGCAGATACGTTGGCCGCTATGGGTGAGGTTTCGGTAGCAACACACGATGACGCGACACTGCGGATACCAACGCGCTTTTCACTGGGGTTTATGAAATCGATCGATAACCGACGCGGTGCTGGAGCGGACAAAAGCAGCGCACTGCTGAGCAGCTCGGCCTTCGGGCATGTCGGCGCTGGTGGCAGCATCGGCTTCGCTGATCCTGTCGCGCGGATGAGCTTTGGCTACGCGATGAATAAGATGGGTCCCGGAATCCTGCTCAATGAACGCGGTCAGGCACTTGTAGATGCCGCTTACCGAAGCATCGGTTATGTGAGTAACGCATCCGGGGTTTGGCGCTAATAGAGCCAGCAACCGAGGTTGCTGGCGAAGCAGTCGATGCCACCTCCGGCCAGCGCGCCGAAGCTTGCTGGCTGCGTCAACCGGAGCGGCTGGGCTGGGGCGCTATTGGCTGGCGAGCCATTCCTCGTCTGTGCCCTCGTTGATGTTCTCGAATAGCGGCGTTGAGAGATAACGCTCGCCGGTATCTGGCAGCATGACAAGCATCACGCTGCCTTCCGGGGCTGATTCCGCAACCTTAAGGGCAGCGGTTAGCGTCGCTCCGGCAGAGATACCCACAAACATGCCTTCTTGTTGGGCAAGCCTCAGCGCATTGTTGATGCTGTCATCGTCGCTGACTGTCACGATCTGGTCGGCGACGCTCGCGTTCAAGATGCTGGGCACGAAATCTGGCGTCCAGCCTTGAACCTTGTGTGGTGACCACTCAGCGCCTGACAGAAGAGCCGCATTCTCGGGCTCTGCAGCAATGATCTGAATATCGGGCCGCGCAGTCTTTAGAACTTCACCGGCGCCTGTCAGCGTACCGCCTGTCCCCCAGCCAGTCACCCAGTAGTCGAGGCGTTCGCCGGCGAAATCGCTGAGAATTTCGGGGCCGGTTGTATTGCGGTGATAGGCAGGGTTCGCGGGGTTGTCGAATTGCTCGGTGAGAAACCAGCCATGCGCCTGGGCAAGCTCTCTTGCTTTCCTGACCATGCCCGAGCCTCGTTCGGCTGCCGGTGTCAGAATGACTTTTGCTCCCAGCGCACGCATCACCTTTCTGCGCTCAACGGAGAAAGATTCCGCCATGGTTGCGACGAACGGATGCCCGAGTACGGCGCAGACCATCGCGAGAGCAATACCGGTATTGCCCGAGGTCGCTTCGATAACGGTTTGCCCTGGTTTTAGCTTGCCTGAGTCTCGAGCATCTTTGATCACCGCGTAAGCAAGACGATCTTTGACTGACGCGAGCGGGTTGAATGATTCGACCTTGGCATACATGTCGATGCCTGCCGGTGCGAGACGATTCAGTTTTACGATCGGCGTGTTGCCGATGGTTTGCAGGATGTTGTCGTATTTCATGGTTGCTCTTTAGTGATTGGATGCGATCTAGGCAGCGGCTCTCAGACCCTCTGGCTCAATACCGACTTCGCGACGGATATCGGCCAGCGGCTCCTCAAATCTCTTCTCCCAGCGTTCAAACTGCAAATTTTGAACGTCGCGACCGAACTGCCAGCCGCCGCTTAACGCGTCCATGACAGGGACGATTGAGTTTGGCTCGAGGAAGGTCATTCTGGATGTGCTTGTCGCCATCCACATGCCGAAGTATGGGAACTGCAGTTGCGCCAGACAGAATGCTTGCAAGGACAGCTCATCGAGACCACTTGGCGTGTAGCCGGTGATGATGTGCAGGATATCGTGGATCTGAAAGCCGCGAATGATCGCGTACTTTATCTCTTTTGGCATGCGGTCCAGTTGCCCGGACTGAGCCATGAAGGTATGCAGCTGGCTGTAGTTGGTCGCGAGGTTAACCTCGAGCCCGTTGCCTTTCAGGAAGTCGTGATAGCCCGAGCCCAGCGAGCCGGCTGGATAGCTCGCGAGTTCTTCCATGCTGAGCTGGTCTGCGAAGTAGCCCGATGCCAGGAATGCCTCGGCGCCTTCCATTGCCTTCAGGGCATCAACATAGTCCGAGATTGTCTGGGTTGGCGCGTGGGCCCACCACTCATTGAATAGCAGGTGAACGCCATGGTCGTCGGGATCGTTGAATGTACGAACCATATTGCCGACGAACTCCGGGTGGAGTGCCGGCTTGTTTGTCTCTGTCTTTGCCAATCCCAGGTACTCCGTTTGTCTGCCCCTCGCCGCCCGCGGCGCGGCAATTCTGCTCGCGCCGCGACAATTCTGCTCGCGGCGCGACGGGGGGCGCCTGCTCTGCTAGTCGATGTCGAGCGGCCGATAGTAGTCGCGGCCCTCACTGACATACTTCGCCATCATGGTGCGGAAGGTTTCGCCAGCGGAGCCTTCCTCGGACAGCGTCAAATTCTGCCGAATAAAGTTCACGCTGTCAGGGTTGAGCTGCTGGGCCAATTGCCAGTAGCGCTCTGCCTCGTCGCTCTTGCCGTGTGCGCGAAAGAAGTTACCGAGACGGAATGCTGCATCAGCCTTCTGTTGGTCAGCCGTGTGTTGGCGAATATCTGCCGTAACGTCAGACGCCGTCTTCACATGTTCGCTGTCTGCGCCCTTGGCGACCCAGTCCTTCACTGCCGGTGAATAGACATCGGTGCCGAATGAGATGGCCTCATCGCCTTCACCAAACTCATGCAGCTTGGAGTAGGTGCCCTCGTCAATGCGAACAATGCGACCGTCTTCATCGATCCACGCAGCCGACGGTACGTTGACGAAATTGAATGCACTACTGATGATGTGGTCGGTATCGATCACCTGCACATACGTCGGGTTTGCCGCATCAAAGATCGGCCCTGCTACCGCTTCGCCGCCGGTGTCTTCTGCCACACAGATGAGGGCGAAGTCCGGATCATTGATCTCTTCATACAAACGTTGCCACACGGGCACGTCCATAAAGCATCCTCACCACGAGGACCAGGTAACAATGAGCGCTTTCTTGCCTTTGAAATCCGCCATTCGGATCACTTTGCCCGAACGATCTTCCACCTCGAAGTCAGGCGCCATGGCATCGACCATCATGCTGTCGCGCTTGGCCGGAATTTCGGCGAAGCTCCAGACGTTGAGATCAGTATCGACCACATAGGGCTGCCCCAGAAGGTCAGCAAATGCGGCGAGGTCGAACCAGTTCCCACCTTCCTTCTCGATGAGTACGTCGTCGCCCAATGGTATGCACATATCGGCGTAACAGGCGCCCTCGGGCTTCAGTTCAAAGCCATTGATGCGTGGCAGGTCTTCCGGCCGGATCAACAGCCCATCTCCGGGGCCGGTTTCTTCCAGCACGATGGTGTTGCCCTGGTACAGGACGCTCGTGCTGCCATCGGCGTGAATGGGCGTTTCAGCAAACGGATGCCGTAGATCCGGATACGCCATGAAATTTTGAGCCATCTTCCCCTCCTTTCAGGGTGTGAACTGCGGCTCTATCCTAGTGAAATTGTGCGCGAGTAGACAGCGCAGTGATTTCACGCCTCAGTCCCGCTCGTCGCCTCTATGCGGTGAAATTCTTATCGCCGTACTGGGCTAGAATCGCCATTTGAACCTTGGGCTTCGTAAGGGCCCGAGAGTCGGTTCGGTAACTGTGGAGTGGCAAACGTGGCAGGTCCGGCGGCTGATGAGCTCAGTCAAGACAAGCAGGAATGGCTTGAGTCCATTGACGATATTCGCAGGCTGTATGGCGACGATGGCGTGCGCGAGATACTGCGGGCGCTGCAGAATCATGCAATTAGCAAGAATGTTCTGCTTACCGAAGCGACGCTGAACACGCCGTATGTCAACACGATTCCGGTTTCCCTGCAGCCAGGCTACCCAGGTGATCTGGAGCTCGAAAAACGCATCGAGAATATCCATCGTTGGAACGCCATGGCAATGGTGCTGCAAGCGCAGGACAACGGTTCCGGCGTGGGTGGCCATATCGCCACCTATGCTTCGGCAGCGACCATGCTGGAGGTCGGGTTCAACCACTTCTTCCGAGCGCGCTCGGAGCGCTATGGCGGTGATCTCGTGATGCCCCAGCCGCACGCGGCGCCGGGCGTCTACGCACGCGCGTTTCTTGAAGGCAGGCTGAGCGAAGAGCAACTCAAGGGTTATCGGCGAGAGCTGGCCGATGACGGAGGATTGAGTTCATATCCTCATCCCAGGTCGATGCCAGACTTCTGGCAAATGCCGAATGCATCGATGGGTTTGTCAACGCCAGCGGCGATTTATCAAGCGCGGTTTGCCAAGTACCTGGAGAACAGAGGCTTGAAACCGGCACTCGGCGGCAAAGTCTGGTGCTTCATAGGCGACGGTGAGGCTGACGAACCGGAGGTTCTTGGGACCATCAACATGGCGTCTCGCGAGAAGCTCGACAACATCGTGATGGTGGTCAACTGCAATCTTCAGCGACTGGATGGCCCGGTTCGCGGTAACGGCAAGATCATCCAGGAACTAGAGCGTTCCTTCCGCGGCGCTGATTGGAATGTACTCAAGGTGATTTGGGGCTCTGGCTGGGACGTGCTGCTGGCCCAGGACGACAATGGGGTGCTGCGTAAGCGGATGGATGAGTGTCTCGACGGCGACTATCAACGCTATTCGATCATGCCTGGTGATCGTCAGCGTGAGCACTGGGTTGAAGGCAATCCGGAACTCGAACGAATGATGAACTCGCTCAGCGATGACGAGCTCAAAATGATCAAGCGCGGCGGTCAGGATTCAAAAAAGATCTTCGCCGCATTTGATCGGGCGCTTGGCGCCGATGGCAAACCCACCGTCATTCTCGTGAAAACGGTGAAGGGTGAAGGCTTGGGTGATAGCGCGCAGGGGCGCAACACGGCGCATCAGAAGAAGAATCTTGCCCCCGATGAGCGCGTGCAACTCGCCAGGGACTACGGCATTCCGGTTAGCGCCGAAGCGGCTGCGGCCGCGACGTTTTACAAACCGGCGCACGACAGTGATGAGATGCGCTACCTGCGCGCTCGCCGTGACTCGCTTGGTGGTTATCTCCCCAGGCGAAGTGTTGATTGTCCGTCTCTGCCTGCGCCGGCGCGTGAGCTATTCGCAGAGCAGCTGTCCGGCAGCGGCGATAGGCAGGCATCAACGACGATGTCGCTTGTGCGCATGCTCAGCAAGCTGCTGAAGGATCCTGTGTTGGGGCGCTACGTCGTGCCTATTGTTCCCGATGAGGCGCGCACGTTTGGCATGGATGGCCTCTTTTCGGCTGCGGGTATCTACTCGCCGGAAGGGCAAAAATACACGCCGGTTGATGCGGAGAGTCTTGCCTCCTATCGCGAAGCTAAAGACGGTCAGATTCTGCAGGAAGGCATTTGCGAAGTTGGTGCGATGGCGTCCTTCATGGCCGCCGGTAGCGCGTACGCCGTGCACGGCCTGCCGATGATTCCGTTCTATATTTTTTACTCGATCTTCGGGTTTCAGCGCGTTGGAGACATGATCTGGGGCTGTGGTGACATGATGTGTCGCGGTTTCCTTTTTGGCGGCACCGCTGGCCGAACCACGCTGAACGGGGAGGGGTTGCAGCACCAGGATGGGCATTCCCATGTCATGGCGAGCACTGTTCCGAATCTGGTGAGCTATGACCCGGCTTTCGCGTTTGAACTGGCAACCATCGTTCGAGATGGGATCCGCCGGATGTACACCGAGCAGGAAGACGTTTTCTACTATGTCACCGTGTATAACGAAAACCAGCAGATGCCAGCCATGCCGGATGACGCGGCCGTAGAGGAGGGCATCATCAACGGCGCCTATTGTTTTCAGCGCGATTCGAAAACAACAGGCCCGAGTGACCACACCATCAATCTTCTGGCCAGTGGTTCACTCATGCAGCAGGGGCTTCGCGCAGCGCAGGAGTTACGGGAGCTCGGCTATGCGGTGAACGTGTGGAGTGTCACCAGCTTTACCGAGTTGGAGCGCGAAGCGCAGAGCTGCGCGCGTTGGAACCGATTGCATCCGCAATCGTCCCGGCGACTATCCTATGTGGAACGCCTGTTTGCGGATGAAGATGGGGTGTTTGTTGCCGTTACCGATTATATGAAAAGCGTGGCAAATGGCATCGCGCGCTGGATGCCGGCTGACTACGACGTTCTGGGTACAGACGGATACGGGTTGAGTGAGTCGCGCGAGGATCTGCGCGACTTTTTCGAGGTGAGTCAGGCCTATATTGTGCAGGCCGCGCTGTCGCTCCTGCATCGCAGCGGCAGGATTGATGAGCGAGTATTCGCCCAGCAGGCGGCATCGCTCGATGTGGATGTCGATAAAACGAGTGCGACGCAGCGTTAGGCTGCGCCGCGCTCGCAGCTAGCGAAACTCGACCCCGTCGAACTTGCCGGATCGTCGCCACTCGTCCAGGTACTGAAAGTAAGCCATCGCGCCTGCCGGGTAGCCTCCCGCGGCCACGGGCACGCCACTGTCTCCCCAGCCTTTGCCTTCATTGTTGTAGTAGCCCGGTGTACACAGCGTTGAGCCAATCATCATCGGCGGCGCCTGGGACAGTAGTTCAAGCCACGCATCCTCTGCCTCGCGCGAGACTTCGATCTCTTGGAAACCGTTGTCCCGGGCGTGTTTCACCATCAGCGCGATGGTTGTGCCAGCTTCGGTCAGGTTGTGTGGGTAGTTCGAAATGAGGTTCGCGCCTTGAGTCGCCTGCACGATGAATAGATTCGGGAAGCCGTGCACATGAGTGCCATGCTTCGTGCGCATGCCATCGGCCCAGTAGTCCGAGAGCTTGACGCCATCTCTGCCAACGGTGTCGTAGCCTGCGCGCCGCTCGAATGGGGTGCCAACTTCGAAGCCCGACGCGTAGATGATGCAATCCACCTCGTATTCTTTACCACCAACCACGACGCCCTTCTCGGTAATACGCTCGACGCCTTTGCCGTCGGTGTCGATCAAATGACAACCCGGCTCGTTGTATGCGTTCAGATAGTCATCATGAAAGCAGGGCCGCTTGCAGAGCTGCTGATACCAGGCTTTGAGGTCGTCGGCGGTTTGTGGGTCCTGGACAACGGCGTTGGTTCGCGCCCGAATTTCGTTCATCTTCTCGAAATCCGAATCTTCGTAGGCGGCCATCATGTTTTCGACCGTCATGTCTTCGGGCGCGAGCTCCATGATCTTTGCCCGTACGCGCTTGGACAAATCCGTCCAGCCATCCTGAACCAGATCTTCGTCGGCGGCTTGTCCGGTCTGATTCGCCGTGAAGTTTTCAAGCCAGCGTTTCTGCCAGCCTGGCGTTGCGATCTCCTTGAACCAGTCCGGATCGATTGGGTGGTTGTCCCGAACGTCGACCGAGGAGGGGGTGCGCTGACACACGTAGAGCGTCTTGCAGGCCCTCGCCAGATGCGGAATGCACTGCACTGATGTGGCGCCCGTGCCAATGATGGCGACACGTTTGTCGGCGAGTTTGTCCAACGGTTTGCCGCGAGGATCGCCTCCGGTGTAGTCATAGTCCCAACGGCTCGTGTGGAAGCTGTGTCCCTGGAAGCGCTCAATGCCGTCGATGCCCGGTAGTTTCGGAACGTGCAATGGCCCCGGTGCGGTGCCGACGTATTGAGCGGTGAAACGGTCACCCCGATTGGTCTCGATGAGCCAGCGACTGTCCTGTTCCTGCCAAGTGAGGCCGGTTACCTCCGTGTGAAATAGCGCGTTGTCATAGAGATTGAACTGCTTGCCGATGCGCTGACATTGCTCAAGTATTTCGGGCGCGTGAACGTACTTCTCGGACGGCATGTGGCCGGTCTCTTCCAGCAGCGGCAGATAGACGAAGGATGCGGTATCGCATTGCGCGCCGGGGTAGCGGTTCCAGTACCAGGTGCCACCAAAATCACCGCCTTTCTCAATGAGGCGAACGTCACTGATACCTGCCTCAGCCAGCCTGGCGCCAGTCACCAGGCCAGAGAAACCACCGCCGATAAACGCAACGGTAACGTGATCCGTGACCGGAGCCCGCTCCGTGAACTCGGTATAGGGGTCTTCGAGATACTCGGGGAAATGCTCGGCAACGTTGATGTACTGATCGTTGCCATCTTCGCGCAGCCTCTTGTCGCGCTCTTGTGCATATTTCTTGCGCAAGGCATCTTTGTCGAGAGTTGTTGTCGGGGCTTGTTGTGTCATTGGCGAGAACTCCGAAGATCTATGTGGCTGCTGGGCAGTATCCTAGCGTCCGTCGGCTGCGCTTGCAGCTCATTTGAAGATTGTCGAACCGGGGGTGTGAGGTGGTTTGGATAAAGAGGCTGGCGCTGGCGCTTGTCGTATATGTCGGCATCGTTATTGCTTTTGAGACGCTGATTGGGGTTTTTCAACCCCAGAGTGAAGAGACGATGGTCGTGAGCAATGCGGCAACTGGCGATGCGGCCCTGAATCGGGTGCTCACGCGTATCGAAAGCGACGGACAGCTTTACGCGGCGGTCAATCATTGGCCACGCGCCTGGTATCGCAAGGTATTGGAAAATCCTGAAGTCAGCATTGCCATTGGCGACGAGGTGGCTGCTTATCGAGCTGTAGGGGTTTCTGATCCGGCGGAGATCGACCGTTTGCAAGCCGCTCGACCCGCACCCATCGTGTTCAAGATTCTGACCGGCTTTCCGCCGCGCAAGTTTGTTCGTTTTGAGCGAGTCGACGCTCAAGCGCTAACCGGCTAGCGCTTTCAGCAAGCCGGATGCGCCCCGGCTGTCGAAGTACTCGCGCACGGATGTGATTTCACCCTCGCTGACACTGCCCACGCAGCACAGCCGCATTCGAAATTCACTGCCATCGGGCAGATCGCAGCAGACGTCGTGCTCTTCGACAAAACCGTCTGGCGTGATACCGCGAAGAACGTTTTCGTAGTGAAAGTTGTTCACGGCGCCAGCGGTGATGGCTGAGAACTTGATCAGCGCCTCCAGCGGCATTGCGGGACCATCATTCTGGCTGCCAGTGAACGCAGAGCTGCATACGTTGCGTAATAGATTGGCGTCCGCGTTTGCTGTGCCCGTAAAGAACGCCTCGCACAATTGTTCATTATCCATGGTTGCACCCCAAACCAATCTCAGATGAAAGTGGTTATCGTCCTGTGCCGCGATGGACGCTGTCAAACTGATCGGCAGTAACCTCAGGGTTAGATCGGCGCTACACTGTGAGCGAGCTGAAACTTGGGTGACTCTACTATGGCTTTGCTTGATCGCAACGGCGTCAACATCTACTACGAGGTGCACGGGGAGGGCCCGACACTCATTCTCACCCATGGCTTCTCCGCTACATCGGCCATGTGGAAACCTCAACTGTCAGCGTTGGGCGAGCACTATCAGGTGGTCGTCTGGGACATGAGGGGGCATGGTCAGTCGGATTCACCCGCCGACGATTCGGCGTACAGCGAAGCCCATACAACGGCCGACATCGCCGCGCTTCTTGATGCTGTCGGCGCGCAGTCTGCAATCGTCGGCGGTCTGTCTCTCGGCGGTTATATGTCGCTCGCGTTTTATGCGGACTATCCGGAGCGTGTGGATTCTCTGTTAATCATCGATACCGGACCGGGTTTTAAGAAGGATGCTGCGCGTACGGCCTGGAATGTGACGGCCAATACATCAGGCGACAACATCGAGAAGTTAGGGGAAGTCGCGCTGTCGGCAGGGTCGGCGGAGCGGGCGGCGGCAGTGCACAAGGACCTGGCCGGCGTTGTTCGCGCGGCCCGCAATATGCTGACTCAGCACAACGATCGCGTTATCCAATCGCTACCCGACATCAAAGTGCCTGCCCTGGTGGTTGTTGGCGCTGACGATGAGCCATTCCTCGCCGCAACAGACTACATGGCAGCGAAGATTCCACTTTCGCGCAAAGTGATCATCGACAACGCGGGGCACGCATCGAACATCGATCAACCGGAGACGTTCAACCGCGCGGTGCTGGGTTTTCTCGCGGACTTGCCTCGCTCGGCCTAATCGTTTGCAATTGAAAAGTGATGTGTGCAGGCCGACGAACAACCTGCGTCATAGACAGAATCAAGGACATAGCCATGGCTGATCTGCTAATCAAGGGTGCGCAAGTTTACGACGGTACGGCCGATGGCGAGGTCATGACCGCTGATATTGCGATCGAGGATGGCCTCATTGCCGAAATAGGTCAGCTAAACGGCCGCAAGGCTGCCAGTGTCATAGAGGCTGACGGCGCCATCGCAACCCCTGCCTGGGTGGATATTCACACGCACTACGATGGTCAGGTGACGTGGGATTCAGAGCTTGATCCATCGGCGAGCCATGGTGTTGGCACGATTGTCATGGGCAACTGCGGGGTTGGCTTTGCCCCTGTCGCGCCAGGCGGGGAAACGGGGCTCATTGAACTCATGGAAGGGGTTGAGGACATCCCTGGGACCGCGCTCTATGAAGGTATGCCCTGGGGAGCCTGGAGCAGCTATCCGGAGTACCTGGACTTTCTCGCTAGCCGCGAGTACTCACTGAATATCAGCTCGCTTATTGCTCACGGCGCCGTTCGCAGCTTTGTGATGGGTCAACGTGGAATCGCCAACGAGGCTGCAACCGAGGCAGACCTCGCGCAGATGTCAGCCATTGTCGAAGAGGGTTTGAAGGCTGGCGCTGTCGGCTTTTCCACGTCACGGATACTCGGTCATCGATCGATCCATGGTGATCCAGTACCGGGCACATTTGCGAACGATGCGGAGGTGATGATCCTTGCGCGTGCGATGCACCGGGCCGGCAGCGGCGTGTTTCAGATGATCCCGTCCAGCACGCTGGGGGCGGGCAATGAGCTCGCGGTCGAGCACTCCTCTCTTGAGTCTGAGATTGAATTGATGAAGCGTCTGTCGATCAGTAGCGGTCGGCCGCTGACCTTCACGCTTTTCCAGGTGGATGACTGGGCGGACAAGTGGCGTGAAGCACTCGATCAAGTTGTTGCTGCCAACGATGATGGCGCGCAGATTTTCCCCCAGGTTGGTAGTCGTCCAACTGGCCTGGTTATGAGCCTTGCCACATACCATCCGTTTCAGCTGAAGCCCTCGTACTTGAAAGTGAAAGACTTGCCGCTTGCAGACAAACTCCGCGCTCTGCGTGACCCGCAGGTCCGCGCACGGATTCTGAGCGAGGCTAATGTTGATCATCCACATCCTGGTTCGATGGAATTCGGCATCGCGAATATCGAGCCGAACTTCGACAACGTGTTCCCCATAAGCGGGCGCTCCAGCTATGAGCCGGAGGCAAACGAGAGTCTTTCGGCCATGGCGTCGGCTGCGGGTGAAGCGGATCATATGGCGTTTCTTTACGATTACCTCGTGGCAGAGAAGGGCGATCGTTTCGTCATCCTGTTTTTCACAAATTACAGCCGCTATACACTGGATGCCGTGCGCGAGATGCAGCTGCATCCGGCAACCGTCACCGGATTATCGGATGCCGGTGCCCACGTCAGCCTGATATTCGACGCGGTGAACCCTACCTATCAGCTGACCTATTGGGGACGGGATCGTACGCGCGGCGCAACACTGCCGCTGCAGTACCTGATTCACCGCCAAACCCAGCGCAACGCAGAACTCTTTGGTTTTAATGATCGTGGCTTGCTGCGCCCGGGCATGCGCGCTGACATCAATGTGATTGATATGGCCAATTTGCAGCTCGGAGAGTTGACGATGCGCGGCGATCTGCCGGCTGGCGGCTCGCGCCTTATGCAGTCTGCGGACGGTTATGTGGCTACCGTGATCGGCGGTGAGCTCACCCGCGATAATGGCGCTGACACCGGCGCGAGACCCGGGCGCCTGACTCGCGGTGGCCGCCAGAACGGCGCATAGACGGGCCTCAGTCTGGTAGTCCCAGCACGCGTTTGGCGATGATGTTGAGCTGAATCTCTTTGGTTCCGCCAGCGATGGTCAATGATTTCTGATAAAGCCAGCGCGTCATGGCCGCGATGCGATGCTGATCCTCACTGTCGTCAGTCAAAGTCATGCCGGTCGTGCCCATGGCGGCCATCATCAATTCGTCCGCCTCCTGAAGATTGAGCGCATTCGTCAGCTTGACAGCGGAGGAGGTAAACCCGGGCGCACGAGCCTGACTTTCTTCGATCGCTCTTCGCTGGGTGAGCCTTTGAGCATCGACATTGATGCTGTGCTCGAGGTAGCGCTTACGCAGGCCGGTATCCGCTAGCCTGCCGTTGTCGATGCCGACATAGCGTTCGAGAATACCTCGCACCGGACTCGATACTTCGCGCCCACCCTGGGAACCCGAGGTGTTGATGCCGGCGTGAGTGGAGCGCTCGAATTGCAGAAGTCGCTTACCGACCGTCCAGCCATTGTCGACGCCGCCAATCACATCGTCAGCCGGAACCACCGCGTTGTCGAAATGCGTTTCGCAGAAAGGCGATTTGCCGGAGAGCAGTCGAATTGGCGAGACGCTGACGCCCGGTTGATCCATGTCGATCAACACCAGGCTGATCCCCTCGTGTTTAGGTTTTTCCGGGGCTGTGCGAACGAGTGCAAAAATGTAGTCACATTCGGTGGCATCGCTCGTCCAGATTTTGCTGCCGTTGACGAGGTAGCGGTCTCCATCGAGCACCGCTTTGGTGGCCAGGCTAGCCAGATCGGAACCCGCACCGGGTTCGGAATATCCCATAGCCCAGGCGCCTTCGCCGCGCGCGCACATTGGCAGCCAGCGTGATTTCTGCTCGTCTGTTCCGAGCTCGAGTATGGTCGGACCGATGTAATTGACGCCTCGTCCCGTCAATGGCGAGCGGGCGTTGATGCGGCTGAGTTCTTCGATGAGAACGCCATACTCGGCTTTGCTGAGTTCAGCGCCCCCGTACTGCTTCGGCCAGGTTGGCACTGTCCAGCCTTTGGCGATCATGCGCTCGAGCCAGATACGGCTATCGTCGCTCAGGGCAACCTTGGTGCTGCCGATTGGGATAGGTCCCGGCCCACGGGCCCCCGCTGGGCAATTGTCTTCAAGCCAGGCGCGCGTTTCGCGGCGGAAGTTGTCGAGTTCGCTCACCAAGGTCATAGCTCCGCATGGGTTGCCGCTATGATTGCGGTTTGTGGGGTTCAGTGCCACATGCCGTGGGCCGTCAAGTGAGGATTGTAGTCATGACGCGAGATGCGACCGACGTAGCAGCAGATCTCTGGGCTTTGGCTGGGCTGGACGCAGGCGCTTTAGAACATCTGGAGTTGCCCGCCGCGGATCAGTGCCTGCCGTCTTCCTTCAGTGTCGGAGTCGCGGCGCAAAGCAGCATTGCGGTTGCTGCGCTGGCAGGCGCTCAGACCTTTCGTTTGCGCACGGGCAAGGCGCAGCAGGTTTGTGTCGACATGCACGCTGCGGAGCGAGAGTGCACCGCCCTGTATCGATACGATGGTGAAACACCTGGCTCATGGGAGAAGTATTCAGGGCTCTACAAGACCCGCGATGGTCATGTTCGAATTCATGCGAACTTCTCCCATCATCGCGATGGGGCTCTGGCGTTGCTTGGCCTTCGCCAGGGCAACTCGGAGCCTAAAGAAGCCGTGGCTGAGGCGTTGCTTGGCTGGGATGCGCAGGCGTTTGAAACCGAAGCTGCACGGCGTTCCCTCGTCGTTTCTGCCGCGAGATCCTTTGAACAATGGGATGTTCATCCGCAGGCAGTCGCGATGGCCGGGCAACCGCCTGTGCGGCTAACCAAGATAGGCCGCGCTGCTCCGAAGCCGCTGCCTCGCACTGGGGATGTTCGGCGGCCTTTAGAGGGCGTGCGGGTTGTCGAACTCACGCGAATTCTCGCAGGCCCTATCTGCGGCAGAACGCTCGCCGCCTATGGCGCAGATGTCCTGCTGGTGAACAGCCCCAACCTGCCTAATATCCCCCATATCGTCGATACCAGCCGGGGTAAGCGGTCGGTGCACATTGATCTGAAGCAGGGCAGTGGCAGGGATACGCTCAATGCTCTGCTGGCGAATGATGCCCGCGTGATGGTTCACGGCTATCGGCCCGGCGGTATCGAGTCGCTCGGCTTCGGTGCGCAGGAGCTGGCCGAGCGTTACCCGGGAATGATCAGTGTGTCGCTCAGCGCATACGGCTGGAATGGACCCTGGGCGAACCGGCGCGGCTTCGACTCACTCGTGCAGACAGCGACAGGATTTAACCTCGCGGAAGCGGCTGCAGCAGGTTCTGAAGGGCCCAAGGCGCTGCCGGTTCAGATTCTGGACTTTGCTTCCGGCTTTCTGATGGCCTTCGGTGCTCAGGCTGCGTTGCTTCGGCAGGTCGAGGAAGGGGGTAGCTGGCAAGTTGAGGTGTCGCTGCTCGGTGTTGCTCAATGGTTGCGCTCGATCGGTCGGATTGATCGGGGCTTTGCAGGCACGGGGCCATCACTTCTTGAATATCTGACCGAATTTCCGTGTGCTCACGGCAAGCTAGAGGGGATGCCGCACGCCGCGAGTTTCGAACTCACGCCGTCGCGCTGGGAGCGTCCGTCCTCCCATCCCGGCAGTGATATTGCGCGCTGGTAGAAGATCAAAGAAACGTCGGGTGAAGTCGCTCTGGCAAATCTTGTAACCTGTTCCAAATCGCCTCCGCGCGCAACGTGATCGGACGGCATAGCAACGAAAGTCAGGAGCCCACTCATGAGCGGTATTGCCACAGAAGTCACCATGCAGCGACGTCCTGAGGGTGCGCTCAAGGACGACGACTTCGCTTTTGTTGAACGCTCGCTGCCAGCTATTGCAGAAGGCGAGGTGCTGGTTGAAAACCACTGGATGTCGGTAGACCCGTACATGCGGCTCTACCTGACGGAGCAGTCGGGAGCGCATGCACCCTTGCAGGTAGGTGAAACCTTGCACGGAGGCGCAGTGGGGATTGTTGTTGAATCCCGAGCCAAGAACCTTCCGGTTGGAGCGGCCGTTCAGAGCATGCTGGGCTTTCGCGATCGCTTTGTAGCGCACGCCTCAGAATTGATCCCAGTTGATGCAAACCTTGCGCCTTTGCAGTCGTTTCTCGGCGTTCTGGGGCTGACCGGTCTCACCGCATACGGTGGTACTTACCATCTCCTCAAACCCCAGGCTGGTGAGACGATTTATGTCAATGGCGCGGCGGGCGCGGTTGGATCGCTGGTTGTACAGCTAGCCAAGCGCCGCGGCGCCACGGTGCTTGCAAGCGCGGGTAGCGATGCTAAGGGTGCCTGGGTGACAGACGCTTTAGGTGCTGATTCTTTCATTAACTACCGAAGCGATGATCTGTCTGAAAAGCTCGCTGAATACGCGCCGGATGGGCTCAACATGATGTTTGACAACGTTGGTGGCGGCCAGCTTGAGGCGGCAATCGAAGCGATGGCGCCCATGGGGCGAATAGCGCTTTGTGGGGCGATTGAATTGTACGATTCAGACAACTACCGCCGCGGACCGGCAAATCTGTTTACCACGATCGAGCGCAACGTTACGTTGTTCGGCTTCAACGCTGGCCAGTTTCGCAGCAATGCACCGGCCATCGTTGCGGATCTGGCGGGCATGCTGGCACGGGGTGAGATTGTCAATGAAGAAACGATTGTCGTTGGTTTCGACAATTGTATAGCCGCGTTCCGCGGCGTGCTTGCTGGCGAAAACACCGGGAAAATGCTGGTCCAGATCAAGGTTTGAGCAGTTGGCCTCGGCGAGGATAGGAGAACGAGAGTGAGCACGCGCAATCGACAATGGCTGATTAACGGCAACCCGCGCGGCCGGCCAATTCAGCTTGATGACTTTCGTGAAGTGGAAGTTGAGCTGGTTCCACTTGCCTCTGGCCAGGTGCGAGTGCGGGTAGATACGCTCGGGTTCGATCCGGCGCAGAAAGGTCAGCTCGAGAATGTCTCCGGCTATGCCGCTGGCAATAACATTGGTGATGTGATGCCGGGCTCGGGTATCGGCCGTGTTATCGAATCAAAGAGCGAGCGTGTTCCAGTGGGTACGCACGTGCTCGGTCGGATGGGTTGGCAGGAAGTCGCAACGGTCGACGCAGGCTCGTTACAGCTGCTGCCGGATGACGTTCCGGCGACAGCCTGGTTAGGGCCGCTTGGCACGACGGGTCTGACCGCGTACTTCGGACTGCTGAAAGTTGGCGTACCGGAGCCTGGCGATACCGTAGTCGTATCAGGTGCAGCAGGGGCAGTCGGCTCCATGGTCGGGCAGATCGCGAAGCTCATGGGCTGCCGGACGATCGGCATTGCGGGAGGCGAGGCGAAATGCGCATGGCTCGTTGACGAGGTGGGCTATGACGCAGCCATCGATTACAAGAATGAACCGATCAAACCACGCCTCAAAGAGCTCTGTCGTGACGGTATCAACGTGTACTTTGACAACGTGGGCGGCCCGGCGCTGAACGACGTTCTCGCGCGCATCGCCAATCATGCTCGCGTCGTGGTTTGCGGGGGCATTGCGCGCTACGAGCAGGCAACGCTTCCGGACGGTCCTGCCAATTACTTCAACATCGTGTTTCGGCAGGCACGTATGGAAGGGTTTCTCCTGCGCGGTTACGAGGCTGAATACGAGGTTGCCCGCGCGCGCCTTCGCGCCTGGATCGATTCGGGCGATATCGTCTACCGGGAAGATATTCAGCAAGGTTTCGATAACATTCCTAAAACGCTGTTGCGGCTGTTTTCCGGAGAGAACTTCGGCAAGCAACTATTGAAACTGTAATAAGGCGCGACAATGAAACAGACGACCCCCGTGGAAGTGGGTTTGGCGGTTGTAGATGTCGATCGGATGCTGAGCTTCTACACACAGGCGCTCGGCTGTACTGAGGAGAGGCGAGCGGATATCCCGGCAGCGCTTAGTGCTCCACTCGCTATGGCCGATGACGGCTACCTCTGTATCTGGCTCGTGACTCCCGTTGGCGAGCGTATAAAACTCATGCGTCCTACTCAGACGCCGGAACAAGACAGTACACCCGCCTATCTGACCGCTCGCACAGGTTTCGCCTACTTGACGTTTTACTGCAGTGATCTGAACGAGACGCTGGAAAGAGCGGAACAGGCCGGGGCGCGGCTTCGCTCAGATCGCAGCCTGTTTGGTTCGGATCAGCCCGTGCAGTTGTGTTTCTTTGAAGATCCTGAAGGCAATGTCATTGAACTCGTGCAAACCCAATCGGGTGAGCGCGTTTGAGAAAACATCTGGAGAATTTTGATGATAGAAACTACTCGCAAGCGCCTTAGTCAGTTGGCAATGTCGCTAGGGTTTGTGCTGGGTCTTTCTTTCCCGGTGACAACCGCGTTTGCAGATGTGAAAGAGCAACCAGCTGCGGACACTTCGATTCTATTTCTCCAAGGTCAGGAAAAGATTGAAGCGTTTCGCTCGCAGCGGGAGCTTGCGCCCACGAGGCTTATTGCGCCGGGCACTGATGTGCTCGAGCTCGAACGCACACTGGCCGACGTAAGTGATCTAACGATAGCCACGAGCAATGGAACGTTAAGCCTTGATGAATATCTGAAAGAAGCTAACGTCGCTGGCCTCATGGTCGTTCAAGACGGCAAGGTTCTACTCGAGCGTTATCTCTACGGCAACACGAAAGACACGCGCTGGATATCCTTCTCGGTCACGAAGAGCGTGGTATCGATGTTGATCGGCGCGGCCATTGAAGATGGCTACATACGAAGCGATGCAGACCTCGTGACGGACTACCTTCCACGCTTGCAAGGCAGCGGTTATGACGATGTAACCGTGCGCAACCTGCTGCAGATGTCGTCGGGCGTGCAATGGAATGAGGACTATGCTGATCCCGCTTCAGACGTCGCATCGGCACCTTATGCGACGCTCGAACTGTACGACTTCCTCGCCGCCAAACCGTCGGTGGCCAAACCCGGTGAGCGATTCAACTACAACACGGCGGAGACGAATCTGGCGGGTACGCTCCTGCGGTCTGCGATCGGTAACAATCTTTCCTCCTACCTGTCGTCAAAAATCTGGGGGCCGTTCGGTATGCGCTCGCACGCGTACTGGAACCTCACGGAAGTCGATGGCGGTGAGTTTGGCGGTTGTTGTATCAGCGCGACGCTAGGGGACTACGCTCGGCTGGGTATGTTTGCGCTGGCGGACGGCGTGCTCGCTGACGGCACTCGCGTGCTTCCCGAGGGTTGGATGCAGCGCTCGATAGAGCCCTCCAAAGGCTATGATGGCTACGGTTACTTCTGGTGGTTGCTGGGTGATGGCCGATACCGTGCAGCGGGCATCTTCGGCCAGGGTATCTACATCGATCCGGACAACAAGCTCGTTGTCGCGATGCATAGCGCATGGGAGCACGCAGATACGCCCGAGGATGACAGCCTGAAGCTTGTCGCGTTTGACGCACTAAGCCGTTACTTCGCTCGCTAGCGCAGCAAAGGCTCCGGAGCGCACTTGTCTGGCTGTCTGTCGGCCATGGCCTGCACGCAGCCAGCAATCAGCGGTGTGCGGCGAATCTGGAGCAGGTGGCCTTCGTCAGAAAGAACAACAACGTGCTCGAGCATCTCGCCAAAGGCGGCCTGGGCAAAACGTGCGTGAGCCACGGAAACGAGGGAATCTGCTTCACCGTGGAGCAACCACAGGGGTTTGCTGAGCTCTGACCAGCGTGCGGCTTCACGACTCAATTCCCCGGGTAGCGCATACATCTCCTGGTTGGATGTGCGCAGGTCTCGTCCGATCAGTGTTCTGATGCCTGGCAAAGACGCGGCGCGGTTGTACCAGCGAGGCGATGTGATTGAGGCATCAAAAGGGCCCGCCAGAGCGATCAGGCCATCGATGTTCTGGGGATGATCCAGCGCGAGGGTCGGCAACAGCGGGGCGCCCCATGAGTGGCCGATGACGATGATCGGTAAGCTCGGGTGTTCGTTGCGCAATTTCTTAAGCAGTGGCCCGATCAGGCGACTGTGTTCCGCAAATGTTGGGACGGCGCGCCTGTCCGGATACTGGGAGTCACCCCAGCCGGGACGGTCGAGAGAAACCAGCTTTACGGATTCCAGGAATGGCTCGTTGCGCATGAGCCGGCCAATATCAGACCAGCTTCCGGGGGTGCCGTGGATCCATAGCGCAACCGCAGACTGGGCATTGCCAACGGCGCGATAGTGCAGCGTGAAATCATCTACCTTGAGCGTGTGAGCCTCAATATCGGGATGCGCGTGCACCTCGGACTCAATGTACGAACGGTGCTCGCGAATCTCGCCGGGCAGCACACAGCTAACGATGAGCGTCGCACAGGTTGCCGCCACCAGCAGTGCTATTGCGGCGCGACGAATCAATGCAACGCATCCTGGGCTGCATTGATTCGCTGCAACGTTGGCATCGCGTTTTTCGCTAGCTTCGCCGCTGCTACCAGAGGTTGTGCTTTTGCACTTCGGCTCGGCCTACCACCATGTGATGGACCTCATCCGGACCATCCGCAAAACGCAGATGACGCATGTCGGCGTACAGTTCGGCCAGCGGCGTCCATTGGGATACGCCGGTTGCACCATGAATCTGGATAGCCGCGTCAATAATCTCGCACACTTTCTCTGGAACCATCGCCTTAACCGCACTGACGTACACGCGAGCCTCTTTGTTGCCCAGCACATCCATGGCCTTGGCCGCCTGCAGCACGGCTAGGCGCATGGCGGTAATCTCGATGCGAGCGCGGGAGACAACTTCGAGGTTCTTGCCAAGTTTGATCAACGGCTTGCCGAACGCTTCTCGTGTCGCACCACGCTTCACCATCAGCTCAAGTGCTTTTTCAGCCTTGCCGATGGAACGCATGCAGTGGTGAATTCGGCCCGGACCAAGCCGAACCTGAGAAATCTCAAAGCCTCGTCCTTCGCCTAGTAGCAGGTTGTCTTTCGGCACACGCACATTGTTGAACTTGATGTGCATATGACCGCGCGGTGCGTGATCCTGACCGAACACCTGCATGCCCTCGAGAATCTCCACCCCAGGGGTATCGACCGGCACGAGAATCTGGGATTGGCGCTTGTGAGGCGCTGCATCTGGGCTGGTCATGACCATGGTGATCATGATCTTGCAGCGCGGATCGCCAGCACCGGAGATGTAGAACTTTTCTCCATTGATCACCCACTCATCGCCCTCGAGCACCGCGCTGGTGCGGATGTTCTTTGCGTCGGAAGAGGGCAGACCCGGTTCGGTCATCGCATAAGCGGAGCGAATGTCACCGTTTAGCAGCGGCTCCAGCCACTGTTTTTTCTGTTCCGGTGTGCCGACTCGCTCGAGTACTTCCATGTTGCCGGTGTCGGGTGCGCTACAGTTCAGCGTCTCTGACGCCAGACCCCACTTGCCCAACTCGACCGCGATGTAGGCGTAGTCGAGGTTGGTCAGTCCCTGGCCAATTTCGGACTCAGGCAGAAAGAAGTTCCATAGGCCGGATTGCTTGGCTTTATCTTTTGCCCCCTCCAGCAGTTCGAGCTGGCGTGGATGCCAGGACCAGCGATCCTCTTTCTCGGCATTGAGGGCATAAAACTCCTCGGTTATCGGCTCAACGTTGTCGGCAATGTGCTTTTTCACTGCGTCCATGAGCGGTTCGGCTTCCTTCGACATCGCCAGGTTAAACAGGTCGGCGTCAAGATCGGACATTTGGTCTCTCCCCAGAGGTTACGGTGTGGTGCTGAATTGATTTCAGACTCTACCGCCCGGCGGCTTAGGCCAGGCCGTGGATGTAGGCAGTTTGGTTCAAGTGGCTACAAGCCTCAACTGCCGCGCTGTTTTCCACTCTGCTGGCCAGCGTCAAGCCGCAGCCCATTGCTGCCGCAGTTGATATTTCAGGACCTTACCGGTGGCGTTCCTGGGCAGCGCGTCGGTGAATTGAACATGGTTCGGCAGCTTATAGCGCGCGAGCTTCCCCTGGCAGTGGGCCCGAAGCTCCTCAGCGCTCAAGTCTGCCCCTTCCTGTAGTGCGACGATCGCGCAACCGGTTTCGCCCCAGCGTTCATCCGGTACGCCAATGACCGCGACTTCTCGTATCTGCGTTAGCTCGTACAGAATGTTCTCGATCTCCGCCGGATAAACGTTTTCGCCGCCGGATATGTACATGTCCTTTACGCGATCTTCGATGCTGTAGAAGCCCTCGGTGTCGCGTATGCCGATGTCGCCGGTGCGTAGCCAGCCATCGACAAACGTATCCTCGTCAGCGTCGGCACGGCGCCAGTAGCCCGGTGTGACCACTGGCCCGCGGCACCATAGCTCGCCCGCATCGCCGTCGGCGCACTGTTCCCAGCCGCCGTTGTCGAGCTCGCGCATGACTTTGAATTCGATATGACGAAGCGGTTTACCGGCGCTACCAACACGAGCCGGCACATCGGCTTTTGGCAGGATTACGGCGCTCGCGACGTTTTCGGTCATCCCGTAGCCCTCCTGTATAGAGAGTCCCCGTTGGTGCCACCAGGTCACGAGAGCTTCAGGCACAGCCTCTGCGCCTGCGATCACCGTTTTTACTCGAGACAGGTCTGCATCCGGGTTCTTGGGATGGTCGCGCAACGCGTTGAAGATCGCAGGAACTCCCAGAAAGTGCGTGATGCCAAGACCAGGATCACTGAACGCATCGAGAGTCGCACCTGGATCGAATGCGCGCATGACGACCACTTTGCCGCCGGCGTAGAGGGTTGGCGCCGCAAAGACGTTTAGACCGCCGATGTGGAACAGCGGCATTACGGTCAGGTTGACGCTGTCGGATCCAAGCGCGGCCCCAGACAGTGCGTTTAGATTGCTGAACAACAGGTTGCCATGGGTGATCTGGACGCCTTTGGGCTGTCCTGTGGTGCCCGACGAATACATGAGCATGCACAGTTCATCGAGATTCTTATCGGTGCCGGTGTGCTTTGGTGTCGCGGCTGCCGTGCGAGCTTCGAAGTCGCTTTCGCCGCCCTGGCCGTCGGTTTCGATCCAGTGCGCGACGGGCGCAGTTATCGACTCGACAGTCGCCGTAAGTTCTCGATCGAAGATGATGACGTCGGGCTCGGCGTTGCCAATGATGAAGTCGAGCTCTGGCGCAGTCAGGCGAAAGTTGAGCGCCAGGTGTACCGCGCCGATGCGCCAGGTCGCAAAGACGATATCGAGCGTGTCTACAGAGTTGAGCGCAAGTACTCCCACGCGGTCGCCGGGTTTGACCCCCAGTTCGAGCAGCCAGCTAGCGATCCGACCGACCCGATCATGCATTTGTGCGTAGCTTTGGCTTCGCCCGCTGGGTAGTTCCACCGTTGCTGTCGCATCGGGCGTGTTGCCAGCGTTCCAACATATCCAATCGATGACGGTAGCGGCTTGGTGTGTCATGGCGTAGCTTCTCCCCTGTCGGTCAGGAAGCAACATATCAGCTTATGGCTGGCATTGAAGGCGCGAGCTGAGGCTTATAGCGAGCGTCGATTCGTCACCCTTAGTGAAGGAGCCCGCGGTGACTACGTTTCCTGAACCGCCGAGCGATGATTACGCTGTTATCTATCTTGAAGATACCGACAAGGCATTGCCCGAAACGCTTAACCCGAACACCCGCTATGCGTATTTCAAGACGATTGCTCGCGGCGGCAAATCGATAATTCAGAGCTGCAAGGACATGCATCTTGGAAGAACGGTTTGCTACAAGAGCCTGCGTTCGGAGTTCGCGAACGATCCGGTCGAGCAGCAACGCTTGCTACGAGAAGCCCGGGTATCCGCGATGCTGCAGCATCCGGCAACGGTACCGACGTATGAACTTGGGCGCGATAACCGAGGCAATCTTTACTTCACCATGAAGCTTGTACACGGGTACACGCTGCGGGAGGTGCTGGATTATCGGGAGCGCTATGACCTCAGCCAGCTGGTGGATGTCGTTGTCCAGGTCGCCAATGCTCTCGAATACGCGCATTCACATCGCGTGGTGCATCGTGATATCAAGCCAGAGAACATTCTGGTTGGCCCGTTTGGTGAAGTACTCCTGCTCGATTGGGGGTTGGCCAAAGTCTGGCATTCGGATGGCTCGGCCTCGGATCCGCTGGCGCCGCACACCGACCCGCTGGGACTTTCCGGCCGAGCGGAAACAGGCATAACGGGGCAGGGCGCGCTGCAGGGGACGGTGTCGTACATGTCGCCTGAGCAGATTGGGCGGGACCCCGATATCAATTATCGAACCGACATCTTTTCTCTGGGCGTGATTTTCTATGAGATGTTGAGTGGCACGTTGCCAGCGGAAGCTGACACTGTCCGAGAGGTGATGGAGAAGGTGGTGGAGGAAACCCCTGTGCCACCGTCGAAGCGAACGCGAATACCGGTACCGCCACTGCTCGATGAGATTGCGATGCGTTGTATTCAAAAGAATCCGGATGAGCGCATTGGTAGCTGTGCCGAATTGATTCGGCTTTTAAGGCAAGACTGGTAAGGCAAGACTGGTAGGCCAAGACTGGTAATGGTGCGCGGGCTGCCATGGAGCACCAATATGGTGCCGAACAAGAAGTATCAGAAGTGCCCCGCACTATATCGGTGCTCCGTGCGTTTGATGAGCGTGCAAAGGCGCACCCAACCACGCGCCAAAGCACCGCTAGCGCACAAGCTACGCCCCGTTGGATTCGAACCCTTTTTGAGCGGGTACTCCGGCTGGAGTATCCGCCTCAGCGAGTCGCGATGCTATCTATAAGCCGTTTTTGCTGCGCTCTTGGAGATTCAAAGTGTTCTCTAAGTTCTTGAAAATTATTGATCTAGCAGGGCTGTTGCTTGCGCCCGGGGTATCGTTTGCGCCCCTGTGTAGCATGCCGCCTTCATTCGGGTGCCGCACCTGGTGACAACACTCTCGTTGCGAGTGTTTATACCGTGGCTGCTGCGGCCTGTTCTAAGGCCTGTTCGCATAACCTTTTTTGATTCCGATGGGCAAAGCGGAACGGATATTGCAGACTAGCTCACTCTCAAGATCGTATCGAACGGACAGGCGCGCCTATCTGGCATCACCTGCACGCCGGTACGAAACAACAATGACGACCTGCACCTCGGAGGAGCACTGCACACCATGAAATCCAAGTTGGAATACATCTGGCTCGACGGCTACAAACCCACCCAAAGCCTGCGTAGCAAAACGCGGGTTGAATCAGATTTCGGCGGCACGTTGGAAGAGTGCCCAATGTGGTCTTTCGACGGTAGCTCCACGGAGCAGGCCGAAGGTAACGCCTCTGATTGCCTGCTCAAGCCGGTTTTCATCTGCCCTGATCCGGATCGCGCGAATGCCTATCTGGTTATGACAGAAGTTCTCAATGCCGATGGTACGGCGCACGAATCGAATGGCCGAGCAACCATCGATGAAGGCGACAGCGACGAAGATTTCTGGTTTGGCTTCGAGCAGGAGTACTTCTTGTGGGATCCAGCGACGAATCTGCCTCCTGGCTTCCCGCATGGCGGCTTCCCTCGTCCCCAGGGGCCTTACTACTGCTCAGTCGGTGCGATGAACGCGTACGGCCGTGAGATCATCGAAGAGCATCTCGATCTGTGTCTTGAGGCGGGCTTGAACGTTGAAGGCATCAACGGCGAAGTGGCGGCTGGTCAGTGGGAATATCAGATCTTCGCCAAGGGTGCGAAGCTCGCTGGTGATGAGATCTGGGTTTCTCGCTATCTTCTCGAACGTACTGCAGAGAAGTACGGGCTGGCTATTGAGTGGCATCCGAAACCCCTCGGCCACACTGACTGGAACGGCTCCGGTATGCACGCAAACTTCTCGAACGGTGCGATGCGCGAAGAAGGAAAAGAAGAGATCTTCACAAAAATCTGTGAAGAGTTCGGAAAGAACATTCAGCGCCACATCAGCGTCTACGGTGCGCACAATGAGCAACGGCTCACCGGTGAGCATGAGACTCAGTCGATCGATCAGTTCAGCTACGGCGTTTCTGACCGCGGTGCGTCTATTCGTATTCCAGTTGGTACCGTTGAAGACGGTTGGAAAGGTCGGCTTGAAGATCGACGGCCTTCTTCAAACGCGGATCCGTACAAAGTCGCGGCGGCGATTGTTAAAACCACCAAAGAAGCAGGGTTTTAGTAAAGGGGCTTTGGCCTCGCTCGCCGCGCGAGCGAGGAAAAAGCTCCCAGACTCAAACCATGGGATGAGCGGCAGACGATTTTCGCCATCGCGAAGCGAGCAGGAAAATCTGTCGAAAGCTACCTCGATCTTTCGGGCTGATTGCGCAGCAATCGGTCCGAAAGATCGATGCATTCCAAAACTTGGGATGAGCGGCAGACGATTTTCGCCATCGCGAAGCGAGCACGAAAATCTGTCGAAAGCACTGTCCAGCACAACCCGACCTACACTCATCCTTCAAGAAAAGGCGGCCTAGGCCGCCTTTTTCCTTTTACGCAGCGCCGCTACGAAACGCAGTCACCGCGAGACGACGCGGCGATCTCCTGACTTCACGAGATTGCTTCTTTCGGCCTGTGGCCTCGCTCGCAATGACCGTTGGGGGAGATTGCTTCTCTCGGCCTGTGGCCTCGCACGCAATGGCCGTTGGGGGAGATTGCTTCTCTCGGCCTGTGGCCTCGCTCGCAATGACCGAAGGGGGAGGTAGCTGCTGTCGGCCTGCGCGTCTGATTCAGCGCAGTTAATAAACAGTATTCAGTCATCGCGAGACGACGCGCAGCGTCGACGCGGCGATCTCCTGGCGTCACGAGATTACTTCTTTCGGCCTGTGGCCTCACTCGCAAAGACCGATGGGGTCGATAGCTCCCCTCGGCCTTCAGCCTAAATAGCCACGACCGAGGGGTAGGTCAACACCAGCCCCTATCTACTCCCCGCTAATGCGCTTGAAGCCGGGTGGGCGTTTCTCGATGTATGAGCGCACGCCTTCGACAAAGTCCTCGCGCTTCAAGCTTTCGCCCATCCACCGGTTCGTTTCTTCGAGTGCGGGCCCGAGAGTCATGTTGAGGTGGCGATAGACCTGGGCCTTCATCACCTGCAACGATTTCGGCGACGAGTTGGCGGCGATTTGACGGACATACTCCTGTGCGGCTGAAGCCGACTCGCCAGTTTCAACAAGATGAGTGGCCAGACCAAGCCGATGTGCTTCCTCGCCATCGAACTTGCGAGCGCTCCACAGTAAATCGAGCGCAGCGCCAGAGCCTGCAAGCCTCGGCAGCATCCAGCTCGTACCGTATTCCGCAACGAGTCCTCGCTGACTGAATGCGGTGCTGAATTTTGCCTGCCGCTCCACGAAACGCAGGTCGGTCATCAGGGCAAATGCGAGGCCCAGACCCGCGCATGCGCCGTTGATTGCGCTGATGATGGGCTTGCGGATGGTCATGAGGTAGCCAAAACCAACCTCGAAATCCGGCCCCATAGCCTTATCACCCAAGTCAGTATCGAATTCAGATAGATCTTCTGCAGCGCCGCCATCGCCGCTCCCCATTGAATCGAGCGCGTTCATGTCCATGCCTGGGCAGAAGCCGCGTCCAGCACCGGTGATGACGATCCCGACGACCGCTTCGTCGGCCTCTGCACTGGCGAGCGCGTGCCGGACTTCGGCGAGCATGCGCGTTGTAAAGGCGTTCAATGCCTCTGGCCGATCAAGTGTGATCGTTGCGACCGGGTCACTGACCTCGTAGCGAATGTGTTGATATCCCATCGTTCTCTCCCCGTTGCATGAATGCTTTCTACTGCTGCATTCTGCCTCAAACGATAAGCGAGTGACGATGTTTGCAACCCTGTTGATCCGCGTGCATTCGGGAGGGTAATGCCGGAGCCGGCTGTATTCAGCCGTTTAACTATCTAAATCAATACTCTAGAGCTTCTCTTTAGAAATCCATTCAGGAGTTACCGATCGAATTTGCGCTGTCCAGCACCTTGAATCATGCCCAAGCAAACCGTGCAACGTGATTCGCACCTGAGTAGAATGCGTGTTCCGCTTTGTTAGTACATGGCGTCGACGGCCTGGCTCGTTGGCCCAGGGAGACGGATTCTTCCATTCCTGCCCACAGTAACGTCGCCAGTTATGGCAGCCGTTACGCAAGGTACTGTGTTGCTGGCATGCCATCGATGGCTGCCAGTGAGTTTGCAGCAGCACAAGATCAAAAGAGTTTGATATGCAATCTGGATGCGACTTTTTCGCCGGCTTTAGACCGATTGTATCGGTGTTTGCTCAAGCTTCGCGCAACGTTGACGCCGTGATGAGGTCAGCGCTCCCGATTGTCCTTTTCGGCGCAGCAATGAACATCAATGCGCTGGAAATGCCGGTTGGTATTCCGCAACCGGTTGGCCCTGTTCCCACCGCGATTATTCCGGATCTGCCATCGGCCTCTGTGCAGCGAGATGGCTTCCCCTACGATCCGATTGAGACGGCGACTCCGGTTTGGACGGACGCCGTGAGTCAGTACTACATAGATTCCTCTGCCGGCAATTGCAGCAATGCCGCAAATGGCGGCCGAGGCGCGCCCGACGAGCCTCGTTGCTCAATTCCCGGCCTGGGTACCAACAGTGGCGGAACCTGGAACCTAAGCGCGGGTGATCAGCTCTTCATTGTCGGTGATGGCGCTACCTATCACGATGGTAGTGACGTGCAGAACGTGGATATGCGTGGCACGGCGAGCGCTCAGATCTGGATTATCGGCGTTGGCGATACCGCGCCCGAGTTCCGCATGCAGAGATTCTTTACCACCGGCGGTATGTCACACGTGTTTTGGGAAAATGTGCATTTCCGCTCACCGACGGATGATTTCCGCGCCACCTGGTCACAGGCCACAGCGCCGATTGAGTTCATTACGTTTCGCGGTATTCAATGCTCCGGAAGTGATGGTCAGCAGTCTCCAAACTCAAGGCGCTGTTTCTCACTCGGCGGCAACGCGGAGCACACCCTGCAATTCGTCGTGTTCCACGATGTAGACGTGTTCGGCCTTGGTCGGTGGCAGGACGATTTTAATACCAGCACGGATATGCACGGTTTCCAGATGCAGCGCTATACGCGGTACGTATGGATTCTTGATAGTCGGATCTATCACAATCAGGGTGATTCCATTCAATGTGGAAACTCGAATTGGTTTGACTACAACTACGCATCGCGGCCGCACTACATTTACATCGGCCGGACCGAGATGTTTGAAAACTATGAAAACGCTTTTGATGACAAGGGCTGTTATCACGTCGTTCTTTCCGAGAACAACATTCATGACTTCTTCAATTCGGTGAAAGGCGCCAACGGGACCGCCTTGATTCCAGAGCAGGACAGTGAAGGTGATGTGGGCGGCCGCTACACCTGGTTCGTCAACAACGAAGTGCACAACGTATCAGTGGCCGTTGGAGCGAAAGCGACAACTGACGATGCGTACCCAAGAATCGTTGGCAACCTCTTCTACGATGTACGAAGCTCCGTGCTGGACTTCACTCAACGTTGCTACAGTGGCGGCAGCGCGGGTCAAACCTGCCCGATCGGCTTTACCTGGGCTCAGAACACCGCTGATTGTGGGCTGCAAGCGACCGCGATAACGAACCCTCAGAATCCGAACGGTAGCGATCAGCAAGTCGACTTTCACGGCAATATTTTCTACAACTGCGTGGACGGTCGAGAAGACACTCCGCACAACTGGGAGTCGTTCTCCAGAGAGCCGCTGAACATTACCTACCAGTACAACCGTGACTATCGAACCTCCGGCGGTAACATCCAGTTGCCGCTCGATGCTTTTGATACCTACTCTGCCGCGGACAATGCAACCAACGTGGCGATTGAGTTCTCCAACTCGTCAGCGCGGGACTACACGCTCGTGTCGGCGTCGGCTCTTGATGCGATTGTTCCGTCTGAGCATCCGGACTACCAGTTGTTTGAGGATTTGTACGGCCTTGATATCCGGCAGGACCTCAACGGCAACCGTTGGACGGCCGGTTCGAGACTGAATGCAGGTGCTTTTCAGGATTTGAACCCGGGTGCTCCGGTTGCACCGCAGATCCAGTTCGCTCCATAGCTCTGCCAACCACGGCGCCTCGATACTGCCCGCCACTCGCCAACTGCGGTAGAGTTCGCGCGGGGGTTGTATGCAATTTCACTTCAGCGACGAGCAAGAGCAGTTTCGGATGATGGTGCGCCGCTTCTTTGAGAGGCAATGCCCCACCTCTGCTACTCGCAAGCTAATGGACGATGAACTCGGGTATGAGCCTGCTGTTTGGCGTCGAATGTCCAGCGAGCTTGGTCTTGCCGGGGTCGCTCTACCTGAGCAATTCGGTGGCGGTGCATTTGGCGCTGTCGAGGAAGCGATTGTTGCCGAGGAATGTGGCCGAAGCCTCGCCGCCTCACCGCTGTTTGCGTCATCGGTTCTGGCTGCCAGATGCATACACAAGGTAGCAAGCAGCGCAGATTGCGAGCGGCTTTTGCCAGCACTAGCCCGCGGTGATCGAACGGCGGCACTGGCGCTGAGTGAGCCGAATGCCGAGCCATCACTCAGCGGGATCACTTGCACGCTCACAGTCGATCAGGATGCCCGGCTGTCTGGTCGCAAGCACGCCGTGATCGATGGCGCGAACGCAGATGTGATCGTCGTTGTTGCTCGGCTTGCCGGATCTACTGGCGATGCCGGGATAACGCTCGTTGAGGTTGACCCCGGGGCAACCGGCGTCACGGTTTCGGTGCAGCAACCATTGGATCCCACACGCAAACTGGCGGCCATTGAGTTTCGAGATGTTCAGGCTCGCGTTTTGGGGGAGCCGGGAGAGGCCGCCTCAGGATTGCGGCGCGCCCTTAATCAAGCGCTGATTGCACTCTCGAGTGAGATGGTTGGTGGTGCGTCTCGATTGTTCGAAGACACGCTGGAGTACACCAAGTTACGCATGCAATTTGGCCGCACCATTGCCTCATTTCAGGCCATCAAACATCGAATGAGCGAGCTGCTTCTCAGTGTTGAGTTGGCTAAATCGGCTGCTTACTTCGCGGCGGAAGCCTGCGCTGCAGACGATCCCGATCTCAATTACTACGCATCGCTGGCCAAAGCCGCAGCCAGCGATGCTTATATGTTGGCCGCCACTGAGGCGGTGCAGTTGCACGGTGGCATTGGATTTACCTGGGATGCGGACGTGCATTTGTGGTTCAAGCGCGCTAAATCAAGTGAGGTGTTGTTGGGTGATGCAAGTTGGCATCGAGAACGAATGATCTTGAACCTGCCCGCGGAAGTATCGGCGCGTCGCGCCGGCCAAGCGGAGTAGGGCGTGACCCAAGAATCCTCAGCATCTTTGTCTGATATCGCTGCACAAGCGGGCGCCTGGCTCGATGGCAATTGGGATCCTGAGTTGGGGCTGGTCGAGTGGCGCAATAAACTGGTGGATTCCGGCTGGGGTATGCCGGAGTGGCCGGCTCAGTGGTACGGCCGTGATTTCGGTGCTGCAGAAGTGCGCACGGTCGAACAGGAATTTGCGCGCCGAGGCGTGGTTGGTGTGGCACGCGCCGGCATTCGCTTGCTCGCTGCCGCCACCTTGCTCGAACACGGGAGTGAGGAGCAGAAGCAGCAGTTTCTGCGCCGGATACTGACGGGCGAGGATACCTGGTGTCAGTTGTTCAGTGAGCCGGGTAGCGGTTCTGATCTTGCGGGTTCGACAACCAGAGCAGAAAGGGATGGCGATCACTGGTCGGTGAATGGTCAGAAGGTCTGGACGACCTCTGCTCAACATGCACATTGGGGCTTGCTGGTGGCGAGAACTGATTGGGAAGTGCCTAAGCACAAAGGCCTGTCGTACTTCATCATCGACATGAAACAAAATGGCATCGACGTGCAACCGTTGAAGCAGATGAATGGGCATGCCTCGTTTAATCAAGTCTTCCTGACCAATGCGCTGGTGCGTTCTGAGCATCTCGTCGGCGCGGTCGGTGACGGATGGAAGGTTGCGATGACGACGCTGTCACACGAGCGCCGGCGTGCTGACGGGGTTCGTTCAGGCTACGCGGATATCGGCTTGCAGGTTGAAAAGAGTGGTCGCATCTTTGATGAGGAACGCGATGAACTGGCCACGGTCATGGAGCCGTACTCCTGGTATCCACAACGTGCGGGCAGAGTGGACCTGGCCGCTCCTCGCGCGATCGAATCGGGTCGTATTGAAGAACCGGCGGTACGCCAGGAGCTGGCCAGGTTGCTGACAATGTCAGCTTCTGCCGAGTGGACAGCGCGGCGAGCACGTGCCGCGCAACGACTGGGTAAGGCGCAGGGGCCGGAAGGCTCGCTCGGGAAGCTGGCGGCCAGTCACGTGGCACGTCAGGCGAGCCGGGTGCACACGCTGATTGCCGGTAGCGATGCGTTGTTCGCGGGTCCGCAGAGTGTAGAGGATGGCATTATCGCGGAGATTCTGTTGTCTACTCCAGCAGTATCGATTGCCGGTGGTACCGATGAGATTCAGCGCAACATCATTGCGGAGCGAGTACTTGGCATGCCGAAAGAGGCGCGTGTGGATGGCGGACCGTTCCGAGATGTCCCGCGCAACCCGACCAACTGACATTTAACAGAACCCTTGTGAGTAACGGAATAGCAATATGAACAAACGATTTGGTGATGTGGCGGTGAGCGACGCGGGTGGCTTTGTAGCCCTGGTCGAGATTCAACGGCCACCGAATAACTTCTTCGACGTCACGCTTATTCAGAATATCGCTGACGCGTTCGAAGCACTCGATGACGACGCCGACTGTCGCGCCATTGTTCTTGCTGCCGATGGCAAACACTTTTGCGCCGGCGCGAATTTCGGGGCCCCTGAGGATGATGCAACTCGCGCAAACCGCGAGGAGGGCACGGCGAACCCACTGTACGCGGAGGCCGTTCGACTGTTTCGCTGCAAGAAGCCCGTTGTTGCAGCAGTACAGGGAGCCGCGGTCGGCGGCGGTTTCGGTCTTGCCATGATGGCGGATTTCAGAGTGGGGTGTCCCGGAACCCGAATGACAGCCAACTTCGTGAAACTCGGTTTCTCGCCGGGCTTTGGTTTGACTCATACATTGCCCCGCCTGGTGGGACCCCAGGTTGCTGGCGAGATCTTTCTAACCGGCAAGCGCGTCAACGGTGAACAGGCGCGCGAGTTGGGTTTGCTCGATCGTCTGGTTGAGGCGGATGAGCTACGCACTGCGGCCATCGGATTTGCGGGTGAAATGGCGGAGAACGCGCCGCTTTCGCTGATCACCATTCGGGCCCGGTTGCGAGAAGGACTGGCCGATGAGGTGCAGAAGGCAACCGACCAGGAAGGCGCCGATCAGTGGCGATTGCAGCAAACCCAGGATCATCGCGAGGGCGTTAAGTCGGTTGCCGAACGGCGACCCGGTAACTTCATCGGCGAATGAGTGTGCTGGCCAATATCGAGCCCAGGCTGGGCAAGATCAGCCTGGGTGATATTGATATTGCTTATGCGGAACGTGGACAGCGCAGTGACGCTGCTCCGAGCCTGTTGTTTGTGCACGCAACCGGTTTTCACGGGAGGCTGTGGGACCGCATCGCGAGCGCGTTTCCCAATAGCCACAGCATCTGCGTCGATCAACGCGGTCACGGGCGCAGTAGCTCGCTGGCCGTGGATCACTGGCAGACTTTTGGCAATGATCTGATTGAGTTCATCGATGCGCTGGAACTCGATTCAGCAATAGGCATTGGCCACTCAATGGGTGGCCATTCACTGACACACGCCGCTGCAAGGCGAGGCGTGTTCAATTCATTGCTGCTGCTCGATCCTACGATCGCCTCGCCTGACGACTACGCTGGCGCGAGTTCCTATCCCGACCAGTTCGCCAGCGGGCATCCGGCCGCGCGACGGCGCAATCGATTTGCCTCGCCAGAAGAAATGCGAGATCGGCTGGTGGGTAAAGGCTCGTTTGGCAGATTTGCGCCGGAGATTCTTGATGACTATTGCCGTTATGGCCTAACGTGTCTTGACGATGCGTCGTTCGAGCTGTGCTGTCGGCCAGAAGTCGAAGCCGCGGTTTACGTTTCGGCACGAAGCAACGGTGCGATCCACGAAGCAGTGGCGCAAATCGATGCGCCCGTTACCGTCGTTCGCGCTGAGGAACCTCCGCCCGAACGCGATGTCACAAACTTTGCGTACTCACCGACGTGGCCAGCACTGGCTGATCGGTTTTCGAAAGGGCGAGACATCTATTGGCCAGACAGCACGCATTTTATCCCCATGCAGCACCCCGAACGTATCATCAAGCTGATCGACGCGTTGCTCTAGCTCGACGAATCGCTGCTTTGTTGGTCGCTGCCTGGGTCTATGCGGGCCCGGGTGTTGCTGCCGCGTCGAGCACAATATCGATTGATGACGCTGGCGCACTCATCGTTGAAGAAGTTGTTGTCACAGGACGGCGGCCGGGTCCGCCGCTTTGGCGAGTGACGTCTGCGCAGAACACGCTATGGCTATTCGGCACGGTTAACCCGTTGCCGCGTAGCCTGGAATGGGACGATGCGAGCGTAACGCACTTGCTGGATGGGGCTGGCGGATTGTTGCTGCCGCCTAATCTATCTATGAGCACCAGTAATCCTCTGCGCGCGCTTGGCATGCTGCGCCGTTTCAACGCTGCCAAGAAGCTGCCGAAGGGCGATTCCTTAGAGGATGTGCTACCCGCGGATACTCTGGCGCAATGGCATGCCGTGATAGAGCGTTTCGGTCTCAAGGCTCGACGTTATGAGCGTCTGAAGCCGCTATTTGCCGGTGAGGCCTTACTTGAAGATGCGCTCGCGTCGATAGGTCTTGAGTCTGATGATGACCTGTTGAAGGCGCTCAAACGGCTCGCGAAGCGGCACGACGTTGAGTTGCTGACGGCAGATGTTGCAGTAGAAATCGATGACGGTTTGAACTACTTCGAATCGATTACGGATCAGGATTCGATCGCCTGTTTGCAAACGATTTTGGGTGCGCTTGATCGAGATGTGAGCGCTGCGCGTGATCGAGCAATTGCGTGGGCGGACGGAGATGCATCCGGATTGTTGGAGTTTGACACGGGAGCCGTTGCAGCCAGTTGCCGGACGACGCCGCTCGACGGTGCGGGTGCTGCGGATGCGAGGCGGGCTTCACGACTGAGCTGGCTGGAATCTGCAGAAGCATTGCTAGGTTCGCATTCCGTCTCGTTGGCGGTGTTACCCATAGCAGAGATCGTTGGTGAAGATGGCCTTGTTTCGGCTTTGCGGCTGCGGGGCTATGAAGTTCATGGTCAAGGCACGCAGAGTAGCGAAGCCTCCCACCATGCATCTCAACCGGATAACGTCAGGTGATTGTTTGGCTGGGCCGATTGCCAGCGGGAACGATGGGATCGGCTGTGGCGCCAACCATTGCGCGCGTCTGCTTCCTGCTTCCTGGTTACGCACTCGCCGGCAGATCCTCGGCCATCTCGCTGATGCGGGGATCGTTTGGATATATCCACTCTTCACCAATCACTTGCGCCACACGCAGGTGCTCTGGAATGTTGTCTATCCCAATCATTCGATCAGCCTGCTGGTTCCAGTGATAGATGCGCGCTTCCTGATAGGAGAGCGGCACGCCTTTGAATCCCCATGACTCCACGGACTTCTGGATCCACTCGCCAAACACCGTGTCTTCCTGCAGGACCTGGCTCAGCTCTTCGCCATTATTTTGAGTCCACAAATCGGGCCCAGGTCCGTCACCCCAATCAGGCGCCAGCGTCCAGGTTTCTAAAATGCAGGTGTCGATGCCCGTTGGCCAAAACAGTAGCGGCGGAACCATCATGTGCGACAGAGGTGATACCCAATTGGGGAAGACGCCGTAGCTTTGTGTGCACGTGCGGCCGATTTCACTCACAGTATCGATCTCGGGTGCACCGGGAATTCGTTGCTCGCGGGCGGCGGCAACTTTCTGATTGGGAGGTGGGGCGATCATTCGGCCATGACCGCCTGGGTAGAACGTATTGACGTTTCTTCGATCATCCAACGACGGCGCGACTGTGTTCGGATGAATGCTCTTTACGTGGTAGACCTCAGTATTGGCCTCCATGGCGATTTTCCAGTTGCTCTTCAACTTGAACTGGTGCCTGGCGGAGAGACGCTGTTTGTCGAACTGAAATTCCTGCCATTCGTCAGCGATCGGGCCGAGCCAATCGAGTAGAGAAGGCGCGTTATCGTCGAAGTTAACGAAGATCAGATTGCCAAAGCGCTCACAGCGTACCGGCGTAAGGCCCCGGCAGCTGAAGTCGAGGTCGCGAAAGTCCTCCGGATCTCGAATGGATTTCAACTCGCCGTCTAAGTTGTAGCTCCAGCCGTGATATTTGCAGGTGAGTGCGGACTTGCGACCGGACTGATCGGTGACCACCGGCGCGCCCCGGTGGCTGCAAGTGTTGTAGAACGCGCGTATCTCACCCACGCTGTTGTGAACGATGACGATGGGTTGGCCCGTCATTTCCCATAGCCTGAAGCAACCCGGTTCGGGCACCTCATCGATATGTGAGGTCAGCAGCCAGGACTTGCGCCAGATGTGTTGTCGCTCAAGCTCGTAGAACGCCGGATCGGTATAGCGCCCACCAGGCAAATCGGGCAGGGTTGGAAAATCTTTTGGGGGTGCTTTACGGGACGCCTCAAACTCCATCAATGCTCGGATTGTCGCAATTTGTTGCTGATCCATGATCGACTCGCCTCCCGGGCTTTGCAGCTTTTTTCCACGCGACTAAGTGTGTATCCAGCCTGAAGTTTTGGCAAGATATTGAAGCGCGTTTCAAAATGTACGTACTGCCAGAGCCGTTTTGCAACCTTCCGAGAGAGTTCCCTGCGTTTGTCCGCCGGGCATGACGCTGCAGTGTGACCGTCGTGTGTGACGGTTGCCTCCTGAGTAGCGACGCGAAAAGCCACGTGAGTAGCTACGTGAGCGGCGCTGCCAGGCGACGGTCCGATTTTCCGAACGTTGTATTAGATAATATTGCTTATCTGTCTCGCACGGGCTTGCTATATTCCCGGCCATGTGGCGTCCCACCCGACAATTGCTGAACCAGTGCGGGCCTTTGGTCCTTGCAGTAGCGCTGCTTGTTACCCAGGCGGCAGGGGTCAGCCACGGCCATCCGCCGGTGTCAGACGCAGCCCAGGCCAGTGACTATCTGTTGGTTCTCGGTGCCGATAATCCTTCTGGGAATGTCGGCGGTGATGGTCACGGTCACGACACAGTCAGCGATATTGAGTGTCTACTCTGCCTTGCAGCAGATCTGACGCCCCTGCACGCGCTTAGCATATCTGTTCCCAAAGACCTGCTTGTTGCACTCCCTGTTGCCTCGAGCGTCGAAGCCCCCACGCTCCTTGAGAGCATTCTCGCCTACCAAACCAGAGCACCTCCGCTCTCCACGATCGTTTAACAGAAACGCTTTGTGGTCGCTCGCGCTCTCGCGGGCGGTAAAAATCATTCGAGAAATGGGAGGCTCCATGAGCCGTAGAATCATGCGCCTGCTGCCGCTAGCAGCAGCGTCAATCGTGGCTATTTGCCAATCAATTTCACTGTATGCGGCAGATGCGAAGGAAGGTCCGACTGCGACCGCCGTTATCAATGCTGACATCGAAGAGGTGCTCGTACAGGCTCATCCGCTCTCTGCTGAGGGTCTCGCCGGTGCCTATTCGATACTCGACGGGGAAGAGTTGGATCGACAGCGCGCAGCGTCGATCGGCGAAACCCTGGCGACCCTGCCAGGCATTCACTCCGCGAGCTTTGGGCCAGCGGTTGGCAGGCCGGTTATTCACGGTCTGGATGGCCCTCGAGTACGAGTCATGGAAGATCGTATCGATTCCATGGACGTCTCCGTAACCAGCGGTGATCACGCGGTAACGATCGATCCGTTTGTTGCAGAGCGCGTAGAAATCCTCAAGGGGCCCGCCACCCTCTTGTACGGCTCAGGCGCTATCGGCGGTGCGGTTGATGTGCACACCGGGCGCATTCCCCATGAGATTCCCGATTCAGCCATTGGTGGCCGTGCGGAACTCCGCGGCGCCGATAATGGCGATTCCACGAACGGTGCGCTACGTCTGGATGGAGCGTTCGCGAACATCGCCTGGCATGTCGATGGCTTCATGCGCGATGCAGATGAATACGATATTCCTGGATTCGCGGAGTCCGGGCGGCTGCGCTCGGCTGAAGCGGAGGAAGGCGGCGAAGGTGAGGCCGGTGAAGAAGAAGAGGAAGTGCGAGGGCGGTTGCCGGGGTCACAATACGAAACGAAGGGCGGCGCTGTTGGCGCTTCCTGGATCGGTGAATGGGGCTTTGCTGGCCTCTCCGTTAGTCGCCTGGATAGCGACTACGGCTTGCCGGGTGGCCATGAGCACGAACACGAAGAGGGTGAAGAGGAAGCCGAAGAGGAAGAGGAAGAAGGTCAGCCGCTTCTGACGCTGGAGCAAACCCGTATCGATCTCGAGATCGGCGTGATCGATCCGTTGCCTGGCTTTGAATCGCTGAATATCCGCCTTGGCAACAACGATTATGAACATCAGGAGATCGAGCCTAACGGTGAGATCGCCACGACGTTTGAGAACAAAGCGAGCGAACTGCGTCTCGAGCTGGTTCATGAACCGGTACTCGCTTTCTCCGGAGCACTAGGCATCCAGGCCCAGGTCAGAGAGTTTTCTGCCGTCGGTGAAGAGGCGTTTATCGCGCCAGTAGATTCAGACTCCGTTGCGTTGTTCTGGCTCGGCGAGCGGGAACTCGGCGAGGGCGACCTGGAGATAGGTGGTCGTATTGAGCGCGTATCGTTCGATCCATCCGATGGCGAGTCTCGACGATTCACCGCTGGCGCGTTGGCGATTGGGTACGTGTTACCGCTTCAGGATTATCAGTTGGGGTTGAATCTCGACATCGCCCAACGAGCACCCGTTGGCGAAGAACTGTACTCGAACGGTCCACACCTCGCGACATCGAGCTTCGAGCTGGGGGACGATGACCTGGATACGGAGCGCTCCAGGCGCCTATCAGCAACGTTGCGCCGCAACGCTGGTCCTCTGCGATTTGAGGTTACGGGTTACGTAACATCCTTCGACAACTATATCTTCGCGCGAGCGCGTGGCGATGAGCTGGATGATCTACCCGTATTCCAGTTCGAACAGAGCGATGCTGATTATTATGGCGTGGATATTGATGCCACGGCGATTCTGCATGAAGGCAACTCGAGCCAGGTGGCGCTGAGGTTCATGGCGGACGCGGTGGAGGGTAGTCTCGATGGTAGCGGTGACGATGACATCGCCAGGCTGCCGCCAAGTCGCTTCGGGTTTGGCCTGGATGCAAACTGGCGAAACCTGGATGTCAGTGTGGACTGGTTGCGCGTGAGCGCGCAGAACGATGTAACGGAGTTTGAGCTTGCCACCGACAGCTACGATGATCTGTCGCTATTTGTCGGCTATCGAATAGCCGTTGATGGTGCCCAGATACAGGCGTTCCTGGAGGCAAGCAACCTTACGGATGAGGAGCAGCGTAACCATTCTTCGTTCATCAAGGACTTTGCGCCTAATCCGGGACGTACGATAAGCGCGGGTCTTCGAGTCGCGTTCTGAACGAGCGGAACGAGCCGATATTGATCGCGCGGGTTAGCCGCGCGGTCAATGTCGAATCGCTAGCCGATGGCGATCATATTCGGATCGAGAGGCTTTGGTTCGGACTCATTCTGATTGCGAACGGCTTCGGCCACTTGGAACATCGGCGTTTTGAGCATGGTTTTCAGCTCGTCTGAAGCGTCGATACGCTCGAGCGCTGCATCCATACAGGCCAGCCATTGATCCCGTTGCCGGGGACCGATGTGGTAAGGCGCGTGAGGGTCTGTGAGGCATACCGTACCGGTGACCGCTTGATAGACCGGCGGGCCGCCCATCCAACCGATCAGGTAATTCGCCAGCTTGCGTTTGATCTCATCGAGGTTAGCTGCGTGCATGGCGCGAATCTCTTCCGCTTCTGTCATTTCGTCCATGACATCGTAGAAGGCGGAGGCGAGGGCTTTGACCCCGGACTCGCCGAGGATTTCGTAGGGTGTTTTCATGGTTTTGAATGTGCGCGCCTGGTCGAGGGTTAGAATTACAACCAAGTATCCGGATCTACAACACTACCGGTGTCGCAGATAACTTCCGGTGGAAGGTTCGATAGTATTGGCGTGCTTTCCTCGCAGGCTCGAGTTGGTGCCCCGCCTAAATTCCGATTAACGAATATGGTCGGGTCAAGCTCGCAATAACTCGTGTTAGACATCTTCGTGAATATCGAATAGCAGTATCGAGAAGGGCCTTCATCCGCGGTCGGTATCTGGCAGACAAAAGCGTTTTCCGGATTGTTCACTTCGCAACCACAGGTTAACCCACCTTCTGTGAACGCGATCGCCCACTTATTCACTATATCAGCGTCAGCATCATCCTCCGCTATCTGAATCCTAACGGTGTCGCCAGGATTGACCGTAGGTGGTGTTGGGTTCTCGGGACAACCATTAGCTGCAATTTCGATGTCGACAACGTGTGTCGTCATTTTGCTTCCATCATCGCCAGCGCCGGTGCAAGCCGTTGTCAGTGCTGCGGTCAGGAAGATAAAAATTGTCGAAGAGATGTTTGATAGAGCCAGTTTTTTATGCATACGAGCCTCGATGCTGGGGACAGGTCTCGCCGATACTGCTGGGCGTCTTTCCGAGCCTAACGCATGAAGAGTTTTATCGAAACCACCTGATCAAGGTTCTATGGTTGTGCGGCGTAGCGTGCCAATGGCTTCACATTGGCATCTCTGTCGAGCAACTCTTCTGGGTAATGGCTGGCTAGAAGATGCGAGCGCAGTTCGGTGGCTGCTGCGAAGTCTTGTAGCCGGATCCTCGATACTAACTTGTCATAGATAACATCTATATCATTTCGATCGTCCGCAATCTGCTCGAGGTAGAGAAGGGCCTTAGTTTCGTCACCAATTGCCGAATAGTAGCTTGCGAGATCGGCTGTTAGGCGCGCGTTGTCCGGTGTGATTTTCAGCACGGCCAGTGCCTTCTCTATGGCCAGTTCATAGGTTTCGCCGTAGCGCGGATCGTTGCTTGCTAGTTGGGCATCTGCAAGATGGCCGTAAATACGATGGTCCTCTGGCGCGAGCGATAGGGCTTCGCGATAGTAGCCAGCACTACCTGGGAAGTCTTCCGCGTAAAACAAGGCGGAGCCGAGATTCATGGCTGTGTTGATCGTCATTTCGATCTCCGCTGATGATCGCCAGGCGGCGATAGCGGCCGACTCGTCCCCGCTCATAAATAGAGCGCCTGCTAGATTGTTTAGTGACCTTGCCTTGTTTCGAACGAGGTCGGTCTCGATACCGTAGTAGTCGGCGGCTGTTTTGTATTCTGCTCGATCAAAATAGTAGCCCCCAAGTTTGTTGGCGTTGCGCCAATAGTTTGGTTCGATTCGAAATGCTGCCTGGTAGGCCGCAAGAGCGCTTGCATCGTTTCCCAGTGCCTCGAGTGCTTCACCTAAAAGTCGATGAATGCGGGATGAGTTTCTCAGCTCTTGACCAACGTGGCGTACTTCGTCCAGTGCCCGTTCGTGTCGACCTGCTGCGAGGTAAAGGCGAGCAAGCGACAAGCGTACCTCGTTATCCTGGTCATCCAGAGTCAACGCTCGATGGCAATTTTTCTCCGCTGCTTCGAAGTGTTCGGTGTCCGTCGTCTCTTTGTACATAGTTATCTTCAGAGAACACAGTTGCGCGAACGCTCTGGCAAACTTCGGGTGCTTGTCGGTGAGCTCGGACAGTTGCGCTTCTGCCTTCGCAAGCACACTAGCGCTGGGTACCTCCCGAAGTAATGAGGTGATGACAAGATAGTCACGGTATGCGCGTGAGTTCGCGTAGCTGCGACGCGGGGCAGGTGAGTCAAACAGGTCGGCGATATCCGCAGAAATCCTGTTCTGGACCTCGTTGAAGCCATCGTCGATGGCGTAGCTGCGTTTGAGAACTTCAGTTTTTGCAGCGGTATCAATCACACGAAGGCTGACCGATTCGCCACTTGCGGATGTCTGAACGCTCAGACCGCTTGGTAGCGCTTCTTTGTCAGGTAAAATCACGGACACGCCGTGCAGTCCTTGCAAGCCGAGGGCGACTTCCTCCACCAGGCTGCCGAGCACGCGTGATGCGTCATTGTCTTCCACGGCCACTGGTTCGAAGAACAATTGACTTGATGGGGCTGTGGTTGTCTGGTCGTGGCTCCAAAACCAGGACCCCGCCGCGACGGAAACCGCAGCGAATATGCCCGCGGACAGTATTGCGCGTTTGGTCGCAGGGCGCTCACCTGCTGGGGATGAAAGCACCGGAGGCGGCTTCGGTGTTTTTGCAAGCAAAGTGCCTAACGCGGACTTGAGTTGCTCAATCTGTTCGCTTTCTGGCTGTTTGGGATAGTGCTGAAGCATTGCGCTCTGCAGGCGCCGAAAGGGCAGAGGCACTCGCGAATCATCGAGTAACACCGGCACTAGCACGCCTCGGTCGAGGCCTTCGGTGGCTTCCGCTTGAACCCAGTTCGAGCTTACCGAATGCTCGGACCAGGCAACGATGACTGCGCTGGCGGCATCCAGCTCTTCTTCGATGCGTGCGCTGAACGAGTGACCGGGTGAGATGTCCCTATCCCACCACAGAGAAAAGCCAGCCGACTCCAGCTCAGCGACGAGCGGCGCGATTCGATCGCGATCTTCTCTTGCATAGCTGACGAAAATATCTGACACGAGCTCCGGCCGACAGATGGCTCAAAGCTAGTGTCGTCGGTGCTTCCAGCCGATGCAAACGCGTGTCGAGCGATTGTTTGAGTTAGCGACGGTGCTGGTATTGCGACAGCGGTATGAATTCATTGCCTTCTTTCACGTGCAGAATGCCATCAAGGTATACCACGCGTTCGCGCTCTTCCGCCGTGAGGTTGGCCAGCGTCTGCTCATTGCTTAGATTGCCGGTTCGAGCGATGACCGCAGGGGTCGCGGCTGCCGGGCTCTGCGCGACGAGTGAGTCCCGGCTATGTCTACGGACAAATGCATCCGGGTAGTGCTCCTGGAGCAGATCCAGTGCGGTGCGCGCGTCAGCTTCGCTGCCGAAAGGCCCGACGGAATACGAAGTCGCGCCGGAAGCAGTGGCCCGTTGAACGATCTGCCCGTAGCTTCGGGCTGGCTCCAGGTACTCCCGAACGTCCTTGGTGAAAGCACCGATCTGAACCACGTAGTCGTTCGCGATCGCGCCCGAGGCGCAAGCGATCAAGACAATCGCGGCAGCACAGCGCGATGCGTAGGTGCGCGCCACTTTTCTGGTTCCCGGCAGGGCGTGATTCATCTGAATAGTCATTCTTCCTGGTTCCTCGCAGCGAGTCCTTGTGCAATGAGGTCATTGTGCCGGCTGCCATTCTTTGGAGCCACAGTACGGACTGAGCAACTGTAAAAAGCCGGTATAAGCAGGGCGCGGTGTATCGCTTCCGTCATATCGCCTCGATAGAGTGCCCGCGTTGCCCAGCCTCGCATGTGAGGAGGGCGGGGGAGGACCCGGTTGTCGGCGAGCAGTCGCCATCAGTAGGCCAACCGACATCCGATCTTGCCGAAACGGCACGACTTTGGAGCAAGTAGAAAAATGTTTTTCAAGCAGGAGAAGACCATGCTTAACAAGAGCGTTGTAACGGGCGCTGTTCTGTCCATGTTTGTAGTAACCGGCTGCGCAACGCAGACCGAGACGGGCTCTGCCTCGTCCAGCACAAGCACGGCGGACTACGACCGTCAGATCAATACCCAGGAGGCTGAAATCAGCAGCCTTGAATCACGCATCAACAGCCGAGAAAGCCGCATCGCGCAGCTCGAAGCCGAACTGGCACGGGCCGGTAGCTCAACGGGCAGTATGAACAGTGCTAACGATGAGCTGTTCCCGCCTAACGCCCAACCTGGCGAGTGCTACGCACGCGTTCTGTTCCCAGAGCAGTACCGCACATCAGAAGAGCGCCAACTCGTGCGTCAGGCCAGTGAGCGTTTTGAAGTCATTCCGGCTCGATACGAAACGGTCACCGAGCGAGTTTTGGTGTCTGAAGCATCAACCCGATTGGAAGTAGTTCCCGCAGTTTACGGCACGGCAGAAGAGCGAGTGCTTGTGCGAGCAGCCAGCACCAAGATTGTCGAAGTTCCGGCAACGTACAAGACCGAATCTGAGCAGGTGCTTGAGAAAGCCGCGCACACGGTTTGGAAGAAGGGTGCACCGGAAGCATTCGGCGGCAGCGTTGTTTCGCAGAGCGTTAACGGTACGGGCGAGCTGATGTGTCTGGTTGAGGTACCTGCGACCTACCGAACGGTCACCCGCACGGTGATTGATACTCCTGCGACGACTCGTGAGATCGAGATTCCCGCAGAGTACAAGACCGTGACCCGTCGCGTTGTAACGACGCCGGCGACGACACGTGAAGTAACGATTCCAGCTGTCTATGACGACGTTCAGGTAACCAAATTGGTTGAGCCTGCTAAGTCTCGTCGCATCGAGATTCCGGAAGAGTTCCGCACGGTCACCAAGCGTGAAAAAGTCAGCGATGCGCGCCTGGAATGGCAGCAGGTGCTGTGTGAAGTGAATGCAACCAATAGCGTTGTCTACGAGCTTCAGAAAGCGCTTGATGCGAAAGGCTATAACGTTGGCGGCATTGATGGACGTCTTGGCCCCACCACGATTACGGCGGTTAACCAGTATGCCAAGAGCCTGGGAATTCCTCAGGGCGCCAACTACGTGCCGATGGATGTTCTCGAGAAGCTCGACATCGACTTCTAATCAACCGAGCCATCAGTTGCTCCCCCGCCTGGCTTCGGTCAGGCGGAACCGAAGCCCCTTGGGAGGTAGGACACCACCCAGGGGGCTTCACCTTTTCTGGCGTTTATAGCTGCTGCGCTCGCTCACGCGTTGTCGGATTCGTGTTCGAAATCCTCGAGTAGCATGATCTACGCTCCGGTTTCTCACTCGAATCCTCCTAGCGTGAGCTTCGCTCGCGACGCTCTAAACGCCAGAAAACCTCGCGCTGGTTTCGATTGCTGCTGCGCTCGCTCACGCGTTGTCGGATTCGAGTTCGAAATCCTCGAGTAGCATGATCTACGCTCCGGTTTCTCACTCGAATCCTCCTAGCGTGAGCTTCGCTCGCTACGCTCTAAACGCCAGAAAACCTCGCGCTGGTTTCGATTGCTGCTGCGCTCGCTCACGCGTTGTCGGATTCGAGTTCGAAATCCTCGAGTAGCATGATCTACGCTCCGGTTTCTCACTC
>JANSWO010000001.1 GCA_024743435.1 Pseudomonadaceae bacterium | reverse complement strand
GTCAGGCCAATGCGCATCAAGCAATAGAACTAACCCTCCGGCGGCAATGACGCCGACATTGGCGATAACGTCATTCTTTGAAAATACCCAGCTTGCCCTCATGTGAACCTCACCATCACGGTGCTTGGCAATCAGTGCCAGACAGATCACATTTGCAACGAGTGCGATTAAGCTAACGCCGATCATGAGGGTGGGCTCTGGTTCGCTACCCATAATCGTCCGCCTCAATATTTCTCCGGCAACACTGACCGCGAGAAGTATTTGGAGCACGCCGCTAAGCGTCGCTGCTCGGTTCTTCAGGTTTGCAGACCGACCTACGGCGTACAAACTCACGCAGTAGACAACGGCATCAGCAAGCATGTCTAAAGAATCAGCAATCAATCCGGTCGATTGTGCGATGACGCCCGCAATGAACTCCGCCACAAACATAGCGGCGTTAATACCGAGCACCATCCACAGAACCCGCGCCTGTTCCTTAGACTCGACTTCAATTGAGCAACAATCGTCCGTCATTTCTTTATTGTGGTCTGAGACCAAAGGCCTTGTCATGAACTAATAGTTGCACGATAATGCAACTATGCAAGTAATTGAAGTCCCAATCGAAGACATTTTCCAGGCGTTGTGCGACAGAACACGTTTAAGAATCGTGCGGTTGCTTGCGACAACCCAGGAAGAAGCATGTCTATGCGAACTCGTGGATAGCCTGCTAGAACCTCAGTACAAGCTCTCACGACATCTCAAAGTCCTACGCCAGGTCGGTTTGCTAACAGCGGAGAAAGAAGGTCGTTGGGTATATCACCACTTAGTCTCTGAGCCAAAGCATCTGAAAATGTTGTCAAAGCTCATAGCCACATTGCCTGATGATGAGTCAATCTATGGCGATGATGCTGAGCGCTTTAACGAGCGACTTTGTCACCGTGAGGAAGGGCGATGTCGTGTGGGGGTGCTAACCAAATCATTGAAGACCGCATAGTTTTGCAAAGATGAGAAGACCGCTTTGGGTCGATAAGAGGCATTCGCCTCGAGTCCGTGAACGTCTGCTTTTGCTGATTCCGGTAGACGCTTTACCAGGAAAGTGTCTACTTTGACTTCCGCTTTTGGCCGTTCTGGGACCACATAAATTCTCAACTATCAGCTCTATGACCGTCTGCTTTAGAGCTTGGTTGCAATGATCTCTGCCGGTATCTGCTTGATCACATCTAGGCTTTCACACCTCAGGCCAGAAGCGCCTCGAAGGCGGCCAGCAAGGCCGCTTCCGCTGCACTGTCCGAATAGTAGTTCTCATAGAACTCGCGACAGCGCTGACTGAGTTGCTCGTAGTCTTCATCGCTTGCGGACAACCGGGTAACCAATTCATCAACGCTGTGATAGTGCAGACCGAGCCCATGTTCTGCGATGACACCGTCTGGATCGAAAGACGACAGCGTCGGCAGGCCGGTAGACCAGGCCTCTAAAAAGGTGCGCGGAAAACCTTCCTGAATGGACGTCGATAACAGGTACGTTGCCTGGCGATAGAGATCGCGTAGCTCATCGAGATTCTTGCGGCCATGCCAGGTGACATTGGTCAATGCCCTCGCCTTGCGCTCTATCGCAGCGTCATAGTCGCCGCTCGCGTTCGCCGCACCGACCAGATGAAAGCTGACTTCGGGCAATTGAGCAGCCGCATCGACCAGCCACTCAGCCCGCTTGATCGGATCGATCCTGCCTACCCAAAGAACCGAGCGCACATCCTGCCCTCTCTCAACAAAGCCTAGGTCGACGGATGGTGTACGCAATACTTGCGCGTCTATCCCATGGTGTTCTTGAGCCAGGCTGCGCTGAGCATCCGTTTGCGCAAAGTAGGAATCAAAACGAGGCAAAGCCGCTCGATACAACGCACGCTCAAGACCTGAATAGACAAGCTGATGCTGGCCATCGCAATCCGAATCGCTGCCAATGAGAAAAACCGACTTCGCACCCGAGGCACGGGCTGCGGAGACCGTCAGCAAGGAATCTTCACCGCCGCCCATCTGGATAAACACACGCGGCTTCAGCTCCCGGGCAGTCATCACCATGGAAGTGAGCCGCGGGTGCAATAGGCGAACCTTAGGCAGGCCAGCCTCCGGATCGTAAACCGGTACAACATCGACGCCATCGCGTGTCGTGAAGCGACGGGTATCTGCATCGGCAAACGTGAGGAAAGCAACGCGGTAGCGAGACGCGAGGATAGAGGCAATGCGCACTAGATCCCGCTCGATGCCGCCTATGTAGCGAGCATCAGCTTCCCCAGCAAGATAGCTGTAGCACTTGGGCCCAAACAGGCAGAAATCGTAACCAGCGGCGTCCATGTCATTGATCCGTAGCAAAAAACCGGTGTTTAGAGGCAAGAGTCTGCCACAGACCACGGTGGTGCACTGTGACTCAGGCTTGACTAGTGGTGATGGTGGCCGTCATGAGCGTGATCGTGATCATGGCCTGCGGGTCGTTGAGCGAACTGTTCCGCTCGCTCAACCAGCGCGGTTCGACTGACAACACTCAAGCCACCGAGGACATCCTCAAGAGCGCCTGCAAAGTGATCGAAATAGCGGTATTCACGAGCGCCATGAACGGTTGCATCAAAGCGTGCTATCCGCTCGATGAGCGCGTGCTGAAACTGGGGCCAGGTGAACACCCCACGCTCAAACAAGGCAACCGCCATCGCAAAGGCTCGCGCCTGCCAAGGTTCTTCAAAGATCACCTCGCCGTTTGCCATCGGCGGTCGGTAAGCTTCGTCCAGCACCAGAGTCGGATCGGATTCCGTGCTCACTCTGCGCTCCCCGCCAGCAATTCGACACCGATCATGCTGTCCCGGGTGACGAGCGCAGCCAACTCCCCTTCGTCTTTGCCTTGCCACTGCTTGGGCTGTTCCGGCAATACCATGTAGCGTATTTCGGCGGAGGAATCCCAGACCCGGATGGCGGTCGCAGCGGGTAGCTGAACACCAAACTCTGCAAGAACGGCTCGTGGTTCTCGAACGACCCGGGAACGATATGCCGGATCTTTGTACCATTTTGGTGGCAATCCAAGCACCGCCCAGGGATAGCAGGAACACAACGTGCAAACCACGAGGTTGTGTTGATCGGCGGTGTTCTCTACCACCACCAGCTTATCCACCTCGCCGCCTTCAAAAGCGAACTCCTCAATCGCAGAGGTGGCGTCATCCAACAACCGCGCCTTGAAGCGCGAATCGCACCACGCTTTTGCCACAACGCGTGCACCGTTCATCGGCCCCACCCGCTCGTTGTAGCGAGTAATCACATCGTCGATCTGGCTGACACTCAGCAGCCCCTTCTCAATCAGCAGAGACTCCAATGCCTCCGCGCGAAGTCGCGCGTCTGTTTCACTCATCGACAGTCTCCGTGCTCGCTGATTGCAGATACGGCTCAAAGAGATCCAGCACCACTTCAACGCCGGGCTCCGCTGCCTCACCATAAAGTGCATCAGAGGCAAAACACACGCTGTACAGCCACTGTGGCTGTTCGCCCAAACCATGCGCGCTGGTGTCTGGATATACCCAACTGCCGTGCCGGTCGATCACCACCCCAATTTTATCGAGCGCGTATTCAGGCAGGCGCGTATGACCTCGCCAATCCTCGCTTGAGTCTTGGACCAGTCCATGCGGAGGTCCCGGGCGTCGGGTACGCACCATGTCGCCTACATCAAAGGCCGCTTTTGTATTGCTGTCTCGAGCGGCGGTTGCGCGATCGTCGCGATGCCAATCGTCACCCACGAGGGCTGGATCGACTCTTAACCCAGCCATCGGCACCGCGCATCGCTCCATCAGTTCCTTGCGAGTAAGCACTCCGGCCTCAACATAGAGGGACTCGACGCCCCCAAGCCAACGTCCGTAGTAGGTGTCACTGACGTATCGCTCTGGGTCAATGCGCTCAATGCTGTGCCGGAAGTGATCGCTGTTGTGGATGGCGCCTGCCTTGTAGCCTGCACGCATGGCGCTGAATACAACCGCATGCCAGCGCTCGGCAAAACCAGCAGGGTTTTCGTCAATCTCCACTCGGCCGAAGCCGTCCTGGCCGCCAAGGTCATGCATCCGTTTGACGCGTTCCCTTGTCATTTCACAGGGCGCCGTCGCTTGCAAAGATTTCGATCGCAATATCGTCCTTAGCGCGCATCACCCCTCTATACATGCCAGCGCTGTTAAAAGGCATGGCCACCTCGCCACTCGCCGACAGGATAATCACCCCGCCCTCAGCCTCAATCGGCTTGAGGACATCGAAAATCACAGCGTTACCGGCGTCAGTGATCGACGCACCCGCGAGCCGTACCCGCGCGCATATCTCGTGGGCAACGGCGTAGCGAATGAAATACTCACCGTGGCCCGTAGCGGACACCGCGCAGTCGGTATCAGCCCACGTGCCTGCGCCGATAATCGGGGAATCTCCGATACGGCCAAATCGCTTGTTTGTCATGCCGCCGGTGCTAGTGCCAGCCGAGAGATGACCAGCTTGATCCAGAGCAACCGCTCCGACCGTACCGAATTTGTGGCTATTCTCATCCAGCGACAGGGCCGCGGATTTGCCTTGCCGGGCGCGCAATTGCCGCAGCCGACGTTCGGTGTGAAACACCGAGTTGTCGACGAGTTCGAGGCCGACCTGATCAGCAAACGCTTCCGCGCCGGTACCACTTAACATCACGTGCTCCGATTGTCCGAGCACGGCAAAAGCAGCGTTGATCGGGCTGCGGATGCGAGACACGCCGGCAACGGCGCCCGCCTGCTGGTCTACTCCACGCATGATCGAAGCGTCATGCTCAACGGTCTGCGAGTGGGTAAAAACCGCTCCAATTCCAGCGTTGAACAGCGGCGATGTCTCAAGCACCTCGATCGCGGCAATGACCGCGACCTCGCTTGGCTCGCCAGCGAGCAGTCGCTCGTAGCCCACCTCCAGAGATGCTGCAAGCGCAGCCCGATAGTCGGCCTCGAGTTCCGGTGTCAACCGATCGCGAGTCAGTGTTCCTGCGCCACCGTGAATGACCAGAACGGGCGCTACCTCGCCTGCATGCGCAGACAACGTTAAGTTGGCGCAGGCAAGCGCGCCAACCAGGGCAACAATCGGGAAGATGCGGATCATGACAACTCCGTAAGTTGGTTCGGCCAGTGAGAAGCGCTCATGGTGTATCCATAGGTGTCCCGCGGGGCACGTCGAGACCCGACGCCCGGCGCAGACTCAGAGCATACAACCCGGGGTTGATCGCCACGCGATTCAACACGGGGGCAGTATGCGCAGCCCGCTTGTGCGCCGGTGGCAGACTGGCTTCGCCGGTAAGAATCTGCGCGATGTATTGAGCCTGCACTTCGGCGATTGGCCAGAACCCCCCGTTTGGCCGATATACACCGATGACGAAAAGGTCATCCCTGGCCGGCGCCACGACTCCACGGTACAGAGCCATATCATCAAGGCTTGCGTTTAGCAGATCAGCGGATAGATACGGATAATGCAGGTTGTAGCCGGTGGCGCAGATAATCGCATCAACCCGTTCGCGACTACCGTCCGCGAAGTCCACATGCTGCGCATCGAGAGCCGCAATGTCCGCTTTCGCGACCACGCTGCCACTAGCGAGCCTATCGAGCACATGCTGATTCACTGTCGCTCGCTTGGCGAGCGGATCATCAGGCGGAGGCGGTAGGCCAAGCGCCTTCATTCGAGAGACGAGCGGCGCGAAGCGTTTGCGCATCACGCGGCGCGTCAGCTGGGTGTAAGCCGCCTCGCGTATTCGCTCTGGTAGCAAGCGCAGCCACAACGGAATCTCATCATAGGGGTGATTGAACGGAGCCGAACGAGCCATCGCCGTGCCGTCGGGCCGAAACCGTGGCAGGATCCAGGTTCCACTGCGAGCCGAAAGGCCAACCCACTGCGCACCGGCATCCGCTATCTCGACCGCCAGATCACAAGCCGTATTGCCCAGACCCACAATCACCACGCGCTTGCCGACCATCGAAACCGGACGCTGTGGTGACCGATACTGGCGCGCGTGCATAAGCGTGCCGGCGAATTCACCCGGCCAGTCTGGCATTCGGGGTTGCCAGTAGTTTCCCGAGGCGGCAATAACAGCTTGCACCCGATGAGTTCGTTCGCTGCCATCAGCCCTGCGAGCCGTGATGGTCCAATCGTTCGGCCCATTGGGCTGCGCGTTAATCACTTCCCACCCGAGATGGATATGCGACATCAGGCCAAATTTGTCGGCGTAGCTCACAAGCCACTGCTGCACCTGGCGGTGCGTCGGAAAGTCTGGCCAATCATTGGGCATCTGAAAGTCGCTGAATCGGCTCATCCTTTTTGTCGTGTTGGTTGTCAACGACTCATAGACAGCCGAACGGCCATTAGGATTATCGATACTCCAGTGCCCACCCACGCGATCGGAGCCTTCCAGACAGACAACCTCCAGACCAGCCTCCAGCAAGGTTTTGGTTGCGACCAATCCGGTCGGCCCTGCGCCGACTACACAAACCGGCAGCGGCGACCTCTTTTCACCAGCGTTTTCTGACGTCACAGAATGTTGAGTCTCGTTTCGGATAAGGCAGCGATTCAGGCTACTGGGCGAACGGCCGAACAGCAATGCTGTGAACCGGCTCACATCCGCACCGACGCTGGCAGAGATAATTAGCCAGCTCGCCCACACGCAGACGGATATGCCGGACGCCCTCGACACGTGCCCAAAATGCGGCCTGGATAACTCGACAAGAGAACGCATCTGCTCGGGCTGTCAGCTCGTATTCGCAAAATGGCTTGCGCATGAAGAGCGTAAACTGGCCGTGCGCGCCAGTACCGCTGCTTGCGAGGCCAACGCCAGTTCCATCTGGTTACACCACCCGGGCCCCGTCAATCCCGTAGAACTCATCGCCCGCGCGGTCACGCTCGCGCTGCTGTGCGCCTGGAGCGTCTGGTTCATTGCCACCGATCACACCGTGCTGATCCGCGGGCTGCCTGAGATCAACTATTCGATCATGCACACCATCAACCTCGTCTTTCACGAGGCGGGTCACATGATCTTTATGCCCCTCGGGCGCTTCATGATGATCGCTGGCGGATCGCTCATGCAGCTCATTGTTCCGGCCGTCGTTCTTTGGGCCTTTGTCCACCGAAACGCCAATCCATTCGGTGGCGCGGTTGCTGCCTGGTGGTTCGGACAATCGTTGATGGATCTGGCGCCGTATATCTTCGATGCACGCGCACAGGCAATGCTGCTCCTGGGGGGCGGCACGGGCCGAGATCGGCCCGGCTCACACGACTGGAACAACCTGCTGCGCGACATGGGCCTGCTGGACAACTACCGGGGCGTTGCCTGGTTCGTCGACTTCCTCGCCGCGACCATCATGATCGCGGCGCTGATTTGGGGCGGGCGAATCCTGCTGCTTCAGTATCAAAAACTGCGTAATCCTCCCGAGCTAGCCGACAGCGATCAGCCGAGGGAGGCGTAAGCCGCCTGCAGGAGCGAGAACCCACGCGTGTCACCAAGTAGCGATCCTTCCATGCGATTCATGACGTAAGAAACAGACATCCGCGCATCCTGGTCGACAACGACAGACGAGCCGCCCCAACCGCCCCAGTACGCGATGTGCTCGTTCGGCCCCATTGGCATCACATCGCTGGACAGGCCGTAGCCCATGCCAAATGTGATGGGCACACCCAGCACAAGATCCATGCCACTCGTCTGCTGATCAAATATTCTCCGCGCACCTTCCTCGGATAGCAGACGCTTGCCGAAAGCTTCGCCACCGCAAGCCATCACCGCCTGGATCTTGGCAATCGATCGCGCATTGCCATGTCCATTCGCCGCTGGGATCTCCGCTTTACGCCAGCCAACAGTTCCAGACTCTTCGGCGCGCGCCGCAGGATTGGCGAAGGTTCTCACTGCGATCGACTCTGGGTCCTGTGATCCCTGGCCGGCCGGCGGGATCGTCGGCGGAATCAGCTCGCCAATTCGACCGAACTCCGACTCGGGTGTGCCAATGAAAAAATCAGCGTCAAGCGGCCCGGCAATCTCGTCAGCAAAAAACGCACCGATCGATTTTCCGGTGACTCGGCGCACGATCTCACCGATGAGATGCCCCTGGGTTAGCGCGTGATACCCGCTGGCCGTACCCGGCTCCCACCAGGGCGCCTGCGCTGCAAGCGACTCGGTGACGTATTGCCAATCGTAGATCTGCTCGCCTGCGCACGGTGCGTCCATGCCCGAGAGCCCGGCGCTGTGACTGAGAAAGGTGCGCACTTCGACATCGGCTTTGCCGTTGGCGGCAAATTCCGGCCAGTAGTGAGCAGCCTTCTGGTAGAGATCAACCTCACCGCGATCCGCGAGAAGCAACAGCGACATCGCCGCCATCGTTTTAGTGGATGAGTACACGTTGACGATGGTGTTCTCTTCCCAGGGCTGCGTGGCTTTGGCGTCTCGATGACCGCCCCACAAGTCCACCACCATTTCGCCGTCGAGCGTAACCGCGACAGACGCGCCTACGTCCTCTTTGGTTGCGAAGTTGTTTTCAAAAGCCGCTTTGACTGCAGCAAAATCACTATGGCAACTGCCGTTAATCTTTGTCATTGACACTCTCGTTGTCGTTCATTTGAAAGTCGCGCGCAGCCAGCACCTGCCCACCGAAGGATGGTTCGGCGTGGCACCGATATCCGCTGAATAATTGCCCTTGAGCCCCCCCGAGGGTACTCATGGGCCGCGACAATTGACCACGCTCGGCAGCGTCAGTCAAACACCAACAAACGCCGCACTGTGCTAGCGTACCCGCTATACATTACATGCACTTTGTTCCTGGGAGGGGAGACAACATGACTCAAGCGCAAGGCCGGGTTGCCGGCAAAGTCACCATTGTTACAGGGGCGGCGTCCAACCCCGGCCTCGGCCGCACAACCGCTTTGCTACTCGCCGAACAGGGCGCTCGCCTGGTGTTGACCGACGTCGATCTGGATGGCGCTCAAAGCTGCGCCGACGAAATTACTGCAGCTGGTGGCGAGGCCATCGCGTTACGACAGGATGTCACCGATGAAGCGGGTTGGGATTCGCTGATTGCGGCGACCAATGAGCAATACGGGCGGCTCGACGTGCTGGTAAACAATGCCGGCATCGCCGTTCTCGACCGCCTGGAAAACCTCAGCCTCGCTCAGTGGAACAAGCAGATCGATGTGAACATGACGTCTGTTTTCCTGGGTTGCCGCGCGGCCATCAAACCGATGCGGGCAGCAGGTGGCGGCTCCATCATCAACCTGTCTTCCGTGGCTGGCCTCCGGGGGTTGCAAACCTGCAGCGCATACGGAGCGGCAAAAGGCGGCGTGCGGATCATGTCCAAGTCTATCGCGGTGGAACTGGCGAGCGATAACATACGCTGCAACTCCGTACACCCCGGCGTAATCTGGACCAATATGCAGGCCGCCGCGACAGGCTCCGACGACCCGGCAGACGCGCGCACTGCCACCGACAGAATTCCCCTGGGCCGCGCCGGCAAACCTGAGGACATCGCAAACTGCATTCTCTATCTGGCATCCGATGAAGCCAACTATGTCACCGGAGCAGAGTTTGTTATTGATGCGGGCATGACAGCAGGTTAACGGACGCGGAGACAGGCGATGATCGTAGGTATTCATCACGTGGCGATCAGCGTGCCGGATCTGGCGCGCGCAATTGAGTTTTATACCGAGGCTTTTGGTTTTACCACTGTGCAACGGAGTAGCTTTGAGGGCGATCAGCCGCTGGTTGATGCAGCCATCGGGCTGCCGGCAGCTGCGGCAGATATGGCGATGCTGAGAGCTCCCAATGCCTTCATCGAGCTTTGGCAGTACCGGCACCCAGAGCCGGTGGACAAACGCTCAAGGCCCTGTGATCTCGGCTATCCGCATTTTGCTTTGCAGGTGGACGACATCGATAGCGAAGTTGAACGGCTCAAATCCCACGGCATGACCTTCGTGGGGCCGAAGGCCGTTAACTTCGGCTCGTCCAGCGCGCTGTATGGAGCGGATCCCTTCGGCAATATCATTGAGCTGTACGACATCCGCGATGCGAACACCGCGCAACTCGCGCGCAACCAGGAGTAGCCAGCGTGCGCGCAGCGTTTCTCCCGGAGCATGAAGCTTTCCGCACCGACGTGCGCGAGTTCATCCAAAGCGTTTTCCCGGAACCGCCGAATATGGAAACCGACGGCCAGGCAATCTGGGATGCTGCTCTGATCAAGCAGGGCTGGCAGGCGTACAAATGGCCCAAGGAATACGGCGGCACGGGCTGGAACGTCGTTGAGAAATTCATCTGGGAAACGGAAACCGGGCGCTACAACCTGCCCGCCCAGATTCACGGCTCAGGCGTCTCGATGATCGGACCGATTCTGTGCGGCTTTGGCACCCAAGACCAGAAGCAGCGTTTTCTGCCCGGCATTCTCAATGCCAATGACGACTGGTGCCAGGGCTATTCCGAGCCGGGCGCCGGTAGCGACCTGGCGTCACTGCGAACCAAAGCGATTCTGGAAGGCGACCACTACCGTGTAACTGGTCAGAAAATCTGGACATCCGGGGCGCATCGATGCAACTGGATGTTCGCGCTCGTACGCACGAAGGAAGACGGCAAGAAGCAGGCCGGCATCACGTTTCTGCTGATCGATATGAGTGATCCAGGCGTGGCTGTCACTCCGATCATCTCGATCGATGGATATCACAGTCTCAATGCCGTCAGCCTGACCGATGTAAAAGTCCCCGTCGCTAATCGCATCGGCAAGGAAAATGCGGGTTGGACCGTCGCCAAGGGCTTACTCACGCACGAGCGAACCGGGCTCGCCTTCGTCCCCATGTCCAGACAGAAACTCGCGTGCCTGCGGCGCGAGGCGGAAGCCGCCGGGCTGTTCGAAAGCCAAGCCTTCGCAAGCAAGCTTGCGAGCATAGAAACGGAATTCGAAGCACTCGCAACGCTTGAACTGCGCGTACTGGCAGATACCGCATCCGGGGAAGCACCAGGCAACGAATCATCACTGCTGAAATTGAAGGGCACACAGATTCTGCAGCGAATCACTGAACTGCTGTCAGAATCTACCGGCTACTACGGAGTCCCTTACCCGCTCGGGGACAACGGCAAACCTGCACTAAACCGTCCTGGCCCAAGCTACGCGGCGCTGGAACAAGCGCAATATCTGATTGCTCGATCAGCAAGCATCGCGGGCGGCAGCGATGAAGTGCAATACAACATTATCGCCAAACACGTGCTCGGCCTATGAGCTGCCGCCGCGCGGGCACAACCAGGCGTTGCGCATCTCGTGGCAACTACCAGGGAGATCTATATGACCGTCGACAGTGCTGAAGTCATCACGGGGCCTCTATGGAGAAATCGCAATTGGGCGATTGATGCTGGCAAGGGCAGCATTCACGACGACGATACCGCGGAGGAGCTTGGCTTTCGCGGTGGCACGGTACCTGGCGACGTGCACATGAATCAGTTTGTGCCGGTCGTGATTGAACGCTTCGGGCCTGACTGGTTCAAATCCGGGCATCTGTCGCTCATGTTCAAGAATGCAACCGTAGACGGTGAGCCGGTGCGTGCAATCGTCGAGCCAGCAGAGCCAGCCAGCCTGGCTGTCGTGCGAGGCGAACGCGAGGACGGCATGCTTGTGTGCGTTGGTAGCGCAGGCCTTGGTGATTACAGCAATAGCGCGATGCGCACCGCCAACACTTACCCATGCGAACCCGAAGAACTCAAGATCTTAAGGCGTGTAGCACCCGGAATGACACTAGGTGAGTATGACGTGCAAGCAACTCCCGAGCGGCAGTTTGAGCTGCTCGATGCCGGTTTGATCAGCGACCCCATCAGTGAATATCGAGAACCTGACGACAACGGCCAGGTGATCGCCTGCCCGTCGACCATTGTGCAACACCTTTGGGGTATCCCGATGGACGGGTTGCGGCCGAAGGTAGAAGACGCCGTTGGCCTGTTCGGCGCGATGGAATTTGGTTTCGACGCCGGCCCCTGGAAGCTACCTGATCGCTACACATTGCGCAGTCATGTCCTGCAGGTAGGCCAGAGCCCAAAGACAGAAAACCTGTGGTTCGAAACACGAGCATTCGATTCAAACGACGTGCCGGTGGTGACGTTTCGAATGATGCTTCGTTTCGTCAAAGGCTCGTCCACCTAGGCAACTTCAGCGCAACACTCAACGCACTGCTATTCGCACGACGCCCCTGGAGGGTAAATGAACAAGCTGAACCGTCGAACGCTGTTCTACTACAGTCTGACCGACATGCCGGTCATGATGTCCCTGTTCCCGGTTCTGGTATTTATCCCCCGCTACTACTCGTCTGACCTTGCCATTCCTTTGGCAGTAGTCGGCACGGTGACTCTGATCGTGCGCATCATGGATGTCGTCACAGACCCGCTGATGGGTTACTTAAGCGATCACACCAACTCGCGGTTTGGCCGCCGAAAACCCTGGGTCGCCCTTTCTACGCCAATTCTGATGTTATCGATCTATCAGTTGTTCCTGCCTCCGGATGATGCTGGCTGGGGCCATCTGATGCTGTGGAGCGCGCTGCTCTCTATTGGCACCACAATGATGCTCATCCCCTACTACGCCTGGGGTGCGGAGTTGTCTCCAGACTATAACGAACGCTCGAGAATCGCTGGCGCGCGCGCCATGGCTGGTGTGGTGGGCTCGCTAACAGCACAGCTCGTCCCCGCTGGAGCGCTCTTCTTTTTCGCCATCGGCGGCAGCGAATCGGTTCTCACGATTGTCGGCGTCACCATGCTTGTCATCATGCCGCTTTGCGTTATGACAACGCTTGCCGGCACGCCCGAGCCAGCCGTACAACTGTCCACCCGTGTGCCACTACTACCGGGGCTGAAGCTCATGTGGCAGAACCAGCCGTTCAGGCTGTTGATCGTCTCCTTCATGCTTGGCCACGTTGGATTGGCCATCACCACGCCGCTGTATCTGTTTTTCGTTGCGGACTGGTTGAATGAAGGCGAGCGCGTCATCTATATGCTGTCGTGCTTCTACATTACCAATCTTGCATCTATCCCAGTGTGGGTGTGGCTGGCCGGCCGAATCGGCAAACACCGCGCGTATATCGGCGCGTTCACTCTGATCGCCCTCGCGCATCCGTTTTACCTGCTACTGGATCCGGGTGATTTCTGGTTCATGTTACCGATAACGATGGTCACCGGGTTCGCAGCGGGTGGGTTTTCGCAGTCGTTACCTAACGCGATGAAAGCCGATGTCATCGACCTGGATCATGTGCGCAGTGGCGAAAATCGCGCGGCGCTGTTTTTCTCTGCCTGGTCTTTCGCTCAGAAACTCATGGGCTCTGTGGGTAGTTCGATCGCACTGTTTGGGCTCGCAATCGTGGGCTTCGACGGCACGGCGGGGAGCAATAATCCAGATGGGCCTATGAGCGGGATGCGCTTTCTGTTTTCAACGTTCCCGAGCATCTTCTTCATCACTGGCGCGCTTGTCGTCTGGCGCTATCCAATCACGGAAGCAAAACATGCCGAGATTCGTGCAGACCTCGCGAAGATGCACAGTGCTCAGGCGGCGACCAGCGGCGATAAGCTGCAAACGAGCTAGCGGTAGAAAACGTGGCTGCCGATCGTGACCGTGCGTTTGTACGGCCAATTCGGATCAATGCTGGTGTTGTGAAAGAAGATTGCGCCTCGCGTGTTGTCCGAGCGTTTTCCGCTCAGCAGCTCCCTGGCCACAGTGCGCGTCCGCTCCCACAGCGCCAGGTTGCGCGGTTTGTCGCTCTTACCATCACACCACCAGGAGAACTGACAGGGCGGCTTCTCACCACCCTCGCGAATCACCTTGCACACTGTGCCTGGAAAACCGTCGTGCGCGACCCGGTTCAATACGACGGACCCTACGGCCTGCATGCCTTTGGCGCCTTCGCCGCGAGCTTCGAAATACATGGCGAGCGCCAGACAATCAATGTCGGCCTGGCGCAGTGATGCTGCTGAGGTTCGCGAGCTATCGTTGGCGCACGCTGATAGCGAAGCGGCAGCGATCAGCAAAACTGTAACCATCTTGATCGAGGTCGGCATAACCGTCTCCAGGTTCAGAATGCCGGTAGTATTACCGTTACTTGCTGAACAGAACCCATCCCAGGCAAGGCGTTCGCACACAGTGGTCGACGCTGTGACGGCGATCAACAAATATGCGGGTTAAGCACCCGGCTCACAGGCATAAACCTGATATTCGACACCACCCGGAACCACCCGACCTTCGGCGACGGTAACCAGATGATTCAACCACTGATAACGTTCGTCACCGGTCTCGAAGCTGGGGTGTGTGACGAAATACAGATCGCCAAACTCGGTTGCTTTACCTGAGGCTCGGCTTGACGCAAACGTTTCGTCAAATCGCAGCCAACCGAGATAATGCATGTAGATGTTGGCGTCGTCGTCTGTTTTCAAACAGAGACGAACGTCGATTCGCCCCCAACCTTCGCTGTCCATCAGCACCCAGTCAGCCGCGGGCGGAAGCACGTCACCGGACAATCGCTCGCCTTCAAATCGCCCGCCGCTCACAACGGCAACCGTGCGGTTGCCAGCCGGCGCTGCGCCGACTACGAAGTTGTCCGAAAGGTCTGCGCGAATCACAAACAGGGGGGTAAGTTTCATTTCGCTCTCCAGATAGCTGTGGTTGATCGATTATGAGCTGTCAGTAGACAGGCGAGTATTGTGCTCGGGTTCATTCAGCTTGACGCTTTGCGTATGCATCGATGAGCGGCTGCCACTCGTCAATGCCTATTGCGCCAACCGGCAGACGTTCACGCAACATTCGCTGCGCCATTTGCTGGGCAACCGCATTCGCCGGAGTTGGCACACCGTGCAGCCTGCCGAGCATAACAATCTCGCCATTTAAGTAGTCGGTTTCGATGTCACCAGTACCACGCGCGATGCTCTGCCAGCTTGAGCCGCCGTTGCGCGTGTGGCCAGGAACGTCAACAACGCGATATGTGTTCTCGTGTCTGTTCACGATCTGCTCTTTGTCGACACAGTCGATTCCTGCCGCAGCAAAGCACGCCAACGCCTCCCGGCGCATCTGCCTGGCTATCGGCTGCCAGCCATCTACGCGACCACTCGCTGCCTGAACGATATTGGTGAGATTGGCGAGCAGTTTTCCATGCTTCTGGGCCATGACAGCAACATCCGGCAGCGCACTGAACCCGGCTTTCGTAAGAGCAGTGGTCAATTCTTCACAACACGCATCAATGCCAGAGGGGTAGCGACCGGTGTCGAGAATGCCACCACAGTCGACCGCGTCAGTGACAATCTCACCGGGTGTCAGGAAACTCGCGGGGAGGTAGATCAACATCGCGTAGACGTTAGCGAACCGACGCAATGCCATGCGCTCATTGGCGACGCTATTTTGCGCGCAAACGACAGCAATCGATGGCGGCGCAACGAGCGCCAGATCTTCTAGCGCCCCGGTCATGTGCTGCGACTTCATGCACATGAGTACACAGTCATCATCCCGCCAACTGATCTCCTCCGGCCGGCCGACAGTGTCGATTCGCAGTTGCGTTGTCGCCTCTGCAGTGATGAAGGTCATGCCGCGCTCGCGCAACACCTCACCATGCTCTCCGCGAGCAATCAGGACAACGTCATAGCCCGCCATATGGAGGCGCGCGCCAATTGTGCCGCCAACACCGCCAGCACCATAAATTACGAAACGCAAAGCTCATCATCCAACCAGAACGTCAACTGCAAGTGTACGCGGGCTCGAGTCGCGGCGCTCATTGGCTGACACTCCGCACCATTCGTTATAGTCCGGTCAGTTCTCTACGAGTGAACCGATGAGCACACTCAACAAGCCTGCGACTAATCGATCGACAGTGCCTATGTTTTTTCTGGCGATCACAGCGAGCTTGCTGGCCTGCACGCATCATGCAACCGAGTTACCCAAGGGTCTGAGCGCCGACTGGATCGAAACCCGATCTGAGAACTTCACACTTCTCAGCGCTGTCTCAGAGGCAAAAACGCTGGAGCTGAACCGTCACCTGGAGGCGTTTCGCGCGGCCATTAGCGTGATTACAAACATCAGAAACCGCGAGCACGCGATCCCGCTGCGCGTGATTGTGCTCAAAGGTTCTCGCATGCGCCGTGCATTGGGCATCGATTCCAGTTACGCCGGTCTTTATCTCAACAGCCTGCGAGAAAGCACCATCGTCATAACCAACGGCGAACGCCTCTCTGGGATCAGCACCGCACTGCACGAATATCTGCACTTCCTCATTCGTAACCAGAGTACGGTTCGCTACCCGATGTGGTACGAAGAAGGGTTGGCCGAGTATCTGAGCGGGGTGAAAGCGAGCCGCGGCAAGTTATCGATTGGCCTGGAGTCTCCAGATCGACGCCGGGTGATGGAGTACGGCGGATCGCTTGCCTATGAATCCGTGCTCAGCCACCACAGACACAACGACAATCTGGACGATGTCGATGCACATCATTTCTATGCCCAATCCTGGGCGCTGACCATGTATCTGCATCAACAGCAGTTCTCCGGCAGCCCGCTGAGCAGCCGCCTGTATCAGTATCTGAAAGCCGTCGGCGATGGGAGCACTGAACGGGAGGCGTTTGAGGCAGCCTTCGACATGCCGCTCAACGCCATGAAGGAGCGCATCAATCGCTTCGTTCGCAACGGCCGCTATCGTTACATGACCTTCGACATTCAGGAATTGCTGCCGCAGTTTGCGCCAGCGAGCCGAGCACTCGCGAATACCGAGGTTGCATATTATCTGTCAGCGCTAGGAAACAGCTTCGGCCAACGAGACGTCGCGAAAACGCTCGCCGATCTGGCGCTGCAGCATGTCACTGTTGCTACCGATCCATTGCCAATCGCCGCACGCGCCCATGCCAGCAGATCGAACTGGCATCTGCTGGCGGGAGACAGGCAGACGGCACACGAATACATAACCCAGGCACTGGCGCTGGCGCCAGACGACCCAATGGTCCAATTCGATGCCGGCTGGCAAAGCCATCACATGGCCCATGAGCTTGTCTATGACCTGGGCCAAAACCTGGACCACAACCTGGAAGCGGGGGCGCAACTAGACAATGCGTCTATCGCCGATATCGAGGCGCACCTGAAAGCAGCCCGCTCGCACTACGTCGCCGCATGGAAAATCAGTAAAACGATCCCGGTAGTTTTCCTGAACTACGCACTGACGTTTACGTTTGATGTGCCTTCGCAGAATCTCGCAACGGCGCAGTCGATGCTGAAGGAGGCGAGGCATCTCATGCCGTCGAGCGGCAAGATCGCTGTCGAGCTGGCGGACGTCAGCCTGCAACTCGGTGATTGCAACCTGGCGAGCCGACTCGCGGTAGACGTCAAAGGCACTGGCCACATAACACCCGAGATGCTGTCGGAGGCCGACCGGATCCTCACGCAGTGCGAAGAACTAGCACAAGCGCGCGTCCCTTAAGCCGACGCTGACAGCGCGTGCACTATGCCGCGACGAGCTGGCGGTCCAACTGCAGCCGCTGAATATCCAGCGTGCGCGATACCTTGGTGCAGTTCCGGATCATCTCAATCTTGGGCCAGGTCGATTTCTCGCCCTCGTGAATCAGCGCTTGCACTTCCTCCGCGGAGAGAACCGCAAGCAGCTTGGTCGGATTGAAGAAGCGCTGACTCGGCAAGATATTGATATCTGCGGTGTAATCCTGGCTGAGCAAACCAAACGTGGTCCGCGTCAGCACGTTGAGCGGGTAGACATTACGCACAAGGTCCATCGCAAAGGGATACGTGAGCCGGGACCAATCCCGGACAGCGGATTGGGTGATTGCCGCAAGCCGCCCGAACAGCGAGCTACTGGTCGCCGGGTCTTGTAGTGCCCACAGAACAATCGGGTTCGCCTGGCTGCTGATGAAGTGATTGACACCATATAGACGCATCAATCGGCGTGCGGGTAAGTCATCAGCCACCGAGCCGTCCACCCACAACCGCGACGCGACATACGGGGTGCGTTGGCCGGTTCGAGTCTTCGCCGCGAGCTGCACGGCCGGAAAAACACCGGGGACCGCGCAGGATGCCAATACCGCCTCTCGAATGAAGGCGTTCGGCGAGGTAACCGCATTCAAGAGACGAGAATTCTGGTGCATCTGTGCCGGTGCAACCGTGATATTCAGATAGCGCCCGGTTTCCTCAAAAGCCTCCTCGAACGTCAGGTCCGGGACAACAGACTCGATCATCGCCCGGACGTCGCTTTGCCGGACGGTGCTGCCAATACGCGGGTCGGCACCATCCGCGGTCGTCTGCATAACGGTGCGGGTTGCGTCGGAGTTCAACAGCGTGTTCAACGCATCCTGATGGTGAGTGCCGGCAATTGCGGCAACAAACGAACCCGCGCTGGAGCCTGACATCACCATTGGCAGCAGGTGCTGCTCGGCTAGCGACCGAACAACCCCTATGTGAAAGGGGCCGAGCGAACCGGCACCGCTGAGCATCAGCGCAGAACGGCCAAAGCAGTCAGATGCCCGCCGAAAGAAGGCGACTTTCTCGGCTTGGGTGACATCGCTATCCGGGGTATCAGCCAATAGCTCGATGGCTGAAGCCAATTCCCGGATGTAGGTGCCGATCAGCTCCTTGGTTCCGAAACGGGCCCGCGTGTAGAGGCGGCTGGAACCCATGCCGCCCATGTTGCCGTGGATGCCTTCGTGCAGGTAATACAGCAAACGGTGCGCATCACCCGCCCCCTTAACCTCTCTTAATTCCTCAAGACGTGCCCGTATGACCTTGTAATCATAGAGGTCTGTGGCGTCACGTTTCTTCCACAAGTCTGCGCCCGTGCGGGAATCATAGGCTTTGGCCTGCTCCACCCACTGCGAGTAATTGGTCGGCTGAGAGGTTTTCGCCATGCGTATCACTACCGTATCTGATCGTCGATAACTGTCAGCACCCGGCGCTTACCTGGCCGTAATGCCGGTCAGTTTGCTTGCACAAGTCGCTTGTAGACTCGATTAAGCGGCGTCGGTGCTGCAGCGCACAATCTACAGAGTAGCGCGAAATCAGGCTAAAGAGTACGAACAATTTCACGCGTAGCGCCAGGCCACCTAGTTAAGCTGGTTGCTCACTCGATGAGGAGACAACTATGGGCGCTCGCAGCTGGTTACAACTCGCGGGGTTTATTCTGCTTTGTCAGTGCGTGGGTATTCTGGGCGCGATGTCTGGCGAGACGGGTAACTCGCTGTGGTATCAGGCACTCAACAAGCCAACCTTCAATCCGCCGAGCTGGGTATTCGCACCGGCGTGGATCACGCTCTACACCATGATGGGCATTGCCGCATTCCGTATATGGCGGCTCGGCTTCGATCTCGGCCCGGTTCGCGGCGCATTAGGCCTGTTCGCGATTCAACTGATCCTAAATGGTGCGTGGACGCCCGTCTTTTTCGGCGCCAGGCAGCTGCTGCTCGCACTACTCGTGATACTCGCACTCGTTGTTGTGCTGTCGGCCACACTGAGGGCGTTCTGGCGTCTGGATCGAATAGCCGGCTGGCTACTCGCCCCCTACCTTGCCTGGGTATCGTTTGCGACCCTGCTCAACGCCTCGATCTGGTGGCTGAATACCTGAGCACGCAAGCGACTCGAGGCGATCCGTCATCCCGGCCTGTCTACGTCACCAAGAACAGCTCGCTACTGATCTTGAGGCCAGTACGGCGCTTTGAGCTTGCGCTTGTTGATCTTGCCCATGGTGTTGCGCCCAAGATCGTCCACAAAGTCCAGCGAGCGCGGACACTTGTAGTGCGACAGTCTATCCCGACACCAGTTGATCACCTCCGCCGCATCAGGTAGCGCTGATGCATCGGTGGGAATCACGAGAGCCTTCAGCTCTTCTCCCATCTCCGCATGCGGCACCCCGATACACGCGACATCCAACACACCGGGATGGTCGATGAGCACCTGCTCGGCCTCGGCCGGATAAATGTTTACGCCACCTGAAAGAATCATGTCGCTGAAGCGATCCGTGATGAAGACGTAACCCTCTTCATTCATGTAGGCAATCTCTCCCAGCGTAAAGACGCCGGGAGCAATGTGCGCTTCGGCCGCCTTCTCCGGAGCGTTGTGATAGACAACGCCTCGTCCCGTTGTGTCACGAAAGTACAAACGCCCCTCCGTGTTCGGTGGCACCGGCTCACCATCATCGTCCAGCACCATTGCCTCAAACGGTTCGAGCGCTCGGCCGACAGAACCCGGGTTGGCCAGCCACTCCTCCGAATCGATCGCGCACGTCGTGCCCACCTCGCTAGCACCGTAGGCTTCGAACAGCACAGGCCCCCACCAATCGATCATTGCCCTCTTTACATCCACCGGGCATTTTGCCCCAGTGTGCGAGATGCGCTGAAGAGAACTGAGGTCGTAGCGCGCACGTACCTCTTCGGGCAGCGCCAGCAGGCGCACAAAGTGTGTTGGCACCATCACCGACGTGCCGATGCGGTGTTTCTCAATGGCGGCCAGAGTTTTTTCCGCGTCAAACCGAGCGAGGATTGTTGCTGGCACACCGGCCGCCAGAATTCGCGCGCCCGACAAAGGACCCGTGTGGTACATCGGCCCCACGACCAGGTGATTGCCAAACTCTTTCATCGGCGATTGTCCGAGGTTGGCGAGATGCTCGGCGATCGTATCGCCACCGGCAAACATCGTTGGCGGCAGCGGCGTGCCTTTTGGGCGCCCGGTCGTGCCGGAGGTATAGAGTAGATTCGGTCTTGGCGTCAGATCAGCCGGCGGCTCTGTCGCGCTGTTACCCGCCTGCCATTGTGCGAATGGAATCGCACCGTCAACCGTCGTATCGCCCCAGGCGATAACCGTGTGAACACCACTCATCGCCGCTGCTGCGACGCCGCGTTCGCCCGTTGCGCTATCGACAAATAGCACTCGCGCTGAGCTGTCATCAAGAATGTAGGCGACTTCTTCCGCCGTGAGATGAAAGTTGACCGGAACAACGGAAGCGCCGGCCAACAAACCGGCAAGGTTGCCGATCGCCGTTTCACACGCGTTCTCGGCAAACACTGCGATGCGATGCTCAGGGCCAAGATCAAGCGTCAATAGGCCGTTAGCAGCCCGGCACAGTGCATCATTCAACTGGGCCCACGTCAGCGCGCTGTCAGGATCCGACAACGCAATTTCATTGGGTCTCTGCTGCGCAAGTTCTGCTGCAAAAGCCGGCATATCGCTCCCCGTTTACTGCCTACGACAAGGCCTGAGCCTATCATTTCGCCCCGCTCGATAGCGACAAACTGCGCTAGCATGGGCCACTAAGCAGACAACGGGAGAGCCGACATGGAGAGCGCCGCGCAGTGGATTGATCTAAGTGGCAAGGTCGCGCATGTAACTGGAGGCGGCAAAGGCATCGGCGAAGCGATTGCCACCGCACTCGCGATGGCTGGCGCGAAGGTCATGGTGAGCGACATCAATGTAGCCAGCGCGCAATCGGTCGCAGATGCAATAGGTGGCGAGGCTATGGCGCTGGATGTCACGGATCGCACCGCCGTTGATGCCGCAATGGCCGATACGGTCATACGTCTGGGCAGCCTCGACATCCTCGTTAACAACGCAGGCGTCTATTTGGGGTTCGGGGGTCCGGTTCGCGAGATCACGGATGCGATGTGGCGAACACTCTGGTCGGTCAATGTCGACGGTTTGTTCTACTGCTGCCGAGCCGCTGCTGACATCATGATAAAGGCCGACAACGGCGGCCGAATCATCAACATTTCCTCCACCCAGGCTCGCACGCCGGGCGTAGGCGTCACCTACGATGGCTCGAAAGCCGCCGTTGAACAGATCACCAAGGCCCTCGCGCTAGAGCTGGCTCAGTACAAGATTAACGTCAACGCCATTGCCCCCGGCCCTACCTGGGTGAACGAGGGGCCTGCGCCGGAAACCACGGGGGCACCGCCCAATCGCACCGGTGATCCGCTGGCCGATACCGTTGCAGACCGAATCGCGCGTCTGCCTGTCGGACGCTGGGCCGACCCTATCGAGCAGGGCAAAGCTGCGGTCTTTCTCGCCTCGGAACTGAGCGATTTTGTCACCGGCTGTTACCTTCCCGTCGACGGCGGCTGGCTGGTTCTATAGCGGACACCAACAGAATCGAACTATGCGCATCACCACAGGCTTGCCGCTCGACGATCTCAACAAGGTTGCCGACGCTGCGAAAACATTGGAAAAGCAGGGCTATCACGGCGTTGCTACCCAGGAAAACCGCCAGGATCCTTTCCTGCCTCTGGCCATTGCCGCGACAAACACCGAGACAATGCAACTGGCAACCTCCATCACCATTGCCTTTGCACGCAGCCCGATGGTTTTCGCCAATATCGCCTGGGACTTGCAGCGGGCTTCCAAAGGGCGCTTTGTCCTCGGTCTGGGTAGCCAGGTCAAAGGCCATATCGAGCGACGGTTTTCATCCACATGGACGGCGCCTGCACCGCGCATGCGCGAACTGGTCCAGGCGCTCAGGGCTATCTTCGCGTGCTGGCACGAGGGCAAGCCGCTGAACTTTCGGGGCGAGCACTATCAGATGAATCTGATGCCGCCAAACTTTGTCCCTGAGCCGCTCACCGGCAGAACGCCACCCATCACTATCGCCGCCGTCGGCCCAGGCATGCTTAAAGTTGCCGCCCGGTATTGCGATGGGGTTCGTCTGCACCCATTCACGACACGCCGCTATCTTGAAGAAGTCTCGCTCGCGCGGATAAACGAGTGTTTGCCAGCAGCCATGGCGCGTTCCAACTTTGAAGTATCTGGTGGCGGCTTCGTTGCAACCGGTGATGACAACGCGCAAGTTGCGAAAGCGTTCGAGTGGGTACGCATGCGTATCGGCTTCTACGGATCAACGCGCGCGTACTGGCCCGTGTTCGCCCAGCACGGACTCGAAGCGCTTGGCGAGGAGTTGAACTACCTGTCGAAGAATGACGGCTGGGACAAAATGACCAAACTGATCGACGACGACGTGGTGCATTTATTTGCAGCCGTTGGACGATTTGACGAATTGGAAAGCGCGCTACGCGATCAGTTCGGCGGTCTTGTCGACACACTGAGCATCGGCACGCCGGTGGACAAGCCAGGCGGTATACCGAGCGACCTACTCAAAGATCTGGCTAGAATAGAAACGCCATTCACCGCTTTCCAATCGTAGAAGAGCGAACCGAACCCGCACAAACCAGGAGAAGCTAATGACCCAAGTTGCACTCATTACCGGCGCAGCAACCGGAATCGGCGCAGCGACAGCGCGCAAACTTGCCGAACGCGGGTTGCGCGTTGCTGTGTGCGATGTCAACGCGCAGGCTGGACAGGCGCTGGCCAAGGAGATCGACGGGCTATTCATCGACTGTGATGTGACCAAGCTCGAATCCGTCGAGCGCGCCGTTGCAACGTGCGTGAGCCAACTCGGTGTGCCCGACTATGGTCACCTGAATGCCGGCATCATGACGGTTCCAACCGGCGATCCATATCTTTCGATCGAGGACGTATCACTGGAACAGTATCGGCGCATAATCGGCGTCAATCTTGACGGCGTGTTCTACGGCACGAAAGCGCTGTTGCCCATCATGAAAGCCGGAAACGGCGGCGCGATCACCATAACCGCATCGATAGCTGGCCTGGGAATTCTTCCGGTCGACCCGCTCTATGCAACTACAAAATACGGCTTGATCGGTTTCACCCGTGGTGTCGCCGGCGCAAACGAAGGCGGCAACGTCAGGATAAACGCAATCTGCCCCGGCGTTGTTGATACCGCTATCGTGCCCGATGATTTTCGCGGCCCCGACATTCTGTCGCCAGACACGCTGGCTGCGGAGGTCGTTGGCTTGCTGACGGACGGTGCGAACGGCGAGATTCGAGTCAAGATGAGCGCGAACCCAGCGTTTGCCGTCCATCCCACGGAGCTTGAGGGCTAACTCGAAGAGATAGCCTTAAGCGCTGGCGCGCACTACAGCCGCGGGTCGACCAGGATCTTCACTTCGCTGGGGTGATCAGCGAGCCGATCAAAAGCGCTTTGCATGTCGGCTAACGAAACAGTGGACGTGTGCAGCGGCTCGCAGGCGATGCGCCCGGAGGCGACAAGGTGTTTCGCAATCTCAAAGTCTTCGTGCAGATAGGCGATCGAGCTGGTTAGCCGCACTTCTTTAATCAGCCATTCGCCCGGTTGAATCTCAGCCGGATGACTGGCAACACCGACCAGCGAAACCACTCCACCGCGCCGCACCAACGACACCGCCTGGTTAATCGTTGCCGGAATGCCCGCACACTCGAACACGACGTCGGCGCCGCCAATGCCAACGATGTTGGTCAGCTGCTCGGTAACGTCGCTATCGAATGGGTTTATCACGTGGTCCGCGCCAAGCGACGCGGCCAACGTGCGCCGAGAAGTCTCCGGCTCAAGCAGCACCACGACACCCGCGCCTGCTGTTTTTGCACACTGAGCCGTGAGCAGGCCGATCGGTCCGCCACCGATCACAATGACGGAATCGCCGAGGCGCATTTCAGTTCGCCGTACCGCATGCACGGCAACCGTTACCGGTTCAAGTAACGCGGCATCTTCATCGCTTACGCTGGCCGGCACCTGGTAGATACGTTGCGCATCGAACGCTAACGCTTGCGCGAAACCGCCGTGGCTGGCCGCCATAGGACCGACGCCGATCGCACCGGCAAACGCCAATTCACAATGACTCGCATCGCCGCGACGACAAGTGGCGCACTGGCCGCAGGATGAGGCGACCCCAATTGCGACACGGTCGCCTTCTTTAACGTGGCTGACGCCCGCGCCGATCGCGCTGGCATGACCGACCCATTCATGCCCACAGATCGCCGGGTTGTATGGGTCGCCGGAAAGATACGCGTGTACATCGGTACCGCAGATGCCGCAGTACGAGATCTGCACAACCGCCTTGCCTGCGTCCGCAACAGGCTCCGGGAAATCTACTAGCTCGACGGTGCGCTCACCGGTGACCAGTCCTACCTGCATGCTGACTTCCTCAATGGGCTAAGCGACCATTGTAGAGGCAAGGCCCAGAAGGCGCAGCCGTATCAGCGTGATTAGGCAGCCGCAGCGTTAGGGCGACGGCGACGTCGCTTGGGCTTGGCGTCTCCGCCAGCAGGACGATTGCCCTGATTGCCGCCCGAACTGTTGCCACCAGAGTTGTTACCGCTCGCGGCCTTCTGGCCGCCGCCAGAGCGACGGCGATTGCCTGAATTGCCACCACGGCCGCCGCCTGAGCGCGCACCACCACCGTTGCCTCGGCGCTGGCCATCAGAACGCCGCGGCGTTTCCTGGTCGGCCGGGTCACGCTTGGGGCGCGGAGGAATCTCTATGTCGAGTTTAGGCAGCGTAAAGCCAATCAATCGCTCAACGGCTTTGAGTCGTTTGATCTCGGTTCTGTCAACCAACGACCACGCGATACCGGAGGCACCAGCCCGGCCAGTTCGGCCAACCCGATGTACATAGCTCTCAGGTTCATGTGGCAACTCGTAGTTGATGACGTGAGAGATACCATCGATGTCGATGCCTCGAGCGGCTATGTCCGTCGCGATCATCACCCAGGCTTTACCGGACTTGAAGGCCGCGAGTGCCTGGTTGCGCGCGTTCTGTGATTTATTGCCGTGAATGACTTCCGTCGCGATGCCATTCGCCACCAGCTGTTTTGCCAGCTTGTTCGCGCCATGTTTGGTTCGCGTAAACACAATCGCTCGCGACACCTCATCCATATGCAGCATCTTTTCCAGAACCTGCCGCTTGCTGGGATTGTCGACGATCACAACGCTCTGCTTGATCTTGCGAACGCTGATCTCTTTCGGCGACACATCAACCTTTTCCGGCTCATGCAGGATCTCGGCTGCCAATGCTTCCACTTCACGCGCCATGGTTGCCGAAAAGAGCAACGATTGGCGCTTGTTCGGGGTCTTGGCAACGATCTTTCGAACGTCCCGCACAAAGCCCATATCGAGTAGCCGGTCCGCCTCGTCCAAGACGAGCGCGCTCACGTCAGAGAGGTTGATGTGACCCTGATTCATCAGGTCAAGCAGTCGCCCTGGCGTTGCAATCAACACATCCACGCCCTTGGCCACGGCGCGCACCTGAGGGTTCTGACCGACGCCGCCGTAGATACAGAAAAAACGCAGCGGTGTGTGTTCGGCGAGCTTGCCCAGCTCATCGTGAATTTGAGCCGCTAGTTCGCGGGTCGGTGCCAGAATGAGAGAACGGGGCCGCTTGCTGGCGGGTTTGCCGCCCTGCTCCAGGAGTCGTTGCAGCAACGGCAAGCCGAAGGCCGCTGTTTTGCCTGTGCCGGTCTGGGCAAGGCCCATGACATCACGGCCTTCAAGCAGATGAGGAATAGCCAGCGCCTGAATCGGCGTTGGAGTGGTAAAGCCGCGATCTTCAAGAGCAGCAGCTAGCGGGCCACGAAGACCGAGGCCGGAAAAAGTAACGTCAGTCAAAAGTAATCTTCCAATGCACGCGCATGACGGCACAGACATCTGCACTCACACGGCGTGTGAAGCAGCGTCCTACGCGCACTGGGACGAAGCGTTCGGGTAACAAAAAGTGAGGGTATCGAGGGTGCGGGTGACAGAGATGTCAGCCGCCGCGCGTTCGACACGCGGCGGCACCATGCGGGTGCGGGGCCATCATGTCAAGGACCGCCGTCGCAAAGGCATGGCTATTTGATGCCTCGCCGGCCTTGCAATGTACCCACGTGAGGACATAATCAGCCTCGTGTCGGGCCAACAATAAGGAGGTGATTAGTGTCTATAGCCAGTTTTGAGGGCAACCTCGCGTAGGAAGCCCTACGACTGAAAAGGGTCGGCACTGCCGACCCTTTTTTTAGGCCGCATTTTGTATCCAGATCGCTTTGCGATCTGGATACAAAATGTCGGCGGAACGGTTCGCTACGCGACCCGTTCCAAATCCTCCTCCCAGCATCAGATAGCGACAGAGCTTCTTTCGCGTTGTCGCGCCCCCGGCGCGCACGTGCGAAAAAGTCTCGAGAGCGCTCCTTCCTGATCGCTCCCCGCACCCCGTGCCGAGATTGCCGCAGTCACTTCGTTCCTTCGCAATGACTTACATCGATCGCTACGCGATCGATGCGCGTCAAACCCCGAGAGAGCTACGTCGATCGCTCCGCGATCGACGCGCGTCAAACCCCGGGAGAGCGACAGACGATTAACATCGATCGCCACGCGATCGATGCGCGCTGAACCCCGAGAGAGCGGCAGACGATTTTCTCAGGCGCGCAGCGCCAAGAAAATCTGTCGAGAGCACCCACCTACTAAACCTCTCCAACCCTCGACAAAGTCCGCCGAGAGCATCCTCCTACTACACCTCTCCACCACCCGACAAAGATTGCCGCAGTCACTTCGTTCCTTCGCAATGACCTACATCGATCGCTACGCGATCGATGCGCATTGAACCTCGAGAGAGCGGCAGACGGCTTTCTCAGGCGCGCAGCGCCAAGAAAATCTGTCGAAAGCGCCCTCCTACTAAACCTCTCCAACCCTCAAGAAATCCGCCGAAAGCGCCCCTACTCCCACCCCTCACTCACCGGATCACCCGCAATTCTCGAGTGATACATCACCCTAGGCTCGCTCATATCCCAGGGCCGAGCTCGATGCAGCAGACATCGGTTGTCCCACAGCACAACATCACCCACTGACCACCGATGACTGACCACCCGGGGCGGCTGACAAGCGAACTCAAGCAATTCAGACAGAAAAGACCCAGAGCGCTCCATGGACATTCCTGTCACGCCGTAAGCATGACGCCCAATCAGTAGCGACTTTCTGCCTGTATCCGGGTGCTGTTTGACCAGCGGTCGCAACGGCGTGGCATGGCGATGAAAACCATAGCCACTGTAGTCTCCGGACGACGGATCTTCGCCGCGATGGCCCACTTTAGCCTGACTGTAATAGAGCGAATGATAGGCGCTCGCACCGTCGACTATCGTCTGTGTCGATTCATCCAACGCATCGTAAGCTGCGGTCATATCAGCAAATTCTGTCTCACCACCCTGGCTTGGCACGACGTGCGCGGAAAACACGGCGCCCTTAGCCTGTACGGGCATGTAGGTACTATCCGGGTGCCAGGACATATTGCCGCGCAGAATGCTGACAACATCGTCACTGCCGTCATCCGTACGCAACGTGCCGTCAGACCGGACGTTGCTGATCGCTGCAAGATCGAATTCAAGCTCACCAAAGCGTCGAGCGAACGCCACCTGATCGGTTGTCGACAGATGCTGTTCAGGGAACACAAGGAGCCGGTAGCGCAGCCAAAGCTCGGTTAACTCGTCAAACTCGTCCGACGACAGCGTGGCCAGCGACACGCCTCTAAGCGTGGCGCCGAAACTTGCATCCATGGCGTCGACAGCGAATCGTTGCCCTTGCATAAACCCTACGTTCTTGGCGGCGGCAGCCAGATCATCGCAACGATGGCTGGTACCAGCAAGGCGGCGAACAGCGCGAAGGCCGGATCGTAACTGCCCTGCAAGTCAAACACCCACCCGGCGATCAGCGGCCCCAGTGAAGCAACACTCAGGCTCAGCATGACCAATCCCATCACGCGGCCGAACTGCTCAACTGGGAACCGGGCTCCGATAATCACCGCCATAATCGGCAGAATGCCGCCACCAGCGAGCCCGACAAAGGCCACCGCTGTGATCATCAACGGCTTCACAGGAGCGCCCGAGAGCAGAAACAATGCAACCAGCATGAAGCCAGCCGCTAACCAGTACAGATATCGGTGGCGAACACGATCAGCCAACGCGCCGAACAGAACTTTGCCAACGATCATGCTGCCGGAACTGATCGCAATCAGAGAGCCTGCAAAATCTGCATGACCAAGATCGGACGCATACGCACCGAGATTGAACTGGATCGCGCCGAACGTAAGGTTTAGCGGAACCAGCGCCCCGATGGGAATCAGAAACGCCGCTGATGTGACAACCGCAAGAATCGAATAGCCGTCTTGCTGGGCACCGGACTCAGCAATGGTCTCTGACGGAGAGCGCCGGCGCAGGACAATCCAGGTTAGCGGCGCAACCACAACAATCGCCAGTGCAAACAGGGCGTGGGCGACATCTCGCCAACTACCCGTCTCCGCCAGCCACCACGCAACCAGCAGCGGAAAGGCGATGCCGCCGATGCTCGTGCCCATCGACGAGACACCGATAGCAGTGCCGCGCTTGTCCGTGAACCAGCGTGTGACAAGTGTTTGCGAGACCAGCGTGCCCATCAGCACCATGGCCGCGGGAAACAGCGTCGCAAACAGCAGGTATATCTGCCAAAGAGCGCTCGCCTGGGCGAGCAGCAGAAAACCCAACGCATAGCAGCCAACACCCACCATGACGATGGTGCGTAACCTGAGTCGATCCATCGCATGGCCGGCGAATGGCCCAAGCAGACCGAACACGATCTGCAGCAGAGAGATGATGAGCATCACCTGCGCGCGCGAATCGGCAAACTGCTCGATCCAGGGCACCGCGAAGAGCGCAAAGCAATAGATCAACGTGCCGACCGTTACAGCCTGGATCACCAGGGTGTAGCCAACAATTACCCAGCGGTAGCGTTCGTCCGTCAAAGCGTCCCGGCCACCCTAGCCTTTCATGCTGCCGAGGAACTCGAGCGTTCGCGCAGTGGCGTCTTCATCCACGCCGGCTATGGCAGCGTTGAAATCGGTAACGCCCATATCTTCGAAGCGTTTGATCTCACCACGTAAGGTGTTTTCGTCACCAACGATTGCGATATCGGCCGGACCAGCGGCCCCTTCGCGATCGAGCATCGCCCGATAGCTCGGTAGCTGGCCGTATATGGTCAACTGCTCAGCTATCGCGGCACGGGCTTCATCCACTTTGTTCGTCAACACGATGGGCATACCAGCAACGATCCTGGGCGCGTCCTGACCGGCGGCTTTGAGCGATGCGAGGATGTGCGAGTCCATCGTCTTCGGACCAACCATCCACGTGTTAGTGCCGTCACACATCTCGGCCGCAATCTTCAGCATCTGAGGACCAAGCGCGGCAATCACAACAGGCAAGCGCTCGGCGCCTGGAATGTCGAAGGCAACGCCGTGCACGCGATACTCATCACCATCGAAGTTGGCTTGCTCACCACGCGCCAAAGGCATAAGCACGCTGAGGTACTCGCGCATGTGCTTTGCAGGCTTGGCGTATGAGAGGCCAAACATGTCCTCGATCACCACCTTGTGCGACAGGCCGATACCTAGCGTAAATCGATTGCCAGTTGCCGCTGCCGTCGTGAGCGCCTGCTGCGCTATTGCTGTTGGGTGTCGCGGGTAGGTTGGAGTTACAGCCGTACCGAGACCAATACGCGAGGTTTTCTGGCCGATGAGAGCCAGTGTGGTGATGGCATCGAAGGAAAAGATATTGGCGAGCCAGACGTTGTCCAGGCCCGCAGCTTCCGCCTCCACCGCCTTCGCAATCACACCATCTATGCTGGCGGACGCTCCGTCGGCGCCGATCATCATGCCGATATTCATATCCCGTCTCCTGGTGATTTCGAGCTATTCCGCTCCGAGTAATCGCCCATTGTAAAGCGCCAGGGCAAGTCCGTGCACGGTTTGTCTAGTGAGCGGTGCCTGGCTGGGCGCTCATCACATGGGAGATGGCTTCGGCCAGGGCCAGGAAGCGGTCGATCTCGGCGGCCGACTCCTCACCGTAATCGAGCCCGACGAAGGCGCACTGAGACAACTCAAGGGAGAACATGAGCAGGTCTTCCTCAGAGCTCGCTCGATCGAGCGCTGTGCGCAAGTTGCTGAAAAACACGGCAGATAGGGGCTCATCACGCTCGATCAACTTGTCGATCAAGACTCGAAGCGGTGGTGCGAGCTGCTGGGTTATCTGAGGGACCAGGGGATCGGTCATGGTGAAGCTCACGCGTTTACGACAACTAACGACAACCCATAAGCGGTGAACAGTGCGTGACAGGCACTCGCCACGACTGGCGCTCGATGGGTCGGACAAGGGTTTGCAACCCGCGCAACCCGGCATTAGCCTCTTCGAGCGAAACAGGGAAGCAGGGCCACGCAGGGAATCGCGGCGCACATGGCGTGCAACCACGCCACAGGTCTCCCAAGCAGTAACAGCCAGCGCGGGTTCAGGTTGAACCAGGCACGATCAGCTCGCGCAGCCAAAGGGAAAAGTCATGGTCCAAGCAGTCATTTGTCCACCGTCAGAACACAACACACGCCGACATCCGGGCGCAGTGACGCGTTCGGCTCTGGCAGCTACCGCATTGGCGCTACTGACCGCCTGTGGTGGTGGCGGTGGCGGTGGCGGGGCTAGCTCGGTAGCGCCAGCCCCACCACCGGCCAGCGGCTTCGATGCGGGTGAGTTCGAAGATTCCAATCTATTTGCCGACATGTGCGCGGCGCCAAGGAGCGGTAACTTTCCAGATGTCGCCGGCAGCACAGAGGACGAAAACAACTGGCTGCGCTCATGGAGCAACGAGTTGTATCTGTGGTACGACGAGATCACCGATGAAGATCCGGCCGCCTTCACGACGCCCGAATACTTCGATCTGATGCGGACTTTCCAAACCACAGCATCCGGTGCGCCGAAAGATCAATTCCACTTCACGATCCCAACCGACGAATACGAAGCGCTCGCGCAGTCCGGTATTTCCGCCGGCTATGGTGCGGAGTTTGCGCTGCTGTCGGCGAGCCCGCCGCGGGAGATCGTGGTTGCTTTTACAAACCCCAACACGCCCGCTGCAAACGCTGGTCTGGTTCGAGGCACACAGATTGTTACCGTTGACGGCGTCGACGTTGAGAACGGAGCCGATGTCGACACGCTGAATGCCGGCCTGTTTCCCAGCGCCGCAAATGAGTCGTACACCTTTGGCGTTGTTCTACCCGGACAATCTGCAATCACCCAGGTCAGCCTTACCTCGCAAGAGATTACGAGCGACCCAGTTCAGTTCGACCAGGTCATCAGCACGCCAACCGGCGATGTTGGCTATCTGTTCTTCAGTGACCACATCGCGCCTGCTGAAGCCGAGCTCGTCACCGCCATGGCCGGACTGGAGAACGCCGGGGTTACCGATCTCATCCTGGATATCCGCTACAACGGTGGCGGCTTTCTCGATATCGCCAACATGCTGGCCTACATGATCGCAGGACCGTCCGCCGCGTCCGGACGAATCTTTGAAGAGATTCAATTCAACGACAAACATACCGTTCGCAACCCGGTGACCGGACAGGCCTTGAGCCCCACTGCCTTCCACGAAACCACCCAGGGTTTCTCGCTGGCGGCCGGCCAGGCCTTGCCCAGCCTTAACCTGTCTCGTGTATTTGTCCTGACGACGGCTGGCACCTGTTCCGCGAGTGAAGCCATCATCAATGGGCTGCGCGGAATCGGCGTTGAGGTCATTCAGATCGGCTCCACCACCTGCGGCAAACCCTATGGGTTCTACGCAACCGACAACTGCGGCACCACGTACTTTTCGATTCAGTTCCGAGGCATCAACGCTGTCGGTTTCGGTGACTACGCGGATGGTTTCACACCGTCAAACTCGCCAACGGTTGCCACCAGTGTGACGGGTTGCTCTGTCGCCGACGACTATGGCAACGCGCTGGGGGATCCGAACGAAGACCTTTTGGCAACAGCGCTCGACTACCGCGACACGGCTAACTGCCCACCGGCAACGGGTCAGATTCGAATTCTAAGCAACCCTGATCCGGCTTTATCACTCAGCGCGCCGCCGAAGGCAGGGGCTGTGCTACTCCGTTGAATATCTGGCCCTACATAAGCGCCCTGGTACTGGCAAACGGCATTGCCAGTCTGGTGGCGTGCATGCCCTCGCACGATCGACAGCAACACGCTGAACCGGTTCCCGCAACGCTCGAATCGAGCAGCGAGGAAATCGACGATTCTCTGCGCAGAATCATAGCGAGCGCGCTGGAGTTGAGCCCCGGCGAGCGAGATAAAATATTGCTGTTCGAACCGTTCACGACAACCAGCCTTTTAATTGTTCAGCGCGGCAATCAAGGCGGTGTAAACGCACGCCTTGCCAACGGTCGAATCATCACCGAGCCGGAACGCTTTGAACTGTTGCGCTCGAATGGGCAGTGCTGGATACGACACGCCAAAACAGCCCGTACATTTGAATTCACCGCTGCCGCGTGCGTGGCAGACGCGCCAGCGGAACCGACAGATACGTCGCTCAAATGAGCGAACATCCACACATTCCCGCACCCGCCCCACTCGTCACAGACAACGAAGCGGCGCTTGCCGAAGGCCAACGCTTCTTCGAGAAAATGCACACACGCCGAACCATCAGGGATTTCACCAGCGAGCCCGTCGATCGGCGCCTCATAGACATTGCACTGGCAACCGCCGGCACAGCACCCAGCGGAGCCAACCAGCAACCGTGGCACTTTGTCGTCATATCAGATCGCAAGGTGAAGCGCGCCATTCGTGAGGCGGCCGAGGCGGAAGAGCGTGAGTTCTATAACCGGCGTGCCAGCGAAGCGTGGCTCGATGCGCTCGCCCCGATCGGGACAGACGCCGACAAACCCTTTCTGGAAATAGCGCCCTATCTCATCGGTGTTTTCGTACGAAAATTCCACCTGGACGGCTCGGGTGAGCGTGTGAAGCACTACTACCCTACCGAATCCACCGGGCTTGCAACCGGCCTTCTCATCAGTGCGTTGCACCAGATGGGGCTGGCTACGCTGACGCATACACCAAGCCCAATGGGGTTCATGAACGACATCATGAATCGCCCGGCATCGGATAGAGCATTTGTGCTGCTGGTGGTAGGCAAGGCTGTGCGCGATGCCAAGGTGCCTGACCTTCAGCGCAAACCACTGGCTGAGTTCGTCAGCGAAATCTCCGCTGGAACGCCTACCAAATCCCGCTGAAGGTCAGCGCTGCGAATTGGTATCCTCATTGCCAACACAAGCCTCCAAGAAAACTCACCAGGGAAGCCTCATGCGTTTCACTTCTAGCGCGCCGTTACACACACTTTTGCTGTTTGTCGCGGCGCTAGTCTGCTCGCAAACCCAAGCCCAACCGAACACCCAGTCGAGCCTGATTGACTCTGAACAGGCCGCCACCATCGCGCTCGCTGACAAGATCTGGCGGCTCGCGGAACTCGGTTATCAGGAGACACGCAGCAGCGACGAATTGCAGCGTTATCTATCTGATCGCGGCTTCCGAATACAGTCTGAAGTGGCAAACATTCCCACGGCGTTCGTCGCCAGCTACGGCAAAGGCGAGCCTGTCATCAGCCTGCTGGCCGAATTCGATGCACTACCAGGGCTCTCCCAGGACGCCGTTCCGCAGCGATCACCCCTGGTCGACAACGGAGCTGGCCACGCCTGTGGTCACCATCTGTTCGGGGCAGCATCTGCCGCGGCAGCCGTGGCGATTGCACGGTGGCTTAAAGACAGCGGCAAGCCTGGGACGGTGCAGGTCGTTGGTACACCCGCCGAAGAAGGCGGGTCCGGCAAGGTATACCTCACCCGTGCGGGTGTTTTTGATGAGTCCGATGTAGTCCTTCACTGGCACCCATCGGATCGCAACGACGCATCTCCGTCGAGCACTACCGCGAACAAGTCTGGCCGTTTCGAGTTTCATGGCATCGCAGCCCATGCCGCTTCAGCCCCGCATCGGGGTCGATCCGCGCTCGATGGTGTGGAGGCCATGAACTACATGGTCAATCTAATGCGTGAGCATGTCCCAACCGACGCCCGTATCCACTACGTCATTACGGACGGCGGCGATGCTCCTAACATCGTTCCGGAGTTTGCGGAGGTGTACTACTACGTTCGGCATCCAGACCCGGCCATCGCGGAAGCGCTGTTCGAGCGCGTAGTGCGAGCGGGCAATGCTGCAGCCATGGGAACCGACACGGCAATGGAAGTGGAAGTCATGCATGGCAACTATCCATTGCTACCAAACGATGTATTGGCTGAGCGTATGCATGCCAATCTGATCGCCCAAGGCGGCATAACCTACGATGCGCACGAGCAGGAATTTGCCGAAACACTCCATGCAACCCTTGGCGACGTGAAGCGCCAGCTCGGCAGCGAACAACAGATCTCCGACTACCAGTTTGTCCAGCGCTTCGGCTCAACGGACGTCGGTGATGTCAGCTGGACTGTGCCTACCGTAGGCCTGCGCACGGCCACGTGGGTCCCGGGTACGTCCGCCCACTCCTGGCAAGCCGTTGCAGCTGGCGGCATGAGTATCGGACACAAAGGCATGTTGCTGGCGGCTGAGGTGCTGGCAAAAACCGGTATTGAGCTGATGACCTCCCCTGCCGTGATCGAGGAGGCCTGGGAGGAGATGCGCGCGCGCCGTGGTGAGGATTTCGAATACCGGGCGCTACTCGGGGATCGAGAACCGCCGCTGAACTATCGTCGCAGCGGCGGCTAACCTGCGGTCGAATCAGGTGCCTTAGCGGCACCTGATTCAATGAACGGACAAGTCAGAGGGTTGGGTTTACCAACGTTTTCTTGCCCGTTGCCTGTTGCGCGTAGTCGTGCAGCACTTCCAGCGTGAGCGCGTCTGCGAGTGACACTTCCCGGGTATAGCTGCTGGCAAAGGTCGTGTGAATCTCATCCGCTACGCGTTGACGGAGCTGCGCGACCTTCTCGGGCCCAACCTTCTGCATGAACGGAGTGAGCAACCAACCGCCCAGGCTCCAGGCCATGCCATAGCTGCGCTTGAGGGTTGTCGGGCTTCGTTCCAGGCCACCGTAGATGTAAACCTGCTTGTGCTGGGTTGAGCCGTATCGGCTGTACTCCGGCATTGAGGCAATGGCAGCCGCTTCCATGCTGCCAAGCAGTTGATCTGCGAGCAGACCGCCGCCTGTTGCATCAAACGCCAGATAGGCATTGCACTCTTGAATGGCTGTTTTCAGGTCGCTCGTGAAGGAATCCTGGCTGGAATCGCAAACGTGTTTAGCCCCCAGGCTACGAAGCAGTTCAGCTTGCTCCGGCTTGCGCACGACATTGACCAATGGCACATCGTCACTCAGACAAATCTTGAGTAGCATCTGGCCCAGATTGGACGCAGCGGCCGTGTGCACCAAACCGCTGAAACCTTCCAGGCGCATGGTTTCGACCATGCCTAGCGCGGTCAGTGGATTCACGAAGCAAGAAGCTGCATCCCGCGAATTCACGCCATCGTTCATTGGCAGAACCTGCTGAACATTGACCGTTACATACTCGCCATACATACCACCGCCGCTGAGCGCGCCAACGGTTTTGCCGAGTAATGACTGGGCCGCATCAGACGCACCTGCGGCGATCACCACGCCGCCGCCTTCGTTGCCCGGGGGCATGGCCTGGTCGTGACGCGCCTTCAATGCCGAGAGTACGCCCGCCGAGATCGGCGCCGTGACTGTTGGGTTATCCGCTGAACCGCCTTGCACAGCCTTCGCAACATCAGCCATTGCCAGCAGCAGCCCCAGATCAGATGGGTTGATGGGCGAAGCCTCGACGCGGATCAGCACTTCGTTGTCACCGGGCGCTCGAACGGGCACATCAGCAATAGACAGCTGAAGCTCACCACCACTTGTGACCAGCGATTGCAGTTGCCGGGCGGTGCTTGGAATATCACTCATGAATAGGTCCTTTTGCGAAAGTTGGTAAAGTTAATAGAGTTAGTAGAGTTTGATTTGAAGATTGGCAAAAATCAGGTTGCCGCGCTGTTTCGTCCCTAGCTGCATCAATAGCTGCATCAATAGCTGCGTCAATAACTGCGTCCGTGCACACGCAATCAAAACGCGGGTTGCGGATCACGCTACGTCGCTTCCCTCGGCACCAGCACTGGCTCGCGGAGCGCCGGTGCGCAGGCAATCACTGAGCGAGTCCACCACTGCATCAAAGTGGCTGAACTCGATGAGCGTACCGGCTCCAGCGACGGATTGTAGCCGTCCATCCGGTGCGGTGGCGAGGTAGCGGGACAACTCATCCAGATCTGACAGATCGTCCTGATCGCCGCGCCATGCAATCAGTGGACATTGCAGGTTCTCAATCGGCACTTCGGTCTGGCCCACGAGATAACTGAGTTCATCCGAGATGCCGTACGTGGATTTGCTCGTGGCATCGATAGCGGAAGCAACTGCATGGTCGTGTACCACCGCCCGGGTCTGCGGATCGATGTTGTCCAAACCGACGCCAAACGCCATGCGAACGAACCGGCGCCAGACGAAACGTCGTGACGGCAGCGCCACCAGGCGAACAAACGACTCGATCAACGATGGGCTACGCGCCATCCGCATGTAGTGCCTGACAAAGGGGTTGTTACTCTCTGGACCCGCGAGCGACGGTTTGCCTTTGCGCGGAGCGAGCCCCATGACAACCGCAACGTCGACCTTCGAGGATTGAAGATGCAATGCGGTTCGCAGCGCAAAGCGAATCCCGGAGGCACTGGCGATGAAGCCACAACTCTCGATTCCTAAAACGTCGAGCAAGTCGGCAACATCTGCAGCGATCTGCTCTGCTGAGTAAGCCAACAGCCGGTCTGAACAGCCGAAGCCCGGCCGCTCCAACGTGTAATAAGCGATGCCTGCCTGCTCCAGACGCCGGTGCTGCTCGCCCAGCAATAGCGTATGGCCCCAACCGCTGTGCCAACACAGCACAGGTTTGCCGTGCGGATCACCGTAAACCCGGTAGGACAATATACGCCCGTCTGGCAGCGCGTGTGACTGCCGCGGCAGCAACAGGGTGGCGCTGGCTGGTGAGGCTTCGGAATCAGCGATTTCGGCCGCCAGCTCAGGGTCCAGCCATTGTCCGATCGCTGCCAGGTCGCTGACCGCTTTGATCAACTCCCCCTGCCGATTCACCCCGAGCTTGTCGAATATCGCGCGTACGTGACTGCGGACCGTGTTGATGCTCGTGCCCATATCCGCGGCGACTTCCTGGGGCGACAGGCCGCCGCCAATTCGCAGCGCCACCGTGCTCTCGGTTTCCGTTAACCCACGAGCTCGCAGCCAACCCAGGGATTCATCGGTGAAAGACAACCCAGGCAGCAGCAGTGAGTAGCGCGCGGCAGCCGGCAGCGCCTCGGCGGATAACCGGTCAGCAATCAGCCGGCTGGGCGACAGCAGACCCAGCACGATCTTGCCCAGGCTGCGGAACGGGACAATAACCGTTTCTCGACCACGATTAACATCGCCCAGATAAGAGCTGATTGATTCAGCGCCTTCGGGGCCGGGCCAGGCCGGGCAGTCACCGCTGGCCATCGCCACATTCAATGGCTCAAGTACTGCCACTGCCTGAGCGTTAGCCGACAGTACTCGGCCTTCCGCATCCATATGCAGAACCCCGAGCGGCGGCCTGCGCTCGGTCTTCACCGGCTGGGCATCCTGTGCCAGCGATTCGATCGCATCAAGATGCGGGCTCAACAGCGCGGCTTCCAGCTCCAACGGATCGAACTCATCCGTGAGCGCGAGCCACTGCGCCTGCTGGTCGAGCCACGCCGCCGGATCGAGCGCAAACTGGTACAGGCAGGCGACGGTTCTGCTTATGGCTTCGGTTGAATGGCTGGCGTCCGGCATCCAGCCAGTCTATCCAACCTTGCGAGCCTGTGAAGCATTGATCGGCCGCTGCGGTTGCCGGTAATTCTAATTCAGCTGCAATTCGAACATCGCTGAGCGCTCCGGCAAGCCGCGAGACTCAACGAGCAAACGCAGCTGCCATTGCGTTGAACCAGAAAACAACGCGGCCGGTAACGCCGCCAGCTGAGCCGGCGCATCATCACTCGCAACTGGCATTCGCTTAACCGTTGCAACGCTTCGCCAACGATCACTCTGACCTCGTCTGATCTCGATCGATGCGCCGCGGAACGCACTGCTGTCCGCAACACCAAACACCGCCAGCGCGGGCTGTCCGTCAATCGCAGTTGCAGCAACCCGATCGATGCGGGCGAGTGTGTAGGAGCCTGGATCAGCTTCTAGCGCCGCCGCCAGGTCAATCGAGCCGAAACCCGTGCGCCAGTCAAAACCGGCATCGTCTACGTCGCGCGCACTTTGCTCAAGGACTCGTATGATCTCGCCGCGGTCAAGCGACGGCCGTTGAGACCACAACTGCGCGGCGGCTGCGGCCACGAGCGGCGCCGCAAAGGATGTGCCATCCGCCCGATACAATTGCCCGCTTTCGCCTTGAATACCCGAACCTGGCGCGTAGCCGGGGACGGCCATGATCAGATTGAAATCCGTACGCCGCGCACGCAGCGATACAATGTCGCTGCCCGGTGCGACCAACGATAACCGCGCGCCAACATTGCTGTAGGCAGCGTGCTTGCCGCGCTCATCGCTAGCGCCAACGATGAGCGCATCTCCCGCCCCCGCCGGGCCAAACGAGGCGACGTTCGTACCAGCATTACCCGCAGCGATCACAACCAGCACACCACGCTCGGCCGCATAGCGCGTGAGCCAGCGATCCACACCATTCAAACCGGCCTGACCAAGGCTTAAGTTGATGACAGATGCACCATTGTCGATCGCGTAGATAACGGCACGCGCAAGCGCTCGCGGGTTGCCATAGCCACCGCTGTTCAGAACCCGCAGCGGCATGATCTGCACATTGTCCGTCAAGCCATCGATGCCGATAGCGTTGTCGCGAGTCGCCGCAATCAGTCCCGTAACGAAGGTGCCATGGCCCAAAGAGTCCCAGGGATTGTTGTCTTCATCGACAAAGTCCCAACCAATGAGATCATCGATGTAACCATTGCCATCGTCGTCCCTGCCGTTCGCAACTTCAGTGCCGTGTCGCCAGATCCGGCCCGGATCGATATCCGGATGGGCAAAATCGAGACCCGAGTCGATCACCGCGACGACGATTGTCCTGCCCGGCTCCGGTTCGCCGGCATTCATGGCATCGAGCCACCAGTGCCCGCGAGCGGAAAAGGCCATAAAAAGCAGCAAAAGAACACACGAGGCACGCATCACCATGGCTTCGCTCCCATCGTCGACACCCACCCATTCGGATCGGTCTTCGAGTTCGCTTCCGCCAGCGTCGACCAGAACTTCGGCATGTAATCTCCAATAATCTCCTGGCGCAATCGCCCCATTTCATTGAGCGCGGCCTGGGGACTGTGCGCGGCATTGAGGGCGTTGATGTGCGCCCGCGCACGCTGCGCCATCTGCGAGTTGGCTCCGGGCTGGCCAGGGGCGAGCATGCCTAGACGATGCATCGCATCGTAGGACAGGTGGAACGCCTGCAATTCGTTAGCGCCATGGCCGTGGGAAAACTCATGTAACAAGGTCACTGCCATCATCTTTGGGCTCATGCCTGCCTGCAGTTGGAGCACCTGACTGGGATGGTTAGCAATGATGTTCTTGTCATGAAAGCCGAACGCATCGAGATCCGGATCGAGGCTGACGACGGTCCGCCGGGTTTGGTGGGACATTCGATGATAGCCACGGCGACGATCCGCGAGCGTCTTGGTAACGCTGGATGGCGGCAGGAACAGAAATTCTCCGGCCTTCATATCGCGCACGAACTGCTGGGCCGCTGGCATGCCCGCCCCGGCAAGCCGTTCAATGTGTTTGATGACATCACCCATCGAGCCCTGGGTGTACTGCGTCAACGTCGTAAGCGGACCACTGCTGTTGGCCATCTGCGGTGACACGAAGGCAGATCGGGAGCCGGAGGTCGGCTGGTCCGCAGCCACTCGGGTCGGAGCCCGAGCCGGCGCATCCGGCAGCACACGTTTGGCCGCGTGAAACCCGGCACCGAGACCGGCGCTGATCCCCGCACTCATTACGTTACCGACCAGTGCCTTCGAGAAGTCACCGCCGCTAACGCCTACATCCAGAGCGGTTCCGACGGTGACATCCACCGCCATCGACGTCACCGCCTGGCCGGCACGAGACAGCCCAGCCATGGCCGACACGCCACCGGCGACCCTGCCGATACCGCCACTGATTGCACCCATGGCAAACGACGATGCGAGCCCATCAGCCGTCACTTTATTGCCCGTGGCATAGGACAAGCCCATATCAACGCCAACGCTAATCAGGCCCTCGAGTTCCATGAGCAGCAGCCCTTCAGCCGCAACCGGCAGCATCGGCGCCATCGCGAGCAACATAACCCCGGTGGCGCCGTATTCGAGGTTTCGCAGGAACTCGGGCTTCGGATGATGCTTCTGAATTCGATCCAGTAGCGCAGAGAAGTTTTCGCTGGAATAGCGCTCGTACTCCAGATACGGCGCGGCCTGATAGTCGACAACCGAACCGGGTCGACCATCGAAGTTGGTCATACGAGTGAAGCTGTCGTAACGCTGACCTTTGCCGGTGATTGGCATTCGGGTGGTGGTGCCAGCGATGAATGGCTCTTCGCGTGCTCCCTGAGTCCATGCATCCTCGCCGGTGAAGTGAGGCGTGCGCAGCACCTGCTCTAGGCGGCCGACCGGTTCGGCAACATACGCTATATCACCGCGCAGCCCTTCAAAGATGAAGTAACTCTTGAAGTCAGCAGTAAGGTCGTCATTTTGCCGCCGCTGCATGAGCAGCGTTTCGCCAGCACTCGCACCAGGTACATAGCGCGCAATCGCCTTCCAGTCGTCGCTGACCCAAGGGGCGCGCGCAAGTTCTGCAATCGTTTGTCGCTGCCAATAGAGAATCCGTGCGTCCTTTCGATCGAACGCCGCTCGCGAGATGTGACGTGAGCGAAACTCCCTGGCAACCGGGCGTCCCAGGGCGTCGTAGCGAATAAACAGGGTCTGCTCGCGCTGCCAGTTACGCGCCAGTTTGTCGTCGACCTGTATCAGACGGTTCCTGAAGTCATAGCGGTACAGAAACTGCTCGTCTTCAGTCAGGTTGCCGTTCGCGTCGTAACGGAACGGCTGAGTCTTATCCTGAAAGCCGGTGTAGTCGGAGGCATTGCCAATAAGCCCTTCAATCTCATCAAAAGGCAGACCGATAGCGTCGTTATCGATCTGCGCACCAGGTTTGAGGATCGTTGTTGCCGTATTCGACACGCGCCGCTGTGCGTCGCGCTCAAAGACATCAAGACGAACTTCGGAAACCCGCTTGACGTCTTCTTTACTGAAGAAGCCTTCTGTCGCGATGGAAGCAAACGATGTGGCGACTTTGCGCAGGCTGCCGCTGGCGTCGTAGCGGTTGTACTTCACCTGGGACTGGTGCAACCAGGGTCGCGTGACAAACTGGCGCGAGGAGATGACCGTGTCGGTTTGTGTGATTCTGCCCGCGTCGTCATAGCGAAACGCGTGGCTCGTAACCTTGTTGGCGCCGTAGGTTGACGAGACCGGATAGAAGGTCTGGCTGGTGCTGGCCAGGTTCATACCACGGTAACTGAGACTGCCTTCCCAGCGTTTGGGTTCGCCAAGAATCGTGTTGTAGAGCGTCTTACCCACCAGCCTGCGTTCGGCGTCATAGCGCAAACTACTGACCTGATCGCCGGCATAGCGGCCTGCCAGCCTGCCTACCCCGCTATAGATGTAGCGAGCATCGTCCAACCCGCCCGCGTCCACGTCGACGATGCGACCAATGGCATCCATTCGGAAGTCGACGGCGAGGCTGCCCGCGATTTTGGGATAGCTCAGTGTCTTCGTTCGGTCACGACCCTGTTTCATGCTGACGCGCTGGACATCGCCGTTGTAACCCTGGACGTCCGCCATCAGTTGCCCGAGACCGTCGTACTCTCGCTCAACGGTGATGTTCTCAAGTGCCCCCGAACCGGCGTAGACAACCCGACCAAGGCCATCGTAGCGGAAGCGCTCAAAACCCTGCCCGCTCTCCGAGGTCAGGCGGATCCCACTCGGCCCGAACGTGTTGCGGATGGTATTGCCATTGGCATCAGTAACGGAGATCGGATTGCCCACCTCATCAAAGGTGGTTTTCACGCTACCGCCTGCGCCGGTCACCTGCGTCATTCGACCCAGGGCATCATATTGACGCGTCTCCGTGCCTGCCGGCGTCGTGATGCCGGTTATCAAACCCGCGTTGTTGTATTGCAACGTCGACTCAGCGCCGTTACGACGCATGACCACCGCACGTTTCAATCCGTCGTAGCGAATCTCCCGTAGCCCTTCTCGATTGTTGCGTTCACAACGCAGGTTGTGAGCGCTGTCCCAGCACATGCGTGTGCGCAGCATTCCTTGAGTTTTGCTAATCAGGTGGCCGTACAGGTCATACTCGAACGCGGTTGTGTAGCGCTTCGGCTCCGAGGAGAAGCTCCGCTTCCCTGGCTGCCATGCGCGCTCGATCTCCTCCTCAACCAGTTTTGTGACGAGCCCATCAGGCGAGTAGGTCATGCTGATCGAATTGCCGATCGGGTCGGTCACCTTCAGTGGCCTGCCAATCGCATCTCGCGTAGTCACCGTCGCACTGTCCCTGCCGACGGTTTCTCTCACTACGGCGCCGGCCGCATCGTAGAAGAAGCGCGTCACGACATCGCCGTAGCCACCGTTCAGGCTCGACTCGGTCATCTCAATGGTTTTGTTGTGTTCATCCATGCGAAAACGGATGAGCTGCAGTTCACGTCGGCTGCCATCAAGCTTGCCGGTAATCCCCTCGACTCTCCGTTCCACCAGGTTATCGGCGGCATCGAACGTCATGTGAAAATGCGTATCCAGCGGATCGACCACGAGCACTCGTCGATCCAACCCGTCGTAGCCATAACTCGAGCCGTAACCCAGGCTGTCGAATTCGTAGCTCACGTTGCCGTTGGCGTCGTAACTGGTTTCGGTAAAAACGCCGGCCGACTCTGTTTTCGTCAACCGATCGAAACCATCGAAGGTTTGGCTGACCGTCATATCGTCGGTCTTAATCTCGATAGCGCCACCCGCGGCGTTATAGCGCCGGCGCACGGTGCGCGTCACGCCGCCTGCACTGTGCACTTCTACCGTCGGCCGATTGAGCAAGTCATACGTTATCTGCTGGCTCGCAACACGCCTCGGCGCCCGAGCGACTCCCCGTACATCGTCAAACAGATCCTTAATCTCCCGGCTGGATCCGGTTCGATTGAAGTTTTTGTCGTAGGAATACTCCGATCGCACAGCCTTTCCGAGAGGCGCCTCCACGAGCGCCGTGGGTAAGTCGCGCAGATCAACGCTGTAGCGCAGCCTTAGCCCGGACGGGCGAACTTCTTCGAGCAGGTTGCCGCGATCGTCTCGGCCGAATGCCTGTTTGGCACCCACGGCGTCGGTAATCGAGACGATCTCGCCCAGCTTGTCGACGCCATAGCTTGTCTTGTTACCCAGCATGTCCGCCTCTTCGAGACGATGACCGTCGCGATCGTAGCGGTAGCTCAGTACGATGTTCTTGAGCACGTCGCCTTGTGCATCAGTTCTATCGGGGAGTCGAACGCTTGTGGCGCGGCCGTAGGCTCCGGGCAAGTCATATCGGAAGGCATAGGTGGTGGCGTTACCACGGCCGTCGACGTGCTTGCTGAGCTGGTTGTAAAGCGGTTCGTACGAGAATGTCTCACTTACCTGATCGACGTTGTCGTCGGGTAGGTGACTGACCCGGGTAATGCTTCGCAACATGCCTTCAGAAAGCGGATTCCGGTAAGTGATTTTCAGATCGAGCAGGTTCTGCATCGGCGCCTGCGGTATCGCAACCGGTTGTCCGCGCCCGTAGTAGGCATAGCGGGTCTGGTTGCCGCGCGGGTGCACGATGGTGGTTACCTGGCCCGCTACGTTGTGGCTAAAGCGGGTGGTGAGCGTGGTGTTATCCGCTGTACGGGCAACGCTTTTCGCAACCGTGCCGGAGACCAACTTGTCCAATTCGTAGCGCACTGATGCGCCATTGGGATTCGTGACCACCGTTGTCGTCTTACCTGGATAGCCAACCGTGTAGTTGAAACCACCATGATTCTGCGAGCTGACGCGGCCGTTTGAGTAGGAGACCGTCAGGTATGGCTTCGTCCGCCCCTGTTCGGGTTCCCATGCGGTGTGCATGAGATTTGCTGAGGTACCGCTATCCACATAGCTGAATCCGGACTCACCGACATAGGTGCCCATCGTTCGAGTAATCGTCGCCAGCTCGGATTTCGCGGTATGGCCAAAGCCGACTGAGCGGCCCCACGGGTCCATCACCTCCGTAAACAATGGCACTGGCGCACAGGCGTTCGATTTGACGCCTCCTTTATGCCAGGTGAGAAACGGCGCGCACTCCTGACTTCGCTCGGCTTTGAACACGTATTCACGCTTGGACGCGTCAGAGATTTTGGTCAGCACCGGATTGTGGGTCAGCGGGTTAATCGCGCCGCCGTGGTTCAGCGTTGTGTCGTGGCCGAAGCGATCACGAATAACGATGTTCTGGCCGCGGCAGTTGAACACGTACTGCTCGTGCTCTGGCGTGCGCAGCACGTAGAAGAGCGCCTCACCGTTTTTAGTATCCACATCGCTATGGGTTTTGAATGGATGATTCTCCGGGTCAGGCTTTAGTCCGAGCTCGCCGCTCGCGCGGACAACCACATAGCGCTGCAATTCGTGCATAGCGCCTGGGGGTGAGGCATACGTGGTGATATGTGCTTTGAACGGCTGCGGAGCACCAAAATTTTGAACCGTATGCACTTCTTTTGAGATCGCTTCATAGGTGTCCAGCCGGCCGTAGCCATCGGCGTAACTCAGCCGTGAAGCACCGAACAGCGGCTCAACCTTAAGGCCTTCGCGCTCTTCGGTGGCGGATAAAACCGTAATCCGTCGGTCGTAGTTCAGTTGCCAGCGGTGGCCGAGATTGCCGCCTTTTTCGGTGAGCATATGGCCGGCGTAGGTTCTTTCGAGCACAAAGTCATGGCCTAACGACTTCACATGCAAATCTGTTTCCTGGCGCAATAGCCGGCCCGACCCTAACTGCAGATTGACGCCACCCATCGCCGGGCTGTGTCGTGAAACGGCAGGCTCCTGCTCATTTTCCGCGGACAGGTATTCGCGGGTAACAGGCGTCAGAATTTCCGAATCACGGATAGTGCAGTACAGCGGCTCCTCTTCGTCATCCTCCTCTTCGCCGGGCGGTGCGAACGGCGGAATGCTGCCGCCCGGGAACAGATGTATGTCTTCGTCCTCCTCCTCGCCCTGACCACCACCTCGAGTTCCCGTGCTACCGCCAGCGCGTACGACGGTCGTTCTCGTTGTGCACTCGTCGATTTCTTCCACGATGACCGTGTCGCCGATGGCATCAGAGGGAATCGACACCGTATCGCCGGATTGGCTTGTGGTGCCGCGAGTGCTGACGACCTCGATCGGGAAGCCACCACCAGCAACCAGATAGTAAACTGGCCCTTTGCTGTCTGCTTCAGACCATTGGGCGACCGTGCCCTGAATGAGTTGTTCCGGTGACATGGCCGCCGGCGGTCGGGCCAGAACGCCTACCTTTTCCGATACATCGGCTTTCGCTGCGTTTACGCCGCTGGCGAAAGCCTGATCAAAGTACTGCGCCACCTCATCCTCTGAAACACTACTGTCCGCATTCTCGTCCTCCTGCTGTGCGCCGTAACAGCCCGGGATCGTATTGAGCCCCTGGCTGATCACTTCATAAACGGGATCTCGCCAGGCCTGAATCTGATCGAAACCGCGCACAGTGAATGCATCATCCGCTCGCCCAGACGGCCAGCTGACCAGGCAGGATCCGTCCGTGCCGGGAAGCGTCAGGACATCAATGAGATCCGCGCTTCGCGTGACGTCTTCCAGATCGCATTCGCTCAGCACTGTTACTGCTAGCGGAACATCCTTCAGCGACTCACTTCTTCTAGCCTCGCTCGGCAGAGTCAGAAATAACGACACGGCGGCCGCGACGAACAACCACACGGGTTTGCCATCGTGCATCCTGCGAGACCGCTGTGTCGTTAACCGGGGCATGGGCTATTGACCGCCCAGCGTTGCGCGAACTGTCAACGAAAAGCGCGTATCGAACGCCGATGCCAGATCGACAGTTGAGGTGCGATTGTCGACAAACAGGTCGTCGCCAGATTGGTTGATCGTCGGGTCAGGTGCTTCGTGATAGTCGAAGTAGTAACCGGCGTCGATGCGAATGCGATCCGTCGCGTTTACGTACAGACCTACACCGCCGTATGCCGCGAGCGACGTCTCGCTCACCGAGTCGCTGACGCTTGTGCCGCCGGCGGGTGTGAACAGCGTGACGTCCTGACGCAGATCGACACTACTGTCACTGTACTGCAGAGCAAGTCCCAGTCTGGTTTGAAGACCCCACCGATCGTTGAACGGTAGCGCATAGTCACCGCCGGCTCGCAGTTGGTAATACTTGTTCTCGAAATCGAGATCGCTGCGGGTGTTGATGGTTTCAAGACCTGGCGTCACGAATGCATCAAAACTGCGCTGGCTAACATCCAGAGAGCCGAGCGTGATGCCTACGTGCGGCATGAACACGCCATTGCCGGGTGCATCCCATGAGCACGGCCAGGCAAACTCCAGACTGACGCGCTCAGCTTCGTAGTCGAGTTCGTTGACGGTATTGATGCCCGAGTCGCAGCATGCGCCTGTTGAACCGTTCGGATCGCCATTTAGGAAATTGTCGTTGACGATCGCGAACTGGCCCGTGCCGGAGGGAATATCGCGTCCGTAGCGGTCGTCACCCTCCCATTGCTCGTAGTCCGCCCGGATACCGCCGAACGCAACCGGAATCTCGAAACCGATACTCAGGCCATCGGTGTCTACCGAATCATCGCTGCTCGCGATAGCAAACTCGCCGTCGCCAGTGAGTTCAACCGCGTGGCTGGTGTATTCGCCCCACTCGGAATCACCGCCGCCGGTATAGCCAATCTTGATGGTAGGGCCGCGTGGAATGAGCCCAGTGATGTCGGGGACTCGCGTTGGTGAGAAGTTTTCAGGCACGCGGTGGGTGCCATTGCCACCAGGAATGTAGAAATCCCGGCCACCAACCGTGAGTGTTCCCTCGCTGGCGTCACCTTCGAAGTAAATGGTGACCACCAGGTCGCCATCCTCCTTCGTCGCGTCCGCCGGCACTGATTCACCGGTGAGGGTGGTGAAGCTGATCGCCTGCCCGGCATTCGCCGCACCACCCGGTATCACAACCTCTTTCGCAACCGCCCAACTCAGATGGGCGGCAAACATGCTCGCTGCAACTAGCAGCACTCGTGTCAGCTTCATAGCTCTACTCCCGTGGTTCGGCCGGAACGGCCGGAGCTGACAACGAAGCTTAAGCACATCCTCGGGAGCGTCATCATCAATATTGATGAGGCACGGCGAGGTCTGCGACACTCACGCCACTGGAATTTAATTCAAGGCCATTAGCATGAGTTCACGCAGCTGGGATGCGATCAGCCAACGACGAATCGAGACCAACGGCATTCACCTGAATATCGCTGAGCAGGGCACCGGACCGCTGGTACTGCTGTTGCACGGATTTCCAGAATCCTGGTACTCCTGGCGACACCAGTTTGCGCCCCTCGCTGACGCCGGCTATCACGTGGTCGCACCCGATATGCGTGGCTACGGCAAGAGCGATGCCCCCACGGAGATTACCGCCTACAACCAGGTGGAGGTCGTGAACGACATTATCGGTCTCATCGATGCCCTGGGATACAAAGAAGCCGTGGTGATTGGACACGATTGGGGAGCGCCAACCGCCTGGGCCTGCGGCTTGCATCACCCGGACAAGGTGCGTGCGGTCGGCGCGCTGTCGGTGCCATTCTCAGCGCGCTCTCCAGTGCAGCCTATGCCGGCCATGCGAGCCATGTTTGAAGGTCAGTTCTTCTATCAGTTGTACTTCTTCGAGCCTGGTGTCGCGGAGGCCGAGTTTGAGACGGACATTCGAACCGCGCTCAAAAAGTTCCTGGTGCTCGGCGCCGGCGGCACCGATCTGTCGAGCCTGCCCGTGAAGGGCCCGGACGATGACATGTTCACTGGCCTGCCCAACCCCGACGAGCTGCCGCCATGGCTCGACGAGGCAGATCTCGATTTCTACACCCGTGAATTCACCCGCTCCGGTATGCGCGGCCCCCTCAACTACTATCGCAACCACGATCTGACATGGGAGTTGACCGAAGGCGCGCCGACCCATATTCGGCAACCCGCCATGTTTGTTGCTGGCGCCGCGGACGGCGTCATCATGATGGCCGCAGAGGCGCTCAAGGCCATGCCGGAGTTCGTCACCGATCTGCGCATCAACCACCTGATCCCCGGCATTGGTCACTGGACCCAGCAGGAAGCACCCGAGATCGTCAACGCCAAAATGCTGGAGTTTCTGGCGAGCGTTGACGCGTAGGGACTTGAGCCCGGCCGAGAGCCAATTAGATTTCACACCGGTTAACGTTTTAGCGACACGACTTCAGGCAATCTGACCCAATGAGCAACTCAACCATAGTCGTCGGCAGTGGCATCGCTGGCATGTGCACCGCGCTGGCTCTCGCAACCCGAGGCACCGATGTCACGGTGATCGAACGGGACACGCCACCACCCGAGGGTGATGCGGACCAGGCCTTTTTTGAGTGGCCCCGCCGGGGGGCAACCCAATTCCGACATCCCCATGCCTTTCTGGGCCTGATGTGCAATCTGCTTCAGGACAACTACCCGGATCTGTTGGAGCAATTCTATGCAGCGGGTGCGCGCCGAGTGGATTTCGAAGACATGTTGTCCGCCGAGCTCGAAGACAGCTACACGGCCGAACCGGGCGATGAAAAACTCTGGGTTCTAATGTGCCGACGGGCAACGATCGAAACCGTGCTCCGCCGCTATGTGGCCGGCCTGGACAACATCTCGATAATCAACAATCTACATATCGATGGCATCGAGTCGAATCGCAACAATGGCCAACTCACAATTACCGGCCTGAAGGTGCGCCGGGATTGCCAGGCAGAGCACGGCGACGTTATCCCGGCTGAGGTGATCATTGATGCCTGCGGCCGCAGCAGCCGCTTTGCCCGCTGGTTCGCAGAGCTGGGCGTAGACGTCGAAGAAGAGAACGACGATGCCGAGATTCTCTACTACACCAGACACTACAAACGCCGGCCGGGATTCGACGAGCCTGCGCGCGGTGGCAAAGATCGCAGCGCGGGCGATCTCGGGTACATAAAGTACGGCGTCTTTCCGGGTGATAACGGCAACTTCGCCATCATCGTCTGCGTACACAACGTCGAAACCACGCTACTCGATGGAATACGGGATCCGGAAACGTTCGATGCCATCTGTCGTTCGATTCCCGGGCTCGCTCCCTGGCTGGCCGAGGGCTGCGTAGATGCGACGACCGCACCATTTGGCATCGGCAACATTCACGCAGTCTGGCGACACTATGTCCGTGACGACAAGCCGCTGATCAATAATTTCTTCGCTGTGGGCGATGCGGCGCTACGCACCAATCCGCTCTATGGCCGCGGCTGCAGCACGGGTATTCTGCATGCACACATTCTCGCGGATGTGCTCAGCGAAACCTCGGATCCAACAGAGCGTGCGCGCCTGTTCAATCAGCGCACCGAGGACGAAATCCGGCCTATCTTTGCGGCATCACTATCAGAAGACAGAAACGGTATCAGGCGTTCGCTGGCAGCTGCCGAGGGCGAACTGCTGGAGAAACCGGATTCGTTCAAGAAATGGTTCGCCATGGCCTTTGGCGATGCGCTGGCCGCGGCCGCGCGCTACAACCTGCACGTGCTTCGCGGCATGATGCGCACGGTAAACCTGCTGGAGAAACCCGGCGCATTTCTCGAGGACTGGCGTACGCGCGCCATCATATTTGGCTATATGCTGCGCGGCCGGCGCCGCAATGCGGCCGCTCGCATCCAGCGAGGGCCAAGCCGTGACGAAATGCTGGAACTCGTCAGCGCCGAGTAATCACGACGATCACCGATGATAGCCACACCTGGAGCCTAGTCAGTTTCCACAGGGCGCCACGCGCTGCGGCGTTGGTATCATCGGGGAACCACTATGTTCAGGGCCGATCGGTAAGACGTGCCACACACAGACACACGTATTGAGGGGAAGTAGATATGAATACCGCCGTTGAACGCCAGGCTGCCAGCCAACAGGCAGCCGAACACATCGATATTCTGATCGTCGGCGCGGGTATCTCCGGTATCGATGCTGCCTATCACGTCCGCAAGCATCTGCCGAATCGCAGCATTGCGCTACTGGAGACACAGGATACCTTCGGAGGCACCTGGAACACCCACAAATACCCAGGCATTCGCTCCGACAGTGATTTGTACACGTTCGGCTTCAAATGGAAGCCTTGGGTCGATGCGCCCATTGCGACTTCCGACAAGATTATTCGCTACCTCGATGAAGCGCTGGATGAGAACGATCTGCGCCAGTACATCCGCTATCAACACAAGGTCATCAAGTCGAGCTGGTCCAGTGAAGACAAACTCTGGACAGTGGTAGTCGAAGACCTCAGCAGCGGCGAGACGAAACACTTCACCACTGACTTTCTGTGGATGTGCCAGGGCTACTACAAGCACGAAGAGCCCTACACCCCCCAGTGGCCTGGCATGGATCAGTACCAGGGCAGGATCGTGCACCCGCAGCAGTGGCCGGAAGATCTCGACTACAGCGATATGAATGTCCTGGTTATCGGCTCGGGCGCGACCGCCGCAACGCTGGTTCCGGCTATGGCTGGCAAGTGCAAACACATCACGATGCTGCAGCGATCGCCAACCTATTTTGCGCCCAACCCCAACAGTAACGAGCTCGCCGATACCCTGCGGACATTGGATATCCCTGAGGAGTGGACCCACGAGATCGTGCGCAAAAAGATACTGCTCGATCAGGAAGAGATCACTCGACGCTCGTTCGAAGAACCCGAAGCGCTGAAAGCCGAGCTGCTGGACGCGGCGCGTGAGTTTCTCGGGCCTGACTTCGACATCGACAAACACTTCACACCGAAATACCGCCCCTGGCAGCAGCGCCTCGCCTTCATTCCGGATGGCGACCTGTTCACCGGAATCGCGCAGGGCCTCGCCACCGTGGTGACCGATGAAATCGAGACCTTCACCAAAGACGGTCTGCGAACCAAATCAGGCGAAGAACTGAAGGCTGATCTGATTGTCACGGCAACCGGCTTCAACCTGTTGGTGCTGGGCGGCATCGAGTTCGACGTCGACGGCAAACCTGTCGACCTCGCAGATACCGTCACCTACCGGGGCATGATGTTCACGGGCGTGCCGAACCTCGCTTGGGTATTCGGCTATTTCCGTGCCAGCTGGACACTCCGCGCAGACCTCATTTCCGAACTCCTTATGCGCATGTTCACCCACATGGATGCCATTGGCGCCACCGTCGTAACGCCGGAATTGCGCCCGCAAGACAGCAACATGCAGATCAAGCCCTGGATCGATGCCGACAACTTCAACCCAGGCTACCTCACTCGCGGACTGCACCTCATGCCGAAACAGGGAGATGTGGAGCCCTGGGTCTTCAGCCAGGATTACTGGAGCGAGAAAGATATCTTTCCGGCTGCAGACCTGGAAGACGGCGCACTGCGCTACACCTAAGGGCCTATGCAGTCAGGCTGCTGACACCTCCTGTCAGCAGCCATGCTTGATACTCTGCACCGACGTCGATAACCCGGTGGAGGATCAAAGACATGACGGACAACAGCTCAGTGAAAAACCTCGATGGCAGCTGCCTATGCGGCGCCGTGACATTCGCCGCAACCGGTGTTCAAACCCACGTGCACGCGTGCCACTGTTCGACCTGCAGAAACTGGTCCGGCTCAGCCGCTCTCGCAGCCTCAGTTGACTCCATCGCCATCGAAGGCGAGGACAACGTTACTCGCTTTCGATCCTCCGAGTGGGCGGAGCGAGGGTTCTGCAGCAAGTGCGGCAGCAACCTCTTCTATCACTTTATCGAACCGGATCAGTACATTGTCTGGTCGGGAACGTTTAACGATCAGACGCCGTTCAAGCTGACCGGCGAGATCTACATCGACGAAAAGCCTGCCGGTTACGATTTTGCCGGCGAGCACCCCCGCATGACCGGCGCCGAATTCATGGCGTCGATGGGTATTCCCGAGAGCTAACCGGCTTGCGACTGTTCGGGCAGCCAGCGGTCGAGCGCCTCAGTCAGATCAACCCGGCGCAGCGGCTTTGCCAGCAGGTCATTCATCCCGACATCGAGACACTGCGCTCTGGCATCACCGACAACCGCGGCGGTAAGCGCCAGAACTGGCACCGTAGCGCGCCAATCGTTGTTCTGCCGGAGCGATTGCGTGGCTGCGAAGCCATCCATGACGGGCATCTGGCAGTCCATGAGGATCAATTCGAATTCTTGCGCCTGTGCTGCCGCTAGCGCTGCCTGGCCATCGTTGGCCTGAGTCACATCAAGCCCAAGCTTGCGCAGATGAGCCTCGGCGATGGCTCGGTTGGTGGCGTTGTCATCCACAACCAGAACATGCCCCGTGTGCGCCGGGCGCGTTTTACTAAACACAGTGGCAGGCTTCTCGGAAGCGGCATTCACGCCGCGATCGCGCACAGGCTGCAGCGGCAGTTGGACGGTGAATCGGCTACCGACCCCAGGTGTGCTTTCTGCCGAAACTTCGCCGCCCATCAAAGCAACTATCCGCTGCACGATCGCAAGACCAAGACCAGTTCCCTCGACGGCGCGAGTGCGTGACACATCCGCTCGCTCAAAGGCTGCGAACACTCGTGACAGCGTTTCGCTATCCATGCCTTCACCCGTATCCTGAACACTCAGCTCGAGCACCTTCATATCGCTCGACGCGCTAGCCGAGCACGTGATGCTACCCGTCTCGGTAAACTTCACGGCGTTACCAAGGACGTTGTACAAAACCTGATTCAACCTGACCGCATCTGCGCGCAACAACGCCGGCACATCCGGCTCAACCACTAATGCCAGTTCGATCTGACGACCGCGCAACTGCGGTTCAAACAAGCGGCGCAAGTCGTCGAAGATCGCACGCAGATCGACATCGCTTTCATCCAGAGCAAAGCGCCCTGCCTCTATGCGGGCGATGTCGAGCGTATCATTGATCAGACGCAGCAACGTCTCGGCGGAGCGATCGACGGTGTCCAGCATCTGCAACTGCTCATCATCCAGGCGGGTTTCCCGCAGCAGTTCCACCATCCCAACCACACCGTTCATCGGCGTTCGAATCTCATGACTCATGGTTGAGAGGAATTGGGATTTCGCCCTGGATGCTGCCAGCGCCTGCTCCTTGGCTTCGGTGAGGTCCCGGTTCTTCGCCTTCAGCTTTGAGGCCATTCCCATCGCCTGCTCGAGCGAGCGGTTGAGTTGCTGCATCGCCAGCAGGAAATCAAAGGTGGGCTCATGCGCCGGATAGTCCAGAACATCCAGACCGACGTGCTTGACCTGATCAAAATTTGCCAGCCAGGGTGCGCAGACAAACAACCAGCCAGGCTGCAGGTCATACCAACCGCCGCGCAGTTTGATGTCCCTCCCAGCCGCCTGCGCGACACACTGGCGATCGATAAGCTCGGGCATCTTCTTCGGTACCAGCGCAACGCTGGATGGCCTGGTTATCTGCAATTGCGCATCCAGGCTCTCATCCAGCTCAAACAAGCCAAGCTTGCCCAGCGATGGGCCAACGTGACGCAGGATGCAATGATCATCCAACCTCAGGTGGAACGGCGCTATGCGATCAAGCAGGGCAGGCAACATGGCTCAATGCCGATCCAGAATCTCAACCAGGAAAGTCGCCTGCGCTTTGTCGTCGGTATGCTCGGTAGACAACATCGTCACCGCGGCCTGGCGCTGATACTTTTCAGCCAGCCCTTCCAGCAAGCCCTTCACCATCGAAGACAGTCCCTGCCGATGGCTTCGATAGCGAATGATGAATTCGGTGGCGGAGCGTTCCTCAACAAAAAACTCTGGAGGCTGCAGCGCGGGCATGGCGGCGACAACCCGCGCATGCATGTCGTCACCGAGTCGGCGCAGGAACACCTCAAGCGAGTCACCCATCATCTCAACGAGGCTGCCGTAGCCTTCTTCCGCGGTGAACTGGATCCAGTGCTTGCCGAAACCCTCGAGTATCTCATCGGCTGGGACACCGAGTTTTTCGGACGCGACGCTAACGAGTGCGTAGGTATCAGCATCGTCATAGGAATGCATGCTGATGAATTCATCATCAACACCTGCCTCCTCAGCAATGGCCACCCAGGTTTGTTCATCAAAACTCGCGAGCACCATGCCGCGAATCGCCTCGTTGACCAGTCCGTACATGCCGCCTCCTGCGATCAGCCGCGCATGCGGCCTATACAGAAAGTGTAGTCGCCAAGCGTGAATTCGCCGCTTATCCGCGAGGGCCGAAGAACAGCCAGATAAGGAAGCCAACGATGGGAAGGACAAGTATCAGAACGATCCAGAAAACTTTGCTACCGGTAGACGCCCTGCTCTGAACGATCTTTACCAACGCCCAAACCCAGAGAATCAGACCGATCAGGCCCAACAAGCCACCCACTTCCAACATTCGTGCTCTCCTTTATCGTCGATGACGAGTACTTATCGTTGGCGAAACTCGCCAATCTTTATGAAAACCAAGCACTTGGGTGTTGAATTCGCCAATCATTCACCTTCTTAAGCGCGATATACAGCCTCAACACGCCCTATCAATGTGCTCTCACTAAATTGAGCAAATTACGGGCCAGTTCAAGACCAGCCTCACGGCTTTTTTCTGACGTCTGCCTACACTGGTGACATGGAGTGCCTCCCGACCAAAACGCACAACGACGACTGGTGGGATGCTAAAGGACTGCCAGTGCAACTCCCCGGATCGTTCCTCCGCGGACCCAGTTTCTTTGCACCGCAAGCCATCCGAGCATTTCAGGAAGCAAGGACAGAAACAGGAACGAGCGCGAGTCATGTTTAGAGCAGGTCAGGTCGCAAAATTACTATGCGCATTTGTGTGCGTGAACTTCGGTGTAGCCAGTTCTTCGGCAGAGGCTAATATCACGCTGAGCTGGCAGGTCAAAAACCAAAACGGTTCGCCGGTGGCGGGAGCCGTCATCAGCCTTGACTCATCGTCAACTGACTCTCCTTTCGTAGCCGCGACAACTACCCATGCCGTCATGGCCCAGCAGAATCAACAGTTCACACCCGGCGTCCTGGTTGTGCGCCCTGGTCAAAAGGTCGGTTTCCCAAATCTCGACAGAACCCAACACCACGTCTACTCCTTCTCCGAGACCAAAACGTTCGAGTTGGAGCTCCATGGCGGCGATGAGACAGAGCTCGTTCAGTTCGATAACAAGGGTTTGGTAGAAATCGGCTGCAACATTCATGACAACATGCAGGGTTTCATCCTGGTCAGCGCGACTCCCTGGATAGGCGTAACGGGAGAAGATGGAGAGGTCCAGCTTACCGGCATTCCTGAAGGTGAATATGAACTGAGCATATGGCATCCGGAACTGGTGAAGTCGATTCCAACACGGCAAATCCAGATCTCTGAACACGAATCGCATCAACTGGAACTGGACATCACACCGGCCAAGCCTGTCCGTCGCGGGCTACGATGAGCGAAGCCAAGACACACAAGCGGCGCCGGCTACGCCTTAGTTTTCAAGCGAAGCTACTCATCAGCTTCGCAGCGATGATGCTTGTCTCGACAATCATGGCTGGCGTTGCCAGCTCGGTAATCAACAGCACCTACGTCACCAAGTCCATGCAGGAACGCCTGGATATCGGTGCGCGAACTCTGCAGACCTTTCTCGATGCAAGACAAGCACAGCTTGCGACGTCCGTTCGAGTACTAACAGCAGACTTTGGCTTTGTTTCTGCTGTTGCGACGCGAGACCAGGCCACAATCAACAGCGTTCTGAGCAATCACGGCCAACGTATCGGTGCTGATCTTGCCCTACTCATCGGCAACGACGGCGCGCTAATCAGCGCCGGCAGAGACGGTGTCGACACAGCCGAACTGAATCGCGAACTCGCTCGGAGCATTACTCGTGGCGCCGAAACCTCGCGACACATCATCCGCTGGCAAGGCGAGGCCTACCAACTGTTTACTGCGCCTGTTAAAGCACCTCGCACCATTGCCCGAGCGGGCATGGGCTTCAAACTCGATGCATCGATCAGTGAAGAGATTGCACAACAAGCAAATCTGGACGTGAGTCTTGGCTTCGTTGATAGCGATTTCAACTGGAAGATGGTGTCTTCAACGCTACCCGAGATGCATGTGGAAAGACCGGATTTCCGAGCACTGCTTCTGCGCGAAGACCGATACGTATCGTCAGGAAGCTACTTGAGCACGCTCGCCAACCTCGGCGATTCAGGCGCGGACAGCGTGATGGTGGCCATGCACATGCCGAGGGACGTAATCAGTGCCGCCTGGAAGGATCTTCTGACCGGATTGGCCCTGGTTTCCGCGGTATCGCTTGTCTGTCTATTGGTCATCAGCTTTTGGCTGGCTCGACTGATCAGCAGACCGATTGCTGTACTCATCGGTGCAGCGAAGCGGATTCGCCTTGGTAACTACAATCAGCCGGTCGACATCCGGGAAGGCGGCGAATTGCGCCTGCTGGGTGATGCCATCAATACCATGGTGGAGGGCCTGGCCGAACGCGAGGAGCGAATTAGCCGGCTCGCTTACGAAGAACCGACAACTGCACTTGGCAATCGCCTGGCACTGGCCAGGGACTTTGACGAGCTGGTGATGCAGGAGCCCCGGTCGAACAACTATCTTCTGATCATGTTCAGCGTCAAGAACTTCAAAGACATCGCTTTTTCACTTGGCTACGAACCGACCGAAGACGCCATCAGATCGCTCGTCGAGCGACTATCAACGCTCAAAGGCGCATCCAGTGCGGTCTTTGCATTCAACCGGGAATCGTTCGCCATTCTGACGCCCGAGGGTACGGAAACCGACAAAGCTACGTGGGCTTCAAGCGACAACCTCAATCAACTGCTGCAAAAGTTAAACCAGCATTACAACGTTGGGAATCTGGCAATCAAACTGCAGGTAACCGGTGCCGCCGCAAGGTACCCAGGCGACGCCGACAACTTCGATGATCTCATCCGCTGCGTTGAGACAACGGCCGAAGCGGCACCCTCCTCGAGCATGGTCATTGCCCGCTTCTCCGCCGAGCAGGAATCGCTTCGACAACGCCATTTGAAGATCGTGGAGCGTTTCGACGAGGCGATCGAGAATGATGCTTTCGAGCTTCAATTTCAGCCAAAAATAAATTTACAGGATCGCTCTCGCCTGCATTGTGAAGCGCTCATTCGCTGGGTTGATCCAGAGTTGGGTTTCATACCACCGGACGAGTTCATCCTTCTCGCGGAACATTCCAATCACATACAGCGAATCACTCAGTGGGTTTTGAATAACGCCATCAAGCAAATCGCCGACTGGCAAGCGGCTGGGCTAATTGTGCATACGGCGGTAAATCTGAGCGCCTACGATCTTGCAAACCAAAACCTTGCAATCGAGATTGAGTCGATACTCAGGGCCCACGGTGTGCCAGCATCTCTACTTGGCCTGGAGATAACCGAGAGCGCTGTTTTGCACGACACAGCGCAGGCTGTACACATACTTCTTGAGTTGAAACACCTGGGAATCGATCTGTCGATCGACGATTTCGGCACCGGACACTCCTCCCTGGCCCAGCTGAAACGATTGCCCGTAGATGAACTCAAGATCGACAAGTCATTCGTGATGGAACTCGATCACAACCCCGAGGACGTGCAAATCGTCAAATCGACAGTCGACCTGGGCCACAACCTTGGCCTATCGGTAGTGGCCGAAGGCGTGGAAACACAACAGAGCCTGAAAACTCTGTCGCTATTGGGGTGCGACAAGGTCCAAGGCTATTTCTTCTCCAAACCTCTGCCACCGGAGGAGTTTTCGGACTGGTGTACTACCTTTTCTGTTGCCAAACCCAAAGTAGCAATCGATGGCAACTGACAATCTCAGGCAAGCACTGCTGATCATCGCCCTGGTATTCACCGGCTTATCGGCGATTGCTGACAGCAAAATTCTAGCAACAGGTGGTGTCTCCGGCATCGAAGGCGGCAGTGGTGGCGGCGTCAATCCGTGGGCACTGATCAGCGGTTACGGAAGCTCCGGCGAGTGGGGAGCAACCGCATTCAGCACGCATGTTCGGATCGATGATTTTCAACTGTGGTCTCGTGGTGGCGCGCTCGCATACGGCGATCGTGTGGAGCTTTCATTCGCCCGTCAGACATTGAAAGTTCGACCGCTCGACACCAGCATTCGCCAGGACATAGTGGGCCTGAAAATACGGTTAATCGGCGAATTGCTGTACAGCCGGGCACCTCAGATCAGCCTCGGCGTACAGCATAAAACTCTCGAAGATAACGCGATTGCACGAGCACTCGGAGCCAGCGACGACAGTGGAACCGACTACTTTCTCGCGGCGAGCAAACTGTGGTTCGCAGCCGCTGCAGGCCGGAACCTACTGACCAATATCTCGATTCGTCACTCGCGCGCCAACCAGAACGGTTTGCTCGGATTTGGCGGCCCAGGCGACCCGAGCCGATGGACAGCAGAGATGAGTGCTGCCGTCTTTATCAACGACCATTGGCTTGTGGGTGCAGACTACCGACAAAAATCCGGTCAGCTCTCAAGCGTCGACGAAGACGACTGGAGTGATATTTTCGTGAGTTATCTGCCAAACAAGCGGTTGGCGTTCGTGGCGGCGTGGGCGGAACTGGGTGACATTGCCGGGCTTCAAGATCAGTCCGGTTTCTATTTGTCTGCGCAGGTGAGCCTGTGAACACGGCTAGTGGTTGCGCAGTATCAGAGCCCAGATCGCACCGTGCGTTCCCGGCAGCTGCGTTCCTGGCGTCGGTAGCACTAGCGGTCGCAACCATCTTAAGCGGTTGCACCAGCATGACAAACGAGCCGCTGTTCGAACGGCTCGGCGGAGAGTCCGGTCTGGAAGCGCTGGCGGACGCCTTCCTCATTCGACTCGCCGAAGACGAGGTGGTCGTTGCAACCTTCGACGATACGGATATCGATCAATTCCGGGGTCACCTGATTGATCAATTGTGCGAGCTGAGCGGCGGTCCTTGCACGTACGAAGGCAGAACTATGGCGGAGGCCCATAGCGGCCTCAACATCTCACCGAAGCAGTTCAATTCGTTGGTTGAAGATCTGATGCAGGCAATGGCCGATGTCGACATTCCCTTGGGTGCACGCAATGAGCTGCTAGGCATGCTGGCACCGATGTATCACGATACGATCGGTGGCTGACCGACGCTGGTAGCCTGGCTCACTCCGACGCGAACCCTCCCCTGTCGACTTCTCCCGACCGAAACGCTTCCGCATCGATGCTCATCGCCTCGATGGCAGTTGAGTGTGTACCTTCATGAACGCAGACGCGCTTGATTATTCGCCACTCACCACCCCGCTTTTCATAGTCGTCCAGATAACGCCCATGCCACGTGTCGAGAACCGGCGCGTCCGCCTGGAACAGATACGTCACGTTATAGACTTCGCCGACTGCGGCGACACCACTCGAATTCAGCTCAATCGAGTGATTGGTGATGTGGTGAGCGGTTGAGCGCCATTTCAGATGCGCGCTCATGCAGTGTTCAACGAAAGGCCAGGCCGGGCCTGAGTAGCTGCCGTGATCGTCGGTCGCTTCCGGCCAATACGCAGACTTCATCAACTCAGCATCGAGCCGGTCTACCCCGCGACAATAACGCAGGGCCACGTCGCGTATGCACTGCAGATCTGACAGTTGCTCCGGGGTATAGGCCATGTGTGCGATCAGCTACAGGCGCAGCGTGCTGCCGGCTTGATCCGTATGCCCTTCGACGTCAAAAGACATAATGACCATATCGCGCGTCGCGCCGTTGCGGTCTTGTACATAGTCGGCGAGCAGCGCCTCTGGCACAAAGCCCAGACGCCTGAATGCTGCCTGCGCCCCATGCTGGTCAGAAGTCATGTGCGCGGTTAGCTTCCGCAGCGACAACCCGGCTGCCATATCTACGATTCCGGTGGTCAGTACTCGGCCAAGTCCGCGTGAGCGATAGGCCGGTGACACGTTTACGCGGATCTCGCCCACGTGTCGGGTCCAGGAGACCGGGTTGCGCGTGACACTGGCGTAGCCGATCAGACCATTGGCGTCGTACGCGACGAGCGAGTGCATGAAGCCGGTTTGGATATTCTCAATCCAGTCGTCGACGACGCTGTCCTGGGTCAGATCCTTGCGCAGGAACATAAGGTCTTCAGGCGGCAATGCACGTGCAAAAGCGAGCATCGCATCGCGATCCCCGGCCGACATCGCACGAAGCTCGACCGCACTGCCGTCCGGCAGCTCAATGGCTTTGGGTAGTTCAAGGGTCATGACGGACTCCACTAAATTCGAATCAAAATCGTTGCGTTGGGCAAAGCCCGATATCAGGCCTGTAGCTGGCTGGTTCGCTCGCGAGCAGCGGCGAGCAACTCCTCGAAAGCCTCCTCCGCATGTTCGTTAATGCGCTCTACATCGGGCAGCAATCTAGGCTCACTGATAAAGCCAAAGACGAGCTTTTTGTTGTAACTCAGTAACGTCACACCGAAGCCAAGGTTCGCAGACAGGAGAAGCACGCCAATCTGATGCAACACTTCGTGTCCGCACAGGTACTGCGGCACTTGCACTCCTGGCACGTTCGTACAGACAAAATTGAAACCCACATTTGGTGGCCGAACTCCAGCCGGCAGCACCGGCGCTGGCATGCGCGCGGCCAGTGCGGTCGGGTCATAAGGGCCACCGACAAGCTGAGTGGGCCACATCCCAACTGGCCATGGCTCTGGCGCCGAGTCCTGCAGCATGGTGAGCGCCTGAGCTTCTGAATTGCCCTTGATGCGGTCGGTTTCCGCGATCACGGCAGCCAGGCGCTGAACGAGGGCCATCGGCCAGGCTGGCAGCACCGGAAAGATCGCTGACACCTGATTGCCGAGCGCGCCTTTCTTGCTTTCCGTTCGCACGTTGACCGGACACATAATGCGCATGTGTTGATCATCGACGGCTTCGCCCTTGGCCACCAGATAGCGTGATACCGCCTCGGAAACAACGGCGAGTACAACGTCATTGATCGTGCCACCGAGAGCTCGTCGAACTTCGCGAATCTCACCGAAGGACTTCTCCAGCCAGCGCAGCCGACGTTCCGGCCCTACCAGGCCCGCATTGAATGGCGCAGTAACAACTGGCCGAGTAACGAAGCTGCCGACAATTCGAGCCGCGCGCGCCATCAATGCCTGCTGCTGATCGGACCAGCTACCGATCTGGCTGAGGTCAGTTTTAGCGAGCCGACCGAGGTTGTCCCTCATCGCCTCGCTGAACAGCTCGCCTGCGGATGGTTCAGGCTCCGGCTGCCAGGGCTCATTTGGCGCGTGAACCGGCGTGCCGTCCGGATCCAGGTCGTAGATGATCGCGATCAGTTCAACACCTGAAGCGCCGTCAATCATCGCGTGATGAGTGGCCTGCAGGATTAGCGTCCTGTCCGGCACGCCAGAGATGACCACAAACTTCCACAGTGGCCGCGAGCGATCGAACATTTCCTCGTTAATCCGGATCGCCTCATCAACCGCAACCTCCAGCGAGCTGCCTTCGGGCACCCGGCGGTGCAACACATGGTTGGCCAGATCAAAATCCGGATCATCGATCCACCGAGGGTGCGCGATGTTCATTGGAACGGGCGCAAGCTTGCGTCGGTAGGCCGGGATCAGATGCAGGCGCTCGTTGATATGCTCGAACACGCGTTCATAGGCGAGTTCGCCCTCCAGCACCATCACGGATGAAATGTGCATAGGCCCGCTCTTCGATTCGCCGTAGACAAACGAAGCGTCGGCAGTCGTCAATCGAGACATCAAATCCTCCCCAGGAAACGGTGTAAACAGAACTATGGTGGATTAGCGGCAACATGTCGATTCGACGACCGCGAGCGAAGACAATGTATGCACACGCGGTACACTGCGCACCAATCAAACAATACATTAAACACATAGGAATCCCGGATCTGTGAATTTGCAAGGTCGTCTGAAAAACCGTGTCGCCGTTGTTACCGGTGCGAGTAAGGGTATTGGCAAAGGCATTGCCGAAGGCTTGGGTGAAGCTGGTATGACGGTCTACGTCACCGGCAGGAGCTCAGGCGACGCGATTACCCCTCTGACAATCGAGGCAACTGCGGCATCGGTCGATGCGTTCGGCGGCAAAGGCATCGCCTGCCAGGTCGATCACAACAACGATGACCAGGTGCGCGCGCTGTTCGAGCGGGTAGAAGCTGAGCAAGGCCGGCTCGATATCCTCGTCAACAACGCCTACCAGATTCCGAACCCACCCGCTTTCAGCGGCAAATTCTGGCAGCACCCCATCAGCATCTGGGACGATCAGTGTGGTGTCGGCTTGCGCGGTTACTACAGCACCTCGGTGTTTGGCGCAGGACTACTCACGAAAAACCCGGGTGGGCTGATCGTCAACATCTCGTCGCGTGGTGGACGCGGCTATGTCTTCAACACTGCGTATGGTGTCGGCAAGGCTGGCGTCGACCGGATGGCCCAGGACATGGCCATAGAGATGAAGGAGTTTGGCTGCGCCGCGGTGTCACTGTCACCGTCCAAGGTGAAAACCGAGTTCATTCTGGAACAGATTGAACGCGGGGAGCTGCCGCCTATGGATCCTGCGGTAGCCCAGTCCGTACGGCTGTCCGGGCGCGTGATCGCCGCATTGGCGCTCGATCCGCAGCTCATGGAACGAAGCGGCCAGATTCTGACGGTCGCGGAAGTAGCCGAGGCGTACGATGTAGTAGACCCGGATCGCGAGTAATGACCCGTGGCTAGCGGCGATTGATCAACAGAATTCCGGACGCCACAAGGGCAAGCGCGGCAACGAAGCGCCACGTTAGCGGATCATCAAAAATGAGCCAGCCGAAGAACACCCCAAATATTGGTGCTAACAGGCTGTAAGCGGCCATGTTGGTAACGGGGTAGACCGTGAGAACCCATAGCCACATGAGAAACCCAAGGCTCGCAACCGCGACAACCTGAAACGCGAAAATGCCGACAATCATTGGCGTAACGGTGCGCACCATATCGCCGACGAAAGGCGCGATAGCAAGCAGGAGTACTGCCGATACGAACAGCTGATACAAGAGCACCTGCTCCGACGGACTCTCGATGAGTTTGGTCAAGCGCGTGAGCAGCGCGATCCCAGCCCAGGCGATCGCCGCTCCTATCGCCAGCAGATCACCCGTCCAGCTGTGGCCTGACTCGGAACTTCCCTCAGACAAGCCGAGCGCCACGCCGGCGATGGCGAGCGCAAGGCCGCCGACACTGAGCAGGCTCAAACGCTCGCCCGGCACAAGAAAATGCGCGCCGAGCGCAGTGAAAAACGGCATGGTGTAGAAAAACAGCGATACGCGCGAGACCGTCGTCAGATCCAGGGCGACGAACACCAGCCCAAATTCCAACGCAAACAGCACGCCTGCAATCAGTCCAAACGGCGCACTGCCATCGCGCAGGTTGATCGGTATCGATCGAGCCCGGGCCCAAATCAATACGACGAAGAATGCGCACGCGCTACGCAATCCACTTTGAAATACCGGCTCAAAGCCGGCATTCACCAGCTTCACAAGTGCCTGGTTGAGGCCAAGCAGGATACTGAAACCAATGAGCAGTGACGCCGCAAAGGCGTCCACCCGATCTTTACGCTCAACCACGCTGCAGCGCCACTGCAGGTGGCGGCTTCTTCAGATCAGACAAAGCTGCGCGCACCCGCCCCAGAGGTTGGCCGCTGCGCTATGCGTGCGCGCCATTCCTGCAGGTTGGTCAGCGATTCATCCGGCGGCAGGCCGACCAGGGTGCTGGCGAAATCGATACTTATCCAGGCCGTGATGTCGGCCACTGTGAAACGATTGCCGGCGATATGGCTACGTTCTCCCAGTTCGCGATCCAAGCGCTTGTAGAAGCTCCGGACGAAGCTGTCGCTCCGCTTCTTTGCCGCCTCAATGGGCTCCACCAGCCCCATCTTGGCGACGATCGGCCCGTTAACCCAGGACACACCAATCTGGTTCAGCATCTCAATTTCGATAAAGCGATGAAACATCTCGATCTGGGCAGTCTCCAGAGGATCGTTACCAAACAGATTCGGCTCCGGCACCACGGACTCGAGATAGCGCTGAATGGCGACCGTCTCGGCTATGCAGGTGCCGTCATCGAGTTCCAGCACAGGAATCTTACCGCTCGGGTTTTTGTTTCTTACGAACTCTTCGGAGCGCTGCTCGCGCTTCGCCATATCGACATTGATGATATCCAGCTCGATGCCTTTCTCGGCGGCAAACATAAGCACTCGGCGCGGATTGGGTGCACCTGCGGAAGAATATAATTTCATTGCGCTGCTTGCGGCGTCGACCGCACTCCTCGTGTTGCGCCATCTGGCCCGACGTCCGGGGCGCGGGCGTGGCGTAGGCATGAATCGACGGCCACAACGGTCGCCCTGAAACGCCAAGCATAACCCGGGCAAGGCCCAGCCGGTTGCCGGCTTGAGAACGCGAAAACTCGAATGCTCAAAGAACCCGCATTTAGGTATCTTTAGACGTCTTCTTACATCGCTGATTGATCAATGGACTACATCACCGCGGAACAGGCAGCCAAACTCGATGGCCTGCGCCTGGTCGTACACCACGGAGTTCCGGGCCCGTGGGCCGAATCGGCGAAGGCACTGTTCCGGCTGAAAGGCATTCCATTCGCCGCGGTCGCTCAGGCAGGCGGTGGCGAAAATGAAGATCTGGTGGCCTGGATCAGGCATCGAAACGCGCCGGTTGCGATTTACAACGACGATGCTCCCCGGGCGCACTGGCTGGAGATCCTTCAGCTCGCGGAAAGCCTGGACCCAAGCCCTCCTCTGCTGCCGACGATTGCAGAGGAACGCATTGAAGTGGTCGGTCTGTGCCACGAGATCTGCGGCCAAAATGGCTTTGCCTGGCACTGTCGCCTGTTCATGATCGATGCGATGGTGCAAGCCGTTGGCGAGACGGCGCGAGATCAACCCATGGTGCGCGAGTACGGCTGGTCCGATGAGTCCGTCCTTCGCGCTGCTGATAACATCGAGGCGCTGCTCAGCCTGCTGGATGCAAAACTCGCGCTACAAAGCCAGCGCGGCAGCAAGTACTTTGTCGGCAACACCATGACAGCCGTCGATGTGTACTGGGCGTATTTCTCCCAACTAGTCGCCATCCTGCCGCAAGACAGAAACCCGATACCAGATAGCTTGAGGCAGTTCTGGGGGGCGGTGGCGCCGAGATTGAACTCACCTGTACCTGAGCGCCTTTTGGCTCACCGAGACTTCATGTTCGACACGCACTTGTCACTGCCAATGGATTTCTGAGTAGCGCACAATCATCGCTCAAGATGCGCCTTCCACACCCAACCTACCTTGCAACAGGACACGACATGCCACGCTACACACTAACCATCAATGGCAAAACGCAATCCGTCGACGCTGAAGCAGACACCCCGCTGTTGTGGGTGCTGCGCGACGAACTTGGTCTTGTCGGCACCAAGTTCGGCTGCGGTATCGCAATGTGCGGTGCGTGCACCGTGCATCTGGGCGGCGTGGCACTGCGCTCTTGCTCACTACCCGTGGCCGCCGTGGGCAACCAAGCCGTCACCACCATCGAAGGCCTGGCTGACGACGGCGAGCTACACCCGCTGCAGGAAACCTGGATCGAACAGGACGTGCCGCAGTGTGGCTACTGCCAGGCTGGCCAGATCATGTCCGCTGCAGCGCTTCTGGCGAGCAACCCTGCGCCAACTGACGATGACATAGACGTCGCGATGGCAGGGAACTACTGCCGCTGCGGTACCTACAACCGCATTCGTTCTGCCATTCACAGCGCCGCCGAGCGCATGACGGCAAGCTACTACGACGCGACCGCCAAGCAGACGGAGCAGCAAGCATGAGCACGCAAGCCCAACATAGTCGCCGTGGTTTTCTGAAGCTAACCGCCGTCGCCAGTGGCGGTCTTTGTCTGAGCTACGCACTCCCGACCCAGGCGCAACAGGTCACTACCGATATCGAGTTCAGCGAGCTGAACGCATTTGTGCAAATCGATCCGGACGGCAGAGTGACCATCTACTCCGCCAACGCAGAGATGGGTCAGGGCATCAAGACAGCGCTACCCATGATCATTGCGGAAGAACTCGGGGTCGCCTGGGACGATGTAACGGTCAAACAGTCGCCAATCGACAGTCAGCGGTTCGGGGCGATCGGTGCAGGCGGCTCAACAACCGTGCCGAGAACCTGGAACCAGATGCGCACCATGGGCGCATCGGCGCGAGAGATGCTCATCAGTGCCGGCGCTTTGGTCATGGAGGTACCGCCGGAAGAGCTGCGCGCGCAAGACAGCAAGATAATTCACACCTCAGGCCGCTACCGCACGTTTGCCCAGCTCGCCAGTATCGCGGCTGAACAGGACGTGCCCGATCCAGAAACGCTTCGCTTCAAGAACCGGGAGAACTACACACTCATCGGTAGCCCCGTATCCGGAGTCGATAACTACTCAATCGTTACCGGCAGCGCGCTGTTTGGTATCGACACGCGTGTGCCGGACATGCTCTATGCAAGCTACAGCAAATGCCCGGCGATCGGAGGTACGGTCAAAGGTGCAAACATCGACGAATTGAAGAAGTTGCCCGGTGTGGTTGACGCATTCATTGTGCGCGGCAACGGCAACCCACGTGAATTGCTCGACGGCGTTGCCATCGTGGGAACCAGTACCCACGCGGTATTCAAGGCCAAACAGTCACTTCGAGCGACTTGGGACGAAACCAATGCCTCCAAAGACTCATGGAGTGACATGGTCACCCAGGCAAACGAGATGGCCAACGCCGGCCCTTCAGAGGCACGATTCACCAAGGGCGATGTCGAGTCCCAGTTTGCAGACCCACAAAACACCGTGCACTCCGCGTTCTTCGAGTATCCGTTCATCGCCCACTTCACCCTGGAGCCCATGAATTGTACGGCTCACTACAAAGCAGGCGTTGATGGCGGGCAGGACACTCTCGAGGTTTGGCTACCCCATCAGATTCCCGAACGCAGCCACGCGCCACTGAAATCGATCTTTGGGCTTGAGCCTGAGCAGGTCACGCTGAATCAGATGCGACTGGGCGGCAGCTTTGGTCGCCGTGTTTACGCAGAGTTTGTGTGCGAAGCCACAGAGATCTCGAAGCGCATGGGGCAGCCGGTAAAACTGACATGGACTCGCGAGGACGATACCCGGCACGATTTCTATCGCGTTGGTGGTTTCCAGTCCGTGAAAGCCGCGCTAAACCCTGACGGTCAACTTGTCGCGTTCGATTTCCATCACATCGGCATGCAGAACGATGGCAAACCGGTTATGGGTTCCGGCGTGCGAGATACCGAGTTCCCCCTGCAGAACATCGACAACGGCCGGGTATCAGACGATTGGTTCGAGATCGGTACGCCAGCCGGTCCCTGGCGCGCACCGTTTTCCAACGTCAACGCCTTCGTCACGCAAAGCTTCCTTGCAGAAATGGCGCATCTAGGTGGCCGTGACTACGCCGAGTTCCTTCTGGAGATACTGGGTGAGCGGCGCTGGTTCGAGGAGGGCAACATCCGCTCACTCAATACCGGGCGAGCAGCCGATGTAATCAACCGCGTCGTTAAAGAAGCTAACTGGGGAAAGACGATGCCCGCCGGCAAAGGCCAGGGGTTGTCCTTCTACTTCTGCCACGCGGCGCACGTGGCGGAAGTTGCGGAAGTCACCGTATCGGCGGACAAAGCCATTCGTGTTGACAAGGTTACGGTTGCCGTGGACGTCGGTCCGATCATCAACTTAAGCGGCGCGATGAACCAGGTAGAAGGTTCGATTGTCGACGGGTTATCCGCAATGAAGGGACAGAAGATCACAATGGAGGGTGGACGCATCCAGCAATCCAACCTGCACGACTATCCGGTTCTGCGTATGCCCGACTCACCCGTGGTTGAGATTCATTTTGTTGAAAGCGAGTTTGATCCAACGGGACTGGGCGAACCCGCGCTGCCACCTCTGGCCCCAGCGGTTGCCAACGCCATATTCGCGGCAACAGGCGAGCGCGTCAGGAAAATGCCGCTAATCGATGAAGGCTACACATAGACTATGCCGCTACAGCGCCAAATTATTGGCGCTGCAGTCGAACATTGTCGTAGGCGATAACCACACAGGTGCAGGATCTGGCTAATCAACATGAGCCACCTGCTTCCTGATGTGTGCATCACGCATCCGTCTGTTTCAGCTATCAATCAAGTTCTGAAGTCGCTCAGCAGTAGAAGGAAAATACTTTCCTATACTCAAAGGCAGTTCTTGTTTGGCGGCTTCAATGCAACACCGGGTCTTGCTTGTCGATGATGAGCCGAAGATTACGCGCGCTCTCAGCAGGCTTCTTCGTTCAGATGACTTGACGATTTTTCAGGCTGACAGCGGCGCAGCCGGATTGCGCATTCTCGATGCAGAGCCAATCGATCTGGTGATCAGCGACCACCGAATGCCCGAAATGACGGGTGCTGAATTCCTGGCTGAAGTTAGCGACCGTTATCCAAACACGATTCGTCTGATGCTCAGCGGGCAAGCTGATATGGATGCCGTTATCGACGCCGTCAATCGAGGCAGCATCGCCAAATTTCTTACCAAACCCTGGTCGAACGAAGTTCTGCGCGAAACCGTTCGCGAGTCGCTCGCTCAAGTCGTTGATGGCAGGACCGACGAAGACACCGGCTGGCTGACTCGAAGCGCGTTCCTAGAACTCATGAACCAACAAGCGAGCTCATCGGCGATTTCCGTCGTCGTCGCCGATATACGCAACGCCTCCCAGCTGGTGGCGTTGCGCGATGGGCAGGAGAAGAAGCGGATATATACAGCCATACAACGGTTGTTCGTCGATGCGCTGAGCAACATCGTCGTGCCACTTGCGTCAATCGATCGGGGTTTGATCGCCTTAGCCAGCAACGATCCTGAAATTGCTCTGAAGCTCAAAGAGCTCAGCAGAGCTCTCGATACGCCGGTATCGATCGACGGCTCTATGGTTCAGCTAGACATGACGTTCGGCGTCGCTAAGCACGGCCACGGAGAAGTCAGCTCACCCATTCAGCGAGCCCAGATAGCGGTTGCTAGCACCCGGCCTGGGGATGACGCAGTCATTGAATACACCCGAGGCATGCGTAGCGAACTGATACATCTGCATTCTCTCGAACGAGATCTGACCGCAGCAGTCGGTAATGGTGAGTTCTTTCTGGAACTACAGCCACAGGTTGATACCCAGAGCATGGCCATCGCCGGCGGCGAAGCGCTTATCCGTTGGCAGCACCCTAAACATGGGTTGATATCGCCATTGCAGTTCATCGATATGGCGGAACGCAACGGTGTCATCGAAGACATCGGCATCTGGGTGATTGAGCAAGGATTGACTCTGCTAGAGGCGGTCGCCGAAATCGCCATCACACCCGCGACAATAAGCATCAACCTGTCGCCTCGGCAGATCGCGAATGCAATCAGTAGCGGCCGTTGGCTTCATCTGCTTCAAGACTTTCACGAACACTCGCCTGCGCTGATTTCGTCGTTAGAACTAGAGATAACCGAAAGTACCGCAATGCACGACATCCGCCACGCGAGCGATGTCATTCGCGAAGTGAAAGCGCTGGGCGTGCGTGTGTCATTGGATGACTTTGGCACAGGACATTCATCTATTGGCCAACTAGCTCAGCTCGACATAGACAGTCTCAAGATCGATCGCTCTCTGATCCGCCACGCACATCGGGACTATCGAAGCGAAACGCTGTTCAGACACACCGTCATGCTCGCAACCGAACTTGGTTTGGAGACCATCGCCGAGGGCATTGAGAATCCAACTCAGATCGAGTTGTGCAAATCACTGGGCGTAACCAAGCTGCAGGGGTTCGGCCTGTTCAAACCGATGCCGGTGCACGAGTTCTGCTACCAACTGGAACAGTTGGATCATCATGACTGAATCTCTACCAGTCGTGCTATCAGTCGATGACGAGCCGAATATCCAAAGCGCTCTCAAGCGTGTGCTGCGTAAAAGCAAAATGGAGCTCCTTTTTGCGACCTCAGGTAAAGAAGCTCTGGCGATCATCGCTCAGCAACCGGTCGATGTGATTATCTCGGACATGCGGATGCCCGGCATGTCCGGGGCAGAGTTCCTCGCCCAGGCCGAGACGCTTGCGCCCTCGAGTCAGCGAATCATCCTGTCAGGACATTCGGATACTGAAGACATCGTCGCGGCAATCAACGGCGGCGGGATAGATGCCTATGTCGGCAAACCCTGGAACGACGGCATCCTGCGCAAGGCCGTTGAGAAGGCCGCCAAGCTTGCAAGGCTTGAACGCGAGAACCAGGAATTACTCGAGATAAACAGCAGCCAGAATGAGGCCTTGCAACGGCACAATGAAGAACTCGAGGCGATCGTTGCCGAGCGCACAGCCGAACTGACGACAGCGAACGATCTGTTGAACGCCAGTGTGGACGAACTGGCGGCGAGCTATGAATCGATGGTCAGCCTACTCGCGAGCGTCTCGATGCTGCCCGACAAGGAAAGTTCAGCCACCGATCGAAAGTGTCAGCTTGCGGTCGCCCTGGGCGAAGCATTCGAGCTGGATGACACTCAGTTGCAGACGCTGAGCCGATGCATGCGCCTTCATCGTATCGGGTGGGTCGCCCTTCCCTACTCGATCAGAACGGTTCCGCAAAGGGCTTTGAGTAGCCAGCAACTTGATCTGTTTCACCAGCATCCGCTTTATGCCGAAGCGCTGTTGCTGAGCGTCGACAAGCTAAGCGAGGTGGGGAAGGTTCTACGCTCTCAGAACGAACACTTTGACGGGACCGGCTTCCCTGACCGGAAAGTTGCGCAGGGCATTCCACTCCTCGCCCGCATCTTGTCCGTCAGCCGCGACTATATCGATCTGCAGCGCGGAAGAATCCAAAAGGAATCTCTGACACCGGAGGCAAGCCTGCAAGCCATGACGGCGGAATCCGGCAAGCGCTACGACCCCGAGGTAATTGCTGCCCTCGCCACCATACTGCAAAGGCAGGATCTCTTTGAGCCAGTCGTCCCAGAGCTTCTAGTGCCAAGCCATGCGCTACAACCGTCGATGCGTCTGTCTCGTGATCTGACAACGAACACCGGCGCCCTGCTCCTCAATCGAGGGTGCACATTGACAACAGATCTAATAACTACGCTCACGAATCTTGAGCGGCGTTCAGATGCACACCTGATGATCTACATTTGTCGCGAAGATGGAGAGAGCCAATGAAAGGCGTTGTATTCAATCTGCTTGAATCAATGGTCGAAGAAACGTTTGGCCTTGCGGCCTGGGACGAGATTCTGACTAAAGCAGAAAGCGAGGGCGTCTATGTCGCCTCAAGTACTTATCCAGATGCCGAGCTCATGGCGATCGTAGCCGCCGCCAGCGATCTAACTGACATTCCGGTAGACACCCTCGTCAGGAAATTTGGCGCCTATATGGCCCCTGGCTTCAAGTCCCTGTACCCACAGTTCTTCGAACGCTGTTCCGGCTTGAAAGACTTTCTGCTCACCGTTGATGGCGTAATTCATGTGGAGGTTCGCAAGCTCTATCCCGACGCCGGTATTCCAGAGTTCAGCTATAACGATGAGCAACCGGACAGGCTAACCATGATTTACCAGTCGCCGCGCAAGCTCTGCATGCTCGCCGAAGGCTTAATCGATGGCACCGCCAAGATCTTCGGTGAGGAGTACTCGCTGGAGCATTCGATCTGCATGCACAACGAGGCCGATCACTGCGAACTGGCGTTGTCGTTCGGCTGAGCCAATGAGCAATCCGGGACTAGAGCAGGACATTGCCGTACTCCACAGAGCACTCGAACGAGAGCGCAAGCGACGAGCACAGGCCGAGCACTTACTTGAAGAGAAATCGCGAGAGCTCTTCGCAAGCTTCAATGAGTTATCCAACGCTCACGATTCTCTGAAGTCCAATCAGCAACAGCTGCTGCAGTCAGAAAAACTCGCCTCTCTCGGCCTGCTATCCGCAGGGCTTGCTCACGAGATCAACAATCCGATCGGGTTTGTGCTCAGCAATGTAAACAGCCTCGCTGAGTATGCTCCAAAGTTCGATCGAGCCTATCGACTTCTCCTGGAACTACTCAATGAAATCGAAGACGACTCGCCGCTGGCAGCACGCCGAGATCTAATAACCAATCAACTCGACAAGATGGAAATAGACTATCTGGCAGAAGACTCACACGAACTCATTATCGAAACAAAAGAAGGCATCGAGCGCGTTCGTCAGATAGTCGACGGCCTGCGCGACTTTGCCAGGGATGGCGCAGGCAAAAAATCTGCAACCGATGTCGCCCAGAGTTTGTCGTCGACTCTGGTATTGATTCGTAGCCACGTAAAATCGCTCGCCAATCTGAGCGAGGATTTGCAGGACGATCTGGTGGTTAACGCAGATTCCAGTCAACTGGGTCAGGTCTTCATGAACCTGATCATGAACGCAACGCAAGCAGTGGACGAAAAATCTGGTGAAATTCACGTGCAGGCTTTCCGTGAGGACACCTGGGTTGTCGTTCAGATCCGCGACAATGGCTGCGGTATTTCGCAGGAAAACCAGGCCAAGCTATTCACGCCATTCTTCACGACCAAACCGGTTGGCGAGGGAACCGGACTGGGGCTCTCGATTTCCTACGGCATCGTTCGTGACCACAACGGCCACATCGATGTGAGTTCCACAGAAGGCAGCGGCACAACCTTTTCGGTCCGACTGCCAGCGCATATCAGCGAGTGACCAGCATCCATTAACGACTACCCCGCTCCCTTGGCCATCGCCGCGAACCGACGAATCCACCGCACAGGAGATTTTCACCACCTGCTGTTGTGCAATCTGCATTATGCTGACGCTTAGCCCGTGCCATTCGATATCTCCGGGCCAAATTGAATATAAGGTGGCTTAGTGAGCGACACACTTTTTAACTACGCCGATCCGCAAGTCGCAGAACCTGTAGGAATTGAGCTTCAGGCTATTCGCCCCGACATTGCGCACAGCCATCGGCAGATATGGCGCCAGCTTGCCCGACCGGGATGTTGGTGGAGTGGTCCAGAACGAACGGCAATTGCCCAGGAAAGCCGCAACGCTCGCCACTGTCCAGCCTGCGTTGAGCGCAAATCGGCTCTGTCGCCTGATGCACCCACCGGCCCACACAACGCAACCACCGATTTACCGGATGTGGTTGTCGATACCGTTCACCGCATAACAACGGATCCATCTCGACTGTCGGCGGCGTGGCTTAGTCGCATCAATGAAGAGGGTCTGACTACGGAGGCTTATGTCGAGTTGCTCGGAATTATCGTTGCCGTCATCAGCATCGATGGGTTCCACCGTGCACTTGGCTTACCGCTGGAGCCGCTTCCAGCAGCAGAGTCTGGCGAGGCAAGTGGCTATCGGCCACCTGGAGCAAAAGATTCCGGCGCCTGGGTACCCACAGTCCAACCGGAAGATGCCGGCCCGAACGAGTCGGATCTATACCCGGGTGGCCGCACGGGCAACGTCATCTCCGCAATGAGCCTTGTGCCAGACGCGGTGCGCATGTTGATCACACTAAGTGATGCGCACTACATCCCCATGCACTGTGTGCCAGTGCCAGGCGACAACGGCGGCCGAGCTTTGACTCGCAGTCAAATCGAATTGATCGCTGGACGGGTGTCGTCCATCAGTGAGTGTTTCTACTGAACCAGCTCACATGCTTTCATGCTCCGTGTGAGCCATGACGTTGATGAGGCTTCAACCGACGTTGACCTCAGCGCTTTGGTTGGCGCTGATAGAGACTCATCCGGAGTATCGGCCGGCAGTGAGCTGATAGCCTTTGCAGAGGCCGCACTCGGCGATGACGCCACCACCATCCGCGCAGCGCGAGATAGCGTCAAAGAGGCCCTGGGGACTGCGGCAATGATCGATGCGGCAGGGATCATTGCGAATTTTCAGCGCATGGTTCGGATCGCCGATGGCACGGGCATTCCGCTCGACCCGACCGTCGCGGCCATGACCGCAGACCTGCGGGCGCAGCTGGGAATCAATCAGTACGGATCTGCAGGCAACACGCCAACGCCGACCCTCATCGGAAGAGTACTGGCGAAGGTCGCCGGCCCTTTCCTGCCACGGCTTCTTAAAGCGAGGAAGCGCAGGCCCGCAAGTTAGCGCAGCCTATTGCCCCAGCAACTCGCGGATCGACAAGCCCACCGCCAGCGCGACCAGCAAGCTGCCGAGCGTGCCTACCAGGTAGTACTCGCTGAAGCGCCGGTCATCCAGCTCTTTAAAGCGAGCAACCGACTTGGCAGCAACCAGCAGCCCGATGCCCGCCCAGGCATGCTCTAAAACCATAGTCACAACGAGCAGTCGTTCCAACACGCCGATAAGACGCCCAAGGTTCAGATCGCCGGTGCCACCGTCAGCCTGGCTGGTATCCAGTTTGCACGCAGCTAACAGGATAGACATAAAGAACTCGCCACCACGCCAGACCAGAATCCACGCGCTGACGTAGAGCGCTAGAACCGCAAGCCAATGCACGCTTTCCGGCGGCAGCGCCCACAACAGGGTTTGCTCGCTGCCGGCCAGATATAGCGCCGCAGCAGCAATCGTGAGTATGTGCAGCGCCTGGTCCAACAGAAAGAACAATAGCGGCCTGGGCCAGCGCTCATCCGCAACCGACTTGGCCCAATCCAGAACGATGTGTACCAGCACAACCGCGGCGACCGCCAGGGCCGCCTCTAGTGATGCTATCGGCGCCAGCGCAACGCCGTGACAAAGCAGAAGAATGGCGCCGTGCTCAATGAGTGCGCTCGCACGCGTGCCGGACCTGGCTTTTCTCGCGACAACCGAGTCGCTCTGGAAGACAAAATCCGCTGCGGCGTGGCCCAACAATAACAATGCAAACGCTTCGACCATGTCCGCGAACCTACACGTTTCAATCTCTCTGAGGCGCCACCCGGCCTTAAAGACGCTGCTCTACGGGTTAGAACAGGCCAGTTAGCGCGTTATGCAGCCGAGCCTCGCTACGCAGCGCCAGCTCAAACTGCGCCGCTTTCAGGCTTTCACTCACGACAGACTGACCGACACCGAACCGACGCGCAACGTCGAGCTGCTTTGCCTGCCGGGCGGCGGCAACGTAGGCCGCCTGCTTAGCTGTCCAGCCTCGACGCAGATTCCCCAGCAGATCGGTAAGACCGGATAACGCCGCATCTTCGCCCTCACCAAAACCCTCGATCAGCGCCCAGGAAGCATCGCCAGCGGCCTGATTCAGGGCCGAGCGAGCCCGGTGGAATACCTCGCCGTCCAATTCACCGACTGCGCGTTTCGTGTGACCTTCGCTGATCCGGGTGGCTAAACCGCCAGCGCCCACCCCAAAAGCGAGTTGGTTAGGCAGAACGGTATCGGCAAAGCGGATAAGCAGAGCAACGACAGGCTCCACCCCATCAAGCAGCACCTCAAACTCATCGCCGGCGGTCATGCTGACCGGCACAACCAATCGATCAGCGTACTCCCGGTTCACCGCCTCAATCTCCGCCAGCAGACGCTCCTGCAGCTGAGCTCGGTCTGCGATGGCTCTTGAGCGCACGAGGTCGCCGATGATGGCGAGATAGCGTTTATCGTCGTGCTCACTCATTTATGCTGACCTCGTGACTCATACGCGAGCCTGGCCGGTGGCCAGGACTCACCGCGATATTATTGCCAATATAGCCGATATTCAACATATATCGGCAATAAATACGATATTTATCGAATATCGCCTTTTATCACAATAACGTAGACAGAGACGAGCGGCATACCCACAGGTTCCGTCCGAACCACCAGCCAGCCCCCGTATGACGTGGTAAGCCAGCGCAATAAACCATCTCACCACCGACTCACCACCGATTACCCCAAGGCTGTCCACACTGACGTCGCAACGCCGCCTCCAGTATCATTCCCGGTTGATATCGCAAACAAGCAGCGCAGACGGGGGAGCCATGAGCGAATTTCAAGACAAAGTTGTCGTCATTACCGGTGCAGGAGGTGGGCTTGGCAAAGCTCACGCGCTCGAGTTTGCACGACGCGGCGCAAAAGTTGTGGTGAACGATCTCGGCGGTAGCGGCGACGGCACCGGCGCATCGGATATGGCAGACGCGGTGGTTGAGGAAATCCGGGCTGCAGGCGGAACCGCCATCGCCAACAAAGCATCCGTATCCACTCGGGAAGGCGCGAAGTCGATCATTGACGATGCTGTCGCGGCTTTCGGCACGGTGCACATACTCGTAAACAACGCGGGCATCCTGCGCGACAAAAGTTTCAAGAAGATGCCATTAGACGACTGGGACATCGTGATGGATGTTCACCTGAACGGTACGGGATACGTTACTCACGCGGCCTGGCCACATATGGTCGAGCAGAACTACGGCCGCATTGTGATGACCTCATCGGTTTCCGGCATCTTCGGCAATTTCGGCCAGGCAAACTATGGCGCTGCAAAGACCGGGATGCTCGGCTTGGCCAACGTTCTGGCCATCGAGGGTGCGACCAAAAACGTGCGCGTCAACGTGCTCTCGCCTGCGGCATCTACCCGGCTAATCAATACGATTCCCGGGCGCGATGAGGACCTCGACAACCCGGATCCGACGAGACACCCCAAGCTGGTAACGCCCGCAGTTCTACTGATGTGCGCTGAAGACGCACCGACTGGCAAGATCATCCAGGCCGGCATGGGCCACTTTGTTACCTGCGCCATGTTCAGCAATGACGGCGTGTCATTCGGTCCCGACGTCACTTACGAAGACTTACTCGCACGCAAAGATGAACTGCTCGACATGAGCCAGGCGCAGGAAGGCTCGGCAAGCAACCGCCGCTCGAGCGACTGACAACAACACCCGAACACAACAACCAAAACACAGGATCAGACAATGAGTAGTGATGCCCTCGCCACTTTTCGCGACGATGCGAAAACCTGGATTGCAGAGAATTTTCCCGCATCCCTGAAAGACAAGCCTCTGGGTTTCGAAGAAGAGTCCGACCCAAAGGTGGCTGCGGATCTGGAGAGCTGGCGGACAAGCCTGGCAGCCAAGGGTTGGGGTGCGCCCACGTGGGCAAAGGAGTATGGCGGCGCCGGCCTCAGCCAGCCGGAAGCGCGAGTGATCGCCCAGGAAATGGCCAAGGTCGGAGCGTCCAACCCGATTCCACCGATGACCGGGATGGGCATCACCATGGTTGGCCCTACCCTGCTCGACTATGGCAGCGAAGAACAACGTGCACGGCACCTGCCTGGGATTGCCAGCGGCGAAGTGCGCTGGTGCCTGGGGCTGTCTGAGCCGAATGCCGGATCAGACCTTGCCTCATTGCGCGCAAAAGCCGAGGACAAAGGCGATCACTTCGAATTGAACGGCCAGAAAATCTGGACGTCCGGCGCCGACATCTCACACTGGTGTGGCGCACTCGTGCGTACCGATCCAAACGCGAAGAAACATGACGGCATCAGCTTCGTGATGTTGCCGATGGATCAACCGGGAGTTGAGACACGCCCCATCAAACTGATCGCCGGCGCATCGCCTTTTTGCGAGACGTTCTTCAACAATGCGCGTGCCGACAAAAGCGACCTCCTGGGTGATCTGAACGATGGCTGGAACGTCATCAAGCGCCTCCTGCAACACGAGCGTCAGAGCCAGACCAAGGCCCGCGGGGCACCCGTTGGTGAAGCAGAGACCCTGCAAGCCCAGGCCAAGCGCTACGTTGGCGAAAACCCTGACGGAACGCTGGCCGATCCGGACCTTCGCATGCGGCTGGCTAACCACCTGATACAGGCAAAAGCCCATTCTCTGACCATCGCCCGCATTACGGCCGAAGCTCGGGGCAACCCCAAAGTCAGTGCCGCTGCGTCGATACTCAAAAACTCCGCCACCGAGGTTGCCCAAACCAAGTCGGAGTTGCTCGTTGAGATGATGGGCGCACAGGGTCTGGGTTGGGAAGGCAGCGAGTTCACGAGCGATGAGATAGCGGCCACACGCGAGTGGCTCTCAGGTAAAGCCATCTCTATCTATGGCGGCTCGTTTGAAGTTCAGAAAAACATCATCTCCAAAAACATTCTCGGTTTGCCCGAGACGACACAGAAGGGCTAACGATCATGGCAGCACTCAGCGAAGAACAATCCATGCTGCAGGACCAGGCGCGGTCCTGGGCAAGCGAACAGGCGCCGGTGACGGCGTTTCGAAAGATGCGGGACAGCGGCGTAGCCGAACGCTTCGAACCAGCGACCTGGCAGGCCATGATCGACATGGGCTGGACCGGCATCATCGTTCCGGAGAACTACGGCGGCTCGGACCTCGGCTATCTGACCTTTGGTGTCGTGCTCGAAGAACTGGGCAAGCAACTGACCGCATCACCCTTGTTTGCATCAGCGCTTGTTGGCGCATCGGCCATCCTGCTCGGCGGCAACAACGCTCAGAAAGATGAGTGGCTGCCGAAGATCGTCGACGGCAGCTCCGTGATGTCTCTGGCTGTCGACGACGGCCCGCGACATAACCCGGCAAACACGAGCACCAGCGCGACCACCTCGGCGAACGGCTACATGTTGTCCGGCGCCAAGACCATGGTCCTCGAAGGCATGGCAGCAACCGATCTCATCGTGGTTGCGAGAACCTCGGGCGCACCGGGTGAGAGCAAAGGATTGACTCTGTTTCTGGTGCCCGCAGACAGCAGTGGTGTTAGCCGATCCGCGCTTTCCATGGTTGATAGCCGCGGCTATGCAAACATCCACTTCGACGGCGTCGAGGTCGCAGCCGATCGCGTTCTGGGCAGCGTTGATGCAGGCTATGAGCTGCTCGAACAGATTCTCGACAGGGCCCGAGCCGGGCTTGGAGCCGAGATGATGGGCACCGCATCTGCAGCCTTCGACATGACGCTCGAATACCTGAAAACCCGCGAGCAGTTTGGCCGCGTGATCGGATCGTTCCAGGCGCTGGGCCATCGAGCGGCGGAGTTGTACGGCAACATGGAGCTTTCGCGCTCCTGTGCGGAAGCCGCCCTCATCGCCATCGACAACAACGCGAGCGACATCAGCGAGCTATGTTCGCTGTCGAAAGCAAAGGTGGGCGATTTTGTGCACGTGATGTCGAATCAACTGATTCAGATTCACGGCGGCATCGGCATGACCGATGAGTTCGATGCAGGCTTCTACCTGAAACGAGCACGAGCGCTGGAGGCTATCTTCGGTAATCAGGCGTTCCACAAGGATCGCTACGCGCGCGCCCTGGGTTTTTAGAACCGGGTCTACGGCGAGTGCGTAAGTCCCATCGATAGCATGATCGACGAAGCCGATTCGCGGGACACCGTTGTCTTCGATCTTGATGGGACGCTCGCGCTGATTGACCACCGACGTTATCTGGTACGCGGCAAGAAAAAACGCTGGCGCGATTTCTTCGCCGCGTGCGTCGATGACGAACCCAATACCCCAGTTATCGCGCTGGCACGAATGCTACGGCAGCAATCCTCACCCAAGCTTCGTCTGATCGTCTTCTCCGGGCGCTCAGACGAGGTCAGATCGCAGACGCTGGCCTGGCTCGACAAACATGTCGGCACAGACGTGTTCGATGAGATCCGAATGCGCCGTGAAGGTGACTACACCCCCGACGACGATCTGAAGCGCGCCTGGGCAGAGCCAATAAAAGAAAAGATCCTGTTCAGCGTCGACGACCGCAACAAGGTCGTGCGCATGTGGCGAGAGCTCGGCATCACCTGTTTCCAGGTAGCAGACGGCGACTTTTAGGCGGAATCAGCGGTCAATCGCGGTGTCTGCCGCGTTTAGCTGTGAGCCGCCCCAAAGCACCGAATAAGCCTCGCAATGCACGATCACGCTACTAAAAGCATCCAGATCCAGACCGGCAGGAATCGCATACTCCTGTTCACCCCGCGTCGACTTCAGTTCGCCCAGCACAATTGACCCATCAACGGCATTGCTACCACGAAGCGATGTGAAAGCCGTGGGCGATAGGAACACCTTCAGATCAGGCCCCGATCGCGTTTTAAAATCTTCGCCAAGCACCAGGACAGCACCATCGTGGCGCTGCTCTATGTGCCATGCCCCTCTGATGCTCTTGTCTTTCTTAGTCAGCTCTCCGACATACAACACCTGAGCTTGCATCGTCGTTGCCGCCTCACTCGCAGCGGCTGATGGACTAAGGATCAGTATCAATGCCGCACAGAATGCTGCGAGAAGCATCTGGGTGTAGCTACATTGATCAGATACGGACATTGTTAACGGCTTCATTTCGCTGACGCTTTGATTGTTACGTTGCTAGCTTGGGCAAGCGAATCGCACAATAGTTCAGCTCGCTCAAAAACCAGACGAGACTCGACGCCAGCAGATACGGTTCAAGCCGGGTAAGATGCGCCGCCGCACGCCGCTCGCGAGCGCACAATTGCCAAGAGATACTCACGCAAGATATGTCACTGCTAAGACTCGACCAAGCCTGCCTGGCCTTCGGCCATACCCCAATCCTCGATCACGTGGAATTGAACGTTGAGGCACGCGAACGGCTATGCGTGATTGGCCGCAACGGCACGGGCAAATCCACCCTGCTCAAAGTCATCGCAGGGGAGCAGGCATTGGACAGCGGTGTGCTGTGGCATGCAGATACCACTCGCATCGCGAAACTCGCCCAGGAGGTGCCGGGCACCGGTGAAAGCAGCCTGTTCGATGTCATCGCAGAAGGGCTCGGCGATCACTCGGAACTGCTGGCCAAATACCACTCGGCGAGCGCTGCTCTGGCTGACGGCGATGCCACCGAACGCCAGCTGGCCGAGTTTGGGCAGTTAACAGAGGCACTGGATGCAGCAGGAGCCTGGGAAGGCAGCCAACGAGTGGATGAGATAATAACTCGCCTGCGGCTGGACCCCGACGCCAGGATGAACGAATGCAGCGGCGGGGTTCGGCGCAGAGCCATGCTGGGCCAGGCGCTGGTTTCCCAACCCGAAGTACTGGTGCTCGACGAGCCCACCAACCACCTCGACATCGATGCCATCAGCGAACTCGAAGAGGCGGTGGATGGCTACGCTGGCACGGTGATATTCGTCACCCACGATCGCGCGTTCATCGACCGTCTGGCAACCCGGATTGTGGAACTCGACCGGGGCATTCTGCGCTCCTACCCCGGCAGCTACGCCTCGTACCAGAAACGCAAAGCTGAGGAACTCGCAGCCGAAGCCGATGCTGCCCGAAAGTTCGATAAAGACCTCGCCAACGAAGAAGTCTGGATCCGACAGGGAATCAAAGCGCGGCGCACGCGCAACGAGGGTCGCGTGCGACGTCTGGAGGCTATGCGGCGAGAACGTGCCCAGCGTCGCAGCCGCTCCGGCTCCGTAAACATGTCCATCGACTCAGCCGATCGTTCCGGCAAGCTCGTCGCCGAGGCGGAACGCGCGGGCGTCAGCTACGATGGGGACGTGATCATCAAGCCCATGGACTGCCGCATTCAGCGTGGCGACCGTATAGGGGTGATCGGCGCGAACGGCAGTGGTAAAACCACCCTACTCAAAATGCTGCTGGGTGAGCTGCCTCCCACAACCGGCCAGGTTCAACTAGGCAGCAAACTCGACATCGCCTATTTCGACCAGGAACGCGCACAGCTGGACCTGGAGGCGACGGTGATCGACAACATCAGCGAGGGTAGCGACCAGATTACGGTTGGCGGCAAAACCAGGCACGTGATCAGCTATCTCGCCGATTTTCTGTTTCCGCCCGAGCGATCTCGATCACCCGCCAAGACGCTATCTGGCGGCGAGAGAAATCGGCTGCTGCTGGCAAAGCTGTTCACCAAACCCGCCAACCTTCTGATTCTGGACGAGCCAACCAACGATCTGGATGTCGAAACTCTCGAGCTACTCGAGGAACTGCTCGGTGAGTTTCAGGGAACGCTGTTGCTCGTGAGCCACGACCGCAGCTTCATCGACCGAACTGTCACCAGCACGCTGGTGCTGGATGGCAAAGGCGGCGTCGACGAATTCGTCGGCGGCTACAGCGATTGGCAACGGCAACGAGTTAGCAAGGCCAGCAAACCGAGCGCCGCCGGCAAGGTGGGCGATGCCAAGCCAAAGGGCAGTCCTGCAGCGCGCGCAGGCGCAACGGCCAGCAACAACCACAGCGCGCGCCTGAGTTACAAAGAACAGCGCGAGCTGGACGCGCTACCTGCGCGTATCGAAGATCTGGAGGCGCAGGTTGCAGACGCGCAGCAAACAATCGCCGAGCCCGAGTTTTATCAGGGTGATCAGGCTGGCATCGACTCAATGCTGAAAATGCTGGCGGAACTGGAAGCCGAGTTAGCCGCAGCTTATGCACGCTGGGAAGAGTTGGATGGCTGACACGCTAGCCGGTGAGTTCGTCATGGACACAACCAAAGAAGACAACGTGATAAGCGAGCCGGACTTGCCTGTGGCAAGCTTCAGGACAGCTTGATTCCGTCTGTCATCGGGCGGCTGCAGCAATCAAAAGCAAAGAACAAAAGGGATCACCATGAGCGACGACAACACCTACGAGCCACCAAAGGTCTGGACCTGGGACAAGGCAAGCGGCGGTCGGTTTGCCAATATCAATCGGCCAATAGCCGGCCCCACCCACGAAAAAGAGCTACCGGTCGGCGAGCATCCGCTGCAACTGCATTCGCTGGCGACGCCAAATGGTGTAAAAGTCACGGTAATGCTCGAGGAGCTGCTGGAACTCGGCGAGAGTGGCGCTGAGTACGATGCGTGGATCATCAATATCGGTGAAGGCCAACAGTTCAGCAGCGGTTTTGTTGAGATAAATCCCAACTCGAAGATTCCCGCATTGCTCGATCGCAGTACCGAAAAACCCACGCGAGTGTTCGAATCCGCCGCAATCCTTCTCTACCTCGCCGATAAGTTCGGCCACTTTCTGCCAGAAGACCCATCAGCGCGAGCCGAGTGCTACTCCTGGCTCATGTGGCAGATGGGCAGCGCACCCTATCTCGGCGGGGGTTTCGGCCACTTCTACGCCTACGCACCCGAGAAGTGGGAATACCCGATCAACCGTTTCGCCATGGAAGTAAAACGGCAACTGGACGTGCTCGATCGCAATCTCGCCGAGCGCGAGTTCCTGATTGGCGATGAGTACACGATTGCTGATATGGCTAACGTCGCCTGGTATGGCGCCTTGGTTCTGCACAACATCTACGAAGCTGCCGAGTTTCTCGAAGTCAGCTCGTACGAAAACGTCGTGCGCTGGGCCAAAGCCATCGAGGCCCGCCCTGCCGTTGCCAGAGGCAAGCGTGTCAATCGATCCTGGGGGCCAGAAGACCAGCGTGTTGTCGAGCGTCACAGCGCCGCAGACTTTTCTCGCTAGCACGCTCTAGTGTCGCTCGAAAAAAACGGGCAGCCCTAGAGACAGTAGCTAACGCAGCACTCGAACCGAAATCTTCTGCACAGAGGATTTACCGGAGCTATCTGCCGCTTCTTCGGGGTCTACCTCGAAGGAGCTGACACTAAGGTGGCTGAGCGCATTCGTCCGGTCAGCAAACGTCTTCAGCTCGTGACAGCGACGCATCCAATGGCGTGCCTGATCCCAGCATCGCCCACCTCAGCCGTCGACCACGACCCAGCTCGCGCAATCAACGTGCCTGTCCTCATTCCAAATGACAACCTTCCTGTTTGTCGTAATTTGTTCACGAAACCTGCATGAATACTTCACCAAAGGTTTCTAGTGTTTGTCGAGGCGCCACCGACAAGAAAACACAGCAAATTGATTCACCGATAGGAACACCCCAATGAAAACCTGGCTTCGATACAGTGTCTTACCAGCATTGTGCCTGGCAATTGCGTCCCACGCTTCAGCCGACGGCCGAGGCGTGTTGGACACCCTCACAGAGCTCGGCCCAAGACCCTACTATCTGGTTGAGCAAATGAGCGATGGTCCGCTCAAGAAGGAACTCAGTGCCTGCGCGGATCGACGCGGCCAGTTTAAGCCTTCGATCTGGTCGATCGGTCATCGTGGCGCACCGCTACAATTTCCGGAACACACGAAAGAGTCATACGAGGCTGCAGCTCGAATGGGTGCTGGCATTCTCGAGTGCGACGTAACATTCACAAAAGATCGAGAACTGGTTTGCCGGCACGCCCAATGCGACCTGCACACCACGACAAACATCGTCGCTACGCCACTTGCCCAGAAGTGCACGGTCCCACCCCAGCTCGACGCTGACGGCGTCCTGCTAAACGCTGCGGACATCCGATGTTGCACGAGCGACATTACGCTGGCCGAATTCAAGAGCCTCGATGGCAAGATGGATGCGGCCAATCGATCCGCAACCAGCATCGATGAGTATCTTGACGCGACTGCTGGCTTCCGCACCGATCTGTATACCGGTGGCGAACGCGGAACCCTGATCAGCCACGCTGAGAGCATCGAGCTGTTCCGATCGTTGGGCGTCGGCATGACACCAGAACTGAAGAGCCCCGAGGTGGTAATGCCTTATGAGGGCGATTACAGCCAGGAAGACTACGCTCAGCAACTACTCGATGAGTACCGCGCTGCCAACATTCCTCCTTTCGCCGTCTGGCCACAGTCGTTCAACCTTGGCGATGTTCGCTACTGGATCGACACGAATCCAGAGTTCGGCAAACAAGCAGTGTTTCTCGACAGCCGCTATGGCGTTGACGTTAACGACCCAGACGCCGTTGCTGCACTTGAACCGAACATGCAGGAACTTGCAGATTCCGGGGTTAAGATTCTGGCACCGCCGATGTTCATGATGCTCGGCCTCGATGGAAGCAATGAAATTATTGCTTCGGACTACGCATTGGCTGCCAGATCGGCGGGCCTGGAGCTGATCGGCTGGACGACCGAGCGCTCGGGCCAACTCGAAAACGGTGGCGGCGGCTTCTACTACTCAACGGTTGCGGACGCGATCAATAACGACGGAGACATTCTGACGGTAATCGACGCCCTCGCTCAGAAGGTAGGCATTATCGGTCTGTTCTCTGACTGGCCAGCAACGACCACGTTTTATGCCAACTGCAAACCCACCGCAAAAGCGCGGCGGCGATAGCAGGCAAAACGTCTGATGCTGCTGGCGGCCAATTTCCCGCCAGCAGCACGATGCCGGGAGGCGAAAGAACCGAGCGGCTAGCTCCCGAGAAGCCGCTCGCCCTGGCGGAAGTTCGCAGTGCGACCGAGTCCAAGCCGCTGAGCAAGCTCGCTGGAAATCTCGCTGCCCGGCACCTCCTCGAGAACGACATTCCAGTTCACCTGAGGCCGCAGAAAATCCGCGCAGTAGTAGCCAAAGAGTAGCGCCCTCTCCTCATCGCGCGTGCTGTTTGCTCCCGAGGTATGCCAGACCCGGCCGTCCATGACCGCAATCGATCCCGCCGGCGCTTCGATAGCAACCATCTCGCTCGCCGGGTTTTCCGGCAGTTCAGAGAGCTCCGTGAATCGATGGCTACCCGGGAGATAGCGTGTGCCTCCGTTGCTCGGCGACACATCGTCCAGGCACCAGATGATGTTCACCGACCAGGGCGCAAGCCAGGGCTCGGGAGCAACCAGTGCCTGATCCGAATGCACCGCCATGCTGCCGCTGCCGGGCAAAGCGATATTGGCGGTCAGGTTCGAGATCAGAAAATGCTCACCCAGAACCGCTGACACGTGCTCGAGCGCAATCGGATGCAAAATCAACTCGCGGAACACCGCATCTAGTGCCAACAGCTCAAAGACGCGTACGTTTCGATCATTCGGATCGAGAAACGGCATGAAGGAGCTTCCCCCTCGCGCCTCATAGGCATCGATCGCTGCGACCAGCGCGGCGCGAAGTGCCACGACCTCCTGCGTCCCAAGCACGTCAGGAACAATCGCCACGCCATCGCTGGCCAGCCTATCTGTAATCTCAGTCGTTGCAGGCATATGCTCACCCTACTCCGCACGGACACTGTATGCCTAATTGTATGTCGCTAGCAGCCAGTCCTCGACCGGCTCAGGATGGCCGCAATTGATTGAGCGCGCGGCCTTATCACAGTGCTGGTATGCCTGAATACGCCTCGTCTCGGGCAGCGCAATAGTTGACACTGCGTGCTGACACCAAGCTCTCGGGAGATTCTTATGATCGGACGTTCACTCGTCGCCGCCACGCTGGCGTTCCTCAGCGGCTGCAACTACATACCAATCTCCGGCGGCAAGCTTGATGGTGAGCTAACCGAACCGCCGGCTGACTGGACGGAGGCCGCGGCTGAGAAAATCATTCGGCTGGAGACAAACCCCAGCGACCCTTACTCCGTGAAGTTGTGGATACTCGGCGTTGGGCTAGACCTTTATGTTCACGCCGGAGCAAATCGCACCACCTGGGTTGAACACATTGAAGCTGACCCCAACGTGCGCGTGCTGATCGGTGAGAAGCTCTATGAATTGCGAGCCGAACGGGTGACAAGCCAGGAAGAGTTCGACGCAATGGCCATTCCGTACAAAGCGAAGTACGGCAACGCACCACGCAATCCCGACATCAATGAGGCCTATCTGTTCAGGCTTCTGCCGCGCACATAACGGTGACGACGACACTGCTGAAAACACTCAAAGCGTTGGAGACGTGATGAAAAACGGTAGCGAGAATACTGACGCATCGGGCGAGCAAGGCCCTGCAATACCGAAGTGGATTCTGAAAGCGTTTACCCGTTTGAACGTTGCGGTCTATCGCGCATCTAACGGGCGGCTGATGAACAAGCTCGCCGGCGACCCTATTTGCCTCGTCGAGATGACGGGGGCCAAGTCAGGACAGGCGCGAACAATTCCTCTGATGTATGTGCCCGACGGCGATGCGTTTCTGCTGGTCGCGAGCCAGGGCGGTGCGCCGAAACACCCCGTTTGGTATCACAACCTGATCGCGCACCCCGACATCCACATCACTCAAGGCGGAGCGCGACGCGCTCTGCGTGCGCGCGAGCTGAGCGGCGAAGAAAGAGCGCTTGCATGGCCGATCTGCGTACAGCACTACGCGCCGTACGCAGACTATCAAACGCGAACTCAGCGGCTGATTCCGGTGTTTCGATGTGAACCGGAGAGCTAGAACCTGGCCGTATCTACGATTGGCGACCGATCATTGGGTGCGCATTCTCAAGGCCGGTGACCTCAACGCGGAAAAGGTCAAATCGAACGAGTACGCTGACCGGCGCGCGATCATGCGCATTGGTAAATCTGAAGCGTACGGCCCACTGGCCCGAGGCTAGACGAAAGCGCTCATGGCCGGCATCGAGCCAGATGCTCGAGTCGCCATGAAAACTCTGCAGATAAGATTTCTCATAGCTGATACGGGAGTATCCGGTCGCGATGAAATTCACAGGCCCGGCCGCCGCAATCTCCCAGGGGTCTGACACGGCTAGCAATCTCAGATACTCTCGCGCCCGCTCGCGGGCGCTCATGAGGTCATCAGGACGTGGCTGCCAGCGCCAGTCCATTGATTCTGTGGCCCAAGTAAACTCCGTGATCAAACCATCGACTTTGCGGAGGCTGATTCGAGCAGTACCCCGCTCAAAATCCACGTCGGCCGCACTGTCCACCTGCCAGTCGAACCGACGCGAACCGGCCCGACAACCATCCGGGCACACAATCCGCCAGGTCGCTGGAGCCGAGAACGTCTCAACTTCGCTCGGCGCCCCCATCTGCTGATGAACGCCCGCCAGCCACTGATCGACCGAACGCCGATCCACGGTAGCGCTCAGCGCGGGGTGGAACTGGGTAAATAGTGCGTCGACGTCCTGGCGGGCAATGGCGCGGAGAAAGTCTCGAGCTACGGCCGATTCATTGGTACGGACCACACCGCTAAGAAGCGCGAAGGTGCATACACCAACCAGAACCAGTAGCGCGATAAACCACCAGCCCGCGCGGCTCACGGATTTCCTGTCCAAAGTTTCGGTGCCAATGGCTCGAGGTGTCGAACGGTTAGTCGCATGTACCATTAGGCGTAGACGCACTCTGAACCAGCTCACCTGGATCAGAACGACTTGAGAAACGTATCAGCAGACCTTGGGGCTCCTCGGTCCTAGCCGATCACATCACGTGGCACCAGCACACATCCTTCCATCAAGGTTCTGGCGCTTCGGCTCATGCTGGCTTTAACGACACTCCATTGGCCATCAGTCTGCGAGGCTTGGGCACCAACTCGCAGCGTTCCTGAGGGGTGACCAAAACGTACCGATTCTCGATCACCGCCGCCGGCGGCAAGATTGACGAGTGTCCCTGGCACAGCCGACGCCGCACCGATGGCCACTGCAGCCGTGCCCATCATCGCGTGATGAAGCTTACCCATCGATAGCGCGCGCACGAGCAGGTCTATGTCGCCCTCTTCGATCACCTTGCCACTGGATGCGGTGTAACTGTCCGGAGGGGCTACGATCGCGATCTTCGGCGTGTGTTGTCTCGACGCGGCCTCATCGATGGATTCTATGAGCCCCATCTGCACCGCGCCGTAAGCGCGAATCGTTTCAAATCGCTGCAGAGCTTCATCATCGTTGTTGATGTCGTCCTGCAACTCACATCCCGTGTATCCGAGTGCAGCCGCGTTGAGAAAGATCGTTGGGATGCCGGCATTGATCATCGTGACTTCAAAGGAGCCGATCTCCGGCACAACGAGTTTGTCGACAACATTGCCGGTGGGAAACATCGAACCGCCGGAATCGTCGGCTGGATCCATGAAGTCGAGCTGCACTTCCGCTGCCGGAAAGGTCACGCCGTCCAGCTCGAAGTCGCCGGTCTCCTGAACCTCGCCGTTTGTAATCGGCACATGAGCAACAATCGTCTTGTCGATGTTCGCCTGCCAGATGCGCACTTCAGCGACTCCGTTTTCTGGAACCCGATCTTTGGGTAGCAGGCCTTTGCTGATCGCGTAGCCACCAACAGCAGCCGACAGGTTGCCGCAGTTACCGCTCCAGTCGACAAACGCTTTGTCTATCGCGACCTGACCGAACAGATAGTCAACATCGTGATCAGTTTTGCTACTCGGCGAGATCAAAACGGTTTTGCTGGTGCTGGAAGTGGCCCCGCCCATGCCGTCTGTCTGCTTGCCGTACGGATCTGGGCTGCCGATCACTCTGAGCAACAGAGCATCCCGTGCCGCCCCGGGCTGCGCGGCGGCTTCCGGTAACTCAGACACCAGGAAAAAGACGCCTTTACTCGTGCCACCACGAATGTAAGTCGCCGGCACTCGAATCTGCGGCTTGCTTGCCATTGTCACTACTCCAAATGCTCTCGACTAGCCGGCCGATGCGAATGATTCAAGAAAGTCCTGGGCAAAACGTTGTAGAACGCCGCCCGCGGCATAGACCGACACTTCCTCGGCGGTATCAAGACGACACTTCACCGGCACTTCAACGCGCTCACCGTTACTCCGGTTGATGACAACCGTAAGGTCTGCACCGGGTGTCGGCTCACCGACGACATCAAACGTCTCGGTACCGTCGATGCCGTAGGTGTGCCGCGTATCACCATTCTTAAATTCAAGCGGCAGTACGCCCATACCAATCAGATTGGTTCGGTGGATGCGCTCGAAGCCTTCGGCCATGATGGCTTCAACGCCAGCCAGGCGAACGCCTTTCGCCGCCCAGTCCCGGGAAGAACCCTGACCGTAGTCAGCACCGGCAACGATGATCAGAGGCTGGCTGCGCTCCATGTAGGTTTCTATCGCTTCCCACATGCGCGTGACTTCACCTTCCGGTTCGATCCTTGCGAGGGAACCCTGGACGATCTCACCATTCTCAGTGACCATCTCGTTCAGCAGCTTCGGGTTCGCGAACGTCGCGCGCTGGGCGGTCAGGTGGTCACCGCGGTGAGTTGCGTAGGAATTGAAGTCTTCCTCCGGCAGTCCCATCTTCGCCAGATACTCACCCGCAGCACTTGAGGCGAGGATCGCGTTCGACGGAGACAGGTGATCGGTTGTGATGTTGTCACCCAAAACCGCGAGCGGACGCATGCCTTTGAGGCTACGCTCACCCGCCAGCGCGCCTTCCCAGTACGGCGGGCGACGGATGTAGGTGGTTTGCGGACGCCAGTCATACAGCGGGCTGGGCGCGTCGGTCGTGTCTTTCACCGTGATAAACATCGGATCGTAGACTGCCCGGAACTGCTCAGGCTTCACGCTAGCCGCGACGACTTCATCGATCTCGGCATCGGTCGGCCAGATGTCCTTCAAGGTCACCGGGTTGCCGTCGGAGTCAACGCCGAGCGCGTCCCGTTCGATATCCACACGTACGGTGCCCGCAATCGCGTAGGCGATGACCAACGGCGGCGAGGCGAGAAACGCCTGCTTCGCATAGGGATGAATACGGCCATCGAAGTTGCGGTTGCCTGACAGCACGGCGGTCGCATACAGATCCCGATCCACCACTTCTTTCTGAATAACCGGATCTAACGCGCCGCTCATGCCGTTGCAGGTTGTGCAGGCGAACGCGACGATGCCGAACCCGAGCTTTTCAAGCTCCGGCAGCAGGTTGGCTTCCTCCAGATAGAGCTGGACTGCTTTTGAGCCCGGCGCGAGCGAACTCTTCACCCAGGGCTTGCGGACAAGGCCGCGAGCGTTGGCGTTGCGGGCCAGCAGACCGGCGGCAATCACGTTTCTCGGGTTACTGGTATTGGTGCAGCTGGTAATCGCAGCGATGATCACCGCGCCATCCGGCATCAAGCCTTCTTCGTTCTCAACCACGCCCGCGATGCCGTTTGCTGCCAGTTCACTCGTGGCGACACGACGATGCGGGTTCGATGGCCCGGCGACGTTACGTACAACCGAGGACAGATCAAACGTCAGCACGCGTTCGTACTCAGCGTTCTTCAGGGTATCTGCCCAGAGGCCGGTTTCTTTGGCGTAGGTTTCAACCAGCTTCACCTGCTTGTCGTCTCGGCCGGTGAGCGTCAGGTAGTCGATCGTCTTCTGGTCGATGTAGAACATCGCCGCAGACGCGCCGAACTCCGGCGTCATGTTCGAGATCGTCGCTCGGTCGCCAAGCGTCAGATGCTCAGCGCCTTCACCGTAGAACTCGAGGTAGGAGGACACGACTCGCTCGTTACGCAGGAACTCGGTGATTGCCAGCACGATATCCGTTGCCGTAATGCCTTCCTGACGCTGACCAGTTAGTTCGACACCGATGATGTCAGGCAGGCGCATGTAAGAGGCGCGGCCGAGCATGACATTCTCAGCTTCCAGCCCGCCGACACCAAGCGCTATGACACCCAGGGCGTCAACGTGAGGCGTGTGAGAATCGGTGCCAACCAGCGTATCGGGAAAGGCAACGCCGTCGCGATCGTGAATAACCGGCGACATCTTCTCCAGGTTGATCTGGTGCATGATGCCATTGCCCGGAGGGATCACATCGACGTTTTCAAACGCGGTCTTGCACCATTCAATGAAGTGAAAACGATCCGCGTTGCGGCGATCTTCGATGGCGCGATTCTTCTCGAACGCGTCTTCCTCAAAGCCAGCATGCTCGACCGCCAGCGAGTGATCCACAATCAGCTGGGTCGGCACAACCGGGTTCACCTGCGCCGGATCACCACCTTTCTCAGCGATCGCATCCCGCAAACCTGCGAGGTCCACGAGCGCGGTTTGACCAAGAATGTCATGGCAAACCACTCGCGCCGGAAACCAGGGGAAGTCCAGATCCCGCTTACGCTCGATGATCTGCTCTAGTGAGGCCCGCAGATTTTCCGGTGGACACCGACGCACCAGGTTCTCCGCCAACACTCGTGAGGTGTATGGGAGCCCGTCGTAGGCGCCTGGCTTTATCGCTTCCACCGCTTCACGCGTGTCGAAATAGTCCAGATCGGTACCGGGAAGGGATTTGCGGTAATCGCTGTTCATTGCCGTACTCATGAATTGGCTGGGCCTCCGTAATGAGACGCCATTTTAGCATCCCCGTGAAGCACGCGTGGCGATAAGCAAAGGCCTAAGCCAGCGTTTTCGGAGGCTGCGCAAACTGCTGCACAGCTTGCTCACTCACCGCCTGAAAAAACGCTGGTGTCACATAAGGCTCGATTAGTAGGGTCAGGTGGCGCAAACACTCCATTTGATCTGTTTGATCCATGTCGCGGCCCAGGTTCACCTGGGCGTATCGCGGCCAGCCTGTCCAGATCAACCACATGTTCTGGCAAAACCGCCGCGCATCGTCATCAGTCAATGCCCGCTCCGATGCCGCAACCGCTCGGGCCAGGCTTAGCGCCAGCTTGAGCTGACCGACGCTGGTTTCGCTGAACTTGCGGTAGGCGGCAGTCAACGACGCATCACTGGATACCAGTTCCAGGGCTGATGAGAAGAGAAAGCGGTACTCAAAGAGCACTCGAACACCGCCTACGTAACAGCTGGCGAAGCGTTCAGGGCTGATTTCAGACTGATCGCTCACATCTAGAATCGCATGCAGATCATCGGCGCACCTGGTCAGAATCTCAGCGACAATCGCCTCGCGATTTCGGAAGTGGTAGTAGAGGTTCCCGGGGCTGATACCAAGATGCTCAGCGAGGGCGCTCGTGCCGACGGCACTACCTCGCGCGTTCATCAACTCGATGGCGCCACGAATGATCTTCTCTCGATTACCCATCTGCCACTCGGGCTCCTTCGAACAAATGCCTTGATTTCGCTTGATCGCAATTTTAGAGTAAACCCTCTACTAGAGTAAACGCTCTAATTTTCGATTCGCGGGGGAGGAGGAAACATGAGTGACAGACACAGGGCGTTACTAATTCTCAATGGCGTTGGCCTGTTGACCAGCTCTGCAGTCAGCGGCTGGCTGCACTTCTTTCAACTGCTGGGCGAGATCGATCTGTGGCCCGTACTGAATCACATCGAAGGCCAGGTACCGGGCGAGCCGAGAGCGTGGATCATGGCGCACCTGGAAGGCATCACGAATGGACTGCTGCTGATGGGCATCGCGCTGATCTCGCCCTATCTGACGCTGTCGGCTAGACAGCAGTCATGGCTCGCTTATTGCGGAGTCGTCTTCGGCTGGCTGTTCACCCTGCCCGCCATCGCCAACGCCTGGTTTGGAACGCGCGGCCTCGCCTTTGGTGGCGGCCCGTTTGGTGACAGCCTGGCCAACAACCTAATCTACGTTAGTGGCTGGCCGGCGATGATCGCGGTCCACATCGCGTTCGCACTGCTGTTGATTGGCGCATGGCGCCACTATCGCGACTCGCGAAACTTGGGAGCCAGCTGATGCCGCACGATATTGAGATCCGCAAGCAGGCTTTCGACTTTCCACCGGAGTCGGCACCGATCTGGCACCCCGAGCAACCGGAATGGAGCCACATGGTCAACGGCGCCTCCCTCGCCATGCCCTACCTCGAGCCATTCCTCATCAAGACCATGCGCGAGGCGGTCGAACAGATTGAGGATGAAGACCTGCTAACTGACGTGCGTCACTTCATTGGTCAGGAAGCCCAACACTACACAACCCACCGCCGCTACAACGAGATGTTGAAGGCGAACGGCTACCCGGAACTGGCGGATGTTGAGGCATCCATGACGCGCGATTACGAGCGCTTCGCCAAGAAGTCGCTGGAGTGGCGCCTGGCCTACGCCGCCGGTTTCGAGACTATGACCATGGGCATTACCGAGTGGCTGATCAATCATCGGGATGAGCTGTTCCACGGCGCGGACCCCGTGGTTGCATCGCTTGTGCTGTGGCACATGGTGGAGGAGACCGAGCACAAATCGGTTGCCTTCGATGTGTATCAGTCAGTGTCTGGCAGGTGGCTGCCGCGCGTATGGGGCCTGCTCCGCGGCTCGCTGCACGTCGGGTTCCTATCGCGCCGGGGCTATCGGGCGATGCTCAAGAAAGACGGCAAATGGCATAGCCTTCGAAGCCGTCTGGCACTGTGGCACATGGTGGCCAAGTTCTTCGTGCATGCAGGCTCGGCCATGCTACGAGCGACGCTACCAGGCCACCATCCCGATGAAACCGAGAACCCCCAGTGGGTTTCGGAGTGGATTCATACCTACCAGCAACGCGACACCGGTGAGCCCTTGATGCTGGATACGCGCCGCGCGGGTCTACCGATAGGTTAACGCTGCGTTAGTTAGCGCCTGTACTCAGCGGCAGCTTCTGCCGCTCGGAGAACGCGCAGGAAGTTTCCGCCCCAGATCTTCTCGATATCGCCGGCGCTGTAGTCACGGCGCAGCAACTCTGCGGTCACGTTGAGCGCTTCGCTGGCGTCCTGAAAACCGACGATCCCGCTGCCGTGGTTGAAGTCATTGCCAATACCGACGTGATCGATACCCATGCGCTGCACCGCGTAGTCGATGTGATCCACCATGCGAGCAACGGTTGCCGGGCCAAGTAGCGCACTGACCTCCGCGACAAACGCGCGCTGTTCGGCAACGCTATCCAGCTCCCAGTAGAGCTCAAACGGGTAGTCGTAGTCTTCAGCGATGCCAACGCGGCGGCGCACGGCGCGAATGTCGGCATCGAGCTTAGGGTCTGAAAGGTCAATCAGATAACCTTTAAATGCTGCGATGTGCACAACCCCATCATTGGCTGCGATGGCATCCAGCTCCTCATCAGACAGGTTTCGATTAACGTTGGACAACGCCTGAATATTCGAATGACTGGCGATCACGGGCGCACTCGACAGCTCAATCACCTGCAGAGCAGCTTGGCGTGACAGCTGGGAGATGTCGACTACCCCACCCAGGGCATTGACTCGCTTGATGGCGGCAACACCAAGATCGGACAGCCCGTCATGTTCGGCATCCGGTTCGTGCGCGCCAAGCTCACCGATATAGACCGGACGAGACGAGTCGGCGAAGTCGTTGTGACCAAGGTGCGTTAGCGCAAACACTCGCGCGCCGGCATCAAAGTAGTCATTCAGTTGGGTGACGTCCTCGCCAAGAATCCGAGCGTTCTGAAAGCCAAGGATCAACGCTCGCTGCCCAGCTTTATGCGCAGCGACTATCTCGTCAGCCGAGCGCGCGAGGACAACGTCATCATTCGGGTTGTCGGTGAGTTCCCGTACCGCGGCGAGCTTGGTGAGAGCCGTCGCCTTCGCATCGGCGTAGCCGTCCGCATCCCGGGGCCCAGGACCGACCGCAATGGACATGACCACCGCATCAACGCCCCCAGCGCGCATCTTCGCCGGCTCGACTTTCGACAAGCCGTCCGGACCGACATAAGACGACACGGTTCCAGGCGGCACGATGTCCGCGTGCGCATCGAGCACCAGTGCCTCGGCGTGCACATTCCGAGCGCGCTCCATCAGAGAGGTCTCCGGGGCGGCACCATTGGCACCAGCAACGGTGGTCACATCCTGTGCGCAGCCCAAGGCCAGCAGCACTGTTGCTATGGCCGCCGCTGTCAGCAGCCCCTTTCCGTTGCACGCCCTCATGCACCCTCTCCCCGTGGTTCAATGTCACGTCACTATGCCGCAAAAACGGGGCAACGTTGGTCACTATCTAACTGATTGGCAGCGGCTGCTTTCTTGTAGACTTGGCCAGTCTGTAAGCCATGCGAAATTCCTGTGATCAACGACTACCCGAACCGCCACATCCCTTTTCAGGGCTGCTTCAACTTCCGTGACATTGGCGGCTACCCCGCGATGGATGGCACCAGCGTACGCTGGGGCCGCTACTTCCGCGCCGGTCGCCAGGACCGAATGACGGATGCTGACCTTGAGCAACTGAAACGCCTGGGTGTGAAGACTCAGATCGATCTGCGCAAGCCGGACGAAGCGGCGGAGCAAAGCCGCGGGCCGTTGCCAGATTTGGGCGCGCAATATCACAACATTCCGGTCATTCCCGAGGGTGGGAGTGATCAGTTAAGCAAACTCGTCGGCGATACCGGCATCTCGGGCAAACGCTATTTAGGCTATCTCGAATTTGGCCCAGAAACCTGGCACCGGATCTTCGACATTTTTGCCAGTGCGGACGACCACCCCATCGTTCTGCACTGCACGGCGGGAAAAGATCGCACCGGCGTCTCCACTGCGTTTCTTCTGGCGACACTAGGCGTTGATCGATCCTGGATCGAAGCTGACTACATCCTCACCAATCGTGACGTGCCTCGACAGGTGGATTTTGTCGAGGAGCACGTTGGCCTGCCGGATGGCATGGATCGGGATGCGCTCAGCATCGCCGCTGGGGTGCCGGAAAACGCCATGGCCGACTTTCTCGACGGGCTCGAGGCACGCTGGGGCGGCACCATGGAATACCTGCGCGAAATCGGCATCAAAGAAGAAACCTTCGAACGCGTTCGCCACGCCTTTCTGGACCGCTAGCCGTGTGCGTCAGCCACGACGTTACCGACAACAGCGCATCAAAGGATCCGCGCGACGGTTATCGCCTTGCTGACAACTGGCCACGCTATCCCGCGGATATGCAATTCGAGATGGGCTCCGGCGTCGCGATTGATGACAACGACATCATCTATCTGTTCACGCGGGACGTGGAGCATTGGGCGGCACACCCGCTGGCGATGAGCGCCAAGATGGGCAAAAGCAGCATCTCGATGTTTCAGCGCGATGGCAGCTATCTTGGTAAGTGGGGCAAGTCTGACGAACCCGGCTTCGCGCTGGGCGGACACACGCTCTACATCGAGAAAGACGGCACCTTCTGGACAACGGATAGAGACGGCCATGTCGTTCGGCAATACACGCCGGACGGCGAATCGCTTCTCGAGCTGGGCACGTTCGGCGAATGGGGCTGTGATGAGAGCCACTTCAACGGCCCGACCGCCGTTGCCGTGCAGGACGATGGCCTGATCGTTGTTGCGGATGGTTACTGGAATTCCCGGCTGGTGTGGTTCACGCCAGACGGTGACTTCGTTCGAGCACTCGGCCAATGGGGACGCGAGCCCGGCGAATTCAACACACCGCACGCGCTGACGATCGACAGCAAAGGCAGATTACTCGTTGCCGATCTATGCGGCGGCAACTTCCACGCCTACATGACGGTTGATGGCCAGATCGCCGAGCATCGCAATCATGTTGCCAAGGACTGCCAGCACCGCATTCAACGATTCACGCCGGAAGGCGACTACATCGACGAGTGGACTCACCTCATGCCGCTGAGCCTGTTGAGCCGTGATGGCCAGATCTACGCGAGCGACCGCATGAGTAACCTCGCCATACTCGATGAAGATACCGGCGAAGTCGTGAAGAGAATCGACGACCTTGCCATCTACATCCATCAGCTCGCTGTCGATAGCCACGGCGATCTGTATACCGCCTGTGTCTATCCGGAGCACGCGGGACAACCTCGCGGCCCATCGGGCCCATCCCACAATCGCTGGACGAAACAGCGCTAGCGCCTATGGCGTAGGACAAAGGAAGAAGAACATGATCATCGTTGTTGCCGCCCTGGGTTTTGCCAACCAGGCAGACCGAGACAAAGCCGTTGAACTCACCAAAGACGTGCAGATGGCCACGCGCGTTGAGGAAGCGGGTTGCCGTGACTATTGCTTTGCACCCGACCCTGCCGTGCCAACCAGAGTTCAGGTCTACGAGCTGTGGGACGACAGCGATTCGCTCGCCGCCCACTTTCAGCATCCAAACTATCTGGCGATGGTCGAGTTGCTTGCGAATGCCAACATCGTGAGCAGTGACAATCAGGCCTACCTGGTTGAGCGCGGCGAGCCGGTCTACGGTCCGAACGGCGAAAAGAAATCCGAGTTTTTTGCCGACTAATTGAAGACCCAGCATCCACCCTGCCCGCTAGGAAGTCGCTAATGTCGAACCAAGCATCGAAAAACGCCGCCACCGCCATCGTCAATGCGACCGTGTTTGACGCCGTCGATACGAGCGTCATCGAAGAGGGTGCCGTCTGCTACGACAACGGGGAAATCACTTACGTCGGCCCCAAAGCTGGGATGCCCGAACAGAAACCGGACGTCACCGTAATTGACGGCACAGACAAGTTTGTCATGCCCGGCATGGTTGAGACCCACGCCCACCTGTCCTTCGCCGATGCGAGTCCCTTCGCAATCGGCGACGTCGGTGTCGAGACATCAACAATCACAGCAGTGCGCAATGCCGAGCTCATGCTGCGCGCCGGCTTCACATCAGCGATAAGCTTTGGCTCCACCTACAAGATCGACGTAGCCCTACGCAATGCTATCAACACCGGCAAAATTCTCGGGCCTCGCCTACTCGCTGCAGGCCGCGATCTGGGTGCGACGGCTAGCAACGTGGATTCACCGGGTGGTCTGAGCCAGATCGCGGATGGTCCCTGGGCCCTGCGCCAGGCAGTTCGGCAGCAACGTCGGGATCAGGTCGACGTGGTGAAAATATTCATCGACGGTGAAGCGATCAATCCAGTTAACCCACCGGGCGAACTGTCATTCTGCGATGAGGAAGTATTCGCCGTTGTTGACGAGGCTCATCGGCGCAAGCTGCGTGTGGCATGCCACGCCCGCTCAGCCGCTGCGGTCAAACAGGCAGTCGGAGCTGGCGTTGACTTCGTTGGTCACGCCAACTACCTCGACAACGAAGCGGTGGATCTACTCGCTGCCCGCGATGGTGACATCTACGTCGGACCGGCAATTGCTTGGGAAGTGCAGTACCTAGCGCAATGTGAAACGCTCGGGATCAGCAAGGCAACGGTGAAGGCTCAGGGCTATGAGCGCGAGATTGAGGAAACCGTTCGCAGTGTTGAACTGATGCGCAAAGCCGGCATCAAGCTGGTCGTCGGCGGCGACTACGGCATCTCCATCGCGCCTCACGGCACGTACGCAAAGGACCTTGAGTACTTCGTTGAGCTATTCGGTATGTCTCCAGCCGAAGCGATGATCTGTGCCTGCCGATACGGCGGTGAGGCGTTCGATTCAACAGGCTCGCTCGGTACGTTGCAGCCAGGCAACAAAGCCGACCTCGTGATGGTCGATGGCGATCCGATCGGAGACATCCGAATTCTGCAGGATCACTCCAGGCTCTCGGTGTTTAAGGACGGCCGCGCCGTCGCAGCCTGAATGTTGGCGCCAAGCTTCGCAGGGTTGATCCGTTGACGGCGGCCTCTGGGGCTGCAAACGCGTCCACACCGAACGAGTTCACTAGCCTCTACAGCTCGACGATAGTCTTGCCGAAGTTCACACCCGCAAATAGATCGCAGAACGCGCGACCAACGCTTTCGATGCCTTGCAGACGATGTTCGTGCACAACGAGTTTGCCATCTGCTATCCAGCTGGCCAGTTCCGCTCTGGCCGCATCGTAGCGATCAAGATTCAGGTGAGTCATGAAGCCGTGCATGTGCGCGTGTTTGGTCGTCAGTTGGAACAGGTTGCTCGGGCCAGGCACGCTCTCCGTTTCGTTGTAGGTCGCGACCGACCCACACAATAGAATGCGAGCGTCTTCGTTAATGTGGTCGAGAACGCGCTCGAGCAAGGGCCCACCGACATTGTCGAAGTACACATCAATTCCATCCGGGCAGGCGTTGCTGAACGCGGCATCCAGATCGGCTGACTGTCGATCGATCGCGGCGTCGTAGCCAAGTTCGCTCACCAATCGCTGGCATTTCTCAGCTCCGCTGCTGATACCAACCGTCCGCGCACCCATGAGCTTCGCGATCTGCCCAGCGATGCTGCCAACGGCGCCCGCTGCTGCACTGACCAACACCGTTTCCCCCGCTTGAACACGGCCAAAGTCGGTTAAGCCAAAATATCCGGACAAGCCGGTATCGCCGAGTACACCGAGGTAGTAGTTGAGCGGGTACTCGACATTGCGAATGGGCGAGATGAAATCGCCAGCATCGGTAACGGTGTACTCCTCCCAGGCGAAGCGTGCCATCAGAATGTCGCCCTCGGAAAAGTCCGGATGACGACTCTCCTCTACACGACTCATCGTCAGGCCCATCACGGGCTCGCCCAGCGGCATCGCGGGTAGCACGTTGTCACCGCTACCCTCGTCCATCCAATTGCGAAAGCCCGCATCCAGAGAGATGTAGAGATTCCGGCACAGAATCTGGCCGTCTGCGACATCAGCAAGCGGTCGCGTCTCTACTCGGAAATCACTTTCTCTGGGGGCACCGTCTGGCCTGGCCGCGAGCACTACACAGCGGTTATCCGGCATCTGAACTTCCTCGATCTGGCGTTGGAACGAAAACCGGCGGCTGAAGCGCCGCCGGTTGCCGAGCCGAAAGTGTAACGGGGCTAGCCGCGAATAACCCGCCCTGGGCGAGCACCCGTGTCGGTGTCGTTCTCTCGGGTCATCACGCCCGCAACAAAGGTATTTAGGTAGCCACTCGCTGACTGCAAGATTCGACTTCCACCCGCTGGCAGATCGTTGTGGACCTCAAGGCCACCAAGTGAGAGCTTGTCCAGATCGAACAGATTCAGATCAGCTCGCTTGCCCACGCTGATGCTGCCTCGATCGTTCAAGCCAAACAGTTCGGCATTGCGCAGCGTCTGTTTGTGCACGATGAGCTCGATAGGCAAGCGGTCTCCCGTATCGCGATCGCGAACCCAGTGAGTCAGCTGATACGTTGGGCCAACCGCGTCAAAGATCAGGTTCACGTGTGCGCCAGCATCCGACAATCCGATAGTGGTGTCCGGGTGTTGGATCATCTTGGAGATTACCTCAAAGGTCTCGGTGCTGTAGTTCGCACCGAGGACAATTGCGAACGCGTCACCGTTACCCGCGGTGAGGTAGTCGTACATGAAGCTGTGAATTTCCTGCCCTTTCTCGGCGGCCATCGCACCGAGGGTTTGCTCGGGCGTCGGTTCATAGTTTATCGGCATCTCGATCGGATACATGCTCGCCGCCGCCATCGCGAACAACCCGCACACGGCGTCCATCGTGCCCGGCTGTTCTGGTGGAATGTCCTTGTCAGCCAGGATCGCAGCTTTAATCTCAGGCTTACGCAGCTCGGCAAGCTTATCCTCGAAAGACAAGTGGTCTAACTTCAGAAACGTCTCGCGACGCTGGAACATGTGATAGGTCCGAAGGCTCGACACGAGGCCAATGGGACGGCTGGGAACCTGAGGGCGCAGCGTAAGGCCGTCGGCGTTCGCCTCGGCTACCTGCGCCAGACATGCACCCCACTCATCTGGGCGATCTCCGGCAGGAACGAGAGTAAACGTACACGCTCGACCGCTGGCTCGTGCGACATCTGCAAAGAGCGCAATCTCTTCCTGAATCGATGCTTTCTCGGGGCCAGCCAGCTCGCCGACCGCTCCAGCAGGAATGGCCTGGAAAACGCCTTTGCCCGCACTCTTCATCGCTCGCGCGATAGCCATCAGCTCATCGCGCTCGGCGAAGGTGCCGGGGATCGGCTCACCCGTTACCGAACGGTGACCAACGGTACGTGACGTTGAGAAGCCTAGCGCTCCCGCTTTAAGCGCATCTTCGACGATGCGTTCCATCGTGGCGAGGTCTTCGGCCGTCGCATCTTCATGGCGTAAGCCACGCTCACCCATCACGTAGTTTCGCAGCGCCGAGTGCGGTATCTGCGTGCCAATGTCCATCGTGTACTCGCGCGAGCCGATGTAGTCGATGTACTCGGGGAACGTCTCCCACTTGCCCCACTCGATGCCCTCGTAGAGCGCCGTGCCGGGAATATCCTCGACACCCTCCATGAGTTCGATCATGCCGCGTTCACCGCCAGGAGGGCACGGTGCAAAGCCGACGCCGCAGTTACCCATAACAACACTGGTAACGCCGTGGCTGAACGAGGGGTTGAGTTCGTCATCCCAGCTCACCTGACCATCGTAGTGCGTGTGCACGTCCACCCAACCTGGCGCGGCATAAGCACCGTCGGCATCGATGACCGTTTTGGCTGAGCCATCCACCGATCCAACAGCCGCAATTTTGCCGTCAGCGAAAGCAATATCTCCGGTGAACGGCGCACTACCAGTGCCGTCAACGATGGTCGCGTTCTTAATGAGAGTGTCGTACATAGCGCTGGCCTTTCCTTAGTCTTTGTCGTTCAGTCTTCAATCGCTATCGAGGCATCTTCGGCATGACGTTCTCACCAAACTCGCTGAGCCTGTCCAACCCACCGGGTCCGGCAAAAAAGAACGCGGGAATCATAATTCGACCAACGCCCAACTCAGCAAGTTGCTCCGCACCTGCAACCGGGTCTGCCATCTGGGCGCCGAACATCGCATTGATTTCGATTGAAGCGGGATCGCGCCCTTCTTTCTCTGCCGCCTCACGCAGCCGCGTGATCAAACCGGCTAATCGATCGACATCTCCCTCGCCGGGGAAATAGCCATCGGCAATACGGGCCGCTCGAGAAATCGCCGCGTTGGAATCGCCACCAACGAGTATCGGAATGGTCGGCTGAACCGGGCGCGGACTGCAGGTCGACGGCTCGAAGTCGACAAAGTCGCCATGAAACTCGGCGTGCGGCCCGGACCACAGCGCGCGCATGGCTTCGATGTATTCATCGTTGCGCGCACCACGACGCTCCCAGGGAACACCCAGCGCATCGAACTCTTCTTTCATCCAGCCAACACCGAGCCCAAGCTCCACGCGACCGCTGGAGAGCTGATCAAGGGTTGCCAGTTCTTTAGCGAGAATGAGCGGATTACGCTGGGGAACAATGAGAATACAGGTCCCCAAGCGGAGCGTGGGTGCGGCAGCGGCGGCGAACGCCAGCCAGATCAGAGGATCCGGAATCGGCGTGTCCGGTTCGGCGGGAATCTTGCCATCCGGGGTATACGGGTACTTCGAGGCAATCGAATCGGGCAGCACAACGTGCTCACCACCCCATACGGATTCAAAACCCGCCGATTCCGCTCGACGACAAACGTCCAGCGCGCTCGCGCCGTCGATGCCAACACTACTGGCAAAAGCCAAACCAACTTTCATGCAACATTCCCCCAAATTTGCTATCCGCCAACAACCCCTCCGGGGTGTTAAGCATCACTCACCCAGCTGCCGTGGAAGCCGGCCGGAACTCGGGTCGGCAGATGGACACGAGCAACGGGTGCCTTCGTCATGTCACTGGCATCCACAATGATCAGTTCGCTTTTGTTCGTCGCCTGATCATAGACATAGCTAAGCAGGTAGCCGTCGTCCTCCGATGTCCCGCCTTCAGCTGGAACAAAGACCGGTTCTCCACCGGCGCGACCTGCGCCTAGCTCGTGGGCGCTGGAAGAACCGGATTGCAGGTCATACTTTCGGAACGCAATGGCGGCGGGTAGACCGCCGCCAAACTCCGCGGTGTAACCGTAACGATGCTTCAAGCCTACGATGGCATCGGGGACACGCGGAAAATCGACTGCGACATCATCGAGTTGCGATTCACTCACGGTGCCGCTCGCCTGGTGGATGGTCCATCTGTGCAGCACAGGCGGCACGTCAGCGGCGTCCGCCTTCATTGAGTGCGACATACGGCAGACGTCGATGACAATGTCGTCGCCGTCTTCGTAGGCGTTCAATGGGTGGTACACGTAGCAAGGATCGATGTCGTACCAAACGACATCCTTGTTCGTGCCGTTTCTCGGCATGACACCCAGCCGCGCACCGTAATCGTCGCTCCAGGTGATGGGCAGCCCGGTCGCCGCCATGTTCTCAAAGTCCCATATCAGCGGCAGATCCATGAAGATCACATGGTTTCTGGTGACGTTGAAGTCGTGCACCATCGTCGCGCCTTTCACCTCGATGACCTCGCTCTGCACGAGTTCGCCCGCCGCGTTCGCGCGGTGATATGTGAGATACGGAGGCATCATGCCGTAGGCAAAAAACAACAACTCGCCGGTTTCCGGGCAAATCTTGGGATGCGCTGTCATACCGGTAGAGAGCTTACCGTCGTAATTGTATGCACCAACGGTTTCCAGCTCTGGCGTGAGTTCGAATGGATAGTGGCCTTCTTCAAGCGCAAGGATCTTGCCCGCGTGGCTGATGATGTGAGTGTTCGCGAGCGAGGCCGTGAGGTCGCCCATCTCGACATCCGCGCCCGAGCCACCAGCTTTGACCGCCGGTGTTTGAACGTAGCGATTTCGATACCAGTTAGCTTTTCCGCCTTGGAGCTCGACACCATGAATCATGCCGTCGCCGAGGAACCAGTGCATCGATTCGCCGGTCATCGGGTTTGCGCCATTACGTAAGTAACGACCATTCAACTCCGGCGGAATGCTGCCAGTTACCTCAAGTTTGGTGGCCGTAACTTCCTCAAAGGTCGGCGCGAAGTTTCCGTTTAACCAAAATCGACTATCGTTCGCTACTGCTTCGCTCATAAAACCATTCCTTCTATCTCGTTACTCATTAGAGTGATTCATCACGCGTTCGATGCTCCGTCTTTGCCGGCCTCGGCAACTGGAGCTGACATCATCCGCATCGCGTATGCGGCTTCCTGAATATAGGTCTCTCGTGCTTCCGGCTGACCGGATCGGCGCCATGCTTTGTAGGCACCATCTACTAATGCGAATTGCAGCTCGCCCATCACCTGAGCATCCCCCTGCCGTGCCCTGCCCTGGGCCATCGCCTCTTGCAGCTGCTGAGTGATGGCGCGAACAACGACATTCAGGCGCACCGTGCGACGATCGAAATCGTTGATCTCGCCGATCTGTGCAATCTCCTGATAGAGCCCGGGGTCCGTGTCGCAGAAGTCGAACGATGCGCGCACCACACTCTCCGGCGTCATTTCTGAAAGATCACCATCGACGGACGTTCGCACACCCTCGGCCACAAACGCATCGGCCACGCAATCGAATAGATTTCGCTTAGAGCCAAAGTGGTGGAACAACACGCCCTCCGAAACGCCGGCGCGTTCCGCGATCTGCGCGGTGGACGTCTCTTTGAAGCCTTGGGCCGAGAACAGGCTTCGGGCAGCGCTGAGAAGCAGCTCCCGTTTTTCTTCCGGGGCCCGTCGGTACGTGCCTTTGCTGGCTAGTGCAGGTTGTGATGCCATATTGAGTGACACTTTACAAAGTGATACTCAATAAGTAAACGACGCGCCTAACTTTGCATATATCTCTGTTTTAAATAACTATTTTTCGATCGGGAGCGTCGGCAGGCCAGGCCGCATCGTCGCTGGTCGGCCAATACTTCACGCTCGAAGCCTGTCTTTCGAACACGCTGATCTGGTTCGTGCTCAACCCGGGCGTGTCTGCCGTAACAATTGCGCTGGCGAGGCTTTCGAAACACGCACGGAAGTGATTACTGCTCTTGAGCGCGACAATGTCATAGCGCATCACATCAATGCCCACCGCGAGGAACGGCTCGAGATCAAAGGTTTGCGACCGCCTCGAGGCCACAACCACATCCAAGCCGTCTATCAGCAATTGCGCCATGGGGCCTAGATGCAGAGGCGCGCCCGCGTACATATGCTGAAGCACCAGGCGTCCATCGGAGAGCGCCTTCACATAGGCATTCGCTTCAATAGGTGCTCCATGCAGATCATCGGTATGCCCGCCGAGGCGTACTTCAATGGTGGAGCCGACGCCAGCGCTGTGAGCCTGGGTGGCCGTCGCTGGATCGACCACAAAGCCGAAGCATGCGCGTCCAGCCAAATCCGCTGCGAGCATCGCCCGCAGCAAATGTGTGCCATCACCCGGCGCCCCTGCCCCACAGTTGTCAGACGTTTCGTTGATCACAACAGGACCTGAACCTGAGCCGTCAAGCAGCGATTGAGCGCGCGCCAGGGCTTGATCTGCATTCAGCACATCCGGACGAAACGATTCCCGCTGCTCCCAGATGTCCTGTGCCACCTGTTGCGCCAGCGACGCCCCGTCAGCGTAACTGGTCACAACAACCGAACTGCCCACGTGAGCGACATCAGTGAATGGGAAGCCGTGAAACCAGCTGATATCGACCACATCGTTTTCGGCCTCAGCAGCCAGCACTGACGCGAGCGCCCGCTTGCCGGGGCCGGAGAAGGTAGTGGTCGTGGGCATCAGCAGCGGCAGCTGAACTACCGTACAGCGCGCTCTGCGCCCGCTCGTAACCATCTCGATCAGATGCGCCACCGCCTCACTGGACTGCACGTGCATGTCAACGTGCGGATACTCATGGCAGGCAAATACGCCATTGAGGTCTGACGCCATGGCTTGCGTGATATTGCCGTGCAGATCGAATACGCCTGCCATCGCAGTGTCTGCGCCGAGCAGCTGTCGAGAGGCGGCAATCAGATCGCCTTCCAGATCCGGTATGCCATCGACCACTCCCGCGCCATGCACCAGCCAAAGTACCGCATCAACCGGCGCTGCATCGCTCAGGCGCTCCAGCAACTCTGTCTTTAACCCGTCGTAAGCCTGGGCCGATATCGTTCCAGAGGGCTGGGCAAAAGCATGCAGAATGGGCGCGACTTCAACGCCACTCTCCAGGCAGGCATCGACCGCGCCACCAAGTGCGTTCTGCTGACCTGCGGCGCGCAGCATCTTTTCGCCGCGCTGAACATAGAAATCAGTCAGCTCGGTTTGCCCGCTGCAGTACGTATTCGTTTCGTGCTCAATGCCCGCGAGTGCGATGCGCAATTGAGGTCCCCATCCAATCGCCCCTGTAGCCAAAGAGTAAATCGCCTTAGAGCCGCTGTCGCGAGAGAATTATCTAGATCGAGGTATCATCAACAGCGACGTTCGCGACCTACCATCGCCCAGGGACTCAGTGCTCAATTGAACTGCCGGCTCAGCCAAGCAATCACAACGACCCTCATATTTGTGTGCGGATTCTCAGCCAGCGCTGGTAGCTGCACGGTGGCTGTCGCCTCGAACTTTTCTACCCCAATGCGCGCCATCGTCGATGCATTTGCCACCCAGCATGATCATGACGTGACCTTGTCGTTTGGTTCGTCAGGAAAGTTCTATGCGCAGATCAACAATGGCGCACCCTTCGATGTATTTCTCTCAGCAGATCAGACGCGCGTGGATGCACTAGAAGCTGATCAGCTGACGGTCACCGGAAGTCGTTTTACCTATGCGATCGGGCGGCTGGCGCTTTGGACGTCCACTTCAGGCGTGAGCGCAACCGGTGACGCGCGATTACGGCGCAACGATTTTGACCGCCTGGCTGTGGCGAACCCACGCCTCGCACCCTACGGCCGTGCGGCCGCCGAGGTGCTGAGCGCGTTGGGCGTTCAGACATCAAAATGGGTGATGGGTGAAAACGTGGGCCAGGCCTACGCTTTTGTGCACTCCGGTAATGCAGACCTCGGGCTCATCGCCCTGTCTCAGGTCATCGAGCCAACCAGCACTAAAACGAGCGAGGTGAGCGGCAGCATTCTCTGGCAAGTCGAGCCCAGCCTGCACAGTCCAATAGCGCAAGACGCCGTGCTGTTGAAGCGTGGCGCAGACAACGCCGCTGCGCAGGACCTACTGGCATTTCTGCGCAGCGATGAAGCGCGAGCAATCATAAAGAGCTATGGCTACGATGCTGAGCAGGGAACTGCAGCGGGCAGCATCACAACGAGCGACGAATCATGAGCCTGTCCGATGCCGACATCGCAACCATCTGGCTGACGCTGCAGCTGGCCAGTGTGGTGACCATTCTCTTGTTACTCATCGGCACACCAATCGCCTGGTGGCTAACCCGCACCCAATCCTGGCTGAAAGGCCCGGTCTCCGCCGTGGTTGCGCTGCCGCTTGTGTTACCACCTACCGTACTCGGCTTTTACCTGCTGCTGGCAATGGGCCCAAGCGGTGTTATCGGTGAGATTACCCAGAGCCTCGGCCTCGGCACTCTTGCGTTTTCATTTTCGGGGCTTGTCGTTGCATCACTCATCTACTCTCTGCCCTTCGTGGTGCAGCCTATCCAGAACGCCATGGAGGCCATCGGCGAACGTCCCCTGGAGGTAGCGGCGACCCTGCACGCAAGCCCCTGGGATCGATTCTTCTCAGTGGTCCTGCCGCTTGCCCGGCCCGGATTCGTCACAGCATCGATATTGGGTTTTGCACATACCGTGGGCGAGTTCGGTGTTGTCCTCATGATCGGTGGCAACATTCCCGGCGAGACACGTGTTGTCTCGGTTGCGATTTATGACCATGTCGAGTCGCTGGCCTATAGCGAAGCACACGGACTCGCCGGCGCGATGATCGTGTTTTCTTTCATCGTTCTTATGATCCTGTACAACAGCCAGCGCCGAGGGCGAGCAGCGAGCATGACCTTCGGTGCGCGTCCGTGACCGGCTCTCACGCGAGCTCCAGTCCAATTGAGATCCGTTTCAACCTGGCGTTGGGTGAGCCAGCGACGGATGCATTTACGCTCGATGTGGATACGACGATTGCTGGCCAGGGCATCACCGCAATCGTCGGCCCATCCGGATCAGGAAAGACAACATTGCTGCGGTGCATCGCCGGGTTACTGCACGCGCAGCAGGGTGATTGCAGCGTTGCCGGCGAGTGCTGGCAGCGGGCGGGCTTGTTTCTTGCCACCCACAAGCGACCGCTCGGCTACGTTTTTCAGGAGGCAAGCCTGCTCGCTCATCTGACTGCCCAGGGCAACCTGGACTACGCGATGAAACGTGCCCACCGGGCTCTCCCGGAAGGCTTCGCCGACCAGGTTATCGAGATCATGGGGATCGGCGCGTTGCTGTCGCGCATGCCGCACCAGCTCTCCGGCGGCGAGCGTCAGCGGGTCGCGATTGCCCGTGCGCTGCTCGTTGCGCCCAGCCTGTTACTGATGGATGAACCACTCGCGTCGCTGGATACAGCACGCAAGCAGGAGATTCTTCCTTATCTGGAGCGCCTGCACGAAACCGTGCAAACACCCGTGCTCTATGTATCCCATTCCATGGACGAAGTAGCGCGCATAGCCGACGACGTCGTTGTGCTCGACGCCGGCAGGATACACACGCAAGGCAAACTGGAGACTGTTTTCTCTCAGCTGAACCTGCCGCTAAATAAGGCTGACGAGACCGCAACGATTCACACGGGCCGTATCGTTGAGCGAGACACGCAATGGCATCTATCGCGACTCGAGTTGGCAGATGGCCAGAACATCTGGACGAAAGACGACGGCGACAAACTGGGGCAGGACGTACGCCTGCGCATCCTGGCAAGAGATGTGAGCTTGTCGCTCAACGACGTCAGCGACACTTCAATTCTCAACCGGTTGCGCGTGCAAGTAACGCAGATCGCGGCCGATCACGACGAAGCCATGGCACTGGTACAGCTCACCATAGGCGCTGTGACTTCGAATGAGATCCTGATCGCGCGAATCACCCAGCGCTCAGTCGCACACCTGGATCTGAAAGTGGGCCAAGTGCTGTGGGCGCAGATCAAGTCTGTGGCTGTTGTCCGATGAGGTACGACCACTCGCAGACTCCGGAAATCCCCCAGACGCCGCCTAGGCCAGCCTAAGCACACCGAGGCGCTCTTGATGAGCGGCCACATCCACACGTGAGAAGAGCCAGGCCGCGAACAGAAAACACACCGCGACTACCATGAACACGACGGAATGCGAGAACTCAGAGAGTTGAGCATAAAACGCTGAGCCTGCGGATTGGGACAGGTTTGACAGCGCCATATAGACCGCGAATTGGGTCGCGGCTATCGCCTTCCACGTCATACTCATGTTCGTCGCAATGAAACCAACGAAGAGCACTTGTGCCGCGAGCATATACAGAGCCCAAAACCCGAGCACGAGCCCAAGCGAGCCCCACCAGGGCTTCATCAGTACAAATGCCGACGTGATGACCGCCAACCCAGCCAACGACCATACAAGCGCCCGCTTCACACCGACCCGGTCCAGATAGCCGCTGACGAGAATAGTCGTCACCGCCGACGCGACGCCCAGCACGGATGCGACGCGGCTGTAGTCCTCGGATGCAAACGCAAGTTTCGATACAGCGAAGACGGGCGCCATAACAAAACCTATTCCGTAGGCTACCCACGCGACAAAGCCAGCAAACAACAGCAGCACCGAATTGGGCAGGATCAACGACCGGCCAAGATTGCTGAAAACTCCGGTCAACGGCCCCGGTCTCGCTACGTCCTCTCGGTCAACGCCTGCGGTCCAGGGCAGCAATCGATCGCCGCGCCGTTCACGCACAAATACCGCCAGAAACCAGATCAACATGACGCTGGATGCGGCGACTAAAGCCGCCACCTGAAAACCAAACTCAACGAGCAGAACACCGCTCAGACCACCAAAAATCCCGGTTCCCGCGACCTGACCAAACGCCATGAACGCATTCGCCCGCGCCCGTTCGGTCTCCGGTAGAACGGCAATGGCAAGCCCGTCAACGGCCACATCCTGAACCGCGGCTGCGCAGTTGATGACAAAACCCATGACGCCCAGCATCCCAATTTCAGGCACATTGCCAACCAACGCGACGGCGGCAAACAGCGACAACACGAGCAACGCCTGAGTCAACATAACCCACGGCCGCCGCAGACCCATCGACGGCCAGGAATACCTGTCCATGAACGGTCCCGCGACGAGCTTGAACGCCCACGGCAACGTACACAGCGCAACGTAGGCGGCGACATCAGCGGCTGACGCGCCCTGCTCGACGAGCCAGGCTGGCAATGCCAGCGTCAGCAACCCCAGGGGGATTCCCTGGCTGAAGTAAAACGCCGTCAGGCAGACAAGGCGTAGAACGCGGCTATGGTCGAGGGTCACGGACAGGCTCGGAGATTTTGGATGCGAGACCGTAGCAGGCCAGCCGCGGGCGAACCATCTTTTGATGCATCCTTGGAGGCCGGTACCGACTACGCCTAACCGATAGCACTCTCGCGCTGATTCCTCGCGAGATCCTCACGCAGCGTGCGAGAGGCCAACAGGAAATGTGCGCCGGCCCAGAAGTACGCAAACGTTGCGATGAGAATGGCATAACGCAGGGATTCCGCACCGAAAGTGCCGGATAGCGCATCACTCAGCACGCCCACCAGGAACGGTCCTAGTCCGAGGCCGATAATGTTCAGAACAAACAGCAACACGGCTGATGCAAGCGCTCGCATTCGCATGGGCGCCACGTTCTGCACCGTGCCGAAAGCGGGACCAAGCCAGAGCGAGTTGAGCAGGCTCGGCACGATCAGCACGGCAATGGCCCAATACGGCTGATCAAGCAGCATCGCTACAACGTAGAAGGGAAACGCCGCCAGCACTCCGGCCGCAGGCATCCATGCGTAGTATCGCTTGTCTCGGATCGCAAGCTTATCCGCCAGAGTACCGCCGAGAAATGTTCCTACGGCGCTGGCTACGCCGAGAACAAGGCCGAAGTAGGTAGCCGTTTCAGCGATGCCGAGTTCGTGGGTGCGAATGAAGTAAGCGGGTAACCACTGGCCAAGGCCATAGCCGACGAAGGACGTCAGCGCACCGCCCATTGCGATGTGCATGATGGTGCGATTGCGCAAAAGAATGCCCATCGTTTCCAACAACGGTGGTTGCTCCGTCTGGGCTTTCACGCCAGGGTCCGACATGCCTCGAATGGGCTCTCGAATAGTCAGCTTGAACACTATGGCAAGCAGCACACCGGGCAAGCCAACCAGGTAGAAAGCCGTACGCCACCCCCAGAACTCAGCGATCCAACCGCCGGCGAGGAGCCCAAGGATGCTGCCAACAGGAATACCGAGTGCGTAAATTGACAGCGCGGATGCCCGTTGCTCAGGTGGGTAGTAGTCCGCGATCAGAGAATGCGCAGGCGGCGAACACCCAGCCTCACCCACGCCAACACCAATACGAGCAAGAAGCATCTGTGTGAAGTTCTGCGCGGCGCCACAAAGCGCGGTCATGCCGCTCCAGATAATCAGCGCAGCGGCAATGATCGACGTGCGATTCGTCCGGTCCGCGAGTCTGGCAATCGGCACACCGAGCACGGTGTAGAAGATGGCAAATGCCAATCCGGTCATCAGCCCGATCTGTGTATCGCTTAGACCCAGATCCAGCTTTATCGGCTCAGCGAGGATCGTGACGATCTGGCGATCGAGGAAATTGAATACGTACACAATAACCAGCATCGCCAACACGTAAGTGCGATAGCGCGGCGACAGCATCTTCTCGTCTGGTTGACCAGGAACGGTGGTTTCGGATGGAGCACTCGACGACATTGGCCTTCCCGGAGCTGAATGACAGCAGCGAACTATGTCACCACCGAACAAATACGAATGAACCGATCGTCCCTGATCGACTCATCGACTAAAACTGACTATCTGCGATGCCGCTAGTTTTGACCGGCTAGCAAGCGCTTGCCAATGTTGAGCAAATGAATCTGACTCGTTCCCTCGTAGATTCGAAACGCCCGCACGTCCCTGAAGAATCGCTCGATTCCGCGAAACTTGGTGTACCCACGGCCACCGAAGATCTGTACGACTCGATCGGCGACGCGAAAGCACATCTCGGTTGAGTAGTACTTGCACATCGACACATCGAGGGTGACGTCCTCGCCCCGATCGCGCTTGCGAGCGGTTTCGAGTATCAGTGCCCTCGCCGCCTCAATCTCTACTTTGCTCTCTGCGAGCATCGCCTGCACGAGCTGATAATCACCTATCGGCTGGCCGAATTGCTGTCGCTCATTAGCATAGGCAATCGCCTCATCCAGCATTCGAATGGCCGGGCCGGTCGACAGCGCTGACAAGTTGATTCGCTGCTTGTTCAGCGCCTTCATCACCGTAGAGAATCCGACTCCTTCTTTTCCACCGATGAGCGCGTCAGCTGGCACGCGACAGTCCTCCAGGAATACCTCCCCGATCGGCGCACCCTCCTGACCCATCTTGGGTGTGGAGCCGCTGGTCGTCAGCCCGCTAGTGCCTCGTTCAATGACAAACGCGCTGATACCGCTACCGCCTCTGTCACGGTCATCCGTGCGAGCCAACACAGTGAACACATCGGCAATCGGCGCGAGCGTGATGTAGTGCTTATGGCCGTTGAGCACATAACCACCATTGGGCGTCTTAACCGCGCGCGTCTGCAACGCCGTGGCATCCGACCCGGCGTCAGGCTCAGTGAGCGCAAGACAACCCAGCAACTCGCCCGCCGCGAGCCTCGGCAAGTAACGCTGTTTTTGCTCCTGGGTGCCATCGCGAATGATGCATTCAGAACCGATTCCGGCATTCTGGGCTCCAATGACGCGATAGGCGACCGAGCAGCGAGTGAGCTCGATAAAGGCTAACGCCAGCTCTTCACTGGTAAGTCCGCTGCCGCCATATTCCGCGGGGATGCTCCAGCCGAAGGTTCCAAGTTCGCGCATTGCTGCGACAACTTCAGGCGGAACCTCATCCTCCGCTTCCACTCGATCCTCGTTCGGTATGGCTACGTCAATCACGAAGCGGCGAATGGCATCGAGAAGCGCGCTCATTTGTTCAGGGTCAGTGATCATCAATCGTTCTCAGTGGTTGTGAGTTGGCAGTCGAGTTGTGAGTAACTCCGCATTCCGCCCTGCCCAGCTCGCTTGCGCGATGCCGTTTCGGAAAGTGCGTATTCACCTTGCGCTTGAGCCGGGGCAAGATTTTCGAACTCACAACGAAACAAAGGCAAGGCTTATGTGGCTTGAGAAACCTGAAAAAGCGATCACCGTTGGCGCAACCGCCATCGTATTTGGCGGCCTACTTATCGCATCGGGCATTTACGCTTTGTCGGTGTTGCTGCCCGTCGGCTGATCATCCGGCTAGACGGCAACGTCCACGCAATCCTTATTCGTAACCACGCAGGCCGTCGACAGTTGGCCTGCGCGGTTGCGCGTCCGTCATAGAGCGCGCTAGCTACCGCTAAACTTCGCCTCCCGTCGCTCAAGAAACGCAGCAACACCCTCAGCATGATCGTTCGATGCGAAACACTCGGCCATCGCCTGCGTGTGCCTCGGCATATGCTCCCCCACCTCCGCACCCAAGCCCTCATACACGAGCGACTTGATTCGCTTCAGTGAGAACGGAGAGTTTGCGGCAATGCGACTGGCAAGCGCACCCGCCACGGATGCAAGCTCTTCCGAAGAGACAACCTGATCAACGTAACCCAACTCCAGGGCATCTTCTGCTGATAACGGATCTCCCGTATACAAAAGCTTCATGGCGTTCTGAACACCGATCAGTCTGGGTAACAACCAACTACCGGCACCGGTATCCGGGACCAGCCCGCGATGTGCGAAATTCCATGCGAACCGAGCGTTAGGCGTGCAGATTCGGATATCGCATTGAGATGTGAACTCAGCTCCCATTCCATATGCCGGGCCATCGATCGCGCAGATAACCGGCAACGGACACTCGACGATCGGCCACCACTTACCGCGCTCCTCAGCGCTACCACGAAGGCCTCGCTTCTTGCCAGGAATCGTTGACAGGTCTGACAGATCAGTACCGGCGCAAAAGGCTCCGGAAACGCCGGTAATTATCAGTGCTTTCGCATCGGGGTGACGGCCCGCTTCGGCGACCATCTCGATGAAGTCACCGAGCATCGCAAAGGTCATTGCGTTGCGTTTCTCGGGTCGGTTGATTGTCAGTGTGGCGACTGACTCCTCTACCGTCAGCTTCAGATAGTCAGACATGTGTTGTCTCCAGTCATTAGTCCCGCGCTCTTTGCTTTCGCGCGCAGGATGATTCGTATCGGTGTGCTTTCAGGCTGCGAGCCTCAAGGCATCAGGCTAAAAAGATCCAGGTCCAGACTTGCCGCACTCTGGCGTGCAACCATCTGCGCCATCCAGGCAAAGCCGTGCTCGTTAGTCGTATCAAGGGTTCCCGCAACCACGCCGACGTAAACCCAGTTATAGAGCAGCGCCATCTGGTAGTCCTGCCACGCGCGCGCGCCGCTGTAGTCAGGCACGCCCGCAGCCGCCAGACGGTCCGCATAGCGTTCGATCAGCGCCCTCTCATTCGAGCGACGAACCTCAATCTGAGTGCTCTGACCCATGATCAGCCCGACATCGACCATCGCCTTGCCGAGCAGAGGGCCTTGCCAATCGATGATCATCACCTGCTCATGCTCCGAGGCCACGCCAAACAGAACGTTCTCCATTCTGAAGTCGCCGTGCAGCAATGTGATCGGCGCGTCATCCATTCGCCGTTGCATCTCTGGCAAGGCAGCGATGATCTCCTCGCCGCGCGCAGCTATGGCCGGGTCAATATAGTCAGCGAACACCGACACCATGTTGGACCAGCCGATGCGCAGCAGCGCATCCATATTCTCTGCGTGATAGCTGTTCGCGATGTGCGGCACCCAGTCGAGGTCGCTTACGTTGTTCCAGAACGTTGCGTGCAGCTTAGCGAGTTCGTCGATCATCGCTTCCGTTTCTGCGAGCGTTGCACCGACAACCTGGTCACCCACCCGATAATCGATGAGGTCCTGCATCAGAATGATGAAGTTCTCACCCTCCAGTTGGCTGATGTGTGCCGTCGGCGAGCGTGCGCTGGTTAGCGGGTCGAGTTCGGCAAAGTAGCGTGTTTCACGCTCGTACAGGTTGTACGACATCGCGACTTGCCGGTTCGTTGGATTACGCGAGGGAAACTTGGCCATGAGCGTTGTCGGCAATCCTGCCGAGTCGCCGCTGTAGGAAAGTCGAAGTCGCGCAAGCTCCGACATCATGCCAACGCCTTCGCCTACCTGCTCCTGGATCGCGGAGGTGATCGTGACTGTGGTAGGCAGAAACCCAGTTCGCTGCAACTCGGTCGTCAGCCATGTAGGCGTTAGTCCCGCGGGCATTTCCGGCAATGTATGAGGCATGGTTTTCCTAATGACTATTCTCAGGTGTCGCGGGCTGACAAGCGTCCAGCTCGATCAAAACCGCAAGTCTTCCACAACTCGTCATCAAGACGTGACTTGGGCGATGTACTCATGCAGCCGCTGGTTGCCCGGCTCATTTCGTCCGAACACGATCGGCGAGCTGTCCATTGCCGGTAGTGCCTCTTCGATGCCAAAGATCGTGGCGCAGTCCTCATCACGAACGACTTCCTCGTAGGCGACCCGCTTAGCTTCGGCCTCCTCAAGCAACGCGCCTTCCACCGGCGTGCGAAAGTACTGATATTGCACCGTCGTTGACTCAGCGACACTCGGCCCCGGGAACAGCCGGCTCAACATCAACGTATCGCCGTGGCCTCCCGAGATCGATACGTTCGGAAAAACAAAGTGTACGAGCGACATGCACGCCGCAAGATCCCAGCGCTCCGGTGGCAGGTTCTCGATCTCGTGAGTTCGTTTGTTGGCAAAACCGATGCGGACGTGCGGACCGAACAGATCATAAGTATTGCGGTTCGTGATCGCTTTGGCGCCGATCGAGTTCTTGTGCAGATAGCCAATGTGATAGCCGTCGAGGTAGCCATCGGCTGCGAGCTTCCAGTTAGGGCTCGCAAGCGTTGTGGTCTTACGGTAGGCAAACAGCTCGTTGAGCCGAAGCGCCTTGAGGGAAGCAGCCATGTCGCCCAACCACTCATCGAGATCAAAAGCGGCTTGCGGATCCAGGCTCGTAAAAACGGCGCCCGACCGCTCGATCGTCGGTAGCGGAATCAGCCCATCGATCGAGGTCTCACCGAAGATTTGCCTGTCTGGCAGCCCAATCAACTGTCCGCGCGAATCGTAAGCCCAGGAGTGGTACGGGCACACGAAGCGAGAAGCATTGCCGCATGGCTCATCTGTGAGCCGAGCACCACGATGACGGCAGATGTTGAGGAAGCTCCGCACCTGGCCATCATCGCCGCGGACGATCAGTAGCGGCCGCCCGGCCATCACATAACTCATGAAGTCACCGGCATCGGGCAGGTCGCAGCTGAGCGCAGACAGGAGCGGCATCTTGAGAAATATACGCTCCATCTCGCGTCGCCACTGGCCGCTATCGCGATACTGATCGGCGGCAACCGTCATTACGCCATCGGCAAGATCTGGCGACTTGCGCTCAACATTCTCAAGCAGCCGGCGGCATACGTCATGAAAGGAGGTGTTCAGCTGAGTTTCAGCCATTGCTCGTCTCCTGCCTCTATAGCCCTGTGCCACCATCCACCGGAACGATCGCCCCGGTGATACCGCCCCCTTCTACGGACGCGAGTAACAGCGCGGTCGCCGCGATCTCCTGCACCGTATTCAGGCGCTTGATCGCCGCGTCGTCAGCATAGTCCTGCTTGAATTGCTCGTAGCTGACACCCATCGACTCCGCAGCAGCAGGCCCTGATTCCCGCATCAGGTCTGTCTCTACGGCACCGGGACTGATCGCATTGCTCGTGATGCCTTGGCTGCCGTACTCGAACGCAACCGCCTTGGTAAAGCCGTTCAAGGCATGTTTAAAGGTGATGTAGTGGGAGACGGACGCCTTATTGGCCTGACGACCTTCTACCGACGAGATATTGATGATTCGACCGTAACCACGGGTTTGCATGTCTTTGAGTGCGGCTCGTGTTGCCCAGAACGCCGAATGCAGGATCCACGCTGCCGCCTCCTGCCAAGCCTCATCACTCAGGTCTGCAACCGGCGCAAAGCCCGAGGAACCACCGGCATTGTTGACCAGGATATCGATGCGTCCAAATCGCGCGATTGCACTGGCAATCAGGTTCTCCACATCGCCTTGATCCTGCACGTTACCGGCTACGAAGAGCGTGCGATCCTCCGCCGCCATCTCCGCAATTGCTTGCGCACCCTTATCGGCATTCCTGCCATTGATGACAACGCTTGCGCCTGCGGCCAGATAAGCCTCGGCAATCGCCCGACCGATACCCCGGCTGCCACCGGTCACGACCGCAACCTGCCCTTCCAGATTCACGGCTGATGTTCTGCCCGATGCCATTGGTTACTCCCCTTTCGAATCTCCCGCAGATACGTTACCCCATACATCCAACCGGGTCAGGTGCCCAATCGGAATCGGGGCGGAAATGAGGCCGGGAATGAGGTTAAGTGTCAGGCAGAGACACCCGCCCGTGCTATCCGGCACCACGCGCTGGACTTACACACCTAACACAACCTTGCGTTGTGATCGAGGGTCTGCCTCGGTATGGTGCGCACCCCCCGCAGGCACGTCTCACGGGGCTCCACGCACCTCGAGTACCCGCTGATGTCCGATGACAAACCCAACACTGTGGCCTTTGCCGATCTGAACCTGCCGGAACCACTCTTAAAGGCACTGGAGGACGTTGGCTACGAGCAGGCATCTCCTATTCAAGCGCAGGCCATCCCACACTTGATGGAAGGCCGGGACATTCTCGGACATGCCCCAACCGGTACCGGCAAGACCGCCGCTTTCGCACTGCCTTTGCTGGCGCGCCTGGATTCAGACAGCAATCACGTGCAGGTGCTCTGCCTGACGCCGACGCGAGAACTCGCCATCCAGGTGTCGGAGGCCTTTCAACGCTACGCCAACCATCTGAAAAAGTTCCATGTCCTGCCTATCTATGGTGGCCAGGAATATGGCGGTCAGATTCGTGCCTTAAAGCGCGGCGTTGCCGTCGTAGTGGGTACGCCGGGCCGAGTGATGGACCACATGCGCAAGGGCAATCTCAAGCTTGGCAACCTGCAGGCGCTGGTACTCGATGAAGCCGATGAGATGTTGCGCATGGGCTTCATCGATGAAGTGCAGTGGATTCTCGAGCAAACACCTTCTGATCGCCAGATGGCGCTGTTCTCGGCGACGATGCCGAAGCAGATTGAGCAGATTGCCCGCAAACACTTGAACAACCCCCAACGGGTATCAATCAAAGCGAAGACCGCCACAGCGGAAACCATTCGTCAGCGCTACTGGCAGGCAACCGGCGTACATAAGCTGGACGCCCTGACACGAATCCTGGAAGTCGAAATTTTCGATGCAATCCTGATCTTCGTGCGCACAAAAATGGCGACAACAGAACTCGCCGAGCGTCTGGAAGCCAGGGGCTACGCGAGCGGCGCGATGAACGGCGACATGCTGCAGAAACAGCGCGAACAGATGGTCGAGAAGCTCAAGCGAGGAAAAATCGACATCCTCGTGGCGACGGACGTAGCCGCCAGAGGGCTGGATGTGGACCGGATCAGCCACGTCGTGAATTACGACATCCCCTACGATACCGAGGCCTACATTCACCGCATCGGTCGTACCGGCAGAGCAGGCCGAACCGGGGAAGCGATCCTGTTTGTCGCACCTCGCGAGCGACGCATGCTGTCTACCATCGAGCGAGCGACCAAGCAGAAAATCGAGCTATTGGAACTGCCAACCAAAGAAGACGTTAACAATCAGCGCATCGCGAAATTCAAGCAGACCATTACAGATACGCTCGCCGAGGAAAACCTGGACTTCGTTCGCAACATCGTTCAGCAGTACCAGCAGGAGCACAATGTCGCGGGCATCGAGATCGCAGCGGCGCTGGCGAGCATGACTAACGGCGCGCGCCAGCTGATGGACAAACCTGGCAAACGCGGCACGGTCAGCTTAAACCCCAGCGCGCCCGATCGGCCGCGCCGAAGCCGGCAGGATTCAGACGACGGGCTGCGCGTTCGCAAGCCGAAAGATCCGAACGTGGAAATGGTTCGCTACCGCATTGAAGTTGGCCGGGATGACGGTGTGGAGCCGTCAAACATCGTCGGCGCCGTGGCGAATGAGGCTGGGCTCGATGCAAAACACATCGGTCGTATCGAGATCGAGGGCGATCACAGCACCGTCGAGTTACCGTCTGGTATGCCACGCGAGTTGTTCAAACAATTAAAAGAGGCTTGGATCTGCGGCAAACAGCTGCGCATCGCACGCGTCGATCAACCCGGGCGCGATGGCGCTTCCGCACCTAACTCCAGGGCGAAAAGCAAAAACGCCAGCAACAAGAAAAACAAAAACAAGCGCAGCGCCAACAGCAGTAAACGGGCGACCTGGGGTGATCGAAAGATCAGCAACGGGCCGCCCATCAAGGATCGGAAAAAGCCGAAGAAGAAAGACAGCTGAGCAATCGCCGGCGACAGCGCCCCGGCAACCTGGCCTTCAACTTTTGAAACTGCGCTCGGCAGACGGATGCGGCCTCTACAGTGAGTACAAATTCGCGACGTTAGTGCGCGTGATCTTGTCTCGACTCTCGGCGGAGTAGTCTTCAAACATCTCGTCAAGCACTTGTACAGAACATGGCCAGGTTGAGTCAGTGTGCGGGTAGTCAGACCCCCAGAGCAGGCTCTCCTCGCCAATCAGCTCACGGGTCCGAAGCGCTGCGGTGTCATCTTCAATCGTGGCGAAGAATTGCCGCTTCCATATCTCCAGAACGTCTACTGGCGGCGTGCTTGAAGAATCTTTCGCATACTCGCGCGCCCAACCCTGCTGCACCTTATCCAGCCAATGTGCGATCCAGCCGGCATTGAACTCTGCCAGTACGAACTTGAGATTCGGAAATTTGGCGCACACCCCACGCACCATCAGCTCAACCATCGTGTCATGGATAAGTGCTGGACTGCCTGCGTACTGGACAACGGGATCTCGACTGGCTGATGCCTTCAGCCAATCAGGTACGTGGGACATGCACGCAACATGGAAGCCGACGGGCAGGCCAGCTTCCTCAGCGAGCGCCCACATTGGCTCGTATTCTTCATCACAGTATCGGCGGCCTCGTGGCGCGTTACTCGGTATGACAATGCCTTTGTAGCCGAGCGTGATCACGCGTTCGAGCTCGGCCACCGCAACATCCGGCCGCTGCACCGGCAGAGCCGCCAGCCCGATCAGCCGGCCGTTGGATGCGACGGACTGAGCGTGCATCCAGTCGTTGTAGTTACGCTGGAGAGCCACCAGCAAATCCAGGTTGGAGAGACTGAACATCGGAAACCAGCCGGGGTAGAGAACTTCGGCCGAGATGCCATCGATGTCCTGATCATCCGGTCGTCGTGCACCGTCGGTCAGTCCGGCTCGCATCGCCGCGTAGCCACCGGTGAAATAGGCCTGAATCTCGGGATCATCGATCGAGCCAGCTCCGGGTTTGGAAGCATGTTCCCGCGGCAGTGGCGTCTCGTAGTCGAGGCGCGTGCCAGCCAGCGCCATGACCGCGACGTTCCGCGTACGCTTCGGGCTATTGGGAATGGTGATGTAGTCACCGGCACCCTCTTTGCTGATCACTCGCGGCGCATCATCACCGAACTTCTCGGGCAACCCTGCAAACACATCGGGCCCTTCGAGTGCGTGCGAGTCAGCCGAGATGGGCCGAGGGTCATTGAGCAGGGTCATGGTGGCTCCTTGGTAACGATTCATCGACGTTGCGGCGTAGAATGGCTGTGCCGTTGCAGAGATAACCCTGCGCAGGCGAATTAGCGCTAGCGCGAACACGACGCGTGATGACGCATAATATGAACATGTTCATTCTATCGTCAAGCGATACCCTGCCCCCCAAGAAGGCATCTGCCGCGCGGTTCACTAGACGCGACGGTGGAATCGCTTCCAGCGATTACCCTTGAACTCCATACAGCATCTTGAACCGACAGAAACCACATCTGCTACAGTCCTGCCCCGTCTCCAACGTCAGCCAACGACGGACCGCCGCCCTACATGTTTTTACTCCTCTCGACGTCCGTACTCGCGTTAGTACTGTTCACGTTGCTGCCGCTATCACGACATCCGCACTGGCTGGTTCGAGGGCTGGACTTTCCTCGCCTACAACTCGCGGTGCTCGCCGGCGGTCTGCTGGTGGCCGTGCTGCTAGGCGATCTGGCAACGACAGCGAAGCTGCTACTGCTCGCCACCACGCTCGCCTGCCTGCTTTGGCAACTGGCGTGGATCCTCCCTTACACGCGGCTATGGCGCTGCGAAGTTCCTCGCGTCGCAGACAATCATATCGGCAGCAGATTGAGCATCCTGACCGCCAATGTGCTGATGCCAAATCGCAACGCTGACACGCTGATCGAGCTGGTTCGAAAGCACAAACCGAGCGTATTGGTCACACTCGAATCCGACGATTGGTGGGAATCGAAGCTGGATTCTCTGCAGGACTTGCTGCCGTTCGCGGTGAAATGCCCATTGGACAACTTGTACGGCATGCACGTGTACACGTCTTTGCCAATACTGGAACAGCACACGCGGTTCCTTGTCGAAAAAGACGTCCCATCGATGCATCTGCGCGCACAACTGGACGACGGCACCTGCGTAAATCTGCACTTTCTACACCCGGCCCCACCAAGCCCAACGGAAAACCCGGAATCAAGCGAACGCGATGCCGAGCTTATCGTCGTCGCCCAGAGCATTGCGGATAACCCCGGAGAGCCCACCATCGTCACCGGCGACTTGAACGACGTTGCCTGGTCATCGACCACCAGGTTGTTCCGGAAAATCAGCGGCCTGCTGGATCCGCGGATCGGACGCGGAATGTTCAACACCTTCCATGCCAAGATCCCGTTATTGCGCTGGCCGCTCGACCATCTTTTTCATACCCAAGATTTCCAGCTCGACTCAATACAGCGACTGCCGGCGTTCGGTTCTGATCACTACGCGCTGCTGACGCGACTGGCCATCGCAAACGACGACGGACGCGACGAGGCACAGCCACAATTGGATGTGAGCGATGCGGACGAGAAATGGGCGGACGAGATTGCCCAGGAGAAGGATGTTCACCACCGGGCCGTACCGAAGCCCGGCGCGGATCAGTCCGCGTCAGACAGCCGACAACGTCTGCACTGACAGCTCCACAGTACCGGTATCCGCTGCCACATAGATCGACGCATCGGCGATCGTCACGCTGATCGACAGATTTCGCGTTGTCAGCGCAGCCAACTGCTGCATCGCGTGCCAGTCAAGTTGGAACACACTCGTTCCAAGACGCTCAGCATCAGCCGAAACCTGCTGCCACCAGCTATCCGATTTACTGTTGAATGTGTAAACGAGAACTTGTTCGGAGACATTGCGAGCCTTGCGCAGCCGCTCCGCTGACGGCTCACCAACTTCAATCCAGGTAAGAATCCGGTCATCCAGGCTTCGCTGAAGCAGGTCAGGCTCATCGGTGTCACTGAGACCGCGCGTAAACTCCAGACCATCATCAAGATTCAGGCAGTACGCTAAAACGCGAACCATCATGCGCTCAATGGTTTCCGAGGGATGCAGTGCAACCGTCAGTGCAAGCTCTTCATAGCGATTCGCATCCACATCAGACAGCGATATCGCAAATTTGTAGATAGTCGGCTTGAGAGCCATCGATTGAGCTCAGCGGTGGTTTGGAAGCGATGCGTAGTATGCGGTAAATGCCGGGAAGTTCATGTGGTAGCGTCTGCTGCATGGATCAATCAATAACCGTCGTTCGGTTCGCGGCCAAACACCGCCTGAGCGCTTTCGCAATCGCATCACTCACCGCTTTATGCGTGTTTGCAGCTCTGGATCTCGAATCCGCAAGGAGCATCACGCTGGGCGCTCGCGACGCAACCGTCGGCGGATTCGATTGGTTGTTTGTCTACACCGTCAGCGGCGCATTGATTGCTGTTGCGCTATTGGCCTTCCATCCCGGCGCTTCGCAGGTCATCGGCCAGCCAAATGACAAACCAGAATTTTCCCGTTGGGCGTGGTTTTCAATGCTCTTCAGTGCCGGCCTCGCCTCCGGCCTTGTTTACTGGGGAACCGCCGAACCCATAACGCATTTTGCAGGCACGCCGTTCACGCACGAGCCAAGCAATTCAGAACTCAGCGCAATCCGCGCGGTAACGGTAACGGTCTTTCACTGGGGTCTGCACGGCTGGGGTTTGTACGCCGTGGCCGGCCTGGCCATTGCCTTAGCTGCGTACAGGAACGCTCGCCCACTCACGTTCAGCGCAGCCCTCGCGCCGATCATCGGCAGCAAAGCTGCAGCCGGCTGGCCCGGAAGAGTTGTTGACCTTCTGGCGCTATACGGCACGGTGTTTGGAGTAGCGACCTCGCTTGGGCTCGCAGCGGGCAGCATGAACGCGGCCCTGGAACCACTGATCGGGCTACCGTTCGGCGAGCATTTCCAAATCGCGATCGTACTCGTGGTGAGCGTTCTGGGCGTGGCATCCGTGCTCTCGGGCGTCGCGCGCGGCATCCGCCGGCTCAGCGAATTTAACGTCTGGCTGAGCCTTGCCCTTATGGGCACCATCGCCGTCATCGGACCAACAGCGTGGCTGGCCTCGCACCTGCTGAGCAATGCGGCAGACTACACGGTCAATGCGATAGCCATGGGTTTCTGGCTTGCTGACGATGAGTCGGGGCACAACTGGCAGACCGCATGGACGGTATTTTATTGGGGATGGTGGCTAGCATGGACCCCGTTTGTGGGGCTCTTCATCGCTCGTATTTCGAAGGGACGAACCGTGCGAGAGTTCATACTCGGTGTGCTCTTCGTACCAGCGCTTGTGGTGCTTGTGTGGATGAGCGTTTTCGGCGGCACGGCCTTGCACCAGGAACTGGCGGCGGCGGGGGCTGTGAGCACTGCAGTCGAGGAGAGCTACAGCCTTGGGCTCATCGCGATGATCAGCAACCTGGCAACTGGTGGCATGCAAACCTTGTTGCTGGCCGTTGTTGCCCTACTGCTCTTTACCTGGCTGATCACATCACTGGATTCCGCAACACTCGTCATCTGCCACACGCTGCACATGGATCATCTGGGCAGTATGAAAGTGCTCTGGGGTTTTATTCTGGGCGGCGTGACCTGCACGCTAATGCTCATCGGCGGTCTGGAGTCTCTACAGGCCGCCTCCATCATCATTGGCTTGCCGATGGCATTACTTGTGTTGCTGCTCGCGGCGTCTGCGATCAAGTTAGTGACTCAGAGCGGTGAGTCATAGCCGCTCAATTCATGCCATGACACACTGCCTCGATGTTGTGCCCGTCCGGGTCAAGCACAAAACAGGCGAAATAGTGTTCTGAGTAGTTCGGCCTGAGCCCAGCGCCGCCATTGTCAGTGCCGCCCGCCGCGATAGCAGCGTCATGAAAGGCGCGCACTTGTTGTTCTTTGCCTACCCGAAATGCGACGTGACAACGCGTCACGGTCTCATTCTCGCCGGCTTCGCGAATCTCAAACAACGTACCCTCGCCAACATCAAAAGCCCAGAACACGCCTTCTTCACCAAAGGCCACGCGATAGCCCAATGGTTGAAACGCCCTCTCGAAGAATCGCTTGCTCCCTTGAAGGTCTCTTACAGCAATAGTTACGTGATCAAGCAAAGCTGCAACCCTCGAGGTTCAGGAACCTGGCCCACTGACAAATTCACGGGCCAGATTGGCCGGGTCAAATCCTGGTCTGAACCGAGCGCGCAACGCCCCGGATGGATCGATGATGGAGAACGTTGTGGAATGAGCGACCGCGTAGTCTTCGGCGCCCGGCGACACCTCGAACGCGACACCCAGGCTATCGGCCAGGCTTTCTAGTTGCGCCTCTTCTCCGGTCACTCCTTGTATCGAGGTGGAGAAGTGGCGGACGTAGCGACCAAGCTCCTCCGGAGAATCTCGCTGCGGATCTACCGAAACAAACAGAAACGCGACTTCCCCAATCCGCGACAAATCTTCCATGTGGGCATTGAGCGCTGACAACTCAGACAGACTCAATGGGCACACGTCAGGACAATTGAGGAAACCGAAAAGCACGAAAGTCCACTGACCAACAAGGGATGTGTTATCGAAAACACCATCGCTGCCTGCCAGCTCGAAGCGATCGACGGGACGCGGGTTTTCAAGCCACTCAATCACTCGCGAGGTATGCGGTTGCTGGCTATTGACTGCCAGCAACGAGCCTACAGCAACGCCAAGGCTCAGCAGCAGCAAGAAAACGAGCGGCCTACTGATGACTTGCCCGAGCTCTGCGACTAACGACAACCAGTGCAACGCCTAGCAACGCTGGCACCGTAACGCCTGCGAAGTCTTCGACAAGAGCCTCCGGCCCGCAGATGCCAACAATCACTTCCCAAACATGAAACGCAGCGTGAACCGTAAGCCAGGCCGCGGGCAACGCCCAAAGAAACGTTCTGTTCTGCGCGAACAAAGCGCCATACACAAAGGCTACGCCACCGAGGGCGTAAATGAAGCCTATGTCTCGAACGAAATGCTGATTGAACGGGCCACGATCAGGCACCCCCGGCACCGCCCAGTACCAGGCTTCCGGTGCCAGCGTCATGAACACACCGTTAGCCAACATGGCCAGGCCGAGAAGACACGCGATGCCAATAGTCAGTTTCTCAAGCACGGGAATCCTCCAGGCGCACCAGCGCAACAATCAAGACTGTGGCGATCGAGGAAAGCGAATCACCACACCGAGCCGGTCCCTTGAACGTCCCAACAGACCGTAGAAAACCGTAGCGGCATCAGTCTTATCGCCGTATTGGTCAGCCATCAGGGCGAAGACGCGATCCGCTTCCTGCTCCGAGACATCCTCCTCTAACGCCGCGGTGTAACCCGTCACGACCAGAGGCGCGCCATCACGCAGCACCGTTAGCGGCGCACCGCTGACAAGCGCCTGCGCGATCGGCCCGGGCGCATCGTAGTAAACCAGCAGCTGATCCGAGTCTTCCATGATCCATGTTCGCGCCGAGTGCTCACCTTGTGCTGTCTCGACGGTCAGCTCGACAACTTCACCGCCTTCCCAGGTAGCAATCACGTAGTAAAAAACGCCCGCCCAGGTGACCGCCCACAATGCGGCAACGGCTCCAGTCAGGTAAGGATCGGTGCGAGCAGGCCGGCGCAGAGCTTTCAGACACAATCCCGCTCCGAGAAGCAGCCCTAGCCACGCCAGCAGTCCGTTTCTCTGAACAATGAGAAAAACGCCAGCTAGCCCAAGGCAAAGCGCGATTCCAATCGCAAGTTTGCTTATCCCAACACGCTCGGTTTGCCCGCTCATCTGTCACCTCAAAACCGTTGCTCGCTAACGAGCCTTCGATCGATCTTCGCCGTCACACCAGCTCGAAGTCTTCAGCATCCGGGGCGCGTGTCTGCTGCCAGAATTCAAGCAACGTAAATGGCCAGTTCTGCGTGATTCGACCGCTCGCGTTCTTGTACCAGGTGTTGACGCCCGACTGCCCCCAGGACATACCGGCGTTACCCTCATCAATCCATTCGTTATAGCGATCATGCACATCCCGGCGCACATTGAGCGCCTTGCCATCGTTGCTCATCGACAGCGCGAGACAGCCCAGGATGTAGCGGACTTCACACTCGGAGAAGAACACGATACTGCCGTTTACGACGATGTTGGTATTCGGTCCGTAGCAGCAGTAAAAATTCGGGAAGCCAGGAATCGTGACACCCTTGTGGGCGCGCGGCTCTCCGGCCCAACTCTCCTGCAAGTCTTTGTCGCCAAGCCCGGTGATACTCATTGGATGCAGAAAGCTGCTGGCCTTGAAGCCCGTGCCGTAGATGAGCACATCGAACTCGTGCTCCTCGCCGGACTTGAGCCGGATACCATTTTCGGTAATCGAATCTATGGAATCCGTCAGCAAGTGGACGTTGTCGCGCTTCAGGGAAGCCAGGTATTTACCGTCATCAATCAACGCCCGCTTGGCGCCGGGCGGATAGTCCGGCGTACACTTCTCCAGCAGGTCAGGCCTGTCGCCGAGCTGCATCTCAAGGTTCTCAATGAGCGCGTCTCGAAACATCTGATTGGCTTCACCCACCGATTCTTCCGGGCGATTCCAGCCTTCGTCTGCCGTCACCGCTTCGAGCAATCCCTCGGCGGTTCGCCAGAACATGCTGAAGCGGAACCATTTGGCATAGAAAGGCACATGGCGTAGCAACCAGTGTTTCTCGGTTGGCACCTCTTTGAAGTAGTCCTCGTTGGCAACAATCCAGGGCGCTGTGCGTTGAAAAACCGATACGCTCTCAGCTAGTTCTGCGATGTGCGGAACGAACTGGAAGGCGCTGCCGCCGGTGCCAATGACTCCGATCCGCTTGCCACTCAGATCAACTTGATGCTGCCATCTAGCGGAGTGAAATGCCGGCCCCTTGAACGAATCCAGGCCTGGGAGATCCGGGTATTGCGGCTGATTCAACTGGCCGACTGCACTGATTATCGCGTCTGCGTTGCGCGTTGAGGTTTCTCCACGGGCGTTGCGCGTGGTCACCTGCCACTGGCCACTGCCCTCATCAAAGCGTGCGGATAACACTTCCGTTTGAAACTCGATGTGCTCACGTAGCCCATACTCATCAGCGGTTTCGCTGAAATACTGTTTCAGCACCTTCTGGTTGGAGAAATGCTGGGGCCAGTCCTTGGGCTTAAACGAGTACGAATACACATGATTGGCACTATCCACCCGGCAACCGGGATATGTGTTCTCATGCCAGGTGCCGCCGACATCGTCGTTCTTCTCAACAACATCAAAGCCGATCCCCGCCTCCTTGAGGCGGATCGCTGACAACAGCCCGGACATTCCCGCGCCGATGACGAGAACCCGATAGTTTGCCCGCTGGCTCGCGCTGACCGCCTCCACATCTGGTTGGGCGTAGGGATCTTCGCCATGCAGAGACAACTCGGACGTCAGAAACTCAGCGTATTCGTCCGGTACGGGTTTGCCGACGAGAAAGCTCAACATCTCGCGAAGCTCAGCGTCGGACGGCATATAGAAGGCACCAGGAGCATCCCGGTGCTGCGCGAGCACCGCAGCGGCCTGCGCCTTCACCCGCTCGCGCTGTTCATCGGTCAAACCATCGTCGGGATTGAGGAACTCCATCAACGGGCGGATATCACCTCGTATCAGCCCCAGGTCGCCCGTCATATGGACTAAAGCGAGCACCAGAGCCGGGATGTCGGCGGCCTCCAGCATCGCCTCAATGCCTCGGTCATCGAGGTCGATGGGACGCAGAGTTTCGTCGACCCGTTCGGCTGATACTTGACTACTGATTGCCATATCCCGCGCTCCCCACGCTCAGTGATTGATATCAGATCAGTGCCAGAGAAAAACTCGACAATGATCAGGCAACGGAGATACTAACCAGCTAACCGATGCGGGAACAAATCTGCGCGGCGCGCAGGGTCGCTTCTCTGCCTGCACCACCACTTTCTCTCGTGGACGGACATGGATACCACACCAGACAACCTATCGTTTGAGCCGCTCTCCGAAGCGTTTGCAGCGGACCCGTACGCGGCGTACGCCAGGCTCCGAACATCGGCAGGGCCCGTTTACTTCGAGCCGCTGGACGCCTGGCTACTGACGCGCTTCGAGGATGTCGCATTCGCCGCTTCCAACCCAACATTCGTGCGCTCACTGGAGCCATTCATGCCGGCTGAGCACATCGCAGCCCAGCGCAAGCTCGCGAACTGGCACGATATGCCGAATCACGAAGCGCTCATTCAACGCAGCATGCTGGAGATCGATGGTGAGGATCATCGAAGGCTGCGTCTGATCGTGTTCCAGGAATTCACAAAGACGTTCGTCGCTAAACATCGAGCCATGATTCAGGCGTACGTGAGCGAACTCATTGAGCTTGCGTTGGAACAGGGGGAAATAGATTTCATAAGCCGCATCGCTGAGGCATTCCCAGGCCGAATCATCGGCAACCTGCTGGGTGTGCCGGCCAATGACTGCGACATGCTCCGGCAATGGTCGGAAGATATTGTGGCGTTCTTTGATGCCGATCGAAGTGATGAGAAGAAAATCGTGGCGGAGCGCGCCACCACTGAGTTCTACGATTACCTCCGGGTCATGATTCGGGAGCGCGAGGCCGCGCCAAGGGAGGATCTCCTGTCTGTGATGGTGGCGGCCAAAAACGCGGGGCGCATGGACGATGCAGAGCTGGCTTCCATGGCCATTCTGATTCTGGCAGCGGGGCATGGCTCGACAATCGATGTCCTCGGCACGGGCATGCTGGCACTGCTGCAATATCCGGATCAGCAGGCTCTGCTGCGCCGTGAACCAGAGCATATTCGCTCGGCGGTACAGGAAATGTTTCGCTACGAATCGCCCCTGCCATTTTTCCATCGCTACGCGAGTGAGGATACCAACGCCTTCGGCAGGCGTTTTGCGAAAGGCACAAAATTCGGGCTGCTCTACGGCGCGGCGAACCGAGATCCGGCAGAGTTTGCTGATCCCGATCAGTTCAACATTCTCAGGTCACCCAATCGCCATGTCGCCTTTGGTCGGGGCGCGCATCTCTGCCTTGGCAACCACCTGTCACGGCTCGACATGGAAGTGCTGTTTCTTGAGCTGCTGCGTCGAACCACGCACATCGAATGGCTCGAGTCGGCACCGAGTTATCGCGCTGGCTTGTCCAGCCGAGGCCTTACCTCTCTGCGCATGCGGTTAACAGCTGCGTAACCTGCCAACAACACCAGGACTCACAAGCACAATGATCACCCGCGTTAATGGCTACCTCAGCATTCGAGAAGAGCAAGCTCCCGCCGCAAGCCTTCAGCTTGAACAGCAGGGCTTCGCCATGTTGCCTCAGCTGTTAAGTGGCGATGATTTGCGCGCACTGCATCAGGAGATCACATCGCTCTACGAGACAAGCGTTGCTGACACGCGTAATCCAAAGCTCGGCGATGAAGAGCGCAACGATTTTCGCTACGAGATGCTAAATCGCAGTGCTGGAGCACAAGCCGCCATAGGCCATCCGGACATACTGGCGGTGATCGAACCCCTGCTGGGTGAGGACTGCCATGTCATCGCCAACACCTGCTGGCGCAATCCTGCGCGCGAGGAAAATCAGCATGGCGGCGGCTACTGGCATATCGATGCCGGGCCCCACGTGCCACGCGCCAAGGGCGTGCCCTGGCCGGACGATATTCCCTACCCCGTGTTCGCGATTGGCGCCCACATCTATCTTGAGGACTGCCCGCTGGCGAGTGGTCCAACCGGTGTCATTCCGGGCAGCCATCGCAGCGGCCAGCATCCGCCCTTCAGCCAGGACGTGAACCTCACCTGCGATGGAGAAAGTGTTCAGCCGCTACCCGCTAAAGCCGGTGACGTCGTTCTCTTCGTCTCCGACGTCTGGCATCGGAGGCTACCTTGCGAGGTGGGCGATTCTGGACGTTTTTTCCTGCAGGCTCACTACGGCCGACGGGATATTGCGCAACGCCTGCGACCCACCTCGCAGGCAAACCAGCTGAGCGAAGGCGCGATCGAGCGCGCGGTCGATCGTCGACAACGCACGCTCATCGGCCTGCATCCACTGGGTTTCTACGATGGCTAGATCGCGTTGGGGTGGCCTGCGCCAGCATGGACGGTCGAGGTGAGCCGGGAACAGATGATTTGCCGCCTAACAACAAAGGAATGGCCAAATGGTGAATCAGTTCGATGTTCAAACCGCCCTCCGATGCCCGCGAGGCAGAACGACAACGCCGGCTGCGGCTCGCTGGTACGGCCCCGCTCGCCTCAGGCAACGTCAAGCTATGGCATGTGCTCACCATCGTCGGCGGTACCGTTGCTACTGTTCTGATCGGTAGCATGATCATCGAAGCCGGCTACGGCGATGAGGCGTACGCCGTACTGTGCGCTTTGTCGCGACGATGCTCCTAGCCTGCTGATCATCAGCTTTGCCCGAATCATTGCCGAGCGAGGTAGATAGACGGCGTGGGGGCTGCTTAGGGTAATATCAGGCTCGCCACACGTTTAAGGAGGGGACCCATGGCCGAGGCATACAAAGAGCTCGATCCAGATAACATGCCCAGATCACCGGGCCTGACCTACCAACAGCTGCTCGATACCGACAGCCACGAGGTGCCCGACGTGCTGCGTCTGCAGTCACCCCGCGACATGGGTACCAACGAGTTCCCGGTCACCCGCTACACCACCCGGGACTACCACGAGAAAGAAGTGGAACGGCTGTGGAAGAAAGTCTGGCAGTTCACCTGCCGCGAAGAAGACATTCCCAATCCTGGTGATCACTACCGCTACGACATCGCCCACATGTCATTCCTCGTCGTTCGCAACGACGCGGGTGAGGTGAAGTGCTATCCAAACGCGTGCCTGCACCGCGGCCGAATGCTGAAAGAGTTTGACGGCAACGCAACGGAAATTCGCTGCCCGTTCCACGGCTTCGCCTGGACCTTAGACGGTGACCTGCTGGATGTACCTGGACGCTGGGATTTTCCGCAGGTAAACGAAGACAGCTTCTCACTGCCGGAGATTCCGGTGGCTCAGTGGGCCGGATTCATCTTCATCAACCCGGATCAGAACTGCGCACCGTTCGATGACTTCATCAAAGACTTGGCGCCTCAGTTCGAACGCTGGAATCTCGGTGGCCTATACAAATCGGCGCACGTCGCGAAGGTGATGCCCTGCAACTGGAAGATTGCCCAGGAAGCGTTCTGCGAGGCCTACCACGTTAACGCCACACACCCGCAGATCCTGCGCTCGCTCGGTGACACCAATAGCCAGGTCGATATCTGGGACAACTGCGCACGTGTGATCACACCCGGCGTAACGCATAGCCCGCTGCTCGACTACACGCCCAGCAACGACGACATGCTGCGTACCATGATGGATCTCCCACACGACGCCGACGTACCGCAGGTACCGGAGGGCATGGAGCCACGGGCGTTCATGGCTGATATCTCCAGGGCAAACATGCGCGAGATCGCCGGCGATCGCGTGGACCTCTACTGCGACGCCGAATTCACGGACAGCATCGACTACACACTCTTCCCCAACTTCCATCCCTGGGGCGCTTTCAATGGCATCGTCTACCGGTTCCGGCCGAACGGCGACGACCACCGCACCTGCATCATGGAGTGCATCCTGCTCGCGCCATTCGAGGGCGAACGCCCGGCACCGGCCGAGGTGCGTTGGCTGGAAGAAAAGGAAGATTGGTCGAGCGCGCTGGGATATCTCGGCAAAGTCTTCGATCAGGACTCGTTCAACATGCCCAAGGTGCAGTGGGGTCTTGAGACCACGTATCAAACCGGCGTTGTACTCTCCGGCTACCAGGAGTCAAAAGTGCGCTGGATACACCACAAGTTGACCGAGTGGATTGGAGAGTAGCCATGGCGAGCATGACTCACCCGTTCGATACCGACACGCTGTATCAGTGCGACGAGCACGGCAACATCGTCCTCACCCGCGGCAACAGCCGCGGCGTGTTTACGCGCTGGGGCGTACACATAGACGGAGACATCCTGCAGGCAGATCCGCAGCTGTGTAACTGGGTTGGCAACAACCCGGATCCGGCGAATACCATCCCCCGGCCTGGCAAGAATCAACCGCCGAAGGAAAACTGAGCCCAGCCGGCCGGTTCGACTGGCTCACGCAGAACTGGGCCGAGACCGCTTCACAGTCCGCGCAGCAGCTCCAGGCCACCGTGGTCCAACGCGCCGGTTACGTGCCGCGTCGCCATGGTAATGCCGAGTTGCATGCCGCGCTCGTTCGAGAGATCCATACCGCCGCCGACGACCAGCGCGGTTGCCAGACCACCCATCACCTGGGCCAGAGCGTAGTCGTCCCGGAGCTGTTCTGCGCTGTAGTCGCGCACGCCGGATTCCAGTAAAGCGTCGTGGTAAGTCGCGAGCAGATCAGACTCACAGCCGCGGCGCACCTCCGGCTCCATGGAACCGCTCAGCACATAACCAAGATCGTAGGCACCCGGGCCGCGCCCCATACCTTGCCAGTCGAGCACCACGACCTTGCCGGAGCCCTCCGCCCCGAATAGAAGATTCTCCACCCGAAAGTCCTGATGAGCCAGTGTCCATGGACTGCGACCGCACAGTATTTGATTTATTTTTAGATAGTTACCAGCGAATCTTTCATACACTTCTAACCCGCCCTCGGGTAGATAATCGGCGAACAACTTCGTGAAATTCGGCAGCAGTGGCGGCAGCATCTGATCAACCATTTCGATGCGCGGCCCGATCATCGAAGGGATCCACTCAAGCTCCGGCTCCCTGGCTCGGTTCCACCAGACAGCGTGTACCTTGGCCAGCACCGTCACCGCCGCAGCAGCCTGCTCAGCCGACATACCGACGCTTTGATCGACCATCGTCAAGTCGCTGAGGTCTTCCATCACGATCACGAATTCTGCGCTGCCCGGCGTCACATCCGCTCGATAGATAGTCGGCAATCCAACGCCAACCTCGGCCGCCATTTCGTTGTAGAACCGCACTTCGGCTTCGAACATGTTCAGCGCTACGCCCTGAGCCCGGTTTTCCTCAAAGCGTGACGGCAACTTGACGACGACGCTCGCGGGTCCCGTGCCCGCGCCGTCTGCGTACTCGGGCAAGACTCGATACAGCTCGCCCATTATCCCCACGCCCTCGCCAATGCGAGTGGCTTGCATGGACGAAATCTGAACGCCAAGCACTTGGCCTAACCAGGCTGGCGTCACATCTTCGAACGTCTTTGGAATACTGATCGTTAGCACCTCGCGAGTTTGCGGACGGCTGGCTCTGTCAGAACCCCGCCGGGTTGGGTAGGCTCATCATTTAGACCAAAACAGGCGACAACATCAACATGTTCGATTTCAACGGCAAGACGGTTCTGATCACTGGCGCATCCTACGGGCTTGGTGAACAGTTCGCGTATGGCTTTGCCAAAGCCGGCGCAAACCTGATCCTCACCGCTCGTTCGACCGAGTTGCTTGCGAACGTAGCGGCCACCTGCCGGGAGTCCGGTAGCACCGTAACGGTTGTTACCGGTGATGTAGCCATCGAAGCAGACGTGCAGCGAATCATCAGCGAGGGGCTAGGTGCACACGGCCAGATCGACGTGCTCATCAACAATGCGGGTATCGCCGACCCGAGGGGTGTGGTTGCGGAGCAATTCGATACCGAAACGTTCAACCGAATCCTGTCCGTGGACCTAACCGGTGCGTTTCTGTTCGCCCGAGAATGCGGCAGACACATGCTGCAACGCGGCAGTGGCAACATCGTCAATATCTGCTCGATCCTGGCCAGCGGCGCAAACGAAAACAATGTTGCCGGCTACGCCGCCGCCAAAGGCGGCCTGCTGAATCTGACTAAACAGCTGGGTGTCGAATGGGCAGATCGCGGCGTGCGCGTGAACGCCGTGTCGCCGGGCTTCGTCGTGACGGAGATGACCGGGCCGATGCTCGAGGCCATGGGCATGGACAAGTGGATCTCAAGCCGAACGCCGATGCGCCGTGTGGGAACCGCAGACGAGGTGACCAATGCGGTGATGTTCCTCGCCTCGGACATGGCGAGCTACATCACGGGCATCGATCTGCTTGTGGATGGTGGCACCAATGCGAGCAACGGAACCTTCCAGATACCACCCATTCACCACGAGTGGAACGTGGACACACCCCAGGTGCCAACATCCTATGAACCGGTACAGCCGCGTCCTGATTGGTACCAGGGCTTGTCCGGCGGTATACCCGGCCTGCACTACCCGATGCCGGACGCCGACTAGAACCACGCCCGCTGCATGCGCAGGCGCGTCAACTCGCCGGACCCAACCAGGGCTCAGGCCTTGCGGCGAACCTTTACGGGGAGATGCGTGTAGCCGTTCACAAATGAAGAGAACGTGCGCTCCGGCTCCGCCTGCACCTCGATACGCTCGAACCGTGCAAGTATCTCTTCCCACAGAATGCGCAGCTGCAACTCAGCGAGTCGATTGCCCATACAGCGATGCAATCCGAAGCCGAAGGACAGATGCTGGCGCGCGTTCGGCCGCTCGATGTCGAGTTCGTTCGGGTTGTCGAACACCGTGTCGTCGCGGTTGCCTGAGGCATACCACATCAACACCTGATCACCCTTCTTCATCTGCTGGCCACCGAGCTCGATATCTCGGGTCGCGGTCCGGCGCATGTACGCAAGCGGCGTCTGCCAGCGGATAACCTCAGCCACCATGTTCGGAATGAGTGAGGGATTGGCGATCAGTTTGTCGTACTGCTGCGGGAATTTGTTGAGCGAATACACGCTGCCGGACATGGTGTTGCGCGTTGTATCGTTACCGCCGACGATCAACAGCAGCAGGTTGCCCAGAAACTCCATAGCAGGCTGGTCTTTGGTGTCTTTACCGTGCGCCAGCATCGAGACGAGGTCGCTGCCAGGGTTCTCGATCCGCTCCTGCTTGAGCCTCTGAAAATACTGCAGACACTCGAGCAACTCATCGCGCCGCTGATCAACCGTTTCGATGATGCCGCCGGGTTGCGGCACAGCGAAGGTGATGTCCGACCAGCGGGTGAGCTTGCGGCGATCCTCGAACGGAAAGTCGAACAGCGTCGCCAGCATCATCGTCGTCAGTTCGACCGATACCGTCTCTACCCAATCAAACGTCTCAGCCTCTGGCAGAGAATCCAGCACATTGCAGGTACGCTCGCGAATCAGCCCTTCCATCTTGGCAAGGTTGGTTGGCGCAACTGAGCCGGCGACGGTCTTGCGTTGGGCATCATGCACCGGCGGGTCCATCGCAATGAACGTGCTCAGGCTAAGCGCGCCTGGCGGCAGCTCGGCATCCACAGGAAAGCCGAGCGTAATGCCGTTGGCGGAGCTGAAATTCTTCCAGTCTGTATCGACCCGCTTAATGTCTTCATAACGCGTCACCGACCAGAACCTGCCGGCGGATTCGGTTTCGTTGAAATGCACCGGATCTTCAGCACGCAATCGTGTGAAAGCTTCCTGCCACTTGTTCTCACTGAACAGACGAGGGCTCGTGGGCAGGATCTTGGCTAGCGGAATGTCGTAGGCCGATGGCAGCTCGCCTTTGAACTCAGCGCCTTCTGCCGATGGCATCCTGGCAGCCACGGGCTCACCCACAGGTTCATTGGCAGACGCACTGGGCTGCGTACTTGATTCGCTCATGTTTTGGCTCGACGGTCGGCTAAAGATGCGAAGCGTACCGCATTCGGCGAGTTCGCCGAAGAGACGATCGCTAGTGATGCTCCAATTCAGGATCAGCCTCGCCCACCGGGCCAGCGGCACGCTCAATGAGGCGCAGCGCCAGCCGATCAAGCCAGCCGGGGTTCTGTTTAAAGCTTCTGTTGGCGATGCGCGTTAATACGACTTGCTGGCGCTCAGCCAGCCACAGCTTCAGGGCAGCCATTCGCGCGGCTAGCCCGCCAGCACCTGCTCTGATAGCCCAACGGGGGGCTCAGCCAGCTTCACAACCCGGCCGGGAAAACCCTTGAAATGAGGGATACCCTGCTCGTAATCGAGAAACTCGGGGCTGTCGGGACAGAGCACCGCGTCACTGCTGATAAACGCGCCAGCCAGATCGGCGCTGCCGCGCATCTCCGGATACCACCAGCCGTGGGGCACTCGAATGTGCCCTTCTTTCATGGACTCCTGAACCAGCACTTTGGCGGCAACTTGACCCGTTTCCGTCTGCAGGCTGACCCAGTCGTTATCCTCGATGTTTTCACGCTCGGCATCTGTGGGGTGCATAAACAGTTTGGGAGTTGGAGATCGCTTACGCAGAACTTCCACCTGGCGTTGACCGGTTTGGAAGAACGCATCTTCACGAACACCGGTAAATACGCGATACGGATAAGCATCGCTTACAGCAGGCCCCTCCCGGTGATAGGGCAAGGGATCAAAGCCGAGCTCATCGAGCACGCTTGAGTAGAGCTCTACCTTCCCCGACGGCGTCGCGAACCCTGTCTTTCGGTACTTCCGATACTCAGGCGGCTCAACGTACATGAAGTTCTCCGTCGAAAACTCCTCGAAGGTTTTGCCCGATGGCGTGAGCCGATAGTCGAGCATGTCCTCAATGGATTCCCAGGGAAACAACTCAGCAAAGCCAAATCGATGAGCCAGATCGCGCCAGAACTGAAACGTACTGGAGGCCTCGGGTGCTGGTTCAACGGCTTTCTGAGAAACGGTCAGGCCTAAACGCCAGCTCCACGAATCCGCCACGTGGTTTCTCTCGCTGAACGCATCTCCCGGCAACACATAGTCCGCAAGCATCGCCGTCGGTGTCATGAACAGCTCGTGCGCGACAATCAGCTCCTGGTTCATGAGGCCCTTTAGAATCTGGTGCTGATTCGGATAGCTCATAAGTGAGTTGTTGCCAAGCGTGAAGAACGCTTTCACTGGATAAGGCTGTTCGGTTGCCATCGCTCGGAACGTGGAACTGGGGTTGGCCATGTAGCAGCCCATTACGATATCCGCATAGCGCTGGCCCCAGACGCGCTCGGTTGCGTCTGCCAGTTTGTCCTGAGCCCGATAGGTGTAGGCCGGGTGCAGGTCAGAACCCAACTGCTTATCGCGTTGCTCCTGACTGAGCATGTCGTGATTTCCGAGTTCGGATTCGGAGATGTAACTCGGGTTAAAGCCGCCAAGCACTTCCCCGCCCGGTATATCCAGGTTGCCGGTAATGGCACGAAGGATGGAGTGCAGCCGAATTGCCGAGGTCGACGAGATCTGCATATCGGTGATGGGTGTCCAGGGGATCACCGCGCACTCCGCGTTCGCGTACAGTCTCGCAGACTCAGCAATCAGCTCCGCATCGACGCCTGTGATCTGCGCTACTCGCTCCAACGGATACTCATTGACGCGGGCGCGAAGCTCCTCAAATCCCTGGGTGTAGTCGCGCACAAACGCATCGTCATAAAGCCCTTCGTTGATAATGACGTTCAACCAGCCAAGACACATGGCGGCATCCGTGCCGGAGCGCAGACGCAGATGCAGATCTGATTTCTCCGCCTGATCCGACACGCGCGGATCAAGCACGATCAGTTTCGCGCCGTTCGCTTGCGCTGCGTTGATCATGTTGTAGATGGGCGTCCAGCTGTGCTTGCGTGGGTTGTGACCAAACAAAACGATGCACTTAGAGTTGGTGATATCTGCGAACGGGAACCACCCATAGGTCATCTTGTTGACGGCCGCCGTATTGCCCGCGCAGAGCGAGACACCGCTGATGTAGTTCGGGCTGCCCAGCGCGTTCATGAAGCGCCGGTCCATTGAATGTGTCGCCTGGGTATTCCAGCCAGAGGTTGAGACCACAAACGATTCCGGCCCATAACGATCGACGATTTTTTTGAGCCGTTCGCTTATCTCGTCCATGGCCTGCTCATAGGAAATCTCTTCCCACCGGTCTTCACCGCGCGCGCCGACACGTTTAAGGGGAACCGTTAAGCGCTCGGCATGGTTGTGCACCTCGGGTGCAGCTGTGCCCTTGTAGCAGACGTTTCTCGCCAGAGCCGGATGGTCATGAGCTCTTACTCGCGACAACTTTCCATCCGTGGTCTCGGCGCGTAACTGGCAGCCAATGTCGCAGATAGTGCAAACCGTATACTTACTGGAGTTGGTAGCCGTCATGGGTTCACCATTGGTCAGGTTGAAAATAGTCTCAGCAATCGTTGCGCTGGCGGGAATCGATCCCGCGAGCAAGTTCGAGTAGCACGCCAAACACCGCCCGCTCATGGGCCATTTCGCCGGCGCCGCTAACAGCTCGCCCGAGCCCCAGGCCGATCAGCGCCTCCTGGATCGTTCGGCAGGCTGCCGCAACCTCTGGCTCAACATCACCTTCGGGCTGACCGACAATCCGGACGGGATCGAAGAGCGCCGAGCCATCGGCAATCGCGTGTGCCAGCTGGCTGCCGATCTCCGCATCGTTACGAGATGCAAGCCACAACTCGACTATGGCTTTGAATTCAGGCTGGGTGACTCGCGCATAGCCGAGTCGCAAGTAACCTTCACAGTTGTGTGGCATATCGCCTGATGGGGCCGGGCTCAGCAACATGTCATATGCACTTCGCAATGCGTCAACAAAAAGCTCAGCAAGATCTGCGTAATGATGATTCAGTGCGCCGCGAGTGACGCCAGCTCGCCGACAGATCTCAACTCCAGTGGTGCGGGAGAAACCAACATCAACGAGACAGTCGAGGGCCGCATCGACCAGCAACTTGCGAGTCGCGAGGCTCCGCTGTTCGTTGACGGTTAGGCTGGCTACGTTGCTCATGAAACATACATACATTGATGTATGTATCATGGCAAGCCGACACATCGGCAGAGGGACTGTCTCACTCAGCAGCTGCAGAGCTGCATCACGTGCTAGAGTCCAGCCCGTTCACTGCAACTTCCTAACAGCGGGAGCCACGACTATGGCGAGTCAGGATCTGGACTTTCACTCACTCACGATGGATGCCATCGACGGCAAGCCGTTTGCGTTCTCACAACTCAAGGGCGCTGCGTGCCTGGTGGTAAACCTCGCTTCCCAGTGAGGACTCACCCCTCAGTACGCAGGTCTGCGTGCACTCGACGAATCCGGCGCCGTCAAAGTTCTCGGTTTCCCGTGTAACCAGTTCGGAGCACAGGAACCCGGTACCAACGAAGAAATCGCCACGTTTGCGCGCGACAAATTTGGCGCTGCCTTCCCGATGTTCAGCAAGATAGAGGTCAATGGCGACAACGCCTGCGATCTCTATCAGTGGTTGAAAGCCGAACAGCCCGGAGCGGATGGCAAAACGGACATTCCCTGGAACTTCACGAAGTTCTTAGTCGATGGCACTGGCCGAGCTGTTGCTCGCTTCGAGCCAACGGTGACTCCTGAAGAGATTGCCGAGCAGCTCGCCAGCCATCTGAAGTGATCACGACGCTCGCTCGGCGGCGCAGGTGTGACGTGCACACCATTTTGCACCGCGCAAGCCGAGAGTACAGACAAGCCGAGACAAGAGATATGAAAGCAGTTTTCAGAAGCCTAGTGGTGGGCGGTGTTTTGATGATCGCATTCGCCGTCTCAGCGAGCGACAAGACCGCGCGGTCGGCTCACGCAACCGCTGCCGCACCAACGCCAACAGATGATATCGGCAGGGAATGTCGCCGGGTCAAAGAACTCGGATCCCGTTTATCAAAGAAGGTGTGCACCACTCGGGCTGAACGCGAAGCGCGCGGCCGACAGGATCGCGCACTCCTCTACGAAGCTCAGCAACGCGGCGGCGCAAACGTTGGCAGCTCATCGCAATGAGCGAAAACCTGCAGAATCGAAGTTTCAGCCGTCGTCGAGATCGCTAGTCAGGGGTGATGACCACGAGCTTTCCATTCAGCCATTCCGGCAACCAGGCTGGCACCTTGGGCCGCAGACGGCTGAAGATATCGTCGACATAATCCGGCTTGTCCAGCACCACTATGGCATGCCCAGCTAGCTCTTCACCCTGGATATACAGATCCACCGCCTGCCCCGATCCTTGAAACTCGCGCCACCAGCGACCATCGATGCCCATGAACACAAGCCCATCTTCACGCAGATAGTTAACCGGGTAGCGCCGCCCGTCGCCGAGCGTAACCAGCATCGTCTTGGCAGCCAGCTCGCCCGTAGGATTGGTTTGGATCTCCTCGATAACGGAGGCGTTGATATCGCCCCTAACGGCATACCGATAGGCAAGGAAGGCCACCATTAGTAGCAATACACCTAAAGCGACTTTCTTGAGCATTCTTGCCTCCCACAATGGTCTTCACGCCGTCGCACCCCGAGCGCGCCAGAACGAGGGATGCTATTTTCCCCGCTGGCGCTCGGCAGCACCGATTGTGCACTCACTGAATTACATTTTCGAAACTTGATCCATGCCAAGACCCGCTCTAACAGAAGAACAAAAACAGCAGACACGACGCAACATCCGTAGCGCCGCGGCACGCCTATACGCAACAGCCGGTTTGGAGAAGATCTCAGCCAGAGCGGTGGCCGATGAAGCAGGCGTCTCTGTCGGCACGTTGTATACGCACTTTGATAGCTTAACGGCGCTCATGCAGTCTTTGTGGAAGCAGCCAGTGCGCAAGCTCATTGCTGAGCTTGAAAACGAGATCAGCGGGATTGACGAGCCGCTAGACAGGGTGCGCTCGATTCTCAAATCTTATGCGGCATTCGCCAATGACAATCGCGCGGTCTACCGCGGTGCGTTCATGTATGTGCGCCCGCAGTCTCATGACAAACCCAGTGCCGTGGCGCTCCAGGACGATCGGTTTTTCTCGATGCTCACAAACGCCATCGAGGCAGCTCAGGAGCGCAGCCAGGCTCGCAATGGCGATCCCGCTGCCCTCGCTCAGCTGATTTGGTCTGCCGTACACGGTGCAATCGCGCTGCCACTCAATGTTGACCGGCTGGCTCTTGCGCCACCGGAGGAATCAACTGGCCCCATGATCGAGGCGCTACTTGAGTGGCTGAGTGATAGCGGCAGTTAACGCCCCATCACGCAGCGTTGCGTACTTGCCGGAGCGCAAACCTGTCCTGTAGCTGTGCGAGCGGCGTATCGATCTCGTCTTCCCAACGAGTAAAGTTGAGGTTGCGAGCCGCGCGTCCGAACGCCCACCCATCGACCACCGCATCCATAACAGGCACGGTCAGCTCAGGTTTGATGTAGGCCGTATGGCCCAGCGTAACGGCCAGGCGCATGGCGTGATAAGGAAAGCGCAGCTGCGCCAGATAAAACGCAGCCAACGACAGCTCACCCAACGGCGCGGAGCTATAGCCCGTCAATACGTGCAGAAAGTCGTGGATCTGAAACCCGCGAACCATCATGTAGCTCATATCCGCAGGTAGTCGATTCAACCTGCCGGATGCATGGAGCTCCTCGTTGAACGTGCGGTAGTTTTTGCCGAGGTTAGCTTCGAGTTTGTTGCTGACAATAAACTCCGCGTAGCCGTGCCCTAGCGTTCCCGGAGCACACTCGCCTAACCGCTCAAGCGATAGTGGCTCCGAAATATAGCCTTCGTCGATGCACTCACGCGCGCCATCCAGTGTCGCCAGTTCGGACAGGTACGCGTCAATGGCCGACGCCGGCGCCTTCTCCCACCAGTCGTGGAACAGAAAATAAACGTGGTAGCTCATAGGGTCATCGATAGCCTGCAGAAACTTCTCAGCGAAGTCCCGATCAACGATGGGCTTGTCAGTCATGGTGGCAAATCCTGGTCGAGTGTAGATTCTATATAATGAACAACGTTCATTTAATAGAACTCGCCACTCCCTGTAAAGCCCCAAACGGTCGTTTATCTCCGTCTAGTCGGGCGGGATCACCTCGATCGATACTGGTACAGACTTAAATTGCGGGGTGTGCGAGCGCGGATCGGTCACGCGCGTGCAGAGCACGTTCGCTTCGGGGTAGTAGGTTGCAACACTGCCCCTCGGCAATTCAGCGCTCTTGACCTCAACGCCAGGCATCACTCCCGCCGTTGAGGACAGATTCGCTCGATCCGCGTCATTCAGCCCCAGCTCGAGCATGTCCTGCGCGTTCATCAGCACCGTCCACCGATGCCCTACTCCTCGATAGGAATCCTCTTCCTCATAGACCGTTGAGTTGAACTGCCCTTCGCTGCGGATCGTCATCATGGTGAAACGACGTTCGGTCTGAGCAGGTTCAGCTTGCGGGCTCACGGCGAAGTGGGCCTTACCGTCTTGGGTGGCAAACTCCGGTGTCGATAGCAGGCGCCCGCGAACGTGAAACTCGCGTTTTGCGATGTCGATATCCGCCAGCTCCTCCAACCCGGGCACTACCTCCGCAATCGCCTGCCGAATTTTCCGATGCCTTTTGAATTCCCTGAAATCAATTGGGCAGTTATCGAGCAAGAGGTGAGCAATGTCGGCCAGTATCGACACTTCGGAGCGGACAGACGCGATTCGCTCGATCCCGCCGTCGCTCAAACGAACGTAGTTGAACATCGACTCCTGCGTAGTCGCTTCCGGTTCTTCATCACGCGCGCAAACCGGCAGCACAAGAGATTCACCGGCATCAACGCCCGTTACATGACCGTGGTTCAGGGTCGTCGTCAGAAACAGCTTGAAGCCAATCCGGTCGAGAGCATCACGCGCCCAGCTGCGATCTGGTGTTGCTGCGAACAGGTTACCGCCCATCATCAAGGCCGCATCGATATCACCGCGGTGCGCACATTCGAGCGATTCGAGCGTATGCATGCCTTCGTTCTGCGGCAGACAGACGTCAAATGCCTGCTCAATACGATGCAATACATCCTTCGGCAGTACCGGCTTTACGCCGATTGTCCCGATGCCCTGTACGTTGCTGTGGCCTCGCAGCGGCAATAATCCAGCGCCAGGTTTTCCGACCATTCCACGTAGCAGGGCGAGGTTGCTGATCCATTCGATGTTATCAACGCCATGCGCGTGATGGGTCATTCCCATGCCCCAGGCGAATATCGATCGCTCTGATATCACATAACAATCGGCGACCCGACGAATCATCGCCTCATCCACGCCACAGCGCGTGGTCAGATCACTCCAGCTCTGCTTCGCAATAAAATCCGTGAGCTGGGAATACTGTTCACAGTATTCATCAACAAATGTTTGATCCACGCCGCCTGTTTCGATCACCGCCTTAGCGATGGCGGTGAATAACGCGATGTCGCTACCAACACGGGGCTGCACGTAGTGACTCGCCACCTCGTCTCCGCCTTTGAGCATGGACGTCACCATCTTCGGCGCGGCAAACCGAACCAACCCAGGCTCTTTCATCGGATTGATGACAATCACCGATCCACCCCGCCGACGCAGTTCGATGAGCTTGTGCAATAGCCGAGGATGATTTGATGCGGGGTTCGCGCCGATCAGGAAAAACACGTCGCAGCGGGAGATGTCTTCAAGCTCTACGGTCGACGTACCCGTTCCGACTGTCGTGGCAAGCGCTTCGCCAGTGGCCTGATGGCAATAGTAGGAGCAGTTGCTGATGTTATTAGTGCCGTAGAGCCGCGCCATCAATTGCAGCAAAAAGCCAGCCTCATTGGAGGAACGGCCGGAGCTATAGAAGAAGCTGCGCTCGGGGTTCGTCTCCGCCAAGCGTTGTGCTGCGTGCTCCAGCGCCCAAGTCCATTCCACCTCTCGATACCTCTCGTCACCTGCTGCTTTGAAAATTGGCTGGCCCAGACGACCAAGGTGCTCAAGCTCTCGTGCGGACAGGTCGGCAAATTCAGTGAGGGAGTGCTCGAAGACTTCCGAGGGGATCGGCGGCTGTATATCCGTGGATTGCGCCTGAATGCTCTTGTTGCATACCGACGGAAACTCATCGAGTTCGTTGGTCATGCCGCCGCGCTGGCCACCCATCCCCAAACCACACGCTTTGCACGCGTTGTTAGCCTTCAAGGCCTTTGCCGAATCCAGCAAACCGATCCGGCGCGCCGTGCTTAGCGTGTAGAGAATCTTCTTGGTTCCGCCGCCAACAATAGGCTTCACAGTGACTCCCGGATGAAAAACGCGCCTTACGAGCAGGCATCCATCCCAATCCTACATTACTTCGCAAAACGCTCTGCCAACGCCATCGCTATCACGTTCTAACGCAATGGGGCGAGCTGTCTTGCAGCGGCTGGACAACAGAGCGCGGCCTGTCTGGAGTGGGGACGGCTGGAATCTCACGTCCTTGCCATGCAGAAGATCGCTGAACTGCCCGACGGCGATAGAGCCGCTCTGCTGGAACCGCTAGCGGCCGGTCTTGCAAACTGCGCCGACGCTCCTCATTAGCAAACGACGCTCTAGTCGGGCTCAGCCCTACCCCGATGCCGTACTTGCAAGCCCATGAGAAAGTTGCGAAGTATCTGGTCTTTGCAATCGCGGTAGTGTTTGTGATCTGGGCGGCGAAAGAAAGCAGACAACTCGTGTTTACTGATATGCACAGCCTCAGATGACAGGATCTCCAGAATGTCTTCAGCCTGCAGATTGAAGGCGATCTTGAGTTTTCTAAACACCATATTGTTGTTCAGGCGCGTCTCAATCTCGGGCTCTGCTCCCTCACGCTTGCCCCTCTTGAAGACGATCAAGCCGTTGAGAAACGCAGCCAGCGATTCATCACTGCACGCCTCAAACGATGGGTGATCGTCCTGTTTGAGCCAGGCAGTCATCTGGCTCCGTTCGATCGTTCTGCCGGACCCTGCAAACACCGCAACCATCGCGTTGTCATCAAAGTCCAGAGTGTAGCGAAGCCTACGGAGGCAATCGTTCGGCTTCACGAGTTCGGACCGTTATCGGAAGCATCCGTCCCGGCCGCCTCGACGGAAACGGCGCTACCGGCTGCAACGAACCGAAGCGTTACGCTTTGGCCATTGAACTCTACAGTGTCGCCGGAGATGAGTTTGCGGCGCTTGCGGGTTTCACGTTCACCGTTCACCAGAACCTGACCATCTGCAATGACCAACTTGGCCTGGCCACCGCTGTTCACCATGCCTTCAAATTTCAGTACTTTGAACAGCTCCACAGGCTCTCGAGATAGTTCAACCTCCCGGGCACCAGCGAGCGGCGTCGAGCTTGTTTCAGACATGTTGATTCCAGGTAGGTTGTTACAGGCGTTGAATGCGCCCGCAACAATAGACTATCGAGCGGGGCGACCAAAGGACGAAGTTACGACGATTGCACGACCACCAACGGCTACGCGGACTATGCCAAGTCCGCGTCGGACATCTCCAGCGCCCGCTGGACGAGCTCGCCGCTAACCTTTGGGTCGAACAACAACTTGAGCAGCCACATCATCTGGCTGGTACGGCGCTCCTGATCAAACGTGATGCCATCCTGATGTATCAACCCCTCAAGCGCGAAGCGCGCCACATCGCGACGCAAATCAAATCCGGGCGCTGATTTGACTTCATCGGAGGCAAGTTTGTTCGCCATATCACGCCGGGCATGATCGAACGATTCCATCGCAGGCCGGAATATTTCGTCCAGTTCAGGGTCCGTTCGCGCCGCCATCGCAAGTTCAGAGAACGCAAAAAACTCGCGGGTTTGAAGCTGTTCTCGCTGGGAATCAAGCGAGCGAAACGGAAAGGCCTCGTCTCTCGGCAGATCAACCTGCATCTCTTCCTGCATCGCCACTCGTCGGCGCGTAACGTAGTGAACCGTCGCTTCGATCAGCGCCAATCGATTGGGGAAATGGTAGAGGACTGCCGCACGCGTCAGACCCGCATACTTGGCAACCGTCGTCGTACTTGTCGCTTGATAGCCAATAGAGGACAGGCACTCGATAGCCGCCTCCAGGATCCGCGTTCTCGTTGCACGGCTCTTGCTGAACGCCTTTACTCCCACGGCTGTGGGATCCGGCAAGTCTACGCTTGTTCTGGCTTCTTTCTTGGTCACATCGATCACCGGACATCAGGACCGGCGAGTATGAACAAAGCGGGCATCTAACAAAACCGGACGCCCGAGAGCTCCTATGCCAACGCGGTCCCGCAACTTGAGACGCGTGCTCGACCCAACGCCTACTTTTTGCCGCCAAGAACGGGACCACCGGTACCGGAAAACTCCGCGTCTGCCTCGTTGCCAAAAAGAACGCTACCCATCGTCTCATAGAGCGGATGCGCAACCCATCGATGCGATGCGGCGCCATGAGCATCGCGAAGCTTACGTTCGAGTGGGTTGTTCATCTCCGCCGCACTGGTACCACAGCTGGCGTGCACAACGTCCACCACCTCCATACAGGCTTGAGCTCCGTAGGTGCAGGCGAGCCGAGCATTAAACGTCGCCTCCGGCGAAGGCAGCTCGGCGCCTCGGCGAAGCTCCTCCTCTACCGCGTCCATAGCCTCCATAACCAACGATCTTGCGGCCCGATACTTCGCGGTCATTTCGGCCATACGATACTGGGCGATTGGCCGCTCTTTCAGCTTGGATGCGGACATCATCGGGATTTTGTTGTTGGCAATGGCGACAAATGTATCGAGAGCACCCTTTGCAATCCCCAGAGCAATCGCTACTTTGTTGTACGACAGCCGTAGCGGCACCGGTATTCGAAACACTGGGTTATCGTATAGTGCCGGTGTCAACATCAAGTCGACGGGAAGCCATTTCGGCTCAACGACGCCACCCTCCGTTCGAACCGTGTGACTGCCGGAGCCTCGCAGTGCTGCGGTGTTCCAGGTATCCAGAATGTCCCACTGCGACCGATGCAGGAAGAACATCTTAACGATCGGTGCGCCGTTATCATCCAGGCGAGGTTTGTCACCGTCGAGAATCGGCGCCCCCATGAAGCACCAGGTCGAGTTGTGACAACCGCTGATGAACGTTGTCTCACCCCAGACCTTGTAACTGCCATCGACCTGCTCAATCGCATACGACGGCTTAGTACCCGGGCCGCCACCGCCGCACATGACAACCCTCGGATTATCAATGTAGACCTCGCGGGCGAGGTCTTTGGGCATTCCGCCTGCGGCCATCGCATTGATCTCAGATCCCAGCATGACGTTCCAACCCACCGAAGCATCAATCGCGGATATCGCTTCCAACACCTCTACGGTTTCGACGGCGCTGGCGTTTTCACCTCCCAGCTCCTCGGGCAGCGTGAAGCTGAACAGTCCCTCATCAATGAGCAGCTCGCGTGTATCGTCCGGTAAGCGCCGCAGTTCCTGCGCGCGATCACCACCTGCTGCGATGTCGCTCTCAATCTGCGCTACGCGCTCAAGCGGCGTAACGGTTCTGGCCGTCGGTTCATTAATCGCTTCAGCCATGTCTGCTTTCCTTCCTTCGTTTCTCACAAGCCCACCTATGGGTCAGGCGGACGATTCGATTCCACGTTGTCGGCTCACGCGGACTCAAGCTGCTCGCGCCCGGACGCCATTTTCGCTACCCACTCGGGTGCCGGCGGCAGCTCCTGCCGCCAGGGCTCCTCAGGAACCCAACTGCCGCTCACATGAGCCGCGACCTTGGTGCCGTCGTAGGTGATCCATTTCTGCGGTTCGAGCTCGATGATTACGCGGGTAGGCGTGTCCAGAAACTGCTCGAACACCGCCACCTTGTCGGGATCGCCCTGTTGCAACTTCATGGCGAGCGCGTGGTAGAACCAACCTTTGATGGAAGGGTTGTCCTCGTGCACGGTGGCCAGACACTTGACCGTCATCGTCTGGTCGGCACCTAGCGCAGTGCCTTCACTTGAGATAATCACAGCGCTCTTATTGCGCTTTTTCAGTGCTGGTACACGCTTGCGCTGGGACGCACAGGTGACCCAAAACTTGCCGTCCTGATAGACAAATCGATGCATGACGCCCACCGGCCAGCCATCTTTGGTGCTCCATAGCACCGAACATTCAGACTGCAGCTGCAGCAGCCGTTCGACTTTTGCAGGATCGAGCGGGTACATGGACACGTCGTCGTAGTTTGTCTTGGCGCGCTTTGCCGCCGTCATAATTTTCTCCGCCTGGACACCATTAGCCTTTGGACGCGCGACGCTCCGGGACCGCCGTTGCGCTCGACATCCTGACTGCGACGATTAAGGCTTCGCCAGCCATTGCTCCAATAACATGTGGAAGTGTCGCGGCTTGGTTTCACCGTAGTTGGCGAAGATGATCTCCGGATTCTTCATTGCCTTGAGCCCCTTCTGGACTTCCGGCATGTTCACGACATCCTGGTTAAACACCTTGGCCAGCATTCCCAGCTCCGGCGCATCCACCCAATCGTCGTCCGCACCCAACTCATGTATCGGCGGTGCAGGCGAACGAGGCTCACCGTCTGGAGTCGGCTGCATGTACAGGCACTCCATGATGCACTCATCCGGATTATCGCCATGAGGCCTGAAGCGATAGACAATTTGGTTAAAAGAACCCCAGGGATGGAAGTTGGGAAACACGGTCAGGTAGACGGAATCGAGTAACTCCGCGTCACTGACATTGTCCATTCGATCGCCTAGCTTCTTACGATGCGCCTCACGAATAGGATCAGCGACAACCTGGCGCAGGTTCTTACCCGGCGGAACTTTTGGCGTGGGCGCCAGCGGCACGACATTGGAATCAGGCAGGTGTTTACCACCAATCCAGTTCAGCATATTCGAATCGGCATGTGTCATCGGGCCTTCAACCCAGATGCCATCAGGCTGGAACTTGCTGACCTCACCCTTTGCATTGGTTATGTGCACCAGGCCATCGTCCATCAACTCGTAGACATGACCGGTTAACGCATGGCGCTGTCGTGTGTACAAACGCGCATCTTCCAGAGCTTCCCACTCCCTGCTGACATGCGGACTGCGGGTGTAGTTCGGTGACATCGCGCGAGAGTAGTTACCGAAGACATCGTACTGCGTGTTGGCATCCCCGATGGATTCCAGAATCGTTGGATGCGTCGCGATGACGTGATAAGCCTCGCTGAACGCTTCCTGGGCAACTTTCCAGTTGCAGCGCAGAATTTTCTTAACGTGAGCAACTTTACTGCGGCGTTCATACGGATCGTTCGGAAACTGCGACGACAGATCACCCAGATGCTCTTCCAAAGGCGCGGCGTTCTCGTCCGGGTTAATGAAGATAAACCCACCCCAACGACCGAGCTTCACTTCAGGCAGGCTGTATTCGGCTTCGCTCACAGTGGGGAAGTCCCACTCGCAAGGAACTTCTTTCAGGGCCCCATCGGTCTTCCAGGCCCAGCCATGAAACGAGCATCGAAACTCACGTGCGCTCTTACCTCTGTGTTGCTTCAGCTGCCGGCCCCGATGCAGGCAAACGTTGTAGAACGCTTTAAATTCCTGCTCCGCTGAGCGAACGATCAGAAAGGACAGATGCGCAATGTCGTAGACCAGATAGTCGCCCACATTAGGAATATCGTCTTCGTGGCAAGCCATCTGCCAACAGCGCTTCCACACCTTCTCTACTTCAAGGTCATGAAACTCTTTGGAGTAATAGCGTTCCGCAGGTACCTTGGTCGGCCCGGGCGGCAGGGGCGACTCCCGGCGCATCACATCGGGTACTGGGTGGCTATCCTCATCAAGAATCGCCTGATACGGCGTTCCCGCAGATCGGTCTGTTCCTGTCAGCGTCTCTGTCATGGCACCCTCTTCTCCCAGTTAGTGACGAGAAGAAATTAGAGCACCTTGCAATTTTGGCCTACTAGGGAAACTACATAGGCGCTACTGACATTGAGAGCATCAGGGTTTGATCGAAGGCCGACCAATGATCCAGGGCAGGTCGAGAAGCGTCTGAATGCCCGTCGGGGCGCGACAAACATAGGGAATTGCGTTGACCGCATGCATGCCGGTGGCGAGTAACCCGTCGTCAATCCATCCTGGGCCGAGCTCAATCCTCATGCCCGGCTTGCCGTCAATCTCTATCGAGTGATCTCCAGTTGGCCAGTCGGGTGCGACGGATGAGTGAACTCGCCACACCGTCTCATGAACGATGAGCTTTTCGCCACGATACAGGCCTGCCCACTCCCAGTGCTGACCGGCGACGGTGCCCTTGGCAACTGACCCGGCAGCGGGAGTCAAATCCTCTTCGGCATAGGCCTGCTCAGTTTCCACAACAATCTCATCCAACTCGACACCGAGACCGTCAGCAATCATCTGAATGTTCTCGCGGAACAAGCCCGTCAGCCAAGAGCTGTATCTGCCGATATGAGCGCTGAACTCCGACTCGCTCTTACCAAAACCCATCATGTCGAGTATGACTTCCGGTGACGGATAGAATTGAAAGTCGGTGATTTCGCGCACGACGATACTGTCGATTCGGCGCGACAGACTGGACATCGTCAGCGGCAATACGTCACCCAGCCAACCTGGGTTCAAGCCTGTCGAGTGAAAGCTCGAACCACCAGCGGAGCAGGCCTCCTCGAGCCGAGCGACCAGCGCTTCGCCGTGAACCCGAGGATACATATAGCCAACCGCCGTGATCACGTTTTTGCCCGAGGCGAGCAAAGCGCAGATATTGTCGATGTCGGCATCGGGGTCATCGCCGTACACGAGCGACGGCAACGGGGTATGGATGACCACGTCAGCATTGAGAGCAAGAATCTCTTCGATGCTGGTTGTGGCTTCTACGCCGGTCATCGGCGTACCCGCAATCTCACCCGCGTCTTTCCCGGCCTTGCTTTCACTGACGGCATAGAGGCCAACCAGGTTCAGATCGGCGCGCTCGTCTATCGCCCGAAGTATGCCTTTGCCGACGTTGCCGCTCGACCACTGAATAACGTCAAAGCTCATAGCCAACTCTCACAATCATCGACGGGCCCTCTCCGCTGAAATCAGAACTGCTCTACCTGACCATGCCCAGGTCCAGTGGCAGTCGGTAGCGCTTGAGCGCATCCATCGATGCAAATGCACCACGCCAAACTACAGGCAACGATTACGGTCTATCCCGGCACCCAGGCCGCATGAAAACCATGCGGCACACGCGTTGAGATCTTGATACGCGCAACGGGCTCATCCTCAAAACGCTGAGCGTCGAGTATCTGACACTCACTCGTGCCGTCCTGACGGTTGTAGACAAAACAAACCACATAGCCATCGTCTTCCGCGGTGGCATTGGCGCGCGGCACAAACACCGCCTCGCCCGATTCGCAGTGTTCGCCGAACTGGTGAACCTGTATCTCGCCAGTTTCGTTGTCGTACTTAATCTCGCCTTCAAAAGTGGGCATGGGCTCAACGCGGAAGCGCGCCGCATAGATATAGCGGTTCTTATGGCCGACAAGATCGTCGTGAATCCGTGGGAAGTCGCAGTAGTACTCGCGATCCAGCGCGCGACTGGCTACGTCACCGGTCTTCATGTTGAAGCGCCACTCGTGCAACTGACCGAGCGTTTCCTGAACTGGCACGCCTTCCGTCGATTCAATGCCACCGCGGTTCGAGCGGCAGGCTTGAAAGACGACCTCATCGCCCTCTTCCCAGGAGTTGGCGACGTGAAAGAGGAAACTCTCTTCTATCTCAAACCAGCGAATGGAGGAGTCGTCGCCCGTTCTCGGCACGATGCCGATGCGGCAACCGTTTTCCGCGTCCCAGTTCACCAGACCGCCACCAGCCATCATCTTCTCGAAATCGAAGGTGAGCGGCAGGTCCGGGAAGATCGTGTAATTCTCGGTAATCGCGCAGTCGTGCATCATCACTGGCTTGGGAATTGTGATTTCCGTGCTGTGTGATGCCTTGCCGTTTTTGCCAACTACCGAATAGGAAAGAAACGGTGGCGTAATGCCGTAACCAAAGGTCATCATTTCCCCGGTCTTGGCGTCGACCTTGGGATGCGCGGTGAAGTTATGAGTCACCGTGCCGTCAAAGTCGTGCTCGCCCTGGGTTTCGAGGTCTGGCAAGGACACTCGGTAAGGCGTGCCACCTTCCATCATGGCGAACAGCTGACCGTTATGGAAAACCATGGCGGTATTACCCGTATTTTTCGTACCCGGCATCTCACCTTTCGCGAGAAAGTCACCGAACATGTTGATGCCTGGGTATATCCAACCCCCTTTCTTGCGCTCCTCCTGCAGTCCATTTGAGGCGATGAAGCGATTGCGGTAGGTGGCTTTGCCGCCAGAGATGTGAACCCCGTGGATCATGCCGTCGCCATCGAAGATGTGGTAACGATCGGCATCAGGAACGTAGTAAGGGTTAGGGCCAACGCGCAGGAAATTGCCACTGATGTCCGAAGGAATCTTGCCGGTCACTTCGAGATCGGTCTCGGTGACTTCATCGAAAACCGGTGCGTTGTTACCGGTTAGATGCGGGTTGTCGGTTTCCAGTGATATGGCTTCGGACATCGTCTCTCTCCCGTGAGTTTGTCTGGGATCGAGACTAGCACAGCTGGTACCAATGCAAGCGGCGGCGCTCAGCCCTCCGTCTGAACGATGCCGGATGAGTCGTGACGGAGCGTCATGTCAACGATCTTCCAGCCATCAGCCGTGCGTTCAACTGTGGAGATGTAGGTGCCGAGAAAGTAGTAAACACTACCATCGACCCGCTTGTGCCAGGCATTGAGATAGCTTTCCATCACACCGGAATCACCATCCACGTCAACCAATTGCGAGCCAATCATGTGCTGGGTGCCGGTGTAGTCTTTAAGCGCGCCATAGACGACGTCCACCCAGGCATCCGGGCCACTGGCCACCAGCGGATCTGCGCCCGTGTTCGCCGTGCGAATCTCCACATCATCCGCAAAGATCCGGTGGTATATCGATCTGCCCGCTTCTACGTGTTCAGGCGTGGCCAGACCGATGGTATCTGTCGCTTTGGCATAGAGCCGCTGCAGAACCTCGATCTCGTGCTTATCTGCTACCACCATCGCGCGCGCATCTGACATAGCGAACTCTCCCCGTTCATTGACAATCCCATGCACCAGCTTGCCAGAATCGGCAACCGAATCGCTACCGACAGCGACCGTATCGCCGCGAGCGACAGAGTCTGTTACCGATGGGCTGGAGGTGTTCGAGACAGCCTGCTGAGCGCAAGCTGACAGGATCACCAACGAGGCTAAGGCAAGCCTACGACAGCTATCGAATACCAATGAACTTATGCTCATCATCACACTTTCCCAGGTATCGTCAGCGAGAGGGCACAACATCAATCGGCGCGCCCGTCTTAACAAATGCAGCGACGTTGCTCACGACACTGTGTGCCATATCTGCTCGACAGGCGACTGTTGCGCTACCAATGTGGGGTAGCAGCGTTACGTTATCGAAGGCGTGCAGCTCTGGCGACACGTTCGGCTCGAACTCGAATACATCAAGCCCAGCGCCACCGAGATGGCCTTCACGGAGTGCTTGCACAAGCGCGGCTTCATCAACCAACGCGCCTCTGCCTGTATTGATGAGCACTGCACCGGGCTTCATCCAGCCGAGCGACTCCTTGTTAATGAGGTGTCGGCTGGAATCATTCAAAGAGCAGTGAAGTGAGACGATGTCGCTGCACCCCAATAACGCTTCGAGCGAGTCGTAGTACTGCGCTTCAAGCCGCGCTTCGGCATCAATCTTTCGTCGGGGCCCCGTGTAGGCAATGCTCATATCAAAACCGAGCGCTCGCTTCGCAACGGCCTGACCTATGTCACCCAAACCCACTATGCCCAACGTCTTGCCGTGAACACGCTGGCCAAGGCTTGCGGCGCCTGCCATAAACTCGCCCGCTCGCAGCAGACGCTCGCTATTGCTGAGCCGACGACAGGTGGCCAGCATCAGCGCCATTGCGAGATCCGCCGTATCCTCTGTGACGACAGGGGTGTTGCTGACTGCAATGCCGCGTCGGGAGGCGGCAGCCAGATCGATATGATCAACGCCCACTCCGATGCTGGCAATCAGACCGAGTGACGAGGGAAACCTATCGATCAGACCTTGAGTAACCGGGTCGACTACTGTTGTTACCCAAACTGATAGGTCGGCTAATGCGGCATTTGTGGATGCTGGATCAATAACGCTTACGTCCCCAAATTCAGAGAGCGCCGCCATTATCGGTTCGGGAAACTGACGCGACACCCCTATTGCGCGATTCAACCATTCACCCCTTACTATTGGTTTTGACAGCAATCGTCATCGAGAGCTGGAGACTTCATTGACAAAGATCCGGCCTCGAGCCGACTCACAACTGGGTCGCGGAACACTCAATGCACGGCGCAATATCCCCACCAAGAGTACGCTAGCTCGAATGCCCGCTCTACTTCACTATCCGGATCTGGCACGCGCCAAATCGCCAATCACTGCAAATTGAGAATTCATCATGCTCAGCCACGACATCCGCAAAGATATCGCCACGAGGATATACAAATGCTTTAAGGATGGCGGTCAGATACCCCTCCTCAACCCCACCTACCCTGAACTTGAAGTCACCGACTCCTACCGAATCCAGGAGATGGTCGTAGCCGCACTCAAAGCTGCCGGCGGCAAGGTCAAAGGTTACAAAATTGGCCTGACCTCAAAACCTATGCAGGATATGGTCGGCAGCACGGAGCCGGACTACTCGGCGATCATGGACAATATGTTCATCCCCGAAAGCAGCGAATCACACTACTCCAATTGGAACGAACCCTTAGTTGAGATCGAACTGGCCTTCGTTATGAAGGAAACGCTGAGCGGCCCCGGCATCAACGTTGCTGATGTCATACGAGCTACCGACTTCGTACTGCCAGCTATCGAGATCGTCGACTTTCGCGTCGCCCGCGCACCGGGTATGGATGTGCGCGACACGATCGCAGATCTCGCCGCCGTCGGCGGGGTCGTTCTGGGCGGCAACCCCACTTCGCTGAACGACATCGACGTTCGCGCAGTAAACGGTAGCCTCGAGATAAATAGCGATGTTCGAGAGCAGGGTTGCGCGAACGCAGTTCTTGGGAACCCGCTGACGGCTGTGACGTGGCTGGCTAACAAGATGAGCGAGTTCGGCGTGGCATTCGAGCCCGGCGACGTGATTCTGTCAGGCTCATTTGTGCGCGCGCTACCGGTAAGTGCCGGTGATCGCATCATCGCGCGCTTCGACAACAATATGGGTAACGTTGAGATAGCTTTCACCTGAGGCTCGGTCCGATAGAGGAGAAGACCAAGAATGAAAAACACTGCACTCGCGCAATGGCGCGCAAAACAGAAGTCCACGGGGATCTGGTCAAACCTGCCAGACATTCATCTGGCGGAGCTCCTCGGGCGCTCAGGAGCGGACTGGATCTGCTTCGATCTGCAACACGGATTGATGGACTACTCCGCTCTCACACACCTCCTGCCGGCCGTGTGCGGCCTACCGATAACACCGTTAGTTCGCGTCGCGGCAAACCAGCCTGAACAGATCGGCAAAGCTTTAGATGTGGGCGCGCACGGCGTCATCGTGCCGATGGTCAACACAGCCGAGGAGGCGCACCAGGCCGCTACTGCCTGTCGCTACCCTCCCGACGGTCTGCGCTCCTGCGGCCCTATGCGCGACTCAATGCTCGAGGGTTTCGACTACCTTGAGAGCGCCAACAACGAGATCGCCTGTATCGCAATGATCGAGACCACGGACGGCCTGGCAAACGTTGACTCTATTGCTGGCGTCGACGGCGTAGATGCGCTCTTCGTCGGCCCTATGGATTTGTGCTACGGGCTCGGCCTAACTCCTGGGGACTTCGACAACCCCAAATTTCGTGACGCCACCGCGGCCATATTGACTGCTTGCGAGTCGAACCAATGTGCTGCGGGCATGTTCGGCTACACCCCGGCATTAGCAGCAAAAAGCCTGGCTGAAGGCTTCGATTTCGCCTCCATCGGCACAGACATCAGCTTCGCTCGCACCGGTATGAGCCAGGCTCTGCGCACGGTTCAAGGCGATACCCAAGCGGATACGAACAAGAAAAACGTTGGTTACTAACGGCCCAGCCAGTCAACCTTCTGTGCTCGTCCAGCAACAAGGCTCCGGAGAACACGCATGACTAAGGACCCAAGTCGGTTCTGGAAAAACGCGACGGTAGAGATGCGCGCGGCTGGTTTCGATCCGGCCAAAACCGCGGAGCTCGATGCCGTGGTTACCATAGGCAGCGCATACACCAACGCCCATCGCTGCAACAATCGCGTCCGGGAAATCACAGACCTACTCATTGAGGTATTGGCCGAAAACAACGCTCAGGGCCTGGTAGTCGGCGCACCGGCGGTCTCCGATGCCCTGACCCAAGGCACACCCGCATCCGGTTATTCACTCGTCTCAAGGGACTTGATTGCTGACTGCATCGAGCTGGGCCACAACACCCATCACGGCAGCGCGATGCTCATGATCTCCGGCTGTGACAAAGTCGGTGCCGCGGCGATGATGCCTCTTGCGCGGACAAACGCCTTTGGCCTGGTGATATACCCGGGTACGAGTTCACCGGGCTCTGTTGGTATTGAGCCGTGGTCGAAGAAAGGTAACAACCTGACCGTGATGGATTGGGCCGAGGCACGCGCCGCCAACGAAGCGGGCCGAATTTCATCGAGTGATCTCATCGCCGTTGAGCAGGCAGTGATGCCTGGTAGCGGCACGTGTGGCGCGATGTTTACTGCCAATACGATGAGCAGCATCACCGAAGCGATGGGCATGATGCTGCCCGGAGGGGCATCGCTTCCCGCCGACTATACAGCCGCGTCCGGCATTCACGAGGATGTCGTTTCCTACGTTCGGGCTTCGGTGCTGGCGCTGAAGAACCTGATAGAGGCGGACATTCGGCCCCGCGACATTATGGTTCGCAAGGCTTTCGAGAACGCTATCGTCACGGCCTACGCCATGGGCGGCTCCACCAACCTGTATCTGCATCTACTGGCCATCGCTCGAGACGCTGGCGTCGACCTCACAATCGACGACATTCAGCGTATTGCAGAAAAAACTCCAATCATTGCCAACCTTCAGCCACACGGTCCGTATGCGATGGTAACGCTGCACCAGCTAGGCGGTGTTCCAGTGGTAATGAAAGAGCTGCTCGACAACGGCCTACTGCACGGCGATGTCATGACGGTGACCGGCAAGACACTGGCTGAAAATCTGACCAGCGTTCCGACCCTCGATCAGCTCGGCCAGCAGGATGTAATCTTTCCGGTCGCGAGCCCCGTCGCATCAGCGAACAATCACATCAGCGTATTGAAGGGCAATCTCGCCCCGGAATCCTGCGTGTTGAAACTCGGCGGCAAAACCCTCGAACGTGGCGAATTTCGTGGCACGGCAAGAGTGTTCGACAGTGAAGCCGACGCGATGGCGGCGATCCGAGGGGACATAATTAAGGCAGGCGACGTTGTTGTCGTTCGCAACGTTGGGCCCGTGGGCGGCCCGGGCATGCCGGAAATGGTGATGCTGACCATTCAGCTTCAAGGCCGCGGACTGGGCGCTGATGTTGCGCTCATTACCGACGGCCGCTTCTCTGGTGTCTCACACGGCATTCTCATCGGCCACATATCACCAGAAGCCGCACGCGGTGGCCCACTGGCAGCCGTTCGCGATGGCGACACCATCATAATCAACCCGCACCAGCGCAGGTTGGATGTCGATCTGACCGACGAGCAGATTGCCGAGCGCATGAAGCAATGGCAACAGCCAGATTTAACCGCGGAGCTTCGCCCGGGTTCCGTGCGACACAAGTTTGTCAGGCTTGTTTCGTCAGCTCACTACGGTTGCATCCAGTGAAAGTCGAGATACGACGTTGCCATCGACGCACCGGAACCAACTGGCATCGAAGTGACGACGCGCAAGAACAGGCTTAGCTCAAAATGCGAATCTGCTCGACACTGATCGGGGTTGTGAGCATCTGACCTTCGAGCAGCGGCAAATGGGTATAACCCTTGGTTTCCTGAGTAGAGATTTCGTCCAGAATCTCTAACGCAGAGACAACCTTACCGAACGCGGGAAACCCTTGCTCGTCCAATAGATTTCTTCCGCCCTCATCAAGCGTCGGGAAGTCGCCAAGGCAAATGAAAAACTCGGTTAATGCATGGCCGGTACGATTGAGGTCACGAGCAAGAGACAACGTTCCCCGACGGTGCCGAATGCCCGTTACACCGGTGGTTTCGATGTGATCAAGCATCGGCGCATTCGAACCCACGCTTGCGTCTTGCAGATAGGGTAGCGCCGAGCCACCCTGGAGCAGAAACGGCCCCTGCTCGATACTTAACTGGGTCCCGCGATAAATAGCTCCACCGCGATAGTGATCGCGCGCAACCAGATCCATAAAGAATGCCGATGTGAGTGGCGCTTTATCTGTGTTCAGCTCAACAACGATCTCGCCAGCAGTGGTCTCAATGACAATCTGAGGGTTAATGAATGGGTACCCCTCGTTTGACGACTTGCGTGACCGCATCATCACGAGCGAGGCCAGCGATGTCCTCCAGTGGATTCACTGTTGTGATGACAACGTCTCCGGCCATTCCAGGGGCCAGCCGACCGATCGAATCAGCCTTGCGCAAAATGATCGGGTTCATCACGTACATCGCATGCAGAATGGACTGCGCAGACTGCGCCTTGGATCGAACGGCAAACTCTTGTCTCTGCATAGATTGAATCTCGCCAATCAAGTCAGTACCCCAACCCATCTTGACGCCAACGTCGTCGGCAATAGCGAGCGATTCAATACCTGAGGCCAGCACCGCTTCATTCTTGACAAGGTTGCGCTCGGGGAATCCCAGCTTGCGACCTTCGGAAGCCATGCCCATGTAAGTGACCAAGGTGGGCACCAACCAGACATCGTGTTCCAGCATCAACTCCGCCGTTTCTTTATCCAGCAGGTTACCGTGTTCTATACACTTCACGCCGTTACGAACCGCCAACTGAATCGCTTCTGGCGTGTAGGCGTGTGCCGCCACGTAGGTCTTTCTGTTCCTGGCCTCAGCTACCGCTGCTTGAATTTCCCCGGCGGTATATTGAGTGCAGTCCAAAGGATCCATCGGAGTAGCAACCCCACCGGACACATGTATCTTTAGAAAATCCGCCCCGGCCCTGAGTACATGCCGCGCTGCCTTGCGCACCGCATCCGGTCCATCGGCGACGATGCCGAAAGCGCTGTGCCGCATCTGGCAGGCGCAATCGGGCACCGGAAGCACACCCGATTCCACATCACCGTGGCCACCGGTCTGAGTGATCATCAGATTGGCCTGAACAATCTCTGGCCCGGCTGCCATGCCCGTTCGGATCGCGCGCTTTAAGCCGACGACGTCACCACCTAAATCACGAACGGTGGTGAAGCCACGAGCGAGCGTTTCCTGGCTCAGCTTCGCCATCGCGATGCCAAACTGGACTTCGCTCCACTGTGATAACTGAGCGAAGTTCAACGTTGCCAGGCGAAAGTGAACGTGAGCGTCAATGAATCCCGGCATCAGGAACTGACCATCTGCATCGAGCTCTACATCAGCTGCAGATGCATCGCTTGATCCAGAGACAATTCCGTCTTCGATGACCAACACCTCGTTGGCTGCGATATCCATGCTGTGCGGATCAAGAATCGAGCCGCCGCGAATCACTGTCTTAGTCAAAATCACCCCCCTGTTTCTAAGTGAGACTGTACAGGCTTTAAGCTACTCGAAACACTATCCGCGATTTCCAGAACGCTGGAAATCTCGTTAGGTGTAACGGTTACTATGAGCCCCTCACAGGCGCCATAAGCACGAGGTAGTTCATGAAAATTCTGGTTGGCGACAAGCACCTGTTTTTTGATATCGAAGGTCCGGAGTTCGTCCTGGAGGGCAAAAAGCTTCGGCGCCTGCCAACGCTGATCCTGCTTCATGGGGCTCCCGGAAACTCTGATCACTCGGTGTTCAAACCCGCTCTCTCAGCCTTGCGCGATGCCTGCCGCATAATCTACCTGGACATCGCAGGCGCCGGCCGATCCGATGATCCACCCGATGGCGTTTTCAGTCTCGAACGCTGGGCGGATGACCTTGTCGAGTTCTGTCGCTTGCTGGATATCGAAAAGCCGATTGTCCTCGGCTTGTCCGGCGGTGGTTTCATCGCCATGGAATACGGTATCCGACACCCTACCCATGCAAGCGGACTGGTTCTGGCGAGTACTCAGGCGAAGCTTGACGTAGAGAGATCCATCGCCGAATTCAAACGGCTCGGAGGAGCAGACGCAGAGGCTGCTGCAAGAAGGTTTCTTACGATAGGCGTTGACGCAGAAAGCACCCGGGCATTTGTCGACAAGTGCATGTCGCTCTACAACACCACACCACAACCGCCGAGAGACACTGTGATCTTTCGGCCGACGCTCGCCATGGCCTTTCATTCGCTTGACGGTACCTGGCATACGATGGATCTTCGGGAACGCCTTGGCGCTATTACCGCGCCGACACTCGTGCTAACCGGCGACCAGGACCCCGTGACGCCATTGCAGGATTCAATCGATATCGTCGATCGCATGACGTCCGCAGATGTGACGTTCGAGGTGATACCGGACACCGGGCACGGTCCCTGGCGAGACAAGCCTGATATCGCGTTCGCGATTCTCGAGCGCTTTATCCTGTCGACGCAGAGCGCTCAACCCGAATCGTGAGAAAGATCCGCGGCAAGTGAGACCCAGCAACCACGCAAGTAGGTTCTACAGCGTCACCGCATGCCAATGCTCTGCAATGCCGTAGCCAATGCGATCATCCCAGCGAAACTCTGCAAGCCCCTCATTCACGAAGGTCGCGCCGCCGGGCATCGGAATCTTGGTTGGGCACACGCTCCACACCGAGCCATCAATTGCGAACGCCTCCCCATCCGATGTTCGTCCCGTGAGGCGGACGTCTTTGTGCACAATCGAACCGGGCTTGTACGTCGTTTCAATGACAACATCCTCAAGCGCAAAGGAACGGCCGTCTCGCTGCATCCAGCCCTCGCCGCGCATCACGCCATCTCGGTGCCGAAAACAAGAACCACCTAGCGCAATGTCCGCTCCGAAGTTCATGGAGAACCAGTTTACGAACGGCTCTGGTCCAGTACTTCGATCCGCCGCTGTCGTCGTTGCCGGCATCTCCTCACGCTGTCCAGCCCCCCAATCTCTCGGACCCCAGGACTTATCCCGTACGCCGTAGCCGTCCACGCTCCAGGTCTCGTCTCCTAAACGAATCGAGCCATGCACGCGGCCGCTTTGCTCAAAGTGTCCACGTTCCCCCGATGCGGCGTAGTGCGGCTCGGTCAGGCAATCGAACGTCAGGTCCATCGTGAGCTGTGAAGGCGCATACCATCCCTCTGGCCGCTCTTTCCGGCGAGCCAGGAGTATCTCTCCATCAGCGATGTCCTGCGCCGGCCCGTCGTAGCGCACGCGCCATTGCTTGTGAGGCTCGACACACTCAATGCTCAGGTCGCCGGCCTGCAGATCTCCATCGTAGGCTGAGAGGTCTGTTTGTATGTCCCGCCGGCCATAGGTGAACGCGAGGCGCTTACCGGGCAGATAGACCGCATGCAGGCCGTCCGCCCAGCCACTGCCCGGGCGAAAGCCCATGCGCGTGAACATCGCGAGCTTCGTTGTCGGATCCACAAAATTGAAGTAGTAGCTCTCGCTCCAGGCCGGATCGTTACCAACCGAGTGCATAAGCTCATCATTGCGATCATTCATATCACTCTCCCACTAGTCGTTAAACGCAGCATCGCTTAGATCGTCTGCGCGGCGCATACCCCTATATACTCAGCCAATGAGTTTGCTCGATCAGTTCCGTCTCGACAATCAGGTAGCCGTTGTCACCGGCTCCGGCCAGGGTATTGGCCGTGGCATCGCCTGGGCGCTGGCCGACGCGGGCGCACGCGTGGTGCTCAACGCCCGGCGTCTCACTGATCTCGAAGAAACTGCCGCAGGCATTCGCGAGCGAGGCACTGACGCTCTCATCGTTGAGGGCGACATAAGAGATTTTTCCGAGACTGTCGCAGACGGGGCGATAGACGCGTTCGGCCGGCTCGACATCTGGGTTAACAACGTCGGTGGCTCAGATGAGAAAGATGTACACGCACTGATCGACACACCGGATGAGACGTTCCGCTCGCAGTTGGAGCTCAACCTGACGTCGGCCTTTCAAGGCTGCAAAGCCGCGGCGAAGCGAATGCCGAATGGTGGCGCCATCGTCAACATCACATCAGGTGCCGGCACTCGCGGCTCACCGTTCACGGGCCCCTACGCAGCAGCAAAAGCAGGGCTGATCAATCTTACTCAGACGCTCGCGCTGGAACTCGCAGAACAGGGCATCCGGGTGAACTGTGTGTCGCCGGGGCCTGTCGTTACCGAAGCATACCGTGCCGTCCTCGGCATCGAGGACAAGCTCGACGAGCTCGCGCGCACTATTCCTCTGGGGCGCACGGGCACTCCCGACGACATCGCGGCGATGGTGCTGCTACTTTGCTCTGATGCAGGTGGCTGGATAACCGGCGAACATCATCTGATCGCCGGAGGCCGTACCCAGCGCAGCTATCAATACAAACCCAAGCAAAGCTAGCTACCTAAAAGAGTTCTCGCAATAGCTGATCGCACTCCATGCTTTGGAGCGCGGACAGCGAGCGTTCCAGCATCGTGCGGCCCAACTCGACGCCACGCTCGTTACCCTGATCCAGGGTTCCGCAGACCGCGACCGGCGTGATCATCGTCGCCATCAGATTCAGACGATAGTCGCGCAAACACTCATCAAAGCTGTAGCCACGAACACCCGCGCCAATAAGCGTGTCGTGATAAACGCGCAGTTCCGCAATTTCAGCCTCACCGCGCAGTTCAGGCCCACAGCTTTGCGAACTGAAGTAAGCAATATCGTGGGGACCTTTGCCGCCGCCGCTGTTCTGCCAGTCGACGGTGATGATGTCCGTCTGCCCATCAATCTCTGGCAGCAACATGTTGTCGATGCGATAGTCACCGTGGATAAAGGTTTGCGCGCCAGACATGGCGCGTTCGAAAACTTCAACGAATTGCTCACCAATACGCACAACGGTGCTTTCGAGGTTGCCAGCAAAAAGACTGCCGAATCGTTCGAGGGTCGGCACGACTCCAGGCTGGTAAATCACGTCGCGGCGAAACAGATTCAACTCATCTGTGTTGTGGTAGTTGAGCCAGGAGTGCTCTTCGGTCCTACCCCAGTAGCGGCCATGTAATTCCCCGGCGCGCTGGAACGCGCGAGACATCAGCGCTCGATCACAGCCTTGCAGCTGATCGCCGGGAGGCACATCGGTGATGTCTTCCAGGATGAGAAGAAACTCCTGGGTCTCTGGCTCGATGTAGGCATAGATCGCCCTTGGAATGGGTATTGGGCAATCATTGGCCAGATGCCGATAGAAGTTCAGCTCGTTTGAGTAGTAGTTGAGCCCTTTTGCAATCGAGGCGTTGTCAGTCTGCGCGACGTACTTGAACACGACAGAACGCTCGCTACCGTCTGCCAAGGTAAGCCAAGCCCTCGCGATAGCGGACATGAGGCCCACGCCTTCGCCGAGTGGTGCCGTATTTACCGATGAGATTCGTTGGCCGAAGTGCTCGGACAGCAATTCGTTGGCGAGCTTGACGTCGAATTCAGAAGCACTCGACAACGTGACTTGGCGATCCATGGGCAGACCCGACGGTTGGACAGCCGCCAGCATAGCCCAAGACTGGAGGAGATCGCGTCGCTGACATCTGTTCCCCGTCATTGCGAGCCACTGACGAGCGACTGGCTCAGCCAGTTACTCAAAGGGGGCGCGGCAATCTCCTGAAGCGAACTACACCGGCCAAGCTCGAGAAGAGATCGCGTCGCTATGCTCGCGAAGACGGAAGTTCGAGGTCGCGCGGCAATCTCCCTTCCAAAGACTCCCTACTTTCGGACGGACGCCAAATAGTCCGTCATTGCGAGTCGCCGAAGAGCAACTGGCCCAGCCAGTTGCTCATAGGGGGCGCGGCAACCTCCTGAAGCGAGCTACCCAGATGAAGATTGAGAACAGATCGCGTCGCTATGCTCGCGAAGACGGAAGCTCGAGGTCGCGCGGCAATCTCCCTTCCAAAGACTCCCTACTTTCGGACGGACGCCAAATAGTCCGTCATTGCGAGTCTCCGAAGAGCAACTGGCTCAGCCAGTTACTCAAAGGGGGCGCGGCAATCTCCTGAAGCGAACTACACCGGCCAAGCTCGAGAAGAGATCGCTTCGCTATGCTCGCGACGACGGGTGTTCGAGGTGGCGCGGCAATCTGACTCCGCCAGGTCTCCTACTTCGGCAGCCGCCCATCAATGTAGTCGTCTATCAACTCGTGGTAGCGGCGAATGCGCTTCTCCTGATTCGACAGGTAAACCCCTTTAAAGCCTCGCGAGCGGAAGCCCCGTTGCTGCGTAACAAACACCGCAACGTCTTCTTCAATCGCCGGGCCAATCGAGTCTTCCGGATACGTCAGCACATTGACGTCCACCTCGCCCGTTTCGGGGTTGGCGTTCTCCAGATCACCGCTGAGCGGACGGTTGGAATTCGGCGCGCCGATGGACGCCGGGCTCGAATACCACCAGTTATCGAACAGACACTGCTCCGGATCATCCGGATGCGGCCGCGCACGCAGAAAGTGAAAGCCATCAGACCACAACGACACCGCAAAATTCGGGAACAACGTGTAATGAAAGGCATCCGTGAGCTGTTCCGCCGGCACGTTGCTGTAATGGCTGTAACCCATCTCAGGGCCACGCTTACGCTTGGCTTCCTGCAGCGCCTCGCGCGTATCTTCCGGGCGGCCTTTGAATTCCGCAGGGTCCAGCCCCCAGTACTCAAGCAGGCCCGCCAGCGGCTCTAGAATGTTGCCTTCTTTGTCGGTCTGGCCGGTGCTGTAGCCACCCTTCATTACCATGCGGTTATGGCCTTCGTCCGCCAGATCGAAGCGCGTTTCTTTGTAGTAGGTGTTGATGTTGCCGCGTACCGCTTTGCGATCGGTGCTTGGCGTCGCGCCCATGTGCACCGTTGGTACGTGGTAGGACTCGTTGAAGTTGTCCAGCACAACCTTCCAGTTACACGGCAGCCACATGGTATTCGCCATGGTTCGCTTCCAGGTGTGCACTTCTCGCGCTTCCCACTCATCCCAGATGGGGCCGAGGAATTGCTTCAGAGGCTGCGCTTCGGGATCCATGTTGACCCAGATGAAGCCAGCGAACGTTTCACAGGCCAGCTCAACCAGGCGAACCTTGCCGCAGGGATTGCCCTCCGGAAAATCGTCCTTGTCCGGTGCGAAGTTGAGTTCGCCATCTGGTGTGAACGCCCAACTGTGGTACTTGCAGACAAAGCGGCTGCGAACGTGACCACGGGTCTCGCTAACCAGTGGGTTACCGCGGTGCTGGCAAACATTGAAGAACGCCTTTATGCCACCGTCCTTCTGCCGAACCATCAGTATCTCTTCCCGACCGACCGGCTCCATCTGCCAATCGCCAGGGTTGGGCAACTGCGCCTCGCGGCCGAGCAAGAGCCAAACCTTGGTCCACATGCCTTCCCATTCCTGCTCGAAGAACTCGCGGGAGGTATATCGATTACCTGGAATGGTGTGGCCTCGGGTCTGTTGATCCGGCCACTGGTCAAGATTCACTACGTCTGCCATGTCCCTCTCCTCGTCGATGTCGGTTCGCGCGAAAACACTATAGAACTATACACACCTGTATAAAAGTTGGAATGCATTCTCGGACTTGAGCATAAGCCAATCCATTACCGCGAGCAGCAACAGGCTAGTCATCATCCTCCAGGGACAATTGATCGACGGGTTCACCGGTCGTGACGAAGTTGTCCCATCTGGCTTCGACGAAGATGCCGGTATCAAGCAGCGCAAAAAACTCCGCCTGGGACAGCACGTTGTCGTCGTCATCCTCATATTGCGTACTGCTAGAAGTCACGATGGGGACATCCAACAAACTCAGAGTACTGGAGCCCGAGTTCAACGCAGTGATCGGCCCCCTGAGTCTTGAGCGAGGGTCCGAATCGTCTCTCTCCAGCTCAGCCGCGACCACCTGCTGGCCTTCGAGAAATCCGCGAGCCTCTACGAAATCTCCGATCATGAGATCAGCTAATACCAGGGGATCAATCCCCAAGCTGCTATCGTCCTCAAGGACCGTCGTACCACGAACCGCAAACGTAAGCCCAAGACTCTGCACGGTCGAATCTGTTAGATCGATCGCCTCGATCGGTCCTTCAACTCGCACTGCCTGCAATGGTCTGAAAGTGATCCTGGTGGCGACCAGAATCCCCGACGAGTTGACCTGGCCAGCAACTACGACCTTGTCGTCCACGCTGACGTCATCTTCCGCGCCTAGCTCATAGACTGTAGACGGCGTTACGGCGACAGGCTGCCCGGCCAGTACGAAATCACTGGCGCCGCCGGTGCTGGTGACGAAACCCTCAATTTCCACATCCGCGCCATCATTCACCTGTACCTGCGGGATACGCTCGATCACTTCGGCATTGAACTGATCGGGAGCAGTAAAGCCCCCTACTGCCCCCCGGGCCTCGACGACGTCAGTGGAGGAGATCGCATTGCCGTTGAAGTTGTTCAGCGTTGCGGAACTGAAGTCCACAGCCAATCCCCCCATCGTCAGAGTGGAGCTCGTGAGCATGTCGATCGGGCCGACAACTTTGTACTCGCTCGGATTATCGATGATCTCGACATAGCTCGCGGCCAGCACGCCGGCATTGTTAACGCTGCCACTCACCTCCAGGACATCACCGGTCTGCACCAGCCCAAACTGAGTCTGGTAATAAAGTGTTGCCGCGTTCAGGCGAACAGGCTGTCCGAACACGGTCAGATCAGCGGTGCCGATCAACGGATCGATAACCGCAAGGTCGGTGACCGGGCCTCGAATCTGGGCGCGATAGCGAAGCTCTACCGCCTCAAGAGACTGGAGATCGCCGACGACAAGTACGCCCTGACCCTCACGGAGCGCACTCTGGTCTGCAATGGCGCCTTCGACGCGAATGGTGGCATTACTCACGTCCATGGCCAGACCGTTGACGATTACGCTGCTGAACCCCTGCACGGGTCCGACATTGAGTCCGGTTCCACTGACCCCGCCCTCGATCTCGACGGATGGTTGTGTGCCACCACCGCTGCCGCCGCCAGAACCACCACCGCCCGAACCGCCAGTCCCGCCTCCACTCGAACCACCACCAGGAGCCACTGCAGGCGCGCTGCTTCCGCCGCCACCTCCGCCGCAGGCTGAGAGCAGCAGGGTCAATACGAGTAATGTGATTACGCGTCCGCTAGAAAACATCATTCGGCCTCCTCGGCCTTGCGGTCACCGGTGGCTTCGGGGCCAAACGGCGACGGCTTATTTATCTGGAATATCCCAACACCCAAGGTTCGGCGGGGCTGCGACTCTGGACTGTCTTTAGGTAGATCTCGCTCAGAAAGCCAATGATTCAACTCGTCAATCAGCTTGCGACCCTGGCGCCGCGAAAAATCCAAAAACGCCCGTTCGTGCTCAACCGGAACATTGTTGTAGAGCACTTTGCCCTGCATTAACGACTCATCCGGGTTGTTCTGAACATTGAAATCAATCGTCTCAATGAACTCCGCCGCATCAACACCGAGAATATCTATCATTGCTTCCGGGTCACCCGACGGTTCGTAACCGCGCCTCGACATGCGGAAGCGCTCGCCCTCAACCGATTCCACCGAACCCACCCTGATCAGTTCATCGAGCACTGCCCTGGGTTGCATATCGCCGCTATGTTTTTTGACGAGGTCAGAGAAGCTTGGCGATGCGCCGGCAAACTTCAGCTCAAGCGGATCACCTTTTCGATCGAGAAACGCCGGATCCAGTTCCCAGGCACCCAGCACCGTCGCTGCCCGGTTACGCCAACGCTCGTCGCCTCCATCCACAGGGTCCATGCCTCGAAGGCGGGCAACTTCTTTGCGGTTCAGGCCGGTTATCACAGAGATGCGTGAGACTGTCTGCTTCTTTCCTGGGATGCCGAACTCATCGTCTGCGACATCGACATAGGCTTTACGCACCAGTTCCGTGAACGCATCGGAGGCGATACCGTTTCGCAGCATAATGCGCACCAACGGCAGGAGAATTCGGCGCGCTGCGCGGAGCAGATGTTGTTCAGCAATCATCAATAGCTCCGCGCAGCATCCGTCTAGTCCTCCAGGCTCAATTCGTGCACAGCGACCATCGGATCTGTCACCGCGTCATCCCACTGGGCTTCCACCACGGTTTGGTCACTGGCGAGGCGCGTGAAGAACTCTTCCGCCGTGAGGATCTCATCGTTGAAACCCTCATACTGAGTACGCCCATCGGTAACGATATCGATACCAAGTATCGTCAGGCTTCGAGCCACACCGTCGACGTTTTCGACGCGACCGCGCAACTCCGTACGATCAAGCTCGTCAACTTCAATTTCTCCAGCGAGAATCGTGTTGCCATTCGCACGACCTTCCACTTCGACAAAGTCCCCGACGAGCAGATCGCTAAGCGCTAACCTGTCATCACTGTCGCCACGACCGTCATCGGTATCGTTCTCAATCGGTGCCCCGGAACTGACATCGACCGTCACGCCAAATACGTTGAGCGTTTGAGCATCCAGATCAATTCCTGCAATAGTTCCAGCAACCCTGGATTCGTTATTGGAGAACTCGATCTTGGTCGCCTGAAGTACCCCTGAATCGTCCAGCACGCCATAGACTTCCACCTTCACGCCCACTTGCAGTGCACCAGATTCGGAATATTCGAAAATCGTGCTGGAACTGAAGCGAACTTCGATGCCACCCAGTCGGAAGCCGTCACCACCAAGCAGTTCAGTAATCAAGCCTTCGATTTCGATCCGAGAACCGGAAGTGACGTCACCGCTACCGCTAGAGTTGTCGTCGCCAGAACTATCACTACCGGATTCGTCATCGTCATCGCGAACGGCGGTCAGACTCTTACCTTCGACTTTGCTGGCGAGAACCGAAAACGCGCCAGGGCTGTACACCAGCTGCTCGTCTTCTACTTCTACCAAAGCACCATTACTCAGGCCACCTGGCAGGTCATCCAAGATCGCCGAGGAGTAGTCTACGACCAAGCCATCTATGCGAAACGTATTCGCGTTGGTATCCAAATCTCGGACAAAGCCGGTTACTTCGTATTTGTCCACCGCATTTGTCTTGCGCTCAAGGAAGGACGCGACCAGATTATCTGCAGCATCCCTGAGGCCACTCACTTCCAGGACGTCACCAACCTGGAGAGAAGCCAATGACAGGTTGTCGTCGAAAACCGTCGTGGCGCCAATCAGCACAGTCTGTCCAAACACGGTCAGGCGGTCTGTACCAATATCGTCGACTGGACCTTTGACGTCCTCATCAAAACGAACGACCGACGCGACGCCATCATCAAGGTTCCCAGACACGTTGACGATCATGCCGACCGACAGGTCATCCTGGGTGGCAGCCCTACCGTCGACAATGAACTCAGCGTTGTCGGTATCAAAACGTTTGCCATTAATGTAGACGCTACCGAAACCCGTAATTGAACCCCTGGCAAGGCCGGTACCAGGATCAGGGTTTGCGGGCGGTGGATTGCTACCACCGCCACCGGTGCTCGGCGGCGGGCTGCCGCCAGTCGCAGGAGTTGACGAGCCGCCACCTCCGCCGCCACCACAGCCAGCAAGCCCCAGGCCGAGGAAAAATATTAGAAGTTGGAGATTTGTGCATTTCATAGCTGATCCTTGAAGTGTATCGCTTTCACCAAAGGATGGGAGTTTTTTCCCACATCCATAATTGGGAATATATTCCCATTTTATAGAAAGTCAACCATTGTGGGCACGTCGCCGTGGTTATCGCCGCTGGGAGAGAACTACGGTGGCGGGCGTGCGAATTGGAAACGAAGACGTCGAAGGCTTGTGAGCGCGAAGGCGAAACCCTGCAGATTGATAAGGCCAAACCGCTTGCAGCAAGAGGGGCCAAGACAACGGGAACGTTGTCCCGGCAGGGGCACGGGCTCAGTTAGATAGTGGGTGTTAACGGCTTAAGAACAGCGGCGACGTCCAATAGCCCGAGCGCTAAAGCCGCTTATGAGCTCGGAGAAAGGGCATTCATGGCACTAGGGCAAGGCGTAGCCGACCGGCGCGCCCGGCCCCAGATCGATGCCAAAGAATATCCAGATCATCATCAGCCCCGTACCCGCGACCAACATCCACAAGGCATACGGAATCATCATCGCGGTGAGGCTGCCGAGGCCGAAATCCGGCTGCCAGCGTTGGGCAAAGATCAATACCAGCGGAAAATAGACCATGAGTGGCGTGATCATATTGGTTGCGCTGTCGCCAACACGATAGGCCGCGGTCGCACCCTCTGGGCTGATGCCCAACAGCATCAACATCGGCACCAATACCGGCGCCAGAAGCGCCCACTTTGCACTCGCCGAGCCGACGAACAGATTCAATAACCCTGAGAACAACACGATAAGTCCGAGCACCAGAGTCAGCGGCAGTCCGCTTTGCTCAATCGCCGAGGCGCCATGCACCGCCGATATGAAACCCAGGTTTGACCAGCTGAACATCGCGACGAAGTGCGCAGCCGCAAAGGCCAGTACCAGGTAGTAGCCCATGTCCTTCATGGACTCGGTCATCATATCGACGAGATCACGGTGGTTGCCGATGGAACCCGCGGCGCTGCCATAGGCCCAGCCAGCAGCGAGAAACAGAATCATGAAGGCAGCAACGAGGGATCTGAAAAACGGGTTGGCGCGTTCGTACCACGCCATGTCTTCTGTTCCTGCTCCGTCGAGCAGCAGCGGCGTACCCGGGCCAAACGTCATGAGTAGCCAGGCGACACAAACACCCAGCACCGCATAACCGGCTCGTTTCAGGCCGCGACGCTGCTCCGCAGAAAGTCCCGCGTTGTCGGCGCTATCGAACTGGCTCGCGTGATCTGGACCAGGCACCCACTTGCCAAGCCTCGGCTCGATGATGCGGTCGGTGACATACCAGACAACCGGCAAGTACAACATCAATAGCGCGGCGATGAACCACCAGTTACCCGCGATGTTGGCCGCGAACGTGGGATCAAGCGCGGACGCCTCAACCGCAGACTCTGTGATGCCGAACAGCAGAGCATCGAGTTGCCCTGGCGTGAGGTTCGCCGAAAAGCCCCCTGAAAGGCCGGCGAAAGACGCCGCAACACCGGCAAGCGGATGCCGACCCGCGCTCGCATAGACAATTGCGGCAAGCGGAATGAGTACTACGTAGCCCGCGTCGGCGGCGTGGTTCGCAAGCATGGCGACCAGAGCCACAACGGGCGTGAGCAATGCGGTCGGCGCATTGCGCATCGCCGACCGAATGGCGGCGGAGAACAGCCCGGAGCGCTCGGCGACACCGGCGCCGAGCATCACGACCAGCACATAACCGAGGGGGTGGAAGTGCGTGAAAGTCTGCGGCATCTCTACCCAAAGCCGCTCGATATTTGCGGCGGATAACAGGCTTACAGCCTGCACCACAACCGGCAATCCATCTTCGCCAATCTGAGTTGGATGTTCTGCTGAAACGCCGAGACCAACACAAATCAGGGACACGCCGATCAAGCCAAGGATCAGATACAGAAACAAAAATACCGGGTCAGGCAACCGGTTGCCCGAGCGCTCAACCCAGCTTAGAAAGCCGCCCGGCCTGCTGCTCGCATCGCCTGTATCACTCATAGCCATTCTTTCCACTAAGCATCGGGGCAGTCTAAGGGAATCGACGTTAGTCGTGGGGCGTTTGATTCGGAGTTGGGAAACGCGAAGGTTTGTTCAGATCGGCTGACGTGATCACCCCATGGATAAGAAACTGATCGATCGCGTCACTAACACCAGCTGGTTCGTGGATCGCAACGTCATGACCTGCGCGTGAGAAGACGTGGAGTATGGCGTTGGGCAGACGCTCGAAGTCAGCCAGATTTGCCCTTAGCAGCTCGTCCACCGAGCCCGCCAGCATCAGCGTTGGTACCGTCATAGTTGCCAGCTTGTCGCTGACGTTCAGGTCATACATGGATTGCAAACCACCACGAACGTGCTCATCGCTCGCGCGCAAACGCTGCCGAACTCGGGTTTCAACCCACTCATCGGTCTCTGCGTCCAGCCGGAAACGTTGGGCAATTTGCTCTGCCCGAAAACGAGCCTCTCCGTCCGTCGCCCGCATGCTCAAGATCTCGTCAACGCGAGCGAAGTCCGGATTGCCGGGAATGCCGCCGCTGGGAATGGGCGCCATCAGAATCAACTTGTTCAGTCGCTCAGCGTGGTCTGTTGCAAGCAGATAGCCAATACCGCCGCCCATGCTGTGGCCTGCATAGGTGAAGCGCTGCAAGCCGAGAAAGTCAGCCATGCCTAGAACGTCGTTTTTGTACTGATGGAGCGAGTGACCGTCAGCCGTATCTTCGCTTTCGCCCACGCCACGACACTCCATGACAATCACCTGGTAGCGATCCCGGAGCCGCTGCGCAACGGGGAGCCAGTTTTCGCGCGATGCTGTGTAGCCGTGGTGCAGAAAAACGGGCTCGCCCTCCCCCATGACCTCGTACCAGAGCCTGGCTCCGTTGATGTTGGCAAACGGCATAGGGGATAATCCTCAGAACTCGAAATCAGATCGATCGATCACGGCCAGCCCAATAGGGCTCACGGACGATTCGGCGTTTAATCTTGCCTGTCGGTAGCCGCGGCAGATCGTCGACAAAGTCGATGCTCTTCGGCCGCTTGAAGCGCGCCAGAAGGTTTTCTGTGAATCCGATCAGTTCAGCCGCCAACTCATCGCTCGGCGCATATCCCGCATTGAGTTGCACGACAGACTTTACCTCTTCGCCCCAATCATCATTCGGCACGCCAATGCTGCAGACATCGGAAACCGCCGGGTGCTGTAAGACGGCGGCGTCCACTTCGGAAGGGTAGATATTGACGCCGCCGGAGATGATCAATTCCGCGCTTCGACCCGTAAGAAAGAAATAGCCGTCTTCGTCAAAATAGCCCATGTCACCAAGCGTGAAATAGTCACCGCGGTAGGAAGACTGGGTCTTGCCATCATCTTTGTAGTACTCGAAGCGCCCAACTGTCGGTGCGCGCATGTATAACGTGCCGACTTCCCCTTGAGGCACATCTGCGCCGTCATCATCGAACAGACGATTGTCGAGTGACGGATCTGGCCGCCCCACACTACCCGGCTTACGCAGCCACTCGTGGGAGTCAATCAGAAAGCCATTGCTGCCTTCAGTGGCTGCGTAGTACTCATATATAACCGGGCCAAACCAGTCGATCATCTGGCGCTTGACGTGCACGGGGCATGGCGCTGCCCCATGCACGAGACGGCGGACGCTCGTGACATCGAACTGTTGTCGCACCGGCTCGTCGAGCTGGAGCAATCGATGAAACATCGTAGCTACCATGTGGCAATGCGTAACGCGATGCTCCTGAATCAGTTCCAGGCAACGTAGCGGCTCCCACTTGTCCATGAGGACCAACGCGCAACCGGAAACCAGTGGCCCGAGGATATCGATCGCTAGCGGCGCGGCGTGGTAAGCCGGCCCGGTACACAGTGAGACGCTGGCGCGATCAAAAGCGTCCGGCGATGTATCCGGCATGACGGGTGGTTGGTCTTTGCGATAGACCCCTTTGGGGTGCCCGGTTGTACCCGAGGTGTAGAGCATCGTCGTGCCGTGTTGAGGCTGCTCCAGATTGTCCGGCGATTGCTCTGCCATCAGAGCCGCAAGATCATCGAAGCCATCAAGCGCACCACCGATGCTGATCAGTTCCTGCAGCGTCTGGCATTCCCTGGCAACAAACGTGCATTGCTCAGCAAACAGCGAATCGGCAACGAAGATCTTGGCGTCGCAGTTGTCGACGATGTAACCGACTTCCTCCGGCGTCAGATGCCAATTGATCGGTGTGCCCCGCAAGCCGGCACGCAGCACCGCCATAAAGACAACGACAAACTCGACTCGGTTGCGACACAACAGCGCGACCCCGTCATCACGGCCAAGACCTAGCGACCTGAAGTAGCGAGCGAGCCTGTTAATTTCTGCGTTGAATTCGACCCAGCTTAGGGACCGGCCATGCTGATCAGCGACGGCAAACTCGTGGGGCCGCTGGGCAGCATGTACCGCAAGCGCCATACCGGTGAGCGCGGCATCCTCAATCGGCATCGCAGCGTAGTCAATCATCCTGTTAGCCCTCCCCAGGGAACAAAGCAAGGCGTATTAGCTGGTCAAGCACCCACCGGTGCATCAGTGTTTGGCAACGGGGGATCAGACATTGCCGATGGACTGGCCGATCCATGCTCCCGGCCGAGCAGCACATAAAACGTTGGCAGAACAAAGAGCGTAAACAGCGTACCGACCAGCATGCCCGCTGCAATCATAAGACCGATCGCAAAACGGGAATTCGCACCGGCGCCAAAAGCGACCAGCAACGGCAAAACACCCAGGACGGTGGCAAAGGTTGTCATCAAAATCGGGCGTAGCCTGAGGCGCGCAGCCTCTAAAACCGCTTCGCTGCGACTCACGCCCGCCTTCAGGCCCGCGTTCGCAAAATCGACAATCAGTATTCCATGTTTGCTGATCAGGCCAATCAATGTCAGCAACCCAACCTGGGTATAAATATTGAGCGTCGCAATTCCCATCGCGAGCGGCACAAGCGCACCAAAGACCGAGAGTGGCACGCTGACCAGCACGATGAACGGGTCTCGAAAGCTGTTGAACTGCGCGGATAGCACCAGGTAGATAAACACCAGCGACATACCGAAAAGCAGCAAAAAGCCCTGGCTCTCTTCGATGAAGCGGCGCGACTCTCCCTCGTATCCCACGCGGTAACCCGAAGGCGCCGCCGTTTGCAACGAGGCTTCAAGAAAGTCGAGCCCGGCTCCCAGGGAATTGGGCGGCATCATCAGGCCTTGCAGCGTCACGCTGTTGAGCTGCTGATATTGTTTGAGCGTATTCGGCTCTACCGTCTGGCTTAGGTTAATCACCGTCGACAGCGGCACCAGACTCCCCTCGCCGGTTCGTACGTAGTAGCGCTCCAGCCATTCCTTCGTCAGGCGAAAGTCTCGATCCGCCTGCGGAATCACCTTATAGCTACGCCCTTCGATGCTGAACCGGTTCGTCTCAGCCTCCCCCAACATGACCTGAAGCGTCTCACCGATGTCCGCCATTGATATGCCAAGCCGAGCCGCGAGTTCGCGCTCGATCGCAACGGACACTTCAGGGCGAGAGAAGCGCAGATCTTTGCTCACGAAGGCGAACAGACCGGATTGCCGCGCGCTTGCGAGCACTTCTTCGGCGACTCTTTCCAGTTCGGCGTAACCGACGTTACCTGATACAACGAACTGAACCGGCAGCCCTGACGACGCGCCAGGTAGACCGCCGCCTGCAAAGGTGAAGATCTCAAGCCCGGTGATCTTGTCGTACTTTGCCTGCACTTCCTGGCGAATCTCTTCCAACGTTCGCTCTCGCTCGGACCAGGGTTTGAGCTCGATGCCACCAAATACAGAATTGGGTTCGTTAACCTGCCAGGAGTGTGAAACCTCATCGATCGTATTCCAGGCCTGAACCATCTCATCAAGAAAATAGTTGGTGTACTCGAGGCTGCCGTAGTCCGGCGGGGTTGCGACGGCAAAGATGCTGCCACTGTCTTCCGCTGGCGCGAGCTCTTTCTGCGCCAACACATAAAACACCGGGAGGCTCAAAAAGATGGCCACGGCAAATACCAGTACCGCGCCTCGATTGTTGAGGCAGTGTTTGAGCCAGCCCGCATAAACGCCATTGAGCTGATCAAAGCGTTGATCAAGCCAGGACGCCATTCGGCCCTGATGATCGTGGTCCTTAAGCAGGTAGGCGCACATCATAGGGCTTAGCACCAACGCCACGATGCCGGAAACGACGACCGCTCCGGCAAGCGTCAAGGCAAACTCACTGAACAAAACGCCGGTCAGACCGCCAAGAAAACCGATAGGCAGGTAAACCGCCACCAATGTCAGCGTCATCGCAACCACCGGCAACGCCACTTCCCGCGCGCCTGTCAGCGCCGCCTGCATCGGCGATTTGCCCTCCTCGATGTGTCGGTGCACGTTTTCAACAACAACGATGGCATCGTCAACGACGAGGCCGATAGCAATCACCATCGCAAGCAAAGTGAGCAAGTTAATGGAGAACCCCATCATCCATATCAGAAACAGCACCGACACGAGCGACAGGGGAATCGCAACAATCGGAATCGCCACGACGCGCAGCGAGCCAAGGAATAGCAGAATGACGAGGATCACGATGATCGATGCCTCGATCAGGGTTTGCATCACCTCATTCAGCGCCTCGCCGATATAAATCGATAAGTCGGAATCCAGAAATATCGTCATGTCCGCGGGCAGTTGACGATCCAGCTCCGCTACCTTCGCTTTTACTCTCGCCGCCATCTCCAGGGGGTTTGCACCTGGCGCTTCCGTTATGGCAATGAAAAGCGTCTCTTTGCCACTCGAGTAAACCGCCGATTCATAGGTCTCACTGGCGAGCTCAATCGTTGCAACATCACCCAGACGTACTCGCCGGTCACCGTCCTGACGCACGACGATGTCGGAAAACTTCTGCGGATCGGAGACGTCGGTCTGCGCGTCAACGCTGGCACGAACCAACTCGCCACGGGTAGTGCCGGCGGCCGAGATGAAGTTATCCCGGCGCAGCGCGGCGTTGACATCGATCGCGGTGACGTTGAACGCCGCCATTCGCGCCGGGTTAAGCCAGATACGCATCGCAAAAAAGCCGCTGCCCAGAATGCGGGCTTCACCGACGCCTTCAACGGTACTCAGCACAGGTTGAATGGAGCGAGCTGCGTAGTCGGCTAACTGCTGCACCGACATTTGCTCCGACAGCAGCGCGAGATACATCATCGCATCACCGCCGGTACGGTTAGCCACCACCGGGTCTTCAACTTCTCGTGGCAGTTCAAAGCGAGCTTCGTTAACCCGCGCGATCACCTCACTCATCACCTCAGTGGAGTTTTCACCAAGGCGCACCCAAACCTGAATCCGCGACACACCAGGATCACTCTGGGAAGTGATGTACTCCACGCCTTTCGCCGCCGCAATACGTCTCTGCAGAGGCGTGGTAACGAAGCCCTGTACGGTCTCCGCACTGGCGCCTGGATACGCTGCGCGAACGTAGATGACGCTCTTCTCGACCTCCGGATATTCGCGCAGCGTAAGCTGCGTTGCCGCCTGAAAGCCGAGCAGCAGGAGCACCGCACCCAGTACCAAAGCCAGCACCGGACGCTGAATAAAGATGTCCGTGAAGCGCGGCACTACAAAACTACATCCGGATCGATCACAACACGAACGCCCCGATACAGCTTATTCTGGCCGACGCTCACGACTCGCTCGTCTGCTTCGAGCCCGGACAACACAGCCACCCGGCCGTCCCGGACTGCCCCGGACACCACGATTCTGGGCGTTGCTGTAAGCGAGCCGTCATCAAGCGCTTCCAGCACATAGACCGTATTACCCTGCAGGGCATATGTCATCGCAGTCTCCGGGATCGTCGTGACGGCCTTCTCCTCACCCAGGTCGAGCTCCAGCTGCGCGAACATGCCCGGGAGAAGCCCTTCGGTTTCGGTTAGCCGCGCGCGCATCAAAACATTGCGGGTATTCGCATCGATCCGCGCATCCAGGGCTGTGACCTCGGCTGAAAATTCTCGATCTGCAAACCCATCGATTCGCACGGCAAGCGTAAGGCCCGCTCGCAGCGACGGCACGAATCGCGCCGGAACCGTAAAGTCAATTTCCAGGCTGGAAAGATCCTGCAGCGTAGCGATTACGGTGCCTGGAGCGAGATAGTCACCAACGTCAACCCGGCGTAATCCCATGGTTCCCGCGAAGGGCGCTTCGATTCGTTTGTTCGCAAGCCTTGCCTGGGTCTCTGCCAGTTGAGCTCTTGCCCGCGCAAGGTCTGCTCGCGAACGATCGAATTGGGTTTGCGGTATGGAACGCTTCTCGATGAGCGTCGAGTCCCGCTCGAACAATATCTCGGCCAGTTCAAGGCTGGCAGCCTGGCTCGCAAGGCTAGCCTGCTCAACCTTGTCGTTCAGTACGAGCAACAGCTGTCCTGCTTCGACTTTCTGGCCAGACTCGAACGCAATGTCGGTAATCTCGCCGCTGGTTTCCGATGTGAGGTCGATACCGCGAACCGCTCGCACCGTTCCCACTGCGCTTAGTGTTTGATCCCAGACCTCAGCACGCGCCGTCGATACGGCAACCGTGACGGGTGGTGGCGCAAAGTCCATGGCACCGAAAGCGGCGAAGCGTTGAAACAGGTAAGCCCCAATGCTACCGAACAGGACAAGAAGAATGAGAATGACGACAGCGTAGGCTTTCACGGCAACACATCGCTAAGCGGTGGGCTACAGATACTAACCCGAACCCGGAGCGATGGCCGCAATCCCGACATAGCAGGTTGCCGCTTACGTGATGAGATCGCCGCGCTGCGCCCAATGCGATGCATTGTGCTGGCTCGCGAAGACGGGGGAGGTGCTATCCATGAGCAGATCGCCGCGCTGCGCTCAATGCCACGCATTGCGCTAGCTCGCGATGACGTCACATTCGATCGTCTTTGCGAGGGAGCGGTAGCGACTGCGGCAATCTCCCTCAGTTGCGTATACCCGATCGCGTCATTATATCGCCACACCGCACCCAATGCTGCGCGTTGCGTTGGCTCGCGAGGACGGCCGAAGGTGGGTTCTTGAACGCAAAAAACCGGGTAAGACTATGCGTCCGACCCGGTTTTGAGAGCGTGGCGCTCCAGCTGGAGAGCCACGCGAGGTTAGCTAATCGCTATCGAAACGAGGCTGAAAACTCGAGGCCGAAGCTCATGCCTTCGTTGTACCAGGATCGCGTGGTCAAGCCACCGATGCGGCCAACTTTACGCTCGCGCTCGTCCGTGAGGTTACGGCCGAAGGCTGAGACTCGATACTTCTCGTCTGCCCAGGAGTAGCTGACCGTAGCGCTAAGGTCGTCCAGCGCATCAAGCGAACCCAGTGGGTCATTGTCCGCGATCATCTCCACTTCATCCCGGTATCGATACGACACCATCGTTTGCAGATCACCCGGGCCAACTGTCCACGTGTAGGTGGTGGTCAGGCCAAGCGTGTTCTCCGGCGTGTTACGAGACTCGAGGTCCGAGTTATCGGTAATGATGCCGTCGCCATTGATGTCCGCAAAGTAGCTGTCGTACTCAGCGTCAATGTAGCCGTAGGTCGCACGAACAAACCAAGCCGGGGTGATCTGGAACATCGCTTCCAGCTCTATGCCGAACATTTCCAACACAGCGGCGTTACGCACAACGGTTGCAACGTTAGAAAGGTCAACCGGTACCATGATGGACTCCTGCTTATCTTTGTAGTCGCTCTGGAATACGGCAGCGTTGAAGATCAAACGGCCATCCATCAAGGTGCTCTTCACGCCGACTTCCAGGTTTTCAACAAATTCCGGCTCGTAAGTCGGATCGATATTGAAGTTCGCCTGCCGACCAAAAAAGCCACCACTCTTGAAGCCTTCGCTGTACGAGCCGTAGACCATCAGATCGTCGTTAGCCTGGTAGCGAATGCCGAACGACGGCGTTACTTCGTCCCACTTGCCATTGTACGGTTGCGGATCGAGAAGCGCAGGGATCGGATCGCCGGCAGCAGGGTCATAGAAGACACCGCCATTACCACCAATGAAATCCTTCTCTTCTTCCGTCCAGCGGAAACCAGCGGTAGCCGTCCACTGATCATTGATATGCCAGTCACCGGAGAAGAACACAGCCTTCGAGGTGGTCTGTTGCGACTGACCGTTGCTGCTCAGAGTGGTCGCGGTCAGCGGAATCGGCACAACGCCGATACGTGACAGCTGATAGTGCAGATCACCAACGTCCCAGCGCTGCTCGTAGTCGACATCCCAGTAGTAGAGGCCGGCAACAAACTCGAAGCGATCAGAGAACTGGGACGTTACCCGCAGCTCATGGCTCTGCTGCTCCCAGTCGTTGAAGAAACGCATGCGCAGCAGATCAACCGGCGCGCCGTCGAAGTGCTGCATGTTGTCCTCATCCATCTCTCGGCTTGTGCCGATATAGGTGAGCAGGAAGCTCTCGAAGTCGTAGTTGGCGGTCAGGATGACGGTGTCGTAATCGTTGTTACTGAAGTTACGTCCGTTGGCTGAATTTCGATCAGGACCATCGTTCGCACTTATCGCGCAACCGGTATCGCCCAAGCCAAGCTGCTCGATGGTGCACGCGAGCTCACCAACCTGATTAAGATTGCCATACGCGCCCTGATCACTCTCGTCTTTGAACTTCTCGTAGTGAAGTTTGAGATCGAAGTTATCGGTGGGTTCCCACAACGTCGTGAAGCCATAGTTCTGAATATCGTCGCCACCAACATCATCACGGATGGTTTCGTTGTAGGTGAAGCCATCGCTCTGAATGCTGGCTGCAAACAGTTTCACGCCCAGCTGATCAGAGATCACTGGCAGGTTGACTACCGCCTTGATGTCTTCACGGCCATTGTCACCAATCGTGAGATTGACATCAGCGCCAAACTCCATGGTTACTGGGCCACGAATAACATTGATCAGACCGCCGGTCGTGTTCTTACCGAACAGCGTGCCCTGGGGGCCGCGTAGCACTTCGATTCTCTCGATGTCGAAGTTCTGCAGTAGCACGCCACTCGAGGTGCCGAGGAACATACCGTCCATCATTACACCAATCGCCGGATCGAAGCTTTTGTCCGATTCTGACGAGGACACACCACGAATGCTGATGGCGGCGCCGCTGGCGATTCCTGGTGTTCGGCGTATGTAGATGTTCGGCGCGAAGTTCTGCACATCTTCCAGACGGCGGACATTCGATTGCTTGAGTTCTTTACCAATCGCGGTTACGGAAACCGGCACGTCCTGAATGGACTCCGCCCTTTTACGAGCGGTTACTACGATCTCTTCGACGCCAAGGCCTTGGTCATCGGCGATCGCAATCGGGCTTTGCAGTGTGCAGGTTGCCGCCAGCGCCATAGACAACAGCGCAGTTGCGCTTCGCTTCGCGATAGGCGGTGATTCTGGTAATCCAGCCATCAGGCTCCCCTCCTCGTGATTAAAACAATTCGAGCATTCACAAACTTATGAACAACCCAAATATCTCTCCGCGGGGCAAGCTATCCACATAGCGGCTGTTGCGCAACAATTTGGCAACATTTTGCTGGCCGAATTGCAATAGACTCACAATAAGTTACCATTTTGGCAATTTTCTGCCGAATCGGGCCAATCTGGTAATGACGAACTTCAATCCCGAACGGCTTAGAGCTCTCCGTAAGGCAAAGCGAATAACCGCCGCTGAGCTCGCTCGCAGAATGAGCACCAGCCCGGCTCAGATTCATCGACTGGAAAAAGGCCTGCGCAGGCTAACGGTCGACACCCTTATCAGTTATTGCGATGCGCTGGACATCAACCTAGGCAGCCTGTTCAGCAGCAATTTATGGGTACCGGTCAGCGGCGAAATCGATTCGGAGTTCGAGGTCCATCCACTAACACCGCACAACGACAACAGAACACTGGCGCCGCCGCTAACACCAGGGAAGGACACGCTCGCGGCACTACGGTGGGCCGCCAGCCGCCGTTTCCAGCCAATGCGGGATCACATCGTTTTCTACGAACGACGAGAAGATCCGACGTTGCCAATACCGTGGAACAAGCGCTGTCTTATCGAACGCGCGGGTGGACGCCAGTGTCTCGGCTTTCCCATCAGAACCGACGACAAAGCGCACATCGATTTTGGTAATGGCCCCGTCGAGTTCGACGTCGCCATCGAGCGCGCATGGCCAGTGATCGCCGTCATGCCACCCTTTGCTATCGAGCAACTGCAAATGCCTGAGGAGTAAGGGCACAGCCAAAACCTCAGAGCCAACCCTGCGCAGGGCATTAGAAATCGCTACCGAAACAAACTTTTCAGCCAACTCGATAGCTTGATGAAGGGCACCATCAGCGGCAGCACTTTCAGCAACTTCTCAATTTCCCAATCCACAAGCGCCGAATCCAGGCGCGAGTAAAACTTGTGAAATAGCTCCTGGGCACGCTCAGACGAGCGATCTACCGACTCCACGCTCATTGAGAACATGACAAAGATAACGACGAGGTTCGTCTTGTAGGCATTGATAAACGCGCGATAGCTGTAGCCCTTGACTCCATTTTCGATCAGCTTGTCGTGATACAGCTTCAGCAACTCCTGCTCCGTTTCTTTGCGATCTGCAATGGAGATGCTCTGCGCCATCCAGCGAGCAATATCGTTAATCGGATCGCCTTTGCCTGCCAGCTGCCAGTCGAGCACACAAAACTCACCGCCATCCGGACCGGGCCGCACGATGTTGTCTGAGCGGAGATCTCCGTGGGCCAGGGAAAACGGGTACGGCGGCGCTGGGTCCATGCGAAACAGCGGCGGCAGCAATGGCATCAACCGCTTCATTTCCGGGTAGGCATCAAAACTGCCATCGGCTTCAACTCGGGCCATGTTCTCTCGCAAAAGGGCAAGGCCGTCCTCCATCGGCGTTTCATTGATTAGCCATTTCGCCCAGTCGTAGCCATCCAGGCGAGTGTCGTTCCACCACTTGGCATGCAACCTGGCGAAATTCTCTACCACCATGCGTGAGGTCTCTCGGCTGGTCCCCGCAACCTGATCGCTCACCACACCCGGAGCCATATCCTCCAACAACAGCGCAAATTGCTGGGTTTCTTCATTAAAATCGCTGTAGTAACAGCGCGGAACTCGAATGCCAGCGTCCTGGCCGATGTCGCGATAGAAGCCAATTTCGCGGCGGTACAGATTCTGGTCTCGCGCCATCTCACGCGTGTCTGCGCGGGCGGCCGCAAACTTGGCGATGATGCTAGTCGGAGCCGATGCTGTATCGCCTTCATACTCAAGCTCAACGCGAGCAAGCTGACCCATGAAGCCCTCGCCCACACCAATCACCGTGGTCTTAAACGCCGCGACGACCGCGCCGTCCAGCACCGAAGCCAGCGCCTGTTGTAGCCAGGACTTCGTCAGTTCATCGCTAGAGAGCGGTATTGCTAACGACTGATCGTCGTTTTCCTGCGCGTTCTGCTTGCGACCAATGGTGCCGCGGAGCTCTTGCGGCAAGTGATCGTGAAAGTTGAGCACCGAGAGTTCCGGCTTTACCGAATCCGCCGCAAAAGCGATCTCGGTGACAGCCGAGTTATGCATCAAATACTGGTGCCCGAATGCGGGCGCTGTGTCCATAAGACGCGCCAATAGATGCGCAATCGCCGCGCCGTGGCTGACAAAGATGATGTTCTCATCCGGGTGCTGAGCTCGAACCTCCTCCAGCACGGTCGCCATACGGTCCGCCAGTTGCCTCGGGGATTCCCCGTTGTGGCCGCGAAAATCATCATCCGCGATCGAGCGCTGGGCAAAACCAAACTCACCGAGTTCAGTGTAGGTCACGCCTTCCCAGTCACCGAGAAAGCCCTCAACGAGATCATCGTGCGTATCGATTGGAAGGTTAAGGGCCTTGGCGATTTCCTCCGCCGTGTGTCGTGCTCGTGACAAAGGACTCGCGTAGATCCTGTGATATTGCGTCTGCCAGCCTTTCAACATTTCGGCTGTAGATTTCGCCTGAGCGATACCACGATCATTCAGCGGTGATTCCGAGCGCCCATGGGCTATCTGCTCCAAATTGCCGATCGTCTCTCCATGCCGGACAAACAGAAATTGTTGCTTGCTAGCCATACGCCCCTCCCAAAGGTAGACCACAACGTTTCATGCTCAGCAAAACTAACGCGTTTTCGGCGAATAGACTAACGAACCTCCATGACGCGCCTTCTGTTAACGCTACGTTGACCCGCTGAGACAGCAGCAGACTGCATCAAGCAGCACTCCAGTTCGTCGTAGGTCATCCGGATTTCAGCCCTCATTGATCGAGCAAATGCAGCGAAACTGAGCCCTGCCGCACACAATCGAGACTCCCCTACCAACTCCCGTGGTCCGAACGCCGGCCGCCATCGCTACAAAGCGCACACCTTTCTCACACTAAGGATGTGTTCAATGCCCACGGGACCTGGATTTCTCAACGCGAGAAGCGCGTTGCTATTGAGTGTCGCCATCGCGCTGCTCTCACCATCAACCGCATTCGCGGCCTGCGCCAACAGTGGTAGCGGCACGGTCACCTCACCCAATGCCGGCGATGAAATCACGTGCACCGGCACGGACAGCAACCTCGATATCATCATCAGCGCAGCGGGCGTCGAGGTCACCCTGGATACAGGCGCAACCGTTACTGATTCGAACATTACTTTTTTCGGCCCTTCCCAGGGCGTCGTCACCCTGGAGTCAGGCTCGCTTATCTCTGCCCCAACGGGCACCGTACGAGCGATATTGATTGCAGACACGCAAGTGAACGTTAACAGCGGCGCAACGGTCACTGGCGATCGCTGGGGCATTGCGTCGAGCAGCAATGATGCAGCCATCGTGAACGTGGCAGGAACCGTCAGTGGCAGCGACGAAGCGATCTTCTTCGGTGGTGGTGATGACGAACTCACGCTACTGACCGGAGCCACACTGATCGGCACCGGCATCCGTGGCGGCGCTGGCAGCGATGGACTTACGCTTGATGGCGCGGGCACGCTGTCACTGCCCGCACTCGAGTTCGAATCTCTGACGAAGTCAGGCACCGGAACCTGGGCGCTCACATCCACGTTCGATGCAGGCATGGCCCTCAACGTCAACGCAGGTGAGCTCATCTTGCGACGAGATGCTACGGACCTTCTGGCATCGAGCACCGCGACATTGGCCGCCGGTAGCACCCTCAGTGTTGACACACTGGTGCAAAGCGCATTCGCAGACGATGCCTCGATCACTGGTGCGGGGGGAATCACAAAGCTCGGTTTGGGATTGCTGACTATCGCTGCGCCCACAACCGGTGTGCGCGATTTTACCGGCACGATCGACGTCCGTGCCGGCCAGCTCGAAGTACTCGATACATCCCTGTACGACAACGCCTACGACATTGCGAACGGCGCGTTCGTGGATCTGCAAAGCGCGGGCGCACACGCCGGTGATATCTCGGGAGGTGGTGATTTAATCATCTCAAGCGCGATCAGCCTGACGGGCAATAACACGTTCACCGGCGGGATCACTTTGAACAACAACCTTGGCATCACAAGCGTGAATAGCCTAGGCACCGGCAGTATCGACTTCAATGGCGACACGAATCTCACCATCAATATCGGCAGCGATCAGACAATGAGCAACGCGCTTCGCCGCCTATCCGCCGGTGCTATCGGGCTTACCAAACGGGGCCTGGGCAATTTGACGTACTCGCGTAACAGTAGCGGCTTTGACGGCGCAATCGCGATCGACGATGGACGGCTGACACTAGGAACCTCAACCTCATCGCTCGGCACGGGTGATGTGATCAACAACGGTGAATTCTCGATCCTCGGCAACGTAGCGAACGCCATTTCCGGGACGGGCAGCGTGATCAAAGAAGGCGGCAACAACACCGCATTGCTACTGGGAAACAACACCTACAGCGGCGGCACGATCATCAACGAGGGCGCAATCATCGGTGGCCTGACAAGCTTTGGAAGTGGCGCACTCACTTTGAATAACCAAGGCGTGGTTATCTTTGATACAGATGTTGACGGCACCTGGTCGAACGACGTCAGCGGTGGCGGCTCACTGACTAAGCGAGGAGCTGGCAACGTTACAATGGACGGTGCGGTAAACATAAGCCGCATCAACATCTCGGAAGGCGACGTCCGTGCGAGCGCAGACACCTACAACGCCGGTCTGACCGAGATCGGCGCCAACAGCGCTCTCGAGCTGTTTGGTACCGGCGAGCTGAGCGGCTCGATTCGCGGCGACGGAAACCTGCGCAAAACGGGCGCCGGCCGCACGGCGATTAGCGCCGTCACCCAGCTCATGGGCGATATTCTTGTCGATGCCGGGACGCTCGCGCTCGGCAGTCGACTCGTCGGCGACGCTAACATCAACGCTGGCGCGACTTTGGAGTTTACCAACGATCTGGCTGCCAACGTCGCCCAAACCATCTCAGGCGCCGGAGCGTTACTCAAGACTGGCTCAGGCGATCTTTCTTTTGGGTTGGGCAGCGCGATGTACAGCGGTGGCACATCCATCACGCAAGGCACGGTGACCAGCTCCGATGCGCTGGGCACGGGCTCTGTGACCATCAGCAGTAGCGGCACATGGCAACGCTCGATCTCGGGATCACAAGCCATGACCAACGAGCTACTGGGTGATGGGGAGTTTGTGACTATCAGCAACGGTACGCTGACCATCGACTCCGCCAACGAGAGCTTTAACGGTGTGGCAACTCTAAACGGTGCCACAGTAGTATTGGAGCACGCGGCCGCGCTCGGCGGCGCTGACATCAGTAGCCGCGGCCTGCTAGTCCTCAATGGCATCGACCTCGCGAACTCTTTCAGCGGCAACGGCCTGATCCGCAAGATCGGTTCCACAGACAGCACGCTGTCGGGCACGAACACGCACACCGGCGGCATCGACATTCAGACCGGCAACTTGTTCGCGAGTTCTTCGGCACTCGGAACTGGAGCGGTCACCGTCGCAGCGGACGCGACACTCGGCTTCACGCAAACCAGCGATGCAATCAGTAACACCATCGTTGGTGGCGGCCGGGTATTCGTGAATTCCGGACAATCCATCCAGCTCAATGGCGCAAACGACATCGCCGAACTCGACGTACTTGGTAGCGCGTCGGTGAACGCCGCTAGCGCTGCCGCCAGCAATATCATTGGCAGCGGCGCAGACTTAACATTCCGCGACGACGTGTCCGCATCTGGTATCGGGCTTGCCGGTGCAGCGGACTCCTCTTTATTCAAAGCTGGACTAGGAACCCTATCGCTCACGGTAGATTCTTCCCTGGGCAACGTAACGGTAGCCGAGGGTCAGCTGGATATCGATGCGAACATCAATACAAGTGGCGTAAGTGTGGCGACTAACGCTGTGCTTGGCGGCAGCGGGCAAATCACCGGTGATGTGACAGTCAGCGGCACCCTCGCGCCGGGCAACTCCATCGGGACGCTCGCGATTGATGGCAACTACATTCAGCAAGCCGGCTCGACCCTGGAAATCGAGTTCGATAACACCCAGGCCATCGACTTGCTGCAGGTAACCGGCAGCGCTGACATCCAGGGTGGTGAGCTACGCCTGACGCCACTAACAGCTGATGCAGACGGCGTCGGTCTAACGTTCTTGACCGCCACCAATGGCGTTTCTGGCGAGTTCGACTCGGTTACGCTGGATGGAGGTACCGGCATAGCTGTGTACGATCCAACCGCGCTGTCAATCGGCGAAAATCTATCGATGATCGTTCTGGGTGCGCGGCCAACCACTATCAACAGTCAGATGGCCGTCAGCTCTCAAGGCGCTGTCGGTGTGTTGGAAGCGATCGGTGGGCCAACGCTCGTCAACGACGAGCGAGTGGCTTGGGGTTACGTTGTTGGCGCGAGCGATGAGCGCGACCGCCAGGGCCAGGTGTTGGGCTACAACACCGACACGCTGGGAGCCGGTGCCGGAATCCGGGTTCCCCTTTCCGAGCAGTTGTACGTTGGTGTTGCATTTACCGATGCAGACGGCGAGGCAGAGCTGGATCGAGGCGCTGGCAGTACCGACGTCGATGGCACCTACGTCACCGCGTTCACGGGCGGATCAGTCAACCAGCTCGCGTGGCAGGCTGGGCTGCTAGTGGGCCAGCAGAACTGGGATGCGCAACGTGTGGTGGAGTTCGACGGAGAGCTGGAAACGCTTACGTCAGCCACCGATGCTGACGTCATCGCGGCCTATGGAAAGCTCGCACTACCCAGCAGTTTTGGAAGCTGGCAGCTCCGCCCCGAGTTGAGCTTGACCTACGTGAACGTGGAATCAGACCGGGTTGTCGAACGTGGCAACAACCTGCTGGCGCTCGACATCCCATCGCTTGAGGCTGAAACAGGTTACGCGCGACTAGCCGTCTCGGGCCATCGTTTGTTTGCGTTAAACGCAGACACCCGAGTCAAGCCACACTGGTACGCCGGCATTGAACGCGCGTTTCCTCTCGACAACCGGGAAGTAGCTGCGCGTTTTCTAAACGCTGCGCTGTCGGATCCCATCACCCTCGACGGTGACGCGAAAGCCCGGAGCCAGCTCGTGGTTGGCGGTCAGCTCGAGGTGAGTCTAGGTGAGCGAACAGCGCTGACTTTCGCCTACGACGTGACCAGCGGCGAAGGGGAGACCCGCCAGGCTGCGAGGGCCGGACTGAAAGTAAACTTTTAGCAGACGAGGGATGCGCTTCGACAGCAATGATCGAAGCGCATCAATTGTCTCCGACCTCTAGAATGCCCGCGTTGATCGCTTTGTAGATCGCCTCACCACGCGAATGCACGCTGAGCTTGTCGTAGATCTGCTTTGTGTGGAAGCCAACGGTGTTTACCGTGACACCACAGCGTTCCGCGACCTCGCGATAGGTGTAGCCACGTGCCAGTAAAGCTAATACTTCGTGCTCTCTGGGAGTGAGAGCCTCCATCTCATTTTCGCCATTGGTTTCCGCGCTGCCGCGCAACTGACGTATCAGATGTGTTGCCACAACCGGACTGAGCGGCGTAAATCCCGCCATCACTTGCTGTATCGCCTCTCGAACCGCAGAGAAGTCACCGTCCTTCAGCAGGTATCCATCAACACCCGCCCTCGTCGCCTCAATAACCGACGCGCGATCACCAAAGACACTGATCACCATCGATTTACGGCGGTTCTTTTTCGAAACGTCACGAATGAGCGACAGGCCACTGCCATCGCCAAGCCCTATGTCAATGAGGGCCAGCTCAAAGTCCACACAGTCAACGGCCTGTCTGCCTGTTCGATAGCTATCGGCCTGATGCACAACCCGAAAACCGTCGACACTATCAACGATATCGGCGAGATACGCGCGCGATTGCGCGTCGTCCTCAACGATCAACACTCGCGTGCGCTTCACTGCATGCTCCTGGTATTTGCGGTTGAGAGTCGCAACAGCACGAGCGTTCCTCGCCCCCGATTGCAGTGCTCACCGGGAAGGATGGCCAATTCGCCACCAAGCCGCATCGCTCGGCTGCGCATGCTGACGAGGCCACGACCGGGGTTGCTCGACTCCAACATACCGACGCCATCATCCTCGATTCGAATCTCCACTATCCCTGTTGCTTCTATCGCTGTTACCGAAACGACCTCCGCTTGTGCGTGCCGAACGGCGTTGTTGCACGCCTCCTGCACAAGCCTGTAGATGTCGAGCGTATCCTGCGGTCCAAAGCCATCTACCTCGCTCAGTTCGCAGTTCCAGATCAGCCTTATGTCGTGCTGCGCAAGCCAGCTCTGCAGTCGCGGTCGGAGCGTGCCCAACGCCAAACCCAAGTCATCAGGGAGAACGTCTAACGAATCGATCACCAAGCGCAGATCCTGCAGCGCCTCGGCCACCGAAGCTTCAACATCGCCCAGAAGCTCCGGCTGCACCGCATCACCACGGCGCAACTTGCCTCGTAGCATTCCTGCTAGCGCTGCGAGCCGCCCCCCTACCCCATCGTGTATATCGCGGAGAATGCGCTGGCGCTCGTCAGACAGGTCTCGCTCCCGGTTGGCTTCAGCCAGTGCCTGAGCGCTGCGCTCAATTTCTCGCTCACGCTCCACGAGCCGGCTGGACAAATCCTCGTTGAACGCGAGCAACGACTCATGCCAGCGAACATTGCGAGCGACCAGGCCTGCCAGGAGAGCGCAGAGAAACACCACCGTTGCGTTGGGCCCGTGACCCCAGGCCTGGTTAAAGAAGAGCTCACCAAGTACATCAACACAAAGAAGCGCCAGACAGATCAAAAACACCGCACTCTCCCAAAGCTGCTGCAACCCACCCTGTCTCAGGGACCACAGCACACGCGCGAACGCGAGCGGATAGAACACGCAGCCCAGTACGATGGTGATGGTGCTGGAGGCATCAAAGCCTTCGACGGCGTCAAATGAAATCAGCAACCAGGAGGCAAGCGTGCAAAGCGCCCATGCCAATGCTGCTACGGCAACGATTAGATTCCACCGTGCGGTGCGACCGGCGGTAAACGCATTAACAAAGCCAAGCCAGGTGAACGACACGGAGTTCGCCAGCAGCACAAAGTAGCCCATACGAACGCTCGGGCTACCAGGAAACTCGTACCATCGGTAAAAGGCGACGTAGAGGCACCAGTTCAGCGCCAGACCAGAAAGCCATAAGGCCATCGCCCGATTGCGCGTGCCATACAACATCACCAGCGCAACCACGGCGATCAGACCCATTACCAAGATACCGACCTGCCTCACTTCATTCATGATCAACAAGCTGCCGCGCGTGCGTTCGTCCATGAGGCCAAACGGGCCAACATACGCTGGGTAGAGATCGATATAGGGCGCCAGGTTACGCACCGCTATGATCTCCAGCAGATTGTCTTGAGGTTTCAGCAAGCCTTTGGGAAGCCTGGTGAGTTGCCGCACATTGCCATGGTAAGTCGCACGTGGAGTTGCCAGGGATCCGAGCGAGCGCACCGCGACGCCATTGACCCATACCCGATAATTGTCGGCACCGACTACGGGGATCAGTCCATAGTCAGCATCCTCCGGTGCATCGAAATACATACGCAAACCTACTGCGCGCTTATCGCAGCAAACGACATGCGTGAGTGAGACGGGTTCCCATTTGGCGGTCGCCATCGCCGCGAGGTTTGGTGCTGTGAGCTCAGCAAATTCAGCCACATCGAGCCGCGTCTGAGGCGGCAAACCCTCCCGATCTCGTAGAACATCTGAAATCAGAAAGTAGGCGCCCCCGAGAACCACGCACAGCCCGAACAAGGCCCCCCAAAGTGAGCGGGCGCTCAGCGGTTCGCTATCGGTCAATCTGGTACTGGGAGGCATCCCGACATTGTGCGTCATCACGAACGGTTGGTAGCTACTAACATTGGTAGGTGTCCTGGTGAAGACCATTTTGTTCACCCACCCCGCAACCGGGCCTCTAATGAGGCTGAAGTTCCGCTATTCTCAGCGCTTCACTACATGGGGAACTAACATGTCACACACTGGCCAATGCCTTTGCGGCGCTATCACTTACGAAATCGACAACGCACCGTCAACAGCAGGGATCTGCCACTGCAAAAACTGCCAGCGCCAGGCGGGCTCCGCCTACTCAACGCTCGCCGTCGTGCCCGCCGCCGAATTTCGTTTCACGAAAGGCGAGCCCAAGCTCTATATGGATGGCGATACTGACAGTGGTAACGCTGTGGAACGTCACTTCTGCGGCAACTGCGGTTCGCCAATATATTCAGCCCTCGACTCAATGCCCGGCATCAAAATTCTAAAAACGGGCACGCTGGATGACACCTCAACTTTCAAGCCGCAATTTCAGGCCTGGTGCGACAGCAAACAGAACTGGGTGCAACTCGAAGACGGCGTGCCCGCAATGGCCAAGGGCAGCTAGTTTCGAGCCGCTCTAGTTAACCGGTGAGTACCAGATCGGCGACGTGTAAGCGCGCTCCTGAATGACCTCTGGGTAGCTGTCGGAGGGCTCGAGCCCTAGGGCGATCTGATCCAGAAGCGAATGACGAGCGGTGGGAACCTGCAGGACCCGAACGTAGTAAAACGCCGGTCTGGAGGGATCAAATTCAGGATCGCGCCACAGTACGGATAGCTCGCTGGCCCCTTCGGTCGATGCTACTTCGCCGGTACGTCGGTCGACGCTATCGGCGATTGGCTGCAACCTGCCACCGACTACGTCGCGATCGTTTGACCATGCCGCCTCAAACACGCGCTCATGGGTTGAGCCAGTTTCGTCGACCCAGCCTTTCACTACCTGCAGCCGATCCAAGCGGGCACCGAGCGGATCCTGTGCTGCTTCAATGAGAAACCCGGGTGACTGCTCGCCATCACGAGCCGGCAATTCACCTCCCATGGGCACGCCATTGCGATAGCCTTGTGTGTCTATCTCGCTTAAGTCCGACTCACTGAAGCTCCAGCCACCGAACACGCGAACGCGCATCCGTGGCCCGGTCGTGGCGTAAACCTCACGCCTGGCGAACGCATCCATAATGCTGGCTCGCGTGTTTTCTCGTGCCCACACTGCGGCAAGACCTGCGGCGGACATGGCCCAACCATCGGCGCCACCCAACGCGCTACCGCTCTTGTTCTCAGGAACGGAATCACGAGCGAACTTACCCCAGAAGTTGGCCTCTTCAGCCGTCGCGAGCCCCGTATGCGAATCGGTTGAGCCGATCATGCCGAGCTTGAAGGGATTAACGCCTACGTCCTGTCCTATGGCGAGGCCGGTTTTCAATGCAGAACGCACGTAGTCCCCTGATCTCACGACGTACTCTTCGTCCTCAATAGAAAGATAATGCTTGTAGGTTTCAAACTCGGCGAACTCATCGTCCGGGGAGAGCGATTCGTGAGTCTCAGAGTCGCCCTTGATCTGTGTCACTTCAACGACGGGTTCATAGCGCATGCGAGTCGCAGCGTAGTCAGCGGTTATGGCATCACCGCGCAGCGTCTCGACATCGAACATCATGCCTTTGCTGACATTGGGGTTATGTGGGATTGAGAGAAAACGCAGCGCAGTCCGTTCTTCAGTCTCTGCAAACCACGCCCACAGATCATCGGGATAAGGGCTGTCAGTCGACGCAAATGGCATGATCTCTCTGCCCGAAGCGGCGTCCGCATCGGTCAGCACGATCCTATGCAGGTTTGCACCACCTGGTTGAGACGACCATTCCCAGCCGGCAAAAGCCGTGAACTGGCCTGGCTCATTGTGCGCATCAGCCGTATCCAATAACTCGTGCCACGCGTTCTTTGCCGACACATCCGCGCCGGGCACCGGGTCGGCCAGATCTTCGGCCCACGTGCGGGCGCTTTCCCGGGGATCACCCGGTTTAGGTAGAAGATTACCGAAGAATGCCTGGCCTTCACCGTTGTCGATCGCATCGCGAATCTGACGCTCGCGATACCACACCACCAGGCTCTCGATCAGGCCTGGATCTTCAATGCCAATACCGTCGACGTAAATGTCTTTGATGCCGCCAAGAAATTCGGCGTGATCGGAAACCACCAGAAAATCGAGTGGTGTGTGCAACTGGACGCGCGCTCGGTTGTACGCATGAATGACGGGCTCGCCCTTCGCAAACCGGTATGCATCATTAGGCGTAACGGACATATTGCCGTTTAGAAAAGCATCGAAGGAGTTATTGGTGTGCAGGTGGGTATCGCCCCAGAGAAGCTGCATGGAGCCTGGCTGCACCTGTTCGCTGGCCGATGCTGCACCACACCACAGTACAAGCGCGAAGCAAATCATTCGTTGCGCAATCATGCGGGCACTCCGTTATCGAAGACATTGATGGCGGTATTAAAGGGCGCCAATCTCTGCACGTCGTACTCAGATTCCGCGCGTACTCGATCGCTCCACAACGTCTGTGCATCTTCAAAAGGCAACAGGTGTTTCACGGACAACTGGTCTGACTCACTCAAGTTCGCAAATCGTTCTCTGAGCATCTCAAGACAGTAAACGCGGTAACGTGAAACCGGGAGCGCGGTGTAATTGCAATCTTGAACGGTCATCGAGAACTTGCCCACGCCCGCATGATAGGCAACTGCGTTGGCGTCTAGCTGGACCAGGTGTGTTTCGCAAACTTCCTGCAGCAACGCGGATAGATCATCCGGAACCTGTTCGAGAAAGCCCGCACCTTCATCCTTCGACCCCACATTCCACATTCTGCCGAGCCACTCGAAGACCAGCGGCGCGGTGTCACGCATGATCTCCGCCGGCGTCGGATCCTGACCAAAGTGGCGAAGCATCGGGCCCATGAGGCCAAAATCGGCGATCGACGGTGAATCACCAAGCAAGAATGGACGTTCACGCAAGCTCTCGCTCATCAGCGCCAGGATCCGGCGATAACCAAGCTCAACGTGTTCACGAGTTTGGCTGGTCACTCCGTCATTAACGACAAAGCCGGTGAGCTGGCGTTTCTTGATGGTACGAACTCGGAGAAACCTCGGCGCTTTGAGATGGCTGGTTAACTCGTCGGCAAGAATTCGACTCAGCAGCGCGCTGTCGTGCTCATAACTCCAGCGATAGTGCATCGCGGCACGCCACAGCCATTCATCGGCGTAGTCTTCGATCAGCATGGCAACGAAGTGGACGACCGGATTGTCAGGCAGAATGCTGCGTCCGGGATGCTCCGATTCAAAATGCAGCAACATCGGCGTGCTGTCAGACATCCAACGCCCGTCATCACACTCGACCATGGGGTGCTGAATACAGCCTACCGCGGCCTTAATCTCCGCTGCGCGCTCGTACGGAACATCACGCTCATATGCGATGCCTTTATAACGAAGGTAGGCCTCCAGCTTGCCCGTATAGTAAGAAACGCTCGCGCCGTAGACTTTCATGTCCCACCCCTTTCTCTAGAGCGCTTGATAATGCCCGCGCTGGTATCTGCATTTCCACTTTGAGGACCAATAAGAAGCGATCAATAAGACAGCTCGCTATGGCGCTTTCAGAAACCGATCAGTTCCCCCGCTGACGACTTTAATCCCTTCAAGATATCAATAGATGCATTGTTTGATCACTGGCGAGAGTGGGACGGCGTGTAAATCCGTTGCGTGCCAACTGGAACGCTCGCGGGCGCTTCGCCAACAGCCTGTACAAGCCAGATACAACGCGTATTGTTGATCTATTCATCGAGGGGAGAGAGACAGTGAGCATCATCAATGAGTTTCGTTTAGACGGGCAAGTAGCCGTCGTCACAGGCGGTGGCCGCGGCATCGGAGAAGGCATCGCTCTGGGCCTCGCGGATGCCGGCGCAGATGTCGTCATCGCAGCGCGCAGAACCGAAGAGATAGAAGCTGTTGCCGAGAAGATTCGCGCCATGGGTCGGCGCGCGCTCGCGGTCACCACCGACATGATGGAGATCGAGCAGGTACAAGCCCTCGCCAAGCGCACGTTCAACGAGATGGGCGCCCTCACCTGCTGGGTTAGCAACGCGGGCGGTGCGGATGATCGAGTGCCGAGAACCCTTCTCGACATGCCCGAACGACAATGGGACTTTCAGATGAACTTGAACCTGAAAGCCGTTTGGACCGGCGCGCAGGCAGCCGGCGCAATCATGAAAGACAACGGCGGCGGTACGATCATCAACATCTCTTCGCAGGCCGCCAATCGCGCTTCACCTAACAACGGTCCTTACGCCGTTGCCAAGAGTGGCGTTAATAATCTGACACAAACACTCGCGGCTGAGATGGCACCCCTGGGCATTCGCGTGAACTCGGTATCGCCGGGGCCCATTCCGACCGAAGTCTTTCTCGAGTTCACGGGCATGACAGAAGATGACATTCCCAAGATGGGCAAGATGTTTGGTGTGCCCCTTGGCCGAGTCGGCACCCCGGAAGACATTGCGCCTGCCGTGGTGTATCTGGCGTCCACGTCCTCGAGCTGGATGACCGGACAAGACATGGTGATCAATGGCGGGTTATAGCAACACGCCTAATACCCAGTACTAACAATCGCCAGCCAGAGACTCAATCGAGATGAATGCCGACGCCACAAATACCCGAGTTATCTTCGCCAAGCGGCCAACCGAGCAGGCAACACCGGACTGCTTCGAGGTAAAGACTGAGTCGTTGTCGCCGCTACAGTCCGGCCAAGCTCGCGTAGCGGTTGAGTTCGTCTCCGTCGATGCTGGAACGCGCACGATGCTGCGCGGAGAAGGCTTTCACATGCAAGTGGCGCTTGGCGACACGATTCATGCTGGCGGCGTTGGCCGAGTCATAGACTCAAATACCGACGCGCTCTCCGTTGGGCAAGCCGTGCGCGGCCGGCTCGGCGCTCAGACGTTGGCTACCGTTCGAGCTGACGATGTCGAAGTGATAGACGAGACCGGGGCACCATTGAACGCCTATCTGGGCGTGCTCGGAGGATCCACCGGTGTGACAGCTTGGATCGGCATGCGCTGCGTCGCAAAACCCAAAGCCGGAGACGTCGTAGTCGTCTCTGCAGCGGCTGGCGCGGTTGGCTCTATCGCCACGCAGATCGCCAAGAAAAGCGGCGCTTTTGTCATTGGTATCGCCGGCGGCGCGACCAAGAAAGCGTTTCTGACCGAAAAGCTCGGTTTGGACGCAGCGATCGACTACAAAAACGAAGACGTGAACCAACGCTTGCGTGAACTCGCACCAAAGGGCGTCAATGTATTCTTCGACAACGTTGGCGGCCCTGTACTGGACGCTGTGCTCGACAACATCGCCATGCGCTCGAAAGTAGTGATCTGCGGCGCGATCTCTCAGTATGACGATATGGACAACGTTACCGGGCCGTCGATGTACCTTCGCCTCGCCGAGCGCCAGTCTTCGATGGAAGGCTTTGCATACTTCCACTTCGCGGAACGCATTCCCGAGGCTTCGGCCGAACTGGCACGCTGGCTCTCTGACGGTGAAATCGTTTTCGAGGAAACGATATTGGACGGCATCGAGCGATATCCCGAGGCGCTCGGCTTCATGTTCGATGGTGGCAACGTCGGCAAGTTGTTGGTGCGTCCACGCTGACAACCAACTTTTATTCGGAGGGTCTATGGCTAACGACACGATATGCGTAGTCGGCGTGAGCGGCTTTGTGGGCAGTCATGTGGCTGCCGAACTCCTGGGTCGAGGCTACGGTGTTCACGGGACGCTCCGCGACCCAAGCGCCAGTGGAAAGCAATGGATTAACGACAGACTATCCGGATTGGCTAAAGCCGATGCCCAACTGACTCTACATCCCGCGGAACTCGGCGATAAGTCATCGCTGTACCAGGCGATGAGCGGTTGCACCGGGGTCATCATGTGTGCCGGCGCTGAAACCCAGGAACCACAAACGATAGAGTTAATGGTGGGAGCCGCCGAGAACATCCTCGACAACGCGCTTGATCTCGGGATTGGCCGCGCGGTTTTCACGTCCAGCACCGGCTCTACCAATCCACCCGACGGCGAACCGGCGCTGAAGAACGAGCTAGATCATTGGTCCGACCCGGCAATCCAGATCGCGGCTGGCAAATTCTCACCGGCCGCAAAGACACTGATGGATCGGGCGGCTCTATCCATGATGGAGCAATCCGAGGGCAAGCTTCGCGTGAGTGTGCTCAACCCGTCTATGATTACCGGCCCGGCATTTCAAGACGAACCGGTCTCCAGCTTAAGAGCATTCCAAAAGATCATTCGAGGTGAGCGCATGTCCGAGCGCATTCCCAACGGATCGATGTCTATGATCGACGTACGAGATCTGGCAAAGCTGCACGTGAACGCGCTCGAGCAGAACAGCGCTAGCGGACGATATTTCGGCGTCAAACAGAGCTGGCATTGGCGAGATATTCTTAACGCGATTCACCGGGCCTATCCAGATTACTCGCCGCCCGCGTTTCCGGACGGTGAAGAACCGATACGGCCTACTCAATTTGACTTGGGTCGACAGCGATCTCTGGGTGTTGACCTTCGTGATCTCGACGCCATGATCGCAAGCGTTATAAGCGAGCTCACTCGACGACGGATGTTATAGCGTAGCAACAAAAGGCGACTGCCGAGCTGGCGGTAGAACTGCCTTGAGAACAGCAGCCGTTGCTCAGTAGCCGGGTGTACTTCATGCTTCGCGCTCCAAATTTTGAGCCGATAATCCATGACTGATACCAACGTGTTGTTCGAACCCATAACCATTCGCGGTATGACTGTGCCGAATCGAATTGTGATGGCACCTATGACCCGCTCCTTTTCACCCGATGGCGTTCCGACAGAAGACGTTCTCGCGTACTACGAACGTCGGGCCGCGGCGGACGTTGGCCTGATCATCACCGAAGGCACAACCGTTGGCCGAGGCGGCGCATCGAACGACCCCAAAGTACCGAATTTCCACCAGCCAGAAGCACTTGCGGCGTGGAGCAAGATCACCGACGCGGTGCACAAGACCCCGGGCAAGATCGCACCTCAGCTGTGGCACGTCGGCATGATGCGCAAGCCAGGGACTGGTCCGGACCCGGATGCTATGTCCGACAGCCCGTCAGGTCGCACACACACCGGCAGCCAGGTTCAACCCGAACCGAGCGACAGCGAAGTTGCTGACATGGTGATGGCCTACGCTGACGCCGCCGGGGCCGCAGCTAAGGCAGGCTTCGACGCGGTGGAAATCCACGGCGCCCACGGATATCTCATTGACGAATTTTTCTGGGGAGTGATGAACACTCGTTCGGACAAGTACGGCGGCGGCCTGATTGAGCGTGCAACGTTCGCCGGCGAGATCATCAGCGAGTGTCGTAAGCAGGTGGGTGACGATATCCCGATCATTCTGCGCTGGTCTCAATGGAAACAGCAGGAATACACGGCGCGACTGGCGGAAACGCCCCAGGAGATGGAGTCGTTCCTTAAGGTGTTCGTCGATGCAGGCGTTGACGTTCTGCACGCAAGCCAACGGCGCTGGTGGGAAGCCGAGTTTCCGGAAGTCGATGGCGACGACGGCCTGAACCTAGCGGGCTGGTGCAAGAAGCTGACCGGGCTGCCATCGATTACCGTGGGGTCGATCGGCTTGTCGTCAGACTTCATTGGATCGTTTCAGGGCGAAGCGTCCAAGACGCAACCCATCTCGTTGGCGGTTGAGCGATTGGCCAAAGGCGAATTCGACATGCTTGCCATTGGCCGCGCGCTGCTGCAAGACCCGCACTGGGCGCAGAAGATCCGCGAAGATCGCACCGATGAACTGGAAGCGTGGGATTCCAAGGCGCTGGGTACTCTTTACTAGGCGCTCGACGGCACGTTATTAGCCGCTCGACGGCACGCTATTAGCAGTCTGCTACGCGGCGGGCCGAACAACATCGGTCCGTCGCCGCAGCGCTATTTATAGCCCCCTTCTAAAAACCGATAGAACGCTGGGTTAACCCAGACCTGGTCATGCCGGATCTGCCATCCGGAGTCATCAACGGCGTCGATCACTGACTGCGCTCGATCCGGCAACACAGTTAGCGTTGCCTCATGTCCTCCAGCCGTCAGCACAACCAGCGATATCGGCCTGAAGCCAGAAAACTCACGATCGGTGTAATAGAACGGTTGCCACCAGGCACCCGCAATCAAACCCTGCTCGTCATCGCTATCGCGCTTGGCATAACGCGTCACGACGTCATGGAAACGCCCGCGATCGTCAGCGGAGCCAAATTGGAACAGCACCGCCATCTCCTGGCCTTGCACAACCCGCGCGCCGTTCGCGAGCGTAGCCACGTTACTGCCCGGGGTGCCCCACTCCGCACGATGTAGAAAAGCCGATACTTTCGGCGTTACGTGTACCCAGGCATCGATGCCTTCCCGCGCCAGCAAGGCGGTCAGCTGCCGCAGATGCACTGGATCAGAATGTGAGTAGACAAACGACTCTCCAGGCGGGAAGCCGTCATACACTCCTGCGCTTCGGAGGTCGTAGCCGGTGATGACGCCCTCCGCGAGCGCATCACCCAAAACCTCGAGCACATCATCGGCAGCAAGCAGAGCCTCATAGTTCAGGGGCATTCCAAGCTCACGAAACAGCGTCGCATCGCCGACTTTGCCGAACATCGCCGAATGCTGCCTGCTCTCAACGGCGCGAAACGCGCTCAACTTGCGGACAGCAGCTCCCTCGCTCGCAAGGTCGCGAGACTCGATGAGCCCCGCAACAATCAAGGTCGCCGCCGACCGCCTGTCCTCGGGTAACGCTGCCGTCATCTGGCCATCCAACACTGACTCAACTTGGGCGGGATCAAACGACTCCGCAAGTTCACTCAGCTCAAGCGAGTCTACAAAGGACGGATAAGCAGTGGCCGCAGGAGACGAGGTCGCGGTGCAACCCGCGAGGCCGACCCAGGCGCTGAAAAGCACTACAAAGTAGCGTGTGAAACGAGACATAAGACTCCATTAGCCCGCGAGCGAATCACGCACCCGTCAAACGTCAGCGTGCGTGCCTAATCAATACCGACGAATTCTCGCACACCACAGCACTAACGCTATCGCGCAGATGCACGTCGACACGAACTCCGCTAGTATGCGCCGCCTCTCGGGGCCAACGCCCCCTTTCCCGCCGGATCATCCCTTTGGCGCAGCTCTTCTACACTTGGATCAGCGCCTGGTTGTTCATTGCTGCCGGTGAAAAATTGCCGGTGATACAGTAAGGACGACGATTGAATTCAGGTGCATTTTTGACGGCTCGAACCGACTGGTTCGGCAACATCCGTGGTGACGTGCTGGCGGGGCTGGTGGTTGCGCTGGCGCTCATTCCAGAGGCTATCGCGTTTTCACTGATTGCCGGCGTTGATCCAAAGGTGGGTCTGTACGCCTCGTTCTCAATCGCGGTCATCATCGCTTTTACAGGCGGGCGTCCCGGCATGATCTCTGCCGCAACAGCCGCGACGGCTGTGCTCATGGTCACGCTCGTCAAAGAACACGGTTTGCAGTATCTGCTTGCGGCCACGGTGCTCGCCGGGTTGTTACAGATCGCTGCTGGCCTGCTCAAGCTCGGCTCGGTGATGCGTTTCGTCTCACGCTCGGTGATGACCGGCTTCGTGAACGCATTGGCGATCCTTATCTTCCTGGCACAACTGCCTGAGCTAACGGGAGTGCCCTACCTGACCTACGTGATGGTCGCGGCTGGTCTCGGCATCATCTACCTGTTTCCTCTAATCACTAAAGCGGTCCCCTCTCCGCTCGTCTGCATCATCGTGCTATCTGCTGTTGCTATCTGGCTTGGCCTGGATATTCGCACCGTTGGTGACATGGGTGAGCTGCCGGACACGCTGCCAATCTTTCTACTACCCGACATCCCTCTCAATTTCGAAACGCTATCGATCATCTTCCCCTATTCCGTAGCGGTTGCTGCAGTCGGGTTGCTCGAATCGTTGATGACCGCATCGATCGTGGATGAACTCACGGACTCTCGCAGCGACAAGAATCGCGAATGCATCGGCCAGGGTGTTGCAAACACAGCGACCGGCTTCATCGGCGGCATGGCGGGTTGCGCGATGATTGGCCAGTCCATCATCAACGTGAAGTCAGGCGGTCGTGGCCGGCTCTCCACGTTATGCGCCGGCCTGTTTCTACTGCTCATGATCGTATTCCTGGGTGATTGGATAAAGCAGATACCCATGGCGGCGCTCGTTGCCATCATGATCATGGTGTCGATCGGCACCTTCAGCTGGTCGTCCATCAAGAACCTGCGCGAACACCCGCGCAGTAGCTCTGTAGTGATGCTCGCGACGGTGGCAACCGTAGTGGCAACACACAACCTTGCGATCGGCGTCGGCATCGGCGTGCTACTGTCGGGATTGTTCTTTGCATGGAAGATCTCGCAGGTGTTTCGCGTCACCTCAACGGCAAGTGAGGACGGTACGCAACGGACTTACCGGGTTGAGGGGCAGATATTCTTTGCCTCGGCTGAAGCGTTCACCTCGTCATTCGATTTCAAGGAAGCGGTGGAGACGGTAACTATCGATCTGCGCGCGGCACACATCTGGGACATTTCCAGCGTCACCGCGCTCGATATGGTCGTTCTCAAATTTCGCCGCGAAGGAGCTGAAGTCGAGTTACTCGGCTTAAACGATGCGAGCGAGACAATTGTCGACAAGCTCGCGATACACGATCAGGAAGGGGCCCTTGAGCGCTTCTTTGGCCACTGACGTACTGCGCACCGAACAAAGGGGGGGACACGCCATGACAGAGCTCATCGCGGTCATCGACGGATCAATCTATTCCGAAAGCGTTTGCGACCACGCAGCGTGGGCAGCTCGCAGCGGCGGGCGATCCGTAGCGGTGGTACACGTGCTAGGGCGTCGTGATGTCTCCAGCGAACCGGTCAACCTCAGTGGCAGCATCGGGCTGGGCGCACGAACTGAGCTGTTGGAAGAGCTGGCCGAGCTGGATGCCAACAAGGCCCGGCTCGCGCTCAAACGCGGGCGAGCGATACTCGACGGCGCGCGCGATCGACTGGAGGCTGCCGGGGTAAGTCAGGTCAGCACTCGGCTGAGACACGGAGAGCTTGTCGAAACCGTCGCCGAGTTTGAAGAGGACGCGCAGCTGATTGTCATCGGCAAACGCGGTGAAGCCGCTGACTTCACCAGCGGTCACCTGGGATCTAACCTGGAACGCGTCGTGCGGGCCACCCATAAACAAGTGCTGGTTGCTGCTCGGAGCTATCGGCCCATTGAACGCGCGTTAATCGCGTTCGATGGTGGTGCCAGCGCCAACAAAGCCATAGACGGGATCGCTGGATCCAGTCTGTTCAAAGACGTGGAATGCCACCTTCTGACGGTCGGCTCTGATACCAGCGAGCGACGCGATGAACTGCAGCAAGCGGCTGAACAATTGCGCGCGGCAGGGCTCAAGGTCACGGAAGAACTCGCTGCCGGCCAGCCGGAAGCGGTGATTGCGGCAGCCGCCGAGGACCGCGCTTTCGACCTGCTGGTGATGGGTGCTTATGGCCACTCCAGAATCCGAAACCTGATCATCGGCTCGACCACCACCGAGATGCTCCGTTCCTGCAAGACCTCGGTGCTGCTGTTCCGATAATCGGGAAGCCGATCTAGCGGTTACGGAGGTCCTTGCGCAGAATCTTGCCCGATGCACTCTTCGGAATGGCATCGATCACTTCAAGCTGCTTGATCTGCTTGTAGCTCACCAGATGCTCGCTCACCAGCGCCTGAAGTTCTTCGAGAGTGACCTCGACATCGGGCGGCGTCGTCACAAACGCCTTCGGTAGCTCACCCGCCTCATCGTCCGGTACACCGATGACCGCCACGTCCGCCACCTTTGGATGGGTGATAAGCAGTGCTTCCAGTTCGGCAGGAGCCACCTGGAAACCTTTGAATTTAATCAGCTCTTTCATTCGATCAACGATCGTCATGTGCGCATGCTCGTCGATGATCGCGATGTCACCCGTGTGCAGCCAGCCATCGTCATCAACCGTCTCGGCGGTTGCCGTTGGGTTATTGAGATAGCCGAGCATGACCTGAGGACCGCGAACCCACAGTTCTCCGCGTTCACCAACGCCCTGATCTTCACCGGTATCAGGATCGACAATCCGGCTTTCGGTATTTGAAATCGTCACGCCACTCGTTCCGGGGCGGTAGTCCCCTTCCACGGTGCAGTGACTAACCGGGCTGAGTTCAGTCATCCCAAATCCCTGCACCACTTCACAGCCCAGACGCTCGGAAGCCTTTGCCGCGAGCTCCGCGCCGAGTGGCGCAGCTCCAGAGAAAACCTGCCGGACAGACGACGTATCGTACTCATCCACAATCGGCGCATTGGCCAAACCGAGCACAATCGGCGGCACCGCGTAGAACCGCGTAATGCCAAGCTTGGATACTGCCTGCAACGCCTCAACCATATCGAAGCGCGGCATCGTCACGGTGGTGACGCCGTTGCAGATCAAGCCGTTCATCAGCACCTGCATGCCGTAGATGTGGAAAAACGGCAGCGCCGCGAGCGCGACTTCGTTGTCCTGGTAGCGAATCGCGTGTTGGCACTGCTCGATGTTGGCCACCAGATTACGATGCGAGAGCATGACGCCTTTCGGCAGCCCCGTCGTGCCTGACGAATACGGCAACACAACAGTATGAGAGGCGAGATCCACCGGCACCTGCTCGATCGGATCGCCAAAGATCGACGCCATCGCCGTGGTTCCAGGAACCGCATCGCCAATCACGACTATCTCGGTGACATCGGTGCCTTTGATTGCCGCCTGGGCCGTTTCAACAAACATCGGAACAGTGAACAGGACAGATGCGCCTGCATCGATAAGCTGGTGGTTAACCTCTTCAGAGCCATAGGTTGGGTTGATCGTGGTGACCGCCGCACCGGCTACTGCGACTCCATGGAAGACAATCGCGTACTCCGGAACATTTGGCGCCATGAGACCCACCACTTTGCCCGGTGTGATCCCGCGTGCCGCCAGACCACCCGCGAGCGAGTAAATCGCAGCGCTGAGCTCAGCGTAGGTATAGAGACTGCTGCCGCTGGTATCCCGAATCGCCACATGATCAGCGAGTTCCGTTGCCCGCCGCAGAACATGAGCGGTGATGGTGACCGGTGGAATATCGACGTCCGGAAGAGGGCTTGCGTGAATGATCATAAGTATCAGGTGTCCAGGTGGTCAGAATGCACGGCCGAGCCGTGCGGGCAGAGTTACAGAAGCGCGCGTTCGAAACGAGGGTTTAGCGTCACATCGGCAAGCCATCAGCCGACGCCGACTACGCCGCACCAACAAATCGCCAAGGCAGGCTCGCACCGGCGTGAAATGGCCGCAATACAGTCTCGCCCGCCTGAACGCACTCCGGAACGTCAATCGACTGTTGCTCCAGCGCCACAGTGGCCTCGTTTGCCGGCAGACGATAGAACGCTGGCCCATGCAGCGACGCGAAACCCTCTAGCTGGTCGAGTGCACCCTCTTCTGCGAATACTTTGGCGTATGCCTCGAGCGCATAGGGTGCGTTGAAGATTCCGGCGCAACCGCAATCCGACTCCTTGTCGGCGATTGCGTGGGGAGCAGAGTCGGTTCCGAGGAAGAATTTGGGATTACCTGAGGTTGCCGCGCCGCGCAGCGCTTGTCTGTGCAACTCACGCTTGGCCGTCGGCAAGCAGTACATGTGCGGGCGCAAACCGCCATCAAACATCGCGTTTCGATTGATCTCGAGATGATGCGGCGTGATGGTGGCCGCGAGGTTTTCCCCCTCTGCAAGCACAAAGTCCACGGCTTCCTTGGTCGTGATGTGCTCGAGCACAATGCGAAGCTCAGGAAAGTCTCGCCGCAACGGCTGCAACACGGTGTCGATAAACACGGCCTCCCGGTCGAACACATCGATATCCGGAGACGTCACCTCGCCGTGAATGAGCAACGGCATGTCAATCCGCTGCATGGTCTCGAGCACTTCACTGATCAAGCTAACCGAGGTGACGCCGTGATCAGAGTTTGTAGTGGCGTTCGCCGGGTACAGCTTGCAGGCCGCAAACACATTCTCACCGAACCCTCGCGCGATCTCCTCAGCAGAGATCGTATCGGTGAGGTAGGCCGTCATCAATGGTTCGAAGTGAGAATCGGCCGGAAGTGCTGCGAGGATTCGGCTGCGGTAGCTTTCCGCCTGATCCACTGTCGTGACCGGCGGACTCAGATTCGGCATGACGATCGCTCGTCCGAACTGTTTTGCCGTGTGCACGGCGACGCCGGCGAGCATAGCGTCATCGCGCAAATGCACGTGCCAGTCATCAGGGCGGCGAATGACGAGACGCTGTTCAGAATTAGCTTGCACGGATGGGCTCAGAGGCTTCCTCAAGGACGCGCAAATTTATCACGTTGTAGTGATGGGGTCAGTGAGTAGTGGGGTCAGGACCAAGCTAAGGGGTCAGGACCAAGTGCCAGGTCCAATCGATCGAGTAGTGGGGTCAGGACCAAGTGCCAGGTCCAATCGATCTGGAGGTCCAGGAGCAAGCACAAGAACTGATTGGACCTGGCACTTGGTCCTGACCCCGTAACTGGCAACTGGCACTTGACCCTGACCCCACTACTCCTGACCCCGTAGGTACTAGCCAGAATTGATCGTGATCCGATGAAGCTCACGCCGGTGACCTTCGTAGCCACCGGTCGCTCTATGCAGAACGCTACGGTTATCCCACATCACGAGCATGTCATTTGCCCACTGATGCCGATATAGAAACTCCTCCCGACTCTGCCAGGCAAGCAGTTCAAGCAGCAGGGGTTTGGCTTCATCATCTGTCATACCCTCGAAACCGATGACATAAGAAAATGCGCCGCTGAAGATAGCTCGCCTGCCCGTCTCGGGATGCGCCCGAAAGAGCGGGTGCGATTGCCGCGCGTAAGCTTCTTCCGAAACCACAATATCCATGCTGCCGTGGTTCTTTGGGTCGCCATACAGACCGTCTGGCGCATAACCAACAGCCGCTGAGTGGATCGCCATCTTGCCTTCCAGCCTGCTCCTCAGCTCTGACGGCATTCGCTCGAGCGCCAAATGCTGATTGGCAAACAATGTATCACCACCCACCGGAGGAATATCGATGCTGTAGAGCAGCGTCGCGGCCGGCGGCTGGGCCTGGAAGCTCCAGTCCGAGTGAAAGACTTCCGCGAAGATCGGGCTGGTATCGCTGGCTTCCCGCCGGACTGCCGCGATGTGTTCTCTGCCTGAAATAGGCTTGAAGAAGGGATCGTCACCAAAGCGCCCAAACAGTTGGGCGAAGCGTTCGAATTCATCGCTGCTGAGTTTCTGGTCGGGAAACGCCAGGACATGATGCTCTAGCCAGGCTGCCCGGATCTGATCAACAACACTGGCGGCGAGCGGCTGTGACAGGTCAACACCAGTCACGGTAGCTCCACACGCCTGGCCAGATGGTTCAATAGCGAGCTTTGGCATTACGTCATGTCCTCTTCCGGCTGCACAGGTTTCGGGGCCGATACTACGCGAAACTACCTATCGAATCGGACGCGAGTGACCCCACTACCAGTCACGCGGAGCGAAGAATCCGACACAGCAAATCGTCAGCAAGAGGAGCCAAGGGATGACACTCGGAAACATCGGCAAACCCATGATTGGATCCAACCTTCTGAGTAAAGGTTGGTCAAGCCTGCGAGAGCAAGCTCACAACGCATTGACCTATTTCAAACACGACGAGCCAGCGCAAACGGCTGACAATGAGTCAGCCTAAGACAACCCGGAGCGCTGGGGCTTGCTCGCCACCGACGTGATCGACCACAAAAACGAGGTTGAGATTCGTCTGGAGGTGCCGGGCGTCGCGAAGGAAGATCTGTCGGTGCAGATTCGCGATGGCTTGGTCACCGTGAGCGGTACCAAGCGAATGAGCTCGTCACGACAGGATGGCGGCGTCGTCATCCGCGAGCGTGCCTTCGGAAGTTTCACCCGTACAATTCCATTGAGCGCAGATGTTGATATCCAAAAAGCAGAAGCGGTATACACCGATGGGGTGTTAACACTGACCGTGCCAAAAAGTAGTGACTCGTCCGCGCGAAACGTCGCCGTCGGGTAACGCCTGATAGAGCACCCCAGACACCTGCTCCGGTGCGCCGCTATACAGCGCATACTGGTGGTACGAACAATGTGCGCTTGACAGGCCTAGCTCAGCGAGCCAGCGATCATGACAGACAAAGACAGCTCGCCAGCAAAACAGCGCGGCATGCAAGTACATGCCGCGCGTGCCTATCAAGCTCTGCTGTCAGCGCCAAAAACCGTATTGCTGAGCATAGCCATTGCGGTCGCGATCGCGGCCACTTATTGGCAGGACATTCGCTTTGACGCCTCGGCCGAGACGCTTGTGGTCGAAGGTGATCAGCTGTTTGCAGACTACCAGCGCTTTCGCGGGACTTTCCCGGATGACGACTTCATTCTGGTTGCGATCGAACCACAGAACGTCGAGCTGTCGAGCGCGCAAAGCCTGGCGCTCATCAGGAGTGTTCAGCACGCGCTTCACCCCATTGCTGGCGTCTCCGATACGCTTTCGATCCTCGACGTCCCCATTCTCTCGCTCGGTAGTGACGTCACGCTGGCCGATCCGACGACAGACCGGGATGCAGCACTGGCATTTCTGGCCTCACAGCCGCTATTCCATGAACAGCTCATTTCAAACAATGGCAAAGCGACGGCTATTCGGGTGGGGCTGTCATCTGACGCAAGCCAACATGGCGATGCCCTGGAGTCCATTCGCGCAGAACTGACCGCGTTTGAATCCGACGCTCACCCATACTTGGGTGGTGTGCCACTCATCGCGCACGACATGATCGTGTTTGTGCAGAACGATGTAGGCGCGTTCGGAGTTGGCATCGTGTTATTGCTGCTCGCCGCTCTCACGTTCTTTTTTCGCCGCGCACGCTGGGTAGTTCTGAACCTGGTGATCGCGGCCATCGTCTGCGCGCTCGGGGCTGGACTGCTCGGCGCGTTCGACATTCCGATGAGCGTCATCTCCGCGAACAGCATTTCGTTGCTCATTATCTTTTCTGTGTCGTTCACCATTCACCTCGTGGTGCGCTATCGGGAGCTCCTGCGAACGCAGCCGGAGCTGTCGGATAGAGCATTAATCGAGACAACGATGTTCTCGAAGTTTGCACCCTGCGTGTTTACGGCACTGACCACCATGGTCGCGTTCGCCAGCCTCACAACCAGCGGTATCCGCCCGGTGATCGATTTCGGCTGGATGATTGCCGCCGGCGTTGCGCTCGCATTGGTTGTCGGCTTCCTGGTGTTCCCTGCTTTACTCCTCCTGCTCCCGCGAGGAAAGCCCAGCACGACACTGGGGCGTCAACTGCCCATCGTGAATGCATTCTCAAGACTTTCCACCAGCCGTTTCAAAACGGTCGCACTCGCGGCTCTGGTGACACTCATCGCTTCGATCGCCGGCATGAGCCAACTCATGCTCGGCGGAACCTTCAGCGGCTACTTCAAAGACGACACCCAGGTTCGTCAGGGGCTACGCTATATCGACAATCACTTCGGCGGCGTACTACCACTCAACATGGTGCTGTCGATAACGGCGCCCGGTGCCGATGTGGGTAGCCTCGACGACGACATCTTCGCCTCGCCCGATTCGGCGGCGGCGACGTACAGCATAGACGATGCCCAATTGCGCCAGCTTGAAAAACTCGTGGCTCAACTACGCGCGCGCGACGATGTCGGTAGCGTTACCGCACTCTCGGACGTAATCACACTCCTCGCCAGCCATACGAGTGCCATACGCACAGATGCGTTCGCGCGCTCACTAGCGCTGTCCGGCCTGGCTGAAAGTCACGGACAATCATTGGTTCGCCCTTACATCAGCGAAGACGGAAGCCAACTGCGGATCAGCTTGCGCATGCGCGAGTCGGCCCCCCCGGCAAACTACGCAAACGTGACCGCACAGTTGCGAGACACCGCCAGAGAATCCGGCTTCATCGATGGCAAGATCGAAACGACAGGCATGTACGTGCTGTTCGGCAGTTCCCTACACACGCTGCTCGATTCTCAGCGCAACACGGTTACAGCTGTCATCCTCGCCACTCTAACCATGTTTCTCATCCTGCTCAGATCGCTGGCATTTGCCGTTCTCGGCGTCACCGCAAACATTCTCGCCGCGATGTTCACCCTCGGCATCATGGGCTGGACCGGGATCACACTGGATATGATGACCATTACGATTGCAGCGATCTGCATCGGCATCGGAGTCGATGACGCAATCCATTACCTGCATCGCTTTGCGTCAGAGCTTCGGAGAAACGGTGGCGATACCGCCGCCGCGATCGTCGCCAGCCACGCCAGTATCGGACGCGCCGCATACTTCACCAGTTGCACGATTGCACTGGGTTTCATCGTTCTGATACTTTCGATGTTCGTGCCGACAATGGCATTTGGATTGCTGACCGCGGTCGCGATGGCCGCCGCGTTCGTCGCCAACCTGCTATTGCTGCCCAGCCTGCTCATGTTGTTTCGTCGCTGGATCACACCCAGGATGACGGCTGAGCAAACCGCTCAGTGATCTCGACAAGGACGCTCAAATGACTACAACTGATGTAAACGCGGTCGCACTGGCAGACATCGATGTCAGCCGACCAGAGCTGTTTCAACAGGACAGCTGGCACCCCTGGTTCGCGCGCCTGCGCAAAGAAGCGCCCATCCACTTTCGAGCAGACAGCGTGAACGGACCATTCTGGTCCGTTACCAGCCATGCGCTCATCAAAGAAGTCGATACCAATAACGCTGTTTTCTCATCCTCTTCTCACGTTGGCGGCATCGCGATCGCAGACCCTCAAGTCATCGAAGGACAACTGCAGGGTCAGAGCTTTATCACCATGGATGAGCCGGAGCACATGCCGCAGCGTCGAGCAGTTGCACCGACGGTTGCACCTAAGAACCTCGCCGAACTGGAACCGCTGATCCGCGAACGCGCGGCCGACATCCTGGATAACCTGCCCGTGGGTAAAACGTTCAATTGGGTACAGGAAGTATCGATTGAGCTGACGGCGCGAATGCTCGCCACCCTATTCGACTTTCCCTACGAAGATCGGCACAAGCTTGTTTACTGGTCTGACCTCACCACGGCCGTGCCTCAGATCACGGGCGACGACAGTATTAACATGGATGACCGCTATGCCGAGTTGATGCAAGCGGCGGGTGCGTTCTACCAGCTCTGGGAATCTAAAGCTGGGAAACCACCGGCGTTCGATCTCATCTCCATGCTTCAACACAACGAAGCCACCGCCAAGATGAATGAGAACCCCGAGCAGTTCCTGGGCAATCTGTTGCTGCTCATCGTGGGCGGCAACGACACCACTCGCAACAGCATCAGTGGCGGCGTAATCGGGCTGAATCAGTTTCCAGATCAGTACCAGAAGCTACGCGACAATCCCGCGCTCATCCCGAATATGGTGGCGGAGATCGTCCGTTGGCAAACGCCAGTGATTCACATGCGCCGCACCGCGCTCGAAGACTACGAACTGGGCGGCAAGCTCATCAAGAAAGGTGAGAAGGTCATCATGTGGTACCTCTCAGGCAACCGGGACGAGACCGTGTTCGAGAACCCAGACAAGCTCGTTATCGACCGGCCTAACGCGCGCTCTCACGTGGCGTTCGGCTTTGGCGTTCACCGTTGTATGGGTAATCGCATGGCGGAGATGCAGTTGCGGGTGCTGTGGGAAGAGATCATGAAGCGATTCCACAACATCGAGATCGTGGGCAACATTGAACGCCTACCGAACAATTTCATTCGCGGCATCAAGGACGTTCCCGTGAAGCTGCACGCGCTCTAGGGTTCGAGTACCGCTGCTCCAACAAAGACACGCTGAATCCGGCTAGCCAACGCGGTACTGATCGATCTGCACCTCTTCGCCGCCGTCAGCGTAGTCACCTGCTGCCCGCAGCTGTCGGAACTCACCAAAGTTGATCGCGCGATAACGGGCAGGGTTTGCCGCTGACACCACCGATGCGAGCGGCGCGTAGTCGACGCTCGCCGCCGGATTGAAGAAAAACGGCATGCTCATGCGCACGCGATTCGACTGCGAGCGGACGCGGTGAATCGGCGCCACATAGCGATCGTTGGACCACACCTGAACCACATCGCCCAGATTGACGATCAGAGCGCCCGCCACCGGCGGCAACGAATGCCACTGACCACGAACATAAACCTCAAGGCCAGGCACGTCGTCGGTGAGTAACAGCGTGAGCGCACCGGCATCCGTGTGATGATTCACACCCAGATAGCCATCATCCGGCACATTCAAGCCCGAAGGCGCCGCGTTATCGTTACACGTTGGAAAATAGTTCAGTCGCAGAAAGCTCGAGTGATCAGGCTCAAATGCGTGAGCGAGTGTTGACCCTTCAACACCCAAATTCTCAGACACCGCGTTCAGAAGCTCGATCGATAACGAATGGCAGTCCGCGAAGTGACTCTCACAAGCCTGCTGCAAGCCAGGCGTGCACGCCGGCCACTGCGGTACGCCATACACGCCTTCCGGGCCAACATCGAATATCTCTTTCCAGTCACGCGTGTTCTTAGTTAGCTCCTCATCAAAGAAACCCCAGGCGTTATGTTCCGAGCGGCGAACCTGATTCTTGTGCGCAGGCGCTTCATTGAAGAAAGCGCTCGCCTGCGCAAACAGTGCATCGCGCTGATCCAAGCCATGATCCGCCAAGTAGAAGACACCCCATTCCCGGCAGGCGCGATCGAGACGAGCCAGCGTTTCAGGCTCGCCAAGCTGATGCCGCGAAAGGACGGGCGGTTTATTACTCATCGAAAACGGTTAACCAGCACATACATCTACAGCTGACTCCAGGCTAGCTCTTGAGATGACCAAAGACCAACTCCAGAGCATTCGGAGCCCCCATCGCGCCGTCACCTGATCGAGGCAGCTGACCTGCGCTGAAGTCATGCAGCACATCTTGCCCATCACGCACATGTTCGGGCAACGGCGCACCGTCTACCCCTTCCTTCTCCGTTGCAAAAAGCGGTTCCGACCGTGCCCAGTTTATTTGAGCAAAGTGCCCCGCCCCGGCTTCAAATATCTTGGCCTGCGACTGGCAGTCGGCGTGCGCAAGCCAGGCCACCATGGCGGACACCTTTTCAGGCCCGAGCCTGTTCAAGACCTCCTCCGGCGCGCTCTTCAGCTCAGACTTGCCCTGAGCGACGCGGGTGGCAGAGATATTCGAATTCAAATCCTGCACCATTCGTGTGTTGGCTTGGGGAATGAGAATGTTGCACGTGATATCGAGCTTCAGCTTGCGAGCTTCGAACTGCAGCGAATTCGCCAAACCGATAACCCCGGCTTTGCTCGCTGCATACGCGGCAACACCAGCGCCGTACACCGCCGGCGATGCCGTGAAGACGCAGCGACCATAACCTTGCTCAACAAGCACAGGCCAAACCGCCTTCATCACAGAGAAAACGCCCGTCAGATTAACGCTGATGGTTTTCTGCCAGGACTCGAGCGTCAGCTCCGCCCAGGTCTCAGGCGTGATGATGCCGGCGTTATTGATGACGATATCGATGCGCCCGAATGCCGCCATCGCGGCATCAACAACCGCCTGACCGTTCTCAACTGAATCGTAGTTGGCAACAGCCTCCCCGCCCGCTTGCCGAATCTCTTCGACGACTTCGTCCGCCACCTGCTGCTGCGCGTTGCCGGAGCCGTCATAGGCTATCCCCGGATCGTTAACAACCACCTTGCAACCGCGAGAGGCGAGCAACAGTGCATGCTCACGACCAAGCCCACGACCCGCGCCGGTGACTAACGCAACTTGCCCGTCGTAACGTAGCTCGTCTGTACTCAAAATTTTGCCCCTATTGATTAGCTAATCGGTTTACGTTGTTTGCACTAGCTCGCGGAATCCTGCACGAGCGTCTTCCGCATCATGCGCTTGCCCACGATGTCTTCCCTGATCACGTAACTCGCCGGCACCACCAGCAGAGTCACCACCGTCGCCAATGCAACGCCCCACGCGACCGATGTGGCCATTGGCACCAGCACACCCGCCTGCACGCTTTGATTAAGGAGCAACGGCGTCAGACCCGCAAAAGTCGTGAGCGAGGTCAACAGAATCGGTCGACAGCGCGTGACCGCCGCGTCGGTTACCGCGTCGAGCATCTCCATGCCGTCGCGGCGGCGATTGTTCACTGCGTGCACAAGCACCAGACTCGAATTGATCACAACACCCGACGCCGCCACCGATCCCATGATGGACATTATCGCCATGCTGTCCAACAGGCCCACGGACTTCATGATGATATGGCCCCATACCGCGCCCACAAACGCGAACGGAATGACCGACATGATGATGAGCGGTTGACCGTAAGACCCCAGTGGGATGGCGAGCAGGGCGTAGATTACAAATAGCGCCAGGATAAATAGCGGCACCAACGAGGCAGCCGTATCACCTTGTTCGCGCTGGGTGCCTTCGAGGCTGTAGCTGACGCGCGGGTGGTCTTGCAGAATGTCTTGAGCGGGACCGGCGCCAAATTCAGCCAATATCTCGTTTGCCGTGATCATCGTTCGATCAACATCGGCGGTTACGTTAACCACGCGCCGGCCATCGATTCGCTTGATGGCGGAAAAGCCGGTTCCAAGTGTTGCCTTCGCAACCGTCGCGAACGGCACCTGGGAGCCATCTGCTGTGCGGATACGCATGGAGTCGAGCGCACTTAGGTTGCGCCGCTCAGATTCTGTGTAACGCAGCATCACCCGGACATCGTCGCGGCCGCGCTGAATGCGTTGAATCTCCTCACCGTAGAACGCCTGCCTTACCTGGCTGGCGAGCATCGCGAGATTTAACCCCAACGCTTCGCCCGCAGGAAGAATCTCCAGCTGAATCTCCTGTTTTCCTGCCCGGAACGAGTCCGCGATATCGATAACCCCGGGATACTCACCCAGACGCTCTCGAAGTTTCTTGGCAACGATGCTCAGCTCATCCAGATCCGGCCCTTCCAGTTGAATGTCGATCTCGGCCCCTGTACTGAAACTCGAGGCGTTGAACGACAGCTCTTCAACATCCGGCACCACCCCCACAGACTCGCGCCAACGTTGCGCGATCTCGAGCGTGCCCACCTCGCGCTGCGCACCCGGAACCAGCTGCAGCGTCACCTCAGCCAGGTGCCCGCCGCTCGGCGCCGTACCGCCCGCGAAGATACCGCCGCCGCTATTGCTCACCGGTTGGCCACCCAGGGCGGACAGGATATGCGTCACCGGTGGAGCCTGGGGATACTCAGCGGCCAGATCCTGGCTCAAGCGTTCGCCGGCTTGCTGAATGTTCAGAAGAATGTCTTCAGTGACTCGTGCAGGCGTACCGAGTGGCATCGTCAGCTTTACCGTAACCGCATCTGCCGCGATAGACGGGAAAAACGAAAACGGCATGTGCCCGCCCATCAGCGCGCCAATCGTCGCGATGAATACCGCCACTGCCGATGCAACGGTCACGTAGCGCGCGCGTATCGCGCGAGTCACCACCGAACGGAACGTGTTCTGAATGAAGTTCTCCAACACATCGGAGAAGCGTTGTTGCTGGCGGATGGTCGCCTCCGCGAACTTCTCAAAGCCGCCGGATAGATGCCAGGCGACAAACACGCTGGCGACGCCGATCGCGAGCGCTGCAAAGCTGCGCCCGCTCCAGGATATCTCCCACAGCACAATGGCCAGTAGTGGTGTCAACATGAGGCTGACCTCACCTGAGGCTGACGACACGCTCTTGTGCCCGAGGTGTGAAGGTAAGACGAGTTGAGATTCCACCAGCGAGAACGCCAGACAACACAGAACGACCGTCGCGATCACGGACTGAATCTGACCAATGGTGCCAGGCCCCAACATCACCGGAATAAACGCCGTCGCGGTCGTCAGCACGCCGAAGATGACCGGCACAGATACCTGGCGCGTACCAGCGATGGCCGCGTTTAAAAGATGTTCATCGGTCGGGTGTGCGCCAGATCGATATTGCAACGAATAGACGCGCTCGCCCACCACCACCGCATCGTCGACCAGAATGCCGAGTACTAAAATGAAACCGAACGTCGAAATGCCGTCGATCGACAGTCCGAGCAGGGACGTGAGAAAAATTGCGCCCATAAAAGCAACGGGAACACCGACGCTCACCCAGAACGAGAGGCGTGGACGAAGGAACAGCGCGAGCAGCAACAGAACCAATAGAAAACCCTGCCTGGCACTGTCGAAAAGCGTATCCAGACGATCTCGAAGGAACTCCGAACCATCGGACCAGACCGTCAGCTCCACCCCCTCCGGGAGGTGATCGGTACCCGTGGCAAGGTATTCGTTAATGGCCGCCGTGATATCGAGAATGTCCTGATCGGGCGTGCGGGCAACGCGAATCAAGGCGGCTGGACGCCCGTTGAACCACAGTTTCTGATCCGTCTCCTCAAAACCATCGACCACAGTTGCGAGGTCTTTCAGATAAACCCGGCTGCCGTCAGGCTTGGTCAGCACCACTAGCTCTTCGAACTCCGGGCCGCGATACGCCTGCCCTTTGGTCCGCAGCAGGATCTCACCGCCCGCAGTCTTGATGGACCCCCCTGGCAGGTCGAGCGAGCCGGCACGAACGGCGTTCGCTACCTGCTGGAAAGTAAGGCCATGGCGGCGCAGTGAGGTTTCCGAAATCTCGACCGATATCTCATACGGCCGGGAATTGCCGAGCGTGACCTGGGTAACACCGCGTAGCGCCGCGATGTCATCACGAACCTGCTGGCCAACTACCTTGAGTTCGGCTTCGTCGACCGGGCCTGTCACGGCGATGTCCATCACTCCGCGCTCGCTGGTGACGTAGGTGATGATCGGCTTTTCTGTCTCGACAGGAAACGTATCGATCGCGTCCACCCGGTTCTTCACATCGCCGAGGGCTTTGGTTTCATCGGCGTCTTCATAGAGCTCAACCGATACCGAACAAACCCCTTCTGTGGCCGTGGAGGAGATTTTTTCTACGCCGCTGATGCCTTCCAACGCTTCTTCTATTCGAACGCAGACGCCCTCTTCCACTTCTTCCGGTGCTGCCCCGAGATAGAGCACGGAAACGGTGATCAGGTTGAATTCGAGATCGGGAAACGACTTTTGCTGCATGGACGGCAGCGACACCAAACCCGCCATGACGATCAGACACAGCAGCAGATTGGCGGCGATGTGATTACGCGCAAACCACTCGATGGGGCCGTTCATGATGCGGAATCTGAGGCAATCCGAACCCGCATACCATCAGCCGTATTGCGCAGCGGCGAGATGCACACACGATCGCCCGCCACCAGGCCCGCACCGACATAGACCGTATCGTCTACGAGCCGAAGAATGTCCACATCGCGAAAACGAAGCTGGTTGTTTGCATCGACAACCATCACGCGATTGTCACCACGCAACGCGGAACGCGGCAGCACCGACACGCCCGGCAAGGTTCGCCCGTGTATCTCCGCATCAACAAACATACCCACGGCTAATGGCGCCCCACCGTCCTCTTGCGCGTACGGCCTGGCGATTCGAGCAACGACATGAACCATGCGCGTGCTGGGGTCCAGTTCGCCCTCCGTCCGCACGACTTCGCCCTGCCACTGCTGTGGTGAGCCCGCGAAATCCGCGGTCAACGTCACAGGCGCACGAGCAGCATCGGCTTGATCAGAAGTGCCGAGCGGTAGATCGAGGTAAGCCAGATCTGCATTGGGCACCGGCAGTCGAACCTCTGCGTAATCCACCGCGTAGATCGAGCCGATGCTCTGGCCCCGACGAACAAATTGGCCGACATCGACGCTCTCGGCTCGAACACGGCCATCGTAGGGTGCCAGCATCTTGGTTCGCTCCAGATCTCGCCGGCTGCGAGTGAGTCTGGCGCTCGCTTCGCGAAGCACCGCCTCCGCAACACGAACCTGATTGAGGCCGTTGTCCACTTCGGCATCACTCACCGAGCCGCGCGTCTTCAGATCCTGCAAGCGCACATGGTTCTTCTTCGCATTGCTCAACTCGCTTTGAGCGCGTGCAAGTCCTGCGCGTGCCTGCTCAAGCGCTACTTCATAGTCCAGGCGATCAATCGCCAGCAGTTCATCGCCTTCGGAAAAGAATCCGCCAGAGACGAGCGACGCAGACACAGCAACCACCCGGCCGTCCACTTCAGGCACCAGGTCACTCGCCGTTCGCGGCACCACACTGCCGTGCGTGTTCACGCTGAACTGATGCCGTGCCGGCGCAACTTCAACCACCCGGATCAGCGGAGGAACCGCTTCCGAGGCACGTGGAACCACCTTCGGGCCCGTCGCGATCAACAACGCGGCAGCGCCAAAACCGGCCAATAAAACGAGCAGGGGTAGCAGCTTTCTCACGCGCGTTGCTCCATCTTTGACTCTACTCTTGGTTCGCTCAGCCCAGCTACAACGAAGCTGACCAGCTCTTCAATGTTGTTGACCTTGCTGTCTTTGTCGCCGTCTTTCTCGTTGTCTTTCTCGCCGTCCGCTTCTTGAAACTCAATCGGCGCTTCAAAGCGAACCAGGTGCAGCATCGAGCCGATCACCAGATGAAAACGCAGCGCTAGAACTGCGTTAGGCAGATGCGGCAGGGCACGCGACAGGGCTTGCAGGAAACGAGCCGCTGTCGGCGCAAAAGTCTTCTTGAGCAAAGGCCTGGCGAACTCATCCGGCTCGACAAAGATATGCGCCACAAAGCGCGACCAGGTGGCATCACCAATCACGCCCACATCGAGGAACGCCCGAACGATGGATGCAACCGTGGGCGCGTCGTCGCTTACTTCAAGCGCATCGAGCTTTCGAATTCGCTCCGCATTGAGCGGCGCCGCGCAGTGCTGGAACGTCTCGGCAAACAACTGCGCCTTCGAGCCAAAGTGGTAGTTCATCGCGGCCAGGTTGACGCCTGCCGCATCAGCGATGGAACGCATCGACGTGCCAGAAAAGCCGCGATCACCGAACAGACGAATCGACGCCTGCAGTATGTCTTCACGCGTCTGGCGAGAATCCGCACGGATGGGTTTGGCTGTGCTCGTCATGCTTGCTACTTCAAACGGACGTTTAAAGTACAGCAAGACGATCCCAAGCGCCAGCCTTGGGGACAGGACCAGGTGCCCGGTCCAGGTGCCAGGTCCGCGTGCCAGGTCCGCGTGCCAGGTCCAGGGGACAGGTCCAGGTGCCAGGTCCGGGGGACAGGTCCAGGTGCCAGGTCCGGGGGACAGGTCCAATCCCCTAGCTAGCGTTGGCGAACTAGCTGAAACGAGGGACGGCGGCCAAAAGTTCTTGGGTATACGCCTGCTGAGGGTTGTTACAGACTTCTACGACCTCGCCAGATTCAACGACCCGCCCAGCCTGCATGACGGCGATGTCGTCTGCGAAATAGCGCACGACGTCGATGTTGTGGGTGATAAACAGATAGGTCAGATTGAGATCGCGCTTCAGCTTGTCCAGTAGCAGCAGCACCTTCGCCTGGACGCTCACGTCGAGCGCGCTGGTGACTTCGTCGCAAACGATGAACTCGGGCTCCAGAGCGATAGCCCGTGCGATCCCAATCCGCTGACGCTGGCCACCGGAGAACTCGTGCGGGTAGCGCTGCAGCATGTCGGGGCTCAACTCGACCATCTCCAGGTATTCTGCCGCTCGCTCCAAACGCTCAGTGGCATTCGCACCGATGCCATGCACCGCCATTGGTTCGGTCAAAATCGACGCGATCGACAACCTTGGGTTCAGTGACGACTGGGGATCCTGAAAGATCATCTGCAGCGCTTTCCGATACGGTCTGAAGCCGCGCCGATTCAGAGTGGTCAGATCTACACCGTTGTAGTGCACGGCGCCCGATGTGGTGGGTACCAGGCCTAGCAGCGCTCGACCGAGCGTGCTCTTACCCGATCCAGACTCACCGACCACAGCCAGCACTCGACCGCGATGCACATCCAGACTGACTTCGTCGACGGCTCGGACATCATCAACATGGCGTTGGAAAACGCCTTTGCGAATAGGAAAGTAAACCTTCAGAGCGTCGATTGTGAGGAGGTGATCGTTGCTCCTGGGTGCCATCGGCTGAAGCCGAGGCAGGTTGCCCGGCAATGCCTGAAGCAGCTCTTGCGTGTAGGGATGCTCGGGCGCCCTGAGCACGGCATCCGGGCGACCGCCTTCTACAATCTCGCCCTGCTGCATCACGATCACCCGATCGGCGATCTCAGAGACCAGGCTCAGATCGTGGGTGATGAAGAGCAAGGCGGTACCGTGAACGCGCTGAAGCTCCTTCATGAGCGATAGGATCTGCGCCTGGATCGTCACGTCCAGCGCCGTCGTTGGCTCATCGGCGATGATCAAGTCGGGCTCGCAGGCGAGTGCCATGGCAATCATCACGCGTTGACGCTGACCGCCGGAGAGACGATGTGGGTAGTCGTCGATGCGCTGAGCTGGGTCCGGTATCTCAACTTGTTCGAGCAGGCTAAGTGTCCGCTCGCGAGCGAGCGTACCTTCCAACCCCAAATGCAATTGCAATACTTCGCTAATCTGCTCGCCAATGGTTAGAACCGGGTTCAGACAGGTCAGAGGCTCCTGAAAGATCATCGCGATGCGTGCGCCACGAATAGTTTGCAGGAGCGTATCGGGAGCGTTCAACAGCGATACTGCTGGCGCGTCCGGTTCGAGGCTAACGATTTTGATTTCGCCCTGCGGGTGAGAGGCGGTGTCCGCTAACAGCCCGAGAATAGACAGACCGGTAACGCTTTTGCCCGAGCCAGACTCGCCAACCAGACAGACAGTCTCCCCGCGGTCGATGTGAAACGAGATCCCTTTAACAGCTCTGGTTTCCCCTTGCTGGGAACGGAACTCGGTAACCAGATTCTCAACCTGTAGCAGAGCGGTCACGGTGATTGATCCAGCGTCGGATCGATCGCGTCGCGTAGCGCTTCGCCGATGAGGTTGTACGAAAATACCGTCAGGAAAATCGCTAGCCCCGGGAACGTAGCAAGCCAAAGTGAGAAGCTACCGGTCGGGCCAACAGCCTGGTTCAGCATGTTGCCCCAGCTTGGCTCGTCGATCAGCCCAAGACCGAGAAAGCTCAGCGTAGCCTCTGCCAGAATCGCCGAGGCAATGCTGAAGCTGGCGGCTACCAGCAGCGGCGCAACGCCGTTGGGCAGCATGTGCTTGAACATCACCGAGGTCAGCGGAAGCCCCGCTGTGTGCGCCGCGAGTACGTACTCCTGGTGACGAAGCTTTAGAAACTCGGCCCGCAAGTAACGCGCGAAGCCGGGCCAAGATGTCAGCCCGATGACGACCATGATCAGGTAAATGTCGCGGCCGAAAAACGCCACCATCAATAGCAACAGAAACAGTGCCGGTATCGACTCGAACATCTCGAGAAAACGCATCATTGCGATGTCAGCCCAGCCACCGAAGAAGCCCATAATGCCGCCGTAGACGATACCGATGGCCAGTGCGATGCCCGTTGAGATCAGGCCGATCGCCAACGCGATTCGGCAGGCGTGAATCATGCGACTGAGAACATCGGCGCCATCCGCATCCGTCCCAGCCCAATGCGATCCATCTGGTGGCGCAAGGGACGAAGCGTTGTCGCGGTTTCGGTCGGTTGGGGAAAACGGTATCGGCGCAAAGGTCGCCGAGTCGATCTGCCCATCAGCGAGACCGGTTCGATACTGGTCGAACACCACCGCGGCAGGCGGTGTAACGAACGCACTGGTCAAAATACAAGTAAGAATCGCAAGCGCCGTGAAGCCCGCCGCGAGCTTGCCGGCGCTGTAGCGCAGGCGCCAACGCCAGCCTAAGAGCGTTGCGCCAAACATCACCACCAGCGATACGTCTGCCCACGTTAAGTGACGCAGTAGCGGACTGCTCCACTCACCGTCTGCGTGCATCCAGTACGGGTGGGAGTTCGCAATAAATGGCGCGAAGATGGCCATCACGGTAATGATCCCAATCCACGCCAGACCGACGCGCGCTCCATTGCGCGCCAGCGTATCCCGGGCAACCCGATGCACAAACGATGACTGCACGAGCGATTCTGCTGTGCTTTGCGTTGGCTGCGTAGGTGAGGACGTCTGGGCCATCTCAGTCGAAGCTCACACGTGGGTCTGCAATGGCGTAGCAGATATCGACGATTAGGTAGGCGATCAAGCTGAGCAGCGAGGTCACCAGAGTGATCGCCAGGACCACTTCCCGGTCTCTCAGCTGGACCGCTTCAACAGCAAGGCGACCCATTCCGTCGATCGAGAAAATCGATTCGACGATCACCGAGCCAACCAACAAACCCGGCAATATCGACGCCGCGACGGTGATGAGTGGCAGTAGGCTGTTGCGCAGGACGTGTTGCCACAGGACCGACCTCTCCGATGCGCCTTTGGCGCGCGCGGTTCTCGCGTAATCGGCCTGAAGGTTTTCCAACACGGACGATCGAGTTAGCTTCGTGAGGAAAGCGAAGCCTGTATACGACAGACACAGCACCGGCAAGATCAGATGCCAGAGCAAATCCAAAAGATAGCCATGCTGCCAGCCCGATTCGGTGTGCACCGGAAGAAAGGTCCAGCGATCTGCGCGCAAGCTCTCAAGGCCGGACGTCGGGAATAGATTGATGTACTCCTCGTTGGCGAGAAAACCGATGAGCAGAACACCCATCCAGATGGTCGGAATCGACCACAAGGCGAGGTTGGCGGTGCCGATGCCCACATCCAATGCCTGGCCACGAAATCTGGCTGTATACACCCCCATCACAATCGACATCGCAAACACGAGTGGAATAGATAACAGGTTCATCAGCAAAGTCACCGGCAGCGCCTGGGCAATCAGGTCCGCCACCGGTCGATTCTTGGCGAAGCTCTCACCGAAGTCTGGCCGCTTGAAGCCGAAGCCGTCGGGCTCACGCTCCGGGGTTTGCCGAAAGCCGATGGGCGACACATTGTTCAGCCAGCGTAGATACTGAGCAGGCAGAGGTTTGTCGAGCCCGTAGCGCTCGTTCATGTATTCCTGCATCACCGCGCGCTCTTCCGGGCGCATGTCACCGCCCTGGCCAATGAGGTTGGCACCCACACCCCCGGGAGCCGCGGCCATAATCGAGAAGATCAGCAGACTGATGCCCAGCAGCGTCGGCACGATGAGCAATGCCCGGCGCAGCACATAGCTGATCAATTCGTATACCGCTGTTGGTCTGCGGGAACGTACCACTCCAGTGGCACTTGCCAACGGCCACCGGTGTTAAGCCCCGACGCCTCCTCGACGGTTACGCCGTGGATACGCCGATCAACGAAGGTCAGGCTCTTGCCTCGGAACAGGTAGGTGTAGGGCTGTTCCTGGTAGAGAATCTCGTGCGCCTCGTGCCAGATAGCCATGCGTGTGTCGTGGTCCATCTCGACCCGGGCACGCTCGATCACGGCGTCGAGCTCAGGGTTGGCGTAGCTGATGAAGTTATCGCCACCTGGCTCCGACTGAGACGAATGCAGGTTCTGGTAGATGTCGTTCTCTAGCACTCCGCTCCAGCCGATGATGATGGCGTCCATGTCTTTCTTCAGGATGCGATCAACCAGCACCGGCCAATCCAACGGGTCAGGCTCGATCAGGATGCCCGCGCGTACGTATTGATCTTTAAGCATCAGAACAACCCGCTTAAACGTATCGCTGCCGGCTGGGTAGCTCATCGCGAACCGGAAGGGCTCGCCGTTGGGTGACTCCAGGACCCCGTCGTTGTCGCGGTCTGCGAAACCGGCCTCGATCAACAGCGCTTTTGCCTTGTCGAGGTTGTACTCCCGGGGCTCGATGTCGGGGTTGTGCTGGGGACCCAATGGGTTGAAGGGGCTGCTGATGGTCATGGCATAACCCAGCAACACTTCGTCGACGATGCGCTGACGATCGGTCAGGTAGGTCATTGCTTCCCGGACTCGCCGGTCTGCGAAAAACGTCGGGGTGCCGTCTCGCTGGTTGTTCCAGCCTATGTAGGTGTAACCGCCAACCGGGTTGAAGTATTCAAACGACTGCGCCCGCTCGTTGATGGTGTCGCTGCCAAGCAGGTCTCTGTACTCCAGGGGTGTCGCGCTGAATACATCGACGCCACCATTTTTGAACTCGGTAACCATGGCTGCGTCCGAGGAAATAGTTTTCCAGATACGGCGATCGAAGGCGGGCGTGACCCAACCCCAGTAACGATCGTTGCGGATCAGCTCGATCGGATCACCCGGACGCCAGCCATCATAAGACTCCATGCGGTAGGGTCCCGAGCCCAACAGCAACCCGGTTGATCGGTTGTATTCTTCCGCGGCACTGACGCTTTCAACGTAACGACCGTAGAAGTGCTTCGGCAACAGTGTCAGCTGTGCTGCCAGCGCAAGCGATTGGAAGTACGGCTCGTCGAAGTGAAAGGTGACGTGGGCGCCGTCCGCCGTGACGTCTCTAATGCGGCTGAAGTAGGCACGGGGCCTGGGAACGGCGATCCTCTCATCCATGATGAAGTCGTAGCTGAACACGACATCCTCGGGCGTAAGCGGTTCACCGTCAGAAAAGACAACTCCTTCGCGGATCTTGAAGACGATCTCGAGCCCATCTTCGGATACCTCCCAGGACTCAGCCACCAGCGGCACCCACTCCAGCGTCTCTGGGTCACGCGTGATCAACGTATCGAAGATCCACCAGTTCACCCGCGGGGCATAGGCATCTGCGGAAATACCTGGCGTCAGAGAGGAAACCTGATTTGGGAACGCAGCGACCAGCCAGTCGCCCTGGGCGTAGTCTGGGGCTTGAGTCGATTTTGCAGCGCGAGCAAAGCCGCGCCACTCGTACGGCACCGCGCCATCGGAGATGGGGCTGATATTGGATGAATCATTGACGGCGACGCCGCCGCGTCGGATCTGACGCCTCAAATCCGCGATGTCGCGCGTCTGGGCGTCGATCTTGTCCTGAGCTTTGGCGATGAATTGCCATTGGCGATCGATCTGCACCATGGCGAGCCAGATACTGGCGAGTGTGGCGAGGCCGATGCACAGCATCGCTACGTCGCGCTTACGAAACCGCTGCCTCAAAACTGCTTAGCCGCCGTGTCAGAATCAACCAGTCTAGTTGCTCACGTGCGCAGGCGCTAGGACTGGGGACAGGTCCAGGTGCCAGGTCCGGGGGACGGGTCCACGTGCCAGGTCCAGGGGACAGGTCCAGGGGACAGGTCCAGGTGCCAGGTCCAGGGGACAGGTCCAGGGGACAGGTCCAGGGGACAGGTCCGCGTGCCAGGTCCAACTGACAGCGAAACACAGGCTTCTCCCATAGCTTTTCAACCACCTTGCCTACATCGCCAGACCGCAGTCAGCCCCACACTGCACAAATGCCACGCCAACGTAGATTCTGTCCCGCGAACCATCCAATTCACGTCGTCCAACGTGGGAACAACCGGCAGATTTGTTTTACAGGCGACGAGGATATGGCCGCCTATGCTCACAGCCTTCGCGAAGGAGCGACCAAATACGGTGTCGCGATACATGCATGGGTTTTCATGACAAACCACGTCCACATGCTCCTGTCAGCCGACACCAATCAGGGCATCTCAGAACTCATGCGGCATATCGGGCGCCATTACGTTCAACCGTTCAACTTCAAATACGCCCGCTCAGGCTCGCTCTTTGGCGGCCGGTTCAGATCATCGCTTGTCCAGGACGAGGTCTACCTGCTCAACTGCATCAGATATATTGAACTCAACCCGGTGCGGGCCGGCATGACAGCTGACCCTGGCGACTATCATTGGTCGAGTTATCATTGCCACGCGTTCGGCAAGATCGCAGGAATGTGGACACCGCGTCCGGAGTACCTTGGTCTTGGCGAGAACAAAGCTGAGCGGCAGAAGATATACCGTGAGACGATAGCCCAATCACTCACGTCAGAAACGGTTCAGAAGATCCGCCACTGCCTGAATACTGGACTAGTGCTTGGTACGCAGGATTTTCGAGATCAGATTAACGCGCTTCGTAGCTGACAAGCCCGCACAACAACAATAAGTAACCGTCGATTGGACCTGGCACTTGGTCCTGTCCCCACCGTTAGGAACCTCACAATCATGACAGCTGCCACCGCGCCCCAAGAGGATGAAGCGCAGAGCAACAACACGGGTTTCGGCACTAAACGCTACCGAACCTATGTGCTCTCCGCCCTGACGCTAATCTACATCATGAATTTCGTCGACCGCGGCCTGCTCGCGGTCGTCGGACCGGATCTCGTGCCGGAGCTGGGCATCTCTGACACCCAATTTGGCCTACTGACGGGTTTTGGCTTTGCCCTTCTGTATACCATCGTGGGCATTCCACTGGCTCGCTATGCCGACACCGCGAATCGCGTGTGGATCATGTCTGTCTGTGTCGCCCTGTGGTCACTAATGACGGCGCTCTGCGGTTTGGCAACCGAAGTGACCATCGGCTCAGTGACCATCGGCGCGTTCTGGATATTGCTGATGTGTCGCGTGGGGGTTGGGATTGGCGAGGCTGGCTGTACACCACCAGCCAATTCTCTGATCGCCGACTACTACGCGCCACGCGAGCGATCACAAGCGCTGGGCGTCTACGCCATGGGCGTCACACTGGGCACGATGTTTGCCAACCTGATCGGCGGTTGGGTGACCGACGCGTTCGACTGGCGCACGGCCTTTTTCGTCGTCGGTTTGCCCGGCCTGCTGATTGCCGTCGTCTTCAAGTTGACGGTCAAAGAGCCACCGAGAGGCTATACAGACCCGGCAGGTAGCGCAGTACAAGAAAGAGTTGAGCTGCGCGAAGCCATTCGGGAGCTAACCACCAAACCTGCGTTCTGGTACATGACCGCCGGCGCAACCGTCGCGGCCTTCTGTGGTTACGGAATCTCTTCTTTCCAATCCATCTTTCTGGTTCGAGCACACGGTATCACCACCGGTGAAGCCGCCATTTGGATCAACACGCCAGTGTCGTTGTCATCCGCCATCGGTACCTTCGCGTGCGGCTGGCTCGCAACCAAAATTTACCAGAAACATCCGGGAGCCATCGCTTGGGTGCCGGCAATCGGGTTGGCGCTATCAATCCCATTCTATTTCTTCGCCTTTACAACGCAGAACCTTCTATTTGCGGCCCTCGGGCTGATAGTCGGCGGCTTCGTGAAGTACGGCTATCTTGCAGCCCAGTACACCATCGGCCAGGGCGTCGTGAGCATGCGTGTACGCGCAATGGCGACGGCAGTACTACTGTTCGTCGTGAATCTAATCGGCTACGGCTTTGGTCCGCTGTTTATCGGCGCAATCTCGGATATTTTCTTTGTCGGCGGAGTCACCGATCTCGGCGTTGCAGCCGAGGAACTCACGCGCAATCAGTGTCATCCCGCGGCAATCGGGGCACTCAGTGAGAACCTTCAGAATGTCTGCGGCGAGGTCTACTCTCAAAGTCTGCAGTCGGCGATGGTCATCATGGCGGCCTTGTACGGCGCCAGTTCTTTGTTCTTCCTACTAACCTGGCGGCGACTCGACAAGGATATGGTTGACAGAAACTAGTATTGGGGAGGGGACTAAGCGCCCCTGTTCTTGCGCCATCACTGCTTAGAGCTTTTCGCGCGATAACGCTCGCCGCGCTCTTCCGCGAGTTTGAAGGCCGCGGCCGTCTCGGCTGCTACTTCTTCTCGCTGCTGCTCGCTGAGTTCTTTGAACTCTTCCACCCACCATCGACGCGTGACTTGCGGAAACGTACCCATGCGATTGACGCAGGCGTTCGCGCCACGATCTCGGCCCGCGTTGTACCCTGCCGCTCCCGCAGTCGGTGCGTGGGTTCTGCCAAACGGTATCAAGTCGCCTTCCATACGTGGCAACAGAAAATACGGCATGGAGACTCGCGTCTCGCCTTGCGGAATAAGTGTCGTATTCACGCGATGGAGAGTTGCTGAATAACGGCCTTCACTCAGATGCATTAACGTCCCGCCCGTATTCACCACTACCGAACCCGGTATCACCGGTACGTCATATTCACCCTCCGCCGTACGACACGTAACCGGCGCATTCATCCAGCGCCCCTCACCGGCAACAACCTGCAATCCCGGTCGATCGTTAATCAATAAAGCTACAAAGGGCGGCCCATCGATATGCGCACCCACATTGTCACTGTCGAATTTCTCATAAGCAGCGCGAACGCTAGCTTGAGCATCCGGTTCGAAGACATCCAAGCTGAAGTTGTGATTCAAGCTGGCGGCCAGATCCGGATCATCAATGTCGAAGTAGCGATGAAACTCAGCGGGGTCCTCGCCCAACGACTCCACGATCAGCTCGCCCAGGCTATGCGTCAGCCGATGATAAACACCGTTAAGCTCTTCGATCAGCGGGCGAAATCCCGGCAAGGTATCTGTCTTCGGCCACGTGTTTGGGCCGCGAAACAACCTCCGGTGAATGGGCTGGGAGCGATCGTCATGAGCGCAAATCGTCTCCTGTTCGAAACCATACTGAAAGTTTTCGATCACCTGGCCGTGGCCACGATCTGCAGGCGTCGGCAGCGTATAGCCACGAAAATAAGGCGTATTCGAAATGTGTGCTGTCTTCTTGACCTCCATCGGCGCATCGAAAAAAGCGCGCACTTCCCTAAAAGCCCTCTGCTGGAAGTTGTCGTCGAGCCCGGGCGCATTGGTAAGAACCAGAAAGCCACACTCAGACAGTGCATGCCTGAGGTCGGCCATGAAGCGCGGTCGATCGCGCTCCAGATCCAGCCAATCGACTGTGGGGATCTCGTACAACGCGTCGCTGGAGTTTGGCTTGTCTTTCATATGAGCACGCCTCTAAACATAAAGCCCGGGGGACAGGACCAAGTGCCAGGTCCAATCAGTTCAGGCACTAAGCCCGGGGACAGGACCAAGTGCCAGGTCCAATTAGATTTGGCACGAGCCTCTTGTCCGTAGTCAAGTTCGATTGGACCTGGCACTTGGTCCTGTCCCCAAAACTCAGTCCCCAAATCTAAACCGTCACGACAATCTTGCCGAAGTGCTTGTGCGCGGCCTGGTGCCCGAACGCGGCGGCGAGTTCTTCAAGCGCGAACGTGTCGCTGACAACCGGCTTGATTGAGTTGGCCTCTATCGCACGAATCATATCTTCCTGCTCAACTCTCGAGCCCACCGTGATGCCGTCGAGCCTGATGTTCTGGGAGAATATTTGGGCTGTCGGCACTTCACCCGCAAAACCAGCCAGCACGCCGATCAACGAAATGTGGCCACCAATTCGGCAGGCAGCAATCGACTGGCCCAGCGTTCCGGCACCACCAATTTCAACGACCTCATCAACACCCCGACCGCCAGTAAGTTCTCGAGCCTTAGCACCCCACTTCGGCGTCTCTTTATAATTGATCAAGTGATCAGCACCCAGCGCCTTCAAGCGCTCAAGCTTTTCCGGTGATGATGAAGTCGCAATCACTCGCGCACCCGCCGCTTTCGCGAACTGCAGCGCAAAGATTGAAACGCCGCCGGTTCCCTGCGTGAGCACCCAGTCACCCGGTTTGATTTGTGCCTTCGACATCAGGCCACGCCAGGCAGTTAACGCCGCACACGTCAGGGTTGCAGCCTCCTCGTGCGAGTAGCTCTCAGGGGCCAGCGTGAAAGCCGACTCCGGCATGGCGACAAGCTCAGCCGCAAATCCATCGATATGGTCGCCTGGTACGCCCGTCAGACAGCTGAGGTCCGGCTCACCACGATCCCAGGATGGAAAGAACAGTGAGACAACATTGTCACCCACACTGAAACGACTAACCCCCTCACCCACAGCAACAACCTCTCCCGCGCCATCCGACATCGGTATACGGCCGTCTTCGCTCGGCATCATTCCCGACACAACCGCGAAGTCGTGAAAGTTCAACGACGTTGCTCGCACTCGGACCAGAATCTCACCCCGCCCCGGCTGTGGGTCCTCGCGATCTTCAATAACAATCTTGTCCAAACCACCAGGTTTCTTGAGAGATGCAACTTTCACGGATTACTCCTTTAGCGTGTTAACAGATAAGTGTGGGTAAGTGTGGGGACAGGACCAAGTGCCAGGTCCAGTTTGTTAAGGCACGGGCTAATCCTTTGCAATCAAGTTCAATTGGACCTGGCACTTGGTCCTGTCCCCATTCCTCAATCCCGCTGCCCTAAATCGCTATGTCGTGGACAGCGTAGTCTTTCAGCACACTCTCGATGGTCTCCGGCCCATAGCGGTAATGATCTTGTGCATCAGCGAACGGCGCGTATTGGTAGCGTCGCTCATGAGGACGATCTTGATGCCTGGCATCCAATGCGACTTGCACCACCGCCGATCGGCGTAATATGTGCTGCTCGTCGTACACCTTTGCCTTTACCTTCGTCTTATCGAGTGCAGTGTTGAGCTCACCCGCGACGCCGATGACGGACGAGCGTGGATAGAAGCCGAAAGTAATCGATACGCGCGGATCCGGCGACGTGTTAGCGAAAGACCCATGCAGCACTTGTCGATTTACGATCGTCACGTCACCCGCACCAGTGACCAGCGGAATGGCATCTGGAAGCCGTTCGCCATCAGGGTTCGCAGCCACGCGCGCCGCGATATCGATGCGACCTTGTTTATGGCTGCCTGGCACAATCCAGAGTGCATTGGCCGGCGTTGTTGGATAGAGCTGCACCTGAAAGTTGAAACCGTGAATCCCAGGGTGCCACTGTGGATTGTCCCAATGAGTCGCACCATCCTGATGCCAGGAGACCGCGCCACCGACTCCAGGTTTCTTAACGAAGATCGCATCGTTGTACGGCACGAAGTCTGGCCCGTTGATGGCCTCGGCGATGCTCAGTAAATCAGGGTGCCCGTACAAGCGCAGTGCGGAAGGCATAGAGGTACACATCTGCAAAACGAGGTGTACAACGTGATCAGGAACATCCTCATCGGGTGTCGGCTCGAGCATCTTGGTGGGATGGCGACCACTAAGTAGCTTGGTCCCGCCCCACGGATCCGAGAGTGGCTTGATGAATACGTAGGGTTTGATGCGATTGTCGAGGCCAAGCGCCGGACGGCCTTGGGCATCGGTATCTGAGTCCGGCGGAGAAGGGGCGCGTTCGATCGTATCCTCCACCGCATCACGTAACTCCGCCACCTCGTCGGAATCGATGACATCTTCGAAGATGTAGAAGCCGTGTGTTTCGAAGTCGCGCAGGATCTCGGGGTGGAGTTGGCCCTTGGCATCGTAACGAACTGGCCCACGGCATCCGAACGACCCCGCTGCGCGCGCTCGATCGGCTACATAAGGCGCCATCGACGCCGCGTGTTCAGACCTCGATGTATCTGTGTGCGCCATTGTGGTCTCCAGCGTTGGGGACAGGACCAAGTGCCAGGAAATGGGGTCAAGACCAGGTGCCAGGTCCAATCGAACTTGATTGTAAAGGAGAAGCACGTGGCAAAACTAACTGGACCTGGCACTTGGTCCTGACCCCATACCTACAAGGGATCCCCACCCAACACCGCCGGGGTTTCACAGTAAGTCGACAAGATGTAGCGCTGGTGCTCACCGATACGCTCGGTAATCGCTTCCGCGACTGCCGGGATCTGCCCGTTCATAGCAAAGAACTTCAACATCCCCTGGTTCTGCTTTGTGAGCGGCATGATGTCAGTGGGTGCCGGTAGCACAGCCATACTCATGGTCGCCCAATACACGTCTGCGGCAGTGACCGAATCGCCGACAAGATAGCGTGAACCGCGCTTTTCTTGATTCGAGAGACGCTCGTCAATCAGCTTTAGTACCGCGGCAATCTTGCCAGGCCCTTCGGCACTCGCTTCGTCGCTGTAGCCATACTTTTGCCCAAGCGGGGAGTCATTCAAAATTCTCATGTTCCAGACAAAGCCATCCTCGCCCAGCACCGCCTCACACAAACCGATCACCTCGATGCGCTGCTCGAAGTCATCAGGAATCAGTTTCGGCGCGCTCGGCGCACCGATACGTTCAGCAAGCCCCAGCTGCTCAATCCATACGTTTCTCGGCCGCTCTTCGCCGTGCAACATCGTCGGTAGGCTGGTCTGACTGGTTAGCTCATAAAGCCTCGCCTGCCGATCCACACCGGTCTCCTTGTCCACACCCATCATTGGATGCAGCACCCGGATGAGCGGTATGCCTTTCACATAGCAGATGTTCTTCAGCGCTTCGGCATACATTGCTGGAATACCGGGGATGAAGGTGACCCGGGTGCCCGCTTTCATTGCCGCGGCTTCTTCCAGAGTGATGAACTCGGGGCCGGAGGGTTTCGTATCGCTCATCAAAGATCCTTGTGCTGCGGAAGGACTTGGTCCTGCCCACAACGTTACCAGACCAACTCTATATCTGCCCCCGAGTCTTGGATGGGCCTGCGTGAACGAAAACTGCTCCGGACACAAAGCCTGCTCTACGACACAGCTGTGGCACTGTTTAGCGAACATGGTTACAAAGCAGTCACGATGGACGACATCTGCGCAGCAGCTGACGTTGCGCCCGGGACGCTCTTCCACTATTTCGGCACTAAGGCAGGTGTGCTGGTTGAGTTCGATCGCCGCATTGTTGTTGAGATCGAGCAGAGCTTGCCGACCACTAAGACCGACGCGGCCAGTCGCCTAAGCGTGATACAGGTGTCGATGAGCAAAGCCTGGAATCAGGCGCATCCGAGTTTGCGCGCACTGGGTGTAGATTACCTGCGCAATACCCGGGTGAGTGAGAAGGGCCACATGGAGGCGGACATTCAGGACCTAGTGTAATCCCCCCGTTTTAAGGAATGGGGACAGGTCCAGGGGACAGGACCAAGTGCCAGGTCCAGGGGACAGGTCCAAGTGCCAGGTCCAAGTGCCAGGTCCAGGGGACAGGTCCAATCGAACTTGATTACGGAAGAGAAGCCCGTGCCAAAACCAACTGGACCTGGCACTTGGTCCTGTCCCCAACGTTAGATCAACCCTATCTCGATCTGCAGATCGAAGACACGCTGGATCAGTTCGGCGCCGCTTCGCTGCAATCAGGCATAGAATGCCTCTATATCGCGGGTACCAGTTGATACTGACAAGAACCGACATTATTATAACTGAGTTATAATAATCTGAGTGAATCCCGATGTTGCGCAAGCACCTGCCTGTTCCACTTACCCTTTCTATTGTGGCGATGTTGTTGGCCGCCTGCGCGGTGAACTCACAAAGCGTTGGCTCGAGGGCAATGGATGTCGCTTCGACAGATGCCGGTATGGTGAAAGGTGTAGATGAAGCTGGTGTCCTTGCGTTTCTCGGCATCAGGTATGGCGCCGATACCTCAACAACCCGTTTCGCTGCACCTGAAAAACCAGCAGCCTGGGATGGCGTCCTCAACGCGGACACCTACGGCAACACCTGCCCTCAAACGCCGATAGGTTCGGGAGGCGGTTTGTTCAGTTCCTGGAAGCCGGAACCGGAACCGGCCATGGATGAAGACTGTCTGTTCCTCAATGTCTGGACCCCGGCACTGCGAGACGGTGAGAAACGCCCTGTGATGGTCTGGTTCCATGGCGGGGGTTTTGCTTCCGGTAACGGTTCATCCCGTGCCTACGTGGGCACGCGTCTTGCGCAACGCGGTGATGTGGTGGTTGTCACCGTCAATCACAGGCTCAACGTCTTCGGCTACCTGGCACTCAATCACTACCCAGGGTTTGAGGACTCGGCCGCGGCAGGTGTGCTCGACATGGTGCTGGCTCTACAGTGGGTGCAGAACAACATCGACGAGTTTGGCGGTGATGCAAGCAACGTCACGATATTTGGTGAATCTGGTGGAGGTGCCAAGGTATCGACTTTGATGGCCACACCACGAGCCAAGGGGTTGTTCCATCGCGCCGTGGTGCAGTCCGGTGCGATGTTAAGATTCCCCTCACAAGAGCGATCGCGTGCGGCTGCAGACAAACTTGTTGTCAATCTGGGACTGACTGCAGAGACCATCAACCAGATCAAGACTGTTTCGGTCGATGCGCTCAAGGAAGCCCTGAAGGGTACTGGCGCTGGTGCTGCGCCCAGCCTGGATGGCCGAACGCTCATCCACCATCCCTTCGATCCGGAGGCAGCACCCAGCGGACGTGATGTGCCCTTGATGCTCGGCACGAATCGAACTGAGAGTTCGATCTTTGCTGGCGCCATAAACCCGCGTTTGTTCGACCTCACATGGGAATCGCTGGAAACAGTTATGGCGAAAACCTACCCGGAAGAAGACGTAGCTGCCATCATCTCCGGCTACCGCGAACTGAGCCCGGATTCTGCCCCGGCTGACGTCTACTTTGAAGCCACTACTGACGCGCGCTGGTTAGCTGGGCACGTCGTCCAGGCAGAGAGCAAAGTCAGGCAAGGCGGCGCGCCCACCTACCTTTACCTGTTTAACTGGGATACTCCTGTTGACGGTGGCAAGTGGCGTTCTCCACATGCGCTGGAAATCGGGTTTGTATTCGACAATGTCGCGAACTCGGAGAGCATGTCGGGTATTGGAGATGAACAACAACGGGTTGCGGATATCATGGCAGACACCTGGATTGCATTTGCCCGCAACGGAGTACCCGACAACCCGCGTATACCGGAGTGGAAACCTTACAACCTGGAAGATCGTCCCGTAATGGTTCTGGATACGACACCAGCGCTTGTCAATGATGCACGAGGTGCGCAACGGTCACTGTTCAATGATGTTGAATCCTATCTCAATCGCTACCGTCGCTGATGATTACAGTCGATGTTCAGACCCCGCTCGGTATTTTGCGTGGTGCGCGATTAGAAGATAAGAGTGTGGCCCTATTCAAGGGAGTGCACTATGGCGAAGACACTACTCGATCGAATCGATTGATGCCGCCTCGTCCGGCACAGTTCTGGCAAGGTGTTCGGGAAGCGCTGAACTAAGGTCCCGCCTGCCCCCAGGGAGGAGATGACTACCAGAGATACGTCTCAACAACCGATCGAGCTGAACGAAGACTGCCTCGCCCTGAACACATGCACACCGGAGCCCGATGATGACCGGCGACCGGTCACGGTCTGGTTTCATGGCCGCAGATTCTGTGCAGGAGCCGGATCCGAGCACCTCTATGATGGGGCCAACCTTGCGTCCCGTGGCGATGTCGTCGTTACGGTGAATCACCGGCTCAGTGTGTTCGGTTATCTGCAGTTTGGCGCTGTAGATCCTGCAGTTGGCAGTAACCGGGTCGAGTACGCCCTTTATGAGATCGCCAACCCGAACTTTGGTGAAATGACGATGGACGGTCTGCGCCGGAAGCTGGGTACTCGTTTGGGAGACGGATTCGATGAGGTTGTCGCAGCCTACAGTGCTTCCCGGGGCACAGACGACCCTTGGCAGCTTTACATCGCGATACAAGGCAATGACTTCCAGCAAGGAACTAACTTTGTAGCCTCCATGCACTCGGACGCTGCCCCTGTGTTTCTTTACTCGTTCGACTACCCTGTAACTCGCATGATGGGTGCATGCCATGGGGCCAAGATCGCATCTGTATACGCTAACGCGACTGAAGCAACGGGTTCGAAGCCAGAAGCGGCAATTGTAGAAGAGGCCGTCTGTCGCGCATGGATAGCCTTCGCGCACACGGGTAACCCGAATCATGCAGGGCTGCCTCACTGGCCCTAATACAATACAAGTGAGCGTCCCGGCATGGTGTTCAACGTCGAAAGTCGCATCGTGAATGACATTCGAAGCCTCGAACGAACAATCTGGCAGTAGACAGTGACTTTCTGGCGTGGGCTATGCCTACACCGGAACGAAAGAGTGATCACATGAGCCGACCCAGAGCAAAACGCATGTCACCGGAGGCACGCCGGGAATTCATCATCGACGCGGCAATTGAACTTGTCCTTGAGAAAGGTCACTCAAGCTTCAGCCTTGAACAGGTAGCTGCAAGCGCGGGTATCAGTAAACCGCTGATCTACAAATACTTCCCAAATCGTGAAGAACTTCTTCAATCTATACTGGACAGGGAATTCAAAGCTCTGCGCGGCAAGGGTCTGGACAAGATTCCCGAGGACATTCCCCCTGAACAGATCATCCGCAATGCAGTTGAGCGGACCCTGCTGTACTACCATGAACACGGGCCCATTTTGAGGCTGCTTGCGTCAGATCCAGTTGTCAGGGATATGCACTTACGTGGCCAGAAGAAAGGACGTGCCAACGCTTCTGCCTTCTTCGTCAAAAGACTCAGCGAGCACTACGGGCTTACGAAAGAAGTCGCGACCATCGCTGACACCATGGTTGTCAACGCCCCAATTCAGTCAATGAAGTACCTGAAGCGCCAGGGCATAGATATACACAAGACGATTGAAATCTGGACAGAGTTCATCATCGGTGGCTGGCAAGCACTTGAAGCCCGGTACGGTGAGGACAGCTGATCACCAGATCGCGATAGCTTGCTGCGACATCTGCAAGCGATTATTATAATTTTTTTCTACTATAAGATTATACAGAGAGATGCCCGATGACCTACTCCGGTGAGCGTATCGTCTATGACGCGGACAGCCATGTCATGGAACCACGTGAATGGCTGAACCCATTCCTGGATGCTGACCTGAAGGAAAGGCTCGTGCCGCTTTATGGAAGAAAGCGAAACCGAATCGACGACATCCTGGATGAAGCCAAGGCCCGCAAAGGTAACGCTGAGGCAGAAGCCAAAGCGTTTGAGAATCCCATTGCCGGCCCAAAGGGGTGGCTCGCAGCAGGTGCATTCGATCCGGATGAACGTGTCCGCGTCCTGGATGACTTTGGTTTTTCCGGTCAACTGGTGTTCGCGACTGCGGCACTGGGCCTCGCACGCCGGTCAGAAGACGAAGGTGTGCTCTATGGGGCTTGCCACGCCCACAATCACGCAATGGCCAACTTCTGCAGCAGCGACCCGCGGCTCATGGGGGTTGCTTATGTACCATTGGACAACGCCGAACGCGCATTGAATGAAGTCCATGCCGCGCTGGCTGCTGGTAACAAGGCCATTATGGTTTCAGCGGGTCCCGCTGGAGAGCAATCCCCGGGGCATCCCGACCTGGATCCCATCTGGGCAAAACTCAGCGAAACGAAGACACCATTCATGCTACACATCGGCCCGGGCACAAAGACGCAGCCGAGAGCCTTCCAAAACAATGGACGGGAGCGAGCTCCTGACCTGCACGGTGGTGGTGAGAACCTGCGTTTTGCAGATTACATCATGCTGTCATTTGCCCCTCAGGTCTGGCTGACTGCGATGGTCTATGACGGTGTGTTTGAAAGGTTTCCGGAACTCCGCGGCGGCGTGATTGAATCGGGTGCCGGCTGGGCACCCGAATTCCTTAGAGAACTGGACCTGGGATATCGAAGCTTCAGCAAGACCGACCGATATCTAAAGGACATGCAGCTGAAACCTTCCGAGTACATACGCCGTGCAGTGAAGTTCACACCCTTTCCCGGCGAGGATGTCGGACGCATGATGCGCGATGGTGGGACTGATCTCTTTATGTTCTCGAGCGACTATCCGCACCCTGAAGGAACCAATGACCCCAAGGGCCGGTTTGAACGCACGATGGATGGTTTGGATGACGCGGAACTCGATAGGTTCTATCGCACCAATTTCGAGGAGATGATGTCCATCGCATCCTGAGGTGGAAGAGCCTTTCAAGTGCGATGCACCTTTATCAGACGGAATCGCGTCTTGAACACGCCATCGGAAAACTGCTAAACGCCGGCCGTCCTTATGCCGCTGTAAATTGTCTTTATTGCCAGCGCCACAAGACCGGATCTTTTGGTGCAACGCTGGCGGTTAGAGCAGTGATGGACGCCTTATCGAGCAAAGAGGCGGTTGCGGCCATCGGCCAACACCACTTCCATTAGGAATGGGGACAGGACCAAGTGCCAGGTCCAATCGAACTTGACTACGGAAAAGAAGCCCGTCACAGAACTAATTGGACCTGGCACTTGGTCCTGCCCCCAACGTTAAGTTAGGTGCTCAATTTTACCCGGCTCTGCCAGAGGCATCGCGCCTTCCAGGTTCATGACAGCGTCGATGTTCGCAAGTAACTCTTCATACGTCGCACCCGCACCCAGCGAAACGCCCTTGTTTACAAACGTCTCAGAGCGCAGATAGTGCCCGTTAAGCGCATGCATCACGACACCTGTCGGAGCATCTTCGCTGGCGAGATAAAGCGCGACGGGGGTGATGAGTTGGGGATGCGAATTGGGGCGCGGATTATCCGCATCAATGTCCAGTTCGGTGACCAGCTCTGTCATCCGTGTGTCTGCACCTGGCGAGAGGCAGTTAACCTTGATGCCATGGCTCCGCCCCTCTAGCGCAAGCACATTCATCAGGCCCAACATCCCCATCTTGGCTGCACCATAGGCGCTCTGGCCAAATTGCCCGAAGATGCCCGAGACAGACGTGGTTAGCACAATCCGCCCGTAGTTCTGTTCATACATGATCGGCCAAGCCGCATGGCTGACATAGGACGACCCGAGCAGGTGCACCTGAACGACTTCGGTGAAGTCTTCAATGCTCGTGTTCTTAAACGTTCTGTTTCTAAGAATGCCGGCGTTATTGATGAGGACGTCTACCGTCCCGAACTCCGCAACGGCCTGATCAACAATCGCCTTCGCTTGGATCGGTTCACTCACCGAGTTGTAATTTGGAGCAGCGATGCCGCCCGCGGCTTTGATTTCGTCAACAACCGCGTCGGCCATTGCGCTACCGCCCTCACCCCGCACGTTCGAACCGAGATCGTTAACCAGAACACGGGCTCCGCGCCGGCCAAACTCAAGCGCGTGTTCGCGGCCAATGCCACCACCCGCGCCAGTGACGATAACTACCTTGTCTTTGAACTCACTCATTGCAGATCAGCCCCGCCATCAAGCCTTCATCGCGCCACGCCTGCGTGATTCGAAAATACGGGCGCGAGCCCTTTCCGTACGGCCCATTCTGAATACTCTTGGGGTTCGGCTGGCCCTCGTTGTTGTAGTAACCAGGCGTGCACGCTGCGAGAAAATCTTCGTTGTATCTTGCCACCGCGATGATCTCGTCAACCCAGGCATCCTCAGCTTCCTTGCTCACTTCCACCGTGTTGATGCCTTCGGCGAAACACCGGCCAAGGATGTAGCCAAGGTGCCCCGCCGTCTCATCCATCGAGTGCGGAAAGTTAGTAGTAAAGCCGGATTGCGAGTTGCTCATGATGAAAAGGTTAGGGAATCCGTGAGTGTGGATACCGTGCAGCGTGCGCATGCCGTCGGCCCACTTGTCACTCAGCGTCTGCCCATCTTTGCCGACCGGGTCATACCCTGCCCGGCGGGTGAACTCGGTGCCCACTTCAAAACCCGTGGCGAAGATGATGCAGTCGACTTCATATTCCTGGCCGTTCGCCACAACTCCCTTTTCAGTGATTGCTTCAACGCCCAATCCGTCCGTGTCCACCAGCGTGACGTTCGGCAGGTTGAACGTTTGCAGGTAGGCATCGTGAAAACACGGTCTCTTGCAGAACTGGCGATAGTAAGGTTTGAGTGCTTCGGCCGTTTCCGGGTCTTCCACGATCGCCTCGGCACGCGCGCGTATCTGCTCCATCTTCTGAAAATCAGCCAGCTCCATGAGCTTTGGAACCTCATCCCAGTTTGTATCCGTGCCGCGATAGTTGGCCATCGAGATCAGGTTGCGGATGATCTCCGTCCAACCATCATTGACCAGGTCTTCTTCAACAACGCCACCTGAACACAGCGTGTTGAAGTTCTCCATGCGCTCGCGCTGCCAACCGGGTTCAAGGCTCGCCGCCCACTGCGGATCGGTGGGCCGGTTCGCTCTAACATCAATGGAGGACGGCGTGCGCTGGAACACATGCAAGCTCTTCGCACTCGCGCCCACGTGAGGAACACACTGCACAGCAGTTGCGCCCGTTCCGATGATCGCAACGCGTTTATCGGCGAGCCCCTGCAGATCCCCGTTCGAGTCGCCACCCGTATACGCATAGTCCCAGCGGCTGGTATGAAACGTATGACCTTTGTAGTCGTTGATGCCTTTGATGCCGGGGAGCTTTGGCCTGTTCAACGGACCATTGGACATAACAACAAAGCGACTTCGCATCGCATCACCTCGATTGGTGCGCACAATCCATCGTGACGCAGCCTCATCCCACTCAAGCCCCGTCACTTCAGTTTGCAAACATGATCGATCGTAGAGATCGAACTTGGTTGCAATGTTGTGGCAGTGCTCAAGAATTTCCGGCGCGTGCGTGTACTTTTCTTTCGGGATGTAGCCGAGCTCTTCCAGTAATGGCAGATAAATGTATGACTCCGTATCACAGGCAGCACCGGGATAGCGATTCCAGTACCAAGTGCCACCAAAATCCCCGCCCTTTTCAATGATGCGGATATTATTGATACCGAGTTGGCTGAAACGAGCCCCCGTGATCAGCCCACCGAAACCACCACCGATGATCGTCACATCGATCTCGTCCGTCAGCGGTGCACGCGCAATGTGATCAACTACATGGGGGTCATCGATGTAGTGGCTAAAGTCACCCGTGACTTCCTGATACTGCGCGCTGCCGTCCTGGCGTATGCGCTTGTCGCGCTCGGCCTCGTACTTCGCCCGGAGTTCGTCCGGGTCAAAGTCAAGGTCTTCCGTGGTGTTGCTACGCTGCGCCATCTTTCGCTCCAAGCATTCTGCTTGGGGTACTTTGCCATAGGTGGCTTACAAGGCGGCCATCGAAACTGGAGGAGAGGTCGGGGACAAAGCCAGGGGACAGGACCAAGTGCCAGAGCCAACCGGCCGCGGCACTCTGTTCTACCTCCATGATTGCAACAATCAGAGTCCTAGGCATATGTGGAGGGGAGAGTTTGAAATCTCGCCTAGAATGGCGCTTCACCGCTTTTATTATCCGTCATCAACCCCAATATCGTGAGAATTAGAGATTCCCAATCGCCATCTCCTGCAAGTTGATCCCTACACATCGCCAATAGGTCTGTTGTGTCACTCATAGAGAGTCGTAATCTTCGCGAGGCCAATGCTGTCGCAAACTCTAGTGATGCTTCCCCTTGTTGGTGTTCATGCTTCGTAAAAACCTGACGCAGGATGCTTTTCATTCTTGCGCTAGCTTCTGGAGTAGAGGTGTAATTAAGCTCGTGCGGATGAGCGGTCTTCAACAGCGCAGCCTGGATTATTCCGTCGTTGAAGCGAGCGAAGTTCTCTGGGTCAAGTACTACATGCTGTAGAGCATCCGACGACAGGCGAGCCTCGTCTCTCTCGAACCCGTTGTGCTCCCGAGCTCGTTGGAGCATCGCAGCGACTGTGGCGAGCACACAAGATCCATGATCTGCGCTACTGGAATATGATGGCTCCCAAAAAGCGAAATCTGGGCGAAGCACGAGTTGCGCCCCCTCTTCGGCTGGAACGGGGAGGAAAACACCTTCTGGCAATCCGTTTTCCGAATCAAGATCTGCCAAACGCTTGGCAATGGCGCGCGGCATGGCGTCTGCATTAAGCCTTTTCAGCACCGTATGCTCTTCCCTGAATACTTTCGCGATACCAGTTCCCACCGCGATCGAATCCATGAGAGAAACGGAAATCTGTTGCCCAGTCGAGGAGAATCGAAGGTTTTTCCTCAAGACGTCGGCATCTCTGATTTCAGGGCAGACTTGGAATAGAATCAAATAGTGTCTAGGCCCTGCATGTCGAGTTCGTAAGTCACGACTGATTGAGAGCAGTTCGGTTCCTCTTCCAACGACAGCAGCAACCACTAGAATTGCTTGATCATCAGCAAAGGTTGCTGCATCTAATTCCGAGGCGGATACAGATTTGATGGTACGCCCACTCACTCGTTTGAGGAATTGCTGACACTTTTCAGCTAGTTGAGCAGAACCTTCGTCATCTTGATAGATGATCAGCTGAGTAGATATAGGTGTTTTGCCAGTGAGCTGCTTCTCTATGAAAATCTCTGTATCAGGAAGGTCGAGAATGGCTGATGAGCTAACGTACACTCCACGGGTCGACTTAAAACCTTCTCTCTTGTGGCATGAAAATATTCCTCCATCTGAGTAAACAGGGCCCTTGATTGCCCACTCTGAAAGTTTGTGGTCTCGTTCAGTCAACAAGACCATTCTGGCGGGTATCTGATCTGGCAGAAAGTTTTCCCCCACTATTCGTAGATCGCGAACCGAGGGGTGCGTGGTCTGGCTAGCGGAACCCCCAGGCGCAGATATTTGCCATAGATTTTTGCCTAGATTTGCGACTTCGCTAAAAGTCACTATGGTAATCGCTTCTTCTTCATAACACCTTGTCGCATCGATCCACTTGCGGTGTAGGTTCATCGAAGAAGAGGCTGAGATTAAGCAGAGGGAGGAACCAGGGAGAGGACGATCTATGTCAGCAAATCCTTCATAGGAGTGAAAGCTAATCACTCGCGGCTTCAGACGTTTCGAAAACAACTCTGCGTAAAGATCTCTCAGTACATATGCCAGGCTAGCTATAGCCATTGTGTCGAGGTATATCACCTCGATCGGGTTAGCTCGTTGTTCGCGTGCTGACAACATCTCAAGCAATGAGCATGCAACGAAATGCACCCTTTCGGTATCGGAAAGCGCTTCTGAAGCGCGTAGGAAATAGGCTGAACGTTCTCCGGACATCTTGAGAAACACGAACCCGGGAGGCGATTGAGAGAGAACGGAACGTCGAGCAAACACAGATTCAAGCCCGGCTTGATATATCGCGCCAGTCCCGGGAGTTGTGGCCAGATCCAGGTCAGTACGTTCGTTTTTTTCGTAAACGAGCTCGCCGAAGCTCCCGTCAGACTTAAGTGATGCTGTCGCAATAGAAGTCTTGGTCGTTGCCCGTAACAAGGATTGCTGAACTTCTGGGTTGTCGTTGAAAAGCGACGCGAGTGCCCGGCGCTCTCCCGGAGTGCATAGAATGACTACTACATCTGGGTACACTACTTTTCTTAGCGAGTCTCTGATTGCGTCCGCCAGATCACCCGCCCGAGGTGATCCTACCGATTTAAAAAGAAACCGGTAGTCAAGGCCAGACTTTCCGCTCTGAATATCAACGGGATAGTACCCCCTCATGAAAGCTGCCCTAGTTTCGCAGCGAGAGAGGAATTAGCAGCGAGAACGAAGTTCCCGCAACCAATGATCGCCTAGGATGGTTAGGTAACTCGTGATGCGGAGCGAATTCCGACGACTCACGAGCGAAGTCCTGTCTTAGTGATAACCGACCAGTTCTTAACCGCATGAATGCCTTCAGCTCTCCCAGGCATCTAACGACCGAGTCTAAACCGACTCCAGTTCCCTTCTCTAACTTTGAGCTTGCCCCGAGGCGAAAGGATGCAGTGACCAACTCTTCTTCTTCTCTGATAGAAATACTATCTAGATTTGGGGCTTCACTGGAACGAGATAGCCGCCTTCGTGCTATCCCCGGACCGAAATCGAATACTGACAATTCCAGAAGCTCCGCGCTCGAACCAGTTGAGTCAAGGAGGGTGCGTAGATAACTGAAGGATCCATCCGAATCGCCGCTAAAGATGTCTTTGCGTCCATCAGCCGATAACGTGGTCTTTCGTGCGAACAAGCCTCGGACGTTCGGATACTCCCAATCGTAACTTCGCCCCTCCGAATCAGTGGACGCGTGGTCATTGGTGTTCTCGATGAGCTCACGAATCACTGTCGCAATGCTCCGAACTACTGCATCAGACGAAAATTGGCGGAAACTTCGGTCAGATACCGCTAGTACGTCTTTCGTAAGCTTCTCAAAGTCCGAGGTCCCCCGAAGCCCTGATTCGCGGGGTTGCTGATAGAAAGGAATCAAGAATTCATGCCGGGCGCCAGCGAAACAGCCTAGGAATACACCTTGTCCTTTGAGTGTGTTTGCTAGGTCGCCCGAGTACATCGCGTTGACCAGATTTGCCGCGTGCGGAAGTACGGATGCTCTATCCTGCGGTGATCCGCGACCACCTAGGGAGCGCGCCATGTATGTTGCAACAAGCCCCAGAGGATATTGAAGCGTCTTTTCAATTCCGGTCGTGTCTTCGAAGGGAACATAGAATCGCAGTGAACCAGCATTCGACAATCGAGACCATGTACCGACGAATTGGAGCAATGCTGGCAGGATGGCAAACGCCCCCCCATATGCGAGTTTTTGAGGTAACTTTAGGTCTACCAATGATTCGGTTGTTGCAAAGGAGCGATAGTATTTTTCTATCGAGGCGACGGATTCCCCTTTGCCAATCGAAATTAGCCTGTCAGCCATTTGTTCACCTACATTGCCGGGCTGATACTTTGATTAATACAGTAACATTCGGACTATGCTCTTGTACCCAAGCAGCGATTCATTCAGCTTCTACGAATCTGCTGGATAGCTTTGTCTTCAGGTCTCGATCTCTCGGAGCATTCATTTTTTGAAAAAGGATAGAACCAATATCTGCCGCAGTCAGCGTGTTTTGGCACTTCGTTGGTGGCGTCGATTCACCCGCTCGCGCTTAAGCAAACCATGCCAGTTTTCCATCGTTCCATTATCGTAGCAGATACCCTCGCCGCTCATAGAGCAAATGACCTCTGTCTCTTCAGGAACTCTTGGTAGTCACCGCTCGCATAATGGCTGCGACGATCCGAGTGATGGATCAACCTGTAATCCCCGCGGAAAGCAACGGGGGGTTTACAAAGAAGGCGAACGGGTTGTGTCGTTATCCAGAGCTTGTCTGATAAGTTGGAAGGACTAGTTTGCGCGCTCTAAACAGGCCTCCTGCGGATCATATACATAATCAGAAATTGAGCCGTCTTTGATCTTCTCGACAGCTTCATCAATCACAAACAATGGCACTAAAAACCACTCCCTTGGCACAACGGGATTCCCAAACCGATCTTTGACTTCTACTTCGAGCCGAGCACCATCGAAGATGCGATGGATCAGGTTTTCAAGTTTGCTTCTGTTGATATTGTAAAGCTCATAAGTCGCTACGATCTCTACATCGGCCATCAAGAAAGTAGGATCGAGTCTCGCGTTGGCGATACGGCGTTCCACCTTTCCGCCAGTGACACCAATCTTGTGCAGAACCTCTCGGTTCTCAACGACAGTCGGATGATCTGATTTACTCCGTAAGACGTAGACCTTTCCGCTCGCAAGATCATTCTCTTCAGAGGCATCAGCAAAGAGTGGCCCCGCACTGGGTTCAGATATTCTGCGACTGGTTTCGTCTTTGTAGATCGCACGCTGAAGTGATCGGAGCAAAATGTCACTTTCTGTCTTATTGGAGTAGATCACCCTCAAGCGAGCATCCAGCGATCCATTCGGCGCTTTGAAATACTCTCCAACGTCAGCGACATACAACGTCTGGCCACCAAGAACAAAGAACTCGCCCTTCTTGATATCGGTCTTTAAGAAGCCGGCATCTTTTCGAATCACGCCGGAAACACGAATCCCTGAGTCTAGGTCTTGCCTAACGTGTTCAAACAGCGACTTAAACTGCGCGAAATCCTCACATGGCGTGCGATTGGCAATCTGCTCAGCCGCTCGCTTCTCCTTGCTTGACCGAACATGCTTCAATCCCGTAATCGGAGCTGTTTCCGCTTCAACACCGAGTTCAGCGAGAAGCGCGTCATCATCGAGCTCATCGGGTTCTGCCGTGTCTACATTGTACCGAGCACTAAGCAAACCCTGGTGGTCGAGCGGTTCAAGAAGCGTTCTGTACTCCTCGAGATCTCGCATGCGACTAAGTCGAGTGGCGTAGAGTCTTTCGAAGATATCACGATCTTCACCATGGAGCGGTGGACGCTCATGATCCTCAAAGAACCGCTGCACTTCTTCAAATCCAGCAACAATCCGCTCCTCTCGGGGCGTGTGGCTTTGAGCCTTCTTCACTTCAACCTCGACGCCTAACTCGTCCAGCAGAGCATCGTCCTCTTGGGTGAACTTAGCCATCGGAAGCCTCTGCCTTCATGCGTGCGAGGAACGCCACACCTTCAGCCATCCGTTTCTCCCATGCATCTGGAGACGTTATCGACGGAAGGCGACCCCGCTCCTGTTTGAACTTTAAAGCGCGTTTGGCGAGATCTCTGGCTTCCTCTGGAGTGAGATTGACGCGCTTGCCGGATATGATTGCAGCGACCTGCTTCAGCCTTTCTTCGCTCATGGTCTTGGCCAGGATGGCATAGGCTTCGCCAAACGGATTGACGCGATCGATCAGATCAATGTCAAGTTCGCGCACATCCATGGCGTACTTGCGCACGCCATCGATTAGAGCCGTATTGCCTTTCTCTAGATTTTCATCCCCAACGGCGATTTCTTTGGCCTTCTGGGTCAGATTGAGCGCCGCAATCGCATGCTGCCGCACGGCCTCCTGATCCTCGTTATCAAGCTCTGGGAATTTGTCTTTAACGATTTTTCCCATACGTACTTGAGTCAATTCCTCAGGCACGAGCTCCTCATCGAAGAGGCCGCGCTCGATAGAAGTCTTGTCCTGAACAAATGCTGTAATCACCTCGTTCAGGTCCTCCATACATATCCGTTCGGCCTCCTTGGATTTGGGTTCGACAAGGCCTTTGATTTCGATCTGGAATCGTCCACTCTCATGATCAAAACCCACATTACATTTCTCGGGATCGTAGCCAGCATCGCCGTAGTCGAATCCCTCTGTAGGGCCGGATGTCGGATTCTTAGGGGTAAATTCGAAGCGTGGAGCGAGAACCTGCTCCATTAGCAAGCTAGCAGCGATTGCCTTCAGCGTATCGTTCACGGCCTCTGTCACGGCCTCCTCAGTCGCATCGGGCTCTGCAATTAGGTTTGTGAATCGCGCGCGGGTTTTGCCCTCGGCATCTCGGGTTGCTCGCCCAATAATCTGCACAATCTCCGTCAAGCTTGCTCGATATCCCACTGTCAGGGCATGCTCGCACCAAATCCAATCAAAGCCTTCTTTAGCCATACCCAGAGCAATGATGATGTCTACATGATCACGGTTGTTCTTTTGGGCGGGGTCTTTCAAGGCCGCCGAGACTCTATCTCTCTTCGCCGGTTCGTCATCGACCAGGTCAGCTATTTTCAAGACACGCCCATCGGGACATTTCACAAGCTGAAAGCCGGTATTTTGGTCGGTGCCCTGCCATTCCCCCAGGGCATCGATAATGTGCTCGACCTCCTTGTGCTTGTCCTTTGTACTTTCGCGGGAGTTGACGCTCGGAATATGTACGATCGTCTTATCTGCTGGATCGAGCACTTTGAGGATGTCGTCAGCGTAGGACCCGCTGTAGAAGAAATACCCGATATCGAGCGTCTTTAGATAGGTGTAGCCATTTAGCTGCTCGTAATAGGTGTAGGTGACGGTATCGAACTTTGATTCATCATGCGGAGCAAGAACGGCTTCCGCATCCCCCCTGAAGTACGATCCTGTCATTGCCACTACATGGACTTTGTCGCGAGCAATCAGATTGCCCAGGTGTTGACCAAGCTTATTGTCGGGATTCGCTGAAACGTGGTGAAACTCATCCACTGCTATCAGTCGATTGTCGAAAGCTGGAATACCGAACTTCTCTACGGCAAAGCGAAATGTAGCGTGCGTGCAAACCAAAATCTGATCATCACTCTTAAGAAATTTCCCCAACGCCTCAATCTTACCGCCATCCGTACCTGGCGCATTGCACAGATTCCATTTCGGCTCAACACTCCAGTCGGCCCAGAAGCCGAACTGTGACAATGGCTCATCGGCGAAGCTCGACCCGATAGTTTTTTCCGGAACGACGACAATTGCTTGTTTAAGTCCCTGGTTCTCGAGTTTATCCAGCGCAACAAACATAAGAGCGCGGCTTTTTCCCGAGGCCGGGGGTGACTTGATCAATAGATACTGCTCACCGCGCTTTTCGTAGGCGCGTTCCTGCATCGCCCGCATACCAAGCTCGTTCGAATAAGTCGAATTGCCATTTTTGGCGTACGTAACGCTAACGGACGGTACGGGTTTCTCTCTAGTCATGGGCTTAGGCTTTCTTCCTTGAGTTTGTCTTTTTCAAAACGCTGTCAGTAGTCATCTTTGTGTAGAGTTCGAACAGCTTCTCCAACCTTTCTGTGTCGTTGCGAAACCGTCGGCCGATATAGATGCGCTCAAGAACTTCATCATTGCGATCGTGCGCTTCACGCAGATCGTCGGGCATATTTTCAGGATCATAGAGATCAGCAATCGTTGCGGGATAGTGGGCTTCACGCGTCAAAAGAATGTCTTCAGCACAGCGAGTAAGGTCTTCGCGGTTTTTATCAGTCAGCTTTGGGATTGGAAATGTGTTCCAACCGAGTGTGTTTGAATAGGAGAAATCGGTCCTCATACGGACGCAGACGGTTCCAATCCACACCCAGTGGAGACGGGAAGCGATAAGCGCCAAGTTCCAGAGCGGCGCATCGTAGAGAGCATAAACCTTGTTCGTGACGGTTTGATCGTTTCCCAGCAAACCGCAAGGTAGATATGGACGGTTCTCAGACGAAATAGCGGGGATAGCAATAGTATGCTTCTGTCCAATATTCATTTCGCGCATTTGGTGAGAGCGTTTGGCCATTTCATTTGCGCTCTTGTCGCGACTTGCAAGACGCATTTTCCTGACACCCTCGACACGCTTGCAAATTGCTTCTATTCGCATCGCTTCTTCGCGGTCCTCATCATCAATCCAGAGCACATATCGCTCTTTCCCTTGGATGAACTCCGCCGCGCCGTAAATCCGGCGAATGAATCGGGTGCGCTGCTCCGCAGTGAGGTTCAAGGCATCAACCTCATCACCACTTAGAAGTAAGTTTCCACCATCAACTGGCTTGTTCCCGAAGCTCATTGCAGCAACGCTAGTTAGGGGTTTGCTTGCTTTCTGTACAACTAGATCTGGGGCTGCGACAAGGTAAGCGTTTATATTGGAAACTTCTCGAACAACACTTTCGCCTTCAGTGTTCAAGGAATATATCTGACGCGATTTTCCCGCATGATTTGATAAACCGACAATAACGACTGTAACGCCTGCTTTGTGACTGGCAAGATTCGACCATTTGAAACTTGTGTGAGCAAAATTGATTTCATGCTCTGTAGCAAAGACCTGCGGCCATAAGATCGCCACTTGTTGCCCCTGGCATATCGATTTTGTTGAGACGAACGCCGCGCTGCTCTTAGTGTGAAATCCGAAATCCGTCGCTTTCATGAACCAACCCGCCACATAGTCGAGGGTTTTCCAACTCTTTGTGCGATGCGAGAAAATTGCGTCTAGATCGGCTTTCTGCTCCGCAGATTGCCACGTTGAGCCGAGGTAGGGCGGATTTCCGCAGATGTAGGTCTCTCCTCCCTCATTCTCAAAGTCAATCTGGGCTTGATCAAGTGGAGAGTGAAACAAGTCATCAGCATGATGCTTCACCCCTGTGCCCGTAGGGGGACAAATGCTCAACCAGTCAAGTCGAAGTGCGTTACCACAAGTGATCCAATTCATTGCGTCGAGCGGAAGAAAGTCAGCTAGAGCTTCCTTCTGCCCGCGATAAAGCAAGTCGCACTGATACTCCGCAATAATTAGCGCTAGCCGTGCGATCTCAGCGGGAAAATCACGCAACTCGATCCCACGAAAATTGGTGAGCGGGATCACAGTGCGCTGTTCGCGCTCGCCACGACGTTCATTTATCTTGGCTTCAATCGCTCGCATTTCTTTGTATGCAATGACCAGGAAATTCCCGGAACCGCAGGCTGGGTCGAAAACCCTGATTTTCGCGATGCGATTGCGCAGATTCAGTAGCTTTCGAGAATTGTCACCGGCTTCTTCGAGTTTTTCTCGAAGATCGTCGAGAAAGAGTGGGTTGAGCACTTTGAGAATATTGGGCACGCTTGTGTAGTGCATCCCCAATGCGCCACGCTCTTCGTCATCTGCGACTGCCTGAATCATCGAGCCGAAGATGTCAGGATTAATTTTCTGCCAGTCGAGGTTTCCAATGTGCAGCAAATAGCTACGGGCGATCTTGCTAAAACGCGGCACGTCCGTACTACCGGAAAAGAGACCTCCATTCACATAGGGGAATCTGTTTGCCCAGCGAGGAAGTTCGGCAGCTTCACGATCTTCAAATTTGGTATTCATCGCCTCAAAGAGCTTGCTAATGACCTCATAGGTGTTTGAGGCATCTCGCTCGCTCATTTGGTCGATCGTACCGGTGAATAAGTCCTCGCCTGAAAAGATGTCGGTATCTTCTGCAAAAAAGCAGAAAATCAGGCGCGCCATAAAGTGGTTCATATCAGGGCGGCGATCCGCCGTTCCCCAATCAGGGTTATCCTTCAAGAGTTCAACATAAAGGCGATTTAGCCGCCCGGTCGCTTTGATATCGAACGAGCTTTCTCTTATCTGGCTAACCGTGCTGATTCCCGCAAGCGGCAGGAAAAATCCGAAATGATCGGGGAAGTTCGCGTAGGTACAGGCGACTGTCTCACCTGAATTCAGGTCCTCAGCTTCAAGATCAATACCATCTGTCGCCAAAGCGAATTTTGCCTTAGCTTTTTTCGTTGCTGGACTGTCCTTTAGTGCTGATAGCGCTTGGGTGACTTCGCCGGTCGGGCACGCTTTTATGTGGATGTTGTTGGTCTGAAGCACACCCTCCATGTCTGACTTGTTTGATGACCCGCTACGGAGCCTCCTGATTGTCGTTGCTTTGTTACCAAATGCTTGAAGAAAAGCGTAGGGAAACTCCTCAGCATCAAAAGGCTGCTCAGCTAAACTGGAGATCGCTTCTTCAATCTCAACAGCATTCATCTTCCAGCTCGCCTCTTATCAGTATCGTTTGCCGCCTCATCATGGTCGTCGATGTATTCGCGCATGAACTCTCGCAGAACCTGCGCGGCGGGACGATCCTGCCTACGGCAAGTTTCGAGGAACTTCTCACGAAGTTCCTTTTCAATGCGAATGCGAAGGCCCGAATCTTTCATCATTGGGTAAGTGTACCCAATGGATACACACTTGCCGACGGTTTATCCACATAGACGTGGTAGGTCTCCAGAGGCTAAGCCTTTGTTTGTACTCAAGCGTCAATCCGCTTGTCGATGGCCGAAGGGAGAGCTGAAGCACTCTTGGCGGCATCCAACCCACGCAGGGTTGGTCTCGACTACTTGTGATCGGGAGGACTACACATGGATTGCGGCGGCCGCTTCCCTCACTTCGTCATGGACTTCGACCATCGCGCTGATGAAGAAAAGCTGTTCGAGCCGACGCGCCTGTACACCACACAAAGCTGGAAGAAGGCGAAGCTGGAGGTCGCGAATTGCGACGTCAGCTGCGCCAACTGTCACCGCATGCGCACGCTCGCTGACGCTGAGTTGAGTAGTTGAAGGGGGAAATTTGGGTATCGAGCGAAATGCCACACCACCCAGAGGTGAACAACGTGGTGCGGGCTTGTGCCTGCAGCCATTCACCCCTGGATGGCCAAGGTATGGCTCCGCCTGCTGGGCTCGAACCAGCGACATGCTGATTAACAGTCAGCTGCTCTACCAACTGAGCTAAGGCGGAAGAACGGTTCCGCAGGCCATGAAGCACTGCGAGAGGGCCGCTAGTCTAGCGGCGCGCCTGCGGATTGCAAGACCCTGATGGCACCTTGAGGGTTGTGGATTTCACGGTTACTGAAAGCGATCGAAGACTCGTCGGTAGCGGCGGCTGTCACCATCCACCTGATAGCTGAACTCGATGCTGAGCTGGCGCTCGTCTTCGGAGAGCTGCAGTCGCTCCAGGGCGCGCGCATCGGTGCTTTCAGACAGGATCGTCAGCACCCCGGTGTCATCCCAACCGGCAGTGACGTCCCAGATCCCGCGTTCGCGCTCACCCCAGGAGACGTCGCGGTAGCTGCCTCGATCAAAGTCGATGCCCATGGAATCACGGTTCTGTTCGATCTTGAGGCGTTGCGCCGCGAGTACGGGGAAGTCCTGGATGAGAAAGGCGAAGGCGAGCCGCGATGAGCGGTCCGGCATCCTGGGCTGCCCGCCACCGCCGCTGGGAGCTGGGCCGCGAGAGCCTTTCTCTGCACCTGCCGCCCCACCACTGCCACGGCGCGGGGCCGGCGGTGGATCGCTTAGCTGGGTATTGATGAGCCAGGTGCCAGTCAGGTCGTAACCAGGAGGTGGAGTGCTATCCAGATTCAGTGCGGTGCAGGCACTGAGGGCAAGCATTGTGAGTGCACCCAAGCCGGCGCGTGAGAAAGTCTTAGAGATCATCCGATGACCATAGGGTGCATGGATATCGAACTCAACTGTCGTCGGCTGTCACGGGCTTGCGGGAGATAGGCACCCGCGGATAGTCCAATCAGCGGGGTAGCACCGCCAATATGCAATCTAGTTCGGCAGCCGCCCGGCTGCCTTCAGAGCGATGAGACACTCACTCAGTACTTTCGCCGGGCTCACCGACTCTAAGCTGGGGCCGCTGGCGATACGGCGCGCGGCGGACGCCGGAAACAACGCGGCGCCGGCGTCCGCGAAGCTGCCCTCCTCACCCGTTTCACGAGCGATGGCGACAACCGCGGCGCTAGTGGCGCAAGCAAGATGGATGGGGCCGGTGAGATTGCCAACCACGAGTTCGGCCCGCTCGGCCAACGCCAGCAGCAGTGGCACGTCTGTTTGATCGACGAGATTGATGCTATCAGGCGTCTGCCGGGCAAACGGCTGGGTGAGCTTGCCCTCAATGCCGGTTCCAGTGAGCACAACGCGCGGCTCATCGAAAACCTGCCGGAGCGCCGCAGCGACTTGCAGGAAGCCGTCGAGTGGCCAGGCGTTGGGATGGCCAGCGGTTTGCCAGAAGCGCCAACCAGGCGCAGCCACGCCATGGCAGCCGAGGTGCACAAGCAGCATCGGCCGATCATCGCTCATGAGCCTGGCCACTTTGCTTTGGGCATCGGCTGACGCCGCCAGTGGAAAACCACCCATGAGATCGTCACTGCTCGACTCAGCTGGGGTTTGTCCGCTGGCAACGCTCAGTAGCCACCCTCGTGCGCGTTCAACTGGATGGCCTGCAAGCTCAAATGAACCCAACTCTTCGGATAGCCGTCGAACGTTGGCGCCGATTCCGACGAGCCGATCAGCGATGTGCATGGTTGGCTCGCTGGCCTCAGCGCTGTGGTCGAGGTCCAACCAGAGAACTTCCGGGCGGTTTTGGATGAGGCTTCTCAGATGCTCTTCATCGAGGGTGTCGAGCACCTCAGCCCCTGCGGCGCAGCAGCGGGCAATCTCGGCCGATGCTTTCGTTGCGGCGAGGCAGACAAGATCAACGCTTTGGTTGAGTGCGTGTAGCGCGGGGGTACAAAACAGAGCGGCCGACAGCCCAGCCGGCATAAGAACGAGCGTTCGGCTCACAGGCGTCGGCACGGCGGCGCGAGCCACTGCCTCCATGGCCTGAGGTGGCCGGGATTCAGGGCTGGGGAATGATGATCAGGCGCTCTGCTTGCGCTCAATATTAACCAGCAAATCAAGCACTTCAAAGGCATTGATGTGACGGACGCTGTCGTCCTGACGAATGACTTCAAAATAGAAATCCGAGTAACGCGCATTCGATGGCGCCTCTTCGGTGTGCCTGCGTTCCCAAGCGGACCACAACTGCAAAATAATGGTGGCTTCTTTACGTGACAAAACTCACTGCTCCCTTCAGAGGGTCTCAGGAGTTGGCTTACGCACAGCATCTCGGCAGCAACCTGCAGCGATACGGGCGTACTCCGCCAGCCAAACTCGATGTCCCTATGTCCGCGCGCAGCTGATGCTGTTCAACCGGACGATGTGCTGACGTCGGCACCGTGCTCTGTGGCTCGATTGCTCCAGTCATGCCCCACCCCACGTGAGGACCCTCAGCATAACAATGGTTCAGGATGGCTGTGAACCATCGATTTCAAAATCGGTTTCTAAATCCTTGCCTACACTGAATTCATGGCAAGACTCCTGCTCATTCTGTTCGCCCTATCTGCCGCAGCGCCTGCTCTTGCGCCGCTTGATCAAAACCATTCGCAGGCTGTTGTTTCAAAAAGGATTAGCCAGCCAGCCGCACCCGCCGCCAGCGAGCAGAACCTCGAGGTTGGGCCCGCTTCAGCTGATCGATTCTCAGGCTATGGGCGCATCTTCGCTGCGGATGCATCGATAAAAACGCACTCTCTATCAAATCAGCACATCGATGAGCTGATCGAGCAGGGAGAACTGCTTATCGCGCTGCCTGGCCAGCCAACCTTCGCCCTTACTCTTACCCGGTTGTCGCAACATGCTGATATTCAACACCTTTCACTTCAAAGCGACGAGGGCCTTCCGAGCACCATCAGTCGACGGGGTGATCGCTTCTCGGCATCACTCGCAACCCGCACCGGTACGTTCAAGCTGCGTGGGAACGCTGCCCAAACGCTGCTCATCTCCAACGATGAGCTGGATTGGCGCATGCTCCCGGGCGCGGACGACAGCAGGCGGCCGGCTTGAGTCCTCAGATAAAGCCATTGCTCTCTCACGCCCTAATCCTGGCGGCCGCTCTCTTGTGTGGCGCTTGCGGCGGGGGTGGCGGCAGCTCCGGCTCAGCCAGCCCGGTTGCGGCGGCGAGCCCGCCTCCGGCAACTTCTCAGGGGGGCAGCCCGACTGTCACGACGGAGATACGCCTGCTCGCCGTGGCCAGCGAGAGCCTTGAAGCCGTTGTCGGCGACGTGGATCTGGAACTGAACCATCTGGTGAACACGACCAACGACGTGCTCGCGAGTAACGGCGTAAACGTCGCGTTTGCACTGGATCATATCGAAGTGGTGAGTTACCCAGACAGCCTGACTACCGAACAAGCGCTCGAAGCGATCACGTTCGGGAGCGATCCGGCGTTCAGCCACATCGCGCAGCTCCGGGATGATCTGGCGGCGGATCTGGTGGTGTATTTCCGGCCCTACGCGAACGACGGCAGCTGCGGCTATGCCTGGATCGGCGGCTACGGAACCGACGGCGACTTCTCAAACCCGGTGGAGGCCGAGTTTGGCTATTCGGTGGTGGCGGCGGATTGCTCCGACTACTCGCTACTGCACGAGCTAGGCCACAACCTGGGCCTGGCGCACTCTCGGCTGGAAGCGCCGGACGGCGGCAGCTTTGCATGGGGCGTGGGGCATGGCGAGACGAACGACTTTGTGACGATCATGGCGTCACCCTCAGCGTTCAATGGGGTGCGCTTGCCGCAGCTCTCAAACCCTGCTGCAGACTGCAACGGCGAGCCCTGCGGCGTGCCAGCGACAGATCTGGCGAATGGTGCGGATGCGGTCAGGGCGATTGAGGCGGTGGCGGAGGCGGTGGCGGCGTATCGCTAGAGAATTCGACTGCCCAACATCGCCATCAAATCGCCTTAGCTATCCGACACATTCTTCGGTGTCAGCGCGACAACCTCAGCCGTCAGCGTCAGATCACCCAGCTTCTCTTCCAGATCAGACCCTTCAACCAGCGCTTCGATAAAGGTTTTGATCGCGCCGTAATCGAAGTTGTCGCAGGCCTGCTCAAGGGTGTTAAGCGACGCCCGCAGATCACTCCAGGCAATGAATGACTCTTCGGCGCGCATGATCTTGCGATGTGCCGTGCCGGAGGCAGCAGCACCAACGAGCAGTTCCTCGTGCAGCTTCTCGCCAGCATTGAGGCCGGTGAATTCGATCTCGATGTCGCCATCCGGATTGTCATCGTCTTTGATGGTGAACCCTTTCAAACGAATCATCCGGTTGGCGAGATCCAGGATCTTGATGGGTTTGCCCATATCGAGCAGGAAGACATCGCCACCCTTCGCCATCGACGCAGCGGAAAGAACCAGCTGCGCTGCCTCCGGGATGGTCATGAAGTAGCGGGTTACTTCCGGATGCGTGACGGTCACCGGGCCGCCGTGTTCGATCTGCTCGAGAAACAGCGGCACCACCGAGCCGGACGAGCCGAGGACGTTGCCAAAGCGAACCATGGAGAATCGGGTGCCGCTCGCCTGCTGCTGGAGCGCTTGCAGAATCATCTCGGCGATGCGCTTGCTTGCGCCCATGACGTTGGTGGTGCGTACGGCTTTGTCGGTGGAGATGAGAATGAAGTCTTTAACGCCGACGTCGATGGCGGCCTCGGCCGCGTACAGCGTTCCGAAAGCGTTGTTCTTGATGCCCTGAATCACGTTGTCTTCAACTAGCGAGACGTGTTTGTAGGCAGCTGCGTGGTACACCGTTGTGATGTGATGACGGCTGAACGTTCGCTCCATAAGCCGCCGGTCCAGAACCGAACCGAGCACGGTGGAGATACGAACGTCGAGTTTTTCGCTGGCAATGATGTCGCGAATCTCTCGCTGCACCTGGTAGAGGTTGTATTCTGAGAGATCGAGCAGCACAAGTGCCTTGGGGCCTTGACGGACGATCTGCCGGCAAAGCTCGGAACCAATAGAACCGCCCGCCCCCGTGACGAGAACGCTGCGGTTTTTCACGCTGCCAGCCAGCAAGTGGGGCAGCGGCTCAACGGCATCACGGCCGAGCAGGTCCTCGATCTTTACGTCACGCACGTTGGCAATAGCGTTGCGATCGGCAATCACTTCGGCCAGATCAGGAATCAGCCTGACGTGAACCGCAAACGGCTCAAGAAATTCGATGATGCGCTTGCGCGATTCCACATCGGAGTTCACGGCAACCAGAACCTGCTTGGCCTGGGTATCTCGAAGCAGTTTGGGCAGCGATGCACGGGAGAAGACATAGATGCCATTGATGATGCGCTTCTGCACGCGTACGTCATCATCAATAAACGCAACCGGTGCGTACGTACCCTGCTGGTACAACAACCGCGACAGCTCAACGCCAGCGCTTCCAGCGCCATAGATGATGACGGGCAGGCGCGGCGTGAAACGTGAGTTCAGCCATTGGAAATACGCGCGAACGGCGAAACGCGTGCCGGCGACGTAGCCAACAACAAGCAGCCAGAAGATGATCGGCACGGAGCGGGGAAAGCCGGTGAGCGGAATGATGTAGGCAACCGCGAAAATGACGGTGGCGGTGATCGTCGCGCCTTTGAGCACGGCGAGCATCGCATGGTTGCCCATGTAGCGAATAACCTGCCGGTAAAGACCGAGGGTGACGAACACGGGCAGGCAAACGAGAGAGCTGACGACAAACGCCGGCCAGAAATGCGCGACATCCGGAGACCATTCACCAAGGCGCAGGGCAATGGCCAGCCACAGTGCGGCTGGCAGCGCAATGCTGTCGAGAATGAGCGCCAGCGCCTGTTTCTTGCGCCGGGAAAGTTGCTCGAAGTATTGACCGATGATGGTGACGCTTCCCTTCTGTATTCAAACTCACAGAAGCCGGTGGTCCGCAGAGGTCAGGAGCAGCAAGGCGAGATGCCTTGACGCTGTACCGGACGCGACCCTGCACCGGCTTCTCATTCGGCAGCCCCAAACGCCGAATAAGTCGTTAACCCGCCGCGATCCGCTCATATACGCTAGTTCGTGACGTGACTCCTCAGAACTGCCACCCTCCCTAGGAGCGCTCTGAAGATCTGAAGGCCACGATGCCGAACGAAGTTGTGGCGCTACGGGTTTGCAACCCGTTTAACGCTCCTCCGGAAGGCCTGCCTCCAGTAGCTTCCACCCTATCAATAAGGGTAGGCAAGCGCCAGCCAAAGCAAGCGACCAGGGCACCAGGTTTTCGCTGGCAAGCCAGGCCAGGGGCAGCAACCACAGCAGCGAGTAGCCAGCATAACCGGCGCTGGTCTTGGCGTGACCCCAGATATCCGACAGTCGCTGGTAGAGATGGCTGCGATGCGCCTGGGTAAATGGCTGGCCGGAGAGTACGCGTCTGGCCAGAGTAAGCGTGGCATCCACCCAGAACCCGGCCGTCAGTATCAGCGGCACAAACCACGCGACCTGCCCATCCACCACCACGGCGACGCTCAGAGCGCCGAGGGTAAACCCGAGGAAGGCACTGCCAACATCGCCCATGAAAATCGACGCTGGCGCGGCGTTGAACCAAAGAAATCCGGCCGTTACCGCAGCAAGCAACCACAGCAGCTCACCGGGATAGCCGAGCACACCGCCGGCTAACCATTGCAGAGACAGCACCGCGGTCAGACATTGCAGCGCCGCAATCCCGTCGATGCCATCCATGAAGTTGTAGAGATTCACAAACCAGGCCAATGCAACGCTCGACAGCAGCAGGATGGGCACAGGCATTTCCGGCAACAGCGCATGTAACAGCCAAGCGGAGAAAGCCAGGTGCGCGATCAATCGCGGCCAGGACGGTAACTGCCAAAGATCATCAGCCAAGGAAATGGCAGCGACAGCTGTACTACCAACCAACAGGGCGAGCAGAAAGTTGTCGGCCGCTAATGCAGCGCCCGACAGCTGCAGCCATGCCGCGTACGCAAGCCAGGGAACAACAATACCGAGCCCACCAAAGCCAGGGGTTGGTGCTGTGTGCGAGCTGCGCTCGTTTACGGGTTCGAGCCGTTGCCGGGCAATCGCCCAACGACGAACCAGAAAAACAACGACCACGCTACTCGCCATGCCGGCCAACAGCAGGCCAACGAGTTGCACGTTAAGCGCACTGATATCGGCAGGAAACTCAGCTGCCACGAGCGTCCCCAAGCTCCGCCCGCCGGAGTTCGACGCAGCGAAGTAGCTCATCGGCAGCCGCGAAAGGCGCAGACCAGTCGAGCGATTCTCGAGTGGTCTGATCATTTAGCAGAAACGGCTGAAACAACGCATCCGCCATGTTCGATTTCCCGAGCATCCTGAGGCTGCGATCCAGCCAATTGCCGGGAACCGGCAGATTCGCGCCGGGCCGCGGGACACCTGATTGCAGAGCGCGAACGATCTCCGTGATCGTTAGATCATCAGCGTCCTTCACATGCCAAACGCCTCCTGCCCGTCCGCGCAAATGGCGCAGAAACGCCGCCAGATTGTTTACGCTGACCATCGATCTCGGCGCGGTGATAGCGCCGAGCGGCAGAGGCCAACGGCCGAGAACGGCTTTCAGCAGCAAACCGAAATTCGCCTGCGCATCGGCTCCGTAAACCAGCGGTGGCCGGACGATGTGCAACTCGGTGTCCGCTAGCCGGGCTTGCTGAAGCAGCGCCTTTTCTGCAACCGCTTTGGAAATCGCGTAGGAATCCATGGGATGCAGACTGGCCGTCTCGGTTAGCGGAGTTGGCGCGGTCGCACCCAGTACCTTGGCGCTGGATAGCCAGACGAAATCCTGCACACCGGCCTGCTGGGCGGCGCTGAGTAGCGCAAGTGGGGCTGCGCTGTTCACGGCCGCAAGCATGGATCTTGAATGGCGAGCATGAGCGAGACCAGCGCAGACATATACCGAGTCAACTCCGGTGAGGCTGTCTCGCCAGCGCTCGACATCGATACGCAGCAGATCGATTTCGGCTCGCCGGCTGCAGCGCACAACACCCCCATGGCTCGCCAGCAAATTGGTGAGCGCGGAACCGACAAACCCGCTTGCTCCAATGACCAGCGCTGAACTCATGAGGGTGTCACGCCGACAGCACCTGCTCATAGATGAGGAAGGTGTCGCGCACGACGTCATCGACGCCAAAAACTGCCTCCGCCTTGTTACGGGCGGCTTCACCAAAGCGCCGCCGTTGCTCGGGATTCAAGCCGAGCCGTCGCATCGCATCCTGCAGTGCGGTTGCGTCACGAACCGGAACGACAAGCCCATTCACACCCTCGCGCACAACCTCAAGACAGCCGGCAACATCGGATACGATCATCGCCCGGCCTACCGATGATGCTTCGAGTAGCGTTTTCGGTAAGCCCTCCCGATAACTGGGCAAACACACGATATTCGCCTGCCGCAGTAGCTCTGCTACATCGCTGCGCGGCCCCAGCCATTCCACCTCACCGCTATCGTTCCAGGCCTGCAGGTCTTCTGCCGCCAGGGAACTCGGATTACCAACATCCACATCGCCAACCAGTTGGAATCGCCAGCCGGGAAACCGATGCTTGAGTTCACGGGCTGCAGATACAAATTCGCCAACACCTTTGTGCCGGAGCATACGCCCGACCAACAAAAAGACTGGCTCGCCCTCCGGCTCGACGGAATACGGGAAGGCGTCGAGATCAACTCCGGAACCCCGGATGAGGTGACTGACTGGCCGCGAGACGATATGCGGGCCGAGGAAACCCTCCATGTCTTCGCTGTTCTGAAAGATCACCCGCATGTTGGGATGGCTCAGAGCCAGCCGGTAGAGCAAGCTGACAACAAGACGGCGAACGCGCGCAAGACGGCCGCGGCGGGTAAAAACAAAACCCATCCCCGGTATCGCGTTCACGACGCCAGCAACGCCAGCGATGCGCGCAGCTTGTGTGCCGTAGATCACCGGCTTGATGGTCACGTGGTGGACAAGGTCGGGCGCAAGCTCACGATAAAGCGCCACCAGCGCTCTGAACGAGCGGAACTCTTCGATGGGGTTAAAGCCTGAGCGGGACAGCGCGATGGTACGAACGCTCACTCCGAGAGAACGCAGCGACTCTTCACCGGAATTGGCGCCGCAAATGATGGTGACACGCATGCCCCTGGCTATCGCCTCCGCAACCAAAGGCCAACGATGAGACAGCAGGAAACTGCCTTGGTTAACCACAAAGGCAATATGAGTGCCCGTGCTCTCCTGCGTATGCTCGCTCATAGCCGCGGCCGCATAAACTGCTCGTACAAATCAGCATAGTCGGCGGCTACATCCGTGTTGCTACGAGCCAGCGACCGGGTTCGTCCCACCGATGCCAGCCTGGCTACATCATTCGCATCCATGTCCAAAGCATCGCTAAGCGCGGCTTTGAGCGCGTCGATGCTTGCCTCTTCTGCCGCGAACTCGTCCAAACCGGACGGTACGCCTGCGAGCAAACCCGCACCGGCAACCATCGATGCACAATCACCAACGTCGGTTGCGATCACCGGCAATCCACTGGCCATGGCCTCGCGCAACGCGTTCGGCGCACTCTCGCTGCGGGCGGGGCTTACAAACCAGTCAGCCGCCGAGTACGCCGGCAGCAGGTTAGCCATTGCGGGCAGTACGTGTATGCCGGGTTCGGAAGGCAACTGGCTCACGCCGTGGCCGACAAACAGCAATTGCAGCCGGCCTGCCGCGCGCAGCAGACGAGTGGCGCGAATCAGGCGATCCTGGCCCTTGTGCGGATGGACACGACCGACTTGCAGAAACAGGGGCATGTCGTCAGAAACACCCAGCTCGCGGCGGAGCGCAGCACCCTGCATTCGCTCGGGCGTATGGTATCGAGGATCCACAGCATCGGTGATGACACGCCAGTTGTGCGCCCGCAGATCGAGGCTGCGATGGCTGTTGAACGCCGTGGTCGAGTTAGCCACGGCTACCGTCGCAGAAAGGCTTCTACGCAGCGCTTGCAGACACGTGCGCGTGGTCAGGCTCTCCCCGGACACTGAGCTGAGATCCGGTGTGACGGCGGGCGAGTGACGCAGTCCCCAGACGACAGGCGCTCGATGGCCAATGCTGCTGGCAACAACACAACCCACATACAGCCAGCCATGCACAAGATCTGCTGAAACTGGCCGACGAACAATCCTCGCTCCAGCCGCACGCGCCTGATCAACGAGTTCGCCAGAAAGCAGCGGCCAGACACAGGATTCAATACCGCGGGCGGAGTGCTCAGCAATGAGGCGAATCAGCGCGTGTTCTGCGCCGCCTCCGTCGAGCGAGTTGATGACGTGCAGCACTTTCATCGAGCCGGCTCCGGCACGAGTTGTCGCCCCACAACGTAGAGATACACCATCAGCATGACAACGTAGCTGATGACCGAGCTGATCATCAGACCGTCGAGCCCATAGCCGCGAACCAACACGAGCGATCCGACGACCTTGATGGTGACCATAATAATGCTGGGCACGATCATCAGCTCATAGCGACGCAGCGACATCACGAGTTGCAACAGAACAATGCCTGCAAAATACGGTGGCAGCTGCCACAGCCCCAAACGCAGGATGCCGGCAACGGCGCGCGTGTCTTCGGGCGTGAAGGCGCCGCGCTCAAAAAGAAGCGCAACCACCGGCTCGGAAAAATAGCCGATGACCAACGCGATGGTCAGCCCGATGGTGAAAGAGATGGGTGCCCAGCGAATCGTTAACTGCATCGCGAGATGCGGCGCCCGAACGAACGCCGGCAGCATCGCGCGGCCGATGGTGATGGTTGCGAGGGCCAACAGGAACCCTAGAATCCGATAGGCGTAACCAAACCTCGACGCGGCACCCTCTTCGAGCGTCAGTGCAATGCCTTGATCGATGGGATAGGTAATGCCTGCCAGCAGGAACACGACAATCATCAGCACCGCTGCTCGCCAGAATGCTGTCCACGGCTCAGCGGAAAGAGAAAATCGCGGCCAGCGCCAGACGCCCTCTCTCACCACCAGCACAATCGCTGCAATGGCCTGCACAACGATGCCAACGAGCGAGCCCACAATCAGGCCAGCGGCACTAGGCATCAGCAGCAGCGCACAGATTACGCTGAGGGGTGGCAACGCTTCGAGCAACGACACCGAACGACGCTCCACAGCGACAAGCAACGCGGTGAGAATGCTGATGAAAACACCGACCGCTGCTATCGGTGCCAAACCGAGACCAAACGCTCGAGCGTATTGAACACCAATCTCTGATAAATCCGCTGAGAGCGCCGTGACTGCCGCCGGTGCCAACCAGAAAATCAGCCCGGATATCAGGACGCCCAACAACAGAGATACGCCAATCAGCTCACTGATGAAGGCATCCCTCGCCTTGGCGTCCAGCGACATCAGTTGCGGAACGACAACCGCTTGCAGCGTATTGGTCCACAGCATCGGCGCAAAGGTTACGAAGGCAAAGAGAATGACGTAGGCATCCACAAGCTCGCCGACACCAAACTGCCGAGCGATCACCACCTCGCGCAGAGCACCAGCCATGCGCGCAGCCACCAGAAAGACCGCGATCATCAGCAGATTGCTGCCGAGATTGCGCCGGCCGATCAGTGCTCGGAGGCGTTGCATGGCGCGAGATGGGCCGGATGTCATGCACGCATTCTAAGTGCTTATCGCATTGGATACAGCGCCAGGATTGGGGGGTGTCGTGCAGAATCATGAGACAAGTGTCACAGCCAGGGCTCGCACGCCCGGAGCCCTGGCCACAACGCTTCTTGGGGCTATTTCAGACGAATGCGATCTTCGTTGATTTCAACGGTGCGCAGGCCAATGCCCTTGACGTCGGCCAGGTCCACCATCGATTTGAAGCCACCCTGCCGCTGGCGGTAGGCAACGATAGCCTCTGCCTTCTTCAGACCCACGCCGTCCAGAACGTCGGCGATAGTCTGTGCATCGGCACGATTGATGTTGACGGCGCTCGCCGGTTCTTCGGCAAAGCCGCTGAGGCCAGAAGCCATGAAAACCAGCGCGAGAGCAGATGAGCGAGCTCGAGAGAGAAAGGACATAGAGTTACCTCGTTTCGTGGGAAGTGATTGAACGAGGCAAACAGTAGCGCCGCGAGCGCGACGGCGATGCAGGCGATGTGCTCGCCATGCTGAACGAGAATGCGCTACTGCGCTGTAGGACGAACGCTGGACCAGGTGTGGCAGCTGGGGCACTGCCAGAGCAACGCGTTCCCGGAGAAGCCGCAGTCGGTGCAGCGGTAGTCGCTGCTACCTTCAGCCATCCGGTCCAGAACCTGACGCACGCCTTCCAGCTCATCACCGGTGATGCTGCTGCGCCGGCGCAGCGCTCGCGCCAGACCTTCTGCACCGGGCTTGCTTTTGAGATGCTCAATGAGAAATGCGAACGCCGCTTCTTCACCATCCTGCCGCCGCCGCTCCTCCGCGAGCTCTTCGATCACGCCGGGCACCGCGGCATCAGGCAGGCAGCGCTCTAAGTAGGCAACATAGCCGCGATCATCCGCCAACTCGATACACGCTTTGCGCACCCGCGAGAGCGTTTGGGAGGCTAGCCAAGGCGCTTTCTGGCGCACACGCTCAAGATGCTTCAGCGCGAGTTTCAACTGGCCGGCTGCCATCTCCGTATCAGCGAGTAACAGCTCCGCCCTTCCGCAACTCGGGTCCAGATCGAGCGCACGCTGCAAGGTGCGTCGACATTCCCGCAAGTCGTGATTGGCCAGTGACAACTCCGCGAGTTCACAACAGTAATGAGCTAGCCTGTGACGAACCGTCTTGTCGAACTTGGCGAGTCGTCGACCCGCTGCTATCGCCTCGGGCCAGTCGCGCTCGCGTTCGTAGATTTGTACAAGATGCGACAGCGCACTTTCCTGCAAGGGTCCGCTGTCATCGGCAATGCGGCTGAACAATCGCTCGGCGCGATCAAGAAGCCCCGCTGAGAAATAGTCCTGGCCGAGTTCCAGCTCAGCACGGTCCTTGTGCGTGCGCGACACCTCGGGCTCAGACAGTACGCGTTGGTGAACTCGAATCGCCTGATCGACCTGGCCGCGCCTGCGCAACAGTGCACCCAGCGCAAACAACGTGTCTGCAGAGGCGTCCGCGACCGGCGTTGCATTCAGCCAGGCATCGACGTCGACGTCTTCGCTGTCATCTAAAAGGCGGCCCAGGCCAAGCCGGTAATCTTTTGGTGGCTGCGCAACTTGCGACTGGCGGCGCTCGCGACGGCCGAGTGCAAACCCGATGCCGAGGGCAATCAGCAGCAAGAGGTAGAGCAGTGCGTTATCCATGGCGCATCAAGGGCTCAGCTGTCCGCCGATCCCCCGCGCAACTGTGCGATCTCCTGTTCCCGCGCTGACACTTCTTTCTTCAGTCGCCGCTGTTGCCAGCGACCCTGAAGATAGAAAACGAAGACGAGGAGAAAGGTCGCAAACGAGCCGAGCAGGAAGGCCGCAAGGAGCCACCAGAAGGCTGGCAACACGGGCGTTTGCCAGGTCAGAAACTGCAGCGAGATTTCGGTTTGGTTGACTGCAAGGGATGCGGTCAGTACGACAATCACAACCACGATAAAAAGGCAGAGTCGTTTCAGCCAGGTCACAACATCGCTCTCACTAGGGCTTCGAAATAGCAGGACCGAAGGGCGTTGCCTCGAGTGTCCGGCTGCGCGGCGCGATCATAGCACTGCCTAGGCGATTGCTCGATGCGAGGATTGTAGTGGCTTGCGAGTTGCTAGGTATCTGGTGAGGCTTTCGCTGCAGCGAGTTCTGCCTGCAGGCCAGCGTTGACTCGATCGCGCAATTCTTTACCGGGCTTGAAGTGCGGCACGTGTTTGCCCGGGAGCCCAACCGATTCGCCGGTTTTCGGGTTACGGCCGATACGCGGCGCACGGTAGTGCAGCGAGAATGAGCCGAAGCCTCTGATCTCGATGCGCTGGCCGGTTGCGAGTGCTGTCGACATTTCTTCGAGCAGCGCTTTCACCGCCAACTCAACGTCTTTCACCTGTAACGGGGCCTGTTTGGCCGCGATGATGTCTATTAGTTCTGATTTAGTCATGCCGTCCCCTTCGCGAGTAGCTTACACAGGGAGAGGCCAGAAAAAAATAGCAAAATCAGAATGTTGCAAGATTCAACAAGCTCATCACTGGCGGTTTTTTCGGATCCCATATCAGCCGTCCGGAGTTCACGTCACGAGTATCGATTTTGTTGCATTCGGTGAGAGATCGCCGCGGTCGCTTTGCTCCCTCGCGAAGACGGGACTTGGGGTTCGGACAATCACCCCCGGCCTCTTTGCTCCCTCGCGACGACAGGGTTAGAAGCGTGGGCAGACGCGACGATCGTAAACGCCGTCTTTGCGAGGAAGCGCGAAGCGCTGACGCGGCAATCTCCACCAGCGAGTCACACCGCGTTTCTCGGCTCCTTCCCCGCGTTACTGAGCCACCATTACAAGGTCAGAAAGATCCCTCCACGAAGGATTGAGCTGCTCGATCAATTCGACCTTCTTCGACCGAGATCCGGCTTTGAGCTGCTTCTCACGGGAGATCGCGTTGTCCATTGTCTCGTGAATTTCAAAGTAGACTAGCCGGTCCAAGTTGTACTTGCTCGCGAAACCCGAAATGAGTTTCTGGCGATGCTGGTGGCATCACTGGGGCAAGTTAGATGTGACTCCAACGTAGAGAGTTCCGCCCCGTCGGTTAGTAAGGATGTAAACAGCTGGTTTGCGTCGCATTCTCTTAGGGTATTGCCGACTCAGGAAATAGTCTGTGGGTGATAGCTTAGCCACGCGGCGGAAGATCGCCGCGGTCGCTACGCTCGTGCTCTCGGCAGCTCGTAAGCGAGCGCCTGCCGCAGACCGAACGCGAGGCGTTCGGTCGATCTCGCGATGACAGGGTTAGGGGCGTGGGCAGTCGCGACGATCGTAAACACCGTCTTTGCGAGGAAGCGTGAAGCGCTGACGCGGCAATCTCGGGCATGCGCGCTGACGTTACAAAGAGATCGCCGCGGTCGCCTTGCTGCTGGGCAAAACCGGGATTGACGCGATGCCCTCAACCACCGTCTTTGCGAGGAAGCGTGAAGCGCTGACGTGGCAATCTCGGGTGTGCGCGCTGACGTTACAAAGAGATCGCCGCGGTCGCTTTGCTGGTGCTCTCGGCAGCTCGCAAGCGAGCGCCTGCCGCAGACCGAACGCTAGACGTTCGGTAAATCTCGCGAAGACGGGACTTGGGGTTCGGACAATCACCCCGGACCCTTTGCTGGTGCTCTCGGCAGCTCGCAAGCGAGCGCCTGCCGCACACCGAACGCTAGACGTTCGGTCGATCTCTCGGCAGCTCGCAAGCGAGCGCCTGCCGCACACCGAACGCTAGACGTTCGGTCGATCTCTCGGCAGCTCGCAAGCGAGCGCCTGCCCCACACCGAACACCAGGCGTTCGGTCGATCTCGCGAAGACAGGGCTAGGGGTTTGGAAGGACCTAGTGTGAGTGCACGCCGAAGCAACCGGGGAATGTCGAAGAAGTAGCTCGCACGGATGCGAGCGCCACAGGAAGCAGATAGACAAAGGCCGCACAAGGATGTGCGGCCCCGCCAGCGCGCGGGAACGCGCTGGTCGTCTTGAGTCTGCGGCCAGGATCGGCCGCAAGACGTAGAACAGATATCAGTCGTCCTGATCCATCTGTGCCTTGATGAGGTCACCCAGCGTGGTCGCGGGGCGTGCCTGCTCATCAGAGTCGCGATGCTCGCGCACAACCTCAGCTTCGTCAGCCATATCCTTGGCTTTAATCGAAACGCCGATGGTGCGGTTCTTGCGATCAATGCTGATGATCTTCACTTCAATCTCATCACCAACGTTGATCTGCGAACGGGCATCTTCAACGCGGTCGAGACTGATCTCGCTGGCTCGCAGAACACCTTCAACATCGTCGGCGAGTTTCAGTACGGCAGCCTTCGGCTCGACCTCGGTCACCACGCCTTTCACGATGGAGTTACGATCGTTAACTGCGGTGTAGTCCGAGAACGGATCCTGATCCAGCTGCTTGATGCCGAGCGAGATGCGCTCGCGGTCGGGGTCGATGGACAGGATGGTGGTGTCGATTTCTTCGCCACGGCTGTAACGCCGAACAGCGGTCTCACCCGGCTCGTTCCAGGAGATATCGGACAGGTGAACCAGTCCGTCGATGCCGCCGTCCAGACCAATGAAGATGCCGAAGTCGGTGATCGACTTGATGCGGCCAGAAATACGGTCGCCCTTCTGGTGGCCCGTGGAGAAGTCTTCCCATGGATTCGAGCGGCACTGCTTGATACCCAGGGAGATGCGGCGTCGCTCTTCGTCGATGTCGAGAATCATGACGTCGACTTCGTCGCCGGCAGACACAACTTTGGACGGATGGATGTTCTTGTTCGTCCAGTCCATTTCGGAGACGTGCACCAGGCCTTCAACACCCTCTTCGATCTCGGCGAAGCAGCCGTAATCCGTGAGGTTGGTGACAGTTGCGCGTACACGCGCACCTTCCGGGTAACGCGCCTTGATGCTGATCCACGGATCATCACCCAACTGCTTCATACCCAGGGATACGCGATTCTTCTCGCGGTCGAACTTGAGGATCTTGACGTCGACTTCGTCGCCCACGTTGACCATTTCGCTCGGATGGCGGATACGGCGCCAGGCCATATCGGTGATGTGCAACAGGCCGTCGACGCCGCCGAGATCGACAAACGCGCCGTAGTCGGTGAGGTTCTTGACGATGCCTTTGACCGATTGGCCTTCCTGAAGGGATTCGAGCAGCGCTTCGCGCTCTTCGCTGTTTTCCTGCTCAAGCACGGCGCGGCGGGAAACCACCACGTTGTTGCGCTTCTGATCGAGCTTGATGACCTTAAACTCGAGCGGCTTGCCTTCGAGGTGAGCGGTATCACGCAGAGGCCGGATATCAACAAGCGACCCTGGCAGGAACGCGCGAATTTCGCTGACGTCTACAGTGAAGCCACCTTTAACGCGGCCAGAGATGATGCCTTTAATGACTTCATCACCGGAGAATGCGCTCTCCAACATGAGCCAGCTTTCGGCGCGGCGGGCTTTCTCACGCGACAGACGCGTTTCGCCGAAGCCGTCATCAACCACTTCCATGGCGACCTTGACCTGGTCACCAATTTCCAGTGCGAACTCGCCGTTTTCATCGACAAACTGGTTTCGTGGGATAACGCCTTCAGATTTCAGTCCAGCGTGGACAATGACGTATTCAGAGCTGATGTCGACAACAGTTCCGGTGACGATGGCACCGGGTTCCATCTCGACAGTCTTTAGGGATTCTTCAAAAAGATCGGCAAACGATTCGGCCATGGAAAACTTATCTCTCTGCGGACAGCGTTTTCGTCGCTGTAGACCGATCCCCAGCAGAATGCAGGAGTCGACATACGGACACGCCGTTCACGGGTTAGTTAATAAAAGTACCGATGTCAGCTAACACTCGAGTGGCTGCGACTCTGTTTGAACCGGGAGGCTCAAACGATCGAAAGCGATGAAAGACATGCTGGAGACGGCTGTTCGCCGCTCGACAATCGTGGCCAATAGCTAAGAGCCGAGGCCTCGTTCCCGAGCAAGATCAAGCACCAAAGTGATGACCTCGTCGATAGCAAGCTGGGTGCTGTCGATCTGAATCGCATCCGACGCGGGTGCGAGCGGCGACACGGTACGCCGCTTATCACGGGCATCACGCTCGGCGATGCTCTCGCGAAGGGCGGCGAGACTACCACCGACCCCTTTGTCCTTCAACTGCTTATGACGCCTGCGTGCCCGCTCTTCGACGCTGGCGTCCAAGAAAACCTTGAGCTCAGCATCCGTGAAGACAACCGTGCCCATATCCCGGCCATCTGCGACGAGCCCCGGCGACCTGCGCATCTTCTTCTGCAGAGACAACAGAGCCGCTCTCACCGGCGGATGGGCCGACACTTCAGAAGCGGCGAAACCCGTCTCATCGCGGCGGATATCGAGGCTGACATCGACGCCATCAACCAACACCTGATCGCCGGAAAACTCAATGTCGAGCCCCTCGGCCAGTGCGGCAAGCGCCTCGCCATCACTCAGATCCATATCCCGGTTCAACGCCGAGAAGGCAACGATCCGGTACAGAGCACCGCTATCCAGAAGGTGCCAATTCAGATGTTCAGCCAGTGCCCGGGCCAGGGTTCCCTTGCCGGAGCCACTCGGGCCATCGACGGTGATCACCGGCACTGCGTTCAACGCAAACTCCTGTTGGCGCGCTCACGCAGCCACTGCGCGAACGCCTCTGGATCATCTCCATCGGCCAGAAGCGCACGCGCCCTCGTAAGCTCAGCAAGATAGTTGTCAGCCATATCCAGAAGGTGGTCCCGATTGAACGAGAGGATATGCTGCCACACCTCTGGGTCTGACCGGGCGATACGGGTGAAGTCGCGAAATCCCGGTCCGGTGACCGGCAGATGCTCAGGCTCGACCAGGCCGGCAAACGCAAACGCCAGCAGATGCGGCAAGTGCGATGTCACAGCAACCGCCGCATCGTGCTGATCCGGGCTCATTTCACGCACCGCCGCGCCGGCTGATTCCCAAATGCTGCGGACAGTGGCCGTCGCCTCGGCGCTCGTGCTGGCGGATGGTGTGAGGATCACAGTCTGGCCGGTGAATAACGTTGCTGACGCAGCCGCCGGCCCTGACTTCTCGCTGCCAGCCATCGGGTGACACGGCACGAAGTGCGGCGGCACTCCCTCTGCCGATCTGGCAAGCGCATCAACAATCGGGGCTTTCACCGAGCCAACATCGACTATCAAACGGGACGAATCGCTTACCGCCGCAACCACCTCAGCGATGGCAGGCCCGGGTACCGCTACAATCACAAGGTCTGCTCGAACCGGTGCATCTGCAGAGGCATCAATGATCGACAGGGCTTTTGCCTCGTCGAGACGCTCGTCGTCTAAATCGACGCCAACGACCCGCCCGCACAACTGGCTCGCCTTCAGTGCCAGTGCCAGCGATCCGCCGAGCAACCCCGTGCCGACAACACAAACGGTGTCGAAATACGTCTCGCTCACCCGCTCGGTTGCTCGGCCGACATGTCGGCGAGAACCTCTTTCAACGCATCCAGGCAGCGTGTGTTCTCCTCCGGTAGACCGATTGAGATCCGTAGCGCGTTTGGCAAACCGTACTCAGCCACCGGCCGAACGATCACGCCTTTGTGCAACATCCGCTGATAAACCTGCACGCCCTCGTACGGTAGTAGCGCCGTCAGGAAATTGCCGACGCTCGGAATAAAGTCCACGGCCATGTGTTTGAACGCATGCTTCACTCTGCCGAGCTCAGCGTTGTTCAGCTCACGACTGTCAGCGGCGTAATCTTCATCCGCAAGCGCTGCGACCGCGGCCGCCTGAGCAAAGCTGTTGGTATTGAATGGCAGGCGCGCCCGGTTCAAACGATCTGCAAGTTCAGCGCTGCACACGCCGTAACCGATACGAAGCGAAGCAAGCCCATGGATTTTGGAGAACGTGCGCGTGACGATGAGGTTGGGGCAGCGTTTGAGCCGCGTCATGGCATTGGGGTAGTCCGCCATGGAGACGTACTCGAAGTACGCCTCATCGATAAGCAGCCAGACATCATCGGGCAGGCCGTCGATAAATTCATCGAGCGTTTCTGCACTCCAATAGGTGCCGGTGGGGTTATTCGGATTGGCGAGCATGACAATGCGGGTGCGGGGCGTAATGGCCGCCAACATGGCCCTCGGATCAGCGCCGTAGTTTGACGCTTTGGCCGTGACCAGTTCCCCGCCATTCGCATACACCGCGAGCACATGAGCGATGAAGGTATGCTCACTAACGACCACCTCATCACCGGGGGTGAGTACAGCGCGTGCGAGCAGATCGATCACCTCGTTGGAGCCTGCTCCCAGAGTGATCTGGTCAATTGCCACACCCAATCGTTCCGACAGAGCAGACTTGAGCTCAAAGCCGTTGCCGTCCGGGTAACGCGTCAGCTCCCGACTCGACGCCTCAATCGCCTCGATGACCGTTTCCCCGGGACCACGAGGGTTTTCATTGCTCGCGAGCTTAACGATGTCCGTGATGCCAAGCTCACGCGCCAGTTCGCCAATCGGCTTGCCGCCCTGGTAAGGCGTAATGCGGCCGACAGCGGGATTAAACGAGCCACTCATGGATACGCCCTAAATCACAGCCATTGGATAGGAGCCGAGGTTGCGCACATCACTGGCAACGGCCATGACTTCGCGGATGACATCCTGCACCTTCTCATCTTCCCAGTGGCCTTCGAAATCGATGAAAAACACATAGGTCCAGTTCGACACTTTGGATGGCCGCGTCTCGATGCGGGTGAGACTAATGCCGTGCCGATCAAATGGCTCAAGAACTTTCACGAGCGCGCCAGGCTCATTCTTTGTGGACACGACAATCGATGACTTGTCCCGGCCCGACTGATCGACATCCTGATCACCGATAACGAGGAAGCGAGTGGTGTTGTCGCCCTGGTCTTCGATGTTGGATGCGACCACGCGCAAGCCGTAACGCTCTGCGGCCACCTCACCTGCGATAGCTGCTTTGCCGGTTTGCTCAGCCACCATTCGAGCCGCTTCAGCGTTACTTGCAACCGGCGTACGGATCACATCCGGATAATGTGTATCCAGCCATGAGCGACACTGAGCAAGAGACTGCTGATGCGAGACGATTTCAGTAACTTCCTCGGGCTTGCCACGCATGTTCAGCAAGAACGCATGGTGTATGGGCAGTTCCACTTCGGCGCAGACTTTTAACGGCGACGTCATGAAGCAATCGAGCGTGTGATTGACCGCACCCTCGGTTGAGTTTTCGACCGGCACAACGCCGTAATGCGCGGCGCCGGATTCGACCTCGCGAAAGACTTCATCAATCGAACCATGAGGGTTCGTTCGGGCAAAGTGCCCAAACTGCTTGATCGTCGCCGCCTCGGTATACGTTCCCGCCGGACCAAAGTACGCGATGGTCAGTGGTTGTTCGAGGCTCAGACAGCAGGAAATTATCTCGCGAAACAGCCGGGCAATGTCATCGTCCGAGAGCGGGCCTTCGTTGGCCTCTTTCAGCCGCGACAAAATGGCGGCCTCTCGTTCCGGCCGGTAATACACCGGCTTCTGATCCGCAGCGACGTTCGCTGCCTTGTAAGCAGCCACATCGAGCGCACACTGGGCACGCTCGTTGAGCAAGCGGCGCATTTCCGTATCGATATTGTCGATGCGCTGGCGGATGTTGCGCAGTTCGTCAGCCATGTTTCGCCTCGAACTCGGCAAGATAGGCAACCAGAGCATCGACAGATGCTTGCGACACGGCGTTGTAGATGCTGGCGCGCATGCCGCCGACACTGCGATGGCCTTTCAGGTTCATGAGCCCGCGTTCTTCCGCGCCCTTCAGAAAGGCTTTGTCCAACTCGGCATCCGCCAACGTAAAGGGCACATTCATGCGCGATCGATCTTGCTTGCGAACCGGCGCGCTATAGAAATTACTGGCTTCCACGGCGCCATAGAGGCTTTGTGCTTTCGCTTCGTTCGCCTTGGCAATAGCGGCCAAACCACCTTGCTGCTTGAGCCATTTGAAGACGAGGCCGGCCAGATACCAGGTATAAGTCGGTGGCGTATTGGACATCGAGCTGGCTTTTTCATGCACGGCGTAGTCAAGCATGCTGGGAGTATCAGCGGGTGCTCGGCCAATCAGATCTCGCCTCACAATCACAATCGTGAGGCCGGCCGGACCAATATTCTTCTGTGCGCCCGCATAAATGAGCCCGTAGTCGCTCACGTCGATCGGCCGGGAAAGTATGTCCGAAGACATATCGGCAACCAGCAATCGGTCACCAACATCCGGCGTTGTCTGGAACTGCACACCACCGATAGTTTCGTTGCTGCAAACGTGTACAAACGCTGGGTTTTCGGAGAGTTGCCAGGTCTCTCGATCCGGCACGCGATCGAAGTTGCTGGCTTCGGACGACGCGGCGAGATGCACATTCCAGCCCTTCTTGGCTTCGGCAATGGCCTTCTTAGACCACGCTCCGGTGTGCACAAAATCGATGGTCGCGCCGCGTTCGGCGAGATTGATGGGCACGCCCGAGAATTGTTGAGTCGCGCCTCCTTGCAGAAACAAAACGGCGTAGTCGTCAGGTATGGCCAGCAAGTCCCGCAGATCCGATTCTGCGGTTTCAGCCACCTCGATGAACTCTGCGCTGCGGTGGCTCATTTCCATAATGGACATGCCGCTGCCGCGATAGTCGAGCATTTCGGCTTGCGCCTGTTCGAGCACAGCAGTCGGCAACGCCGCCGGGCCGGCGGCAAAGTTATGAGCGCGCATCACGACTGACTTCCCTCGCTACCTTCTTCCTCACCATCGTCATCGGTTTCGACAATGCGCTCAACGCCAACGAGGTGTTCATCGTCACGAACGTTGATCAGCGTGACGCCCTGAGTGTTACGCGACAGCTCTGAAACGCCGTCGGTCTTCGTGCGCACCAACGTGCCCTGATTCGAGATCAGCATAATCTCGTCGCCTTCGAACACCTGCACAGCGCCCACGAGCTTGCCGTTGCGTTCACTGGTTTTCTGGGCGATCACGCCCTGGTTGCCGCGGCCTTTGCGCGGGAAATCGCCAACTGCCGTGCGTTTACCGTAGCCGTTTTCGCTGGCGGTAAGCACAAAGCCACCATCGCTTGGAATGATCAGCGAAATCACATGCTCCGTGGCGGGCATGCGTATACCGCGCACGCCTTTAGCGGTTCGACCCATCGCGCGCACATCGCTCTCACTGAAGCGGGCCGCCTTGCCGGAGCTCGCGGTCAACAGGATGTCGCAGTGGCCGTCGGTTATCGCCACGCCAACGAGCGTGTTGTCCTCTTCGAGATCCAGCGCGATCAGGCCACTGTTGCGCGGCCGCGAAAACTGCTCCAAGGGAGTTTTCTTGACCGTGCCGTTAGCCGTCGCCATGAAGACAAACTTGTCCTCGCCGTATTCCTTAATCGGCAAAAACCCGGTAATTCGCTCATCCGCCTCAAGCGGCAGCATGTTCACGAGCGGCCGGCCTTTCGCGCCGCGGCTGCCCTGGGGAATCATGAATACCCGCAACCAGTAGACTTTGCCCACGTTCGAGAAACACAGCAGCGTGTCATGGCTGTTGGCGGTCAGCAGGTGTTCAACGAAGTCTTCGTCTCGAACGGATGTTGCCGCCCTGCCCCGGCCGCCACGCTTCTGCGCTTGATAGGCAGCCAACGGCTGAGTTTTTGCGTAACCCTGGTGCGAGACGGTGACCACGAGATCCTCTTCGGTGATGAGGTCTTCCGCGGTGAGATCCAGCTGACTGGCAAGAATCTCCGTGCGACGCTCATCGCCATAGGTATCGCGAATGTCTGCAAGTTCTTCCTTGATCACGTTCATCAAGCGATCCTTGCTGGCAAGGATCTCGAGCAGATCAGCAATTTCGTCGAGAATCTTCTGATAATCCGCGAGCAGTTTGTCCTGCTCCAGGCCCGTGAGCCGGTGCAGCCGCAAATCCAGAATCGCCTGAGCCTGTTCTTCCGACAGCGTGTACTCACCGTCGTGGAACCCGTAACGCTCATCGAGCCCGTCGGGGCGACAGGCATCCGAGCCGGCGCGTTCGAGCAGCGCTTCAACGCCCTCGGACTTCCAGGATCGCGCGGTCAACGCAACCCGGGCATCCGCCGGAGTCGGTGAGGCTTTGATCAAATCAACGACTTCATCGATATTCGCAAGCGCAACGGCCTGGCCTTCCAGCAGATGGCCGCGCTGGCGAGCACGCCGGAGCAGGTAAATACTGCGCCGGGTAACCACTTCACGTCGATGCTGGATAAACGCTTCCAGCATCTGTTTGAGGTTGAAGAGTTTGGGTTGCCCCTGAATGAGTGCAACGCAGTTGATGCCGAACACCGTCTGCAGTTGCGTTTGCGTATACAGATTGTTCAGCACGACTTCGCCGGATTCTCCCCGGCGCAGTTCAATCACGGCGCGCAGGCCGTCTTTGTCGGACTCATCACGCAGTTCAGTGATGCCTTCGATTTTCTTCTCTTTCACCAGCTCCGCAATCTTCTCGAGCAGCCGCGCCTTGTTGACCTGGTAGGGAAGCTCATGAATAACAATACGTTCTTTGCCGGATTTATCAGCCTCAACCTCCGCGCGTGCCCGCACGTAGATCCTGCCGCGACCGGTGCGATAGGCGGAGACGATCCCCGCCCGACCGTTGATGATGCCAGCGGTCGGGAAATCCGGGCCGGTGATGTGCTCCATTAGATCGTCAATGGACAGCGTTGGCTCTTCGATCAGCGCAAGGCATGCCGACACCACTTCCCGCAGGTTGTGTGGCGGGATGTTAGTTGCCATACCCACGGCGATACCGGCGCTGCCATTGATCAGCAGGTTCGGCACCTTGGTCGGCAGAACCGTGGGCATCTGCAGCGTTTCATCGTAGTTCGGCGCGTGATCGACGGTTTCCTTGTCCAGATCCGCCAGCAACTCCGAGGCCAGCTTGGTCATGCGAACTTCGGTGTAACGCATGGCCGCTGCGGAGTCACCGTCGATAGAGCCAAAGTTGCCCTGGCCATCCACCAGCAGGTAGCGCAGCGAGAAATCCTGCGCCATCCGCACTACCGTGTCGTAGACGGCAGAGTCGCCATGGGGGTGGTACTTACCAATGACATCACCCACCACGCGAGCAGACTTCATGTACGCGCGATTGTGCGTGTTGTTGAGCTCGCTCATTGCGAATAGAACGCGCCGATGCACCGGCTTCAGACCGTCACGCACGTCCGGAAGCGCGCGCCCAACGATCACGCTCATCGCGTAATCGAGGTAGCTCTGCTTCAGCTCATCTTCGATATTGACCGGCAGGATTTCCCGACCGGACTCTGACCCCTGATCTGACATGTTATGGCGCTGGAACCCGCAAAAAATTAACGCGAAATTGTACCATCAATGGGCAAGCTAGTGCCCGTTTTGGCGGGCTTCTAACGCAGGTGTTTCGCGTGTCGAAAAGCCGCTTTCAAGGCGTTACGGAAGAGACTTGAACTTGGCACTCAACGCCCGCGCCAGCAGAAAAACCTCTACACTGCGCCGCCATGGTTGATCTGCTCCTGAAAGCCGCCTTTGCGGTACCCATGACTGGCGCCGACGACGTCATTGAAGACGCCGCGGTAACCGTGCGAGACGGTCGAATTGAGTTTGTCGGTCGCGCCTGCGACCTGCCCGACACGAGCGCCGCCAGCACGGTTGATCTCGGCCACCACATCCTCATGCCCGGGCTCGTAAACGCCCATGGCCACGCTGCTATGACGCTGCTGCGCGGGCTCGCAGACGATGCCGACCTGCAAAGCTGGTTGCGTGAGCACATCTGGCCCATCGAGGGACAGTTCGTGGACGCGAGCTTTGTGCGCACGGGCACTCAGCTGGCGATGGCGGAGATGCTGCGCACGGGCACAACCCTGTTTTCCGACATGTATTTCTTTCCCGAGGAAACCGCCGATGCCGCAATCGCCGCCGGCATGCGCTGCCAGATCGCGTTCCCGGTGGCGGACTTTGCCGGCCGCTGGGCAGCATCGGCGAGCGAATGCTTAAGCCGCGGCCTTGATCTATTTGATCGCTATCGCGATGAAGCCTTGGTGCAAGTTGCCTTCGGACCGCACGCGGTGTACACCGTCGATGATGCGCATCTCAAGAAAATTCTGACTTACGCAAACGAATTAGATGCGCCGATCCACATCCATATTCAGGAAAACGCAGCAGAGATCGACGAGTGTCTCAAAGCTCGCGGCGAACGGCCCATCGCAACACTCAAGCGCCTGGGGCTGCTCGGCCCGAACCTGCAAACCGTGCACGCGACCATACTGAACGATCAGGATATTCAGGATCTGGCCGAGGCTGGCGCTTCCGTCGTGCACTGCCCGCACAGCAATCTCAAGCTGGGTAGCGGCATCGCTCGGATCAATGATTTAAAGGCGGCCGGAGTCAACGTGGCGATCGGCACGGATGGCGCCGCGTCGAACAACGCATTGGATATGTTTGCCGAAACCCGACAGGCAAATCTATTAAGCCGCAGCGGAGCTGAGGGTGGCAGCAGCATGAGCGCCTTCGACACGCTGCACATGGCGACGCTTGGCGGTGCACGCGCCCTGGGCCTTGAGGAGTTCACCGGCTCGCTTGAAGCGGGTAAATGGGCGGACATAATCGCCGTCGATACTGCCGTTCCGGGAATGACGCCGATGTTTGATCCAATTTCGCAACTGGTTCACAGCACCGCCGGCAGGTTTGTCACCGATGTCTGGATTGCCGGCCGACGCTGTCTTCGCGCTGGCCAGCTGACTACCCTGCACCCAGGCAAACTGCGCGAGGAAGCGCTGCACTGGCAGGCGTTGATCAAGGGCGCTGACAGCCACTGACTCGCCAGCGAGCGGACTCGCGCCCCACCGGGGCAGAGCCTTCCTTCACCACGAGACCGAGCACGACGAGACCGAGATGACCCAATCAGCCCAAACCGCAAACATAAACGATGCTGAAGTCGCGAAGTTTGAAGCACTCGCACACCGGTGGTGGGACGCCGAGGGTGAATTCAAACCCCTGCACGATATCAATCCGTTGCGCCTGAACTACACCATCGACAAATCTGGTGGCATCGAAGGCAAACGTATCCTCGACATCGGTTGCGGCGGCGGCATTCTGAGCGAGTCCATGGCGAAGGCAGGAGCGATCGTGACCGGCATCGACGCCGGCGAAGCGCCACTCACGGTTGCGCGCTTACACGCACTGGAGAGCGGTAGCGAGGTCACCTACGAGCACATCACCGTCGAGGCACTGGCGGCACGCGAAGGAGAGAATCAGTTCGATGTGATCACGTGCCTCGAAATGCTCGAACACGTACCAGACCCGGCCAGCATCCTGCGCGCCGCGTCGACCCTGCTGAAACCTGGCGGCGAACTCATACTCTCCACGATCAATCGTCATCCCAAAGCCTACGTGTTTGCCATTCTCGGCGCGGAATACGTATTGGGATTGCTGCCGAAGGGCACCCACGACTACGCAAGCCTCATCAAACCCTCGGAGCTGGCTGCAGCCGTCCGCGCGGCCGATATGGTGGTGCAGGATATTCGCGGCATGAACTACAACCCCCTGACCCGCGTCGCCGAGCTGACAAGCGACACGAAGGTGAACTACCTGATGCATGCGCACCTGCCGGAGGCGAGCGCATGACCGATAAGCTGGCAAGCTACTACCCGGAACTCGCGGACGCGCAAACTGCCTTTCGCGCGGCCCTCAAACCAGACTGCCTGAAAGGCCGGGTTATTCTGATCACAGGCGCCGGCGACGGCATCGGCCGGACTCTGGCCAAGACCTGTGCGGTTTACGGCGCCAATCTGGTGCTGCTCGGCCGCACGCGCAGCAAGCTGGATGCAGTCTACGATTGGTTAAGCCAACACACCGGCGCCGAAGCCGCCATCGTGCCCGCGGATCTCGCCGCTTTAGACGACGCCGCGGCGGATGCTCTGCACATTGCCATTGAAGAGGCATTCGGGCGCCTGGATGGTCTCGTCCACAACGCCTCCGAACTCGGCCCGATCAAACCGATCGAGCAATACGACACGGCAACGTGGCAACGTGTGATGGCAACCAACGTCAACGCACCTTTTCTGCTGACCAAGACACTGCTGCCGCTCATGCGTGAAGCCGAGGACGCCAGCATCGTCAGCATCTCGTCATCCGTCGGGCGCAAGGGGCGTGCGTACTGGGGTGGCTATGCCGTCAGCAAATTCGCGCTCGAAGGCCTTAGCGAGGTGCTCGCCGATGAGCTGGAATCGACCACGGTGCGCAGCAACACCGTCAATCCCGGTGGTACTCGCACCGACATGCGACGCCGTGCATACCCCGGCGAAGACCCGGAGACCGTGCCCCTACCCGAGCAACATATGGATCTGCTGCTATACCTGTTATCGGGGGCGAGCATCGGCGTGACCGGCAAAAAATTTGACGCGCGAACCTGGTCCGGAGCGTCAGAGGCCTGACGTTCGGCGGAATTCTGACGGCGTACAATCGAACGCCGAATTCGCAAGACCCTGTTTCTTATTGAGTTTCCGCTTTAGCCACGGCTGGCACGATTTTGGCAGTGTCACTTCAGAAGCTTCTATTTCGACGCGCAAGCAGCAACAACGCGTCAACGAATTGACGAGGAACCGGCCATGACGACGACAAAGCACAAAACGCCCAACGAGCTTGAGCACATTGAGGCTGAGGTGGCGCTGGCTTTAGTCCAGGGTTTCCACCGGGAGTTGGAACTCGAGCCGCTGATCGAGCGTTTTCACGGCTTCTGCGAGTCCGCCATCCCGCTGGCCGGCCTGCGCTATGCATTCCCGGAACGTTCGGTGTTCATTGGCATCGGCGATCAGGGCAAACATACGCTCAACTACAACCTCACGTTCTCAACCGCGCCCCTGGGCGAGCTCACCTTCTACGCCAAGTCGCCCCTGAACAAAACGCAGATTGAACTGGCCGAGGACTTAACGGCGCTCCTCGTCAGCCCGCTGAACAATGCACTGCGATTTCTGGCGCTGAAGCCAAAGCCCGCCCCGTCCGGGCGCGATTCGCTCATCGCCATTCACCTGGACAATTTTGCTGATGTGCAGAAACGCGACGGCGCAGAGTGGGCTCAAACGCTGCTGCACGCCGTGCTAAGCCAGGTGCGCGAAGGGTTGCGCAACTCAGACACCGCCTATCAGGTGGACGATGAAACGTTGGCGGTTCTGCTGCCTCACACATCACGCGAGGCGGCAGCCGACGTCGCCGACAAACTGCGTGTGCTCATCGCCGCTCTGCATTTGCGCGAGGGAGATCTAACCAGCCAGCTCACCGCCTGCATGGGTATCGCGGACACCTCGGCGGGTACCACGCCCGAAGCCATTCTGGCGGCTGCGCGCGCCGCACTCGAGGCCGCTCAAACTGGTGGCGCCAATCAGGTGCGCCTCGCTGAGCCGGTACGGGCTATTCGCTAGAGCCGCGCGGCCTGCCTTTGCCCCGTGACTTAGCTGGGCCGCCACTCCGGGCGGGGCTGGGCGCCTTGCCGGCGCCTCGAGTTGACGGCTTGCCAGCGGATGATTGGCGTGAGCTGGAACGACCACGCCGAGGTCGTTCTTCCCGGGATGATTCTCCACCACCCCACACGCTATCGCTTGCTTCCGTCCTAGCGCGCGTGGAGCCCGCGCCAGCACGGCTGCGCTTATCGCCTCGAGCGTCGATATTGCGGCCGGCGCCGCGTGCGGTACGCACGCCACCTGATGCGGGCTTGATCGATATTCTCGGCGTCGGCAAATGCGCCAGCGCCGGCAACTCCGGATAGGGGAGTAACAGCGTGCTTTTGTCCTTACGCGCCAGAGGCCGACGGCTGCCTGGCACCATCGGTAATTTGAGCAGCGTGTAGAGGCTCACCATATCTTCGCTCGACAGCTCAGCCAGATGACCGACTCGCAACCAGCTTGGCAGAGCAACCGGCCCATAACGAACCCGCTTCAAACGATTCACGTGGCTACCGACCGCCTCAAACAGGCGGCGTACTTCCCGGTTTTTACCCTCCATCAATACCGCGTGGTACCAATGGTTGCGGCCTTTGCCGGCATAAAAGCGGAGGTCCGAAAAGCCGAGCGGTTCATCTTCTACCACCACGCCGCGCTTGAGCTGCTCAACCACATCCTCATCCAGCGCCGTATCAACACGCACCGCGTATTCGCGATCGAGCCCAGTTGAGGGGTGCATCATTCGCGCAGCAAGATCGCCATCGTTGGTAAACAGCAGCAGGCCAGATGTCATGACATCCAATCGGCCAATGCTTATCCAGCGGCCACGGCGGAGCTTGGGCAGGTTTTCAAACACGGTGGCACGGCCTTCGCTATCCCGCCGGGAGCAGATCACACCGGTTGACTTGTTCATCACCAGAACGCGGGCCGGCTCATTCACGGGCTTGCTCGGTCGCTGACCGTCGATCGCAATGCTGTCTTCGGGCCCCACTCGCTGGCCGAGATGGGCAACCTCACCGTTGACGGTAACCCGGCCATCGGCAATGGCCGCTTCCATACGCCGGCGCGAACCATGGCCGAGATCCGCCAGCACTTTCTGAAGTTTTTCGCTCATAGAATTCTCAATGCGCTGGCTGAGCGCGATCGTCGGCGTGGCTGGCGGCGCCGTCTACAGCTAACCGGCTACTGCTAATCGTTGGCACGAATGGGCACGACATCAGCCATACCGTCTTCATCATGCTCACTTTCGACACCTGCTTTCTCGTCGCCGTCGCTGGAATCGAGGGACACTTCGACATCAATGCCGGCGCCCGAATCCACTTCAGCTGAGCCAGCCGGCTCAGAAGCAGCGTCGGCATCACCGTCCTGCGGTGTCTCGGCTGCGTCCGCGCCGGCCGTGTTGTCTGCGGCGTCTGAATCTTCTTCTGCTATCTGCGCATCTGCATCTGCATCAGAGCCTGCCAGGCTCAAGGTCACCCCGTCCTCTCCCGTGGCAGCGGGCGGCGCACCGTCATCCACCGCCGGCTCGATCAGTGCGCGAATCTCCGGCAGAGCCGGGAGCTGATCAAGCGATGCGATGTTGAAGTAGTCAAGAAACGCTCTTGTGGTGCCGTACAGCGCTGGCCGGCCAGGCACTTCACGGACGCCGACTTCGCGCACCCAACCGCGCTCCAGCAGCGTGCGAATGATGTTCTGGCTGACCGCAACGCCACGGACCTGCTCAATGTCACCGCGAGTCACGGGCTGCCGATACGCAACTAACGCCAGCGTCTCCATCAATGCTCGCGAATACCGCGGCGGCCGCTCAGCCCAAAGCCGGCTGATCCAGGGTGACAGCGCCTGGGGTACCTGGAAACGGTAGCCTGAGCCAACCCGATGCAATTCAAAGCCGCGCCCTTCCGACTCTTCGGTAAGCGCCTTCAGTGCATCGCGGACGCCCGCTCGTACCTCAGCGATAGCATCCGTATCAGCCTCAAACAGCGCGACGATGCGCTCGACGGTCAGCGGTTCACCGGCGGCCATCAGCGCGCCTTCCACCACCTTCTTAATCTCATCTGCTTCCATGAACTACCTGTTACGTTCGTCGGGGCCAATGCGCCGGGTGCGCCGGCTAGTCAGTTTTGCTTTCAGACGCGCCATCGGGTTGCTCGTCTTGAAGCGAAGAATCCGCGGCGCCAGTAGCACTCGCTTTCTCAGCCAGCGCGCTGTCGTCTGCCTCGGTTGCATCTGCCTCTTCAAAGGCCGATTCGTCAGCCGCCTCTACCAGCGCCTGATCACCGCCGTCCTCGGCGCTGTATAAACCGAATTTCTGTGTACGCTCTTCGCTGGATGCGCGCAGATAGATGGGCGCGAAGGCTTCGTTCTGCACAATGTCGACCAGACCCTCGCGAACCAACTCCATCATCGCGAGAAAAGAAACCACCACGCCGGAGCGACCTTCTTCAACCGTAAAGAAGTCTGCGAACGGCACAAAGTCGGTGCTGTGTTTCAGCTTGGACAACAGCTGAGTCATGCGCTCGCGCACGGACAGCGGCTCCATGTGAATCGCATGCCTTGCGAACATGTCCGCGCGATGCAACACCTCCGCGAAGGCGACCAGCAGCTCTTTCAGCTCGACCGTCGGCTGGGGTCGCTCGCTGACAAGATCCGGCGGCTCGATCGCAATCGGGAAAATGTCGCGCTCCATGCGCGGCATGGCCTCGACGTTTTCGCCCGCCGTTTTGAACTGCTCGTATTCCTGTAGACGACGCACAAGCTCAGCCCGAGGGTCCGTGTCGTCTTCGTCATCACTTACCGGCTTTGGCAACAACATGCGCGATTTGATCTCAGCAAGCATCGCCGCCATCACCAGGTATTCGCCGGCAAGCTCGAGCTGGAGCGCGCTCATCAGCTCGATGTACTGCATGTACTGCCGAGTGATCTCCGCAACCTTGATCTCGAGAATGTCGAGGTTCTGACGCCGGATCAGATAAAGCAGGAGATCCAGCGGGCCAGAAAAGGTTTCGAGAAAAACCCGCAGAGCATCCGGCGGGATATACAGGTCTTTAGGGAGTTCGGTGACTGCCTCACCCTGAACCATGGCGATGGCAATTGAGCCCTCGGCATCGAGCAGCGACGTCTGACCTGCCTCATTTACCGGCACCTCTGCCGCTGGCTGAGCAGTTGACTCAGCGGTTTCAGCACTCGCGTCGGGCGCCCCAGTGGCAGCCGCTATCTCCTGGGCACTCAGGCCATCCGGCAGGATGATGTCCTGCGCCAGGTCATCGGTGCCCTCGCTACCCTCATTGATTGGCTGCCCATCGGGCGAATCATTGTCCGCATCCGAACCCACCTCGGGGTTGGAGTCGGCCGTGGCTTGGGGGTCGGATGGCGAGTTGGATTGATTGGTGTTGTCGGAAATCACGAAAACCTGTCAGACGACAGCCCGGCGCCGTGTGTCAGCCGTTTCTGGCTGGTAGGCGCAGAGCCTATGAGCAAACACGCCGATCAAATGCGCATTCACATACCTGGTGTTCGCTGGCCTTGCGGCCGCCAAGCACCCCCAAAATTCAATCACAACCGCCACAGAGACTACCCCTGATTGTCTAACGTCCCCAGCGATCTTCGCCGCGTATGGGGAGGCGAGCAGCAGCTGTGTTAACGCAGCGCCAGTCCAATCGCGCCACGTACATCGTCCAACGTTTCCTTCGCTACATCACGAGCCCGCTCGGAGCCTTCCACGATGACGGATTTGACGAGGTCCGGATCCGATTCGAGCCGCTCGCCACGCTCTCGCATCGGCGCGAGCTCAGCGTTAATCGAATCGATGAGCGGGCCTTTGCACTCAAGGCAGCCAATCCCCGCCGTCCTGCAGCCTTCAGCCGCCCAACGACAAACGTCGTCTTCGGAGTATACCTTGTGCAGGTCGAATACCGGGCAGTTATCGGGGTTTCCGGGGTCAGTCAGGCGCACCCGAGCCGGATCCGTTTTCATGGTCCGGACTTTCTCGGTCACCGATTCCGGGGCTTCTCGAAGCGCGATCGCGTTGCCGTAGGACTTGGACATCTTCTCGCCGTCCAGCCCAGGCACCTTGGACTCCTTGGTCAGCAGCGCATCCGGCTCCGGCAGGATGATTCGGCCGCTGCCCTCGAGAAAACCGTAGACGCGCTCTCGATCACCGATCGACAGGTTCTGCTGCTCTGACACCAGCGCCCTCGCCTGTTCCAGCGCAGCAACATCGCCCTGCTCCGTGTACTGCTTGCGCAATTGGTTGTACAGGCGTGCGGCTTTCTTACCCATCTTGCGAACCGCCGCCGCTGCACTTTCTTCGAAGCCCGGCTCACGCCCGTATACATGGTTGAAACGGCGGGCCACTTCCCGCGTCAGCTCGACATGCGCAACCTGGTCAGCACCCACCGGCACATGCCCCGCGCGATACGCAAGGATGTCAGCGGCCTGCAGCAGCGGATAGCCCAGAAAACCGTAGGTCGCGAGGTCTTTCTCGGCGAGCTTCTGCTGCTGATCCTTGTAGGTTGGAACCCGCTCGAGCCAGGACAGAGGCGTGATCATGGATAACAGAAGCAATAACTCTGCATGTTCCGGCACGCGTGACTGCAGGAAAATCGTGGCGGCGTTCGGGTTCACTCCCGCTGCCATCCAGTCGACAACCGTATCGAAGGAGTACTGCTCGATATCGTAGGCGTCATCGTAGTGAGTGGTCAGCGCATGCCAGTCAGCAACGAAGAAGAAACACTCGTACTCATGCTGAAGCTGAATCCAGTTCTTGAGTGCACCGTGATAGTGGCCAAGGTGCAACTGGCCGGTGGGGCGCATGCCGGAGACAACGCGCTGATTGGAATCGTTGCTACTCAAAACGGGGCTCTAACGGTTCGGGGGCGGCATTATAGCCATGCTCGGGGCTGGGTTTGGCAAGCCCTGAAGGGGCTCGCGTCCAGCGCCACATCCTACAGCTCAAACTCACCGAGGCCAGCCCGGATCAGCTCGGGCTCCGGCCCGGTCAGATCAACGACCGTGGTGGTATCCACGCCAATGGAGCCGCAATCCAAAACGGCGTCTACCTGCTTCTGCAGGCGCTCACGAATCTCCTCACCATCGCTGAGCGGCAACTCATCGCCCGGCAGGATAAGACTCGTGGTCATCATGGGCTCGCCCAGCTCTTCCAGCAGTCCGCTCGCCACCGGATGATCCGGCACCCGCAAACCGATGCGCTTGCGCTTGTGCAGCAACCGTCTCGGCACTTCTCTCGTGGCCAGCAGGAGAAACGTATACGGCCCTGGGGTATAGCGCTTGAGAATGCGATAGGCCGTGTTGTCGACCCGCGCATACAGGGAAATCTCCGACAGGTCTCGGCAGGCCAGCGTCAGCCGGTGATCATCCTCGAGGCGCCGGATGGCACGAATTCGCTCCAGCGAGCGTTTGTCACCAATATGGCAGCCAAGCGCATAGGTTGAATCGGTGGGATAAGCCACCACGCCGCCGTCGCGGATAATCGTCGCCGCTGCGCGCAGCAGACGCGCTTGCGGATGTGTGGGGTGTACAGCGAAATACTGGCTCACGGTGTGTAATATCGCTCGCGCAAACCGCCAGTATGCCAGCACGGGACAACCGTAGCCGGCCTATGTGCATGCAAGCGCGCCAGGCAGGCCAACCCCTCGGCGCACTCCAACGACAGCAAACGGACAAGACCGGCTATTCCATGAAGCAATTTCTCGATTTTGTGCCGATCCTGGTGTTCGTCATCGCGTTCTTCACGACCGACATCTATATCGCAACCGCGGCGCTCATGATCGCGGTGACGATTCAAGTCGTCGTCATCAAAGCGATCGGCCAACGCGTGTCGAGAGAACTCCTCATCACCTTCTGGGCCAGCATCGTTTTCGGCGCTCTGACTCTTTGGCTCCGGGACGAGATGTTCATCATGTGGAAACCCACGGTGGTGAACTGGCTGTTCAGCGCCATCCTGATCGTTGGCCACTTCATTGAGGGTGACAACTTCATTAAGCGGTTGCTTGGGCAACAATTGCGATGTCCGGATTCCGTCTGGACTCAGCTCAACTTCGGCTGGGCATTTGGCTTCTTCCTGGCAGGCGTACTGAACCTCGTGGTGGCCTACAATTTCTCGCTGGACTTCTGGGTTAGCTACAAACTGATCGGCGGCTTTGCGATCACTCTGACCTACCTCGTGATTACTATGCTTTACCTGAACAAGCTGGGGCTGTTGACCGAGCCCGAAGCAGACGAACAAAGCTCATCTGAGACCCAGGTGCCAGCGGAGACAACTGAGGCTAAACGTGAACTTTGAAGCAGGGATACCTTCAACCGTGACGATCAGGAATCAGCGGCGATGTGATGCTGGCTTGCCTGGAGCAACCGGACTGGCGATGCGAGCCGTCGCGCTGCTGCTCATGGTGCTTGCGCCACTTTTCGGCGCTAACGTCGCCCACGCGGTGGCAGCAGGAGACAGCGTTTTCGTTACCGACCAGTTGCGCGTACCCCTGCGCAGCGGCGGCTCACCCGAATACCGCATCATCAATTTCCTGCCGGCAGGCACAGCGATGACGGTCGTCAGAATCAGTAGCGACGAGAAGTTTGCCGAGATCATCACCCAACGTGGTACCGAAGGCTGGGTCGAAACGAAAGATCTGGTGAGCCAACCCATCGCTCGAGACCGCCTGGCTGCCGCCGAGGCAGAAGCGCGTCGCGTCCGGGGCCAGTTCGACAAACTGCGCGCGGATCTGAACGCCGCTCGCGAAAGCGGCAACGAAACCAGCGCATCCAATTCGGCGCTGCAACGGCAGGTTGAATCGCTCGAAGAAGAACTCGCGGAGATCAAGCGCATCTCTGCTGGCGCGATAGAAGCAAACGATGCGCGCGACAAGCTGACAGCGCTCAATGAGCGTCTACGCGTTGAGATCGAATCGCTGCACGCAGAAAAGGTGCGATTGGAAGACAACAACCAACAACGCTGGATGTTGATTGGGGCTGCGCTGGTGTTCGGCGGTTTGCTTATCGGCCTGTTTGTGAAGTCCCGTCCTCGGCGCAGTGGCTGGAACTAGGGATACTCAAGCGATGACGGTTCTGTCTGTAAACCTGAACAAAATCGCATGGCTGCGTAACGCCCGCGACGGCGGCAACCCGGATCTACTGGAAGCGGCTGCGGTGGCCATCGCCGCCGGAGCACTCGGCATCACGGTGCACCCGCGGCCGGATCAACGCCATATTCGCGCGACCGATGTCTTTCAGTTAGCCGAATGGCTGAAACGTCATCCGGACATCGAATTCAATATTGAAGGCAACCCGCGCGCGCCAGCGAACAGCGGTGGCTATCCGGGCTTCGATGCGTTCATCGAACAAACCCGGCCCGCCCAGGCGACGCTGGTGCCAGACAGTGATGACCAGCTCACATCAGACCATGGCTGGGACCTTACCGGCGACACCGGTGATCTGGCCGAGCGTATCGCTCGCTATCAAGACTGGGGCAGCCGGGTGAGCCTTTTCCTGGATCCGGTTGTGGAGCAGGTCGATCTCGCCAAAGCGGTTGGCGCAGATCGAATCGAGCTCTACACAGGGCCGTACGCTGACGCCGTATCGGAACATGGCGTCGACTCACAACAAGCCGCCGAAAGCCTTGCTCGCTACGCCGCGGCAACCGCGCGAGCTCGCAGCATTGGGCTGGGCGTGAATGCCGGCCACGATCTCGACCTTACGAATCTACCGCTATTCATGAGCATCGAGGGCATCGATGAAGTGTCGATCGGGCACGCACTGATCTCGACCGCCCTGTACCAGGGCATGGATACGACAGTACGAGCGTTCGTCGCCGCGCTGGCTTAGCTCAGCGCTCACAAACTTCTACCCTCACAAACTTCGATCCTCACAAACTCCGATCCTCACAAACATTTGCAAGATCTTTGCCTACACTCAATGGAGAATTTCAGGCAAAGGACAAGTCGATGGCCGCAGGTAACGCCAAGAGCCCAGCCGCTCAGGACAATCACAAGCAAGCTTTGAACGAGTTCATGCTCGGACTCATGCGCCGCAACCCGGGCGAAGGTGAGTTTCATCAAGCCGTGCAGGAAGTCGCCATGGACGTTCTGCCGTTCATCGCCGACAAGCCTCGCTACCAGGATCTTCGAATTCTCGAGCGCCTCACCGAGCCCGATCGAATCGTCACATTCCGAGTGTGCTGGGAAGACGACAGCGGCAACGTTCGCGTGAATCGCGGCTACCGAATTCAGTGCAGCAACGCGATCGGTCCGTACAAAGGTGGCATTCGCTTCCACCCCTCGGTGAACCAATCCATCCTGAAGTTTCTCGCGTTCGAGCAGACGTTCAAAAACTCGCTGACCGGCCTGCCCATGGGCGGCGGCAAGGGCGGCGCGGACTTCAACCCAAAGGGCAAGTCAGAACGCGAAGTGATGCGCTTCTGTCAGGCGTTCATGACCGAACTGCACAGACACATCGGCCCCGATACTGACGTGCCAGCCGGTGATATCGGCGTCGGCGCGGCGGAGGTTGGTTATTTGTTCGGCCAGTACAAGCGCCTCGAAGGGCGCTACGAGGGCGTACTGACTGGCAAGGGCATTGAGTTCGGTGGCTCGCTCATACGTTCGGAGGCCACCGGTTACGGCGTCGGCTACATGATGGACTACATGCTCAGGCACATCGGCGAGAGCCTCGACGGCAAAACCTGTCTGGTCTCTGGTTCCGGCAACGTGGCTCAATATTGCGTTGAAAAGGTCAACCATCTGGGCGGCAAGGTCGTCACGCTATCTGACTCCAGCGGCTTCGTACATGACAAAGCGGGCATCGACGCTGACAAGCTCGCCTGGGTGATGGATCTAAAAGGCGTGCGACGCGGTTCGATCGCGGAGTACGCGAAGGAATTCAAAGCCGACTACTACGAGGGCAAACGTCCGTGGGCCGTGCCATGTGATCTTGCGTTCCCTTGCGCTACGCAGAACGAGATTCACAAGATGGACGCTGAAGCACTGGTTAAAGGCGGCTGCAAGGCCATCGCCGAGGGCGCCAACATGCCTTCCACACCGGACGCCATCGAAGTGCTCCAGGAAGCCGGCGTACTCCTGTCACCGTCAAAAGCGGCAAACGCCGGTGGTGTTGCTGTCTCCGGCCTTGAAATGAGCCAGAACAGCCTGCGCATGAACTGGACTCGCGAAGAAGTCGACGAGCATCTGCAGGGCATCATGCGCCGCATCCATGACCAGTGTGTGGATCACGGCGAAGACAAAGATCAGGTGAACTACCTGCGCGGCGCGAATGTTGCCGGCTTTGTGAAGGTTGCTAATGCGTTGATGGCGCAGGGGGTGCATTAACGCGACTGCAGGGTTGTGCGGCGGACTCTCTACCCGTCTCGCGGCCATCCTTGGCCGCGGACTCTTTTGACGACCAGCGCGGTCCGCGCGCTGGCGGGGCCGCACATCCCTGTGCGGCCATAGCCTCAGTGCTCCCTGGGGCGCCCGCATCCACGCGGGCATCACGGTTGGGGCTACCCGGTTGTTTGGGTATGCCATCTCTAGCCGTCGTCGCGAGGAGAAGCGAAGCTTCGACGTGGCGATCTCCGGGGGTTGGCAGGGAGTGAATTCACGCGACTGCGTGAGTGATCGGCGGACTGTCTACCCGCGCGGCGCACCTCCGTGTGCTTGCGCTGTTATACGACCGCCGAATCCCTTCGGCGGCGGGCTCGCACTTCCATGTGCTCGCAGGCTGCTTAGTCCTAACCGGGGCGCCCGCATCCCTGCGGGCATCTCGTTTGGGCGCTACCCGATTGATTGGCATGCCGTCTCTAACCGTCGCCGCGAGGAGAAGCAGAGCTTCGACGTGGCGATCTCCGGGGGTTGGCAGGGAGTGTACGGGCGCGACTGCGTGCACGACCGGCGGACTTTTTGCCCGCTGTTCGCCCCTCCTTGGGCTCACGCTCATCTACGACCGGCGGAGTCATCCGCCGGCGGACCGGCACATCCTTGTGCCGGCGGTTCTGACACTGCCTACTGGGGCGCCCGCATCCATGCGGGCAGATCCTGAAAAGCTACCCGGTTGTTTGGGCATGCTGTCGCTAACCGTCGTCGCGAGGAGAAGCAGAGCTTCGACGTGGCGATCTCCGGGGGTTGGCAGGGAGTGTACTAACGCGACTGCATGAGTGATCGGCGGACTCTTTACCTAGTCGTGTTGCGAAGCAACCGACACCCGGCAGGGCATTTGCGCAGCAAATGCTCGAGAGGGCGTCTCGCGGCCATCCTTGGCCGCGGACTCGATTACGACCGCCGAATCCCTTCGGCGGCGGGCTCGCACTTCCCTATGCTCGCTGGCTACTTAGTCCTAACCGGGGCGCCCGCATCCTTGCGGGCATCTCGTTTGGGCGCTACCCGGTTGTTTGGGCATGCTGTCGCTAACCGTCGTCGCGAGGAGAAGCAGAGCTTCGACATAGCGATCTTCTCACGGTGCCGAGATGTTGCAGGTGGCGGTGTTGAACAACTGCGCAGCGCTTAAACGTGATGCCCGCAAGGATGCGGGCACCCCAGGGAGCACCGAGGCTTTGGCCGCACAGGGATGTGCGGCCCCGCCAGCGCGCGGACCGCGCTGGTCGCGAAATAGCGCAAGGCCAGGAAGGCCGCCGCGCGGGTAGACAGTCCGCCGGTCGTGCGCGCAGTCGCGTGAATACACTCCCATTCAAACTCCGGAGATCGCCACGTCGAAGCTCCGCTCCTCCTCGCGACGACGAGTAGATGTGGTATGCCGAGCAACCGGGTAGCGCCGACCGTGATGCCCGCAAGGATGCGGGCGCCCCAGTTAGGACCATGCAGCCAGCGAGCACATGGACGTGCGAGCCCGCCGCCGAAGGGATTCGGCGGTCGTATAACAGCGCAAGCACACGGAGGTGCGCCGCGCGGGTAAACAGTCCGCCGATCACTCACGCAGTCGCGCTAATACACTCCCTTTCAAACCCCGGAGATCGCCGCAGTCAGCCTTCGGCTTCCTTCGCGATGACGGTGGGATGGAGATCGCCACATCGAAGCTCACCCCCCATTTGCCACCTCCGCCAACCCCGCCTAGCATGGCGCGCAACCTCAAACCCCGGACACACCCAACCATGAATCCCCGCGCCAGCACCCTCGTTGTGATCATTACCGTACTGACCGTGCTTACCGCCCTGCTGGCCCAGCCCGGTCACGCAAGCGAGGCCAATCCGGTCTACGACATCACCACCAACCTGGGCGTAATCTCGATTGAACTGCTGCCGGAAGACTCGCCCAAGACAGTCGCCAATTTCCGCCGCCTGGCTGACGAGGGGTTTTACGACGGTCTGATTTTCCACCGGGTGATCGCAGGCTTCATGATTCAGACGGGCGGGTTTCTGCCGGACATGACTCGACGCCGGATCGAGGAGACGACGGTCAATGAGTCACTGAACGGCCCGAGAAACAAGAAAGGCACGGTGGCAATGGCGCGCCTGCGCGACCCAGACTCGGCAACCTCTCAGTTCTTCATCAACGTCAAAAACAACAAGTTCCTGGACCCGAAGCGGGGGCAACCCGGGTACACGGTGTTTGGCCGGGTCATTGCCGGCATGGACGTGGTTGAAGAAATCGAACTCGCAGACACGCACATCAAAGCGGCGATGCCGGATGTGCCAGAAACGCCGATCATCGTTGAGTCGATTCGAGCCCGGGGAGCTGCTGTCACGGTGGAATCAGCTGATTCCACGACAGATGCAGCAAAAGCGTCCGAAAAACAGTAAACTGCGCGCCGTTTTTACCAACGTAGTACGCCATGAAACTTCTATTCGTCGCCGTCGCCAGTTCACTTCTGCTGGCCGCCATCAGCACTGGCATCACCTTCCGCTTCTTGATCGATGCTCCGGTCATTGCATTCATCGTTACCCTGGTACTGATGTTCATCGTAGCCGTGGTCAATGCCCGAACCGCTCTACGCACCATCACAGGCGCCGCACCGGCCGCTGCAGCCTCTAGCGGCCCGAAAGCCCAGGGAAATCGTGGCAACCGCAATGATCGCGGTGGCAACGATCGCAATCGCGGATCGCGCAACCAGGACAAGCCACGCGAGCGCAAGCCCCGTGACGACGACCAGCCAGCAGGCAAGCCGGGCGCCCCGATTCAACACGAAGGCAAACCCGTCACCGGCGATTACGAGTCCGGTAACGTCAAATGGTTCAGCCGCTCCAAAGGCTTCGGCTTCATCGTGCGCCCGAACGGCGAAGAGATTTTCGTTCACTACCGCAGCGTCCGCTCCGGTGAAGATGGTCGCCGTCCAAATCTGCGCGACGGGCAGGACGTGAAGTACATCGTCACCGACCACGACAAAGGCCTGCAGGCCGAGGACGTCAGCGCCGCATGATCAGCCTGCGAGCGCTGCTCGCGGAGCGAGTTACGCAGGCGTTCGAGCAGGTTGGCCTAGCCGGTGCACCACCGGTTATCCAGCTGGCGGCGAAACCCGAGTTCGGCGACTACCAGGCCAACGGCGTCATGGGCGCTGCCAAGCGCCTTGGCGAAAACCCGCGCGCTGTCGCCCAGCGCGTTGTCGAAGCCCTCGATCTGAGCGATATCGCCAGCGATGTCAGTATCGCCGGCCCGGGCTTCATCAACGTTACCTTCGCGCCGACATTCCTCGCCGCTCGGCTGGCCAAGGACATCAGCCTCAGCGTCAGCGCCCCCAAACGGGTGGTCGTGGACTATTCGAGCCCAAACCTCGCCAAAGAGATGCATGTGGGTCACCTGCGGTCGACCATCATTGGCGATGCGGTGGCGCGTGTCCTGGAAGCACTCGGGCATACCGTTATTCGCCAGAACCACGTCGGTGACTGGGGCACTCAGTTTGGCATGCTCCTGTGTTACGTCGAAGAAACCGGCGCGGGTGACAATGCCAGTCCGCTGGCGGACCTCGAAGACTTCTACCGGGCGGCCAAGAAACGCTTTGATGAAGATGCCGACTTCGCCGAGCGTGCGCGTCAGCGCGTGGTAGAGCTTCAAGGCGGTGAAGCTGAAGCACGCCTGCAATGGCAGCGTTTCATCGATATCTCCCTCGCGCACTGCCAGGCCGTTTACGACCGCCTGGGCGTCAAGCTGGACCGTGAGGACGTTCACGCAGAGTCAGCCTACAACGACGAACTGGACAACACCCTTACGCTACTGCAGGAAGCTGGCGTTCTGACTGAGAGTGACGGCGCCCAATGTGTCTTCCTCGATGAATTCAAGGGCAAAGACGGCACGCCGCTACCGGTCATCGTGCAGAAATCCGACGGCGGCTATCTGTACGCGACCACCGATCTGGCAGCGGTTCGCTACCGTCAGGACACGCTGAAAGCGGATCGAGTGCTGGTCTTCACGGATACGCGTCAGGCCCTGCACTTCAAGCAGGTGTTTGCCGTTGCTCGCGCTGCCGGTTTTGCGGACGAGTCGATCAGCCTGGAGCATATGCCATTCGGCGCGATGCTCGGCGCTGACGGCAAACCCTTCAAAACCCGATCTGGAGGCGTTATCCGGTTAGCGGCTCTTCTCGATGAAGCGGTCGAACGTGCGTCCGCTCTAGTGCTGGCTAAAAACCCCGAAATCACTGCAGCTGAGCAGTCATCGATCGCCGAGGCCGTTGGGATCGGCGCCATCAAGTACGCAGATCTATCGAAGAATCGAACCAGCGATTACGTCTTCGATTGGGATCAGATGTTGAGCTTTGACGGCAACACAGCGCCGTATCTGCAGTACGCGTACGCTCGCATTCGCAGCCTGTTTCGGCGCTCTGAAGCCAAAGGCCTCGTGGCGAGTGATCAAAGCCAGCTGGACGCACCGAGCGAGCGCCTGCTGGCGCTCGCGCTACTGCGCTTCCCGGAAGTGGTGGAGCAGGTTGGCGCCGACGCCTCACCACACCATCTCTGCGGCTATCTGTTCGAGCTGGCCCAACGCTTCACGAGCTTCTATGAAGCCTGTCCAGTGCTGACAGCCGACACTCCCGAGCAGGCTTCCAGCCGCTTGGCGCTGTGCGCGCGCACCGCAAACACCCTCGCAAGCGGATTGGACCTACTGGGTATCGACGTCATCGAGCGCATGTAACGCGCCGCGAAACGCAACCTCCTGAGCATCTGAAAACTCAGGCATGATCAGCCGATGATCCAAGCTCACCCGTTCCGTTGATGTCGCAACTGCTATCCAAACGCACCCTCGCGAGCCACTCCGGCATTTGGATGCCTCTCGCTGCGATGACCATGCCGATTGCGGTCTATCTGCCGCCGTTCTACGGCGAAACGCTGGGCCTCAGCCTCACAACCGTGGGCATCATCTTCACGTTGGCGCGCATTTGGGACACGGTTACAGACCCCATAATGGGCGTTCTGATCGATCGGGTAGATACTCGCTGGGGACGCCGTAAGCCGTGGGTGGCGGTGTCGCTGCCAATTCTCATGCTCGCTGCGTACATGCTGTACCTGCCAGACCCCCAAACGGCGAACGGCGCCTACCTGGGCATCTGGCTTTTCGTGCTCTACATCGGCTACACAATGGTTGGGATCGCGCATCAGTCGTGGGGTGCAGAACTTGCGCCTACCTACGACGAGCGCTCACGGTTATTCGGCTGGCGCGAGATGTTCGTGATGGTGGGCATGACCACTGTACTGGCGATTCCTGCCGCCGTTGATCTGTTCGGCGACGGCGATTTTGCTGACATGGTTGGCGCGATGGGTTGGTACATCGTGATTCTGATCCCGCTGATGGCCCTGCCGCTATTCATGTTTGTGCCGGACTCCAACGCCAGAAGCGGTGCGTCAATCAGTCTCAAAGAGGCCCTGTCGGTACTTGTCGGCAATCGTCTGCTGCGACGGGTATTGATCACCGATTTGCTGACTGGCTTCGCCCTGGCGGCTTCCGGCGCGCTGTATATTTTCATGGCGAGCTACATCTTCGAACTCGGCTCCCACGCAAGCTTTGCACTGTTGCTGTTCTTTCTGTCCGGAACGCTGGCGATGCCGCTATGGATGAAACTGGCTTACCGCATCGGCAAAACCGCGGCGATCAAAGTGTCAATCGTCTATGGCGTTATCGTCGAGGTCGGTGTGTACCTGCTCGCCGAACCGGGGAACGCCGTATTGCTGTGGGGCTACACGCTCGCCTTTGGCATCGCGTTCGGGGCTGCGCCGGCGTTGCTGCGATCAATGCTCGCGGACATCACCGATCTCGATGAGCTGGAATCCGGCAACAAACGCACCGCCATGTACTACTCGTTGCTCCTGACGACGAGCAAACTCGCCTCAGCACTGTCGGTGGGCATAACGCTGCCGCTGGTCGAACTGGGCTTCGGCTTTCAGCCCGGCGAGAACAACAGCGACGCAGCGCTCGACGGCCTGCTCTTTACCTACGCTATCGTGCCAGCCATCGCATTGGCACTCGCGTATCTGCCGATGATTCGCTATCCACTGGAGCGCGATGAGGTTGCCAGGGTCCAGAACGAACTACGCCAGCGTGAGCTGGCGTAGTGAAGGGCGTCGGTGCCAAGCCAGTTGTGTAAACCGGCTAGCCCGAGCAAGCTGGATCAGGCAGTCGCCGTTCTCGGCGGGATCGTGTAAGACTTCAGCTCTTCCGCAAAATCGCGCATCGCACGAATACCGGACGCTTCTGCGTCCGCACACCACTGCTTGAGGCTAGCCAGCAGCTCCTCGGAGTTACCGCCGCGCTTGGCCCAGATTTCCTGCAGGCGAACGCGCATGTCGTAGACCGTCTTGAGGGCAGGTGATGAGCTGACAAGCTCACCAATGCGAGCTCGATCCTTCTCACTGACCAGAAGCTCCTCACGCGTCAGAACCGATTTGGCGCGACGGAACGTGCCTTTAGCCGATTTGCCAACTGCTTGTTGCGTAGCCTTCGCTTCAACAACAACCGGCTTCACCACTTCATCGGCATAACGCGACATGACTCGGAAACGATCGTTGAGCAATGCCCATACCGTATCCATGTCGAGCTGGCCTTTGTTCGGATCCTGCTCCACGACCGGACCGGTGGAGAGCGCCTTGGCAAGGCCAACGCTTTCGAACAGCCGGATGTACATCCAACCGATATCAAACTCCCAAGGCTTAACGGACAGTTTGGCCGAGTTCGGATACGTGTGGTGGTTGTTATGCAGTTCTTCGCCAGCAATCAGGATGCCCCAGGGCGAGATGTTGGTCGCCGCGTCAGGGCACTCAAAGTTGCGATAGCCGAATGCATGGCCAATGCCGTTAATCACACCAGCGGCGAAGATAGGCGTCCAGGCCATCTGAATAGCCCAGATCGTGATACCCGCAACGCCAAACAACGCGACGTTGATAATGAACATCGCGAGGATACCCATCTGCTGATGACGCTCGTAGACGTTGCGCTCCATCCAGTCATCCGGGGTGCCTCGGCCGTAACGATCGAGCGTTTCCTCGGTTGCTGCGTCTGCGTAGTACTCGGCGCCGCGCGACAGAATCGAACCCAGGCCGTTCACTACCGGGCTGTGCGGATCGTCTTCGGTTTCGCAGAAAGCGTGGTGCTTACGGTGCACCGCAGTCCACTCTTTTGTATTCATGGACGTGGTCACCCACAGCCAGAAGCGGAAGAAGTGTCCGAGCGCCGGATGAACATCGACGCTGCGATGCGCGGAATGCCGGTGCAGATAAACCGTCACCGAAATCATGGTGATGTGCGTCAGCACCAACGTATAAGCAACCATCTCCCAGATGGATGCTTTCGTGAGGCCGCCAACTAAAAAGTTCACTAGTTCTAGCAACATGCCGCTTCAGATCTCCTGTCTGTGTGCGTCGGGCCAATGTGGCCGATGCGTCTTTACCGCTGGCGAGGTATTCGCTCTGGGCAAAATAAAGGTCGCGTCGATGCGACCAGGGCATCAAGCCAGGGACACATCACACAGAGGCCGAGGTTTACCCGGCCGCCGAGCGCGGATTGTGGCAAGCGTTTACGCGACTTACCACTGGTCATAAGCTTGTTTTAACCTGGCTTTCAGTATACCCCGTGCTGCCGTGTTCGCAGCGCGTAGAAGCCGTTATTGTGACTTGCGCCGAACTCTGGCACACATGCACTCAGCTCGCTGGCTCCCGGGCGGCGCGGAGCGCTAACCGTCAGTCCGGTCGCAACGGCTCGTCCGCAACCCGTATGTGGGGCCATTTACCCTTCAAAGCGAGTTTTCGAACCATAAAATCACGTAATTGTCCGACAATATCCACCGTATTTGCCGCAGATGACTCAACCATGACTCCAACGACATCCCCTCGAGACCGCTATCTCGTCGCGGCCGAGGCCTGCACCGGCAACGATATTGTCCTCTTCGATTGCCGTTCGAAGCTGGGCGAGGCGCAATGGGGACGCAGGGCCTGGCTTGCCGGGCACATCCCGGGCGCTCTCCACCTGGACCTCGACCGGGATCTCGCAGGCCCACCGGGGCCTGGCGGTCGACACCCGCTTCCGGATCCCAATGTGCTCGCAAACCGCCTCGGCGAGCTGGGTGCATCCGATGCAAGCCGAATCGTTGTCTACGATGATGTTGGCGGAGCGATGGCAGCACGAGCCTGGTGGTGCGTTCGCTGGCTTGGCCACGACAATGTGGCCATGCTCGACGGTGGCCTGAACGCTTGGGAGTTGGCAAACCCGAAAGAACTCCAAGCTGGTGAGCAGACGCGCACGCCCGCCACGTTCACCCGCCGCGACAGCCTAACCAAAACAATTTCCGCCTCCGAGCTGGCAGCCAACCTTGGCCATCAGAGCCTCATCGATGCGCGCACCAAGGAGCGCTTTAATGGAGAGGTAGAACCTATCGATGCTGTCGCAGGGCACATTCCGGGCGCCACTTGCCTGCCGTTCCAAGGCAACCTGAACAGCGTCGGCCGATTCAAATCCAGCGACGAGCTTGCAGCGCGTTTTGCTGACCTGGCGGATCCGGTGATCGCCTATTGCGGTTCCGGCGTCACGGCGGCGCACAACCTGTTCGCCCTACGTTTAGCCGGCCGCGATGAAGGCGTGTTGTATCCCGGCAGTTGGAGCGAGTGGCTACTCGATGCATCCCGGCCACGACAGCCAGCCGCCTGACCCGGCTTGAATGCACGAACACAAGCGCTGGAACCGTCGACGCTTACGCTGCGCGACGGAATACCCTACAGCGAAGCCTATGGCGATGCGTTCTACAGCGCCGACGGCGCTGCTGAAGTACACCGGGTTTTTCTGGACCCTATCGGTTTCGACGCACGCGTGCGCGCACGCGATCGCTACACCATGGCAGAAACCGGTTTTGGCACCGGGCTCAGTTTCACGGTCAGCGCGGAGCGTTTCTTAAGCGCCGCGCCACCGTCGGCCAGCCTCCACTTCATCAGCTGCGAAGCCCACCCGTTCAGCCAGCACGATGCGCAGCGCCTTGCCGACTATCTGCCGGACGGCGAGTTGGCGAGAGCACTGGTGCGCGATTGGCCACCCCTGCTCCCAGGCTGGCACCGGCGAGTGTTCGCAGCCGGCCGTGTAACGCTGTCCGTGTTCTTTGGCAGTGTCGACGATTTCGCATTCGAGCTTCGTACGCAACAGCGGCGCGCCATCGATCAATGGCTCTTCGATGGTTTTGCGCCGGATCGAAACCCTGCGATGTGGACAGGCGAGTTGCTCAGCGCCTTCGCCTCGCTAGTCAGACCCGGTGGCGCAATGACGACATACACCGCCAGCGGTGATGTTCGCAGGCGTTTAGAAGCGGCCGGTTTTACAACCCGCCGTGTGGACCAGAAACCACACAAAAGCGAGTCTCTCGCTGGTGAGAGGTTGAACGACGCAACAAGCCTTGCGCTCGCCGATTGGCCACTGCCCGAGCACTGTCTCGTTCATGGCGCCGGTTTTGCTGGCGCGAGCGCCGCCAGGTCGCTCGCCGAGCGAGGGGTCAGCGTCGAGATCAGTGACCCGCAAGGCGCTGCTGCGGGCGCTTCTGGCTTACCTGCAATTGTGCTGCATGGCAGGCTATTGGCGGATCAATCACCCGCCGCCGAGTTACGCGCTCACGCCTACAATTTGAGCGCGGCTCTGATGCGCCAGCGTTGCCCAACGGGCTTTAACCCAATAGGCGCTCTGCAAGGCCCTGGTGGCACAACCGACAGCGCGCGCCTACGCGAACTCGCGCGACAATATGAAAGCTCAGGCCGGTGGCTATCAATGCTCTCTGCGAGCGAAGCCAGCGCCATCGCCGGCGTGGAGCTGACCTGCGAACACCTGTTGTTCCCGGATGCGGGCATCATCAACGGCCGAATGGCCATTGCCGAGCTCCTTGATCACCCAATGATTTCATTGGTAGATAACGCAGCAGGCGCAACCGCAGACACGCCACAAATAATCGCCTGCGGATCGCGCAGCAACGAGCGAGGAGACCTTGCAAACCTGGAAATCCTCCCGGTCGCCGGCCAGCTCGATGTCTTCGACGACACGGCTCTACGCTGTGCACTGCTCGGTGAGGGTTACGCCGCACCCGTCGACGGCGGGCAGACGGCGGTCGGTGCCACCTACGAATACAAACCCTGGGGTGCCGGCAAAGCGAGCGCGCACAATGTTGCGCTTGCACAGCGGCTGGGGCTGACGATGCGTCCAGGTACTTCAACGGCATTTCGCGCGGAACGGGCGGTAACGTCTGATCGAACGCCTATTGTCGGAGCAACCCAGACACCGGCGCTTTGGATCAGCGCCGGACATGGCTCTATGGGGGCAACCTTTGCACCGCTGGCAGGCGAGGTGCTTGCCAGCATGATCTGCGGCGAAGTCGCGCCGCTAGCGCAGGCACTGCTTGAGGCGCTGTCACCCCATCGGTTCGCAGCACGCCAGGCCAGGCGCGGCTTCAAGCACGGTGGCCGGCCTGCGTCTCCACCGCCGGCTCCGCCCGCGGAAGGTGCGACTCTTTAGCCTAATACTCGAACGTTGATCACGCTGGGAATCTGCGACAGCGCATCGAGCACCAGCTCGCTCGCCGGCTGCTCCACGTCGATCAGGTTATAGGCGAAATCACCTCGGCTCTTGTTGAGCATGTCGACCACATTGAGCTTCTGATCCGCGAGGACGGAAGTAATCTGCCCGATGAGGCCCGGCTCGTTGCGGTTGGTGATGGCGAGGCGCACGCCCTCGGACGGCTCGAGCATCACCGGCGGAAAGTTCACGGAGTTACGGATATTCCCGGTGAGCAGAAAGTCTTTCAGTTGTTCCGCCGCCATCACCGCGCAATTCTCTTCGGCTTCTTCCGTGCTTGCACCCAGATGCGGCGTAAACATCACCCGAGAGTCGTCCAGCAAATCGGCAATCGGGAAGTCGGCGACGTAGCGACCCAGGTGATCACTCGCCAACGCCGCTTTCAGTGCGTCTGCATCCACAATCGGCTCACGCGCGAAATTCAACAGCGTGCTGCCCGGTCGAAACGCCCGCAGCGCTTCTTCATTGATCATGCCAGTGGTTTGCGGCAGCAGCGGTACATGCAGCGTCACGAAATCGCTGCGGGAAAACAGGCTCGGCAGGTTTTCCATGCGCTGAACTTCAGCCGGCAGACGCCATGCAGCATCAACGGAGATGGCGGGGTCGTAGCCCAGCACATCCATTCCCAGGTCCAAAGCCGCGCGGGCGACCATGGAACCGATGGCGCCAAGGCCAACAACGCCCAGCGTCTTACCCATCAGCTCGAAGCCTTTGAAACGCTTCTTCTCCGCTTCGACCAAGCGGTTGAGTTCGCCAGCATCTGACAAGCCGGACAGCGAACGCGAATAAGCAATGCCACCAGAAATGTCACGAGCCGTCAGCAGCAACGCGGCCAGCACGAGCTCTTTGACCGAGTTGGCATTCGCTCCAGGCGTGTTGAACACCACGATCCCTGCTTCGCTACAGGCATCAACCGGCACGTTGTTGACGCCAGCACCGGCGCGCGCGATAGCTCGCAACGACGGCCCCAGGTCGCTCGCTGCCAGCTTGTGCGAGCGCAGAAGCAGAGCGTCCGGGTCAGCAATCTCGGTGCCCACTTCGAACTGATCGCGCGGCAGGCGCTCGAGGCCTCGAACCGCAATGGCATTGTGGGTGCGAACCTTAAACACGTTTTCTCTCCCCCTTTGTCAGCCGCTCGCATCATTCACGTGGCTAACAGACGTCGCTGCAAAGCCCGTGGCGGTGGCCGACTTATTATGATTCATCGCGCCCATCATCAGCGCTGGATCCGCTGCTGCGCCGGGCAGCCGCGAATCGCGGTCGCGCAGTCTATCAGCACATCGCAGCGAACGCGTTTCCTAGCGTGACTCAGCCAGCAGTAACAGCTCATCCGTAAGCGCCTGGCCCGCATCCGGATACGCCGTGAGGGCCAGCCGGCCGTGGATGCTCTGTGCATTCGCCCATAGCGTATCGATTTCGCGGATGAGGACATCGCCATCCAGCTGTTCCTCCTCAACGCTCACCGCCAAACCGTGGTCGGCGGCGTACGCGGCGTTTTCGATCTGGTCGCCGCGGGAAGACTTCGCTGGCAGTGGGATCAACAGCATGAGTTTGCGCAGCGCAATGAGCTCAAAGAGCGCATTTGCGCCGGCTCGCGACACCACGATATCGGCGGCGGCGAGTATGTCGCCCCAACCAGCGCCGACAAACTCGGCGTTTGCATAACCGTCCACATTCAGTTCCTCAGTCTTACCCGAGCCACAAACGTGGAAAATATCGTAGCGCTGACACAACACCGGCGCGGCTTTACGTACTAAAGCGTTAATCGCATCCGCCCCCAGTGATCCGCCGGTGACCACGATCAACGGTCGCTCCGAGGACGTCAGACCCAGCATGCTTCTGCCACGCTCGGCGTCACCGGCCAGAAGTTCGTCACGCACCGGGGTCCCGGTGTGCACAAGCCGGCCGCGAAAGCGGGGAACCGTGGTCTGCGGAAAACTGGTACACAGCGTACTGACAAAAGGCGCGGACAGCCGGTTGGCCAATCCGCTCGAGGCGTCTGATTCGTGCGCCAGCACCGGAACTCGACACAGCCACGCTGCAACCACCACCGGCAGAGCGACATAGCCGCCCTTGGACATCACAGCTTTTGGCCGTATACGCCGAATCAATGCGATGCTGCGAAACACCGCAGTTATCGTGCGAAATACGTCGGTCAGGTTCTGCCAGCTGAGATAGCGGCGCAGCTTGCCGGTTCGCAGAACATAGGGCGTGGCGCCCGCGCCGCTCACCAGTTCGCGCTCAAGCTCTGCAGTGCCCACGACGAAGGTTGCGTCGTAGCCGCGAGCAATACATTTCTCGACAACGGGCAGAGCTGGGATGATGTGGCCCGCCGTGCCGCCGCCCGCAAACAAAAGTGTTCCCTGCTGCGTTGCCTTGTCACGCGAACTCGAAGACGTGGATGAAGACGACACATCAGAACCGGACTGCGGATTCGCGCTCATCAGACAATGCCAAGTTGGCGCTTGAGAAATGGCACCGTGACCTTGCGCTGCTCGTGCAGCGTCGCGGCGTCGATCGCATCGAGCTGCTGCATCAACGCCTCGAAAGATCGCGGCCCTCGCGCTAGCCAGAAATCCAGCACTCGATCGTCGAGCTCGAAGCCTCGCCCCGCCGCGCGGCGCTTGAGCAACTGCGCCCAGAATTGCTCCGCTGGCGGGGTGACATGGAAGGCCTGCGCGGCGCGCAATCGCGATGCCAGATCCGGGAGAGCAAAGCGCGTATCGAGCGCCGGAAGCGCGGCGCTGAGCAGCAACTGTCCCTCGGATTCGAGCACGTGCTGATAGACCGACATGATGAGTGCTTCGCTGTCGGGGTCACCCAGCCAGGCGTCGCAATCATCGACGCAGAGCAGCGCGATATCAGCGCGCTCGAACAATCCGGGCAACGCATCTTCAGCCCGTATGTCTTTGGCAGGAAGGTACAGCACGCGTCCGGATGCACCGGACCGCGAGCTGACATGAAGTGCATCGCTGCAGCTCGCCTGTAATAGATGGGTTTTGCCTGAAAACGCTGTGCCATGCAGCCACAACGCCGAGAAACCAAAATGCGCATGGCGCAGCCGGGCGACCAACTCTTCGTTGCCCGCACTCACAAAGCCGGCGAAATTCATGCGTTCGCGCAGCGGAAACGGCAATGCCAGCTGGCTCATCTCCGGCGCGACCGGGACTCTCGCGCCGCTTTGCCACTCCACGTCACCACGTAGTCGACGCCGGAGGCTATCGCGAGACCAGCCAGGGCAAAGAAGCCCCAGGGGTCCACGAGATTCGCAACGAAGGTAACCCCCGACAAGCCCACCAACAGACCCGCCAGCACTACGAACTGCGCGGCGGTGTTGGCTTTACTGATAATGGTTGGAGCCACCTCAAGCTCGCCAAACCAGATCCGGTAGATTCCCGCGCCTGCGAGGATCAACAGATCCCGACCGATCACGATGAGCGCGAGCCACAACGGCAGATGGCCCTGTAGCGTGAACACGACAAACAACGTGACCGCGAGTAGCTTGTCCGCGATCGGATCGAGCATCGCACCCATGGGCGACAACCAGTTGAAGCGCCTCGCCAGGTAGCCATCAACGGCATCGCTCACGCCCGCAATCACGGTCAGCAGCAACGCTTCGGGATAACGGAAGTGCCAAAGCAACCAGGCGATTGGCGCAACCAGCGCGATGCGCGCCAGCGTAATCAGGTTGGGTAGCACCCTGAGTTTCATGGGCAAAGCCTACCCCTCGCCGCCGCGCCAGCGTAGAGCGAGGGCGCCGTCGAAACCGGCAGGACCGGCCGCTTCCAGATGGCCATCAAGCCGCAGCAGATCCAACAGCTGTTCATCCGATGTGCGGGTTGCCAACGCAATCGTTGCCCCCGTTGGCACCATCTTCTGCAACGCGACTCGCTCAAATGCCTGGTGCGACGTGAGATAGCGCATCAGTCGGCCATAGTCACCAGCACTGTTAACGCCGGAGATATCCGCTCGCACGACGCGCAGGGAACGACCCAGCACAGCGAATCGACCGGCGAGTGTGTTCGCCAAGTCATCGATTAGGACGTTGGCGGTTGTTTGCACATCGCGGCTGGTCGAGCGCGCCGAGCCTTCCTCGTTGCCCAGCCGCCAGCGCCAGCTTCCGGTATAACCACCAGCCGCGCGCTCGACACGGCCCATCACCACAACATCAGCGTCATAGCGTTCGCTCGCAGGCACAACAACATCAGCCAGCCGTCCCCAGACGACCGCCGGTGAGACCTGGGCAACATCCGTTAAATCCAACAGCGGGAAGGTAATCGGCAAGCCTCGCCTTTCAGCCGCTCGGCGCAATGCCCGAATGAGCTCGGCGCTCGATTCGTCATCGCTATCGCTGCCAACGAGCGAGCGTTGGCCGCCCTCACGCAAGGCTATCCAGACGACCGCAGTCGGGCGATTGCTGCCCCACAGCGGTAACCGTGCGGATCGAATCAACCCGGTAACCGCGGCGCTATCAAAGGTGATCGACAGATAGGTCGGGTGAGCGTCATCGCCTTCTTCATAGCCAAAGCGGTTGTAGTAGCGCTCAGGGGAGCGAAGGGCGGCGGTAACGGCTTCGTTGCGCGGGACGCTGGTCAGGCCAGTGAGCCGGGTGAGCAGTTCCAACAGGCCGTCCGAAGCCGCCTGATCTCTCAGTTCGGGGTTCTGCGAGTCAACGCCAACTCGTACATCGTAGAGCCCAGAGACTTGCGCACCATGCATCGGCGCTGCGAGGCCGACGCACATAGCGATGAGCAGAACCCAAACAATACAGGAGCTGCGGCGGACTGAATTGGGGTGGTTGTTGGCAATCATCAATGTGGGCTGCTTCGCCAGCTGCTGCTGGTCCCGTGCGAATTCCAGCGGACAGTTTACTCTTCGCGAGCAATCTTCGCTGGCCCATCGAGAACCATTGCCGGCCGGGGTAAACTGCGCGCCGACCAGAATCAGCCGGCACAGGTTCGGCGGCCAGCAACGGGCGCGCAGCATGACATCCAAGCTCACATACAAAGACGCCGGCGTTGATATCGACGCCGGCGCGGAACTCGTTCGGCGAATCAGCGGCGCTGTGAAGGCGACGCACCGTCCCGAAGTACGCTCGGACCTCGGTGGCTTCGCGGCACTGACCGAACTACCGACACGCTACCGCCACCCGATGCTGGTTACGGGTACGGATGGGGTTGGCACCAAGCTTCGGCTGGCCATCGACTACGATCGCCACGACAGCATCGGCCAGGATCTCGTGGCGATGTGCGTGAACGATGTACTCGTGACCGGCGCCGAGCCATTGCTGTTCCTGGACTACTACGCCACCGCCAGCCTCGACGTTGACGTTGCGGCCCGCGTCATCGCAGGCATCGCCGATGGTTGCCAGCTCGCCGGCTGCGCCCTCGTGGGCGGAGAAACGGCTGAGATGCCGGGCATGTACGAATCCGGCGACTACGACCTCGCCGGCTTCTGCGTTGGTGTGGTTGAAAGAGATCAGGTCATTAGCGGTGCGAACATGGCTCCGGGCAACGCCTTGATCGGCCTGGCCTCCAGCGGCGCCCACTCCAACGGCTATTCGCTGATCCGGCGTGTGCTCGAAAATGCTGGCCGACCGAGCGACGCGCTGCTCGATGAGCTACTCGCGCCCACTCGCATCTACGTTGCGCTGGTGCAGCAGATACTGGCGGAGTTCGGCCACGAGGCGGTTCATGCCATGGCGCACGTCACCGGCGGCGGCTTCCAGGAAAACCTGCCCAGAATGCTGCGCAGCGACTCCCTCGCCCTGCGCGTGACGATGGACAGCTGGCAGCGGCCCGATCTGTTTTCCTGGCTGCAACAGGCCGGCAACATCGACGAGCTGGAGATGCTCAAGACCTTCAACTGCGGCATTGGCTTCGTGCTCTGCGTGGACGATGCAATCGCAGAGCCGTTGCTGGCCTGGCTCGCAGCCCAGGATGAGCGTGCCTGGCAGATCGGTGAAGTCGTCAGTGCTGGCGCGCAAGCCGCTGATGGCGAGCTGGTTCTGTCCAGCGCCGACTAGCGCTCGGCGGGCTCAGGCCCTGGGTAGGGTGACGCCAGTCTGGCCCTGATACTTGCCGCCGCGATCTTTGTACGTGGTTTCGCAGCGCTCATCCGATTGGAAAAACAGCATCTGCGCCACGCCTTCGCCGGCATAGATCTTCGCAGGCAGCGTTGTGGTATTGGAAAACTCCAAAGTGACGTGCCCCTCCCACTCCGGCTCCAGCGGCGTCACATTGACGATGATTCCGCAGCGCGCATAAGTGCTTTTGCCAAGGCAGATCACCAGCACATCCTCCGGGATGCGGAAATACTCCACCGTGCTCGCCAAGGCAAAGCTGTTGGGCGGAATGATGCAGGTCTCGCCTACGACATCCACGAAGCTGCGCTCATCGAACGCTTTCGGATCCACCGTTGCCGATGAGATATTGGTAAACACCTTAAAATGGTTTGAACAGCGCACGTCATAGCCGTAGCTGGACGTACCATAGGAGATCACACGACGATCTCCGGCATGGCGAACCTGGCCCGGCTCAAACGGCTCGATCATTCGCTGGTTCATCGAGGCTTCACGGATCCAGCGATCTGACTTAATGGTCATGGTTTCGGTCTTTTAACGTTGTAGGGGCGTTCGTTGCGAGCTGCGACTCAGCGCGAGGCGCAGGCTCAGTCGTCTGTCATGGTGATGCTCGGCACGCCGGCCGCGCCGGTATTCGCCAGCGCAGCGAGCAGAGCGATGGCAGCGCTGCGATAGCGAGCCGCAATCGCACCATCCGGGTCGGCAGCAACGGTGGGCAGGCCGCCGTCGGTCTGCTCCCGAATGCTGGCATCCAGTGGCAGTGCCGCCAACAGCGGAGCGCCGTATTCCGTGGCGATGCGCTCGCCTCCGTCGCTGCCGAAAATGTGGCTCTCGCGGCCGCAGTCCGGACAGATGTGCACGCTCATGTTTTCGATGACGCCGAGCACCGGTATGTCCACTTTCGCAAACATCTCCACAGCCTTGCGGGCGTCGAGCAGCGCGATGTCCTGGGGCGTGGTTACCACAACAGCGCCGGATACGGGCGCCTTTTGGGCGAGTGTGAGCTGAATGTCCCCAGTGCCAGGCGGCATGTCGACAATGAGAACATCGAGTGGAGCCCAGTCGGTCTGCATCAGGAGCTGCTGCAGGGCGCCGGTCGCCATCGGGCCACGCCAGACCATCGGCGTGTCGTCGTTGACCAGAAAACTCATCGACATCGCTTTGATGCCGTGCGCCTTGATGGGCTCGAATACCTTGCCATCGCGAACCGCTGGCTTCGTGCCCGGCGCGATGCCCAGCATCATGCCCTGGGAAGGCCCGTAGATATCTGCGTCCAGCAGACCCACCCGAGCACCTTCCTTTTCGAGCGCGATCGCAAGATTTACGGCTGTGGTCGATTTGCCGACACCACCTTTACCCGAGGCAACGGCGACAATGTGCTCAACACCGGGAATTCGCGGCTTCGCTGGACCACTCAAAACACTACCTCCGCTGGACACGCGCTTACCGCGGTCCAGACAAAATGGGGATCGCGGCGTGTGCCGCAACCGATAAACTGGCTGCGCATTATGGCGACGTGGCTGGCCGCCGACAAACCATCTTCCGCCAATCGTTTTACGGTTTCGGTATAGTCCCGGGCCACGCCGGGGTTGCCCGGATACCGCCCCCGCAATCCCTGCAATTAGAGTGCGATAGAGAACGATGAGCCGCGAAGCACAACGCCACATATTGGTTACCAGCGCCCTGCCTTACGTGAACGGTGCCATACACCTGGGCCATCTTCTGGAAGACATCCAGACCGACATCTGGGCCCGCTTCCAACGCCTGCGCGGCAACGTCTGCCACTATGTCTGTGCGGACGACACCCACGGCACCGGCACAATGCTGCGTGCTGAGGCGGAGGGCATCACACCGGAGGCAATGATCGAGGCTGTGCGCGTGGAGCACGCGAAAGACTTCGCTGACTTTCTGATCCACCACGATCGCTACCACTCCACGCACTCGCCCGAGAACGAGGCGCGCTGCGCACTCATCTTCGAGCGTTTGAGAGACAACGGGTACATCTTTACGGGCGATGTCGAACAGCTGTTCGATCCGGAGCGCGGTTTGTTCCTGGCCGACCGGTTCGTCCGCGGCACGTGTCCGAAGTGCGGCGCCGACGACCAGGCTGGCGACAACTGCGACAACTGCGCGGCAACCTATGCCGCAACGGATCTCATCGAGCCAAAATCAGTGGTATCCGGTGCGGCGCCGGAACTGCGCTCATCCACACACTACTTCTTCGATCTGGGCCAGTTCGAGGCCGTGCTGCGGGAGTGGACGAGTAACTACGTGCAGCCCGAAGTCGCGAACAAGCTCGCCGAATGGCTGGATTCGGGCCTGAAAGCCTGGGACATCTCACGCGATGCCCCCTATTTCGGTTTCAAAATCCCAGGCACTGACGACAAATACTTCTACGTCTGGATGGATGCACCGATCGGCTACATGGCCGCGTTTGAGAACCTCGCTGCCGACATCGATGGCTTGAACTTCGATGATTACTGGGAGGCAGGCTCCGCTTTCGAAGTACACCACTTCATTGGCAAAGACATCATCAACTTCCATTGCCTGTTCTGGCCTGCGGTGCTGACCGGTTCTGGCTACCGCCGTCCTACTCGAGTGCACACCCACGGTTTCATCACCGTCAACGGCACCAAGATGTCCAAGTCTCGAGGCACGTTCATCAACGCCCGTACCTACCTCGATCATCTCGACCCGGAAGCGCTGCGTTACTACTACGCCACCAAACTGTCTGGCAACTCGGACGACATGGACATCAACCTCGACGACTTCGTGCAGCGGGTGAACTCTGACGTGGTTGGAAAAGTCGTGAATATCGCCAGCCGCTGCGCCGGTTTCATCAACAAGCAGTTCGACGGCCAACTCGCGAGTAAGCTTGAGTCGCCCGAACTGTGGCGGGACGCCGCGGCCAAGGCCGAAGTCATCGCTGAGTATTTCGAAGCCGGCAACTTCAATCGCGCGCTACGCGAGGTGACGGAGCTGGCCGATCGAGCAAATGAATACATCGCTGAGCACGCACCCTGGAAACTCATCAAAGAAGACGGCAAGCGGGATCTGACCCAGGCCGTTTGTACTCAGGGTATCAACCAGTTCCGTCTGATCATGATTTACCTCAAACCCGTTTTGCCGGGGCTTGCCGAGCGCAGTGAAGCGTTTCTCAATGTCGCACCACTGAGCTGGGATGATCTGGATGCACCACTGCTCGATCACACGCTAAACGCGTTCAGCCCGTTATTCGCTCGCATCGACAGCAAAGACGTGGATGCCATGGTCGCCGCGTCCACCGAGAACGAGACGCCACCAGAAACCAGCGATGCTCCGTCGAACACGACATCCGCAACGTCAGACGATGCCGGTGCCGACGCACCAAGCACCATCAACATCGACGATTTCGCGAAAGTTGAGCTACGCGTCGCCAAAGTGCTGAAAGCCGAGCCGGTGGACGGTGCAGACAAACTGCTAAGGCTGACGTTGGACGTTGGTGATCACGAAAGGCAAGTATTGTCTGGCATCAAACCAGCGTATGACGCAAGCGAGCTGGTGGGCAAACTCACCGTCGTTGTCGCCAACCTCGCGCCACGCAAGATGAAGTTCGGCACGTCAGAGGGCATGGTGCTCGCTGCCGGTCCTGGTGGTAGCGACATCTTCCTGATCTCTCCGGACTCCGGCGCCAAACCCGGCATGGTTGTCAGCTAACGGCTGCGCCGGGAGGGCCTCTGTGAACGAGCTTCTGCTGCTTCTGCTGGCCACCGCGTTCGTCAACAATTTTGTTCTCGCCCAGTTTCTCGGGCTGTGCCCGTTCGTGGGAACGAGCGGCCGCTTCGACACTGCAACGAGTATGGGGCTGGCAACCGCGTTCGTGCTGACGTTCGCTGCACTTCTCAGCTACGCGGTCTATCACAGCGTATTGCTACCGCTGGACCTTGCGTATCTGCGCATCATTGCCTTCATCGTCATCATTGCCGCAACCGTACAGGCAACAGAGATGCTGCTGCGCTCGATCAGCCCGATACTGCACACCGCGATGGGTCTGTACTTGCCGCTGATCACGAGTAATTGCGCGGTGCTCGCGCTCGCGCTCCTCGCGGTTGACGCGCAGTTGAGCCTTCTGCAAACCGTTGTCTACGCACTGGGCGCATCGCTAGGTTTCTCCATCGTGCTGGCGCTGTTTGCCGCCGCCAGAGAGCGCACCGAGCAGGCCGATGCGCCAGCCGCGTTCGCCGGCGTGCCGCTGGCGCTGGTGACCGCCGGCATCATGTCGCTGGCCTTTATGGGTTTCAAAGGCATGGGGACATGATCATCGGCATTGCGACGAGCGTCGGTGTGCTTGCGCTACTGGCGCTGACTGCTGGCGGCCTCCTCGCCTGGCTCAATCATCGCTGGCCGCGCAACACCAGCGCGGAGATCGATGCCGTTGATGCCCTGCTGCCACAGACCCAATGCGCGCAGTGCGGCTATCCGGGTTGTCGGCCCTACGCACAGGCGCTGGTCAACGATGCAGCTCCCATCACCCTGTGCCCTCCTGGCGGGGAAGCCCTGGTGCAGCAACTGTCTGAACATCTGGGCCGCAGCGCAGACGAAGCGCTCGCCGATGCGCCGGCGCGTATCGCTCTGATCGATGAGGCGCGCTGTATTGGCTGCCTGCTCTGTATTCAAGCCTGTCCTGTTGATGCGATTGTCGGCGCTCGGGGCTATATGCACACCGTATTGGTCGACGAGTGCACCGGCTGTGAGCTGTGCCTGCCGCCCTGCCCCGTTGACTGCATAGATCTGCTGGCTGCCGCTGTGAGCAGCAAACCATGACGCGTATTGCCGTCGAATGCGTCCATCTGCCGGTCAGTGAGGCTTTTGTCGATGTTGGGGATGTGGTGTCCCGCGGAGAAGTCGTCGGCACGAATCGAGCTCTCGTGCATGCAAGCACTAGCGGCCGAGTAAGCTCAATTGCGCCGCGTCGTCGGTTCCTCTCGGAGTCGAGCCCAGCCATACACATCACGATTGAGGCCAAGCGAGCTGAGGATCAGACCGAGGCGAGCGAGTTCCGGCTGCCAGCGCTTGTACAACCTGATTCAACGCAGATCATTCAGCGCTGTGCGGACGCTGGGGTTGTCGGCATGGGCGGTGGTGGGTACCCAACCGCCGACAAGCTTCTGGCAGCCAGGGGCCTGGTGCACACGCTTGTTATCAATCTCATGGAAAGCGATGCAGGTGTTGGTGCGGATGCACATCTTGCAAGAACCAACAGCTCGCAATTGATTCGCGGCGCAGAGCTGGCGCAGAAGGCAATCTCTGCCGAGCACATCGTGTTTGCTGCGCCGGCCACGCTCACCTCGACGCTTACCGAACAAACCGACCATACGGTTGCTACCCCAGGTGTATCGGAACCCTCCGGCGAGGAACGACGATTGCTGAAAGGCTTGTTTGCGGCATCGATTGAACGCCAGGAACGACCGATAGACGCTGGTTACCTGGTGTTGAACGGCGCGACCTGCGCTGCAATCAGCGATGCGGTAGACAGCGGTCAGACAGTCATCAATCGTCTCGTTCGTGTCGGCACCGATGTTCTTAGACTTCCGATCGGCACGCCAATCGCAGGCCTTATCGACGCTTCAACGAGCTTGCGCTCCGGTTCGCCATTGAGCGGCGAGCGCCTGCACGCCGATGCGTGCGTGGGTAAGACAACCTACGCGATCAGCGAAGACCCTCGCGATGCCAGCTCACCATGTATCCGCTGTGGCTTCTGCCGCGATGTCTGTCCAGAGCCATTGCTGCCGGACGAGCTTATCTGGTGGCGGCGCGACAACGAGCGACTCGATGCCTTGTCCGTAGATCGTTGCCTCGAGTGCGGATTGTGCGACGACATTTGCCCGAGCGACATTCGCCTGACCGATCTGATTCGCGACGGGAAACGGCGGTTACTCTCAGAGCGCGACAGCAAGCTGGCAGCCCAGGCGTCGCTCGCTCGAGTGAACGCTCGCAATGAAAGGCTTGCTGAGCGCTCGCTCCGTGAAGAGGCGAGACGGGAAGCGCGGCTCGCTAGACTGGCCAAAAAACGCAGCGCAAGGACTTCCTCGTGAGGCGCCAACGCCTGGGTATTCAGTGGCAGGTTTGCCTCGCGCTCGCTCCGGGCGGCCTGATTCTCACCTGGCTGTTTGGGACAGGCGTTATTGTAAATCTGCTCGTCGCCGCGCTGTCTTGCCTAATGACCGAAGCGGCCTGCCTGACCCTGGCTGGACGAGGGCAGCAGATTCGGGCGCGGTTGAGCGACGGCAGCGCCATGCTGACGGCGATGTTGATTGCGCTGGCGCTACCACCGGGTTGTGGCATCGGCGTGATCGTCGTTGCCTGTGCTCTAGCGCTCGGACTCGGCAAACACGCCTATGGCGGCATTGGCCAAAACCTATTCAACCCGGCCATGGTGGGATACGCCGCGGTGCTTATCTCGTTTCCGGCTGCGCTCGCGACCTGGCCACCCGTTGCCAGCGAATTTGCCAATGGCGTGGATGGCCTGTCCGGCGCGACCATTCTGTCGAGCATGACAAACGAGCATGGACTGACGCTCAGCGAGCTCGCAGCCGGCGACTACGGAGTTGGTCAGTTTGGTGGCTTGGGCGTTGAATGGGCAGCCCTCGCCTTCGCCGCCAGCGGGCTGGTACTTGCGCTACGCCGAACCCTCGCCTGGCGTGTGCCGGCAGGGATGTTGCTGGCCCTGACAATCGCCGGCTTTGTCGGTTTCGATGGCGGCAGCTCAAACAGTCTGGGTTCGCCAATGATTCACCTATTCAGCGGCGGCACCATGCTCGCGGCGTTTTTCGTGGCGACTGATCCTGTCACACATCCAAGCAGTGCCCGTGGCCAATGGTTATTCGGTCTGCTGGTGGGACTGCTCACCTACCTGATCCGAAGTTACGCCGCCTATCCGGACGGCATCGCTTTCGCTGTACTACTCGCGAACTGCGCAACGCCCTGGTTGAATCGAACACTGGCGCGCTCACGTGTCGGAGGTGCAGCCGATGCATAAACTCGCCGGCTTCGTCGTCATGGCCGCCATCTGCGGCGCACTGCTCGCCACCACACGGCAATGGACGCAACCAAGGATCGATGCCGAGGCAAGGGAGCGGCGACTGGCCGCATACGCAGAGGTGACCGATCGGGAGCGCGTGCCGGAAGCTCTCGAGGCGAACCCCTACGCGCTCTGCCCCAGCGTTTCAGTACAGCGGACAACAACTCGAGGCTACGGCGGCGACATGACGGTTCTCGTTGCCATCAAGACAGGCGCAATCAGCGGGGTGCGCATCACAGAGCACAGCGAAACACCGGGTATCGGCGATTTCATCGACAGCAATCGGTCTGACTGGCCGAACCGCCTGCGCGGCTTACGCGCAGATTCACTGGCTGACATCGACGCCGTCGCCGGCGCCACGATCACCGTCCGAGCGGTGCGACAAGCGTTAGAGGTTGCGCTGGCTGAGCCCGATTGCACGCATCGGCCCATGATGGAGACGGAAGCATGAGCGTACTGTCTCATGCGGCCTGGAAAAACAATCCCGCCTGGGTGCAGCTGCTTGGGCTCTGCCCATTGCTCGCAGTGAGCAACTCGCTGGCGAACGCGCTCGCTCTATCGTTTGCGAGCGCTCTGGTTCTCATCGGCTCGAACACACTAATCTCAGCCACCCGCAGCATCATTCCCGAGTACGCTCGCCTGCCCGTGTTCGTTCTCGTCATTGCCACATTCACCACCTGTGCAACCCTCATCATGCAGGCGTACGCCTACGAGGTTTACCTGCAGGTTGCGCTGTTCGTTCAGATCATTGTGACCAACTGCATGATTCTGGCTCGCGCCGAATCGTTCGCCAGCCGCAACCGACTGTGGCCAAGCCTGCTTGATGCCATCGGCACGGCGCTCGGCTTCGCCGTCGCCTTGATTGTGCTCGGGGCGATACGCGAAGCGCTGGGCTCTGGCAGCCTCGGCGCTGGCGTGTTCTCCCGCGACGGTCTGGTGCTTGCAGACACGCCCCTGCTTATCGCCGCTCTGCCACCCGGCGCGTTTATCATTGCCGGACTGCTACTCGCCTTCGGTCGAGCGCTAAGCCAACGACAACCCAGCCCAAAACAAACAACCGAGCAGCAATCGTGAATCGTGACAAACGCATCGCCATCTTCAGCCGCCTTCGTGAGGCGAACCCGAACCCCACCACCGAGCTGAACTTCAACTCGCCTTTTGAGCTGTTGATTGCGGTGATTCTCTCGGCCCAGGCCACCGATGTAGGTGTGAACAAGGCGACCGGCCCGCTTTTTCGTGACGCCAACACACCCGAGGCGATCGCCGCACTCGGCCTGCGTAAACTGAAGAGCTACATCAAAACCATCGGGCTGTTCAACACCAAAGCCGAAAACGTCCTCAAAACCTGCAAGATTCTCGTCAAGGAACACGGCGGCGAAATTCCCAGGGATAGAGCCGCGTTGGAAGCCCTGCCAGGCGTCGGCCGCAAGACCGCGAATGTTGTGCTCAACACCGCCTTTGGCGAACCCACCATGGCCGTGGACACTCACATTTTTCGAGTTTCCAACCGAACCGGCATCGCCAAAGGCAAAAACGTACGCGAGGTGGAAGACCGATTGGTGCGCTTAACGCCGCCCGAATTCCTCGTCAACGCCCACCACTGGATTCTGCTGCACGGGCGCTACGTGTGTGTCGCACGCAAGCCTCGTTGCGGTAGCTGCTACATCGAAGATCTGTGCGAGTTCAAGCAGAAAACGCAGATCGGCGACTGACTACGAGACTTCGTCGAGCGTGGGGATCGACGGCTGAGCGCCAAACCGAGTGACTGAGATAGCGGCAGCGCGATTGCCAAACGCGACGGCCTGCTCAAGGGATTCTCCGCGGGCGAGCGCCGCAACCAACGCGCCGTTGAACGTGTCACCCGCAGCGGTCGTGTCCACCACATCAACGCTGGGTGCTGGAACGATGAGCGCCTGACCATCCGCAGACAACAACGCGCCAGCCGCGCCCATAGTAATGATGACCGTGCCGATTCCGCGTTCGTGCAGAACGGACGCCGCGCGCTTGGCGCTCGCTTCATCTGTCACTGCAATGCCCGTTAGCGTTTCCGCTTCGGTCTCGTTAGGCGTGATGACATCAACCAACGCAAGCAAATCATCGTCGAGTGCCGCTGCGGGTGCTGGATTCAACACGCACTTAAGACCGTGTTGCTGAGCGAGCGCAAGCGCTGCACGGACGGTCGTGGTCGGCGTCTCGAGCTGCACAAGCAGGAAGCCCGCCGAGCCAAAGTCGTTAGCCGCGTTTTGAATGTCGTCAGAGGACAGCGCAGCGTTGGCTCCTGCATTCACACCAATGCAGTTTTCGCCGGAGTCATCCACAAAGATTAGAGCCGCGCCCGTCGGTTCGTCAGACACGCTGCGAATGTTGGCAACGTCTGTTCCGGCGTCTTTCAGAACAGCTTTCAAACTGGCGCCGCCATCGTCGGTTCCGATACAGCCAACAAAGCTCACATCGCCCCCGAGCCGCGCGGCCGCCAGACCTTGGTTCGCGCCTTTGCCACCGCCGAGCACATCAAAACCGGAGCCGGACAGGGTTTCACCAGGGCGCGGCAGGGTTGGTACGCGCATGACGTAGTCCACGTTAAGGCTACCGACCACAATAATCGACGCTGCACTCACAGGGTGCTCCCCTCACTGGTCAGTGTGTCGTCTGTACGCATGAGACGACGCGCAGAAAATAGAAGCAGTATCAACGAGAAATAGCAGAAGCTACTGAACTGAAGCACGGACAACATGCCGGTCATCTCCACAATATTACTCGTCAGCCATGGACTGAGCGCCGTACCGCTGGTCGCACCAAACAGCAAAGCCGAGACCACCGCAGGCGACGGCTCGCGCACTGTCTGTGTACCGAAGGACAACACCATCTTCAGCAGGCCGAGGTTGGCAAAACCCCAGAGTAGGGCAAGCCACGGGAGCACACTCATGTTGCCCGTGTGCCAAAGCGGAAGCGATGCAAGCGCGGTGGTGATCGAACCGATCAGCACGAGGTTCGCAACGCCTACGCGATACACCCACCAAGCGACAAAAAGCTGAGCGATGAGCATGCCGGTCCAGAACCGACCAACTACCGAGCCTGCCAACTCCGGCGCGACGGTATAAAACTCTGTTAGAAAGCTCGGCAACCACCAGAGCATCGCGTACTGACCTAGCGTGTAGAGGAACAGACTGATGATGCAAAGCCACAAAGCCATTGGCCAGCTGCGCACATCCTCCAGCAAAGACAACTCAGGAAGAGTATCGCTCGGCTCCTCGTCTACCGATCGATGCGGAAAGCGAACAAGCACGGCGATGATCGCGATGGCCAAACAAACCGCCGCGACGATCTGGTACGTCGCAGACCAGTGCGCACCACCTGCGATGAGCTGAACGGCGCACCAGGCGATAATGGTTCCAGCAATGCTGAAGCAGGCATCCGTGACAACCAGCATGGATGCTCGAGACTCCGCGCGATACAAACGAGAGATCGACAACGCCGCACCGGCCAAACCCACACCGAAGCTGACCCCAACGACGCCGAGTGCCGGCCAGATCAGCGCCGTTGAATCCGCCAGCCAAAGACTGCCGATCGCAGCCGCAGCCAATACATACACCGCTAGCATCAACCAGCGCAGTGGAAATGCCGTGAGCACCACAAGCGCCAGGCCAGACCCAACCAGAATGCCCACGGTCAGCCAACTGAAGCTGGCCGTGACCTCGGTCAGAGGCAACTGCAATTGCTCCGCCAGCACAGGCGAGATCAAACCAATCGGCGCGAGCATGCCGGACATTGCAAAGTAAGCGAGAAATGCCGCACCAGTGACCGCTACCTGAGACCCTGACGGCTTAACCATCGAGCAGCGTGCTCATGTAGAGATCGAGAACGCCGTCGGAATCGACGTCGACGCAGGCGCTCTGTTCCGCGAGGCCCTGCCATACAGGCAGGTGATAGCGCTTGCCGGCGGGTGCGAGCAACGTCTGCCCGTAGGCGATGCCTTCCGTCACCACCCGCAGACCACCTGCCTCCAACGTAAACAACTCCGGTGCAAGCACATAGGCGACTGCAGAAGAATCGTGCACCGCAAAACCCTCGAGGCCGTGGTTGTTGGTATAGAACGCCTGATAAAACCGCGAGATCGCGTGCAGAAACTCGCCCGTTTCTCCACCGCGCCGTTTTAACTCATCAACTCGAGGGGGCGTCATAACCGTTTTCATCGTGACGTCGAGCCCGACCATCGTAACCGGCCAGCTCGCGCGCAGAACGCGATCAGCCGCGTGCGGATCACCGATAATGTTCGCCTCGGCGCAGGGGGTGACGTTGCCGCCGAAACCGCCACGACCAAGCGCACCGCCCATAATGACAACCGCTTTCGCGAGCGAGGCGACGTCAGGCGCACGAGACAGAGCTAGCGCCAGATTCGTCATGCGACCAACCGCAACAATAGTGATCTCGCCGGGGCTAGCGCGCAGAGTATCGATGAGGAAGGCAACCGCATCGCCGCCGTCGTCAACCAGCTCGGGAATCACAAGGCCCGCCTCGCCCAGGCCGTCTGAGCCATGCACAAAATCGGCAGGTGGTTCCGGGTCTGCAAATAGCGGCCGACCGGAACCCATGTGTACCGGACAACTCAAACCAAAGCGGTCGACCAGGTAACGCGCGTTGCGTGTGGTCTGCTCGATGGTCGCATTGCCATAGGTAGTGGTGATGCCGACCAGATCGATAGACGGCGCGCGGTGAGCGAACAGCAGCGCCATCGCATCGTCGATGCCCGGGTCTGTGTCGATGATTATCTTCTGTGGCAAGCGAGTTCCTGGCGCGAGTCGATGAACAGCTAAGCAGGGTAAACCATTCTTGTGCTCAGACGAACGGCGGTTTTGACTCGGCCATCGCCCACGCAATCGTACCCACACAGGCACGACTCGCCCGGCCGCGATAGAGTAGCTATTACAACTTGGCTGAGTGTTCGGCAAGATTGCTCACGCCAACTCAAGTACGACGTAAGCCGTGGCGCCCCAGGAGCGAGTAACGATGAGCCTGAAGATAGCAACCGAAGCAGAATGGCTGGAACGCTGCCGCAATGACGGCGAGTTCATGCTCGCGGCCAGGCATTGGACTGGTGAGCTGCAGCTGGCAATCGGTGACTCTGAATTGTGCCTGCGACTGAAGGACGGAACGCCCCACACGGCAAGCCCAAGCAGCGGGGGAGTCATCCGCTTAACAGGGGCTCCTACGGTTTGGGAGGCAGTGCTCGCATCGCTACCCAGCCGTTTCAACAACGATCTGATATCAAACATGACGCACCGCCAAGGGATATCACGCAAATGTGATCCGGTGACCTTTGCTCAGTACTATCCCGCTATCGCGCGAGCTGTGGAGCTGTTGCGCTCGCCGGCCGACGACGGCAAAGCACAGGCGCACGAGTTTCAGGACGACGGCTCCATTGGTGCACCGGTTGGGCGCTACATCTACGTCACGCTGGGTGGGCAAAAGCACCGCATCTACTATGAGGAAGCTGGCCAAGGCATCCCTATGCTGTTGCATCACACTGCGGGTTGCCACGGTAGCCAGTGGCGCCACCTGCTGGAAAACACCGATCTCACCAGTCGATTTCGGCTGATCGCGTTTGATCTTCCCTATCACGGCAAGTCTCTGCCCCCGGTTGAAGAGGCCTGGTGGGACCATCAGTACCTGCTGCGCGGTGAGCTACTTCGGTCTTTGCCGGTAGAGCTCAGCCGATTGCTTGGCCTTGATCGTCCGATATTCATGGGCTGCTCGGTTGGTGGTTTGCTCGCGCTCGATCTGGCACACAAGCATCCGGACGAGTTCCGGGCCGTCATATCACTCGAAGGCGCTTTAGAGATTCCCGGTTCGATGGATGTACTCGATGAGCTTTGGCATCCGAAGATCAGCAACGAATACAAAGCCCGGGTGATGGAAGGCTTGATGTCGCCTGCATCGCCAAAGCGCTATCGCAAAGAAACGAGCTTTGTATACGCTAGCGGCTGGCCACAGATGTTCCTCGGCGATCTTTACTACTACATGGAAGAGTTCGATCTTCGCGAATCTGCGCATGAGATTGATACCAGCAAAGTGGGCGTCCACATCCTTTCCGGAGAATACGATGCCAGCAGTCCCTGCGAGCTTGGCGAAGAGGCTCACAAGGCGATCGCCGGTTCGACGTACACCGAAATGAAGAACCTGGGGCACTTCCCGATGAGTGAGAACCCGGACGCTTTTTTGGAATATCTCACGCCGGTGCTGGATCGAATCAGCTAGCGCGAAGCAAACTCTCTCTTCCTTTCGACACCGAAAGGGAGGGAGCACCAATTTAAGGAATCCCCAAGTTAAGGACACACGTCCCCAAGTTAAGGACACTCGCGTCGAAATTGTGCGTTCCGTCCTACGACCTCCATAGCTCCAATCGCAATGATTCAACGTCAGGCTGAGACAACGGCGTGTCTAGGCGCCAGTCAAAACCCACAAATCGATGGTGTGTGTCCTCAATCGACAATGGTGTGTGTCCTCAATCGACAACCCACGCGAATCTCCTAAGCGGCGGATGAAGGCGACGCGCCGTCTCGGCTTGGCGCGCGAGCAAACACCAGGACCGCACCGCAAAGAATGGCAGCGATGCCGAGAATCGACTGCAGTGTCCAGGCATAACCTTCCAGCCACGAGGACATTGCAAGCGCGACAACCGGAAACAGAACCGTCGCATAAGCGGCGCGGGATACGCCGGTGCGCCGTATGAGTTCCAGATAGGACAGGAACCCGATGAGGCTCGCACCCACAATGAGGTAGAAAAGGCTTGCGAAGTAGGAAAGCGTGAGCGGTGGGAGCGACAACGTTCCATGGTTTGCAACCGACGCGAGAATGGCGAAGAGACCGCCGTACGACATAGCCCAGGCTGTGCCAGTGATCACATCGGTGTGCGCGAGCACTCGGCTAGAGATGATATTGCCGAGCGAAAAGCAATAGGTGCCGGCGAGGGCTAGAAGCAGCCCAATGCTTGTCGCGCCGAGAATTTGGCCGTCAACGTCAGTAGCTAGCGTGGGGCCACCGCCGCCAACAGATTCTCGACTCGCAAACAGCAACGCCAACCCACTCACTCCGACTAGGGCGCCGAGAAGCACCCGTGGGCTGGGACGCACACGATCAAACATCCAGGCGTTAAATGCACCCATGAGCGATGCACCCGCGAACACGACGGACGTAATGCCCGATACGATGTACGCAGTGGACGAATACAGCAGTATGAAGTTCAGTGAGAACAGAGTTACGCCCATGAGCGCGAGCAACAGGTGCAAATGCGCAGGAACGGCGACCCTCCCTTTCTTGAACGCACACCACATGAGCAACAGCACACCGGACGCAACAAACCGATAAGCAATCGATGCCTCTACCGGTATGGGTCCGACCTGAAGAGCGATCGCATACCAAGAAAAGCCCCAGGCTAGGACGACGGTGAACAAAAGCGAGATGTTGGCGGCCGGGTGCATAGTCGGGACCATGGGAAACAGGGTTAACGCACAAGGTGTGTTTGAATGGATCATGAACACTCGCCCGCGCGACATCGCAGACGATTCGGCCACGAGGAGCACAATCCGGCCATGACAGGAGACAACTCAGTGCGCCAGAGTGATGCGCTTGCCGACGAATACGGCGTGCAGGGAGTCGTGCGAACCAAAGCGCGGATCATCAACACAACGACAACCCGCTCGGGGCTTGGCGTCGCTCTGTGGGAACGCCAGGGCGGCGGCGAGATTCGATTCAAACCCGATCACCATACGTTCAGCTTGTACCTTGCTGGTGGCCGCCAGGTGCGACCGGTCGAAGGTGAATCCCTCGGGCGCTCTACCGGCAGTCCAGGAGCAATCTGCTTGATGCCGGAAGGCACTGAGACCGCTTGGGACAATCGAGGCTACGTACGACTCATGCACGTGTACTTTCGCTCGGACCATCTTGAACATGCGACTGATGGCCGCGCACCTGATCTCGCTACCGCGACGTTCGGTCGTGATCCCATGGCTCGAAGCCTGATGGAACAATTTGTTCTCGGCCTCGATTGGTCGGACAACGCAAGCTCAATGGCGGTTGAATATGGCGTCTACGCCTTGCTGGCTCGCATCGCGTCACTGGACAAGAAGGTGCAGAACACACGCAGCCGCGGCGGACTGACATCTTCGCAGCATCAACGCGCACGAGAGCTAGTCGAGAACCGTCTTGGTGAACGCATCACTGTCACCGAAATGGCTGACGCCGCCGGGTTAAGCGTGAGACAGTTCTCCCGTGCCTTCATTCAAAGCGAGGGCGTGCCGCCGTACGAGTGGGTGTTGTCACGCCGCGTCGAGATCGCAAAAAAGAGGTTGGAGCGAGGCGATAAAGCAGCCGTCGTCGCACTCGATTGCGGCTTCAGCTCTCAAACGCACATGTCGAGGCATTTTCGTGCGCGCTTAGGCGTTACACCCTCTCGTCTCGTCAAGGACCGCTAACGAGAAATCAGTTTGTGAAGGATCGCCTGGTGCCGACCAATCAACTAGAACTGGACGCTGAAACGCAGCGCGACCTCGATCTCTTCGAGCCGGAGGGGTCCAGCCTTTTCTCGTATTGCGATCATTGCCGAACCGATGCCGGCAGGCGAGCCCTACGACAACGGATGGAGACCCCAAGCTCGGATCGCGCCCAGATCGCAGCCACCCAGCAGGCTCTGGTGTTTATCAACAACAATCGTGATTGCTTTCGAAACCTTCCGTCGGAATACGTTGCGCTAAACACCGAACGCTACATCACCTCTGCGTATCCGGGTATCCATCAGCGCGGAGCGATCGAGTTTCACATCGCCGCGTTTGTGTTCTGGCGCAACGATGATCAGTTCTACACAAAGATCGTTCGCGGCGAAGCGGTCACTCGGCGTTACATCGGCGCGATGCGGCGGCTATGCGAAGCGGTCGATCAATTGCCCGAGGCGACAACGGCTGCAGCGGGCGAGCTGGCGCCACTGCTCCGAGAGGCGAGTGAGATTCTAAAGCGGCAGGGTCTGTCAGACATTCGTGAGGACATAGATCCGAAGTTTCATTGGGCCGCACTGCGAATGGATCAGGTTCTTCGTCAATCTGAGCGGGACGGCCTAACTCGATTGCTAACGCTTGCGGCGGAATTCGACGCGCTCGTCTCTCTTGCGGATGTTGTTCAGAAGAACGGTCTCGTCATGCCCGATATTCTGGAGGGTGATACGCAAATCACAGCGCAAGGCCTCGTGCATCCGCTGTTGTCCTCGCCCGTGCCGAACCCGGTTGACCTTCACTCGTCACAGCGGCTGCTGTTCTTGACCGGCCCAAATATGGCGGGTAAGACCACTTACCTGCGAACACTCGCCACCGCTATCTATCTCGCGCATCTTGGGATGGGAGTGCCCGCTACCCGACTCGCGTTCGCGCCCCTCCAGCGACTGATGACCGCGATTTCTCTGCAAGACGATCTGAGTAGCGGCGTCAGCTACTTTCGAGCAGAAGCGCTGCGCATGCGAGCGATCGCGGAGGCCGTGGCTTCCGGCCGAAGCACCCTCGCCGTGCTCGACGAGCCGTTCAAAGGCACCAACGTGAAAGATGCTTACGACGCGACGAAAAGAGTACTGCACGGACTCGCGGGTGCGAACAATGGGTTATTTGTTGTGACGTCTCATCTCATTGAGATCAGCGACGAGCTAAAGAACAACGAAAACGTTGCGTTCGGCTACTTTGAGGCCAGCGAAGGCGGCGATACGCTCACCTTCGATTTCGCACTGCGTGAAGGCGTATCGACCCAGCGGCTCGGCATGCGCGTGCTAAAGGAAGAAGGCGTGTTCGAGCTGCTCGACAGAATTATGGGGACAGGACCAAGTGCCAGGTCCAACTGAGGAGTATTGGGGGCAGGACCACGTACCAACTCCAATCGGATCTGGCACTTGGTCCCGTCCCTTAGCTTCGTTACGCTAGCGCATCCTTCAATGACCGAATGAATCCCTGAACCGTCGGCTCGAGACCCAGCTCTGCGAGAGTTACAGCCAACATCGAAAACTCGATTCCATCAGGGTGCTCGAAGTACTGCACCGGATTCGCGTCGCAGTATCTACGAGCTAGCGAACGCGGGACCAAGGTCAATAAATCTGTTTCGGTCGCCAGCTGTAAGCAGGCAGACTGGCTCAGCAAGCGATAGCGGGGAAACCCACGCCGGGCAAGATCCTGCTGGACATGGCTCGGCAGAGAGGCCTCGTAGGCGGAGTCAAACCCAGCGATGGCCCAATCGTACTCATAGAGCATCGACGCCGTGATTGTCCGATCTAGTACAGGATGCCGATCGCGAACAACCACACAATACGGTTCGTGCACGATGTCCCACGTTCTGATCCGACTCGCATAGGGCAAGCTCTTGATCGAGGCAGAGTGGTACAACAGCACGTGCGCACGCATCTGTATCAGTTCTTCTATCGCAAGTGCCGGAGGCATAGTCTCCACCACCACGGCCGTGGCGGGATATAGCTGCCGAAAGGCGAGCAGACCGGGGTGCGTAAAGCCATCCAGGATGGCTGGCCCGGCGACGACGCGAAGCTTCGCTGCTCCAGATACAGCCTCCTCTCGCAGCCGATCCGCTCGGGCGAGCAGATCCCGAGTCATCGGAAACATTCGCCGGCCAGTTTCCGTTGGAGCAACGACTCTGGTGGTTCGATCGAACAGGCGCACTCCCCAGTTGGCCTCCAGCTGCTTAATGCTCTTGGTAAGCGCGGAATGGGTAAGCCCTAAAGCGTCGGCCGCCTTGGTGAAGCTCGAAAGCCGGTACACGGCATCGAAATGCCGCAGCAAGCGAAGGTCGTCCATAGAAGCCCCGATCTGTTCCTGACAGGAACATATTTGAACGTATTGAGGCATTTTTGTCTTTAGTGGAGGCCGCTATTGTCCCAGCGCACCACAACGGTGGCAGTAATCGACACAAGCAGCAGAGGTGCATCCAATGACGGCGTCTGACATTGTCCAAATCAACATCGGGACGTTGCTGATCGGTGTATACCTCACTGCTGTGGTGATCGAGGGTTTTCTCTCTCGGATGCGATCTAAGCCTCGCACTGGCGAGACCCGTGACGCGGCAACTTGTGTCGGCCTCGGATTACTTAGCGCGCTCTTCAATGGCGCAGTGGCATTTGTTTCGGTCGGCGCTCTTTTCTGGGCCGCCGACCTTCGCGTCGGCACCATCCCAACCACCTTCGCCACCCTCGCGGTGTGCTTCGTTCTGGATGACCTGCGCTTCTACGCCCATCATCGAATCGCCCATCGCTGCCGGTGGGTTTGGGCCATGCACGTAGTGCACCACTCCAGTACCCACTACAACTATGCCGTTGCTCTGCGCCAAGCTTGGACCAAGCACTTCACCGGCACGATGATGCTGAAACTTCCACTTGTGCTCATCGGCTTCGACCCGGTTGCCGTGCTGTTTTGCGGCGTGGTCAACGCGGCATATCAATTTTTCCTACACACGCAGCTCATCGACCGGTTACCGCGTTGGTTCGAGTTTGTGTTCAACACACCTTCGCACCACCGCGTGCATCACGCCCGCAACCCACAATATCTTGACGCAAACTACGGCGGCACACTCATCATCTGGGACCGCCTATTCGGGACCTTCGAGGGTGAGCAAGCTAACGAGCCGCCCGAGTTTGGACTCGTTAAGAACATCGACACTTACAATCCACTGCGTATCGAGTTCCATGAGTACGCTGCAGTACTGCGCGACCAATTGCACCGCGGCATCGGTCTTCGCGCGCGTCTCGGCTACCTATTTGGTCCACCCGGTTACAGCCACGATGGCTCCCGCCAGACAACAGAAGACATCAAACGCCTGCACGGCGTGTTGCCACCCGCCGCCCAGGCCGTAGAAGCAAACTGACCGTGCCACCCGCACACTACGCTGTAAGCGAGGCAATACTCGCTATGTGCGCATTCGTCGGCTGCCTATTGCTGGCCAGAGATAGGCGGTGGGCGGCAAGCGCGAGCCTTATGCTGATCGGCGCTGCCGCGCTCGTTGGCACCATCCGTTTTGCCAGTGGCGAGGTAGAAAGGTGGCGGATGCTCCACCAATTCTTATCACAGCAAGGCGGGCTGCTCGCCATCACCCTAATGACCCTGTCTGTTGTCACTGATCGCGCATCGTTAGAAAACAACCAGGCCAGGGCAATCGCCGTCGCTGGCTTGCTCGCCATTGGCGCGCTGTTGATCTACGGATTGCCGGCTCAGGCAGTCATCAGCAGCGGGCTTCTGTTAACGATCGCCGCGACGATTCTCGCTACCTGGACAGGCTGGCGTCGCTCGCTTGGCGCAGGACTATTCTTGTTAGTCTTTGCGAACGGTGCCCTAGTCCGTCAATCCGATTTTCTATCAGCACCCGCCGCTTGGCACATCTACCATGGCCTATTGAGCGTATTCGCGCTGGGCTACACCCGTCTGTTTTCAGTAAGTGCTGGTTATCCGCCAGCCAAAGACGCTCAACAGGCACACTAGCAATCATGGGGAAAGGACGGACCGATTGTGCCTTAAGCTTGGACCTGGCACTTGGTCCTGCCCCCTAGCTTGGGGCCCCTAGCTCATAGAGTGTTCTTGTGCACTCGGCCACCTTGCATGATCACCCGGATATTCTCTTTCGGTGTCGCCAGCGTTGAGATGTCTTCCAGCGGATTGCCATCGATGATCAGAAGGTCCGCCACCGCACCCTCTTCGACCACACCAAGTTTGCCATACGGGTTACGAGGACCAGACAGCGCCACTAGCTCCGCGGCTTTCGACGTTGCTTGCCGCAAAACCTCGAACGAGCTGAACCAGCGGGTTCGGCTTACGAGCTCCTGGTTGATGCCTGACAGTGCTTTCATGGAGGTCACGATATCGGCGCCGAAGACGATGTTGTCGTAGTTCATGTCGGCCGCCATGCTCATGAGGTTGTGCAAACCGTCTCGAGCCAGTCGTTGCTTGGCGAGTTGGTCCGCGTTGAAGCCCTGCAGCTCGGTTTCGAAAACCGTCACCTGAGGCGAGAGCCAAACATCGTTACGGTTCATCAGGCGTAGCGCCTCGCGGTCGATCAGATTGGCGTGTTCGATGGAGCGCACACCCAGTCGCACCGCTCGCTGCACACCCTTGCTGTTGTAGACGTGCGCCGCAACATACGTACCCCAGTCCGCGGCAGCTTCCACCGCTGCCAAGATCTCATCGTCGGTGTATTGCGTGACGTCCAGCGGATCACCGTAGGAGCTGATGCCACCACCAACCGCGATCTTGATCTGGGTCGCACCACGACGCAGGTTTTCACGTGCGGCCTGCAGAACCTGAGCGCGGCCATCTGCGACGAACACCATGCCCTGCTTCTCCAGCGCGCTACGGCTGTTTTCGTCAAGCAACCTTGATGGCGCTTCCGCCGTGCGGTGATCCGAGTGCCCCGACGTCTGCGAGATCATCGCGCCGGACGGATAAATCCGCGGGCCTGGCAAGAGGCCAGAGTCAATCGCCTGCTTGAGCGAGAACGTGTTGCCGCTCATGTCGCGAATGGTGGTGAAACCATTATCGAGAAGCGTCTTTGCGGCGACCGTTGCGGTGTAGGCAAAGGTATAGGAATCCGACGTCAGCGCTGCCCAAACCGGTAACTGCAGCATCACGTGGGCGTGGGCGTTGATGAGCCCAGGCATCAGGGTTCGGCCCTCGCCATCAATAATCCGTGCGTCTTCAGACGCGTCGAGATTCGCACCGATCGCGTCGATAACACCATCAACCACGCGCACGTCGCGAGCAGCCGATAGCTCATCGTTCACACCATCAAAGATCTGCACATTGCGAATCAACGTCACGTCAGCCAGCGCCGGAGGCGCAAGCAGCGCCAGCAGGACCAGGATCATGCGGAGTGTTGTTGTCATAGCGTCTCTCGTATCAATCAATCTTTGCAATCATGGGGACAGGACCAAGTGCCAGGTCCAGTTGGTTCTAGGGATCTGTTGGACCTGGCACTTGGTCCTGTCCCCAAACTTACGTGCCGCCGGCTTCCGAGCGATAGGCTCGCATGATGGTCACCGGCTCGCTCAGTATCTGGCCTTTGAGAAAAGCAATAGTGGTCGGGCCGTCAAGAGCTTGCCGACTAGCCGCTTCAATCACCGCCATACCAGAAACAACGCGTCCAATGACTGGAAAACCACGGTTGTCCGGCACATTGCGCGCACCGTAGTTCATCGTCGGAACGGCGCGCAGACAAACCACAAGTTCTGGGATCACGTGGCCGGTATCAAGCAGGTCTCTCGCAAGACTCACCGAGCCCGCAACATGCAGTAGACCGCTGTCCTGGGTGGTTTCAAAACTCTCCAGAAACTCGACGCCGTGATCGCTCGCAACGATGGGTTCAGAGCTATTCAGCGCGGACAGCAGTATCCCACCCTGCACGAGCTGAGGTGGTTCGGCGCGATCAAGAGATGCGCCACGGTAGAGCGTGGCTCCGTCATACTGGCCCCGATCCACATAGCCCAGCCAGTAGCCCGCAGCGTTGGGCGCGTTCGCAACGTCCAATGCGATCACCACCTCACCGATCGAGGTTTCAAGCACGACCTCAATAGGCTTCGGAGCCTCTGGCGCGGTTGTTACGCAGCCGCTCAGCACTGCGCACACAAGGGCGCCAAGCCACGCCGCTCGAAATCGTGCGGTTTCTGATCGCATTGCCACCCTCCCCGTTAAACCTCCAACAGCGTAACGAGCTGCCCTGCGCTACCCATATCATTTCACGACAGAGCCCGTATCATTTCGTGCCAGATACGCCAGAGGAATGAGCGGGTGAGCAACCGCTACGACAAGAGCAGCCCCGTCATGATGACCGCCAGCTATCTGCGGGGCAGTATGGATGCCGCAGACCAATTGGGCGGCAACATCGGCGCGGCGCTGACCATGAGCGGACTCACCCGCCAGCAGCTAACCGACGGTGAAGGTCTGCTGCCACTGCATGCGGTGGTGACCTTTCTGAATCAAGCCGCGAACGATCTGCAATGCGACACGTTTGCTCTAGAACTGGTCGAGCAGCAATCGGCGGAGTCGCTTTCGCATATCGGCAAGCTTGTACGCTTCGCGCCGTCATTCGGCCAGGCAATAACAGATGCCCTCCGCTTCAACATTCTCAATAGCGAATACAGCGATTGGCAGCTAACTGATGACGCCGGTGTCGCAACATTGGAGCGACACACGCGTGTGCGCTACGACGCACCGCTCGCGCAGATGCAGATGCTCTCCGTGGCCGTTGTGCACCGAGCACTTCGAGCGCTGATGCAGCGCGACATCGATCTGAAGCAGGTGTGCTTTACCCACTCATGCCCGAGGCGAGCTGATCGCGTGGAGCAGTTCTTCAACGCACCCGTGCTACACAACGCAACGTTCAATGGTCTTGTCTTCGCTGACAGCGAACTCACTGAGCCCGTCCCGAGCGCCGACCCTGCGATACACCGCCTGCTTTGTGAGCATCTCGGCGCGTTAGCGTCGTCGCGCACACCGGAACTCGACACATTGGCCCGGCTTCGCCACACGCTACGTCGAGAGATTGGCTCCGAGCATTGCACGCTGGAATCGGTCAGTCAGCGCTGGGGCATTCACCCTCGACGGCTGCAACGGAAGCTTCAGGAGAGCGGCACTAGCTTTCGGAAAGTACTCCGGGATGTGCGACTGGAGCTCGCGCAAAATTATCTGCGCGATTCCTCCATTACCGTCGTGGAGCTGGCAGACATTCTTGGCTACCGAAACGCCAGTGCATTCTCTCGCGCGTTCAAGCACAACACCGGGCTCGCTCCCGAGCTGTGGCGGCGAGCCGAATCTCAGTCGGAACGTGTCGCAAAATGATATGCCTGATGTCGTCAATTGATGCGCGACGATCAGCGAAGCGTTTTAGCCTGAGGGTGGGATCCAGGAGACCGCTATGACCACCCAGACGAATCAGCCCCGCTCATCTTCTGTGGCGTTGTCCGCCTGGATGCAGCGCCTTCTGCTTTGCCTCTGCATCGTCGTATTGCAGGCGTGTCAGCCCGCGGCACTTTCGAGCACGTCTGCTGACGCTGCGCCAAGCGACATTATCGATGCGATCGCCGCAGATTTTGTGATTAACGGACTCGGTCTCTATCAACACGACGCCACGACTCACCTGTACATTGGTCCGCCCGAATTCAAGGCAGCCGCCGACGCGCGCAACGCGAGCTTGCCAGAAGTCATCGGAACGTTTGCCGAGTTGCAACGCCGCCTATCGTCTCTGTCTCCAGTCGATGCGGATACCGATCGACGCATCAAAAACCTTCAGGACCGCATCGTTGCTTTGGAGACCCGCGCTCAGCTCGTCAGCGGCGAGACACTGTCCAGCTTCGACGAAGAGACGAGGCTCGTGTTTGGCATTGAGGTGCCCCACCAGAATGAAGCGCACTTCCAGGCATTGATCGACGAACTCGACACGCTCGTTGAGGGCGAGGGGCCACTCGCCGAACGAATCGAGGCTTGGCGTGAACAGTTTGTCATCCCACCTGAGAAACTGGAGACGGTGATCAGCACCGCAATGGCAGAATGCCGCCGCCGAACCCTTGAGCATTTCGAACTGCCGGAAAACGAGCGCGTTTCGCTGCACATCGCCACTAACCAACCCTGGGTGGGCTTCACGTTCTACCGCGGTGACGGCCACAGCGAGATACACCTGAATGCCGATGTGCCTGTACACATCGAGCGAGCGATCGAGCTGGGTTGCCACGAGGGTTACCCGGGACATCATGTACACGCGACGCTGCTCGAAGAGCACCTCATCAAAGGCAAAGGCTGGATCGAGTACAGCCTGATCACTCTGGCCGGGCCCCTGGCTGTTATCACCGAGGGCGCGGCTAGCCACACCGTGGACATGGTGTTCACGCAGCCCGAAAGCCTGGCATTCGAGCGCGACGTGCTGATGCCACTCGCGGGCTTAAACAGCGGTGAGCTCGAGCGCTACTACCGATACATCGAGTTACTCGAAGCCCTGAATTACGCCCGCAACGAAACCGCGCGCCAGTTTCTGTACGGCGGCATGTCGCGCGAAGACGCCATCGAGTGGCTCATGACCTACGGTCTCGAGACCCGGGGAACTGCGTCCCAGCGGCTCGATTTCATCACTGCGCTACGCAGCTACGTTGTCACCTACAACGAAGGCCGACGCTTGGTACGGGAACACATAGAGCGAGTTGCCGGTAATGACCGAGACGCGCAATGGCAGGCGTTTCGCGAAGTAATTCTCCGTCCGATACTGCCGCGGGAGATGATCGCGGAGTAAGCATGGGGACAGATCCAGTTGCCTGGTCCTGTCGCTCCTGGCCTTAAGATCTGGATTTTTGGACCTGGCACTTGGACCTGACCCTTGGGCCTGTCCCCTGGACCTGGCACTTGGACCTGTCCCCTGGACCTGGCACCCGGACCTGGTACGTGGACCTGTCCCCGGTCTCACTGACTTATCATCAACAAAAGCGTAAGCAACCACGCGGAGAGACTAAAGTGACGACAGACGTAGACGCTCGGCTCGCGGAACTGGAGTCGCAACTGAGTTTTCAGGAGCAGCTGCTCAGCGATTTGAACGATGTGGTAACGAAACAAGACAAGACAATCAGCGATCTGGAGCAACAGTTGCAGTTGCTGGTAAAGCGCATCCTTGCGGAAGGTGGTGGCGGTCCGGAGATGGCCGCTGATGAGCCACCACCGCCACACTACTAGATAACAATAGGGGCCGAGACAACGGGAGCAGGACCAAGTCCCAGGTCTAGTAGGTTGCTAGAACCAGCTCTAAGTCATGGGACAGAACCCGTTGGACCTGGCACTTGGTCCTGTCCCCTGGCTAAAAGAAGGGAGCCAACATGAATCTGGGATTACTACTCACCGCAGGCAGCCCCCAAGCGAACCTTGAGTTAGCAAAACGCGCGGAAAGCGCTAGCATGAACAGCGTCTGGACGGTGGACTTTCAAAGCAGCAATGCACTGGTACAAGCTGCCGCCATTTCTGCAGCCACCGATCGCATCGAAATCGGTACGGGCATCGCGAACACCTTCACTCGCTCACCGATCGTGCTTGGCAGCGGCATCCTAGACATCGACGCCTTCAGCGGCGGCCGCTTTCGGCCAGGCTTAGGCACCGGCCTGCAGCGAATGAACGAAGAGTGGTACGACGTACCCTTTGGCAAGCCAGTCTCCCGGGCGCGAGAGTTGTTTGCGCTATTGCGACAACTGTTTGAATGCAGCGGTCCAGGTTTTAGCTGGCACGGAGACAGTTGGACGATCGACATGCCTGCCTACCTCCGTCAGCCGGGTCCGCGCACCGACATTCCGCTTCTACTGGCTGGGGTAAACCGAGGCATGATTCGCGCCGCTGGTGAATTCGCAGAAGGCTTGGTCGGACACCCGGTTCATTCACGCCGCTGGCATCGGGAAGTGAGCTTGCCGTTGCTACGCGAAGCAGAGGCAAGCGCTGGGCGCAGTGAGGGTGTTTGTTCAATCTATCCGCACTTGATCGTATCCATTAACGATGATGTCGACATAGCCCGCATCAATGCGAAACGGCAGATTGGCTTTTCTTTTTCTGTCGAGCACTACCACAGCATTCTCGATCTGCATGGCATGCGCGACGTGGGTGTTGCATGCCGAAAACTGCTGAAAACTTACGACTTTGCCGCAATGGCGGAAGCGATACCGGACGAACTGGTTGATGAAATCGCTATTGCTTGCACACCTGATGAAAGCGCAGAGCGGTTGGCACAGTGGCGGGATATCACACCAGAGCCGATGCTGTTCCCGGCAAGCGTTGCGGTATCCTCTGCGGATCAACAGCAAACCATCGAGCACATACTCACGCTTGCTGCTGAATAAGTAGAGGCAGGACTAAGAACTAGGAACAGTCCTAGTTCTCGCGAATGCAGCTTTCCGCGCCACCCTTACCCCTGAGCCGAGCGTAGGGGACCGCGGTGTCGTACCGAGAGTAGCGTTCGTACAATCTCGCGTCGAAGTACATAACTGGTAAGCAAAAACACGGGAGGTCACCCACTTGACTCTTGTCCGTGTAGACAAGACCCACACGCGCCGATTTATGATCTAGCGCTCCCTCCGAAACACGAAGGGTACTGCATAGTTTTTCGGCGGTTGTCTCGAACTCAGCAAGAGGCTGCAAAGTTAAGGACACGCTAAAGTAGCAGAGCACCTCATCATGCGCGCACTCTCTTATCGAATCGGCAATTGATCCGTACACCCACCCCTCTTCCTCGGGAATCGCATGGCCGAGCATGAATGCGTACTGGAGAGCAGGATCGTCGGGCTTCACTTCATAGCCGTGAATCAACGCACGGAAAGTCCGCATAGCTTCCCATTGCTCGTCTGTAGCAGTCACCATGTCTCTCGGCGATACAGTCGCCTCAGCACTGCTTTCCGAACTCTCGACAATCAATAAGCAACACACCAAAGCGAAGATGAACGACACAGCAGTCCAGCCGAGGATTTTCTTCATCGAACTACTCCATCAACCTAGATGCTCATTTGCGGCCAAGGGATTGAGAAAATTTGTTCATTTCAAAAAACCCCAATCAAGAAATTCGACACCAAAAAAGCACCGACGCTCACCGCTTGTCGCTACGCTCTTGAATCAGGGAGGTCAGCTGATGGTGGATGGAGTTAGACCAACTAGCATAGGAATATCCGTGGATCTCGCAATACTCAGTAAGCGCTTCACCAGAGACGGGAGCATTAGTTGAAAAGTAACTAGGGGGTAACAATTCCGAACCCAGCACTTCGGTGAGGGAGAACACATACTGACCGCTCGCGAAGTCTATCAAGGCCATTCCAATCAGCTCTTGCGTACTTCCGTCGCTACTGAAGTCGGGAGAGTAGACCAGCCAACTACATCCGGATGAATCGTCATTATCCTGCCGAATGTTGATGTGAACCCTACTGATGAGAATTCCTACGATCTAAAATTTGGCCTCATGCAGCCTTCCACAATAGGTGACAGGACCAAGTGCCAGGTCCAGGTGGTACTAATTCTGGGGGCTGGACCAAGTGTCAGAACTAACCGGACCTGGCACTTGGTCCTGTCCCCTCGCTCACAAATCCACCATCTCCACCACCTCAACACACTCACCCAAAAACACCGGCGCCAGCCGACTAAACCGCTCAGCGCTATCCGTGGCGAGATATCCCGCCGCCCTACTCCCGGCAACCTCACCCAGCGCTTGCGCTACCACCCTCGCCGTCGTCTCAGCAGAATCCACAATCTTAAGTCGTCCATCCGCAACCTTGCGAATCGCCTCGATCAGCGCGGGAAAATGCGTACAGCCCAGCAGCAACGAATCCGGCCCATCCTTACCGAGCCAGCCATCAAGATAAGCCCGCACCACCGATTCCGGCACATCCCCGTTCGTCCACGTCGCCTCGGCTAGTGCAACAAGCACAGGTGCAGGCCGCGCAAACACTTTCGCCTGTGCACGCCTTGCGAGGATGGCACGTTGATACGCATTACTGGCAATAGTGCTTTCGGTGGCAAGTACGCCAATTCGACCGCTACGACTGACCTCGCAAACCGCATCAGCGCCAGGCTCAATCACGCCGAAGATTGGCAGCTCGGGAAACCGCATGCGCAGCGCATCGAGCGCAAAGACAGAAGCGGTGTTACAGGCGATAACCAGCGCGCACACGCCACGCTCAACGAGAAGCGATGCGGTCTGAAGTGCGTACGACTGAACGGTGGCTGGGCTCTTGGTGCCGTAGGGAAGTCTTGCGGTGTCGCCTAGATAGAGAAAGTCGGCGTTGGGGAGCTGCCGGCGCAGGGCGCGAAGTACAGTGAGGCCGCCCATGCCCGAATCGAATACTCCGATGGGGCCGCTGGCAGCGGCCGGAGTTAGAACCGGGTTGGACATAGGAGGTTACTGGCGCGACTTGAACACCCGGGTGAGTTTACCCAGCTTCGAGCGCGAGGACTCGCGCGCAGGGGCATCTTCTGCAGGCGCATTGATGGCTGCCTGCTCGTCGCGATCGCTTTCATTGCCTGCAGAGCTGGGCGCGCTGGAGGCGTTCTGCTTTGAGCGTAGCTCGCGAATCTTGCGCTCGATGATGAGGTCTTCTTTCTGCTTCTGGCGGGCGGCCTTGGCCATGTCGACTCCACAGCGCGCGCAGTGCGGCGCATCGAGCTGCTGGTGGCTGCAGCGCGGGCATTCGATGAATGCGGCAGTGATGTCGCGAAGGGTGTATTCGGAGTTGTTGGCGTCGAGTTTGAACGCGGCGGCTTTAGCGGCACCTAGATCCTTGATGCGTGCTATCGCGCCAATATCGGCCAGCTCTTTGTGCAATGACTTTGCAGCATCCTCAGACAACTCGCTACGCAGAACCACTGTGCGGCCGGAGAACAACGCCCGCACCTTGTGCGTTTCAATACCGAGAACGCGAGCCAGATTGTCGCGCACGACGGAGTCACTGACATCGTCAGCGACTTCCCCGTTAAACAACACCTGAAAACTCATACCCTGCCCCACCTTCTGCGGTCAATCCGTTATGCCGACGCGTACTCGCCTCGTGCCTTTGTGGCTTGCCGCAGGTGTTGCCGAGTATTGCCTCAGTCGAACGTGCGGCCCCGCTTGGCAGCGAGGCGAAGCCTCAGCGCATTCAGCTTGATGAAACCTGTCGCGTCTGATTGATCATAGGCGCCATGGTCATCTTCAAACGTGACGACGTCGGCGTCATACAGACTATCGTCCGCACTACGCCGCGCCAGAACACTGACACTTCCCTTGTAGAGCCGAAGCTTAACGTCGCCGTTAACCACTTTCTGAGACTCATCTATCAGTGCCTGCATGATCTGGCGCTCAGGCGACCACCAATAGCCGTTGTAGATGAGCTTGGCGTAGCGTGGCATCAGCTCGTCTTTGAGGTGCGTGACCTCGCGATCGAGGGTGATAGATTCGATGGCGCGGTGTGCCCGAATCAGAATGGTGCCGCCGGGCGTCTCGTAGCAGCCACGGCTCTTCATGCCGACGTATCGGTTCTCCACCAGATCGCTGCGTCCGACACCATGCTCACCGCCGATCTCGTTCAGCCTTTTGAGCAACTTGCCTGCGGGCAATGCTTCGCCGTCGATCGCAACCGCATCGCCAGATTCAAAGCTGATCACGATGTCCTGGGCGCTATCCGGCGCAGCCTGGGGGCTGACGGTCCAGCGCCACATATCATCGTCAGCTTCTGTCCAGGGATCTTCCAGGCCGCCCCCTTCGTAGGAGATGTGCAGCAGGTTCGCATCCATCGAGTACGGCGATTTGCTGCCCGAAGAATAATCGACGCTGATCTGGTGTTGCTCGCAGAATTCCATCAGCGCGTCTCGAGAGTTCAGATCCCAGTCGCGCCAGGGAGCGATCACTTTAATGTTCGGGTCGAGCGCATAGGCACCGAGTTCGAAACGCACCTGATCGTTGCCTTTGCCGGTCGCGCCGTGAGCGATGGCATCCGCACCGGTTTCCTGGGCGATCTCGACAAGCCGGCGCGCAATCAACGGCCGGGCAATGGAGGTGCCGAGCAGATACTCACCCTCGTACAGCGTATTGGCGCGAAACATAGGGAAAACGTAGTCCGCAACAAAGCGCTCAACGAGATCCTCGATATAGATCTCTTTCACGCCCATCGCTTTCGCCTTGGCGCGCGCGGGCTCTACTTCTTCACCCTGGCCGATGTCAGCGGTGAAGGTGACCACCTCAGCGTTGTAGGTGGTCTGCAGCCACTTGCAGATGACAGACGTGTCCAGCCCGCCCGAATAGGCCAACACCACTTTGTTGATGCCGGCGGGATCCAATAACCCGTTACTCACTGTGTCTCCGTTGCCTCAAGGGCCAATTGCGCTGTGAAAAACGCAATTCTACCACTGGCACGGATTAAGGCGGCACTCGCGTGTTAGCGAATAGCAACGGCGTTCGGTGATTTCTCCAGCCGAACGGTGGTGCGGCGGTTGCTCGCCTTTCCGGCTTCGCTCGCGTTATCCGCTATGGGGTAGCGGTCGCCATGAAATCGAACAACCAGACGGTCGCGGTCGATGCCCATGGCGGCAAGCTGATCGGCGACAACGCTCGCCCGGCGCTGCGACAAGCGCACGTTAGCGATGCGGCTACCCTCGTCGTCCGTATGCCCGTCGATGTAGACCTTGCCCACCGTTGGGTCGGCTTGCAGGTAGCGCACAATCAGATCGAGACGCTTGCGCGCATCCGAGGGCAACGCAGCTTTGTTGGTGGCGAAGTTCAGCGCCGAGCGTTCGATGTCCTGCCAGCTCGCCGGCAGGAGCGCCTCAAAGCACGCCACAAACTGCTCGTACACTGGACGTACGTTGATGCTGGCGACCTGCACCTCAACTCGACGATTTGGCGCAAACCAGCTCGCGCCACTCGCGAGCAGATCGCTGCCGGCATAGAGAGCCATCAGCGCATCGGTTGCCATAGGATCCGGCACGTCGAGTTCGGGAGTGCTGGCCACGTTGAGCACTTCACGAATCGCCTCGGCGGCGCCCTCGCCCTCATGCTGTCCGGCCCAGGGGGGTGAGACGCTATGAATGGTCAGTTCTCCCGCCTCGAACAGGGTTCGTTCACCGGCAAGTTTGAGGCTGAGCGGGCGACCGGCGCGGCGCTCGAACCGCGCCTCGCCAAAGTCCGGGATCGCCTGGCTCAGCACACAGCGATCTTTGTGTTGCTCAAGATTCCAGGCGCCATCCAGACCAGCACCAAATCGACTGACCTGATCGGCATGGGCCGCGAGCTGAGATACAGCCAATACGACGATGACCAACAGTTGCCTGTGCTGAAACACTCTCGCTCCACCGAATACCTTTCTACCTGTTCGGGTTATCGGCCAGGCGGCAGCAAAATTGAGCGGCCAATCGCGTGCGGTCGCGTACCTGCTCAGGCCTTCAGCTTGCGAGCATGCGGTATAGTCCCGCGGCGCGATATCCAACACACAGACCACCGGCACACTTGTCTTGCTCGCTACCATTGTCGACATCAAACGCTTTCTAGAGGCCGACCGGGATCAACCGCACCGCATTCGCGCCGAGCGCGACAGCGGTATCGGCCAACAGCTCGGTGAAGCGGCGCAGAGCGCTGATGCCGATCGGCTGCGCCGGGTGCTCGGTTGGTGGCAAGTCGTGAACGAGCAACAGCCTGCCGACGTCACCACCGATGCTGCCGCATCCGGTGATCAACTCGTGCGCGTTCGACAGTTAACCAACTCCGCCTCAGTGCTGCTCGGCGTCGTTCTGGGCATGAGCCTCACCACTGCAGCACTCACCTACACGGGCGATTACCCGGTGAATCTGCTCACGCTACTCGGCGTGTTGGTTCTGCTGCCACTGCTCATGCTGGCGTTGACGTTGCTCGGCCTGCTACCGCTTCGAGGCATAACGGGTTTCGCCGATGCACTTGCTGGCATGAATCCGGTGGTTTGGTTGGGTAGCTGGCTGCAGCAGCGCATAGGCTGGAGCGCCGCAACACTGCCAGGCTGGCGCCGTCTGGCTCGCTGGCAGCTCGTGCTGACATCCCAACTCATGGCTGTCGCGTTCTTCATAGCAGCCCTGCTGACGTTATTGCTGCTGGTTGCGCTATCTGATCTGGCCTTCGGCTGGAGCACAACGCTATCAGTGTCACCACAGTCGCTGGCATCGGTTCTGCAGACACTGAGCTGGCCATGGCAGGCGCTGTGGCCCGCCGCCGTACCAAGCACGGAGCTGGTCGCGAATTCCCAATTCTTTCGGCTGGATTTTCAAACACCTGACTTAGCGACTGCCGCTGGATTCGGAGCCTGGTGGCCTTTCGTGCTGATGTGCATCGCCTGCTACGGCTTGCTGCCGCGCCTTGCGCTGCTGGCTATTGCGGCGGGGCGCACTAACAAAGCTGTGCAAAGGCTCCTGTTGAGGGATCCGGATGTGACGGCCCTGCTCGACCGAATGGACGCCCAGCCGCTGCAGGCGCTCAGTAAGGATGCACCGCTCAATACCCTGCCCGCGAACAACGTGACGTCTAAGCAGACTCAAACACCACAGGCTCAGCGGGGAGCCGCCGCGCTGATCATCTGGAACGATGCCAGTACCGCTGTCGATGCGCGCGCGCTGGCAGCCAATCTGTACGGCTTCGACGCAACGTCCGTGAGCACTGCGCATCCCGGAGATGATCCCCGTGCCGTTGCCAACACACTGACGAATGAGACTCGAGCAATCGTCGTGACAAAAGGCTGGGAGCCGCCGCTGCTCGAGTTCACGGACTTCCTCACTGAGCTGATTCAAGCAGCGCCAACGCTGAACTCTCTGGTTGTATTGCCCCGGTCATTGGACGGCGCTGGCGTGGGCCAGGACGATGCTCGCATCTGGTCTGGCGCCGTCGAGCAGCTGGCAGACTCGCGGATCATCACCCTGCAGGCCACGGCGCTCGATAACGCTGATAACACCGGCAGCGACAACAGCACGGCGGGACGCACCGCATGATTCCGTCGTTCGCTGTCGTCGGCCATCCGAACAAAGGCAAAAGCAGCATCGTCGCAACGCTGGCCGAAGATGCCTCGATTGCGATTAGCGATACACCAGGCACAACTCGTCAGGCCCAGGGTTTTGTCTTCGAGATTGCCGGCGAGCCACTGTACCGCTTGATCGACACGCCCGGGTTTCAGCGAGCACGCGCGGTTCTTGACGAACTGCGTGCCAGTGCAGATGCGGCCCACGAACGGCGGGATGCGGTCAGCGAGTTTGTGCGAGCCCACAGCGACGATCCTCGGTTTGCAGACGAGGTCGCGCTACTGCAACCGATTCTCGACGGGGCCGGGATCCTCTACGTGGTCGACGGCGCAAAACCCTACGGCCGTGAATACGAGATCGAAATGCAGATCCTGCAATGGACCGGTCAGCCGCGCATGGCGTTGATCAATCGAATCGGCCCCGGAGACTATGTCGAGGATTGGCGGCGTGCGCTCGGCCAGCACTTCTCACTGGTTCGAGAATTTAACGCAATGTCGGCGGATTTCGACAAGCGTGTGGCGCTACTGCGCGGCTTCGCGGAATTGAGCGATGACAATCGCGCGCCGATCGATCGGGCAATCGAGGCGATGACAGCCGAAAAGGCTCGCCGCCTGCGGCTGTCAGCCGCGATGATCGCCGATGGCCTGATCCGCGCACTGTCGATGACAGCGAGCGCGGATCTGCCAGAGGACGCTGACAAAGCTGCGCTCACTGAAAAACTGTCCCAGAAACTGCGCAGACAAGTGCAAAGAGAAGAAGGGCGAACTCAGCAATCCATCGCTGCGTTGTATCGCCACGACGAGCTGGATACCACCGATTCAACAATCTCCGCGCTTGATGGCGACCTGTTCACCTCGGAAACCTGGCAGTTGTTTGGGCTGTCACGAAAACAACTCGCCATATCCGGCGCGCTGTCTGGCGCCGTCGCTGGCACTGGCATCGATGTACTACTGGGGGGAGCATCGCTTCTGTTGGGCGCCGGTGTCGGCGCGGTGATCGGTAGCGCCAGTGCCTGGTTCGGCGGCGATGAGCTCGCCAAAGTCACTGTGCTGGGCCAGTCCCTGGGCGGCGAGGAGCTCACCGTCGGGCCAATCAAGGCAGCAAACTTCCCCTGGGTATGGCTAGGCCGCGCTTTGCATCACCATCGGCTCGTGAGCGAGCGTAACCATGCGCGCCGGGAACAACTGACACTCGATCTCGCCGGTGCGGCCAACACAATGGACTCGGCGCCTGATGCCGTGCGCTCTGACCTCAGCAAAGCCCTGGCAACCATTACCAAGAACGCAGACGGCGACGGCCCTAATCAAGCCGACCGCAGCAAACTGCATTCTGCGGTTCAGTCCCTACTCGAATCTCATTAGAGCGTTACCACTCGTTGACGTGCATGATTTCGCTGACGTCCGGACGGTAGGCCGGCTTGAAGTCGGTGCCTTTCGTATAGGCAATCGGAATCATGGCAACCTGCGACACTTCATCGAAGGGTATGCCAAGCAGGTCGGCAATCGCTTTTTCGTGCATGAGGTGCAGCGTCGTCCAGGCCGTCCCGATGCCTCGAGCGCGCGCCGCCAGCATGAAACTCCAAGCCGCCGGGATGATTGATCCGTAGATTGACGCACCGGCCATGTTTGAGACGGTTTCCGGAGTATCCGCTCTGCCGTAGACACAGGGAATCATCAGCACCGGGGCTTTGCCCATGTTTGCCGCAAGATATTCTGCCGACGATGTCGAGCGCTCCTGGCTTGCCACCAGCGAGTTATCACCGCTTTCTTTGTGCAGATGGTGAATCGCCTGCGGCATATCACGATATATTGAGAACGCCTGAGCGTAGTACTCACCCAGTTTCGCCCGCTTGTCAGGATCGGTTACGAACACAAACTGCCAGGTTTGTGAGTTGGAGCCGGAGGGGGCCTGCACACCCTGGGTCAGGCATTCCTTGATCACATCCATCGGTACATCACGGTCGAAGTCCAGGCGCTTGCGCACGGCTCGCGTGGTGCTGAGAAGCTGATCGGGGCTGAGGTCCAATTGCGGGTGCGACATGGTTGGGCTGTCCTTTCGAGGTTATTCGCAAAGTGGCGATTCGGAAGCGACAACGATACCCGTGCTCAAGGCGCTCAACCAGAGAAGCCGTCTTTGGTCAGACTGGACAATCTATATTCCCAGGAATATAGTTTATCGATCGACAACACCGGAACCATCGCCATGCGCAATCACAGCCTTGCACGTGCCACTGCCGTATCCATTATCAGCGTGCTCTGCATCGCTTGCGGCGGTCCGCTCGGCCCCTTGGCAGGCGGCAAGCTTTCAGGCACCGAGCACACGGGCGACGAGCCAGACTGGGTGCCGCTGATGGCGGACATCGAGCAAATCCAGCTGGAATCCAACCCCAACGATCCCTACTCGGTAAACGTGTGGGCGACTGGCCACGATGGCGAGCTCTATGTCCCAACGTCGCTCATCATGGGACCGGACGATCCAACGGAGCGGACGTGGGTGGCTAACGTCATGGCAAACCCTGATGTGCGCCTGCGCATCGAAGGCACTGTCTATCCACGCACCGCCGTACGCGTTACCGATGAAACCATCGCCGCAGACGTGCGCAATCTGCTCCTGGCAAAACATGAAGAGACCGAGGATGAACACAGCGACAAAGCCTGGGTCTTCCGCATGGATCCGCGCTAACCGCCGACAACACCACGATGAGCCGCAGCGAGCGCTCCGCCGAAGAAGAAATATTATTGTTCTGCGGGATAATTGCGCAGCTGAGCCGCAGCCGCGCGAGCCATCACCTGGCCTCACACGACCTGCCCTTCCCGCTGTTCGTATTGCTGCGCCATTTCTGCCATGACCCCGAACGGGAATGGACAATCGGCCAGCTCGCCGCCGCCTTCGAGGTGCAGCAGCCGGGAATGACAAAGCAGGTGCGCAAGCTCCTCGACTTGAAGCTGCTGCGAGCCCGCCCGGACAACAGCGATAAACGAATCCGCTGGCTGAGCGTGACCGAAGCCGGCCAACAACTGCGCGATGAACTGCTCGCAACGCTAGCACCCGATCAAAAGGCTATCTTTGCCACCTGGTCAGCGACCGAGCTGGCTGATCTGCAGCGACTGCTGGGGAAGCTAAAAAACTGGCTCGACGACAACCGGTTGCTGTGATCAGGCGCCAAATGGCAAGAAATCACGAATGCCGGGCGCCGCTGGGTTAAGCTGCGCCGATGACTATTGCTGAACGATTTCGTGGCTACCTACCGGTGGTTGTCGACCTGGAAACTGGCGGTTTCAACGCTGATGAGCACGCGTTGTTGGAAATCGCCTGGGCGGTTATCGGCTACGAAGGCGACGAACTCGCCGTTGTCGACCGGGGCGATCTAGCTGTTGCGCCGCACCCGGACATGCGCGTTGAAGCGGCGGCGCTGGCCGTCACCGGCATCAATCTGGAAGACCCTGACCGCGGCGCACTCGACGAACGCGAGGCGATGCTCACGTTCTTCCGCACAATCCGCGCCGCGGTCAAAGCGCATCATTGCACTCGCGCCATCCTCGTTGCGCACAACGCCGCGTTTGATCATGGTTTTCTGCGCGCCGCCATTGCTCGAAGCGAAGTCAAACGAGATCCGTTCCACCCGTTCACCTCCATCGACACCGCATCTCTGGCGGCGCTGGCGCTAGGGCACACGGTGTTAGAAACGTCCTGTCGACGAGCGGAGATTGACTTTGACAAATCCCAGGCTCACACCGCCGCCTACGACACGGACCGAACCGCAGAGCTGTTTTGCTACATCGCTAATCGCTGGAACAGCGCATTCGGACCGCCGCCGGCCGATCCTGAAGCCGTCGAACAGGCGCAGCAATAGCGCCGTAGCGTCTGATATGGGCGTTCAGGCGTCAGGCAGTGGGTTGCGCTCAGCAGCCTCTTTGATCAGCGTCTGCAGTTCTCCAGCTTCAAACATCTCGGTGATGATGTCGCAGCCACCAACAAGCTCGCCTTCGACATAAAGCTGCGGGAACGTCGGCCAATTGGCATAACCCGGCAGGGTTGCCCGAATCTCGGGGTTGGCGAGGATGTCTACATACGCAAAACGCTCGCCGCAGTTCATCAGGCACTGAACGGTCTGGGCCGAGAAGCCGCACTGTGGCGCCTGGGGTGAGCCTTTCATGTACAGCAGGATCGGGTTGCCTTCGATCTGCTCTTTGATGTCGCTGAGAATCTGTTCGCTCATAGTGAAGTGCCCATTTACTGCTGTTTCAGCCTGACGCCCAGACGCGAAGGCGTGAGTGCGGTTGCCAGAACGCGGATTCTAACCCAAAGTCGCGCGTATGAATTTTGATCAGATTACCGATCGCCGCGGCACCTCAAGCACCAAATGGGATAAGTACGGAAACGCTGATGTCCTGCCTATGTGGGTTGCGGACACCGATTTTCAAGTGCCGCCATTCATTCTCGATGCAATCCGGCAACGACTGGATCACGGGATTATTGGCTACACCAACACGCCCACGTCACTGACGGATGCCTTCATCGGCTACGCCGAGCGCACATTCAGCTGGCAGGTCGATCCCGATTGGCTGCTGTGGCTACCGGGCGTCGTGCCGGGCCTAAACTTGGCCGCTCGCGCCGCCGACCGACACCTGATTATCCCGACACCGATCTACTACCCGTTCCTCGCAATTGCGCGGAACTGCGGATTGTCAGAGCACCTGGTGCCGATGATTCGGGACGATGGCTGGCGGTTGGACATGGAGGCGCTGGCGGCGCTGCCTCCAGGCGGCATTATCATGCTGGCGAGCCCGCAGAACCCCACCGGCCGAGTGTTCACGCGTCATGAGCTAAGGGAGCTGGCCGAGCTTTGCAGCGAGCGAGATCATCTGCTCTGCTCAGACGATATCCACTGTGAATTGTTGCTGGCAGCAGGGGCGAAACACACGCCCATAGCGAGCCTGAACGAGGATATTCGCGATCGCAGCATCAGTCTGTTCGCCGTCACGAAAACCTACAACATTCCAGGCATTTCCTGCGCGGTTGCCGTTGTGCCGGATGCATCTCTACGCAGCAAAATGCGCGCCGAACGAGTGGATCTGACCCAGGGCGCCGGGCCGCTGGCCTTCGCCGCGAGCGAAGCCGGCTTTGCCGACACAAGCTCGTGGCGCGACGAGTTACGCGCCTATCTGGCAGCGAATGCCCAACTCGTGCAGGACTGTGTGGCCCAGCTGCCAGGGGTCTGGATGGAGCCAGTTGAAGGCACCTACCTCGCCTGGATAAATGTGGCTGATCTTGGCCTGAACAACGCACAAGCCTACTTCGAGGACAACGGCCTCGGCCTTTCACCGGGGCCGCAATTTGCCGGCGATGGCTTTGTGCGCCTGAACTTCGGCTGCCCTCGCGCAACGCTGCAGGACGGCCTCGAGCGCTTCAGCCGAGCGGCCAACAAGGCTGTAGGCTGACGCTCGAGACCTCTAAGGCGACCCAAAACACGGGTATCTACCTACCCGCAGAATGCACACCTACCCCTTGTTCGCGCCAAGAAAAGTTGTAGGATGGCCCGCTTACTCAGGCAGCCGACGCTGCCTGTTTTGTTTTCGGGCCGCCAAAAGCCCTGGCCATGGGCCTCAGTGTTTTCGTTCTGGCAGGTTGAACTGACAGAACCGGCGATCCGAGATTTCTCATCGACATTGGTTTATCGCGCCGGGATTTGCAGGTAGTTGCAAACACCGGACAGCAGGCAATGGCGGGGAACCCGGACAATGAGTGAAGCAACCGACAGCAACGTCATGGACACCTACGGCCGACTGCCAGTGCAGTTCGAGTCCGGCGAGGGCGTGTATCTCACTGACACTGATGGCAAGCGCTATCTCGACGCGCTGACTGGCCTCGCGGTGTGCGGGCTGGGACACGCCCATCCACGCGTGACCGATGCGCTGCGCCAACAGGCGGGCAAGCTACTCCACACCTCCAACCTCTACGTTATTGGTGAGCAGGAACGCCTTGCCAAGCGGCTGTGCGAGCATTCCGGCATGGAGCGCGTTTTCTTTGGCAACAGCGGCGCTGAAGCGAATGAGGCGGCGATAAAGATTGCTCGTCTGCACGGCCACAACCGTGGCATCGCCAAACCGCGAACAATCGTCATGGAGAGCAGCTTTCACGGCCGCACGATGGCCACGCTCACCGCAACCGGCAACCGCAAAGTCCAGGCAGGCTTCGAGCCTCTGCTCGGCGGCTTTGTCCGCGCGCCCTACGGCGACATAGAAGCATTGCGAGCGATTGCCGATAACGACGACGGCGAAGTGGTCGCCGTTTTCTTCGAACCAGTGCTGGGCGAAGGTGGCATCGTCATCCCGCCAAGCGAGTTTCTTGGCCAGGTGAGACAGCTCGCGGACGATGCTGGCTGGCTGATGCTGCTCGACGAAATTCAGACCGGCAACGGCCGTACTGGCGCGTACTTCGCCTACCAGCACGCCGGCATCCTGCCCGATGTAGTAACCACCGCAAAAGGCCTCGGCAACGGCATGCCGATTGGCGTTTGCCTTGCCCAGGGGGTTGCGGCCACAACGCTGAAGCGAGGTAACCACGGCTCAACATTCGGCGGCAACCCAATCGCCTGCGCAGCCGCTAACGCGGTCATTGACGAGATCGAGGCTAGCGGGCTGATGGAGCGCGCCACCGAGCTTGGCGATCGTATGAGTGATGCGCTACGCGAAGGCTTGAAAGGCGACAACCGGGTGCAGGAGGTTCGCAACCTCGGTCTGATGATGGCAATCGAAATGCGCGAGGATTGCAGTGACCTGGTGGGCAAAGCGCTCGATGCCGGGCTACTGATCAACGTGACCCAAGGCAACATCGTCAGGCTGTTGCCACCGCTGGTACTTAGCGATTCCGAAGCACAGGAGCTGGTCGAGCGATTGCTCGGCGTTATCCGCAGTTAGCCCGCCTCCAGCGGTTCGCAGCTGGCAACGCGAATCGCACCGCCGGCTGTTACCAGCCGATGAAAATTGATCCCGATCTTTCCGATACAACCAGCTCGCCTGAAACGCACCAGGCGGGAACGTTGAACCGCTATTCATTTCAGGATCGAACCAATTGACTAAAGCCACCTCGAGATTGGGTGGTGACAAGGACACAGGCATCACAATGAACGCCAAACGAGATTTCATGACACTGCTGGACTTCTCCAGCGACGAACTGACGAGTCTTACCAAGCGAGCCAGCGAGCTGAAGCAGCTGCGCAAACGAGGCGCGCGCCACACCCCGTTGACCGGCAAAACCCTGGCGATGATCTTCCAGCTCAGCTCCACGCGCACCCGTGTCGCGTTCGAAGCCGGTATGAACGAGCTGGGTGGCCACGCCATATTTCTGAGCCCGAACGATAGTCAATTGGGCCGCGGCGAACCCATCTCAGACACTGCCCAGGTTCTGTCCGAGATGGTCGACATCGTCATGATCCGCACGCTATCCCAGGACGATATCGAGACGTTTGCTGCCCACGCCAGCGTACCGGTGATCAACGCAATGTCTTCGCGCTTCCACCCCTGCCAGCTGCTGGCCGATGTTCAGACGTTTGAAGAGCATCGTGGCCCCATCACGGGGAAGTCGGTGGCGTTTGTGGGTGACGGCTACAACATGTGTCACTCGTACATCAACGCTGCGCGTCAATGGGGCTTCCAATTGAAGATTGCCTGTCCCGACGGCCATCGGCCAGATCAAGCGCTCCTCGACAGTTGCAATGAGGCGTCTCTGGTTGAATCACCCAGAGAGGCTGTGGAAAAAGCAGATCTTGTCGTCACTGACGTCTGGTCATCCATGGGTCACGAGGAAGAGGCCGATGCGAGGCTGGCGACGTTTGATGGCTACCAGGTGAATCCCAAGCTGCTCGACTTTGCGAGTAAAGATGCCCTGTTTATGCACTGCCTGCCGGCCCACCGAGGCGAAGAGATCAGTGAAGATCTGTTCTCGGATCCCCGTAGCGTGGTGTTCGACGAAGCCGGCAATCGGCTGCACAGCCAAAAGGCGCTGCTGGAGTTTCTGCTGCAGGGCCGTTAAAGCTGAGGTGATCGCGGCAATCTTTTAGAGTGCATGATGCGCTGGCGGAGATCGCCGCGCTCCCCCTTCGGGGTCGTTCGCGATGACGAAGGTATAAAACCCGTCGCGATGACGGAGATTTAAGGCTCGTCGCGATGACGGATCTGCGGAAGCTCGCGAGCCACACACAACAGCGTCATCGCGAGCAATTTGACTGCGTAGCAGGCAAAGCAGCGTGGCGATCCCAGGCCGACGCCCAACGCCTAGGGCCGAAACTGCTCCAACAGTATCGGCTTCTCTATGCCGAAGCCCTGGGCAAAATCGACACCGATCTCTTTCAGCGCATTCATCACCGAATCCGTTTCCACATACTCGGCGATGGTGCGTTTGCCCATGTAGTGGCCAATCTCATTGATCGAGCGAACCACCGCATAGTCACCAGGATTGCTGTCGATGTCTTTGACAAATACGCCATCAATCTTGACGTAATCGACGGGCAGATTTCTCAAATACGAGTAAGACGACAGACCGGTGCCGAAATCATCGAGCGAGAATCGGCAGCCAATGATCTTCATGCGATTCATGAAATCGACGGCATTGTCCAGATTCGCAATAGCGGCGGTTTCGGTGATCTCGAAACACACCTTGCCGGTTGGCGCCTGTGTGCGTGCAAACGCGTCCAGAACAAAGTCCGGGAACGTCTCATCATTTATTGAGTGGCCCGAGATGTTGATGGCGAAGCCGGCGAAGCTGTCGAGCGATTCGCGGCGTTCGGCCATCCAATCCAGTACCTGGTTAATCACCCAGCGATCAATGATTGGCATGCGGTTGTAGGTTTCTGCCGCGAGAATAAAATCCGACGGCGGCATCAGATCGCCCAGCTCGTCGCGCATCGTGAGCAGCACTTCGTAGTGAGAGGCTGCGGTCGCATCTGCGACGGGTGCGATTCGCTGGCAGTTCAGCACCAGGCGATCTTCATCCAACGCTTTGTCGAGTTGCGTTACCCACTCCATGACGCCGTGACGATGCATCATCGCCTTGTCACCAAGCTCATATTCCTGGATGCGATTTCGACCAGCGTCTTTCGCGGTATAACAGGCTTCATCCGCGAGCCTGAGCGCAGCATCCGCATCGTCCATGGACTCATCCAGGAACACGAGACCGATGCTCGCAGACAACGAGTAGTGTCGCCCTTCCCAGGTAAATCGCTCGTCGCGAACCGTGTTCAGCAATTTCGTCGCAGCGTCGCGGGCGGCATCGGCATCCACGTTTTCAACGAGAACACCGAACTCGTCACCACCAAGGCGGGCAACGTGAGCTTCGGCGTCTCCGAGCGCCGTTCCGAGACGTTCACCGATGATCTGCAACAGGGCATCGCCAGCGTTGTGGCCCGACGTATTGTTGATGATCTTGAACTGGTCCATGTCCAGATACATCAAGCTGTGTTCAGAGCTATCTGTGCGCGAGCGATTGATGCAACCCTCGACAACACGCTCAAACTCACGGCGATTGAGCAGCGAGGTCAGCTCATCATGGCTGGCCTGGTAGGCCAACTGATTGTGCATGTTCTCCAACATTCGCTGGGAAGCTCGTTCCATGAGCGGTAAATCATGATCTTCGAGCAGCGTCACCTGGCCATCATGCAAGCCATCGGTCATCGCCTGGAGCGTAAGCTCCTGAGCCTTCAAACCTTTACGGTTGACCAGAACAAAATTGGCATTCTCATCGCCAACAAAGGCGACGCTTAAGATGAGTGGGCGGCCTTTCACATCACCGGTGGCGAGCCACTCACCAACGCGGATTCGACGCGCACGATCGAGCGCGGCATCCCAACTGCGCCGAACCGATTCATCATCCGTCTCAATAGCGGGGTTGGTCTCAGGCAGCAATCCACCCAGACCAATGTCGTCAATCAGAGTTTGCTCGCTGACCGCGCGCGTACGCACCGGCGCTTTCTTGCCCGTGGCATCTCCCACGAGGACATCAGACAGGCGCATGACCAGCGGCGTTCGTTTGGCCGGATCAAACGATATGGAATCCAGCCCGCTAACAACGCGCGAAAGCAGCTCTTCTGGCGGCAGTACGCTGTCATCGTTGGGATCAACGCTGCCGTCGAGATGCGCCAGCATCTGCTCGATCAGTGCGAGGCTATCGCGATATTCGGCGGAGTCCTCGCCGTGGCGCAGGAAAGCGTGGGTCAACAGGTTGCGCCAACCGGGGTTGATCAGCTCCAGTGCAAGCTCCGGCACCTCACGGCCGTCGAGCAAGCCGCCCAGCTCGGTGAGCACGCTACGACGAGCGCGTGCGAGCTGTTGCTGGCCTTCGCTGGAGCGCACAGTGCGCTCGATGTTGCCCCGGTAGGTGCGGCTCTGGCGATCGATCAGCGGATTCAGCTCGTTGACGACTTCGCTGAACACTTCCGGGTTATCGTCGTACTCCGATACAACCCGGCTGAGCAGCTCATCTACGCGGCTGCCAACTTCTCTGTCGATGCCTTCGCGCAAGTCTTCGGCGTTACCCAGCCGGCCGAGCTGGTTCAGCATCTGTACGGCTGAATGGGAGCTGTCACCCTCCTCAGCCAGGAACTGAGGATCGCGCGCGGCAAGTTTGTTCAGCGTTAACTCCAGCCGCTGAATCCACTGCCGGATCCCGGACGTAATCAACTGATCGTTGCGCATCGCATCGACCAGCTGCTCCATCAGATCCAGGTTGTCATAGTCTTCCGGGGTGAGCGCCTTGCGATCGCCGTAGCGTTGCCGCAGCACATCCACGAGGCGATTCTTGAGACGGTCACCAGAAAGTGGTTCATGGCCGGTTTCCAGCTCGATCTCTGAGATCGCACCCAATATGTCCTGGGTGTCGAATCGCGCGTCACTCGGGCTATCGGCTGCCGCCAACCGGATGGCCGGCGGTTTGCCGAGGCGTGTCTGCGTTTCGCGCGTTAGTTCGAGAAGATCTTTCGCCGCGCGACGAGCGGGCGCAATGGTATTCGCCTTATCAAAGGGGTTGTGACCAACCCGGCCGCCAACGCCATCAGCAGCCATCGCCGCTTCCCTGGCCGCTGGCTCCATCTCGGCGTAAGCCTGTGGGTCTGGTATCGCGCCGCTTGCAACAGGCTTCAGCACCGATCGCTGATAGCTGGTTTTCAGCTCTTCTAACGACGGCAATCCGTCTGCTTCATCCAGGATGCGGCCAACCGCTGTGTACAAACCGTCGAGCAGCGGCATCAAAGCCGTTTCGAAATCACGAAATATCTCTGCCCGAACCTGGCGCCGAAACTCGATGTCGCTGATTGCGCTATCGAACGCCCAGGTGATCACCGAGGGTGATACCGGTGCTACGTCTTTGTGGGTCCAGGGTTTGGCGACAAGCCCAAGACGAAGCCGGATATCGAAGAGCACGTCACTGTAGCGGTTCTCTGCTTTTGAGATAACTTCGGCAACCGCGAGCCAGCCTTCAAACTGCTCGGTATCGACGAGTTCCAGCTTGTTTGTGGAGCCCGTTTCCTGCCGCCGGCGCTGCTCCAGCACGCGTTCCAGATCAGCAACCTCGTCCATCTGGCTGAGCAGCTCAGCTGACAGCGTCTGCGCAATCTCTGCTCGGTTCTTCTCGAGCAGATCGAGGCCCTCGAAGTACATCATCTGCACGGCATTGGTGCCCGCGTCCCGCGCCTTCACCAGAACATCCTGCTCAGCGCGCTCGGAAAACTGGCCGGCCAGTCGTTGCGCAAAGCGCTCGAGCACTCGTCGAACCCGACGCCGCACGAAGTCTGCCTGCTGTTTGTTGATGCGCTGGTCACGCATCGCATCCAGCCCGCTTGCCACAGCGCCTTCACCGGACGGTTTGCCACCGGCCTTGGCTTGCGCATTCGGTGCGGTCAGCTCATGCAGATCCAGATCGTCGTCAGTATCGCGACCGACCGCGCTCGCGGAGACCATGCCGGCCGCCACGCCGTAGTCGATCATGGCGTCAAACGCGCCCTCGGGCAGGCCGTTGGGGAAAAATACGCCGAGGCCACCTGCTGTCGGTGTCATGCGAGCAATACGAGCAGAAGAGCGGAAGTGTTGCTGGCCAGTGGGCGTCGCTACGGAGAAATGCACGGAAACATCATCACCAGCCTTCAGGTGAGGGTGCGACGTTGCGATGGAACGGCCACTCGACGAGGCTGTCAGTAACAGGCCCGTTTCGCAGAAATCGCGAATGGAACACAGCCATGAGCGCCCCTCCTGCGGATGCACGAGAGCACTGAGCGATATTGGCTGGCGAGCGTATTGCCGGCGTTCGGGGGTGTTCAAAATGAAGCAGAGTCCGTCTGCAAAATAGCCTGGCGAGCGTAACTGATCGAGCGTTCGAGTTCACCCGCCCAATCCCCCGCGCAGGCCATAGCCAGCCGATTTGCGCGCTGCATCTCATCGCTCTTGCGACGCGTATCATCCGCAGCTCTCGCGAGGGCAGATTTTACATCCGCGCGCGCAATCAATCGTCGCAATCGACAAGGATCATCGGCCTGTCGCGCGCGCAATCCTGATTCGACAGGCGCTACTTACCGGGTAACGCAAGCGCTTGACCGACCGCAGCCTGCCAACCGTCGAGTAACGCAGCGCGAAGCTCGGCTGACATGGATGGCTCGAAGACACGCTCGCAGCGCCACATACTCGCGGCCTCTTCGAGGGATGGCGCCAGCCCTGAGCCCACGGCGGCGAGCAATGCCGCGCCGAGCGCCGTGGTTTCAACCACTGCCGGGCGCTCAACAACTACGTCAGCAATGTCCGCAAGAAACTGGCAGAACCAATCATTCACGGCCATGCCGCCGTCAACGCGCAAGCGAGACAACTGCGCGCCATCGCGAGCGAGCGCCGCAACCAGGTCGTGGCTCTGGTAGGCAATGCTGGCGAGTGTGGCGGTAACGATCTGAGCCGCGTTCGAATCCAGAGTGAGGCCGGTAATGATGGCCCGGGCATCCGGCTGCCAATGCGGCGCACCGAGGCCAGTAAACGCGGAGACCACATAGACCCCGTCAGTGTCCGGACCATTGTCCTGCGCGATACGTTGTGAATCACTGGCCTCACGGATTAAACCAACGCCATCACGCAGCCACTTCAACGCCTGGCCGGCAACAAAAATACTGCCTTCCACGGCGTAGGTGGGCTTGCCCTGTAGCTGGTAGCCAATGGTGGTCAGCAAACCGGAGTCCGAACTGGTTGGCGTTGAGCCGGTGTTGTTAATCAGAAAGCAGCCAGTGCCGTAGGTGCTTTTGCTCATGCCAGGCTCAAAACAGGCCTGACCAACCAACGCTGCCTGCTGATCACCGGCAACCCCGGCAATCGGCACGTCAGCACCAAAATGCTGAGCATCGGCCGTGCCGAAATCCGCGACGCAGTCGAGCACCTCGGGTAGCAGCGAGGCGGGTATATCGAACGCGGCGAGCAGCTCCTCACTCCATTGGCCTCGGTGAATGTCGTACAGCTGTGTGCGCGAGGCATTGGTGGCATCAGTCACGTGGCGCGCGCCATTGGTCAAACGCCAGATCAGGTAGCTGTCGACCGTACCGAACGCCAGTTCACCCGCCTGCGCCCGAGTCCGCGCGCCGTCGACATTCTCCAAAAGCCAGCGCAGCTTGGTGCTGGAAAAATACGGGTCAAGCACCAGCCCCGTTTGCTGCCGAATCAGAGTTTCAACCGGACCACCGCGCAGCTCGTTGCAGTAGTCCGCGGTGCGTCGGTCCTGCCAGACGATCGCGTTGTACAGGCACTCGCCCGTGTTGCGATCCCACAACAGCGTCGTCTCGCGTTGGTTGGTGATGCCGATCGCCGCCAGCGAACTCGCCTCTATACCGGCAAGCTCGATCGCTTCGCGCGCGCTGTCGAGCGTGGTTTGCCAAAGTATGTCCGGGTTCTGCTCCACCCAACCGTCGTGGGGGAAGCTCATATCAAATTCGCGCTGACCTACAGCGAGCATCTCGCCGGCAGAGGAGAAGACGATACCGCGAGAGCTGGAAGTGCCCTGGTCTATAGATAGGAGATGGCTCACAAAGCGTGCCTTAGCGTCGGTTTAAAACTACGCCATGCTAGGGCGGAAACCTATGGCGGGTAAACCGCCTTTGATGCACGGATCACGGCGGCAAAGGCGTGCAGAAAATGCCCGCGCGGCGAACATTGTGAAGCGCGACGAATCGCCAGAAACTTCACCTAAAATACTGATATTGCTGGCTATATATCCAGCACCATATCTAGTGTGAGCGCTATCCCCAGGCTATCCACAGAATTAATCACAGGCTTTGTATTGATTTGTCTTGGGAGCCGCATTATCTTGGGCTTTCTCCAACGGAGAACACCATATCTTGGGTTTTATCACTCAGGCAGAGCCGATTCCAGATCGGCAAATTTGCCGAAGTTGAGTCAGATTACGCCCTCGATGTAACCCGTATATTGTGTTTATGGACATCCGAAGCCTGCTTAAATCAAGCATTCAATCGGAGGGTTTACTGTCGATCTCTTACTGTGATTCCTGGGGAGGTAGCGGTAAGCGGCGGTAGCAAGCGAAGACAAGCGGGAACAAGCGGGGAACAAGCGAAAAAAAGGAGCGGAAGCGAGCGCAAGTGAAGCGGAAGCCGAGCACCGATACAGGGCTACATCACGAGTCATATCGGGGCATTTCTCTAGATTCCCGGCGATATACGAACCAGACGATTCGGACACATTAGAAGCCGGGCTAACGCAGCCCATCGCTAACAACCCAACATCAGCGGCCAAGGGCAGGAACGAGTCTGAATAACTGCTTAGGCACCGCAGGATCGACTAGCCGATTGAGAGTGATCTCAGCGGGCGATCTGAGCAGTGCCCACCAGCCCGAATACGCATCGATCAAGAGGCAACCAACTCAACATGCAGATTGAATCCACGGAGTCCGGTCAGGCATCCACCAGCCCGACCGCCAGCAGCAACGCAGCCAGCGCCACTTCGGCTGCCTTGACACCGGCCATGACAGCCACTGCCCCGGGCCAGATTCGGGTCATCAAACGCAACGGCGTTGTCGTGCCGTACAACAACGACAAAATTTCTGTCGCGCTGACAAAAGCCTTTCTCGCCGTTGAAGGCGGCACGGCAGCAGCATCACCGCGCATCCGCGAACTGGTTGGTAGCCTGACGCACCAGATCAGCGCGACCTTCGATCGACGGCTGCCATCAGGTGGCACCATTCACATCGAAGATATTCAGGATCAGGTCGAGCTGGCCTTGATGCGCTCTGGCGAGCACAAGGTTGCCCGCTCCTACGTGCTCTACCGTGAAGAGCGGAGCCGTGATCGAACGGCTCTGAACGAGTCTGTCGTGCCGAGCCAGCCACACGCGACCATCAACGTTGTCGAAGCGGATGGCAGCAGCGCGGCGTTAGACGTTGGCCGTATCCGCGTTCTGGTCAGCGAAGCTTGTGCTGGCCTGCAGGACGTCGATGCCGAACGCATCATCGGCCAGGCAATGGACAACATGTACGACGGCATCTCTGCAAAAGATGTGGCCACGTCGCTACTGATCACCGCCCGAACGCTCGTTGAAGAAGAGCCAAACTACACCCACGTCAGCGCACGCCTGTTGCTTGATGAGCTGCGCACGGAAGCACTGGGCTTTCTGAATGTGCAGCGCAGTGACGCAGCAGCTGGCGACTATCGCGCAACACAATCACAGATGAGCGAGCTGTACCCGCTCGCCCTTGCGCGCTTCATCGAACGCGGCGTCGAGCTTGAACTGCTGTCACCTGAGTTGCAGGAATACGACATCAACCGCCTGGGCGCAGCGCTCAAGCCTGAGCGTGACGAGCAGTTCACCTACCTTGGCTTGCAGACGCTGTACGACCGCTACTTCATTCACAGCGATGATGTGCGCTTCGAGTTGCCGCAGGTGTTTTTCATGCGTGTGGCCATGGGCCTCGCTGCCGAAGAAGACGATCCGATTGCGCGCGCGATCGAGTTCTACGACCTGTTGTCATCGTTCGACTACATGAGCTCAACGCCGACTCTGTTCAACGCCGGCACGCTTCGTCCGCAGCTGTCTTCATGTTTCCTGACCACCGTGCCGGACGATCTTGACGGCATCTACGGTTCTATCCACGACAACGCCATGCTGTCTAAATGGGCCGGCGGCCTGGGCAACGACTGGACCCCCGTGCGAGCCCTCGGCTCCTACATCAAGGGCACCAATGGTAAGTCTCAGGGCATCGTGCCGTTCCTGAAAGTCGTCAACGACACCGCCGTTGCAGTAAACCAGGGCGGCAAGCGCAAAGGCGCGGTTTGCGCGTACCTCGAGTCCTGGCATCTGGATATCGAAGAGTTCCTTGAGCTGCGCAAAAATACCGGTGACGATCGACGTCGCACCCACGACATGAACACCGCTAACTGGATCCCAGACCTGTTCATGAAGCGGGTGTCCGAAGACGCTCAGTGGACACTGTTCTCGCCGAGCGATACGCCTGATTTGCATGATCTCTATGGCAAAGCGTTTGAAGAACGCTATGAGCACTACGAGGCGCAAACCGTCAGCGGCGAACTGCCTTTGTTCAAGCGCATCAAGGCCCAGGATCTGTGGCGCAAGATGCTTTCCATGCTGTTTGAAACAGGCCACCCCTGGATCACCTTCAAAGACAGCTGCAATGTCCGTTCCCCGCAGCGCCATGCTGGCGTTGTGCATTCTTCTAACCTGTGCACCGAGATCACGCTGAACACGTCGCAGGACGAGATCGCGGTGTGCAACTTGGGTTCCATCAACCTTGCGCAACACATTGTCGACGGCAAGCTGGACACCAAGAAGCTGAAGTCCAGCGTTCGTACGGCCGTGCGCATGCTCGATAACGTCATCGACATCAACTACTACTCGGTGCACGCCGCCCGCACATCGAACTTTCGGCATCGTCCGGTTGGTCTGGGCATCATGGGTTTCCAGGACGCGCTCTATAAGCAGCGCCTTGCCTACTCATCGCCCGAGGCAGTGGAGTTTGCTGACCGATCAATGGAAGCCGTCAGCTACTACGCCATCGAAGCATCAAGCAAACTGGCGCGCGAGCGCGGCGCGTATCGCAGCTTCGAAGGCTCGCTGTGGAGCCAGGGCATACTGCCAATCGATTCTCTGCGCGAACTGCAGGCAGAGCGCGGCAGCGAGTATCTCGATGCGGACTTCAGCACAACGCTGGACTGGGACAAACTGCGTGCGAAGGTTGTCCGTCACGGCATGCGCAACTCTAACGTCATGGCCATCGCTCCAACGGCCACGATCGCCAACATCACGGGCGTATCGCAATCCATCGAGCCGACGTACCAAAACCTGTATGTGAAATCGAACCTGTCGGGTGAGTTCACCGTGGTCAACCCCTACATGGTGCGGGATCTCAAAGAGCGTGGTTTGTGGGACCAGGTCATGGTCAATGACCTGAAGTACTACGATGGCTCGCTGCAGCCTATCGACCGTGTGCCGGATGACCTGAAAGCGATCTACGCCACCGCCTTCGAGGTAGAACCTCGCTGGATAGTTGACGCGGCCAGCCGACGCCAGAAATGGATCGATCAGGGCCAGTCGCTGAACCTGTATATGGCAGGTGCTTCCGGTAAGAAACTCGATGTGACCTATCGCATGGCATGGTTGCGTGGCCTCAAAACCACCTACTACCTGCGAGCGCTGAGCGCTACCAGCACGGAGAAGTCCACGGTCGATCGCGGCAATCTTAATGCCGTCAATCACACCCAGGAGGCAGCGCCGGAGCCGACCATCGACAGCTTTGCCGCGGCTCAGCCGGCTGACGTGCCGCTGGCTTGCTCACTGGATGATCCAGACTGCGAGGCATGCCAGTAACCGCCAGACCATAGGCAATCACGACAATGACCGCTGGCCGTTGGATTCGGCCAGTCGGTGCCAGCTCCCACCAATCGACGCGGCGGAGTTGGCAGACCACCGATCAAGGAGATACCCATGCTTAGCTGGGACGACTACGACGAAAACCAAAGCCCCGCCGCTGTTCAAAGCGCCGCGGCGGAGAAAATAAACGCGGACGAGTTGGCTGCCGCCCAGGCAAAAGCAGCAGCACAGGCTGCGGCTGAAGCTGAGGCAAAGTTGAAGGCTGAAGCAGAGGCAGAGGCAGAGGCAAAAGCCGCCGCTGAACGAGCCGCTGCGATCAACACGGCAGACGTGGTCTTGCCGGAGCCCGCTCAGCCAGCAAGCACAGAGCCGGCGGGTTTCGCGGAAGCCGCTGACGCCCTGGCCATAGCTCAGGCGGCGGTCGCCAAGCTGGATGATGAAAACGTTGGCAGCGAATCCGAAGAGTACCAACGAGTCACGGTAGACCAGAAACGCATGATCAATTGCCGTGCTGATCTGAATCAGCTGGTGCCGTTCAAATACGACTGGGCGTGGCAAAAGTATATCGATGGCTGCGCGAATCACTGGATGCCGCAAGAGGTCAATATGACCGCGGATATCGCCCTGTGGAAATCCGATGGCGGCCTGTCTGATGACGAGCGCACAATCGTGAAGCGCAGCCTCGGCTTCTTCTCTACGGCAGACTCCCTGGTCGCCAACAATCTGGTGCTGGCTATCTACCGCCTGATCACCAACCCGGAGTGCCGTCAGTACCTGCTGCGCCAGGCGTTCGAAGAAGCGATTCACACACACGCCTATCAGTACTGCATCGAATCGCTTGGAATGGACGAAGGCGAGATCTTCAACATGTACCACGAGGTTCCCTGCGTTGCCCGTAAGGCAAGCTGGGGCTTGAAGTACACCAAAGAGATCAACGAGCCGGGTTTCGAGACCGGCAGCGTAGAAAACGACAAGAAGCTGCTCGCCAATCTGATCGCCTATTACTGCGTACTGGAAGGCATGTTCTTCTACTGCGGCTTCACCCAGATTCTGTCGATGGGCCGCCGCAACAAGATGACCGGTACTGCAGAGCAGTTTCAGTACATCCTGCGTGATGAGTCCATGCACGTGAACTTCGGTATCGATGTAATCAATCAGATCAAGATCGAAAACCCGCACCTGTGGGACGACGAGATGAAAGCACTGGCCCAACAGATGATTCTCGAAGGCACCCAGCTGGAAATCGAATACGCTCGTGACACCATGCCCCGAGGCGTGCTTGGCATGAACGCTGTGATGATGGAGGAGTATCTCCAGTTCATCGCGAACCGTCGGCTGGCGCAGATAGGCCTGCCTGAACAGTTTGCCGGCGTGAAGAATCCGTTTCCCTGGATGAGCGAGATCATGGATCTCAAGAAAGAGAAGAACTTCTTTGAGACCCGTGTCACCGAGTATCAAACCGGCGGTGCACTCGCCTGGGACTAACGGCGAGCGATCAGCTCGGAGCAAGAGTTGGCACACAACTCAAATTGAGAAAGCCGCCTTCGGGCGGCTTTTTTGTGCCCGGCCGCCCGAACCAGAATATACATTGCGCGCCTCGCCGGCCTGTCTTGACCCCAAAGGCGTGATCCAGGCGTGGTTTTGCCGAGAACGCCTTGGCTAGAATCTGAGCATCGCTCTAACTTTGATATCCACCATGCTCGGCTTACGGATTCAGCCCAACTCACTTCTACAGCGCATGGCCCTGCTGGGATTGCTGTGCCTGCTCGCGCTAGTCACAAGCAACTCAGCGAGCGCCACCCAGTTCTTTAAGTGCAAAAACGCGGATGGTGGAACCACGCTGTCGCAGTTTCCCTGTGCCACCGACGCAGATGCCGATACGGTGTCCGTTGGTAGCGGCAACGTCGGCTACGCACGCCCAGGCCTGACCGCCCAGGAACGGCAGATTCTCCGAGATGCCGAGGATGAGCTGGAGGAGCGCGAGGCTCAGCAACACCAAGCGGCAAAGCAACGCGACAAAGAGGCGCGCAATGCAGAGCGAGCCGAGATTCACTGCGAGCGAGCTAAGGAGCATCTCGAGGACGTCCGCGACGAACGACGCGATGGCTACCGAGCGAGGCACGCTGACTACTACGATAACCGCTTACGCGACGCGAAAGCTCTCGTCGATAAACGCTGCGACCCCCGCTGAATACCTCTTGGGGTAGAGCAACCCTCCATATCCGGTAGGCCGCGCAGTCCTGGCGCATACCTCCACGGCAGCCTCGCGCTATAGTTTGTCCCACCGACCGACAGCCGCACTCGCCATGACCAATCCCCTTGCCTCTCCTGCGCCAGACGCTGCTAGCCAGCAACGCTGGCAACAACAGACCCGGCCTTGGCTCGGCGAGGCTGGGTTCGCCCGTCTGCGCGAAGAATTCGACGAGCAGGGCTACGTCATCGTACCCAGCGTGCTCGACGGTGAGTCTGTCCAGGCGCTACGGGCGGCGATTGAGCCGCACATGCGCCACACCGGCCGAAACAATTTCGAGGGCGAGCGCTCTAACCGTGTGTATGCCTTGCTCGCAAAGGCCCCTGAGTTGATCAGCGACCTGGTGACGCACCCGTTACCGTTAGCACTGGCGGAGGCGGAACTTGGCGACAGCGCACTCCTCTCTGCTTGCCTGGCGATCAATCTGCTCCCAGGCGAGAGCGAGCAGCCCTGGCACCATGACGATGCTCAGATAGAGATACCCCTGCCAAGGCCAAATTTCGGCGTGAGCGCGTTCTGGGCGTTGGATGAACTGACCGAGCGCAATGGCGCTACGGAGTTCTACCCGGGCAGTCATCGTTGGAGCGAAGCGGACTGCGCCCGACCGCCATGTGAGTTTGATAAAGCCATCATGCCGGCTGGCTCCCTCATGCTAGCGAAAGGAACGCTCAGGCATCGCGGCGGCGCAAACCGCAGCCAGGCGCCGCGTCTTATCATCACGCCGCAATATTGCGCTGGCTGGGCGCGCCAGATCGAGAACATGATGGCGGCTGTACCCAGGCACATCGCGCGCAGGCTACCGGAGCGTGTCCGGCAACTCATGGGCTACTCAACCCACGCAGCATTCATGGGATACGTAGATGGGGTGCACCCAGACCGGCTGCTCACGTAACATCATCGCTCTCACTCAACCATCAATCGAGAGCGACCAATGCCACTGACGCTGCGACAATTTCTCCGCCTAGCAATCCTGGCAGCGTCCGTCTGCGTGGTCAGCGTTGGGTTGGTGGGCTGCAACGATAGTGACGCCACGAGCGCGGCCGACGATCCTGGCTTCATCAATCTCTACTCCGCCCGACACTACGACGGCGATGACGCGATCTACGAGGCGTTCGAGAAGCAAACCGGCATTGAGATTCGGCGCATTGAAGCATCCGGCGATTTGCTCATCGAACGTATTCGAGCAGAAGGCAGCGCCAGCCCCGCTGATGTGGTCATTACGGTAGACGCAGGACGTCTGTGGCGGGCTAGCGAAGCAAACCTGTTCGCAGCGATGCCAAAGGACAGCGAACTGCTCACCCGCGTACCGACGCATCTGCGCGACCCGAGCGGCGAATGGGTCGGCATCGCCAAACGCGCAAGGGTCATCGTGGTCGCGCCTGACCGACTGGCAGCCGACAGCGTGCCAACGTACGCGAGCCTGGCCGACCCTGCGCTCAAGGGCCGCCTGTGCGTACGCTCGTCAAGTAACATCTATAACCTGTCGCTGCTGGCCGGCATGATCGCAAGCCAGGGTGAAGAGGCGGCGGAAACCTGGGCTCGCGCCATCGTCGACAACATGGCAAGAACCCCGCAAGGTGGTGACACAGACCAGATCAGGGCTGTCGCCGCCGGCGTTTGTGACGTGGCTTTAGTCAATCACTACTACTGGGTGAAACTGGCCAGTTCAGCAAGTGAAGCGGATCAGTCAGTCGCACAAGGCACGCAGATTGTCTGGCCGGATCAGGATGGCGACGGCGTCCACATCAACGTCTCAGGCATCGGTCTTGCCAGCGACGCACCGAACAAAGCGAACGCCGAGCGCTTCATCGAGTTTCTCCTGACTTCAGACGTGCAAACCCAACTCGCGAATTCAAATAATGAGTTCCCGGCAACTGACGCCGAACTCAACAACCCAGCGCTCGAAGCACTGGGCTCGCCGATCGAAAGCCAGGCCGAGATTTGGACCTATGGCGCCTACCAGGCGCAGGCCGCCGCCATATTTGATCGAGTGGGCTGGCAATAGCGAGGCCGCACTAAAGCGAAGCGCCTGCGTCAGTCATGGTAACCAAAGCACTACGCTCGCTCCCTGCCTGGGTCGGTTTGCTCGCACTCACCCCACTCGCAGCTTTAGCGATTGGCGCGCTCACCGGTGACGATGGCGGAGCGACCCGAGCCCTGGCTGCCACCAGACTCATCGACATGACCACGTCGAGCATGCTGCTCGTGTTCGGAGCGACGCTGGGCGTGAGCTGCATTGGCGCTGGGCTCGCCTGGCTCGTGTGCAACTATCGCTTTCCGGGACGTGGCTGGTTCGACTGGGTATTGATGCTACCGCTGGCCGCACCCAGCTACGTGCTCGCTTACGCCTACCTGGATCTTACCCAGGCCGCGGGGCCGCTGCAGAGCGCGCTGCGCGATGCCACGGGCTGGCGGGTCGGTGATTACCTATTCCCGGAGGTCGTTGGACTACCCGGCGCGATTCTGATCTTCTCCCTCTGTCTGTACCCGTACGTCTATGCCCTGGCCCGCAGCGCCTTTAACGGCTCCGGCGGACAGACGCGAGATGCTGCCCGCCTCCTTGGCTGCACCGGAGCTGCCGTGTTCTGGCGGGTAGGGCTGCCGATGGCCAGACCCGCGGTCGCCGCCGGCGCAGCGCTCGCCGCAATGGAGACATTGGCTGACTACGGCGCGGTTGCCCACCTTGGTGTCTCGACCTACACCGTGGGCATCATGCGAGCATGGTCGAGCGCGGGTGAACCGATTGCTGCCGCACGCCTGGCTGTCGTGCTGGTCGTGATTTGCCTGGCGTTGCTCTGGATAGAACGGGCAGCGCGTGGCCGTGGCGAACGCTTTGCCGACGCGGCCAGCTCACCGCCATCACTGATTCAGCTAAGCCCTGTGCGAGCCTGGGTATGTAGCGGCCTGTGCTTGCTCGTGCTCACTCTTGCTCTGGTTGTACCCACAGCCTATCTACTGAGCATTTCACTCGATGCCGGTCCATCGCGAGGGCTTACTGATGCTGTCGTCCGAACGCTCCTGTTGGCGATCACTGCAGCAGTGATACTTACGCTGGTTGGCTTCGGCATTGCCAGCGCGACGCGCAGCGGTTCACCGATGGCGCGTGCCACCCAGCAGCTGATGAGCGCAGGCTACGCAACACCTGGCGCCGCAGCAGCGCTGGGGATACTGATGCTCGTTGGCGCTGTTAGCACCCTGCTGCCCGACACTTCGATCATTGTCGCGGCAGGACCTGCTCTCCTGATCGCCGCGTATCAGTGTCGGTTCGGTTCTGCGGCGCAAGGGTCGGTTGCCGCCGCACTGAGCCGGCACCCGAGCGTGCTCGATGAAGCGGCAAGAACACTGGGATGTAGCGAGACATCCCTGATCGGCCGAGTGCACTGGCCGTTAGCAAGAACCGGCCTTCTGACCGGTGCTTTGCTGGCGTTCGTCGAGGTTGTCAAAGAACAGCCTGCCACCATCATTCTTCGGCCATTCGACTTCGATACGCTGGCTGTGCTGGCACATGGGTATGCCAGCGAGGAACGTCTCGCCCAAGCCGCAAGCCCGGCGCTAGCCATCGTGCTGGTGTGCGCGCCTGCGATGATTGCCGTCGCCTGGCTGACGCGCCAGCGCTCCCTTGAAGCCAGCGCGAACAGGCCGACACCCGTCGGGGCGGTTCCCGTATGACAGCCGTGCTTACTGCAATGGGTGTCAGTCGAGAATTTGCGGGTCGCCGAGTCGTCGACAATGTCAGCGTTTCTCTGTCTGCCGGGCGAGTTACCGCGCTACTCGGACAATCCGGCTGCGGCAAAAGTACGCTGCTGCGCATGCTGGCTGGCCTTGAGCCGGTCGACGGTGGGGAGATTCGCAACGAGCGCGACGTTTTGAGCAGCCCCGGACAAACCGTCTCACCAGACAAACGCAACGTTGGCCTGGTCTTTCAATCGTTTGCACTGTTCAGTCACCTGACCGCTCGCGACAATGTTGCCTTTGGCCTCGCGCATGAGAAGCGGGAGCAGCGTAATCGCATTGCGCAGCAGTTACTCGCAGACGCCGGCTTGGCTGACCGCGCATCCGCTTACCCTTTTCAATTGTCCGGTGGCGAGCAGCAGCGTGTCGCCATCGCCCGCGCCCTGGCTCGTAAACCCTCCGCTGTTTTGCTGGACGAACCGTTCTCCAGCCTGGATGCCGGATTGCGTCGACAGACAAGACAGAGGGCACTGGCTCAGTTGCGCCAAGCCAGCACTGCGGTGCTGTTGGTCACGCACGACGCCGACGAGGCGTTGTCCGAGGCTGATGATATCGCTGTCATGAAATCTGGCCAGGTTATTGACGCAGGTCCGCCTGAGCGCGTTTACGCGACACCGGCAACTCTCGAGTCCGCTCAGCTGACAGGCGATGTGAACCAGCTCGTCGGCGCGGTCAGCGGAGCACGCGTGCTAACGGCATTAGGGGAATTGCCTGCGGTGAGCGACGGTTACGCGCTGGTGCGACCTGAAGCACTACTCGTGCGCGCAGCATCAAGCCCGGGTGCGCCGGCAACGGTAGTCGACCGCCGACAACTGGCTGGCGCGTTGGAAATCACGGTTGAGCTGAGCTCTCCAGGCCGCCCGCCAGAGCAAAGCGCCTTACGTGTGCGCTGTCCGCTGAACAGCCCATGGCTCTCGGGGCAGACGGTTAGCATCAGCCACCTCAATGCTACTGATCGGCAATGATAGGCTGAGCCAGGCAGTCCGATAACCACGGACACTCGACAACCACAACAACAGCCCCAACCACAGCCTCAACCACAGAAACGAGCAACTGCATGAGCCAGCCTGACGACGATTCGACCAACAGCACAACGCCCGCAAAGAAATTCGGGCTGCTCAAGAAAACGCTGCCATGGCTCATAACAATCGGTTGCTTTGTTTTCCTCTACAGCCGGATGAACGGCCCCGCTGCTGCGCAGGGCATGAGTGTTGCTGCCTATCTCGGCAACGTTTTCGCTGGTGTGAACTGGTGGGCGTGGCTGTCGCTGATGGTGCCGTACTCGTTGTTTTTCTTTCTTGTCGATTCACTCATCGTCTGGCGCGTGATCAACTGGTTCAACGCTAAAGTCAGCTATGGCGATATCCTGCCGGTTCGCGCCAGCACGTATGTTTTGTCGATTCTGAATGAGCAACTGGGCAAAGGCGCGATGGCCTTGTACCTGAATCGGCGAGAGGGTGTGCCGGGGTGGAAGATTGGCTCGAGCATGCTGTTTATCATGTTCTGCGAGCTTCTCTATCTGTGCGCATGGGCAAACATCGGCCTGGTGTTGCAATGGGAGTCGCTGCCTGAGGTCTTCCGAGCACTGCCGTGGGTCGGCATGGCACTGGTCGCGCTGTTTGCCATCATGTTGCTGTACTTCTCCGGCAGAATTCTGCCGAACTTCAAGCTGCGCGATCGCGACATCATGCACGCTTTCCGAGAGGCGAAAATCGGCCAATACCTGCTGATACTTGTGCTTCGATCTCCAGCGCTGATCGCCGCTGTGTTCGTTTACGCAGAAGCGCTTTCTCTGTTTGGCGTCGAGATATCGTATCTACAGATGCTCGGCATTCTGCCGGTGATCTTTTTTGGCGCATCGATACCTGGCCCATTTCGAGCCGTCGCGGTATCCCTGTGGGTTATTCTATTTCCAGCCTACCCCGCCGAAATGTCAGCGTTCGGCTTGGTTCAGCACAACTTCTTCATTCTGTTCAACGCCGTCATCGGGTTGATCTTCATGCGTCGGGCGCAGAGGGAACTGTTTGGCTAATCGGCGAGCGCCGAGGAATGCGGAGAGATCTGGAAAAGTGCCGCCAGAACCAAGACGGTTGCAAAAGTAGCAGACTGCCTCGTTTCAGTCTAACGCCGTAACCTTGCCTGCGAACCGACCACGCAGGATCGCGCACATGACCGCAGTACACATAATCGAAGGCCCGGTGGGCGCAGGCAAGACGACCTACGCGCTCAAGCTCGCGAAACGCCTGCCAGCGCTGTCGCACAATCTGGATCAATGGATGGTTGCGCTGTTTCAACCAGATCGGCCCAGCCAGGACTTGTGGGCCTGGTATGGCGAACGGAAACAGCGCTGCATCGAGCAGATATGGCACATCGTGAGAAGCGATGTGAGCATCGAAAGAGACGTTATTGTCGAGCTTGGTTTGGTAACTGCTGAACTACGAGCGCAGGTGTTCGAGCGAGCCGAGGCTCTGGGTTGCGACATCACCGTGCATCTACTCGACGCTCCAACCAAGGAGCGAGCGGAGCGCGTGCGGGCGCGCAACGAAGATCAGGGCGATTCGTTTTCGATGCGGGTATCGGAGGAAGTGTTCACCGCCGCTAACGCAGCTTGGGAACCCTTGAACGAGGACGAACTGGCTGGCCGCCCCATCACTCTGCTGCGCATTTGACGTGCGCATGCAGCGCAGGCTAATCCGCCCGTCTACGAGAGCGATGCCTGCAGGGCCGCGCGCGGTGCCGTTGAGCGCACCAATCGAGGAGTCTTCCGCCGTCGAAGACTCTTTCGTCGCATCTATTTTGCGGCTATCGGCTTCAATCAACAGCACATCGATGAACGTGCCGCCAACATCGACGCCAAGCTTTGAGGCGATCTATGCGGCCACCCCTTTGCTATCAGTTTTTGCGAGTTGATTACGCTGCCAGGCAAGGCTGCGGCCACCAACGTTGTGCTGAACCAACTCTGCGGCGAGATCGACAACGTCTACCAGGGCCTTGCTGTCGATACCAGTATGGAACCCCGCTTGATGTAACAAGCTCACGAGATCTTCGGTCGCCAGATTGCCGGCGGCGCCTGGAGCAAACGGGCAACCACCCAAGCCGCTGATGCTGGCATCAAATTTGCGGATACCACACTCGAGCGCTTGCCAGGCATTCGCCAGTGCCAGCGCTCGCGTATCGTGGAAGTGAGCCGATAGAACGTTCGCACCAAATGCCGTCACCAAACGGGTGAATAGCGCCTTGATCTGGGCCGGGTTCGCACCACCGATCGTATCCGCAACGATGACTTCAGCAGCGCCAGCAGCAAACATGATCTCGGCTAGCGATTCGATCTGGCTATCTGGCACCAGGCCCTCATAAGGACACTCCACCGCAACAGACACGTACGCACGCGGCGTCAAACCATCAGCCTTAGCTTGAGTGACGATATCTCGGCAGACGCTGATGGTCTTGTCGAGGCTCATATTGATGTTCTTTTGATTCATCGTTTCGGTAGCGGAAAGCACAACGCCCACTGAGCGAATACCTGAAGCTTTGGCCAGCTCATAGCCTTTCATGTTCGGAATCAAGGCAGAGAAATCCGCCGCATCGAGGTCGAGCTGCGCGACCACCTGATCCGCGCCCGCCATTTTTGGCACAGCCTTGGGGCTGACGAAACTCACTACCTCAACCGCGGGCAGTCCAGCCGCGACCAGCGCGTTTATCAAGCGGACACGATCATCCGGAGACACCGCTGTAGGGTCATTCTGCAGGCCGTCTCGCGGACCCACATCGTTAATGACAACCGTTTCCATCGTCTCTGCCTCGCTCTGTTTTCAGCTAGGTCGCATCAAGATAACCTTTGGCGATCCCGTTTTCGATCTCCTGGGCATCGAGCTCCGCCCAGTCTGCCAGCACGGCTTTCGTATCAGCGCCAAGCAACGGCGGCGGCGAGAAGCTGTCTTCGTTGTGCAGCGACATCTTGATTGGATTGCCGGGCACCTCGGCGCTGCCGCCTTCGGGATGCTCAACTTCAACCACCATGTTCCGGTGTCGCACCTGAGGGTCCGCCAGCGCCTGTGCGACGTTATTGACCCGGGCACAGGGGATGCGAGCCGCCTCCAGTTGCTCAAGCCAATAATCAGCAGGGCGGGTCATCAAGCGTTCTTCGACCAAGCCTTCGATGAGTTTCTGATGCTTCAATCGCACCGGTGCAGTCGCAAAGTCATCCCGGCGCAGCTCTTCGACGTCCAGCAAGGCAACGAGCGCCGGCCAGAACGTATCGCCAATAACCGCTATGACAACCGTGTCGTCTGCTGTCTGGAACGTATTGTAGGGCGTATGCACGAAGTGGCCGTTGCCGATCGGACCGGGAATCTCCCCAGACAGCGTGTGCATCGTTGCCATGTAGTTGAGCAGCGATATCTGCACGTCCAGCATCGAGATGTCGACGTGCTGGCCTTCGCCAGTACGCTCTCTGGCCAGCAATGCTGACTGCACACCCATCACTGCGAACATCCCCCCACCGAGATCACCAATCGGAATTCCGGCGCGCACGAACTCGCCGGGACCCGGGCCGGTAATAGACATCCCTCCGCCCAGGCCCTGAACGATCTGATCAAAAGCCGGGCGCCGGTAGTGGGGGCCGTCTGAGCCAAACCCCGATATCGAGCAGGTGATGATCTTCGGGTTGTGCTGTATGAGATGTTCGTAGTCGATCTGCAGCCGCTTGGTGACGTCCGCTGCAAAGTTGTCGAGCACTACATCGGCGCTTTTCACCAACCGATAGAACACGGCTTTGCCTTCGGTGGATTTGAGATCAATGGCAACGCTGCGCTTGTTGCGATTCAGCGTAAGGAAATATGCGCCCATACCATTGAGTGAATTTTTCGGATCACCCTCCAGCAGGCGGCGCGTAGCCTCGCCTTTGCCTGGCGGCTCCACCTTAACCACGTCGCACCCCATATCCGCCAGAAGCATGCCGGCGTACGGGCCGGATAACATGTGCGTCAAGTCGATAACGCGGATACCAGCCAGGGGCTTATTGACGTGGGCAGTCATAACGGGGCGGTCTCGTCGTTGGGAGTCTTCTGCACGGCCTGCGGAATTGTATACAACGCCGCTGTCAGGTGTCCGGCTTGCTCCAAGGGCGGCTGCTGATCACGAGAGTGGTTACCCGAACCGCTGGCACTGAGTATGATCCACCCATGCGATTTCCAACAGCGACTACGACAATCCTGGCTCTCGTTGCCACCATCCAACTCGCGCAGGCGGCTCCGAGCAGCACGCAGAACGCTGCTCTCGACACGGCTGAGGCGCTTGCCACCCTGAGCTACAGCGTTGATGGGTTGAACCTGCCAGCCGAAATTCTCATCGATCGCTGGGGCGTTCCGCACATCTACGCGAACGAACACTACGATGCGTTCCTGGTTCAGGGGTTCAACGCCGCGCGCGATCGGTTGTGGCAAATTGACACCTGGCGCCGACGTGGACTGGGCGAACTGTCCGAAGTGTTTGGCAAGCGCTTTGCCGAGCAGGATCGCGCCGCCCGTCTCTTTCTATACCGGGGCGATATGTATCGTGAGTGGCTCGCCTACGGCAGCGATGCGAAGAAGATTGCCGAAGCTTTCGTCGCGGGCATCAACGCCTATATCGATCTGATCGAAGGCCAACCAGAACTGATGCCTGTCGAGTTCACCTCGCTCGGCTACGCACCCAGCAAATGGCAGGCCGAGGACGTCGTCCGAATCCGCTCGAATGGGTTGTGGCGCAACGTTGTCAGTGAGGTTCGGCGCGCGCGTTTGCTGTGCGAACACGGGCCGGCAGTGGCAGCCGACTGGAAAGTGCTCGAGCCCACATGGGCCGCCGTGGTTCCGGAAGGTTTCGATCCCTGTTCACTGCCCAAAGACGTTCTGAACAACTATCTGCTCGCCAAGGCTCCGGTCAGCTTCGAGCCTGGTGACAGCGCAGTCGCCGCAATGCTCGCTCGCGTTGAGCAACAGGAGCTCAATGCGAGCCTTGGCAGCAATAACTGGGTTGTGGCGCCAGATCGCACCGATACGGGACGACCGATTCTCGCCGATGATCCGCATCGTGGCCATGCTGCCCCCTCGCTGCGCTATATCTCGCATCTGGTCGCACCCGGGCTCAACGTTATCGGTGCAGGCGAGCCGGCACTGCCTGGAATCTCAATCGGGCACAACGAACGGATTGCGTTTGGCCTGACGATCTTCCCGATCGATCAGGAAGATCTCTACGTCTATACCAAGAGCCGCGGCGGTTATCGCTACCAAGGGCGGACCGAGCCATTTCGCATCGTGCGTGAGTTTATCGATGTGCGTGACGCCGATGCGCGGGAAATTGCACTCAAATTCACACGCCATGGCCCAGTAATTTACGAAACGAAAAGCAAAGCTTATGCCGTTCGAGCCGCCTGGCTGGACGAGGGTATGTCGCCGTACTTTGGCAGCATTGAGTACATGCGCGCGCAGAACTGGCGGGAGTTTGTCGCTGCGTTGAATCGGTGGGGCGCGCCGTCCGAGAACCAGGTGTACGCCGATGTCGACGGCAATATCGGCTACAAGCCAGCCGGCTTGTTCCCGCGTCGAGACAACTGGGATGGCTTGCTGCCTGTCCCGGGGGACGGGCGCTATGAGTGGAACGGCTACTTCGACATGGACGTACTACCACAAGAGTACAATCCGGAGCGTGGCTTTACGGGTACCGCAAACGCCATGAACCTGCCGGCTGACTATCCCATCGATCGCTATCGGGTGGGCTTTGAATGGTCGGCCCCCTACCGCTATCAACGCCTCTGGGAAGTGCTGGAGAGTCAGCCCAACCATAGCTTGGCCGACTCGAGCGCTCTGCAACGCGACTATCACTCGATTCTTGCGCGCCGTGCCGTGACGCTGATCGGCGATGACAACAACTCGCCCGCTGCGACAATGCTGCGCGAGTGGGACTCTGTGCTAAGCGCTGACTCAGCGGCAGCGGCCCTGTATGCCATCTGGTACTACCGACATCTGGAACCAGCGATGGCGGCCATCCTCGTTGGCAACTCGCGCCAGGCGAGTGACGTCATGCCGCTCGACAGCTATACCGTATTGAAGCTAGCCGGCTCGGAAGATGGTCAGCCAATCGTCGCGGAAACGCTCAACGCTGCGTGGGCAGAAACCGAGCTGCTGCTTGGCGTTAATCCAAGTGCCTGGCAATGGGGCGAGCTACACGAGATTCATTTCGCACATCCGCTCGTTGATCTCGTCGGTCAGGACATGAAAGAACTGCTGGCGATGCCAGTGAAGCCTCGTGGCGGCAGCGGCAACACCACAAACAACACCTCATTCTCCGCCAAAGACTTCCGCGTGCGTAGCGGCGCATCGTTCCGAATGGTGCTTGATGTCGGCAACTGGGATGCCGCGGAGATGACCAACGCACCGGGTCAATCAGGAGATCCGAGGTCACCACACTACCGGGACTTGCTGGATGGCTGGGCCAACGATGAAGCGTTCCCACTACTGTATAGCCGCTCGAGCGTTGAGCAGGAAGCTGTTCTGCGAATCGCGCTCAACCCAAAGACAGGCGCTATGACCCAGCCTTCGGAAACGGGGCCGGAGGCAGCGGCTGAGGTTGGAACTCAGTAGCAATATCCGGTCCGGCTCAATCTTAAGTGTATCGAGTTGGAGCGATACTGCGATGACCAAAGCCAAACCACATAGCGCTACGGACTGGTTCGATGCACTACCAGCACCGCAGAAGAAACCGCTGACGGCTTTGCGAGCGCTCGTGCTCGCCAGCGACTCGGGCATGGTCGAGACATTGAAGTGGTCACAGCCCTGCTATTCGCTCAACAAGCTGGTTTGCTATCTTCAGCAGGCGAAAAGCCATGTGACCCTGGGTTTCCAGCAAGGCGCGCAGCTTGCTGATCCGCACGGCTTGCTGGAAGGCACAGGCCGCATGATGCGGCATCTGAAGATCCCGTTGGATGGGGACATCAACGAACCCCAAGTGCTCGCGCTGCTCGCCTGCGCTATCGAACACGACAGACAGTCCGATTGACAATACCCGGTGCCAGCTACGGCTGAGCGTAGCTCTGGGTAATCGCTGCGTTGACGAGCACCTTGATCTGCCGCCGCAGGGGCCACGGCGACAACACCTGCTGGAGCATGACAATCACGACGATCTCCTCGACCGGGTCCACCCAAAAAATCGTTCCGGCAGCACCGCCCCAGGTGAACTCACCCTCGGAGCCCACCACGCCAACTGTCACCGGATCATCGAGAACACCAAAACCCAGACCAAAGCCGACACCGCCCAGGTTCGTCAGGGCTCGAATCGTCGGTCGCTCACCGGTCGCGCCAACGCCAAGCTCATCACTGAGATGATCGCTGGTCATGAAGTCGACTGTTTTCGGGCTCAGGATTCGCACACCGTCGAGTTCCCCGCCGCGGCGGAGCATCTCCGCAAAGCGAAGGTAGTCTCCCATTGTAGAAATCAAGCCTGCGCCGCCAGCCGCTACCGTCGTCCCGTCAAACGGAATATCGAGCGCAGACGAGACTTCTGCCATCTGCCCCTTCTCACGATCCCAAATGCTGTTAGGCAGCAACCGCTCGAGCTTATCGGCAGGCACGACGAAGAACGTGTCGTTCATGGCCAACGGTGCGAACAGGTGTTCCTGTAGATACTCATCGAACGGCTGCCCGGAAATTCGCTCCACCACCGCGCCCAGCAGCGTGCTGGCGATACTGTAGTGCCAGCGTTCGCCCGGTTGATAACGCAGGGGCAACTTGGCGACACGGGCAACGTAGTCATCGAGGTCGGCTGACCTGAACAGCTTCGCCTCCGCATACAGCTTCTCAACCGGGTGTCCCGGGAACAATCCGTAACCAAAGCCCGCCGTGTGCGTCATGAGCTGGCGCATGGTGGGAGCTGCATCGACGGGTACGAGTCCGTCTTCGCTCCAGACCTTGAGCTGGGCAAGCTCGGGCAAGTACTTGCTGACCGGGTCAGTGAGCGTGAAGCCGCCTTGCTCGTACAGCATCATCGCCGCCACGGCGGTTACCGGCTTGGTCATCGAGTAAATCCGAAACAGATCATTCTCAGAGATTGGCGCTGGGTCCGTGAGGCCACGGCTGCCGACAGATTCGAGATGTACGATGCGGCCGTTCCTTGCCACCAGCGTGACAACGCCACTGAGCTGCTTTCGATCAACGTATCCCTGGGTCAGCGCAGTGATGCTCGCCAACCGGTCGCTCGACATCCCCTGTGCTTGCGCTCGCGAATTGCCTATGTCTCGCGCGTGCACCGACTCCAGACTCAACACCGCTAGCAGCAACAAAACCAACGCCCGCATTTGTGTCTCCTTGAAACCCGAAAACGCAGCAGCCTACGCCAGCCCTGCCACATGTCCAGCCCTGTTAGAATGCTGCGTTTTTCGCAGGCAACTCTTCATCGTGAACATCGCGGCGCCAACCCCAAAGGAAATCTCGATCAACGCACTGGGGCTTACGCTGCGGGCTCAGCAATGGGGCAATCCCGAAGGCGAGCCAACGTTCGCCCTGCATGGCTGGCTGGACAACGCGGCGACCTTCGCCCGTCTCGCACCTGAGCTACCGGAGCTGAACCTGATCGCGCTCGATAGCGCCGGACACGGGTTGTCGGAACACCGACCAGCGGGCGTTCCCTACGTACCCATGTTTGATGTCCAGGAACTGCTCGCGGCGGCAGCATGGTTGGAATGGGAGACCTTCAATCTCATTGGTCACTCTCGAGGGGCGGCTTTGGCCGGGGAATTCGCCGGCTATTTCCCGGAGCGGGTTGAGAAAGTGGTGCTCATCGACAACATCCTGACGACCGGCGGCGCCACGCCGCGCGAGCGCATCAGCATCAACCGCTACACGATGAAGCAATCACTGCGAGCGCTCGACCGGGAAGTACCGATCTATCCGGATCTCGACAGCCTCATCGCCCTCGTCTGCAAGAACACGAAAGTCAGTCAGGATGCTGCGAGGCTGCTACTGGAACGCGGACACATTGAGGTTGATGGCGGGGTGACGTGGCGCACCGATCCGAAGCTAAGAACCCGAACGCCGCTGCGACTGCCGTGTGAGCAGGTGGACGAAATCATGCGCCGCAGTGCATCACCAGCGCTCCTGATCATCGCTGAAGAGGGTGAGCCCTGGTTCCACGACGAACTCGAGCGACGCCAGGAACACCACCCAAACCTTGCGACGATTACGCTCCCAGGCACGCACCACCTGCATCTCGAGGCTGACACCTGGGCTGCGGTCGCAGCTGAGATACGTGCGTTTCTGGGCTTGTAGGCGTTGTGCTGCGTCAGGCGCCCAAACGCTCAAGCATCAATCGCAGTTCCGTGACAAACGCCAGCGGTTGATCGAGAAAGACGTGATGATAGGCGTTGTCGATGAACACGGTATCAAACTCCGCCCCGATCAACGCTTTCATGTACTCAACCGATTTAGCTGAATACAGCGCGCTATCGGTGCCATAGATGCCGCCCGCAGGAATACTCAGCGCCCGATACTCATCCGGCAATTTGTCCAGAGCCGGCAGTTGGGCCATGAGGTCTTCATCGAATTTCCACACATAGCCGCCGCCTTCATTGGGCATGAGCGAGTGCTTGGCGATGTAACGCAGAATGTAGTCGTTATCGCAGGGTTGCGGGGGCGCGAGCCGGAATCGATTCTCCGCCGTTTCGCGGTCCGGATAGACCTTCGGGCGTCCGCCCATAGGTGGCCGGTCTGGCTCGTCTTCCTCAGGGTGTCGCAACCCGGAATCGATGAGAATCAGGCGGCCAAAACGCTCGGGCCATGTGTTGCAGGCACGCACGGCGCAATAGCCACCAAAGCTATGAGCGACAACAGAGCAATCGTTATCGAAGCCTACCGCGTCCACCACGCCTCGCACATCGGCCGCAAAACCGTCGAACGAGTAGTCGTAGCGAAAATCAGAATCACCCATCCCGCACACATCCATCGCTACCACGTGATAGCGATCAGCAAGCTGAGGGCCGATGAAGTCATACCAGCGTGCATGCGCTCGCATGCCGTGCATGAGCAAAACGCCTGGCTTGCTGGGGTCTCCCCAGGCACGCCAGGCAACGTCGCATTCGTCGACCTCGACCGTGCCGGTGCGGGCCTGCGTTTCTATCGCCTCAAAAAACCAGCTGGGGATGGATGACCCGCCGGCGTCCCGCCAGTTTGCCATGCGCCTACAGCGAGCCGTATCGGCGCAGGTGATGGTCCGCGTTGCCGAACAGTGTCTCGATGACGGTGATTCGCTTGAAATAGTGGCCAACGCTGAGTTCGTCGGTCATGCCCATTCCGCCGTGCAACTGGATGGCGTTCTGGCCAACAAACCGGCCCGATTTGCCGATCTGAACCTTGAACGCGGAAATGGCTTTCTGCGCCTCCGGGCCATAACCCTCGTCCATCCTCATCGCCGCCATGTACATCAGCGATTTGGATTGCTCATGCTCCATGAACATATCCACCATGCGGTGTTGAAGCACCTGGAACTTGCCGATAGGCTGGCCGAACTGCTCGCGCGTCTTACAGTACTCCACGGTTGTCTTGTAGAGCACTTCCATAGCGCCAACCGCCTGGGATCCGACTGCAAGGATTGACTCATCAATCGCCTGCTCGAGGATTGCATAGCCTTTGCCTTCCTCACCAATGAGGTGATCCGCCGCTACCGAGACATTCTCCAACGTCAGCTCGCAAGCCTGACCGCCGTCAACCGTCGGGTAATCTCGCCGGCTGACACCGTTTGCATCAGCAGGCACAACGAACATCGAAATCCCGTCCTGATCCCTCTGGCCGCCATCGGTCCGGGTCGAGACGACAAACATATCAGCGCCGGGGCCGCCAAGAACAACGCACTTCGCGCCGTTCAGCGTATAGCTGTCACCATCCTTCTTTGCGGTTACCGAAACATCCGCCAGATTGAATCGGCTCTGAGGCTCGGCGTAGGCCAGCGCCGCGCGCTTGGCACCTGCAATCATTGGCGCAAGCAACGATTCCTTCTGTGCGTCTGAGCCATGCTTAATGACACCACCAGCCATGACAATGGATGGCAGGAATGGCTCAACGACCAAGCCTTTGCCGAACGATTCCATCATCAGCATCAGCTCGACGGCGCCGCCGCCGAAGCCGCCATCTTCCTCGGCGAAGGGCACGCCCAGCCAGCCGAGCTCGGCAAACGTGTTCCAGTTCTCCGCGCTGAAGCCAAGATCCGTTTTGATGACCTTCTGACGATCTTCAAAGTGGTAATCATTGGTGATGAATTTTTCAACGCTATCTTGCAGCAGCGTTTGCTCTTCGGTGAACGAGAAGTCCATCGGCGGCTCTCCCTTTAATTGTGCGAGAAGTAATGTGCGAGAAGTTAACTGGTACGGCTGACGAACCCGGCTTGTATACAGCCTGAGTTGATAGCCCACGCCTTCACCCCAAAACCGGTGCATCGGCGCATGCCAGCGGTTCCTTCGAACCGCCTGCCCCAAACCGTCAATTCTGGCGGATGGCCGCCGCCTTGTCGATGCCGCTGATAAGACGCAGCGACCGCGTTCCAGGCTGCAACAGCACTTCCATGCTCTCAACTACTGGTCAGGTATACAGCTGGCAAGCCGGTTCACAAAACGGCACCATGCGCGCTTTCCAGCCGTGGCCACCGAGGGTGGTACGGTAGGCAGCGCACAAGTGATAGAAATCGGGAGAAGACGGCAATGAGCGACAACTACGAGCAGATCATCTACGAGGTCAGCGACGGCATACTGACGATCACGCTTAACCGGCCCGACAAACTCAACGCATTCACGCATACGATGATGAGTGAGATGATCGACGCGTTCGATCGCGCCGACGCGGATGACAACATCCGGGCCATTATCATCACCGGCGCCGGCCGCGCTTTCTGCGCTGGCGCAGATCTTTCGTCCGGCGGTGATACGTTCGACTCGGATGCACGCGATGATCGCAACAGTGGCTTGAACCGAGACGGTGGCGGGCTGCTCACCCTGCGCATCTATGAGAGCAAGAAGCCGGTGATCGGCGCCATCAATGGGCCAGCGGTCGGAATCGGCGTCACGATGACCCTGGCCATGGACATCCGGCTCGCAGCAGACAACGCCAAGTTTGGCTTCGTCTTCGCCCGCCGCGGCATCGTGCCGGAAGCCTGTTCGAGCTATTTCCTGCCACGAGTTGTGGGCATCTCGCAGGCATTGCAGTGGTGCTATTCCGGTAACGTATTCCCTGCCTCCGAAGCACTCGAAGGCGGCCTGGTAAGAAACCTGTACAACAGCGACGAGTTGCTGCCGGCCGCGCGCGCTATTGCGCTTGAGATCGCAAACAATACCTCTGCGATTTCGGTGTCTCTCACTCGGGCGATGATGTGGCGCATGCTCGGCGCCGACCATCCAATGGAAGCCCACAAGATAGACTCACGGGGCATCTACAATCTCGGCCGCTCGGCCGACGCCCGCGAAGGCGTGGAGTCATTCCTCGAGAAGCGAGCTGCAGAGTTCCCAGGCAAAGTCAGTACCGACATGCCCGATTTCTACCCGTGGTGGGAAGAGCGCAAGTTCTCCTAGCGCCAACACGGTGCACCCGTCATCGCGCCGCAAGGAAGAAGGACCGACAATATGAATGACCCCGTCATCGTGCAGAAGGCGCCGTTTCCCGTCGACGTCAAAGAGGGCCAGAAGCTGTTCTGGTGCTCCTGTGGCAAATCGCAGCGACAACCTTTTTGCGACGGTTCCCATCAAGGTTCAGAATTCGTACCGGTCGCATACGAGGCAGAGGCCGACAGAACGCTGTATTTCTGCGGCTGCAAACACAGTAAGAGCGGCGCCTTGTGCGATGGCAGCCACAACGCCTTATAAACTCATTGTGAGATCGGGCCTGTAGAGACAGGGGCAGTACGACTCACTTTCTGATCGGAGCGCGGTAGCGCGCTCCTCAACTCCCGTCGGTACAGCTGTACAGCACAGCACCGACGCCTACCGGCACCCGACGCAGGATGCCGTGGAAACAGGAAAAACCCGTGTTCGAAAAGCTCAGCAAACTATTCTCCGGCAACCCGCTCAACAGCGACGATGCCGCCGTTCGGCTGGAAGGCATCGCGCAACTCGCGCAGGCCGACACCCCGGCGGAGGAGCGCAGCAAACACGCGGCACAGCTCATCGAACTTGCCAGCAGCGACCCTGACATCGCCGTGCGTCAGGCGGCAATCGCTCTGGTTAGCGATGCGACTGCTTTGAAGCCGCTGCTGGATGATGAGGCTGTAGCCCAACAGGCGGCCGAGGCATTACTGAATCTCGATAGCCGGCGCTCGCCAGACCATGCGATGTTGCGCCATGTGATCGCACTGAGAGCTGCTGCGGGAGACGAAATTACCGCAGCCATTGCAGCGATGCCGGTGGCCGAGCGGATTCACGCTGCCCTGGCGCACCCGAGCGTCGATGCGAGAGCGGATATCGCCCGGAGCCTGAGGACGGGAGAGGCGTTACACGAACTCGAACTGGCTAGCCGAGACCACGACAAAACCACAAACCGAATCGCTCGGGAGCGCGGCGAACAACTCAAAACGGCAAGTGCAGCGGTTGCAGCCGGTTGCGCAGAGATCGCCCGAATTTGCGAAAGCCTCAAGAACCATCGCGGTGAGGCCATTGACGGCCATTGGCTGAGCAAGCTGAACGGTTTAGCCAGCGACCTTGCGCGTGAGAGCCAGAACCTCACCGAGAGCTGCTCACAATTGGCAAGCTTTGATGCTGACCTCACGGCAGCAACCGCCCTTCTGGCCGATGCCAACTCGCTGCTGGCGGAGGTTGAGAGCATTCGTACATCCCATCGCATGCCGCGTTTGATCGAACGCCTGGCCGGTGTTGAGACGGCACTTGCGAGCGCAACGCCGGCTGGTGCATCGCAAGCGGTCATGCTGATCGCGCATTGGCAGGATGTGAGCCGGCGCGAACAAGCCGCCGTGCCAATCAGCAAGCGAGTGTCCGAGCTGAACCGACGCAGCGACGAGCTGAACGCTGCATTTGCCGCACTTGCCAGCGTCGAACGTCTGAAACCGGAAGACGCTGAACTGGTATTCCCGTTAAAGGAAACGGCCAAAGAGTATCGCCCGTTCTGGCGCCAATGCCGTGCTGCTGAGCGACAGCTCGGTGAAATGACTCGCTCGATCGCCGCCCTGCAATGGCCCAGCTGGGCGGCAGAGCCGGCGGAACTGACCGATGCCCAAATGCAGATGAGTTACCTGCAACAGGCTGTCAGCGACGCAGAAACAGAAACCACTCGCCTCAGCAAGAAAGCAGAAGACGCGCTCGCGGCGATTTCAGCCAAGCTCGAAGAAGGCAAGTCAGATGACGTCGGCAGCATGCTAGGCAACGCTCGCACGGTCATCAGCTGCTTGCCAAAAACCCGCACAGGCGATCTCGAAACGCGCCTGGGACAGGTATCGGCGCGCTACGACGAGCTTACTGATTGGCAGGACTTTGCAACCAGGCCGAAACGGGAAGCTCTGGTTAAGGCAATGCTCGATCTTGCCGAGGCGCCCCTTGAAGGCGATGCACAGGCCAAAAACGTAAAGGCATTGCGAGCTGAGTGGCTTGAGCTTGGGAGCATTCGCAAGCCAGAAGACCGGGCGCTGTTAGAGCAGTTCGACGCTGCCGCCGAGAAGGCCTTTGAGCCATCTCGCGCGTTCTTCGCGGAGCAGAAGGAGCTGCGCAAACGAAATGCCGAGGCGCGTGATGCGCTTTGCGTTGAACTGGAGACTTACCTCGATGGCCGTGACTGGCCCAGCACGGATCTGAAAGAGGCCCAGCAACGCCTGCGCAATTCTCGCGAGGCCTGGAACAGCCTGCGGCCGGTGGATCGCAAGAAAGAAAAGGCCGGAAGCAAGCGCTTCGAGGCGGCCATGGATTCGTTGCACAAGGCACTGAAAGATTGCTGGCAGGCGAACATCGCCGAGAAGGAGGTCATCGTCACCGAGGCCGAAGCGCTCGCCCAAGCTACCGATGACAACCGCTCTATCGACAAGATCAAAGCCCTTCAAAACCGCTGGAAGGCCGTTGGCCCAACACCGCGCGGCGAAGATCAGAAGCTTTGGAAACGGCTACGGGCTGCCTCGGACGCTGTGTTCAATAGCCGTGATACTCAGCGCAAAGCAGAAAAGGCCGAACGCAAGACACACATTGAAGCCGCCATCGGCGTTATCGCCAGGCTGACTGAGGAGATCAAAGACAACCCAGTCATGGCGGTATTCAATCGCTATCGCGATGAGCTGAACGCCCTGCCGATTTCGCCGGATGATCTTCCGAAGAAAGCACTAAGCGATTTCCAGGAGGCGAAAGACGCCTGCAATGCCGCAGAAAAGCAGGCAAAAGCAGCGAAACGCCTGGCTGACCTGAACGCATTTCGCAGCGAACCCGATGGTGATGGCGACATCGAGCCGTTCCGCAGAATGGCTGTCGAAGTTGAACTCACTGCGGGTATCGACAGCCCCGGCGAGGACTCGGACTTGCGCAGCAGGCTTCATCTCGAACAGCTACAACGCAAGTTGAGTGGCAGCGAGCCAATTGAGCGAGACCCGAAAAAGGTCGCGAAAAACTGGCAGTCGTTGGGACCAGTTCCCGCGGCTGCTGCCGGCTACCAGGACCGCTTGTTCGCCGCTCTTCCCGCACTGGCTGCACAGCCTAAGTAGCCTTCCGGCTGTGACTTGCTCGCCCGACCACCGGTGCGAGCAAGCCAGCCTACGGCAGCTCCACAACCACGCGAGCACCACCCAGTTGGCTGTCTTCAATTCGCAATGCGCCTGAGTACATAGACGCAAGCTCCAACGCCGCCGACAAGCCAATCCCCTGCCCCGGCTGAACCGTATCCGCCCGGGCACCGCGCTTCAATACTCGCTCGCGCAGCGAAGCTGGAATGCCCGGCCCATCATCCTCGATGGCCACCCGAACGACAGATTCTTCGGTGAGCGAGATAAGCACCTTGGAATGCGTGTATTTGAAGGCGTTCTCGACCAGATTTCCGAGTAATTCCATGAGATCTCTCTCATCACCTCGGACTTCAACCGGCCGTTCCGCGCGCAGCTCGACATCGACGGCTTTATGCTGATACGCCTTCGCCAACGCGCGAAGCAGTCGCTCAATCAGGCCACGAAGTTCTACGCTCTGGCCAACAACCACCGGCCCGGTGATGGAGGCGCGGGAGAGCTGGTGACCCACCGTCGTGTCCATACGGTCCACCTGTTCTTCCAGCAGACGGCGATCAAAGTTGTTGTCGGCGAGCGCGTTGCGTATGACGGCAAGCGGTGTCTTCAGGCTGTGTGCGAGGTCGTCCATGGCATTGCGATACCGGCTTCGGGAGCGTTTTTCATGGTCGATGAAACGGTCCAGGTTTGCGGCGAGGCCAGTAAGCTCGGACGGGTAGATATCGCCAAGCTTTTCACGCCGACCGCTCTCCATCTGCTCCACCTCACGTGCCATGCGCCGCACCGGCTTCAAACCCCAGCGGATCGCCCACAACTGAACGGCCATAAACAGCAGCACTACGATAGCCAGGCCTATGATCAGCGAGCGCCGGAAACTGTTGATCTGGGACTGAAACGGCGCAAGGTCTGCCGCGACGTGAAAGCGTAGAACCGACTCTCCTGCGGCCTCCCAGATGACGGCGTAGGTTAGATAAGCGTGGGCTTTGCCTGGGTCCGGCCGATCCTTCACTTCAAACCGCCATTGTCCGGGTAGCAGATCCGTCGCGCCCCTCGGCATAGTGACTTCACTGGTACGCGCAGACGGTGAGCGCCAGATGAGAATCCCGTCAGCAGCTGAGACTGCCGCGTAGAGGCCTGATTCGGGTTGTGACAGCCGCGGTTCACCCAGATCGATCGGAAAGCTGATGCCGTCCTCGGCCTCCTGAACAACGCCCATGAGCGCGTAGGTGACCAGCTGCAGCTGCTCCTGTGCCCCGGTCATGATACTGGTGCGAAACGAGCGATCTAGCACAAGGCCTGCAAGGCTCAGGAACAAGCCCAGAACGGCAATGGTGATGATGGACAGCCGCCATTGCAGACCAAGCCGGCGAACAGAGGACTTGAACGTGCCGCTACTCACGCTGGATCAGGATGCAGTGACGAATCGGTAACCCTGACCGCGTACTGTCTTGATGGCCTTCACCGGATCCAGCTTCTTGCGCAGACGACCCACGAACACTTCAATAACGTTACTGTCGCGGTCGTAGTCCTGCTCGTAGAGATGTTCAGTCAGCTCGCTCTTGGACACCACCCGTGACGGGTTCAGCATCAGGTACTCGAGCACCTTGTATTCAAAAGCCGTCAGTTCCACGGCCTCGCCGCTGACACGAACCTCCTTTTTGGCGGTATCCAGGCTGAGCTCACCTTCTTCAATGATCGGTGATGCATAACCAGCAGCTCTTCTGACCAGCGCATTCAAGCGTGCGGTAAGCTCCTCCATGTGGAACGGCTTGGTGAGGTAGTCGTCAGCACCCGACTCGAGGCCACTGACTTTGTCTTGCCAATGTCCGCGCGCGGTGAGGATGAGAACCGGGAAGCGGCGTTCGTCGTCGCGCAGCCTGCGAATGACCTCGATTCCATCGATCTTCGGCAAGCCGATATCGATGACCGCAGCGTCGTAGTCGTATTCACGGCCGTAGTAGAGCCCTTCTTCGCCGTCCACGGCACAGTCGACAACGTAGCCTACGTCCCGAAGATGCCGCGCAAGCTGCTCCGCCAGCGCGGCTTCGTCTTCAACAATGAGAATGCGCATATCGCTCCAACCTGATGCGTGAATCTATGAATCGCGGCTGCGGCCGAGTGTCCAACCAAGTGCGTCTCGGCGTGCCGATGATCCGGCTATCGGCCAGCCCGCATGCGGCCACGAGCATCGACAAACACGGTTTTAACCCGAGCGCCGTCGTCGATGAGCACTCGGACGACAACGCCTGAGTTACCGCCTCTGGAGGCACGAGATGCCGACAACACACGACCACCGTAACTGGAGCGAACCAGCGCAGCCGCCCGTGCCGGTGAAATGCCCTCGCTTTGAGAGAAGCTTTGCGCGGGTTTTGGATCCCACTCGGCGGCTGAAACAGCAGGTGCCGACAGAAGGGTAAGCGCTGAGAAAAGCAGCGCGAGCGCTGTCGCATTGCCTGCTGCCAGACCAGTGGTTGTTTTGAGCACGCAACGAGGCGACTCGCCTGAGTGTCTGCCGAGGACCAAATCTGGCCAGACGCGGGGCTGACCTGTACGACGAATACAGCGTTTAAGTATGAGCGCCAACATGACGACAAACCTGTGAGAACGTGCCTTCATTGTACTCGTAAAACCCCGCTTTCAGCGACGCGCCGGGCTATCGATAACTCGGCGTAACTTGAACGCGAACACCGATGGTGTCGCCTGGTTCAGACTCCATGCGCGTGGTGTAGGTCTGACCGCCGTACACATAACTGACGCGATATCCGTTGATGCGTTCTTCTTCAATATAGTCGCGAACCGTCGTACACACATCTTCGGTGCGATAGGTTACCTGCTCCGATGAGTGATGGCCGCGGCGCTGACGCGAGATGTCTGCGCCGATACTCCCACCAAGCAGCGCTCCAACCGCCGTTCCAACGCGCTTATTGCTCTTGTTGTGACCAACCGCATTGCCGATAGCGCCACCGATGATCGCGCCCAGAATCGGGCCGGTCGCTGAGCGCCGGTGGGATCGAGGATAGTCGTCCCGATAGGCGACGGTTTCCTGGCGACACTCCTGGCGCGGAACCGTGCGGGTTACCGTTTCAATGATCGGCTGCACATCGACCACTTCCGCCCTTGCCAGATTCGAACCGGCAAGCGCAGTTGATGGGAGGGCTAGCGCCAGCGCAACGCCGGCAGAGATGAGTTTTGCATTCATGTTTTTTGCTCCGATGAGGTCGCCCCGCAAGCAGGAACTGACGACAGGTGGGAGTCTTGCGCAAACGCTCTGAACGGAGTCTGAACTCTCTGCCGATCAGCTGCTCTAAGCAGGCAGCCTCGACGTCGACCGGCCAGGCTGTGATGCAATCGACACCGTGGCGACCTACGAGCGGCTAACGAGTCTTATGCGAGCAAGCGAAACTCTCAATGTCGAGCAAGTACAACGTCGAGCGAGGACAGGCTCGTAACTTCTGCCCACCCACCACAATCTATTAGAAGAGGAGCATGGCGATGCAGAGTACGATTCGTACCATCGGCCAGATGTACAACCGCGTTTTCAGCTGGTTTCAATACACAGATGGGGTGGTTTCCTTTCTGATTCGGTTAGTTCTTGCACCAGTATTGATCTACGCCGGTTGGGAGAAGATTACCGGCGACAACTGGTTCGCAAGCATCGCCGAGAGCATGCCGCCGCCGTTCAACGTTCTGCCGGTAGAGGCTTCCTGGTTCCTGGCATCGTGGACGGAGTTCCTGGGCGGCATTGCCCTGCTCCTGGGTCTGTTCACACGCTTCTGGGCATTTGCACTGGCTGTCACGATGTTCGTCGCAGCCTACGCTGTGCATCTACCCAATGGCTGGGCTGCCGTGGCTCCGTCCAATCCACCTGAGGTATGCATTCCGGGCACCGCGGAGCATGCCGATGCCGATTTCGCCGAATCGTGGATACGTTGCTACAACGTCAACGCAAGGACCATTGAGGCTTCAAAACGCCTGGACCGCGCCAAAGCCATACTTCGCGAGCATGGCAACTTCCGGTATCTGAACGGCTCCGGCAGCCTCGTTAAGCTGAACAGTGGCATCGAGTTCGCCACTCTTTACATGCTCATGCTGTTGTCGCTCGTTCTGATCGGCGGTGGCCGATGGCTGTCGATGGACTATTGGCTGGCACGTGTATTCAGTCGTTGATGTTTTCTTCGCACAGCACGGGCGACGATCTATCATGCGAAGCGATCACGAGCGTCTCAGGACGAGCGTGAGTGTGAACCACAGCAATCAGCCCGCCAGCGCACACTGATAACCACAGCAAAATGCATGTCACCGCCGCTTACGCCGAGAACCAAGCACCTATGAGCAGTCACCCATTACTCACGCTCGACAACATCAAGCAAGCCAGGACGCGCAATCGCGCCCGGCTGCTGCTCGGGATTTTGTTCGGCTTGTTACTGTCGGCTTGCGCGAGCACTGGTGGCGCGCGCAGCTCAGATGCTCCGATCATCAGTAGCCCAAATGACAGCAATAGCTACCGGGCTCTCACTCTCGACAACGACTTGCTGGTGTTCCTCGCCTCCGATCCAACCTCCGACAAAGGCGCCGCGGCCATGACGGTGTTCAGAGGTAGCTATCACGACCCTGACGATCGTCCCGGGCTTGCGCACTTCCTCGAGCACATGCTGTTTATGGGGACTGAGAAATACCCCGACGTTGACGGCTACCAAACGTTCATCAGCTCGCGCGGCGGCTCTTCCAACGCCTACACCGCAGGCGATCACACTAACTACTTTTTCGACATCGGCGCGGAGCACCTTGAGCCCGCGCTCGACCGCTTTGCTCAGTTCTTCGTTGCACCGCTGTTGGATCCGGATTACATCGATCGCGAAGTCAACGCCGTGCACTCGGAATACCAACTCCAGCTCAAGGATGACAATTGGCGCGCGCAGGCGGTTAATCGGATAACCGCAAACCCCGAACACCCCTACAGCGATTTCAACATCGGCTCGCTCGAGACTTTGAGCGGCGGTGATATCCACGCGGATGTTGTCGAGTTTTTTGGGGCGAACCACTCCGCCGATCAGATGGCTCTGGTTGTGTACGGGCGGGAGGACCTCGATACGCTCGAGAGCTATGTCGTCGAGCGCTTTGGTGCCATCAAAAACAAACGTCTTGGCGACGCTCCGGAACTGCCGAACCTACTGTTGGACAACCAGCTGAAGCAGGTATTGCGTTACCCCTCGCAGCGTCAGCGCTGGTCGGTAAGCTTCGGCTTCCCTATCGATCCAATGGATCCTTACATGGGTCGGCGACCCGATGCTTTTGTCGCCAACCTGATCGGTCACGAGGGTGAGGGTAGCCTGCACAAATGGCTCAAAGATCAGGGCTGGATAATCAGCCTTGCCGCCGGCTCTTCCCGGCTGGACGCCAACAACCAGCACTTCAACGTCAGCATCGAGCTGACACCCAGCGGCTTCGATCACATCGATGACATCGCGGTGGCACTGTTTGATGCGATCGAACTCGTACGCCAACGCGGTGTGCAACAGAGGTTCTTCGACGAACAGGCTCGTATCGCCGAGCTCAATTTCAACTATCGGGAACCATCCAGCGCAACACGGTTCGTCTATCTGACGGCCCCAGCGCTCATGCGCTTCCGCCCGGAGGAGGTGCTAAGCGCAACCGCATTGATGACCACGTTTGATGAGAATGCGATACAGGGCGTTCTCGACAAACTGACTCCGGAAAACATGTTGGTTGAAATCACGGGGCCGGACGAAACTGGTGAGCAGATCGAACCGTGGTTCGGTGTCCCGTATTCTCTTTCCCCATTCCGACTGGCTGATCGCAGCGAAGTCAGCGACGCCGAGCTTCGGCTGCCCGCGCCCAATCCTTACCTGCCTGGTGCACTCGAGCTGCTAGCCGATGATCCGGCGGGCCCCGAGCTCGTCATCGACCAAACCGGCGTGGCCGTGTGGCGGGATCGAGATACGAGCTTTGGCTCACCGCGCCAGAACACCTATATCCAGGTGGCAACAGCCCAGGGCAACCGCTCAGCGATCGACCAGGTTGCCTCGCGCATCTATGCAGGCGTTGTCACAGACTCGCTCACCGCCGAGCTCTATCCCGCTGAATTGGCCGGGATGCGTTATGGGATCAGCGCGATCGACGCTGGCTTCCAGATCAGCATCGCGGGTTTCAGCGAGCAACAACTCACTCTACTGGCGACCCTGATCGAAGCGCTGCCAGAGGCCCAGATCGATAGCGCAACGTTTGAGCGCGTGCGTGATCGTATCGCTCGCTCATTCATCAACAGAGCCGAGAAACGGCCCTACGAACAAGCGTTGGGCGACCTCGGCACAACCTTGGTGAGCAATCGCTTCGACCCGGCCGAACTCGCCGGGATCGCGCAATCCATGACCCGAAGTGACCTCGAATCCTGGCGTCGCGATGTATTGAGCGAGGTCCACGCAACCGTACTGCTACATGGCAATGTCACGGCGCAGAAACCCGTTGAAACTGCAGAGCTGTTGAAGGAGCTGATGCCCCTTGGCGATGTAACGCCGTACCGACCGGACGTTGTGGCTATCGACGTCAACACGAATCTCGAACGTCTTGTCGATCACAGCGACGCGGCGATGGTGCTGTACATCCAAAGCAACGGTCGTGATCTGGCGGATCAGGCGAAAGACAGGCTCGCCATTCACATGCTGCGAACGCCTTACTTCACCGCGCTACGCACCGAGGCTCAGCTGGGTTACATCGTGACGGCCGTATACGCTGAACTGCATCAGCAACCCGGCGTTGCTTTCGTCGTGCAATCGCCGGTTGCAGCGCCACAAGTTCTGGCCGCTGAAACACTGAGATTTCTCGAAGCCCGCCCTGCGGCGCTAACTGCCATGTCAGATGCATCCTTCGCAGCCGCCCGCGAGGCACTCGTCAACGATATTCTGGAAGCAGACCAGAACCTCGTCAGTCGAGGCGCGCGGCTATGGCGAGACCTGTTAAAAGGCGAGACTGACTTCGACAGCCGAGAGCAGCTCGCTTCAGCGGTTCGCTCTATAACCAAATCTGAATTTGTGCTCTACCTGGAATCGCTGACCAAACGAGCGCTCGAAGAACGCCTGGTCATTGCGAGTCCCGGCGAGAAGCCACCAGCAGACGAGAAAGACGAGCCTGTACTGGGATAATTTCTGCAGCGTACGACTTGCTCGGACCGACATTAAGGAACCACATCGATGAGTGACGCCGCCAAATCCAAGCCTCAGCGCGGACTACCAAAGGGCCAATCACTGGCCGGCATTGTCGCGGCAATTGCAATCGGGGCAGGTATCGCGTGGGCCGGTAGCGGTGCGAGTATCAACGCGCCGGGAAGTACCTGGCCACTGTTCGCCGTTTGTGGCCTGGTGGCTTATCTCGTGCAGTGGCTCGCCTTCGTGCCGTCCTACCTCGCGCAAACGGAACACTATTATGATCTCACCGGTTCGCTTACCTACATCACGATAGTCGTGACAGCATTTCTGCTCGGCAGCGGCGATCCCCGAGCTATGCTGCTCACCGGCCTCATCGTGTTCTGGGCGGTGAGACTTGGCACGTTCCTGTTCCGCCGAGTCAAAGCGGACGGCTCGGACGGACGTTTCGATACGATCAAACCAGACTTTCTGCAGTTTCTGATGGCCTGGTCTCTACAAGCGTTGTGGGTGTTCATCACAGCGTCTGCCGCACTCGCAGCGATCACCAGCAGTCAACCGGTCGAACTTGGCTGGGTGGCCGCACTCGGCTTTCTCATGTGGGTTGCCGGGTTCGCTTTTGAGGTCATTGCGGATTTCCAGAAACGCGTATTCCGGGCGGACCCTGTTAACGACGGCCAATTCATCGATAGCGGCCTGTGGTCCTGGTCGCGACATCCAAACTACTTCGGCGAGATACTGCTTTGGGCTGGAATTGCCGTCATTGCGCTACCAGCACTGTCCGGATGGCAGTACGTCACGTTGATCTCACCAATCTTCGTTTACGTCCTGCTCACTCGAATCAGCGGCATTCCCATGTTGGAGCGCCGCGCTCGCCGGCGCTGGGGTTCGGATCCAGCGTGGCAGGCGTACATGAGCGCAACGTCTCAGTTGGTTCCGAAGCCGCCTGCTAACCAGCAGGCCTGATATGCAAGCCCTGCTACGCGAGATAAGGCAGTGTCAACGCTGCCCTCTCGTGGACGGTCACCGGCCAGTGCTCCAATGCAGCCCGAACTCGTTGATCCTCATTGCCGGTCAGGCGCCCGGCAGCAAAGTACACGCCTCTGGCATTCCGTTCGACGACGCAAGCGGCGACCGCCTGCGCGATTGGCTCAGCTTGTCGCGTCAGCAGTTCTACGATCCTGACCTGATCGCACTGCTCCCCATGGCATTCTGTTATCCGGGCAAGGGGACATCAGGTGATCTGCCGCCACCACCACTGTGCGCGCAATCCTGGCGAGCGGGTGTCATGGAACAGCTGCAAAACATACAGCTCACCGTCGTCATCGGGCGCTACGCGATCGACTGGCACATGCCCCACTATCGCAGGCATACCGTGACCCAGGTTGTCCAGGATTGGCGCAACCACCCTCCCCACACCACCGCGCTTGTCCATCCAAGCCCTCGTAACAATATCTGGATGAGGCGCAACCCATGGTTTGCGGATGAGCGAGTACCCGAAATTCGCAAACGCGTGCAACAGGTGCTGCGCTAGGCAAGAACTTTCCGGGCCTTCGCCGGTCGAACAATCAGGTCACAGCCAGAACCCCTGTCCAGAAAAGCAAGCCAGACAGCAGGACAGCAGGAAGGACCGTCGACTGGGTCGTTCAGCCGACTGTTCGATGAAGATAACAACAAGCACCGGCTCCAAGAGCCGGGAACGATTCGGTAGAGAGCTATATGTCGCCACTAACCAAGAGCGTGTTATCCGCAACTGCAGGAGCGCTGATCTACGGTAGTTGGGCCTATTGGGTGAACATGTCCGACGGACCCCAGATGGCGATCACAACGGCCCTGGTTCAAGGTAGCTTTTCGTTTGTGCTCACACTCTCAATGACACTGATTCTGGAGTATCTTTACCGCTTTCTCGGGCCAGGTACTCGCGCAGTTGTCTACACAACGACCTTTGTTTCGGCCTTCATGTTCGTAACGGCGTACAGTCTGCAGTGGATCGCGGGCTCGCGTGAGATTCTGATGACAATCCTACCCGGCTACCTAATCGGAACCATTTACGCGGCGTCGTACGCCATTTCACTCGAGCGCGTCGCGCGCGAAACCTGAGCGCGACAGACGAATGAGCAAAGAGCACAAACAGACGAGCCTGATCCAGGCTCGCGATACCGATCTTGGCAAGCGCAACCTGGTTTGCCTGGGCGAGTTGACCGATCTGCTGGCGGCTATTGACGATGCAACCTACTGCAGCATCAGTCCACTCGTTGACGGCAGCATGGGAACTCACGTACGTCATCTCCTCGAGTTCTACCAGATCTTTCTCGACGAGTGGGATAGCGGCAACGTCTGCTATGTTCATCGAGAGCGCTGCATGGAGCTGCAGACCAGCGTTGATGCCGCGCATACGCGAGCTCTCGAGATCTGCAGCAATCTGCAACGGGTGCACGTCGACATGCCTCTGCGAGTCGCTCATTTTGGTGGCGCGATAAGCCAATCCTGCACCACACGCGAGTTAAGCTATCTACTCGATCATACGGTCCATCACCTGGCCCTTATCAACGTTCATGCCCGTCTTGCGGATATCCCGCTGCCGGAGCAATTTGGCTTCTCCGCCTCTACCGTTGCGCATCAAGTCGCGAGCTGACGAGAACTGACGAGAGTTGCGATGACGAACCAGCAATCCATGGCGACAACGACGACCAGTTTCCCCCTCACTCGTGAGCAGCAAGGCCTTTGGGTCGAATGGAAACTCAGCCCATCCGGAGCCTCCTACAACACCTGCGTTCAGTCCATCTTAAGTGGTGACCTGGACGTCGAGCGCTTTCGCCAGGCAATCGCCGACGTTGTCGCGACGTTCGAGCTGTTGCGTGGCTATTGTGTCGAAGACGGTGACAACGTTTACATCCAGTTGTCTGAGCGTGAATTCGAATTACCTCTCATTGACGTATCCGAAGGTGCCGCCACAGAAACCGACGCTGCTCGGCGACGGGCAATGGCGCTGCTGAATCGCAGACGAGACGCCGCCATCGACCTCACAACCTTCCCGCTCATTCGCGCGGCACTGATCCGTAGCGCGCCACAACGCTACTACTTCATCGGGGTTGTCCCACATCTGATCTCCGACGGCTATTCCGCGGTCTTCATCCTGCATGCAATCAGCATTGCCTATGCCAAGGGCCGAGCCGGGTTAGCCGATGCGTTCGGCGAAGACCGGCGCGATTGGTCGGACTACCTGGCTTTGCGCGAAGAAGCAGACCCGGCTGCCGCGCCTGCGGCCAGCCAACATTGGCAGTCCGTTCTTGCTGATGCTGCACATATCACACCGATATGCAGCAAGGAGCTGAGCGTTACCGACACCCACGGAAAGCGGCGACACTTTGAATTACCGTCTGAGATATCGAAGCGCCTGCGCAAACTCGCGTTCGCTCAGCGAACGTCACTGTTCTCGGCGCTGGCAGCAATTTATGCCGCTTTTCTAAATCGATATACGGGCTCCGAAGACATTGTTGTCGCTTTTCCGGTCGATCTACGGCCACGGGGCTACCGTGAGGCTTTTGGCTTCTACGTAAACGTCATTCCCCTGAGGATTGACGTCTCCGGCAATCCGAGTTTCGCGGAGCTTATCGCTCGCATCGGCAAGGCCCGACGGGCGGACAAGAAACATCAACACCTGCCATCCCTGGACATCGTCAAAGCGAAACGGGCGGTGGACAGTACCTTCGACGGCCGTCTGACAAACGTCTCTATGGGGCAAACGGTTTCACGCTTTGAGGGCTTGAACCTCGCCAACGTGACGTGTGAACCGCTGGACAACGAATTGATCGAAGTACGCGACGATTTGTCCTTCATGTATGAGGTGACCGAGGGGCCTATCGGAATCTGGCTCGAGTATCGGGAATCAGCATTCAGTGACGGCGAAATTGATCAGATGGAGCGACATATGCTTGCGCTGATCACTGCTATGGATGCAGAACCGTCAGCACCTATCAACGACATCGCATTGATGGAACAAGGCGAAATCGACGCAGTTCTGAACGCCGGCCGAGGCCCCTCACTGAGCCTGACTCACTCCTGTCCCGGCGCGGCTCTAAGCCACAGTTTTAACGTGCATGGCGAACAGCCAGCATTGTTACTCGACGGCGACTTTGAGCCAGTCCGCTACGAGCAATTGCAGGAAATCACCACGGTACTCGGTACGCTTCTGCCGCAACATGGTGGCCGCGTTGCTCTACTGCTGCGAGACCGCGCCTGGCAGATCGCCAGCATTGTTTCTGCGCTGACCAATGGCATTGCCTACGTACCGATAGATCCGGCGCTTCCCACACGGCGTATCCAGGCAATCCTCGATAGTGCGCAACCTGCAGCCATTTATTGTGACGATGAACAGCTCCTTGAAGCGATCCGGTGCGACGACTGCGAGCGTACATTGCTGCCAGCGTTCGCCCGCCGGCAGAGCTTGGTTGTGGCTGGCGAACACAGATCACCCCCAACACGCACCATCGATCCTGCCAGCTCCGCCTACGTTATCTTTACGTCTGGCTCCACCGGCACGCCGAAAGGCGTCGAAGTAACGCAGGACGCAGTTGCCCACCGACTGGCATGGCTGAGCCATACGTTCTCGATGCAGCCGGGCTGCCGCATGCTCGCCAACACGAGCTATGCGTTCGATGTATCGGTTGCGGAAATGCTATGGCCATTGGTGAGTGGCGCGACTCTTGTCCTGACTGATGCAGCCAGGGCGAGAGATGCGCGCTATCTGCGCACACGTATCGCTGACGCGAAAGTGGACACGTTAACCATCGTACCCAGCGCGCTCAGCGCTTTGCTGGAGGCGCCGACCCCAGCGTCACTGGACAGCCTGCGACAGGTGCTCGCAGCCGGTGAGGCGCTGCCCCAACGGCTCGTCAGCCGGTTTTACGCGGTTGCCAGCGGAGACCTCTACAACGTCTACGGACCAACAGAGGCCACGATCTACGCCACGGCCGACAAGTGCGCTCCGTTGGATGACATCGTGACCATTGGCCGCGCTATCGCAAATACCCACGTTGTCGTCGTCAATGCAGCGCTCGCAGCACAGCCATTTGGCGTTGTCGGCGAACTCTGCATTGGTGGTCCGGGCCTGGCGAAGGGCTATGTTGGCGATGCGCAACTCACAGATGAACGTTTCGTCGACAACCCGTACGGTGCGGGACTGCTGTACCGAACCGGGGACCTCGCACGATTGCTACCCGATGGCAGGATCGACTACGTCGGCAGAATCGATGCCCAGGTGAAACTGCGAGGATTCCGAATCGAATTGGGGGATATCGCTACCGCGCTGCACGAACACACCAGCATCACTGATGTCGCCGTGTTGGTTCAGAAACACGAGCATACAGGGGCAGATCAATTAGTCGCCTACGTCACTGCGCATGACGATGGGAGTACCAGCGAGCTGAGTGACGAACTCATCGCGCACGCTCGAGAGCGTCTACCCGACTATATGGTGCCCAACCGCATTGTGAGGCTCAGTCACATTCCCAGACTTGCGAGCGGCAAACTCGAACGCGCCAAACTCCCGGCAGGGATTGACACGCGCAGTAACACGGCGGGCGAAAAGCCCACCAGTCCGCGCCAGAAACTCATGGCGCAGGCGTGGGCGCAAACGCTCAACCTGCCATTGAACGACATTGGTCTGCATTCGAGTTTCTTCGAGCTTGGCGGTGACAGCTTGATGCTCATTTCACTCGCCTGCGCTTTGGAAGAACGCGGCTGTTTTCTCGAAGTGCATGAACTCTTCGATCACCCAACCATTGCGCTGGCGGAGCCTCTGGTGCGTGCAACATCGGATCTGCAGATCGCGCAAATGCCCGAGACAGGCACGTATCCGACGTTGCCGCGGCAGAGAAAATTGCTCAGTGATGGCTTCGCAAAGCCGGCGCATTGGAACCGTTGCATCGAAGTCGAATTCAACCGGCATCTTGATATCGATGCACTCCAGCAAGCCTACAAAGCCGTTGTTGAGCACCATGATGGCCTTCGTATCTCCTTCGATACGAAAGCCCAGCCGCCAACGTTTACTTACCACCCTGCCGAGCGCATCGATACGCAGGTCTGCGTGACTGATCTGACTGAAGTCGACGAAGCTGGTCGCGAAACGGAGTACAAGCGGCTGCTGAATGAGGCCAACGCCGGTTTTGACCTCGCTACGCCACCGTTGATCAAACTGCTGGTGCTGGACGATGAGACCCGATCCAGAGTCGTCCTGGTCTGCCACCACTTGCTCATTGATATGCGCTCCTGCCAGGTGCTGCTGGAAGATCTGATGGCTGGCTATACCGCGGCGCTAAGTCGACGCCCTGCACGTATGCCCGCCAGAACATCGTCATTGGGAGCCTGGTCCAAACGGTTGCATGCGGAGATAGACAGCCTCTGGCATACCGATGAGCTGCCTTTCTGGGAGGAGCAACTTCGTGATGCTGCAGAGCCACTTGTTGATCGCGCTCACCCGGCAAACGCGACCGAGGCAGATATGCGCAGCATCACAGCAAGCCTGTCTGTCAGCGAAACCAGCGCGCTCACCCGCCTGGCCGACGCCAGCCTCGGCACAGGTCTGCACGAGCTTTCTCTCACCGCATTTGCAACTGCGTTTGCCCAGGCAACTAAGCGATCTAGGCTCGTGTTCAATACGTGTGGGGTCGGTCGGGACAAGATGTTCGACGACATATCCCTGCTGCGCACCGTGGGCGAGGTAAACACCGTCTACCCCCTGGCGATCGAACTGAACTCAGCTGATCTTGGGTCGGCCGTCAGGCAAAGCCTTCGCAGCGTCCCCTCGCGCGGCCTCCACTACGGCATGCTGCGCTACATCGCCGCCCACGAATCGCTAACGAGCAGGCCCGAACCAAAGGTCTTCTACAACTACGTCAGTCGCATCGACACCGCTCTCGCAGACACCTTCGGTGCCAGCGTTACGCTTGCCCCTCCATCCATTCAAACATCTGCGCCGGAAAATCGCGCATGTTATGAGCTCTATGCTGAAGTCTCGATACAGGGCGGCCAATTAATATTGGACCTGAGCTTCGATGAGCATCGGATCGGAGCACCAGTGGCAGAGGCCCTACTTCAGCACTGGCATAACTGCGTGCGGGACAGCGGCAATCCCTCAAAGCTTGTGGACGCCGAGACGCCAGCAGCCTGAAATTCCGCCTGCACACCGGGCATTTGCGGCCTAGGCTTAAGCTAACGCTACACACCCCAAGCCTTGATGCCAGCAACAGAGCCCACACTGATACAACCGACGCCGGTGCGCGGCTACGCCCTGGTATTGCACCTGTTGGGCTGTTTTATTGCGGTCTACGCGGCGACCTACTACGCATCCAAAATCGGCATCACTTCTAACATGGTTGTCGCGCTTTGGCCCGCGGCCGGCATAACGCTGTGGATGGCCTGGCGCTACGGTTGGATCAGCCTGCTGCCGATCTTCCTGGCCTTCTATGGCTACGGACTGCTCGAACTGGACTACAACAACCTGCTAGCCTCCTTAGGCAACACGGTCGCGGCCTGGCTCGCGGCTGGGGCGATCAGAAACCGGTTGCGCGCCGGCTCCGAGCACGCCGCCGCCAATCTGCTTTGGCTAGTGGTGGCTGGGGGGTTGATATGGTCCGCCGTCTCAACTGTCATCGGAGCAACCGAACTCGCTATCGTGCTTGGCCTTCGTGGTGCGGATGCGTGGCTGCTGGGTGCACGCTGGTTCATCTCCGATGTTGCCGGCGTACTACTCACCGCCCCGCTACTCTTTGCGATCAGCGAACGCCGGGACTTCGTCCTGTCGTCTTTGTTACGCAGCCGCGAACCCATCATCGCATTGGCGCTTGCCGGAGTGCTCGCATTCTTCACCTGGTGGCAGCTACCCCTCGTTTCCGCGTCTGCAAAGATGCTCCTGTTGAGCGCACCGGTCATCCTGTGGGTCAGCATGCGGCGGCTGACGATCCCTGTGTACGCAGCGCTGTCGATCATCGGACTGTCCAGCCTGACGCTGGCAACCCAAGTGTTGAATTTCTCCAACCAGACTCTGCTCGAAACACAGCTTTTTCTCATTACCGTGCTCGCGGGTGGACATCTGCTACACGCAACGGTCGATCATCAGAACAGTCTGATTAAAACGCTCAACCTGCGTAGGGAAAACCTCGAACGGGCAGTACGTGAACGAACAGTAGAACTTGAAAAGGCGAAGACGCTCGCTGAGAACGCTGACCAGTCGAAGTCAGAATTTCTGGCCAACACCAGCCACGAAGTCCGAACGCCGCTGAACGCGATTCTGGGCATGGCTGAGTTTCTGGATGAGACCGAGCTGTCGGTGGACCAGCGCAAACAGGTGCGCACGATCCTGTCGTCCGGTCGCAACCTGATGTCGTTGCTGAACGATGTTATTGATCTGTCCAAAGTCGAGGCTGGCAAACTGGATATCGTGCCGGAGCCCAGCCACCTACCGAGCCTGATCGAAGATCTGCGCAGCCTGTGGCGACCCGCTGCCAGTAACAAAGATCTGGCATTCGAGATCGTGGTGGACGCAGATAGCGAATTGCCTGAACATCTGTTGCTCGACGAGCTTCGAACCCGCCAGTGCCTGTCTAATATGATTTCGAACGCGATCAAGTTCACCGATAGTGGCACTGTGACCGTTCGAGTGTCGCGAGTGCCTGGCGAAGACGACGAACATGCAGTTCTGGTGTTCGACGTGGCGGACACCGGCATCGGTATAAGTTCAGAAAAGCTCGGCCGTCTATTTACGCCGTTCGAGCAGGCTGACAGCTCCATTACACGCCGCTTCGGTGGTACCGGGCTTGGACTCGCGATCAGCCGGCAACTGGCGGAGCTGATGGGCGGCGGTATTACCGTTGAGAGCCAGCCCGGTGAGGGAACGACGTTCTCGCTAACACTTCGTGCAAAACCGATCGCGCCGCCTGCGAAAAAAGACGATGACACGTGTGGTTCACATTCTGATGCCAATGCGCTTAAGGGTTTGCGCACACTCATCGTGGAGGATAACCATGTCAATCGGCTGGTGGTGAAGGGACACCTGAAAGCGCTGGACATGCACTTTGACGAAGCGACCAACGGTCGTGAGTGTCTGGACTACCTGGCGCAAGCAAGCTACGACCTCATTCTACTGGACGTTCACATGCCGGTGATGGATGGCATGGAGACGATCAAACAGATACGAGCCAGCAAGGAACCCTGGCGAGACGCTCCGGTGATCGCGCTAACGGCTGATGCCATGAGCGAGGATCGCAAACGGCTGCTCGCCGCCGGCATGAGCGGATACGCCAGCAAACCCATTGATCGAAGCGCACTGATCCAGGAAATGCTGAGGGTTCGCGCAACGTCTAACCAGACCCAGGGGTGAACCCGGCGGTAGCCAGTGCTCGCGGATGGGGTCGAGCGCTCAACCCACCTCGAGACGAAATGGTGGCAGAGAGTCGATGAGAAACTGACCATAGCGCGCTGTGCTTACCCGCTTGTCTAGTAGCGTAATACGGCCGTGGTCATTCTCGTGCCGAATCAATCGACCGCAGGCCTGGACCAGGCGCAACGCCGCATCGGGCAGACTCATCTCCATAAAAGCGTTGCCGCCTTCCGCCTCTATCCACTCAGCCGCCGCTTTGTCGAGCGGGTCGTCCGGCACGGAAAACGGCACCTTGGCAATAATCACGTGACGACACTCATCATCCGGCAGGTCGAGGCCTTCAGAGAAGCTCGCAACACCGGCAAGATAGGATCGTTTGCCGGCTTTGACGCTGGCGCGATGGCCTTCGATCAACGCCTGCTTAGAGCCTTCGTCCTGGAAACTGAGATTGCCCCGACAGGTGGCTGGCAGCAGGTCGCGCACGGCTCGCAGCTGCCGCCAGGAAGTAAACAGAATCAGGCCCGAGCGCTCCAGGTTCAGAAGATTCGGTAGCATGTCAGCAATCTCGCGAGTGTGCGCATCTGCATCCCGTGGGTCTGACTGCATGGCCGGCAGAGATAGCACGGCAATCTCGGAATAGTGAAAGGGGCTCGGAATACGCAGGCTGACCGTGTCTTCCGGTGCGCCGGTCGCCTTCAGAAATCGGTCAAATCGACCGCCCGCTGTCAGCGTCGCCGAGGTCGCAATCACCGCATAAGCCTGCTTCCAAAGCACGCTATCGAGCAGAGTGCCAGGCAACAGAGGCGCGCTGATCATCTCCAGATCCATGCTCGTTCGATTCACCCAGCGTGCGTAATGTCCGGTGCTATGGCTACCGTAGTTCTGCAGCAGAGTTAGCGCCGACTCTCCGCGATTAGCCAGCTGGGCAACCGGAGCCAGATAGTCCTCGGCCTCATGGGCAGGCTGCCAGCTCCGCTGACCATCGATGACCTCTCTGAGCATATCCTGCACGCTGTCCAACGCGCGCACGAATGGAGTCATCAATGTGTGTGCCTCCAACGCGGTGCGAGCGATCTCGGACGGCACCTCGCCCATCGGCAGGCGCGCCATCTCATTGTCGTCGTCCCGGGCCTCGAAGGTCAGCTCGTTGACCTGACCTCGCAGAGTTTCGAGCGTCGAGCCAATGGAGCTCACGTCATCGGACAGGCGTTGGGCAATCGTCACCAGTTCCTGCGGCCGTTCGAAGCGCTGGGTCAGCGTGCCGATTGCGGCGGCCGCCGTATCCAGCCAGTTGGCTGTGCTCGCAACCCGCATGCGAGCACTGAAGTGGCGCTGAGTCTTGTCCGCCAGATGATGCGCCTCGTCGAATACGTAGATCACATCCTCCGGCGGCGGCAGCACCACTCCGCCGCCGAGGCTCAGGTCTGACAACACAAGGTCATGATTCGCGATGACGACGTCGCTACTTTCAAGACCGCGTCGGGCGTTGAAAAACGGGCATTGGGCGAAGAATGTGCAACGGCTATTGGTGCAGCCGCGATGGTCCGTTGTTATCTGGCGCCAGGAATCCGAATCGATCCCAGCATCCCAGGTATCGATTTCGCCATCCCAGGAACCATCAGCAAACGCCGCGAGAAGCGCGTCGAAATCTGCCCCTCCTGCTGCACCGGACTCCTCTTCGAACAGGGCAAGACCCGCACTCACCGTGCCACTGACCTGGTCGTCCAGCCGTTTCACACAAACGTACCGCCCCCTGCCCTTGGCGAGTTGCATGGAGAAATCCAGGCTGGAGTGGCGCAGAAGATCCGGCAGATCGCGATACGCAACCTGCTCCTGCAGCGCGACCGTGGCGGTGGCGATAACCAGCGTCTTGCCGAGAGACGAAGCGATCACAGATGCCGGCAGCGTGTAGCCCACCGTTTTGCCCGTGCCGGTGCCAGCTTCAACCACAAGCGCCCTTGGCTCCTCACCGGCAATAGTGCGAGCAACAGCGGCAATCATCTCCCGTTGACCGCGCCGGGGTTTAAACTGACGACTACCCAGCCAGCTGGTATATGCCTGCTGGATGTCGGTTTTGAGTTTTTCTGGTACGGCCACCGCGGCACTGTAGCCAAAGCGGTGAGGCCAAGCCAGCAGTGCTTGCCCTGCGCAGGCGTACGAACAAGCGCACTCGATGCGCAACGATGAGCTAAGGGCCTAAAGCCATGACCAAGCGACGTCTTCTCACTTCTTTGATCGCCGCCTACGCGTTGATCGTCAGTACGACGGCACACGCCGAAATCGATCACCTGAGCGTACCTGATGGTTTCCGCATCGAGTTGCTGACTGACTCAGTACCTGGTGCTCGACAGATGGCCTGGCACGAGTCCGGCTTGCTATTCGTCGGCTCACTACGTGGTGGTGATGGCCGAGTGTACGCCGTCGATACCCGGCAGGAGCCGGCGGCGGTGCACGTGCTCGGCGAGAACATGAAGTTGCCCTCCGGCGTTGCCCTGCGCGGCGACAGCCTGTTCGTCGCAGCGCTTGATCGAGTACTTCGCTTCGATAACGTTCATGAAAAGTACAGCAACGCAGCGCCAAGCCTGATCACCGCCGAGTTGCCTGACGAGACCCACCACGGCTGGAAGTACTTACGTTTCGCGCCGGATGGCGCACTATTCGTGCCGGTGGGAGCGCCATGCAACATCTGCTTGTCGGATGACCCGAGATTCGCAAGCATCCTGCGAATGGACCCGGACACGGGCACGACTGAGATCTATGCCCACGGTGTGCGCAACTCGGTTGGTTTCGATTTTCACCCGGACAGTGGCGAGCTGTGGTTCTCGGACAACGGCCGCGACTGGCTGGGAGACGACACGCCACCGGAGGAAATCAACGTTGCCAGCGAGGCCGGACTGCACTTCGGCTACCCATTCCTGCACGGCCATGATGTTGTCGATCCGGAATTTGGCGGCGGTATGGCCACGGAGAAGATCACCAAGCCGCGGCTGACCATCCAGGCACACAGCGCGGCAATCGGCATCGCGTTTTATACCCATTCGGCGTTCGGTGAGCGCTTCAAAGACGCGCTGTTCATTGCTGAGCGTGGTTCCTGGAACCGGACAGAAAAAGTCGGCCATCAGGTGACCGTCGCCATTGCCGGCGCCGACGGCTCGCGCACCATTGAGCCGTTCGTAACCGGATTCCTCGACGACCAGAAGGCGCTTGGACGTCCGAACGATGTACTGCCACTGCCGAACGGCGATCTATTGATCTCCGATGATCAGGCAGGGAGCATCTACCGGGTGCGCGCGGTTGAACGAAACTAAGCTAGCTCTGGAGCGTCAGCGCTTCGGACCACGGCGGATAGGCCTGCGAGGTGCCTTACCCCCAGGGCGGGCTTTTTTTGGACGCCGCTTCGACGATTTGCCAGCGGATTGACTCGTGTCATCCACGCGCACGTGCTGAGTTCGGAAAGGCCGGCCGCCCTGCTGACCCGAACGCTTGGCGGCGTTCTCGCGGCGCGCATCCGCGCCACCGGTCCCTGCTGGCTGAGTACGTCCTGTACCAGCTGGCTGAGTACGTCCTGTACCAGCTGGCTGAGTACGTCCTGTACCAGCTGGCTGATAAGTCGGCACCAGGTGCTTTTTGCTGTTGCCAATAAGATCTTCTCGGCCCATCTGCACCAGCGCCTCACGCAGCAAGGGCCAGTTGTTTGCATCGTGATAACGCAGAAATGCCTTGTGCAGCCGTCGTTGGCGCGCGCCTTTTGGCACATAGACCGCTTCGCTATCTCGAGATACTTTGCGTAGCGGGTTTACGCCACTGCGATACATGGCCGTGGCAGTCGCCATGGGCCCGGGCAAAAACGCTTGCACCTGATCCGCGCGAAAACCATTGCCCTTCAGCCACAGTGCGAGTTCCAACATATCCTCATCCGTCGTCCCGGGATGAGCCGCGATGAAGTAGGGAATCAGATACTGCTCTTTGCCTGCTTCCTTGGAGAAACGATCAAACAGCTCTTTGAATTTGTAGTACGTGCCCATGCCGGGCTTCATCATTTTTGACAGCGGACCGTCGGATAGTGCTTCCGGGGCGATTTTGAGATAGCCGCCGGTGTGATGCGTGGCTAGCTCTTTCACATACTCGGGCGATTCGATAGCCAGATCGTAGCGAACGCCCGAGGCGATCAGCACCTTCTTGATGCCTGGCAGCTCCCGCGTCTTACGATATAGATTGATCAACGGCGAATGGTCTGTGTTCAAGTTCGGACACACTGCGGGATACACACAGGATGGCCGCCGGCACGCCGCCTCCACCTCTTTACTCTTGCACGCCAGGCGATACATGTTGGCGGTCGGGCCGCCGAGATCTGAGATAACACCAGTGAACCCAGGGACCCGATCACGAATATCTTCGACTTCCCGAAGGATCGATTCTTCCGAACGGCTCTGAATGATCCGGCCTTCGTGCTCTGTGATTGAGCAGAACGTACAGCCACCAAAACAGCCGCGCTGGATCGCCACTGAGAAGCGAATCATCTCGTAGGCTGGAATCTTTGCATCACCGTAGCTGGGATGAGGCAGGCGCGTGTATGGCTGCTCGTAAACCGCATCCATTTCTTTGGTGCTGAGCGGCAGCGGCGGCGGGTTGATCCAGACATCCACAAAGCCGTGACTTTGCACCAGTGGCCGTGCGTTATGTGGGTTGGATTCGATATGCAGTATGCGGGAGGCGTGCGCATACAACACCGCATCGTCTTTGACGCTGGCATAGGACGGCAGCCGAATAACCGAGGTGGCTCGTTGTTCAGACGGAACGTCACGAACAAATCGCACTACCTGGACGTCGTCTTCCCGTGCTCGTTCGCCGCTTTGCGCCCGGTCCTCATCGGATGGACCCATCTGATAAGGATCCTCCGGAGGATTGAGCTTGCCCGGCGTATCCAGGTGGGTGGAATCTACTTCGATCCAGCCATCCGGGGTCGCCTTGCGCTTGAATGCCGTACCGCGGATGTCGGTCATATCGGCGAGCGCTTCACCTGCTGCCATACGATGGGCAATGTCAGTGATCTGCCGTTCGCCGTTGCCGAAAACCAGCATGTCCGCTTTGGAATCCAGCAGCACCGAGCGCCGCACCTTCTCTGACCAGTAGTCATAGTGCGCAATTCGCCGCAGGCTGGCTTCGATGCCGCCCACCACGATACTCACACCGGAATACGCCTCGCGAAGCTTGTTGGCGTAGACGATAACGCTGCGATCTGGCCGACTGCCTCCCATGCCGCCGGGCGTATACGCATCATCTGATCGAACTTTTCGATCCGAGGTGTAACGGTTCACCATCGAATCCATATTGCCCGCCGTCACGCCAAAGAACAGATTCGGCGCGCCTAGCTCCATGAACGCATCCACGCTGTCCCACTTGGGCTGAGCAATGATGCCGACACGAAAGCCCTGGGCTTCCAGCGCGCGGCCAACAATGGCCATGCCGAAGCTCGGGTGATCAACGTAGGCGTCCCCCGTCACTAAGATGATGTCGCAGCTATCCCAGCCAAGCGCATCCATTTCCGCGCGAGTCATCGGCAATACCGGGGCAGGCGTTAGCCGTTTTGCCCAGTATTTGCGGTAGCTCATCAGCGGCTTCGGCGTCTCGTTGCCAACAACGCTGGCTGCTTCTGCGGAGTGCTGCTTTGCCATAGTGGGTCCAGTGCTGCCCTGAGCGGCCAATTCCCGTTGGCTCGCCAGATATCGCAGCATCAAATGATGTAGGTGATACGGGAGCCGCAATTGTATGCTGTCCCTCGCCCAAGCACCTGGGTTTTACGAGGCAATCATGAGCATCAGCAAAGGCTCGGCATCGAACACCGAATTCCATATCGCCGGGCATACGATTGCGCCGGGTGAGCGCCTTCAGTTCAATCTGCCAGCCGCGCAGCTTTATACCCACACACCACTCGAAATGCCTATCGAGGTAATCAACGGGCGGCGGGCCGGCCCCACGCTTCTGATCAGCGCAGCGATCCACGGCGATGAACTCAACGGCATCGAGATCATTCGCCGCCTGCGACAACTGAAGTCTCTGGAGCGATTGCGCGGAACCCTGGTTCTGGCGCCCATCGTGAACCTGTTCGGCTTCATCCACCAGTCGCGATATCTACCAGACCGGCGCGATCTCAACCGATGTTTCCCCGGTAGCGAAACCGGCTCAATCGCCTCCCGCATGGCGTATCTGTTCTTCAACGAGGTGGTCAGGCACTGCAGCCACGGCATCGATCTGCACACCGGCGCCGTACATCGAGACAACCTGCCACAGATTCGCGCGGCGCTTGATTCACCCGGAGTCCCGGAGCTTGCTCAAGGCTTCTCGATACCCGTCATTGTGAACTCCGGTGAAATCGAGCGCAGCCTGCGCCGTGAGGCAAACGTTGTAGGGATTCCGATCATCACGTACGAAGCGGGCGAGGCGCTGCGATTGGATGAGCACTGCATCGTGACCGGCGTTCGCGGCATCACCAACGTCATGCGCCAGCTGAATATGCTGGCCGGTCGTAAACCCAGGACCACAGCCGAGCCCTTCGTCGCCCGTTCCACCAGTTGGCTGCGAGCAACCAGCGACGGCATGTTCCGCACCCTTGTCGAGTTGGGTGCTCGTGTCCGCAAAGGAGATACGCTGGGTGTGATCAGCTCTCCTGTGGCCTCGGAAGAAACGCTGGTGACAGCGCCTCAGGATGGCATTGTCATTTGCGTGCACCGATTACCCCTCGTCAACGAAGGCGATGCGATTTTTCACATCGCCCGATTTGGCGAGCCGGGCGCCGTCGAGGATGAGATAACCGCGCTTGGCTCTGAGGTGGAGCGGGATCCACTGTACGAACCCGATCCGAGCGATAGACTGGCATGAGCGACGATAATGTCCGACGTGCGCAAACCCGAGGGCCTGAACGTCTATGATTACCCGAACGATAACCATCATCTTCGCGCTGGCAATGTTGCTGGCTCAGAGCGCATGCGCCGCCGAATATCCTGACCCTAAGCTGTGGGATGCGACAATCCGGGGCTTCGCACTTGAAGATGAGATCATCGGGCCGCAGCACGGTGCTATCGTCGCGACCGGCAGTTCCAGTATGCGATTCTGGGACAACCGAATAGAGGAAGACCTGGCGCCGCTAACGATCATCTCCCGTGGTTTCGGTGGCAGCAACATGAACGACGTCCTGCACCACCTCGACACGCTGGTGCTGAATCACAAGCCTCGCGCCGTGCTGCTGTACGAAGGTGACAACGATGTTGCCCAGGGTGTGGACACCGATACGATCATTGCCACATTCACACGCGCATTCGAACGCATTCACGCGCAGGACGATGCCGTTCGCATCTACGTACTCTCAGCGAAACCCAGCATCGCAAGGCTTGCCATGTGGCCTGCTATGGTCGCAGTGAATGAGCGGCTTGCGAAGCTGGCAAACGCAGATGAGCGCATAACCTACATCGACGTGGCAACGCCCATGCTCAATGCCGACGGGACGCCGAACGAAGCGTTGTTCGTCTCCGACATGCTGCATATGAATCAGCGCGGCTACGATATCTGGCGTGACACCGTTGCACCGATTCTGCGAGCCGGTGAGTTGAGCCACGAATGAGGCTCGGGGAGCATGGGGACAGGTCCAAGTGCCAGGTCCAACGCCGTTAGGCTGGCAAGAGGAGTGGGGACAGGTCCCAGTGCCAAGTGCAACGCGTCGTAGCGAGTACCGTATAGGGTTGGACTCAGCGGACCGACGACTTGGACCTGGCACTTGGACCTGTCCCCGAAACTACTCAACGCTACGCGATGCCAATTTCGTCGAGCACTCGCAGCAACCCCTCGTAGCCATCGGCTAGGTGCGCGTCCCAGCCGTAGTCGCATGCTGCATCTACATTCAGCTGAGCATCATCGAAATAGATGATGTCGTGAGGGCGACAGCCTAGATCAGACGTCACGAACTCGAACACGTTCGCATCTGGTTTGATCATGTTGAGCTGGTGCGACGAGTACGAGCGGTCGAAATGTGACGTGACACGATCGGTCCAGTGCAGCTCGTTCGAGTTACTCAAACAGCACACCGTGTGTCGATTGCGGAGTTCGCCAAGAAGCTCTACAGCGCCGGCGGAAAACCCTGACGGCCAACCTGAGAATGCTGCTACGAATTCCTGCTCGCTAACGTTCAAAGCAAACTCCTCCAACATGGCAGCGGCAAACTCGTCCGTAGAACATTGCCCGAGCTCAAACTGCCGGAAGGCGGGCGATTGGAGAAGCCTGGCCTTCAGCGCGTTTCCCGACAGTCGCTCGGCCGTCATCTTCGGAAATTCTTCGAACATAGCGTTCTCGATGAGCACGCCGCCGAGATCAAAAATCAACACTTTGCTCATGTGATCACCCTAGGAAATTGGGGGACGGAGGAGTGGGGACTAGCTAGGGGACAGGTCCAAGTGCCAGGTCCAATGCCGTCGTGCCAGCTGGCCCACAAGAATGGGGACAGGACCAAGTGCCAGGTCCAATTCGTCGAAGGTACTAGCTACGACGCGTTGGACCTGGCACTTGGACCTGTCCCCAGAACTAACTAGCCCCCATTCTTAGCCCTTACCCCTCGTTCGCGTTCGGTTCGGCTTGGCGTTGGACTCGATAAACCCAATGATCATCCCCGCCACGTCTTTCCCGGTGGCAGCCTCTATCCCTTCGAGCCCGGGTGATGAGTTAACTTCCATGATCAGGGGCCCTCGGCTGGACCTGAGCAAATCCACCCCACAGACATTGAGACCCATCGCTTTCGCAGCCGCCACCGCGGTCGCGCGCTCCGCTGCCGACAGGCGAACGAGCTCTGCAGTGCCACCCCGGTGAAGATTGGAGCGAAACTCGCCTTCTGGCGCGGTTCGCTGCATCGCGGCAATAACCTTGCCGCCCACCACCAGGCAGCGAATATCACTGCCTTTGGCCTCTTCAATGAACTCCTGCACAAGAATATTGCTGTGCAGACCCATGAAGGCTTCGATGACGCTTTCTGCGGCCTTGCGAGTCTCCGCCAGTACGACACCGATGCCCTGGGTGCCTTCCAGGAGCTTGATTACGAGCGGCGCACCACCCACTTCACGAATCAGGCCTGGCACGTCATCTGGCGAATGGGCAAACGCTGTCGCGGGAATTCCGAGGCCTTTGCGTGAAAGCAGCTGCAGCGAACGGAGCTTGTCGCGTGAGCGCGATATCGCAACTGATTCGTTGACCCCGTAAACGCCCATCATCTCGAACTGGCGAACCACCGAACAACCGTAGAACGTAACGCTGGCGCCGATTCGCGGAATCACCGCATCAAAACTCTCGGAATCAAACTCTTCATCCCGATAGTGCAGGCTGGGTTTGTCAGAGGTGATATCCATGAAGCAACGCAGATGATCGAGCACACGCACCTTGTGGCCTCGATCTGCAGCAGCTTCCATCAGTCGTCGGGTGGAGTAGAGCTTTCGATTTCTAGACAGGATCGCGATATTCATTTCGGAGCCTCACTCAAGCAATAGGAACGTGCGGAATTGACGACGTAGCGCCCAGCGAGGGCCGTACGCCCCAACAGCATGCGAAATCCCATGCTGTCGCGATCGGTTAGCGTGACTTCGCAAGCGTAGCACGCACCTCCGAGAGCAACCTGCGTGGCGATGACAAAACGCTCTTCTTCGTGACCACCGGAGTCGCGCACAACCCGCCGGTCTACCACAGCAGATTCGCACCAGATCACGGTGTCCGTAGCACGCTGTTCCGGATGCATAGCAAATCGAACTATCCGCCCGTCCGCGCTTGGCTGTACCTCGAAGGCATGCAGTGCCGATGTGCGCGCGCCGGTATCGATCTTGGCTTTGATTGCGTCGATCCCGAGATCCGGCAATGCAAGCCATTCCCGCCAGCCAATCTCTGGAAGCGTCTCGCTCATGTTGCAACTCCTGTGCTCGAACAATCATAGGCCTTCTGGCTGGGGTCGAGCGGGCGCGGACGATACAATGCAGGCGCGCCCAGGCAAAACGATTTCGACGCTTTTTTCGGGTGCCCATGTCGTCTGCTCTATCGGGAATACTGAACGTGTTTGAATCCCTCACCGCCCAGCTCGATGCCATCCATCCGGCTATCTGGCCAACCCTCGTGCTGCTCAGCTTGCTGGTAACGGCCTGGATCGTTGACCTTATTACCAAAGGAATTCTGGTGCGCATTGTGCACGTCCTGGCCAGCCGGACTCGTGCGACCTGGGATGATGTGATCATCGAACACGGGGTGGTCAGACAGGTCGCACACCTGCTCCCGGCCGCGGTGATTTACCTCGGGACACCGGTGGTGCCGGGGTTGCCAGAGCTGCTGGTCAACATCGTGACCAACGTGGCAGCCGCCTACGCTGCTCTCATCGTCATTCTCTCGCTTAGCGCACTACTGACTGCCGCCAACGCCATCTACGAACAGCGCGCCGACGCGATACGACGGCCGATCAAAGGCTATATTCAGGTCGGCAAGATCGTTCTCTATTGCCTCGGCGTCATCCTCGTCATCTCCGCCCTGCTCGACAAATCACCTTTAATTCTGCTCTCCGGCTTCGGCGCCCTGACGGCCGTTCTGCTACTGGTTTTCCGAGACACGATCCTGTCTTTCGTGGCGAGCGTGCAGCTGTCGAGTCTGGACATGGTGCGCAAAGGCGACTGGATTGAGATGCCCCAGTACAACGCCGACGGCGACGTGATCGACGTTGCCCTGCACACCATTCGCGTGCAGAACTGGGACAAAACCATCACCACCATCCCCACTCACAAACTGATTTCGGATTCGTTTAAGAACTGGCGGGGAATGTCGGAGTCCGGCGGTCGTCGAATCAAACGCTCACTGGTGATCGATCTTCAGTCCATTCGCTTTCTGGAGAGGGATGAAGTTGAACACTTTCGGCGTTTCGCGCTGCTGCATGACTACATCGCACGCAAAGAGCAAGAACTAGCTGACTACAACAAAGCACTCGATCTGCCTGTGGACGATGCAGTTAATACCCGCAGGTTGACGAACCTTGGAACTTTCAGAGCATACGTCTTTAACTACCTGCGCAATCACCCCGACATCCATAAGGACATGACTCTGTTGGTGCGCCAACTGCAACCTGCGCCGGAAGGCCTGCCAATCGAGATCTACTGCTTTACCAACACCACTGCTTGGAACGACTTCGAATCCATTCAGGCAGACCTGTTCGATCATCTGCTCGCGATTCTGGGAGAGTTTGAACTGCGCGCGTATCAGCAACCGAGCGGCGCGGATCTATCTGCCTGGGTCAGCGACACCAATGCATCGAACGCGAGCTCGCAGAACGAGTAGCTAGAACGGCCACCAGCCACGTTCGAACTCATCTTTGCACACGGCGAACTGCGCGCTATAGCGCGCTGAGCGATCGGCAACAATCTCCGCATATCGTCGTACATTTGGCTTGTTCTGATAGCTACCGCGCGCGTACCCGCCGTGGCCTTCGTGGTAGGCAAGGTACAGACGATACGCATCCGACTTGGATATCTTGAGCTTTCTGGCACTGCGGTCGTTGTACCAACCGATGAAGTCCATCGCATCACGAAAATCGTCCCGGTCTTTGAACCAGCCGCCACGATCCTTCTTATAGTCCTGCCAGGTCTCATCGGTTGCCTGAGCATAGCCAAACGCCGACGAGGGCCGGCGACCAGGAATCACCCAGAGAATCTTGCCTCGCGGCGGTTTCGCATTGGCGACAAACGAGCTTTCCCGATGTACGAATGCGAGCAGTATCGGTATCGGCGTACCCCAGCGCTTCTGCGCCCGTTTCGCATCTCCATACCAATCGTCTTTCTCGCGCAGTATCTCGCATAGGTTGTTGGGGTCAGACGGCGGTTTGCTCGCGCAACCCAACAGCAGCAACGAAAAAAAGAGCAGTAAGAAATATTCCGACAGGCGGCTAGGACGCATCGAGCCCGTGCTCCGCAAGCAGCGCCAGAAACGCTGGCTCGTCAACTATCTCCAGTCCCAGGCTCTGCGCCTTCGTCAGTTTGCTACCCGCATCTTCACCGGCCAGAACAACCGACGTTTTCTTGGAAACCGATCCGCTTACTTTAGCCCCAAGCTGCTCCAGCAGCTCCTTTGCCTGACGCCGGGGCGTCGTCATTGATCCAGTAAGTACCCAGATCTGACCCGCGAGAGGCAGTTCGGCCGCGATGGGACCGGACGGTGCAACGGGTTCGATCCCCAGCTCCAGAAGGCGAGCAACGAACGCGGTGTTGTCCGGATCAGCAAAATAATCTGCTATGCGCCCGGCAACGATAGGACCAACATCATCGACCGCCTCAAGCGCATCACGATCCGCAGCTTGCAAGCCGGTAACAGAGCCGAACGCTCTGGCCAGATTTGCCGCCGTAGCCTCGCCAACCTCGCGAATACCCAGAGCGAAGAGAAATCGCGCGAGCGTTGGCTGTTTGCTGGCATCAATCGCGCCGATCAGGTTTTCCGCGGATTTCTCACCAATGCGTTCCAGTTCAACGAGAGTCTTTTCATTCAGGCGCTCCCGGTCGTAGAGGTCAGATGCATCGCGTATCAGCCCGGCATCAAGTAGTTGCTCCACCAACTTGTCGCCAAGCCCATCGATATCCATGGCAATGCGGGACGCGAAGTGACGAACGCCTTCTTTGGTTTGAGCAGGACAGAGGCGGGGGTTGTTGCTGCAGCGTGCGACCGCCTCACTGTCTCGCTCGATAGCGCTGCCACAGGACGGACACTCGCTAGGTACAGCAAACGGCGAGGCATTTTCCGGGCGTTTGCTCGCGATCACCGCCATCACCTGCGGAATGACGTCACCGGCGCGCCGAATCATGACGGTATCGCCGAGCCGCAGATCCAGCCGCTCGACTTCATCGAAGTTATGCAGGGTTGCGTTGCTGACGGTAACGCCACCGACAAACACCGGTTCAAGCCGCGCAACGGGGGTGATCGCACCGGTCCGGCCAACCTGAACTTCGACATTAGTCAGAACGGTTGTCGCTTCCTCCGCGGGATACTTAAAGGCGATGGCCCAACGCGGTTTGCGCGTTACCGCGCCAAGGCTGCGTTGCTGCCTGAGAGAATCAACTTTCAACACGACGCCATCGATGTCGTAGTTCAGGCTCGCTCTCTGGGCCGCTATCGTCTGGATGTAATCGAGGGCAGCGGCGACATCAGGCAAGCGCTGTATCTCAGGATTGATCCGCAACCCCCAGTCACCGAGTGCACCAACAACCTCGCTGTGGTGTTCCGGCAGTTCTCCTCCCTCGTACCAACCCACGCTGTAACAAAACATGGACAGCGGCCGTGCAGCAGTGAGCTTTGGATCGAGTTGTCGAAGGGAGCCCGCCGCGCCATTACGCGGGTTGATCAGGGGTTTGTCCCCGCGTTCGATCGCCGCTTCGTTGAACTTGTCGAAGTCCGCTCGTGGCATGTAGATCTCACCGCGAACTTCAATTCGATCGGGAATGCCATCACCCGACAGACGTAACGGAACCGCGCCGATGGTGCGGACATTGGCGGTGATATCCTCACCTCGCTGTCCATCACCTCGCGTGGCCGCTTGCTTCAGCAGGCCCTGCTCATAGGTCAGCGCAACGGCGACTCCATCTATCTTCGGCTCGCCGAAGAGCGCGATCTCTGCACCATCCAGCCGCTGCGTGGACCGCTCGAACCAAGCTCGAAACTCATCTTCGCTCGTGCACTTATCCAGCGACAACATTGGCTTGGGGTGAACGACAGTATCAAAACCAGGTAATACGTCACCACCAACCCGCAGAGACGGCGAGTCGTCTCGTTTTAGCTCTGGGTGCTCCGTTTCTAACGCCACCAGTTCATCGAACAACGCATCGTATTGGGCGTCCGAGATCTCAGGCGAATCGAGCCCGTGATAGCGGTGGATGTGATAGTTCAACTCCGCCGTCAACGCCTCGATTCGCGCGTCGACCGTGTCGAATGAGCTACTCATCAACTAGCCCGCGACAACAGCAATGGCTCAGACCGCGCGCTTGGACATGCGTTTTCGATAGAACTCAGTGATGCGACTGCGGCAGTGAGCAATGGTTTGTTGAGTCATCACGCTTTGATTCTCATCGCGCAATTCAGCGTTTAGACGACGTGCGACGGTCTCAGCCGTTCGCAACATTTGATCAAACGCATCCAGTGCCGGCTCGGCACCCGGAAGATGCATGAAAAACGTCACACCAGGTGTTTCGAAGTCATCCATCGACGACAGATCGAAAGTGCCGGGTTCCACGGCATTTGCCACGCTGTACTTGATAGTGCGAGTCAGTGGGTCCCGGGCATGGTAGATATTCATCTCACCAAACTTCAGGCCCGCGGCGAGAAACAATTCAACAAGCTCGCTGCCGGAGAGCTTGCGTCCTTCGCGATTGAGAACATTGATGATGATCAGCTCCGCGTCCGCATCCGCCGTCGGTTCTTCCTGCCGCTCCTGCTTGACCGCTGGTCGACGCTTGCGCTGGCTATCACTCGCCGCCTCGCGAGCTTGCGCTTTCTTTACCTCGCGACGGCTATCTGCGCGCGCTTGACGCCCGTGAGGCTTACGATCGTCAGCAACGATCGGCTCGTCAGGCATCGTGACGTCAGCCACACGATCGGTTGAGCCATCACTCGCCAGTTCATCGTTGGCGGAATCGACATCACCTGCGGTAAGCGGTGACTGATGACTATCCATCAGCAGCGGCGCCTGCCCATCGAGGTCGAGGCTTCCCTGTTCTGGTGGCAGGCGTCTGATTCTGGCTTTGCCGGTTGGCAGTTCTGCCTTCAGCAGCTCCATTTCATCGAAGGGCTGGGACGGCGCCGGCTGTATGTCCATACGTAGCTGGTTTCGGCCGGCTCGCCAGGAGAGGTAGAAGCCATGAGCTAACACCGCCGCAATCGCGCCACCGCCGATCAGCAAAATTAAAGTCTTGATATCCAACACGCGCTCCTTGACGGCCTCGCACATGCGCGCCGTCTGGCGAATTCCTGGAGCAGGCCACAGCAAACTGCATGCCTGCGCTCACGCGGAGTTGTCCTGTCCAGGGCCGATACTCGATACGACGCCACCTCCGCGCAATCGGCCACTTCGCTAGGACCGATCCCGCAGGCATCGATGTCGAATCGACTTAGACTGCAGCCATAGCCGCAGCTTCCTCGACGTCAACAGTGACCAGTCGCGACACCCCGGGCTCATGCATGGTTACGCCCATGAGGTAGTCGGCCATTTCCATCGTGATCTTGTTATGCGTGATCACAACAAACTGGACTGTTGATGACATCTCCTTAATCAGATCCGCGAAACGCTGTACGTTCGAGTCGTCCAGTGGCGCATCGACCTCATCCAACATGCAAACCGGCGACGGATTGAGTTGGAAAATCGAGAATATCAATGCCACTGCAGTCATCGCCTTCTCTCCCCCAGAGAGCAGGTGCACGCTTGCATTTCGTTTGCCCGGAGGCTGCGCCATGAGCGCGACTCCGGTATCGAGCAGATCCTCCCCGGTGAGTTCCAGGTAGGCGTGTCCACCGCCAAACACCTTCGGAAATAATCTCTTCAGGTGACCGTTTACCGTTTCAAAGGTTTCTTTGAAACGCGAACGGGTTTCTTTATCGATTTTTCTTATCGCATTCTGCAACGTATCCAGCGCTTCGACCAGGTCTTCATGCTGCTGATCAAGATAGGTCTTGCGCTCGGATTGCGTCTTGAATTCGTCAATGGCCGCGAGGTTGATCGCACCCAGCCGGCTGATACGTCGATCCAGCGTATCGAGCTGCTGCTGCCACTGGGCTTCTTCGGCCTCTTCTGGCATCTGCGCTCGCACATCGGCTTCGCTCAGTCCGGTTTGAGCAATCTGCTCTTTCAGATTGCTCTGTTGAACGATGAGGCCCTGGCGCTCTACGCGTCGGTGCTCCAGTCGCTCACGAATATCGGCCAGGGCCGCTTCCGCTTTTCTTCGGTTTTCTTCCGAAGTTCTGATCTTGTTTTCACTGGCCTCGAGGCCACTTCGTACGTCTGCGAGTTCCTGTTCTACCGCAACTCGGCCAGCAAGCTTCACATCCAGCGATTCTTTTAGTTCCGGCAACGGTTGGGAGCTATCGGCAATTCCCTGCTCGATCTGGCCAGCACGCTCACTCAGTTCCTGCTGCTGGTCAACCAAACGCTGACGCGCAGTGCGGCTCGCACTCAAGCGGGATTCGAGGCCTGAGGCTTCGGTACTCGCTGCATGAAAAGCATCGCGAGCGGTACGAGCAGCCGATCGAGCGGCCGACAACGCCTCGTCGTTGGCTTGTCTTGCTGCCTGCAGGCGTTCGCGTTCAGCCTGGCTGCCCTCGAGGGCGACACGTGCTTGCGACAACAGACGACGCGCCTCATTCAGGTTCGCAGTCTCAGTATCGATTTGGCCGTTGAGTTCTGCGCGCTCGGCTTGCTCGCGTTCGGCGCGGGCACCGGCCTCTTCAAGCCGCACCCGACGCACGCCGTGGTCTGCCCGCAATTGTCCCAGCGCCTGAGTACTTGCATTGGCTTTGCCCTGCAGCTCATCGCGCCGTTGCTCTAAATCGCGCACGCGCTCCCGGCCGAGGCTCAGGTGACCTTGAAACTCAGCCAGTTGCTGCTCGGCCTGTTCAACCTGGCCGACCAAGGTTTCGATGGCATGGGCTCGCTCGATAATGCCGCCATCTTCTGCATCTGCCGGCATGACTCGCAACCAGTCAATGCCAACCCACACCCCATCGCGCGTGATGATGCTCTCGCCTGCGGCTAGAGACGCCCGATGAGCGAGCGCGACGCCGAGCGATTGAGCGGCGTAAAGACCGTCCAGTAGCCCGCCGAGCTCGAGATCGTCCGCCCGGATGAAGCTGGCAAGGGTTGGCAGAGGACCGTCACCGCCACTGCGTGTTGCCTGACGGCCTTCGAATAACGCCAGTGTTTCGCCCTGCAGGCTGGCGATCGACTGCTCAAAGCTATCGATATCAGTTACGCGCAATGCTTGCAGCGACGAGCCGAGAACCACCTCGACGGCGCGCTCCCAGCCTGCAACCACGGACAGCGATTCACCCAGGCGAGCCGCTGAATCCAGTTGATTGCCCGCCAGCCATTCGTCAGACACCGACTGACCCTGACCAAGCGCAGCTTCCTGCAGCGCCTGCAAGGTCGCCAGCTCGTGACGCAGGTCAGCCACGTCGCTGCGGGCATCTTCCAGCGTGCGGTCGCGTAGCAGCAGGTCTTCGCGCGCCGAAGCCAGCTCTGCACCAAGCGCATCCAGCTCGATTTCAGCCTGCTTCAACTGCCCTTCGTTCTGATCGATCTGGCTGGCCAACTCGGCGATATCTTCACCGTCGGAGGCCACCAGCTGCACCGGATCTTCGTCGAGCCTGGCCAGACGACTGCGCAGTCGCTGCAGCAGCTGCTCAAGATGCTCGATTCGAGATTCCTGAACTTCCGCCGCTCGTTCGTGGCCAGCAACCCCGGCGCTGAATGCATCCCACTCACTGGCGAGCGCACCGCTCGCCTTCTCAGCTTCGTCGAGAGACAAGGACAAACGCTCGTCCTCCTCTCGCGCGCTGGCAACCAACGGCGCAAGTTCGGCAACGCGGCGCGTAAAGCGTTCGATCTCACGATCATCCATAGACAGCTGGGCACCGGTTTCTTCGCGCCGTTGGCTGACGGATTCAAGGTCGAGCTCGAGTTGTTTGACCCGCTCACCCGCGTAGCTGATCGCTTCCTCAATTCTGGCGATCTCACCACCGAGTTCGTAGAACCTGGCTTGCACCGCATTGAATTGCTCGCTCGCATCGCCGTGTTCGGCGCGAGCCTTTTCTATGTCTGTCTCGATAGATTGCTGCTCAGTCCTGGCAGCATCGAGATCGAGCTCGAAGCGTGTAATCGTCTCCTGCTCGTTGGTCAGCGTCGTCTCAAGCGCGGCAAGATTCAGACAAAGCAACTGCGCTTTGACGGTGCGCTCTTCCGCCTTGAGCTCACGGTATTTCTCGGCGGCTTTTGCCTGCCGGTCAAGCCGATTGAGCTGACGCTCCAGTTCTTCCCGGATATCGTTCAGCCGATCCAGGTTCTCGCGGGTGTGGCGAATCCGATTTTCCGTCTCCCGGCGCCGCTCTTTGTATTTGGAGATGCCTGCAGCTTCTTCGAGATAGGTGCGCAGGTCCTCAGGCTTGGCTTCGACCAGCTGACTGATCATGCCTTGCTCGATGATTGAGTAACTGCGCGGCCCGAAGCCGGTGCCTAGAAAGATGTCCTGGATATCGCGACGACGGCACTTGCTACCGTTTAAGAAATACGTGGACTGGGCGTCGCGACTGACTTCCCGACGGATCGCGATCTCGGCATAGCTGGCATATTCACCACCGATTCGGCCATCTGAGTTATCGAAATGTAGCTCGATGCTGGCGAGCGCCGTTGGCTTGCGGGTACGCGAGCCGTTGAAGATGACGTCTGTGATGGCTTCGCCGCGCAGCTGCTTTGCGGACGACTCGCCCATGACCCAGCGCACCGCATCGATGATGTTCGATTTTCCACAGCCATTCGGGCCCACAACCGAACACAGATTCGATGGCAGACTGACCGACGTCGGGTCGACGAAGGACTTGAAACCGGCAAGTTTGATTTGCTTGAGACGCATGGAACTTCGACGCGTGGGGCAGCGCGCAGTCTAGCAGAGAGAGTTGACGACAAGACAGGGCCGCGCACCAAAGAAGCGCAAAAAACCGGCCTTTTTTCAGGCCGGCATCGATTCAAACGCTGATGGCGCCCGGTTGCCTAGTTCCCGCGCTTTTGTGTTACGAAGTGTTTCAGCGCGTTGCCGCGTGCGCGACTTGAGTCACTACGGCGTGCGCCGCTTCTGGGACACGCCAACTCACGCTGGGGCGCACGTCTCTATGTACTGCCCTGCGTGCCTACGCGCTGCGTCGCAACGGTTCGCGCGCAGTGCCCAGGAGGCACTCGCTCGCAAGCTCCGCCAACCGCCGGTAGTGGGCATGTACCAACTCGTTGATCCGGGTGTCGTTGCGTTCGAGCATGGCACACATCACCGCCTTGCCAAGACGTAACGCATCCCTCGCATCATGATCGGCGTGACCCGCAACCAGATGCGCCAGGCGCGCTCCAACCGGCAACAAGCTCTCCAGCGATGACGTCACAAACGGATCCGCCAGCTGGGAATAGCCCGCCTGCACGAAACTCACCTTCGCCTGGACAAACTGAGTTCGATCGCCCACATCAATGGTTTCTTCGATGGCATCGAGCGCCTCACGCAGCGGTGCAAGCGCCTCCTCGCGTCCGTCCACGGAAGCAGCCAGCCGGCGGAAGTAGTAGGAGAGAATCTCCGCACTCAGCTCGCACAGGGGCTCAACCTCATCGGCGTTGAGCGCGCACACAATGGCGCCTCGCCTGGGCAGGATATCGATGAGCCGCCGGGCTTCGAGGATAAGCAGTGCTTCCCTCACCGAGCCTCTGGATACGCCCAGGCCACGGGCAACTTTCACTTCCGGGATACGCTCACCTGGCGCCAATTCGGCGGAGATTATCTGGTGCGCTAGATGATCGGCTATCTGCTCGGTCAAACGAGTCGCAGGTTGAAATGTCATGGCTGTACACGCCTCACTGTCGAGTTACTTCGGCCCGTCCACCTTGTTCGACAACGCGGACGCCGTTTAGTTTCAACAGAGTTTCAGACAGAGGGTGGTGACAGCGTGACGGCCAGTTCGCGTGCAGTTTCAGAATCAATCGGTATCGGCTCGCTCTGCCAGCGCCAATCATCTTCCGATGCGGCCGCCATACCGGATCGGGACACTCGAACCACAACCTCGACAGCGCCCGCCGAGGACAGAGGCGCAGCAGGGTTCATCACCGCCGCATCGTCCAAGCGAACCGAGGTCGTACCGGGTTCGGCCGGAACCCGCACCACGGCCAGTGGCATCCGCTCACCCGGACGTCTGGCCAGGACAAAGAGCGATGAACCCGCAGGCGGCGTCTCGGCCAGAGACACCTCAACATCGATTCTGGGCGCAACATCGCCCATACGAGCGCGGGTTTCCGCCAGCCCGGCGTTCAGGGCTGCTCGGCGGGAAGGCAGAAGGTCGCCCGCGAGTGCCCGCTGCAGGTAGCGTGCGGATTGTGCGAACTCGCCGTCTCTGAAGGCGGCGAGCGCAAGCACCTCAAGAACGACTGCATCGTTTGGCGATTGCGCGAGCAGACGCTCCGCAATGGCCTGGGAGGTCTCGTCAATAACGCCATCGGCAGCGAGAAACCGAGTCTGCAACCAGTAAACATCCACCCTTGGGTCAGGCCCTGTTAGCGCATTCACCGACGCGAAAGCCGCCGCCGAGCGCGCAAATTCATCAAGTTTTAGGCGCGCGTGAGCGAGCAAATACCAACTCTCGTGGTCATCCGGCATCGCACGCGTTCTACGCTCCAGCGCTTCTTCGAACTTGCGAATCGTGCTGCGGTCGGTTCCGGGGTCGAGTTGCAATACCGATGCACTCTCCGCCAGCCAATCCGCATCTGGCTCACCGGTCGCCAGGTAGGTTGCGGCGCCGCCCACCGGCAACGCCAGCGCGATCAACACAAGCCATGCCGTTGGCACGCCGGAGACGGGTTGCGGATTCTGTGCGGCAGACTGCTGCTCCCGTTCAATGTCCGGTAACACAGACGCACCCAACTCGTCCTTGAGATCTGAGTGTTCCGCCTGTGTGAGATCACCACGTGCGAGCTCAGCATCGAGTTCAGCAACGCGGTTGAGGTACAGCGCCGTCGCGCTTGGTGACGCAGCGCGCTCTGTCCGGCGGGGAAACAACACAATGGTGAGCGTTACCAGGCAAACGACAATGGTTGCGCCAATAAACATCAACGATCTTCCGACTCAGCAAGCGTTGCCAGACGCTCGCGCTCGTCCTGCGCCAGCGGCGCTGCGAGCGTCGTCGCGCGACGCACCCGCCACAGGAACAGCACGCCGAGACAGAGGAACAGCCCGGGGGCGAACCAAAGCCAAACAGTGCGGTAGCTGAGTGGCGGGTCATACAACACAAAATCGCCATAGCGCTCGTGCAGATACCCACGCACCTCATCGTCGCTGAGGCCGTCGATGACAAGTAGGCGATACACGGTCTTCCGCAAGTCCTGCGCTATAGGTGCATCAGATCCGGCAATGTTGGTGTTCAGGCATTTCGGGCAGCGAAACTCTTCGATCAATGCCCGATAGCGAGCTTCGATCTGATCATTGGGAAAGTCGTAAACATCGATACTGCTCGCAGCATGTGCGCTCGGCAGTGACATGACGAGCAGTACCGAGGCGCAGAGCCAGACGAAGAGACCCGCGCGCATCAGCCGGCTCCTGTGTTGGCTTGCAGCTCGACACCCAGTGCTTTCAACGCCGGAGCGAGTTCATCCCGCCAGATGCGAGGGTTCACATCGCCAACGCGCTTGTAGACGATGGTTCCGTTAGCATCGAGCAGGAAGGTTTCCGGCGCGCCATAGACGCCAAGGTCGACCCCGATCTGACCATCCGCATCCACCAGGTTGTAGCGAAACGGATTGCCATAGCGCGCCAGGAAAGCGCGTGCCGCCCTCGGATCGTCCTTGTAGTTGAGCCCGACAATGGGCACTCCGTAGTCCTGGGTGATGCGAAGCAATTCCGCATGCTCGGCTTTGCAGGTTGGGCACCACGTTGCCCAGACATTGACCAGCAACGGCTCGCCAATGAGGTCTTCGCGCGACATAACGGAAGACTCGTCCATCAGCAGCGGCGCGCTGAACTCAGGGAAGGACTTGTTCAGCAATGCTGACGGCAGCTCGTGGCGGTCACCGAGCACGAACAGGCCAACAACGCCTATCACCGCAAAGCCGGCAAACAAAGCCAGCGGCACAAAGCGCGCGAGGCCGCCCTTCGTCGCCGAATTCGGGGCTGTCGTTGGCTCGTTCACGCTGTCGCCGCCGCACTGGAACGCACCCGGAGGCGCTTGTAACGCCGATCCAGCAGCGCCCATCCGCCACCGAGGGCCATTAACAGGGCGCCGAGCCAAACCCAACGCACCAGCGGCTTTATGTGCACACGTACCGCCCAGGAGTCCCCCGCGAGCGGCTCCCCAAGCGATAAGTAGAGATCACGCATCAGCCCAGGCTCGATCGCGGCCTCGGTCATCACACTGCCGCGGGCGAGGTAACGACGCTTTTCCGGATACAACGCATAATCGTTGCTGCCCTCCGTGATCACAAAGCTACCGCGCTGGGCGACGTAGTTCGGGCCGGACACCTCGGAGACACCATTGAAGAGGATCTGCCGATCTGCAACTGTCAGGGTCTGTCCCGCCACCATGCGCACATCCTTCTCGATAGAGAAGCCGCTGGTCACACCGATACCGACCATGGAGATGGCGAAGCCGATGTGAGCGACCCACATGCCCCAGTAGGAGGCCGTGAGGCTGCGCCGGCGACGCCACAGGTCGAGGCTATGGGACAGCACGATCCACAGCCCGAGGCTGATGGCGAGCACCACGCCGATTGACAGCTCCGACAAGAGTACGAGTGGCAGGATCACACCCAGCGCAACGGCGGCCAGCGCGATCGGCCAAAGCTTGCTAACGAGGCTAGAGGCCTGCGTTTTCTTCCAGCGCACGAACGGCGCCGCGCCAAGAAACAGCGCCAGAATCAACATCAAAGGTACAAATGCGAAGTTGAAGAACGGCGGTCCGACCGACGTTTTCTCGCCGCCAGTCAGGGCCTCGTAGGCCACCGGATACAGGGTGCCGTAAAACACCACCGCAAGAGATACCACCAGCAGCAGATTGTTCACGAGCAGGAAGGTCTCGCGCGACAACCAGTCGTAGCGTATGCGAGCCGCAATCGTATGCGCGCGCATGCCGTAGAGCGTCAGCGCACCGCCAACTGACACGCCGAGCCAGGCCAGGATATAGACGCCCCGCTCCGGATCCACAGCAAAGGCATGCACAGAGGTGAGAATGCCCGAGCGAACGATGAACGCGCCCAAAAGACTGAGCGAAAACGCAGCGATCGCAAGCAGGAGCGTCCAGCTCCGAAAGGCCCCCCGCTTCTCACTCACTGACAAACTGTGAATGAGCGCAGTGCCGGCGAGCCAGGGCATGAACGAGGCATTCTCAACCGGATCCCAGAACCACCAGCCACCCCAGCCGAGTTCGTAGTATGCCCACCAACTGCCGAGGGCGATTCCTGCCGTGAGAAACGCCCAGGCCAGGTTCGTCCAGGGCCGCGACGCTCGCGCCCAGGTGGCGTCCATTCGGCCACTGAGCAAGGCCGAAATTGCGAACGCAAAGGCAACGGAAAAGCCTACATACCCCATGTACAGCAGCGGCGGATGCACGATCAGGCCAAAATCCTGGAGCAGCGGGTTCAGGTCCGCACCGTCTACCGGAACCAGTGGCAACGCGCGTTCAAAGGGATTGCTCAGAAACAACAGGAACGCCAGAAACCCAAGTTGGATGAAGCCGAGTATCGATAGCGTACGCGCAGCAAACGCCCGCTCGAGATCACCGCTGCGCAGCGCAACCGCCATCACCCAGGCACCCATGATCAAGGTCCAAAGCAGGAACGAGCCTTCGTGAGCGCCCCACAGCGCGCTGATCTTGTATTGCGTGGGCAGTAGCGAGTTCGAGTTCGAGGCAACATAGGCAACAGAAAAATCGTCCGTCACAAAGGCATAGGTGAGCGCCAGATAGCCCCCGAGCAACAGAACGAACTGCGCAACTGACAGATTACCGCCGAGCGCCATGAGCCGCTCGTTGCCACGGGCTGCGCCCACCATGGGCAACACGGACAGCAGCACGCAAACGGCGAAGGCAAGACCAACGGCAAAGTGGCCGACCTCAACAATCACGGAAGGTCAGCTCCGGTGTCGGCTGAACCATCGCCCTGCATCGCCATTCCGGCCAGTTCCGGCGGCATGTAGTTCTCATCGTGCTTGGCGAGCACTTCCTCAGCCTGGAAATGCCGGTTGGAGTCCAGTTGACCCTGGACCAGAATGCCCTGCCCCTCGCGGAACAGATCCGGCAGGATGCCTGAGTAGTAGACCGTGAAATCCGAGCCAGCATGGTCTGTGAGCACAAAACTCACAGCAAGCGATTCGTCGGAGCGCTCAACGCTACCATCGAGCACCATGCCACCCGCGCGAATGCGCGTGTCCGTTGGCGCTTCACCCGATGCGATACGAGCGGGCTCGTAGAACATGTTTATGTTTTCGCGCACGGCGAACAGCACCAACCCCACGGTCAGTGCGGCGCCAAGCAGGATAAACGTCACCGCTTGCAATCGGGCACGGCGTTTAGGATTCATTGTATTGAGCTCCCAGGCTCTGTCAGCAGAGTTGGCACATTGTTCGATTCACTCACGCATCAGCTCGATCGCCGCTCGCCTGCGCCGCGCGCAGCTCGTGCTCATCGCGCTGCCTGGCAAGCCACCGACGCCGGGCGCGTATGGGCAACCAGATATTGATGGCTATCGCCACTACCGTAACCAGCACCGACAGCCAGACGTAGGCTCCATAACCACTCATACAGGCGCCGTCACCGAAGCCGCAGAGCCACTCGCCCAGCTCAACGAATACCCGATCCAAACCGCTTAGCTGATTGCTCATGAGCTCAGCAACCGCCGTGCTTCCGCTTGCGCCCAGCTAGACCCGCTCTCGCGGTTGAGCAATTCCACCCGGATGCGCGCGAGTAATACGGCGCCCATGAAGGCATAAAAGCCAAGCACCAGGACCAGCAACGGCAGATACATCTCCGCCGGCATTTTCGGCTGTTCTACCATCGAGAACGTCGACGGCTGATGAAGCGTGCGCCACCACTCGACGGAGTACTTGATGATTGGGATGTTGATCAGCCCAACTACCGCCAGAAGCGCGCTCGCCCGGGCGCGACTATCAGGCCGCGGGATGGCTTCTCGCAAGGCGTAAATACCGAAGTACAGGAACAGTAAAATCAGCATCGAGGTGGTGCGAGCGTCCCACTCCCACCATGTGCCCCACATAGGCCTGCCCCAAACCGAGCCAGTGATGAGGGCGAGTGCGGTGAGCGATGCACCGATCACCAATGCCTCCTGCAGCACCACATCGGCCAGTTTCATCCGCCAGACGAGATGTACAAACCCGGCAATGCCAATCATCAGGTAGCAGCTCTGAGCCAGAATAGCGGTGGGCACGTGCACATAGATGATCCGGAATGCATCGCTCTGCTGATAGTCAGGCGGCGCTATGAACAGGCCCCAAATCAGACCGGCGGGTATGAGCACCGCAGCCAACACCCCAAACCCCCACATCCACGGGCGCGCGATGCCGTACATCCACGGCGGCGAACCAAGCCGGTGCCAGAAAGTTTTCAACATGCCCATAAGCTAATTATCACCCGCACCGGCACCGGTTGCCCACCGATGTCCGCAGTAAAACGCTGCTCTGTTCGGACCAAATATCAGGTTTGTGGCGCTTGCTGTGATGTGCTTCACATCACTCCTCGCAGGCCATGCGAATGGCTGCCGATACCGCAAATGGCGCGAGCGTTAAGGATAGCCCTGCAAGCACTGCTAGCCAGGCCAGCGGCCCGGCGACACTCAACCCTGCGACGGCGAACGAGGTCGCCGACGTGCCGAAGATAAGAACGGGGATGTAGAGCGGCATCACGATCAATGCGAGCAGCATACCGCCGCGGCCGAGCGACACCGTAAGCGCAGCACCAACTGCCCCCAGACAAGCGACGGTTGGCGTACCCAGCAGGAGGCTCGCCAGCAGCGTCGATAACGCTTCCAGCGGCAGCGACAGGGCCAGCGCCGCAATGGGAGCAAATATCACCAGAGGCAACGAGGCTGCACACCAATGTGCGAGCAGTTTGCCAACCACAGCTAGAAACAGAGGTTCAGCCGACAGCACCATCTGCTCAAGCGAGCCATCGGAAAAATCGCGTTTGAACAGCCCCTCGAGCGATAGCAACGAGGCTAGCAGCGCCAGCACCCAGATAACGCCGGGCGCGATAGCAGCAAGCTGTTCGGGTTCTGGCGAGATCGCCAACGGAAACAACATCACAACCACAGCGAAGAACATCAGCGGCGTCGTCATCTCATGGCGCGAGCGCAGTGCGATGCGCCAGTCACGCAGAAATTGTGCAACCAGTGCGTTCAATGGCCTAACTCGATGCGCAGCCCAGGCACGACAGGCAGGTCCTGATGAGTGGCGCACACCACGCCTCCGCCGCAGGCAAGATGCTCATCGATAAGCTCGCCGACCAACGCCTCTCCCGCGGAATCGAGCGCAGTCAACGGCTCGTCCAGCAACCACAGAGGTTTGCGCTCGCCGGTCATCATCAGACGCGCCAGACCAACTCGTCGCTGCTGGCCAGCAGATAGCTCGCTGAGCGGCCGATTCGGGTAGGGAACCCCTACCCTGCGTAACAGGCCGGGGACATCGTCGGCAGTGGTTCCCGCCAGCCCCGAAAACCAGGCGAGGTTCTCCGCAACCGTCAGCGTCGGGGACAAGCCCCCTCGATGGCCGAAATAGGCAAGATCACAGGTGTCAATTTCACCGTCAACATCCGGGTATAGGCCCGCGAGCGCGCGCAGCAACGTGGATTTGCCGCTGCCATTGGGCCCCCGAAGCTCAAGCATGACGCCACGATCGAGGGTAAAGGACAGATCGCTAAACAATTCGCGGCCACCACGCTCGCAGCGCAGCCCGATTGCACGACACAGGGGCATTGAGCTGAGCACACGTGGATTTGATGGCGTAGAAAGTTCGCTCATGGTGGCTCGCATCGCCCGGCTGCGGCTACTCGGACTACACCGATTAGCTATCCGCGAGGGGCGCGCGCACACGCTCTGGAAAAGATGCCCGCAAGTTTACGTGAAACCCTGAGGAAAACCGGAACTCAAGTGGGCTTTCCTGCCGACTGAGAAAGCCCTGACCGGGCGCGCGATGCCAGCGCTGGAGCCCGACAGTAAACAGCGGGAAGTGCTGTGAGCTAAACGCCGAGTAGCGTGTGCTCGGCGACGACGGTATCCGCTGACTGGCCGGCCGCGCGCCGGGCGCTAACCACGAGCTCATAGCGGCCACCGGGAGCAATGAGGTTTCCGGTCGCAACGGCCAAAGCAAAATCATCATCCAGCTGCAACCGAGCAGAGCGGTAGAGCTCCTCGCCGGCTGAGTTTCGAATGACCAGGTCGTAGCTGTGAAAGCCCAGGGGCCCAACGGCCACTTCAAGCAGCGCATTAGCCCCGGCTGATACCGCAACGCCCTCTGAGCTGACGCTGCGACTGGCGCTGAGAAGCACCCGTTCGCTGACGTTATGGGCGGCCAGAATCGTCATGCCTTCCAATTGACGATTCTCAACATACAGATAACTGGCTGCAGCCAGGCCCACGCAGGCCACCAGGCTGGCAGCGGTCGCGAGCGGCGAGCGCCAGAACGCGACGGGCGCCATGGACGGGTGCTCAAGCAAACCCTCGCGCAGAGCCATTGCGGCCTCTACTTCGTCCAATACGCCGGGGTGCTCGAAGAAATACTCTTCAAACGCCTCCGCCTCTTCCGCGGACAACCGGCCGAGCACGTAACGCTCAATCACCTGGTCTCGATCTATTGTTCTCAATTCCATGACAGCTTTCTCAAGTCCATTTCGCCCTGTTCCCTGGCACGCCTACAACAGCTCGAACAACCAAAATCCCTGTTCGGTTGAGCATCACTACGGTGCTCGCGCACGAGCCGACGCTGGTCATCACACATTCGCGTCATCATCAAACAACTGCGCTGCACGCAAGCCTCCGGGAATCCTACGCATGGCAATGTCCCTCAGGCGGCCACGAGCGCGACTGAGCACGCGGTCGAAGGCCGCCGGCCGAAGCAGCATCGCACGACATATCTGCGCTTTGTCCTGGTGCAGCAGATAAACCCGCCGTATCACCTCTCGGTCCCTCGGCTTGCGTAATTCTTTGAGTAGAAGAGCGACCAACTCCGCAGGGTTGGAACGCGACAGCAGGCGAAACGGGTCGTTCGCGGTTGATGCTAGAGCGTCGACGACGTCGCTGGACACATGAGTCTGGCGTCGGAACTCGCGCCGACTCCAGTTTGCCCATTGATAGCGGGCCGTTTGTCGAACAAACGCTCCCAATGCCGCGGGATCCTCCAGAGCTTCGGATTTCAGGCGCTCCAGAACGACTATCAACGTCTCCTGGGTGAGATCCTCGGCAAGCGCCGGATCCCCTGAAAGCCGTTCGAGCTGGATAAGCAGCGGCCGCCGATAACGCCGGCACAACTCCGTTGCAGCGCCGGCATGATGCGCCCCCACCTCGGCCGAGAGCTTCTCGGGTGGCCAGCCGCGAAGCTCGCTTGCATTGTCGATTTCGCGATCCAAGGGCTACAGTCCAGGCTGGCATCTGAGACACGCGGCCGAGTATAGGGGGCAGCAGGTTCATTCAACCAGTCCCGTTACGGCCCGGCGGTCCAATCACCATCACCCACTTGGGCACCCGAGAGGGCTCGCAACGGCGCACCGCCGAGTTGGAACTTAACGGTATTTGAATCCTCATCCTCGACCGATACCACGATGGGCAGCCGGGTGCGGTTGTCTGGGCAAATCTCGCCCACCAAAACCGGTTTACCGTAGATCTCTGTACCGAACAGCGCGCAGCCCGACCAGGCATCAGCCTTCGCCGCGTTGGTCACCTTGAGAAAGACCGCATCGTCCCGCACAGCCAGAGTTATTTTTGATTTGGCCGCGACCAACCCGTGCACGTTGCCATGCACGTTATCCGCGATTAGCGGACCCGCTTTTGCCAGCTTTTCGATCCAGTCCGATACGTTGCTCACTACTTCATACTCCAGATTGATAAGTAAATTTGCGCGCGATCAGCAGCCGCAGCGCTAGAACAGCTGCAGCTGTCTTCTCAAGCCGCCGCGGCCTTTATTAGAGCAGCCGCAGCGCTCACGATCTGTGAGAGCGCATCGCCTGCAATCGCTGCCGGAAACTGCGCGCTCGCGAGCGATTCAGCTCACCCAGCGCACCCTCGACATTGAGTACAGGCAGTTCGTCTGCACAGCCGCGCGCACCCCGCATCAACCAGCCGGCGAGTTCGCCAACCTGGGCAGGGCTTCCCATCATGTCAAAATGCCTTCTTTGCAACAAAGCTAACGTCCCGGCCACCGCTGCCGCTGCCTGTGAGGTGCCCTCGCGAACAGCCGACCCAGACACGCCCACCCGGGCACTGGATACGTAAGGCCCGGCAGGCGCTGCAATAGTTGTTTTTTCGCTACGCTGGGATTCGTCGGTCAAACGCCAGCGGCCATTTACGCAGACACTGCCAGCAACGCTGATCGCCTCAGCGCAGACCGCCGGAAAGGCCATGCCTGCGGCACCGCGCTGCTGCCGATGCATGTTCCCCGTCGGCACAACGACAGGGATACGGCGTCTGTGGCACTCACGAATCGATTCGACGATGGAGTCAGACCGAAACGCCGAGTCGTCGGCGTGGCCTCGACCGTCAGCAACCGCCAGCAAAACCACTGATACTCCGCGGCTGGCATCGTCGTCGAGCAGCCATAACAACGCCCTCTCTACCCAGGCGAGATCACCGCTGGCCCCAGGGCCGCCAAGCACACGCATCGAAAGAAGATCCGCGCCTGGTGCTATGCCGGTATGCACACCACACCCGGCGACGATGCCGGCTAAGTGGCTGCCATGGCCGGACTGATCGTCCAACGCTGCGCTGGTAAGTGGCTCACCGGTAAAGTCCAACTGTTCAACGCTGCGAGTCGCGCGCGAGAAATCCGCGTGCATGCGGTTGACGCCAGAATCGAGAATCGCGACTTTGACACCGGCGCCGTCTACATCGTAGCGGCGGCGGGCGCCGTCAGCGTCCAACAGCAGGCCGCTATCGACAACGCTTTTTGCTGTTGCAGATCTATCTTCGCGCTGCCGGTCACGCCTGGCGTGCTCAGCATACGGCTGTGTTGCTGTATCAGCGCCGTGCGCACCTGTCCCGCGCACCCCGGGGGCTCCTGGCTGTCGCGCACCGTCGTCCACCACGCCCGCGCGCGTTGAAAACTGATCCGTGCTCATATATTTGTTGTCATTGGTAACATGCCACGATCGCGTTACCCCCTTTCTGTCACGAGCAGGCCATTTCTCTCACTTGCAATGCTGACCTCACCAATTTGCAGAAGCGTACTCTTCACTGTCTGCCTGATTCTGACCGCTACGATCAGTTCAAACGTCAGCGCTGTTGACCGTGCTGCCGGCATCGCCCACGCATCAACTGTCCGATCCGCCGCCAAGCCTGAAGACCAGGCGAGCTGTTCGGCGCATAACAGCCCCCGCGCGCAGTTGCCGTTCGAAGGCCAGATCCCAGGCGCAGGCCTGTGCATCGACGCGACCTCGCTTCAAGAGAACGCAAACGGTGATCACATCATCTACCTGATCGAGCGCGAACAGAACGCGCGAATCGTGCAGCCCAGCCTCGCCAGCCGTGGTCAGGAACGCGGATCTGACTCTGGCCACCAGGGCTTCGGAATCGAGGTGGTGACGGCGGCACAACTGCCGGTTTTAGTCCGGGCAGACCACGGATACGGCGACGTCAGTGTTGCCGCGATCTCGAACAGCCATCCCTATCACCGCTCTCTGGCGGCGCTCTCAACAATCATCCGGCGTAGCACGGGGCGGGCCAGTCGTGACCATACAGCCGAAGAGCTCGAACCATTGCGTCAACAGATCGATTTTCTATCGCTGAGCGACGAGCTACGTGGCCGGGCACGCGCAGTCCTCGCGAGCGCCGCCCTGACTCGATCCGACTACACGGCGGCGGAACGCTGGGCCGAGCCGCGGGCAGACAACGATGCGCGAAGCAACCGCTGGCTGGGGATCATCGCTTTTGAGGCCGCAGCTGCACGTGGCGCAACCGAGGTTGCCCGAGCCGCGTTGTGCCGAGCACTCGCTGCTCCACCGCACTGCCGTGCTCAAGATGCATCGCCAGAGTCACTGCTATCCGGCATCGCCGCGAACCGTTTAGGTTTACTGGCCCATCGATCAGGGCGACTGAACGAGGCGCGCGCATGGTATGGGCACGCGATCGATCTGTACGCAGGACGCTCGCCACGCGGCGAAGCGATAGCCAATCAGAATATCGGTGGCATCGAATCCACTCGCGGCAATTTTCAGCAGGCGGTGCAGCACTTCTCCGCATCTGCAGCGCGCTACCGTGAAAACAATTGGTACGGCCCTCTCGCCAATACGCTGCGTAATCTGGCTGCCGCGAACAGCAGCCGGGGTGATTTTGGGAGCGCCAGCGAAAACCTGCTCGAAAGCCTGCGCGCGGCTGAGGAAGCGCAGCAACCAAAAGCACAGGTCTCGACGCTGGTGCACCTCGCTGAATTGATGCGCCGTCTCGGACGTCTAACTGAGGCAGAAGGCTATGCCAGCCAGGCACGAGCCCTGCTCGGTGATCACAACTGGCTCAGCCACCGGGCCAGCTGGGCAATCGTCAGTGGCCGCATCAATCAAGCTCAAGGCAACAACGACGCGGCTATCAAAAGACTCACCGAAGCCCTCAAAGACTACAAAACGTTAGGAAACCCGTGGTCAATCACTTCCACGTTGCTAGCGCTTGCACGTACCCACAGCGGCAACGACAACGCTGCAGCACAGCAGCATGCGAACGCGGCGCTAACAATCGCCCGCCAGCACGGCTATTCGAGACACGAAAGTGAAGCCCTGCTGTTGTCAGGGATCGCCGCCAGGCGAGCCGGCGAACACATACAGGCAGAAACGCTGTTGACGCAAACCCTTACGCTGCAGGACGACACTCTCGATCTACTCGGTGGCTTTGAAACCCGCCTTGAACTCGCCGAGCTCGCCATGAGCCGTGCAGATTGGCAAACCGCAATCAGCTGGCTGGAAGAAGCGCAGCCTCTGGCCGATGCATCGGCCAACACTATCGCGCGAGCGGACGATCGCGCGTTTTTCGCAAATAACCTCCGGCGCGCTGATCGCCTGCACATTCGCGCGTTGCTGAACAGCGAACAGCCGCAGGCTGCATTGAACCTCGTGTTATCACGCTTTGGTCGAGCCTCGCTGCTCGCAGACGCGGCCGGCGAGAGTCAAATCGAGCCCCAGTTGCGCGACGCACTCGCGAAACAGGCTGCAGAGTTGCATCGCGCAAGTGGCAGCGGCACGTTGGCATCTGGCAACCCGGAACTAAAAAACCGAATTCGCAGGTTGATTCTGGAGATGAGCAACCAGCAGGAAGAACTGGCTGCAACGTTGCCAACCGCGCAGGAACTCATGGATGCCCTGCCGACGAACAGTGTCTATCTCCACCTGGTCCCGGACAACGACCACTCTCACCAGTGGATCGTGCGTAACAACAAAATCAGCTATCGAGCCTTACCCGGGGTCGAAGACCTCAGCCAGTCGATAACCCAGCTGCGCGAAGCGATCCGTCGGCGCGGCGATATCAGCATCCAACGCCAGCAGCTAAGCGATGCCCTTCTACCCGAACTCACCGGCAACGAGGTGATCTACCTGGCAGCCGAGGGTGTGTTTGCTGGGCTGCCAATGGCACTACTGGGCTCGCAGCGCTATCTGATTGAAGAGCATCGAATAGTCACCCTGACGAATGCGGCGCTGCTCACCGAGCCCCGATCTGATGTCGCGTCCTACGACGCAAACGCGCGGGTCACCGTATTCGCTGACCCGGTATTCGGCGGCATGGATATGCGCATGCCCCGAACAAATCCCGCCGCAACAGCGTCGCCTGGTGAACTTTCAAGACTGCCGTTTACCGCATTGGAAGCAGCGGCGATCCGCCGCCTCAGTTCAGCCGCACAGATTCTGACCGGTTTTGATGCGACGAGAGAGGCGCTTCTCGATCCGGCGCTGGCCAATCAGGATGTGCTGCACATCGCCGCTCATGGCTTGCTGGACGAGCAACTGCCGGAGGCTTCCGGGCTATACCTGAGCGCGGTCAACGTAAGTGGAGAACAACAAAACGCTCTCGTGACCCTGGTGGATCTGTATCAAACTCAGTTTCCGCAGAAGCTGATCGTACTCAGCGCCTGTGATACCGCCGCGGGCGCACAACTCGCTGGTGAATCCGGATTGAGCCTGGCGAGAGCATTCCTGCGCCAAGGCAGTCGGCAGGTTATTGCGACCCAATGGCCCGTTGCCGATGCGACGAGTGCAAAGCTATTTGAAAGCTTCTATCGGAACCTGCTCGTGAGCAAAAGGCCCGCAAGCCATGCGCTACAGGAAGCGCAGCTGTCTATTCTGTCCGAGCCGCGCACCCGCCACCCGTACTTCTGGGCTGGCTACGCGCTGGCCGGGCCTGACTAGAAAACGAGCTTTACACCTCCCTCCTTTGGTGTGGCACGTGCGCGCTTTGCCTCGGACCTACTGCGCTGACTTGCTGACAACGCGGAAACAGGGCTCATAGTCCGATCCGGGCAACTTCATTCTGCCCTGCTCAACGAAGCTCATAAGCATCGCATCCACGGCTTCAATGATCTCTGGATCACCCGATATCTCAAAGGGACCATGTTCCTTGATCATGGCAACCCCGTTGGCTTTCACGTTACCTGTGACAATGGCGGAGAAGACTCGGCGCAGATTGACGGCGAGATCTGCCGGTGACAAATCACGGGTGAGTCGAAGCTTGCTGACGGATTCATGGCTGACTTCAAACGGATGCTGGTGCTCTTCTGGCATATGCAGCAGCCAGTTGTAATAGAACGCATCACCCGATTCGCGACGATGGCTACGCAGTTTGCGTATCGACTTGTTCAGATAACGAGCTACGCCTGCCGGATCGTCGGTGATGATGCGATAACGCTCGCGAGCCGACTCACCAAATACAAGCGTTATGAGCTTATCGAGCTGTTCGAAGTAAGGCGCCGCGCTTTGCGGGCCGCTGAACACCACCGGCAGGTAAATGTCCGCATTCTTCGGGTGTAACAACACGCCCAGCAGGTACAACACCTCTTCTGCCGTCCCTACGCCACCGGGGAAGACGATGATCGCATGACCGAGGCGAACAAACGCCTCGAGCCGTTTTTCGATATCCGGCAGGATGACAAGATCGCTGACCATCGGGTTAGGCGGTTCCGCAGCGATAATGCCTGGCTCGGTCAGACCCAGATAGCGAGCACTCGTTGCTCGTTGTTTGGCATGGCCGATGGCTGCACCTTTCATCGGCCCTTTCATCGCACCAGGCCCACAACCCGTACAGATATCGAGGCCGCGCAGCCCGAGGTGATACCCAACCTCCTTTGTATACTCATACTCCGGTCGCGAGATGGAATGGCCACCCCAGCACACGACAATGTTGGGCCGCCTGTTGGGGTCGAGCACTCGTGCGTGGTTGAGAATGTGGAAGACCGCGTCAGTTATGCCCTCTCCGTCGAGCGAGCCGCCGTTGTCCCACAATGACTCCGTACCGATATAGACGATATCGCGCAGCACCGAAAACAGATGCTGACGGATGCCTTCGATCATTCGGCCTTCGACAAAGGCGCTCGCGGGCGCGTTCTTGATCACCAGCTTCAATCCTCGCGTGCGCTGCGCCAGTTCGATGGTGAAGTCGTGATACTTCGCGAACATAGCAGCCGCATCGTCGGTCTCGTTACCCGTGTTCATCACAGCGAGTGCGCAACGGCGAAACAACTCGAATAGCGACGATTGACTGGTGTCCTGGCTTGCCGCGATAAGCACGGCTATCTCGCGCTGGGACAAGACCTCCAATGTGCCTGAGGGGCTAACCTGACAATTGCGCTTAGCGAAGTCGGTCACCACGAAACCTCCACACCCGCGTAGAACTGTCGCGGCATACCTGGGAAATATCGGAAATTGCCAAACGCAAAGTCCGCTCTCTCAGCATAGTCTTCATCCAGCAAATTGAGCACCCGGCCGAATAGCTCGACGTTGTCGGCGAGGCGCATGCTCGCGCGCCAATTCAGCAGTGTGTGCCCGTCGTAGCGTTGGCTGTTGGCGGCATCGAGGTACGACTTCGACTGGTAGACCACCTCAACTTCACTCTCGGCTTTCTCACCGATTCCAAGCTGCCAGCGGGCACTGGCCAGCCAGCGCGGGGCGGTATCGACATCGTTGCCTGATTGAATCTGCTCACCGCCACCGGCTGCCCGGGTGAAATCGTATTTGTGCCGCCCGTAGCTCGCTGTGAGCGACAGATTTTGCTGCTCGGCGAAACGCCAGCGGCCATCGATCTCAATGCCAGTAGAGCGAAAGCGTCCATCGCTGACATTAAAGCCAGATGCGTCACGGAAGATCACGTTGCGCGACCGCTCGTCATAGATCGCAACGTCCAGCGAAGCATCAGCCAGTGATAACGCAAAGCCAACTTCCGCTGATCGAACCGATTCCGAATCCAGATCCGCCACGCTCTGATCTCGCTGCAGACGATAGAGCTCAGTCGCCTGGGGTGGCCGAAAGGCACTAGCAACAGCAGCATAAGCTTCCAGGCGTTCGCTGATTGGCAAGCGAATGCCAAGATCCAGCGCGACATCCGTGAAGTCATCGTTCCGGTCAGCAGGCCGCTGATACAGGCAACCGCCGAAACCACAAGTCGTGCCATCGTCTCGAGTACGGCCGTTGATCGTCTTGTTGTCATAGTCGTACCTGAGCTGCTCAACGCGGCCACTCAGCCAGATCGATGCGACGCCGGCTTGTTTATCGATCCGTCCGAACAACGCCAGATACTGGCTGTCGACGTCAAAATCGTAGTGCAGCCCGGACGGCCGGGTTTCAACGAGAAATGCAGATCCAGTGGTCGGGCCAACCTGATCCTGCTGCAAGCTCGCCGCCATCCACTCAAGCTGGGTACCCACCCGATAGCTCAGCGAGTCGTCACCACCCTCGATCGTCACCATCAAGCCAGCAGACGACTGCTCATTCGCCTCGGTGGGTTGGCCCGGCAGGAAGTGCTGCAGAAACGTCATCTGTGAGCGTCGAAAGTAAGGCGTCACATTCAGCGTTTGCTCGCTTGCGAGCTGACGTGACCAGCGGCTGGCCAGGCGTAACGCGAATGCATCCCGGTACGCTTCGGGATTGGGGTTCGAGTCTTTCAGATCAGCGTCTTCGTAGGCGTTTTCACCCAGCACAAAACCGCCGGTTTCCTGGTTCAGATTGGTCGCCGAGAGCGTGTTGAGTACGTCAAATCCGAAGGCCTGCAGCGACTGCGCGATGCTCAATTTCTGCTCGCCGTAGCCCGTGTCGTCACGGTAGCCGTCACTATCCGTCGCTACTGCATCCACTCGAACGCTAGCGCCGTCCCAGCTGATCCGCCCCTGACCATAGCCATATGGCCCAGCTTCCAGCGAGGCCTTCGCCCCCGTGTCAGCAGGCAGACCCGAGATTGCATTGATCGCGCCATGCAGCGCATTGCCCCCGAGGCTCGCGCCTGCAGGCCCGCGTAGTACTTCAACCGCCTCTGCCTGAGCGAGATTCACCTCGAACAGATTGTTTATGTTGCAGAAGCCATGTGGACGAATGGGCAGACCGTTCTCGAGATATAAGAACTCCCCGCACGCACCGGCGCCCGTCAGCACGCCTGTTCGAATGGCCGTCAGATGTTCCTGTCCGGAACCACGTGACACCCACACACCTGGAACCCGATTGAGCAGCTCATTCGGATGCGACGGCCGCACGGCTTCAATCTCTTTGCGAGCTAGCTGAGTAAAAGCGCCGGTGTCATCGACCGAGCGGCTGCCGTAGACCACGGTTTCCTCAACAATGGCCGCGCTATCAGCGTGGGTTGGGGCCACGGCTACGGTCAACACCGCGACTGCCACCAGCCAGGCTCTTGAGTGAGCGAATAACGACACAATAGATGTCGAATCAGAGTTTTCGAAGCGCTTGCACGCTGGCATAGGTCGCCACTCCATAAGGAACAAGGAAGGTCAGCACAATTCTCAATAGCCTCATCCCGTCTACGTCACCCGCCATGAGAGCGTCACCATGGTTGATGAGCATCAGGAGCGTGCCGACTAGAAGAGCCGTTCGCAGCGCACGTCGCACCACGTCAGCCCGACTGGCCAGGGTAAGGAATCCGGCCATGACTGCGCCGCTGTTAAAAGAGCGCGAGACAGTAACGAATGAAACCTATCTCGGCAATTCATCCTCAATCAGAGAGCGATTGAAGAAACGGTTGATCAGGTTCTGATCCAACTTCACTCTCAGTCGCAAAAACAGCCCCTGATCGGTGTACTGAGCGCCATCAAAGTCGTTGTCGGCGAAGCCAATCAGGTTGTAGCCAAGACTGATCCAGACATCGTCGAGCGGATTAACGCCAACGGACACGCCAGCGCCATACTTCGAGGTATCGCTGTTCGCCGTATGCAGTACCGACCCGTGCAGGCCGATGTCAAACCGGCGGCCGATATCATGACGGTACTCGGCACCGATGAGCGCGGTAAGGCCATCGTAGCTGTCGCCATCAAAGGTTTGTCTGACCTGCTTCAGGCCAAAGCGCAGAGCAAGCTGGCTTGCGCGGCTCATCGTCGCGTTGGCATGTACGTTCGCGACGAGTTTGCGTGTACTTAACCTGAAGCTTGCGTTGTCGACGTCATCCGTTACCAGATCCAGTCGAGCCAGCCACAACCAGCGCGCTTGATCTGGCCGCCAGGCCAGGCCACCACGCAAATCAGCGGCTCGGCGTCGGCTGCCATCATCGCCATCTTCAAGCAACCATTGCAGCGAACTCGAGAGCACCCGTCCCTCATCGAGCTGGCGCGACGCCCCTGCGAGCAGGTTCCACTTGTCAGTGGCATCACCAGCGTGCATCTCGACCCGGCCAGTTACATCCCATTGTTCGCGGCGGTAGCCAAAGCCGACAAATGCTGCCGTGAAGTCGTTGCCGACACTCCCGGAAGCAACATCCACGTTGGGGTTCGCAAGTAGCGCGCCAGGGTCTTGCGCCTGAGCAGAGCCCGACATCGTGTGCACTCGATCCAGGCCGACATCAAATAGCCAATGCTCACCATGACGCCACTGCTGCAGAAGGCCAGTGGTGGCGAAGAGTCGATCGCCATTCTCACCCTGCTGGCGCTGAACGATTGCGTTGATATCCCCACCAGTCCAGGGGCGCATGGACAGGCCGAAGCGAGTGTCCTGCGTATCGCGCAGATCGTCCCAGGTGAATTCCTGCTCCGCAATGAGGCTGAGGTTGCTGAATAGCCGGTATTCACCGCCAAGCAACAAGCGGTCTGGATAGTCAGTGTTGCCTGCACCACCCGCGAGCCCAAGCTCGGCATTCGCGGATAGATTGAGTCGGCCAGCGAATAACTGCCGCGCCACACCCAACGTAATCAGTTCGCTGTCGGCAGCGCCGCCATCCGCGGTCGTTTCGCTGACATGACGGACACCCCCCGATACTCGCGTGTTCTGGCCCCGACGCTCGAGTTCAGCTGACAGGACTCGACGACTGCCATCACCATCGAGCTGCTCCTGATTGAAGGCCTCTGCGCGCGCCAGCACGTTCTCGCTCAGCCGGACTTCGCCATCAACACCGAGTTTGCGCGTACCGTCTTCTCCGACACTCTGCTGCCCCAGGCCAAATCCTGATTCCTGCTCGCGAACATAGGCGCGCCCAGCAACCCGGCTGCTCTGTCGCTCCACTTCCACAAGGTACGCATTCGCGGAGGGCGTCGAATCGGACTCCGTCGTCGCCGCCTCGGCTCGAACCATCGTCTCATCGCCGATCTGCCAACGAAGGTGAGCGCCCGTAAGCTCGCCACCGCGGCCACTGGTTTCATCACGAATGTGGGTAAGAGCCACCTCACTGTCTTCGTCATCGAGGCGCCAGGCGACTCTGCCGCCAGCGATCACTTCATCGCCAGTGCCTGCCTGTACTTCGTATTCAACGTCGATCGTGATCGGGTTGAATTGGGGAGTTTGGCTGGCAATCGGCTGTTTGAAGAACACCGTGCCGGCGTCGTAGTCGATGGTGTAATCCAGATAGCGGGTTAGCGGCGTCCGCTCAAGTATTCGCTCGCTCCGAAATCGGTCTCGCACAACGATGTGGATCTGCTCGGTGTTGCGAACGATGGCGCTGCTACTCAGTCGATACAGACCCGACGTGCCATCACCACGGATCTCATCTCGCACGAGCCCCTGATCCGCCTCGCTCGCAAAAACTGTGGCACCTAACTTGTCGCCGATGTACTCAGCGCGCAGTCCGTTGAGGCTGCGGCTATAGCGCGTCAGCTCGGTGTCGTCGAAACGCGTGTCAAAATCACCGAACATCGCGCTGAAGTCTTCACGTTCCAATTTTACGTAAAGCTTGCGTTGGCTACGCGCATCGAAACGCTGCTCCGAGCCATCGCCATAGAGCGTGTAGAAGCGGTTCGGATCGATCTGACGCTTGAGTTCATCTGACGCTCCATTGCCATCGGAGTCATAGGCAAGCGTCAGCAACGCCTCACCGGGAACCTGTCCCTTGGCGTAAAACGCAACCCGGGAATCGCTAACGAAGTCTTCAGCCAAGCCCAGATCCGCATCGTTGCGCGCCGCACCGGACAGGGCGCGATAGCCAGCAGTACCCTCGGCGTAGCCCACGAGAATCCATTCCCGGGCGACGGGCTTGAGCCGCGCCCGTACGTTGTCGGCTCGATTACGGTCGAACTGGAACCGAAGCACCACCTCACCACCGTCGTTGGTCGGCTCGAGTTCAATGTAGGCGAGGCCATCGTTGCGAACGACGTAGCGCTGGTAGCCGGTGTTCGAGCCACCCAGTTCGTTCAGGTGACGAGCATCGTTAAAGGCGGCATAGGGGGCATCGACAAAAAAGTCACCCGTGGTGCCCGGACGAGCCGGGTAACCGTCGATATCGTACAACCGGACAGCAACAACCGGTGGCTCGATACCATCGGCTTCCAGACGCGACAGATCTTCTACGAGCTCCGCGCGAACCGGCGCGCCTGCGTAGTGCACGCGGCGCTCAAGCGTCTCAACGCTCCCGTCAGCCGCTCCAATGGAGACGACGATCGCATTGTCGCCGGGAGCCAGGGACAAGTTCCGCCACTGGCTGATGGCGGCGCCGGTGCTGTGATCAGCGGTCGTTCCATCGAAGGTCAGCGGGTTCACCAACTCGCCATTTACCTGTACGTCTACTCGCGCTCCCGGCTCATGGGCAACGGCCAACCGAATCGCAGGAATCGCCGGGTTGTGATCTTCCGTCGGCCAGGCGATCGCGCGGCCAGAGTAGTTACCGGCCAGCCAGGCCCGGTCGAAACTGGGGGCTTTGATCTCTTCATAGGCAGGCAGACGCGAGGCCGTGCTGTCGACTGCCGACGGCGCAAGAGCAACGCTAATGACACTGACGTCGCTGACGGAACCATCGTCCTCGCGTTCTTCGATGTTGGTTCTGGCGCGGATTTCGACATCCACACGACGATTGGCAGCACGACCGATCTCGGTTTTGTTGCTGGCAATCGGCTCACGATCCCCTGCGCCGCTCGCAACGATGGCGACATTGCCTGGCAACTGGCCTTCAAGCGCTTGCGCCACCTGAGCCGCTCTGGCTTCAGACAGCGCCTGATTGTCTGCGAAGGTTTGTAGTGCACGCTCGGACAGCGGCTGGTTGTCCGCATGACCAACAAGGTTCACGGCAATGTCGTCGGCGCGCGCAACGGATGAAGCCAACTCACCCAACTGCGCGATCGCAAGCTCATCCAAATCCGCCGACGCCTCAGCAAATAACGTCGTCGCAGAGACCTCCATGCGTTCGACAAACGCACCGCCACTGGACACTTCACTGGTCACGACGGGAAGCCGCACCTTACCGGCGGAGGAGTCGAGCAGGAGCGTCGCCTTGGTGGAAAAGCGCGCCGATGCGGGCTCCGCAATTCGCTCTGCTGCAAATTCTATCGAATGGGCGAATGCGCCAGCATTGTCGGCGAGGCGGAACGTTAGGGCCCCATTCGCGATCTCGGGTTCATTGATGGTTGCCCCGTTCAATCGGGCAGACCCAGGCACATACTTCAGCGCGCTATCCAACATAACGATTGCAACCGCATTGCTCGCTGCCAACTCTCCGGCGCGCAGTTCAAAACGATAGCCAACAGACTCTGCGCTGACATCCGCAAACAACTGGCCACGAACGTCGACTAGTACCGGCGGTTTCTGCTGTAGCCGGAAGTCCGCTCGCCATAGCGTGCCAGCCTGAACATCGACAAACTGCGAGATCGAATTGCCCGCCCGTCGGTTGCTGTCATCACACAAGACAGGCTCAAGGTGAGCCGGAATACTCGCTGTATCCAGTTGCAGGACATGCCCACCTGGTGCGACGTCTTCGAAGTGAAACCGGCCATCAATATCCGTGACAACGTAGGAGCCGGTTTCGTCAAACACGCGGACGCCGCTGACCGGTACGCCAGTCGAATCGCACTCGCCTTCAACGATCTGGCCAACGATCATCGCGCTGCTGTTGAACAGATCATCGACAATTTCAACGTCGGCACTGGCCTCGTTACTCGAACCAACGCCAACCCCAGTCAGCGAAACGATGTTTCTGGCCAGCCCGACTTGGGTGCCCGCCGTCACCTCGGCGACGTAACTAAGCACTCGACTGTCAGCAGCGGCCACTCGATCTATCGTCAGTTCGAGGCTACGGCCATCGTCGGCGACCACGGCGCTGGTCGTCTGACCATCCAATCGCACGGAAGATGTCACGAGGCGGAAGCCCAGGGGCAGGCGATCGAGAAGAGTCAGCGAGCTGACGTCTCCCGCCGCAGCTGCGTTACGCACCTCAATACGGTATTGCACGAAGTCACCAACCGAGGCAGTGCTCGAAGAAGCTTCTTTCGTGAGAACAATGTCGGCGTTGATCTGATCAAGCGGCACGTCAAAACCGGTACCAACGCCTGCCGTGACTGCGAAGGTTTCGCCGCGGCTGCCTTGCACAACCTCGAACACTGTCGGCAGGCCTGCGATCTGGGCATCAGTGGCAACCGAGGGGAAAAGAAGCTCAGGTGGCGTCGCGACAGCAAGCTGATAACTGCCCGGCGCGATAACCGGCCAGCGGAAACTACCGGGTGCAAAATCGATGGTGCCCAGGATTGGGTCTGCGACTGAACCCCCTGAGGTCAGCGTAGCGGGATAAGGCGTGACCCCATCGGATGCGAACACCGCATTGGTGGCGGGCAGACCTGTCACGGCGTCAACGAGAGTTACCTCAAGGCCGTCGACAACTGAGCCATCGCCAGAGAGAAACGTGCGAAAGCCGCCATCAAGCAAAGCGCTGGCGCTGGTCTGATCTGCCGGACGAGCGACGTCTGTGTACGAAACCGTCAGCTCATCACCAGCTGCCGCTTCCAGCTGACAGTCAAAAGGCACAACCGAGACGGTCGAGGTTTGGATGTAGCCGACGAAGATACCGGTCGAGTTGCCAGTCTCCACCAGTTCCAGCCGTTCACTGTCTCCGGACGAGCTCGACACTTCGATCACAATGCGATCAGGGGCAAACGCATCAACGTTCTGGTCCGCATCATCCACCTCAACGAAAGCCGTCTCACCACGAACCAGGCGATCCGTCGGTGTCAGGTCAATCAACCCAGGCACCACGAGCGGACCCAGTGCGCTTATCGGTGGCGGTTGAGCAGCAAATGCTGAGCCGTCAAAACACTGACCAGCGGCGACCGGTGTCGCCGACGCACTCGGTCCCGAGGGTGTAAACGCCGAGATACTCACCTCGCTATCGGTGGCAACGATCGGCTGAAGATCAAGCGGGACATCGACGCGAACCGCCGGCCCAATGGGCACATTGAACGCATCCCCGCGCGAGCCCCCGGAGAGCGCATAGGGCGCATCTGGAAGCAGTTGCAGCGCTGCATCCGCGACAATCGAGGGGTACGTAAACCGATCAGGTGGCTGGATCTCCAGCCGATAGTCACCCGCAGCAACAAACGGAAAACGAAACAGGCCAGGACCGAAGTCGTACACGCTGCCACTGGCATCAGTAGCACCGGCACCTGAAACGACGGTTGATGGATAAATCGACACACCATCATCGCCGAACACACGAGCCGGCAGACCGGTCGCGTTGTCAACCAGGCTAACCACCGCGCCGTCTATCGGCCGGCCGCTAGCGCTATCAAACACCACGCCCAAAGGATCAACGAGCACGTTGGCGCTAACGCTATCGAGGGGATCGTCCGGGTCGCTATAGCTCACTGTGACATCCGCATTGCTCGATGTCGCGAGGCGGCAGTCACCAACCACACTTGTCGGAGCAACCGTTTGCAGATAACCCACAAAAATGCCGCTATCGACCGATGTTTCAGACAGCTGAAGGAACTCTTCGTCGCCGAGCGTCGAGGTGATGCGCACGCCCACTTGTTCGATTGCTGATGGGTCCTCGTTCGCATCGAGGTCACGCAGCTCAAAAAACAATGGCTCGCCAGTTACGAACGCCTGGGAAGGAAGCAGATCGAGCGAGCCTGGCACGAGGAGATTGGCGCCGGAGAAATCGGTAACAGTCAGTGTCTGAAAAGGACCTGCGTCGGAGCCAGAAGTAGAACAACTGGTGGCGTTCACCAATGTAGACGAGCCCCCGGACGGTGCCAGCTGCAGCACCCGAACGAAGGCATTTGTGTTGTCACCGCTGCCGGGCGGCGTCCCGACAATGGTGGAATCGCTACTCGCATTAGCACCGGCAAGGTCTGTAACCGTCACGGTCACATCAACCCGTTCGCCTAACGCGAGCGTCTCGCCATCACGAAGCTTGAGCACATCGCCAACCACCTCAAAGCGCGGGTCGGAAACGGTAAACACAAAGGCATCGTCAACGTCCTCATCAATCGCGGTGAGTTGACCGACCACAGCGCCGCTTGCATCGGCTTCAACGGCGCTGCTTGAGAGCGTGACTCCAATCGGAGCCCGGTTAATCGTTACGAAGGACTGAGAATCGGAGATCGAAAAAGGCACACCACCGATCGAAAACTGGGCATCCGCGGTGTTAGTGATTGTGGTGTTGGGCGGTACCGCATGAACCGGGACCGACAACACCGAAACGGCCAGAACGAGAAAAGCGCTGCCGAGGCAGCGCCACAACGTTCGAGCACCGGATCTTGGAGCTGTGAATGTAGAACGCACGCGCCGAGGGCTTCGAGAAATATCGAAGCCCTCGGTGGGACCAACAATGTGGTCTTTGTTCGCGTATGCGTTCAACATCGCTGCTGCGACCGTGGCAAGCGGTTGCTAGTTCGCCGTATTCACGGTGGTGAAGTAGACGAAGAAGCCATCCTCTGACGGCGCGCAGTCACCGGCTAGCACGCTGATTTCGTCAGCGGTTACGTTGCCATCCGGGCCACCGAGCACGACCTGAGCCTCATAGCCTTGCACTGACGCGGTACCTGCGCAGTTTTCGACATAGACGTCATCCAGATCGGTGATCGCAGGTAGAGTAAACGTGCGGTTCACCACTGCAGGACCGGTATCCAGATCGATAACAACTTCACCGGGCACGTTCACTGTGCTGCCCGACTGATTGCCTTCATCCGTAGGCTCGCTGTCGGCTACCGTCGCACCGTCTTCGATGTTGTCTCCGATCGTCACGGCTTCTGCGGTAAAGACTGGATCTTCGTTACCGAAGCCGATCACCCACATCAGAACGGAACCTGGCAGCGCTTTCGGCTCATTGGTACCCGGTACCAGATCGCCGTTGTTGTCATAGCGGTTGCCACTGATCGGGTCGAACAGCACCTCTACGACCTTCGCGACCAGCAGGTTAGCAGTGGCGATGATGAAGCCCGAGGAATCCGAGTGCTGGGCGTTGGATGACGTGTCCAGCCCGGCGATGCCGCCGTTAGGAATCGTCGTTGAGTTGAAGAAGTCGTAGCGCTCGTCTTCCGCATCCGTAGTCGCGATGTCAGTGAAGACAATCTGATTGACCGCCGTATCGTCCGCATTGTTCGTGGCGACTGCACCGGAATTCGGCGCAAGGTTGCCACTCTCATCAAGCGCCAGGGGTGTATCCGTTGCATCCGCGAGAGCTGCTACCAGTGTGTAGGTTGCCTGCTCGTCCGCTGTAGCTGCAGCCGGAACGTCAATCACAACCAGCACGGTTGCGCTCGCATCCTCTGCCATTGTCGCAGGCAGCACGAAGTAGCCACCGCTCGCATCGAGGGCCAGTAGCGTGTCGCTACCGTCGTCATAGACACCGTTGACGATGCCATCATCGAGGGCCAGCACGAGGTTCACCTCATCAAAAGAGCCTGTGCCGGTTGTGGCAAAGCCAGTAACCGGCGTGCCGTTCTGGTCGATCACGCCAAGCACAACGTTTGTCGACGTGTTCGACGTGTTGGTGACGGTGAAGGACAACGACGGCACCGCCGTGTTGCCCGAGAAGGTCTGGCCAGCGGTGACGTTGACCAGGTCAGTGTCATTCGCGCTGACGAGTACGGACAGCGCGCTGTCCACAACGAAGCTGGTGCTGGTGGTCACCTGGGGTTGACCACCACCGTTGACCGAATAGTCGAGCGTGACGTTGTTGGTCACGCTGACTCCCGCATCGGTGCCGGCCGCAAGCGCGTTGAAGGCAATCAGCGAACCGATCACTGCCAACACTCCCCGGCCTATCTGTTTCAAAGTCTGCATGGTTTTTTCCTCAACCAATCCATTTTTCGTTCCCCGGGGCACGCCTTGCGGCGCGCGTGTGACAGCCGCGGTCGGGCAAGCCGGCCGCACGAAATCGCACAGCCGGTTATGACCGCAGAAAGAGTTGGCCCGGTTAGGCCCTGGGAGCGCCGCTCACCGGCGGCGTCTCCAGAACGCTTGCGCTGCTAGCGCAAGCGGACGTTGAAAGACACGTTGGAGTTCTCGCCCGGTTCCAGGACCGGCTCAAACGTCCAGCGAATCGTTGTGTAGTCAGCCGCGGATGCAGGTACCGACACGCCATCGCGCTCAACGGTGAGCGCAGCTGCCGGAGCGAACGTCTCACCATTGTCGACGGAGTACTCGACCACAGTGCCAGAGCCGAAGGCAGTGCCGTCGATGTAGACGGTATCCTCCGGCAACGGGTTCGTGATCACGATGCTGCGCGCGTCGATGGCAGCACGGCCATCATTGGCAAATTCGATGGTGTAGCGAAGCTCATCGCCCGGTATGACCTGGTCGGTGGTCACCAGCCGTCGCTTCACCTGACCATCTGCATCGACATAGCGCTCAACTTTCTGAACGCTGTCGGTCATAGCGACCGCGGCCGCCGCAACCGGTGCGAGCACTGCGCTGGCAACAATGCCAGCGACAACCGTTACGCGCCGAGCGAAACACAGAACAGAATCCTTGCTGAAGTGTGTCATTGGTATCTCCTTGACTTGCAATCGTTACTCAGAGCTTTGCTCAAGTCTCGGCGGCAACCTTGCCAGCCATGCTTGAGCGAACCTCGTCGGTTTACTGAATGGTGGCCTGGAAGGTTACGGTTACCGTCGTCGTGCCGGTAACATCGCCCAGGACCGCCGTTATCGTTCTGTTGCCGGCATCGTAGCCGGTGTTGTCTGTGCCTGCAGGTGCGAAATCATCATCGGCTTCTTCGCCTGCGGGCAAAGCGGATACCGTCAGAGAGCCAGGAACATATTCCACATCAGCCGGCAACGCATCCGTCACGGAGAGCGCCTCAGCGGTTCCGGTACCCGTTACCGTGGTATCGATCTGATAGGTAATTATCGCGCCGGGTACGAGAGACGTTCCGCCAAATGGATCAAGTACCGTGGGGGCGGTTTTGAGCAGCTCAACAACGGCTGCGATGACCTCATAGGTGCCGGTTGCTCGCAGCAGCAGAGCAGCAAGATCGTGGCTGGTACCGACAACGGCGGTCACGTTGCTGCCACCCACCTCGTCAAGATCGCCCGCGCCTGCGTAAGAATCGCCAACCGCCGGCCACGCAGGCGCAGCCGGATCATCTGTACCGGTTTGCGCTATCAGTGTTGTGCTCACGGCGCGTAGCTCGACATCAGCCTGATCGTTCTGGTTCAGACCGGCGGCAATGTCTGACTCCACGTAGACCACAATGTTTGCATCCGCGACCAGCGCTGGATCGTTAGATCCGGCGACGTATGCGGTATCGCCACCTGCACCGGTTTGCAGCCCGGGAAGCCCGTTGCTTTCGAGGTAAATCTGGTTGAGCGTTGGATCAAACTCGTCGCCAGCAATGACCGGATCTGCAATCAGTCGAAAGCTCTCATCGCCATTACCGGTATTGGTTACCGTGAACTGTAGAACAGCACCGGACTCTGGCGTACCAACGCCAACGGGGCCGCCGTCATCACTGACAACCGTTACATCGAGCAACTCATCGACGTATACCTGAGCCGTCGTACTGACCACCGGCGTTTGCGGGACTCCGCCAATGCTGAAGCTGGCTTGTGCCGTATTGTTGATCTCGCGACCGGCATCGGTGCCAATCGCGAAGGCCGATCCGGATAGGAACAACGCCGTTGTCAGGGCAAACGCCTTGCTGACGGATACGCTCCGTGGCCGCCGGCCGCGCGCCTGTGGCGCCGCCATATACTCGTCGAACATAAATAGTTACTCGCTAATCCTTGTGCGAGTGAGACTTTCGCCCGAGGCAGATTGCAAAACCGTGATCGGCTTCATATTTGCCAGAAATCTGACGCCCGTGGCGACGGTTTTACAACTTGAACACACGCTAAGGCCGCCGGTGTTCCGGCACCAGCACATCGTCATGAGGCCGGCATCGTTGGTGGGCCTATTCGAACGAGAAACAACGGCCTCTCGAGAGAAAAATCACGTCGAAATATTGGCGCGCCGATATTCGCGCCGGCAAACGACTTCCGGCTTCAGACTACATAACGTCAAGAAGCAGGCGCACCGCAGTAGGCGATGGAGGGACGGCAAGCGTGACGCGACGCAAACTCTTCACTTTTTGGGCTTGTAAAGACAAAGCAGGCCTAGGTAACGTCGGCTTCGCAAGTTTGTGGGCATGCAACTTGTGGCTGAGCCGAAGCTCACCACGACGACAATGAGTTCGTCGCGCCCACACACCATCGAACACGTTCCAACAGGACTTAGGGACTATGTCAGACCAAGACCACATTCTGGTTGTCGAAGATGAGCCCATCACCCGAGAACAGGTGGTGTCATACTTTGAGGAGGAAGGCTTTCTGGTTTCCTCAACAGGCTCCGGCGACGAAGTTAAGAAGCTACTCGCCGAAAACGACATCACGCTACTGCTGCTGGACATCAAACTGCCTGGCAAAGACGGCCTGACCCTTACCCGCGAAATTCGAACCGACTCAGACGTTGGCATCATCCTGGTGACCTCCAAACAGGAGCAGATTGATCGCATCCTGGGTCTCGAGAGCGGCGCTGACGACTACGTCACCAAGCCGTTTGATCCGCGCGAGCTATTGTCACGCGCCAAGAACCTGATTCGACGGGTGCACATTCAGCAAAGCCAGAAGCGAAAGAACCACATCCGCAAATTTGACGGCTGGGTTCTGGATCTCAACAAGCGTGAGCTCACAGCTCCTGATGGCGAGATTGCGCAGCTGAGCGCTGGCGAGTACCAACTGCTGTTGGCATTCATGGAGAAGGCGGGCGAGGTGATGAACCGCGACCAGCTCATGAACCGGATTCGCAATCGCGAGTGGTTCCCCGATGATCGCTATATCGATGTTCTGGTCGGCCAGCTGCGCAAGAAACTCGGCGAGCGAGCATCAACGGCGAAGCTCATCAGCACTATTCACGGCACCGGCTATCTCTTCACCCCTGAAGTGACCTAAGGCCGCGTTTGCGGAGCGGCCGGACGCCTGACCAGGAACGTGGAAGCACGAGAAACGATTTACGAGAGCTCAACCACGTTCGTGCGTCGAAGCGACCTGGATGATCAGAGCGTCATCACAAAATCGCTGAAACCGTCAGCGTGGACACCCTCCGCCATCGCCCGCTATCACCACGAGTTTACGATCAACCAGTCGTTGACGAGCGCGCAGATCTGTCGAGCTCTATCCTACGATGAACACACGCAGGAAATTCTCTTCGAAGACATCGGTGGCCAGTCCCTGCGGCGCATCATCGCCCAGGAAAAGCTGCCTCTCGAAGAAAAGCTACGCGTAGCAGAGGCGGTCTGCGAGGCACTGCAATCGGTTCACGACGATGGCGTGATTCACAGGGATCTGAACCCTGCCAATATCGTCCTGAAACTCGATCCGCTGGACGTCCGCCTGATTGATTTTGGTTACGCGACGCTCGCGCCACGCGAATACCCGGAAAACGATGCCCAGGGCCAACTGACCGGTACCCTGCCCTACATATCGCCGGAACAGACCGGCCGAGTTAACCGCATTGTCGATTACCGGACAGACCTGTACTCGCTCGGAGCAACCCTGTACGAACTGTTTGCCGGCACACCGCCGTTTAGCAACACCGATCCGCTGGAGCTGATTCACAGCCACATCGCCAGAACGCCTATACCCGCGAATGAGCAAAACGCTGACGTGCCTCGCTGGTTGGCAAGGGTGATCGCAAAGCTCCTGGCCAAGCAGCCGGAAGAGCGCTACCAGAGCGCAGCGGCTGTCAAAGAAGATCTCCTGGAAGCTGAGAAGCTGGCGCATCGTCAAGGCAAAGTGGTCTCTTTTCAGCTGGGTCGCCGGGACAGTCGAGGCCAGCTAGCGCTGCCAAAACGGCTATACGGACGCGAACGAGAGATAGCGGACGGTCAGGACTTCGTCGCGCGGATCGTTGCCGGCGAGTCGCTCTATATGCGGGTTCACGGCTCACTTGGCATCGGAAAATCCGCGTATTGCGACCAGCTCTTGAGGCACGCCTCGGAGTGTGGGGCGATTGCCTGCCGGACGGAAACGAATGACAGCGGCGATGTGGACTCGGTATTACGTGACAGCACTCGCGCACTCATCCGACACGCACTCGGCAGCGCGCGCGACGAAGTACAACACTTCATTACGCGGGTTCGCGAAGAGCCTAGTGACGATCTTCTGTCACTTGCCAAGGACGTAGACGAGCTCGCCGCCATTCTTGGTCGGCATCGAGACAGCAGCGGCGACGTAGGGGCGGCCTTTGGCGAGTTGATCGACAAATTGTCGCCGCTTCCAGCCATCATTTGCTTCGACGACATCGATCGCATGGGCGACAAGGTTTTTGAGGGTTTGCTTCAGCGGCTCGTGCCGTACCGCCACGTGGGCGCCGTTTTCGCCTCGGAACGAAAGGACGTTCCAGGCACCGACGACAATTTCCTGATTACCCGAACCAGCTTCGTTGGCCTCAAGCTGATGGATAAAGCAGCAGTGCGTACACTGCTGGCTGACACCCTGTCGCACACTGAAACCAAGGTCCGCGAGCTGGCCGGTGAGGTGCAAAACAAGACCGACGGATTACCTGGCCACGTTCTCGATTTCCTATTCGAATTGCAGCGCGCGGACGTGCTGCGTTATGACTACGACGAAGGCGCGTGGAATTGGTCGGCTGATGCAGTGCGCGCACATTTCTTCTCGGACAACACAGTTGACCGAACTCGGCGACAGCTCGCTGAACTTCCGGCGGAAACCAAAGCCCTCATGGCTGCGGGCGCTTGTATCGGCGAGCAATTCTCCCTCGGGGCGCTGACCCGCGTGCACGGTTGCAGTCGCCAGGCCGCTGCAACTGGTCTGAAAGCCGCTATCGAGAACGGGCTCATCGCACCGGCAGGCAATGATCTGGATCGTAGCGTTGCGTATCGCTTTGCCAATCTTCGCGTGCGCGCATTGGTATACGGCCAACTGAGCGTCGAGCAGAAAAGCAAACTGCACTTTGCTATCGCCGAGCTACTGCAAGGCAACCACGACACTCGCGCACGCAGCATCGCGGATCATCTGAATGCTGGCAGCGATCTGGTGAATCTTCCTGATCCGCTGCGCTCAAAGATCGCCCACGCGAATCTTCTCGCGGCGATGGAAGCCCAGGAGGAGCAGAACTTTCGAACCGCCTACACCTATTGTCGAACCGGCCTCACCGTTTTGGGCGATCTCGACCCGGGAATACGGCGCGAACTGAGTCAGGGCGCCGCCAGAGCTGCGTTTCTTTGCGGCGACTTCGACCAGCTCGATACTGTGTTGCGCCAAGCCAGCGAATTAACCCACGGCTTGCGCGAGATCCAGGTGCGGGCGGCAATCGCCAGGGACGACCTGTCGAGCGCGTTGCGCATCGCTTTCGACGTGCTGGATGCGTTGCAGTTTCAACCTGGCAGACAGTTACCCTGGCAAAACCCGGCGCCGAGCGTACGCGAGCCAACGGTCATATTGAGCGACGCCAAGCTTCGCCAGGTCTTTCGTATCGTGGGTTTTCTTCAGCACGCCGCTTACCACGCTGCTGACCCCAGAGGGCGTGAGTATGCAGGCCAGGTTGCACGACAGAGCGCGAAGGCAGGCTACGCTCCCGAATCTGCATTCGCCTATGCAGTGGTCGCGACCACGCAGATGGATCGCTTTGATGCGAGCGCTGCGATTGCGACCGCAACGGATGCAAGAAAGCTGGCCAATCGCTGGCAGGGTGAGGCTTTCTCTATCCGGACAACCACATTGCTGGCTGGCCTGGTCGACCCCTGGACTGCCGGGCTGGACGGCACTCTGCTCGTATTGCAGAACAATATTCGAGCATCCGCTGCGGCCCAGGATCGTGAATTCGCAATCGCTGCGAGCGCTTTCTATGCGGTCAATGCGTTCATCAAAGGCGTTGAACTCAGCTCCTTGAAACGCGAGCTCAATACGCGTCTTGGCGAGCTCAATGCTCGCGGCAGTGGCGCATCCGCATACATCACTCGGTTCATCGCCTCGCTGGCATCCACATTGCTCGAGCACCCCGCTGATGAAATCGAGGCATCCGCGATCGGCGCTGACGATCGAGCCACCATCGCTCACGTCTTCACGCTACGAACCTATTTTGCGGTGTTGTTCTCCGATTTCGCCGGCGCGGAATCCGTGGCCGAGCGAGCTGCTGAGTACGCACCAGCCATGGGACCATCACCACTACGCGCAGTTGGCCAATTCTGCCTGTCACTGATCGATATCCGGGCCGGAAGGATCAAGCGCGCTGAACAGCAAAGAGCGCTGCTGCAGAAGCGGCTGGCCCAGGGTGCGGAGCTACTGGAGGCCAAGGTTGCGATACTTGACGGCGCTTTCGCCCAACAAGCCGGTGACACGAGCCATGCGCTTGAGTGTTACGAGCGCGCTGCTGATAACGCTCGTCGCCGAGGCCTGGTATCCGACGAAGCTCTCGCCTATGAGTTAGCTGCACGCTTGTGTGATGAACTCGGCCGCGGCGACTTTATGACTCTGCTCATTCGCAAAGCGCACCAGTGCTACCTGCGCTGGGGCGCAACCGCGAAGACCAACCAGCTCGAAAAAGAGTTTCACAGCCATTTAAACGATACCGGCGCAGCCCTGGTCCCCTCCGGTTCGTTATCCGTTGGTGATCTGGTTGATCTAACCGTCCGCGACTTCCAGTCTCATACATCGACTATCAAGAGCCAGGAACTCAGCGACCGCCTGCTCGACACCACAACCGTGCTGCGAGCGGCGCAGACCATTTCCGGCGAGATCATGCTCGACCGGGTACTCACGAAGCTTCTACGCCTGGCGCTCGAGCATGCCGGCGCGCAGAAGGGATGCATGGTGCTAACGGCTGATGATCGCCTCATGGTCGAAGCCGTTACCACCGTCGATGGGGCTGGCCGCGGCCGTTTGAATCCGCCAGAGCCGCTGGAGAACAGCGACGAGGTTCCCGCCAGCATTATTCAGTTCGTCGCTCGAACCAAACAGACTCTGGTACTGGCAGACGCAACCGCTGAAGATGTGTTTACCCAGGATCCGTACGTCAAACGAGCTCGGCCACTCTCCGTGATGGCGCTGCCGATTCTGTCGCGCGGAGACGTGAGCGGCGTCCTCTATATCGAACACCGATGGCTTACCGGCGTGTTCACGGCCGAGCGCGTGCAAGTACTTAGCCTGTTGGCTTCCCAGGCTGCAATCTCCATAGCCAATGCGCGGCTCTACGGCGACCTGCAATCGACCCGTGACGAATACCGTGCGCTCTACGACAGCGCCATTGAAGGCCTGTTTCGAATCAACGTTGACGGCGTTCTACAAAGCGCAAACCCTGCGCTGGCACGTATCCTCGGCTTCGATTCCGTTGATTCGCTGCTGACGGAATACCGGGATCTGATCGAGCGAATATTTCTCAGCCGAGAGCGGGCATCCGAGTTCACCTCCCTGCTCGATGAGAGCGCGCTTGTCACCGCCTTCGAAGCCCAGGGCGTCAGCCGCGACGGCTCGACGTTCTGGATGGCTATCACGGCCAGAATCACGCAGGACCCGGATAACGGTAACACCATCGATGGCTCCATCATCGATATCAGCGAGCGCGTGGAGCGCGAACAGGCCGAGAAGCAGCGCCAGGTTGCGGAAGCGGCAACCGCTGCCAAGAGCGAATTCCTGGCCAACATGAGCCACGAGATTCGCACACCGATGAACGCCATTCTCGGCTTTTCAAAGCTGACGCTGGACACAGACCTGGATCGCAAGCAACGGGAATATCTGGCGTCCATCCGAAACGCTGCCGAAAACCTGTTAACGCTGGTCAGCGACATTCTCGATTTCTCCAAGATCGAGGCAGGCAAGCTGGAGCTTGAGCACGCACCATTTCGCCTCAGCGAATCGCTCGACGCGGTTGAGCGGCTGTTCCGCACCGAGCTTCGTAAGAAGAACCTCGGGTTCGAAGTGCGCAATCTGGCCGAAATCGACACCAGTTTCCCTCGCAACGGCGTTGTTCTTGGCGACTCACTGCGATTACATCAGGTGCTGGTCAACCTGGTCGGCAACGCGATTAAGTTCACAGATGCAGGATCAATCGAGGTATCCGTCGGCGTACTCGAGCGCAACGACGACGAGTTAACGTTGGAATTCGCGATCTCGGACACGGGCATTGGCATTAACGATGAGCAGCGCAGCCGTCTGTTCGATTCGTTCGAACAGGCCGAATCGTCGACAACCCGACGCTATGGCGGAACCGGCCTTGGACTGACGATTTCCAGGCAACTGGTGCAGGCGATGGGCGGCGAGATCGATGTCACCTCCGCCGAAGGTGAAGGCAGCTGCTTCTTCTTCACGATTGCCGTCGCCGCCACTGAATTGGAGGCGCCAGCCACCAGCGAGAGACGCTCGGCAGAGCAGGCCGCCAGCATCCTGCGCGACCGGCAGGTGCTGGTCGCCGAGGACAACCCGATCAACCAGCAACTGGCGACCGAGTTTCTGCGTCGTGCCGGCGCCAGTGTTGAGATCGCGGAAGACGGCCAGAAGGCCGTTGCGAAAGCCACCGAGAAGAGTTTCGATGTCATTCTCATGGACATCCACATGCCACGCATGGACGGTCTGGAGGCAACAGCCCGTCTGCGCGAGCAGGGTTGCGAGACACCTATACTCGCCGTCTCAGCCGATGCCCTGCGCGAGCGTCAGACCCGAATGCTGAAAGCCGGATGCAACGGCTTTGTCACCAAGCCCATCGACTTCGAGAAACTGCTCGGCGAGTTGTCCAAGGTGCTGCCGGAGCGAGTTGATCCAACATTTGCCCGGCGCGCGAGCGATGCCAGCGGAGCTGCGCAAACTGAGGAAACGGAACCGAGCACCAGCCCAACTGAAGCAGCCGCGCGTCTGGGACGGTTGCCTGGCATCGACATCGGCCTCGCCATTAAGAACCACAACAACAACATGAAACTGATGCTGAAGTTGATGGGCGACTTCGGCGGCTACTACGGCGATGCATCCTCGCGAATCCGGACTGCGATCGCACAGTCCGAGTTTGAAGACGCCGAACGCCTGACCCACAACCTGCACGGGGTTGCCGGCAGCTTCGGTGCAACTGACCTCAAGGAAGCATCCAAAGCGCTTGAGCTCGCGCTGGCGCGAGGCGAACACTCGGAACTCACGTCACTGGTTCAAAGCTTCGATATCGCACTGACCGAAGTGCTTGAATCGACCACAGCTCTCGCCAACAACGAGATTCGCCTGCGCGCCTCGGATATGGGCGCCGATCGCGAGGGCTCGTCCAGGGAAAGTTAGGACCGGGCACGGCATCGCGAACGCAACGCTTCTCTTCCACTGATTACCGGCTCCATTCGACCACCCCGAACACTTATCGCCAGTCATCGGGATGCGTACAGATACTCCATATCTGGCTTCTCGGTCGCAAAGTAGTGGACCCAGATATACGCATGAGAAAAAGCCGCGACCGCCAGCGCGTTTGCTGAGTCGAAGCCAATCGCTATGGCCCAGAACAACAGAAAAGCGTAGAGATACATGCCGTTGCTGGTAAAACGGAAAATGCCCGCGCTGACCAGAGGCATTGCCCGGTATCGCTCGTTGAAGTGATCGGCTCCAGCCGCTCTCGCCATACCGAAATACCGCCGAACGCTATACATCGCATAGAGCCCTGGCAGCGCGAGGGCCATGACCAGGAAAATCTGCAGGCTCAAATTCAGTTGCAGGCTACCTCGATCAACCCAGCCAAGGGCTATGAGGGAGATGAAACGCGCACCAAAGAGCGTAAAGAATACGGCGAGATAGCCATGAAAACCCAGCAGCCGACTCGTGGCGTTGCCGTTCAGCTCCACTCGCCACGCCAACCAAACGAAAATCTGATGACACACCGGCACAGCCACCGCCAGCCAGAAAAGCCGCGGATACGGCTCGCCTAGCTGCACCCAAATCGCAGCGAGTAACGGCAATAGAGTCAGCAGAGAGGCAACATGCAGAAGCTGGCCTTTCCATAGACCGGGAGGCTGGGTTAGCACGAACAACACTCCGCGAAACCGATTGATGCTGAAGTGTCGACAGCGGGCTGCAAACTCGAAACCCTAGGAGGCCTCGATATTGAGCGCGGCGATCAGTCCAGGGTTGGCGCGGAGCCCCTCGAAGTCGTACAGCGCACGGTCTGACAGGTGCGACGGCGAGACGTTGCTTATCGCCCGAGCAATACTCGCCACCCGGCCCGGATGCTCCGTGTCCCACTGTCTGAGCATGGCCTTAATCGCCTGACGTTGCAGATTGTCCTGACTGCCACAGAGATTGCAGGGGATGATTGGGTATTGACGTATCTTCGCCCAACGCTCGAGCTGATCCTCCCGGCAATAAAACAGAGGCCGAATGAGAACGTTGCGTTGGTCGTCGCTGACGAGCTTGGGTGGCATGGCTTTCAGCCGGCCACCATGAAACATATTTAGAAATAGCGTCTCGACCACATCGTCCGCGTGATGCCCAAGCGCCACTTTGGTCGCACCAATCTTCTGAGCAAAGCTGTACAAGATACCGCGCCGCATTCGCGAGCAGACCGGACACGTGGTCTTACCCTCTGGCGTAAGCCGCTGGACCACGGAGTACGTATCCTCCTCAATGACATGGTATTCAACACCAAGGTCGCCAAGGTACTTGGGCAACACATGCTCGGGGAAACCTGGCTGTTTCTGATCGAGGTTCACAGCGACCAGTTCGAAGCTAATCGGCGCATTGCGGGCAAGGCTCATCAGCATATCGAGCATTGCGTAGGAATCTTTGCCACCGGACAGACAGACCATCACTCGATCACCATCCGCAATCATGTCGTAGTCTGTGATCGCTCGGGCGGTTTGCGCGCGCAGCTTCTTCTGCAGCTTGTTCGCTTCGTAGGTTGGATCGCTCATCACCGCAGTATAACCGTCAGCGCGGCTGGGCATGCCAGAGAGCGAGAAGTCGTTATGCCAGCGGGTACAAGGCCGGGCTCTACCTCTGCTCTGGGTTACGGACCGGCATGTGCACTGGCTTAGGAGTTGATCGTTGCAGCGTCGGAGCCGACGCTCTTTGACGCCTGCTCTTTGTAGTAGGCCTCAAACTCGCTGACTGGCAGCGGCTTGGAAAAGTAGAAGCCCTGCAACAGGTCACAGCCAACCTGTTTGAGCAGTCGAAGCTGAGCGTCGGTTTCCACGCCTTCCGCGACGACCTTCATGCCCAGAATTCGACCCATTGAAACGATCGATGCCACCAAACCCAGAACTCTCGGCGAATCCTCCAGGCCGTTGATAAACGCCCGGTCAATCTTCAGCACATCAAAATCGAAGTCGCACAGGTAGCTGAGCGAAGAAAATCCAGTACCAAAGTCGTCCAGCGCAATCTGCACCCTGCGCTTGCCCGCCTCCTCAATGAAACGGCTGACCAGCTCGCTGTTCTCAACCAGCAAGCTCTCCGTTATCTCAATGGTCAGGCCGCCGTCCAGATTATGGCGGACGCGGGACAGCACGTGATCGAGGTCGGTTTCAGAATGCAGTTGCCGCGGGCTGAGGTTGAGGGACACTTTGAAATCCTGCCAGCCCTTGGCACGCCACTGATGCAGCTGACGCTGAGCTTCATCAAGCACCCACGAACCAATGGGCACAATGAGACCGCTCTCCTCAGCAACCGGGATGAATTCCCCCGGCGATACCATGCCGCGTTCGGGATGGTTCCAGCGAAGCAGCGCCTCCGCACCCACAGCGAGCCCGGTGTGCAGGTCAATAAGTGGTTGGTAGTGGAGTTCAAACTGATGCTCTGCAACGGCTCTGCGAAGATCGCTCTCCAGTTCAAGCCGAGCCGCCGCCCGGCTGTTCATGGTGGATTCGAAAAACACGACGTCGTTGCCACCAGCCTCCTGCGCGCTGGCCTTCGCCGCATCCGCGCGTTGCAGCACTGTGCCAGGCTCGCTGGCGTCGTCCGGGAATAAAACAATGCCAACGCTGGCTGTCAGAGCGACGTCGAGCTCAGCGAGCGCAAATGGTTCTGCCACCCGGCTGATGACCGCACGACCGACCCTTTCAGCCTCGCCATAATCGCTGATCGCTGGCATCACCAGAGCGAACTGGTCACCACCAAGCCGCGCAACCGTATCGCCTTCGCGGGCGCACAGTGCGACACGCATGCCCGCCTCCATGAGCACCTGATCACCCTGACTCGGGCCAACCGAGTCGTTCACTAGCTTGAAACGATCCAGATCGATCGAGAGGACCGCACCCATATGGCCATCGCGCGCCGACAACAACGCTTGCTGCAATCTTTCATTGAACAGGTTTCGGTTTGGCAACTTTGTTAGCGGATCATGGTGCGCCTGCCACATCATCAGCGTGCGTTCGGCATCGTCCATGGGCGCTTCGCTGCCGATGGTCACGAAACCAACCGGATCTCCACCGTCGCCGAACAAGCGGCGGCGGGTGACACGGTGAGAAAAGGCTTCACCATCGCCACGGCGCATCCAGAATTCGCCTTGCCATACGTCTTTTTCCGCCAGAGCGCTGTACATCGATTCACGCAGTGAGGTGGCGATGGCATCCGTGGTGTGGAGTGGCAGCAGCAGCTCAGATACGGTCTCGTTCTCACGATTGAGAAGGCGCTGGAAAGGCGTGTTCATTTCGATCACGCGATCGTTCAAGTCAGTCAGTGCAACAGGGACGGTGACCGTGTCGAACAACAGATGATCCAGTTGCCGCCACTGGGCTGCCGGTTCCCGGTAGCGGCGAACCCATATCGGTAATGCGATCAACATCAAGGCGATGATGCCCAGCACGAACAGCGTCGCCTGCAGCTGGCGGATGAATTCCTGAGTTTCCCTGGCGTCCTGCCTCGCTGCGGCTAACAACGCGACGCGCGCAACAGAAACTTCAGAAATCGCCGAACGCAGGAGTTCGGGGGGGACGGAGCTGATCGCCATCGCCTGCTCAAGCGCATCGAGCTTGCGCCCCAACTCGACCGCTTCAGCCAGTTCCAGGTCAGCAACAACGGGTAATACAAATCGCGAGCCAACGAGAAACTCATCCAGGCGCTCGCGATCTGCCCGATTCGAAAGCGTTGTCTCTGCTACTGGGATCTTCTCGGTGAGGAGCGCCAGCGCACCGAGCGTCGCGTCATGTCGACGGCCAGCATCCAGTACCGACATGGTGACCAGCCAGGCAATCAGGACCAGAACCAGCGGGATTCCGGTGAGCCAGGGCGCGAGGCGATACCAGGCATCCGGTAGCCAGAGGCGGTGCGCGGCAAGCTTCACGGTTGCGCAATCTCCCTGCCGCAGCCGCTGCTTGTCGATCGACCAGAAGCGTCTGCCCGCCGTTCGGTATCCAGGCAAGCCCACGGGCAACCGACGCTATGACTTGGGAATTGCGTATCCATGGATTAAAACTAGACGAGCGCGTGGGAATTGCTCGTCCAGCAGGCGCAATCAGTCACGAATTTGCGATTGTTTTTATGGGCTTGGAAGCTGACAGCAAACGGTCACGCATCCATGACGCAGAGCAGTCGGTTCGGCGTCACTTTTCCAGCGCCAAGGCTTGCCTCGGTCGCCGTTGAGGAGAGCTAGTCCAAAGAGCGCAGCACCACGACCGGGGGTGTACGTACGACGGTAAGCGTGCCGAGCATGCCAACAACAACTATGAGGCATGCGCCGACGAGGGGACCGAGGAGCCATACCAGCGGATGCAGGCTGAAACCCAATCCAAAGACCTGAGATTGCAGCACGGCTACCGTGAGCTCAGCACCGACGGCGGCGACCACGCCGGCAAAGAAGCCAAGCGTTGCGAACTCGACGGCCAGTGAGACCGTGATCAGAGACCGCGTCGCCCCCAGGGCGCGCAGCAACGCATGCTCACGGACCCGCTCGTCCTTTGAGGCCTGAACACTGGCGACAAGGACTAGCACGCCAGATCCCAGCACAAGCGCGAGAACCAGCTCGATCGCCTGGGTAACCCGATCCACAATGCTCTTCACCTGCTCAATCAACGCATCTACTTCGATCACGGTCAGAGTGGGAAACTGGCGCAGCAGATCGTTCAGGAACGGCTTTCGCTCCATCGGTAGATGAAAGCTGGTCATGAAAGTTGATGGCACGTCAGCCAGAGCAGCCCGAGAGAAGATCACGTAGAAGTTAGGTTGCAAGCTGTCCCAATCCACCGTGCGGATACTCATCACCTCGGTTTCAATGGTTCGGCCAGCAACGTCAAACACAATCCTATCGCCAACCGACAAACCGGACCGACGGGCATACTCGTCCTCCAGCGAAATCAAGCTGCGGGCATCTCCCTCGGGCCACCATGCCCCGTCGAGAATGCGGTTGTCCTTGGGCGCGCTATCGCTCCAGGTAATGTTGCGCTCATCATCAATCCCGGGGCCGGGAACCGATCGATCGCCATGTTCACTTTCCCACTCTTTGGCATCCGTTCCGTTCACGGACAGCGCGCGGCCGCGCATCATGGGGTATACGCCACCCTGGCGGGTCGCATGTTCAGCCAGAAGGGATTCAAGAGGGCTAACCTGGTCCGGCGTGATGTTCAGCACAAAGTGATTCGGGGCATCGTCCGGCAGTTGCTGCTGCCACTCCTCAAGCAGCGCTGTGCGCAGCAGAACGAGGATCAGCAGAAGCATAATCGCCAGGCCGAAAATCATGATTTGAGCGACGTTGGTTTTATAGCGCCGTTGCAAACCAGCGAGCCCGAGACGCCAGCCGCTGCGCGCCTGCATCCCCAGATTGCGACTGCCTCGGAGCAGCAGCACGGCAAAACCGCCAAACAGGAACATTGACGACAACGCGCCGAGCAGCGTCCAAAGCGTGAGGGTGAGATCACCCGTGTACCAAATCAAGAGAACAAGGACACCAGCAAAGGCTGCCGCATAGGCAACGAGCTGGGACGGCCCGCCGTCCACAACATCCTTGCGAAGAACCCGCATAGGCGCGATCTGGCGCAAATGAATGAAAGGCGGCACTGCGAACGACAGCAGACAGATGAGCCCCGTGACCGTACCCAGAACAAACGGGCTAGCTCCGGGTGGCGGTAGCTCCGCACGCAGCATCTCCTGCAACATCTGATAGACGCCTTCCTGGAGTGCAAAGCCGAGCCCGAGCCCGATCGCAATCGCCGTGAGCCCAACGCTCAGCAATATGCCGACGAACCCAGAGGTGATCGAGTTGGGCGTCGCGCCAAGAGTCTTCATGACGCCAACGTGGTCAAAGTGGCGCAGGGTGTAGCGGCGCGCGGCAAGCGCAACCGCAACGCCGGCCAACAACACCGCGAGCAGGCCACCAAGAAGCAGAAAACTCTCTGCCCTGGCCAGTGCCTCGCCAATCGAAGGGCTCGACTCACGGATACTCTGCCACTCGAATACCGGGTCCAGCGGCAGGCTCTGGCGCAGGGATTCAAGCGGTGCGTCCGCCCCTGCGAGCAGCAGGCGATAGCCGATCCTGCTGCCCGGCTGTATGACCTCTGTCGCTGGCACATCGTCGATATTCATGAGCAGTCGAGGACCGAGCTCAAACATACCGCCGCCCCGGTCAGGCTCCTGCGCGACTACCCGGGTCACTTTGAGTTCCTCAACGCCAACCCAGACGCTGTCACCCAGGGTTAACCCCAGAGATGGGAACAATCTGGAGTCCAGCCACACCTCACCGCGCGGCGGAATGCCCTGCGCCACTTCGGAGTCGCCAAACGGTTCGAGCGCGGTGCGTAACACACCCCGTAGCGGATAACCTGCGCCAACCGCTTTGACGCTAACGAGTGCGCTGTCGTCGTTGGGTGCAAAAACCATGGAGGCAAAAGCGATGACGCCAGCGGTTTCCAGTCCAGCCTCGTGCGCTTGCCGGACAAACTCATCGGGGATCGGATCGGAACCACGAATGACTCTGTCCGCCGCGAGAAACGTCGACGACTCCGACAGCAGCGCCTGTTGCAGGCGGTCAACAAAGGAGGCAATCGCCGTAACCGTGCCCACGGCGACGAGCAGCGCCGCAAGGATCAGCTTCAACTCACCGGCGCGCCAGTCGCGCCAGGCCATTCGCAGAACCAGGGCCGGTTTCACGACACGCGGCGTCCGCTGTCCAGCACAAGCTGTTGACTACAACGCTCCGCCAGGCGCATGTCGTGGGTAACGAGAATCAGAGTGGTACCAAACTCAGCATTCAGTTCGAACAGCAGATCAATCACCGTGGAACCGGTCTTCGTATCCAGATTACCGGTCGGCTCGTCAGCAAACAAAATACTGGGCTGCGAGGCAAACGCGCGGGCAATCGCCACCCGTTGTTGTTCGCCACCGCTTAGCTGGCGAGGATAGTGGCTCGTTCGCTCTGCAAGGCCCACCCGAGCAAGCAGGCTCTCCGCCTGTGCGCGGGCATCCGAGTCGCCACGCAGCTCTGCAGGCAGCATCACATTCTCGAGCGCCGACAATGACGCCAGCAGCTGAAAATTCTGGAACACGAAGCCTACTTCACGCCCACGAACCAGAGCTCTCTGCTCCTCATCCAGATCAGTGAGCGTCGATCCGGCTAGCGTCACTGTTCCGCGGGAAGGTAGATCGAGCCCGGCCAGAATCCCCAGCAATGTCGTCTTGCCGGAACCGGACGCACCAACAATTGCTAATGCCGCGCCGCGTTTGATTTCGATATCGATGCCATCCAAGATGGTCAGATCGCTATCGCCGGTTCGGACGGTTTTGCCGATACCGTGCGCGGACAGAATGGATGGGCTGGCGTCGGCAGCTGGAGCCAGCTCCGCGCCATCTGATTCAGCTAACTGCTCCGTTGAAAGATTGCTTCCACTCATAACGCGCGCATTCACCTGTCACTGTCGTAGGTCTGGTTTGACTGAGTTACTAACGATGTCGTCGCTAGCAGAAAAAATTCATCCGATTGTCGCGCGCCGCCCGTCACGCTGGCGCAAGCGACGAGCCTTGTCTGCATCACTCGCGAAGTACCTCTTTGCTGCGCTCGTCTGCCTCCTAAACCCGCTCATCGCAAGCGCTGCTACCACCATTACCACTGCTAACCCTGCTACCCCTGCCTCCGGCGCCGAGCATTCTCAGCCTGAAAGCCGGGATCTTGAGCGGTTCGCAGAAGTGACACCAGACGCGGGCTCCTCAACAGACGCATCAACGGGCTTGGGCCTGACGGTGCTGGTGCTCGGCGACAGTATCAGCGCCGCCTACGGCATTCAACGAAGCAACGGGTGGGTAGCGCTGCTCAGCGACCGACTCGCCAAACACTATCCCGGCTCGCGCGTGATCAACGCGTCAGTAAGCGGCGAGACAACCGGCGGTGGACTGGCACGCTTGCCCACGGCACTCGCAGCGGCTGACATCGATGTCGTGGTCATCGAACTCGGCGGCAATGACGGCCTGCGCGGGTATCCCACGGCAACGATCGAAGACAACCTCAAAGCGATGGTCAGGCTCAGTCAGAATGCCGGTGCCAAGGCATTGCTGTTCGGCATGCAGATTCCCCCGAATTATGGCCCGCGCTACACGCAAGCTTTTCATCAAGCCTTTCATGACGTTGCCAGCCAGACCGGGGCCGCGTTGTTGCCTTTCTTCCTGGAGCAAGTCGCCGTAAATCCCGAACTCATGCAACGAGACGGTATTCACCCCACCGCCGAGGCCCAGGCGCTGCTGCTGGACACCGCCTGGCCGCTCATCGACGCCGCTGCCGTGCAGATGACCCAAGGCTCATCAGCACCAGAACAACCCACACTGTTGTCGCTGACGAAGAACTCGAGCGATGCCCCAGCCGCGCAGGACAGCTCGGACGCTACGCCGTGAGAGAGGATCGTTTGACTGTGAACCCCGAATCACTGGACACGCGCCAGTCTCTCACCCTCGCCGCTTTGGATCTGCTCGCTGAACGAGGCCTGGACGCGGTCTCCATGCGCACGATCAATCAGGCGGCAGGCACTCGCAATGCATCGGCGGTGCACTACTACTTCGGCAATCGCGACGGCATGCTGAAGGCAATCATCGAGTTTATTTCTACCGAGCTCGACGGCTGGCGACAGGACGCGCTCGCAGAGTTGGAGAACCGTGACGATGCGCCAACCAATCAGGAAGTGCTGTGGGCCGCATTTCGACCCTACGCCAAGCTCTACAGCGAGCGCGATCACGGTCCAAACGCGATCCGCTTTCTCGCCCGAATGCAGCACGAACGGCCAGCAACCGGCGACTACACGCCCAAGCGCGAAGGTCCGGACGGCGGCTTAAACATTCACGATCGGCTGGTCCGCCTGCTGAGGAAAGCCAACGCGGACTGGGATGCTGCGCTCGCGCAATCGCGCTATTTCCTGTTCTGGACTCTCATGGTGCAGGGCTTCGCAATCAAACAGAACATACCGGATGCGGGATCAGAGGACGCCGCTGAGAACGTAAGGGTTGCAACGCTGCAGTTCTTCGATTTCTTGCTTGGTGGGGTCCAGGCGCCGCGCTCAGAGCGATCCTCTCGCCACTGAAACTCTCGCCACTGAAAACAGTGGCGCAGCGCGCCCTGGCTGCGCGCGTCAGCCCTTTTCGGGCATCTGTGCACCAATGTGACGCTGGCCACGCTGCTCGGCAAGGGCAACTTGTCTCTGTCGCTCCTCGAAGCCTTCGCGTGCTTCGTCACTTGTCTCCCCAATACACAACGGGCAGGAGACGCCCTCTTTGAACTCCGGTGACCGGGCCTGTTCGGGCGATAGCGGTCGACGACAGGCGTGACACTGAATGTAGTCACCTTCTTTCAGCTGTTTGTCGACAGCGACACGCTGATCGAAAACGAAGCACTCGCCCTGCCAGCGGTTTGACTCCGCAGGCACAGACTCCAGATAGCCAAGCACGCCTCCATTCAACTGGAACACCTTCGAAAAGCCCTGCTCCTTCAGGTAAGCCGACGCTTTCTCACAGCGTATGCCGCCCGTGCAGAACATGGCGACGGGCTCATGCTCCCGACCAGCCAGGTTCTCTTCCACAAATTCGGGAAAGTCCTTGAAGCTGCGCGTTTGCGGATCAATCGCACCCGGGAAAGATCCAACTTCTATCTCGTAGCTATTGCGCGTATCAATGACGGTCACATCCGGGTCATCCAGCAATGTATGCCAGGTCTGCGGGTCTACGTGCTCACCGGTTTGCCCGACAACGTCAATGGCACCTTGGCCGAGAGCGACGATTTCGTTTTTGATGCGAATCTTGGTGCGCAGAAAAACCGGGTTGTCGTCCGACGTTTGCGAGGCTTTGAATTGCAGATCTGCAAGTCCGGGAATCTTCCTCAGCTTGTCGCGCAACCCGCCTATCGCCGCCTCCAAACCCGCCATTGTGCCGTTAATCCCTTCCTCGGCGATAAGCGTTGTCCCCACAATGTCGTGCTCGCGGCAGAAGGCATCCAGCTCACGGCGCAGGGACTCAAGATCGGTGAGTGGGACAAATTTGTAAAAGGCGATCACGTGCACGGGCAAACTCGCTGATGTTTTTGCAATCCTAAAGACGGTAGGCGGCCGGTTCAGCCACCCGAATTGGGGGCATCCTTACCGCCACCACTGCCACCGAGGCACGGCGGCGACAGCGGCGCATCAGCAAAACGAGCGCGCCACTCGTCCGGCGTATATGTATGCAGCGCCAATGCGTGTATCGGACCGGCCAACAGTTCGCGGAGGATTGCGTTGATCTTCCGATGTCTGGCCAGCAAGCGCTCGCCGGCAAACGCCTCGCTCACGACAATCAGTTTGAAGTGAGATTCACTACCCGCGGGCACAGCGTGATTCCCACTCTCGTTAATCAGCTCGAAATGCTCGCATTCGAGTGCCTGCGCAATCAGGTCTTCAATCGATCGCGCAACCGGTCCAGGTGGTGTGGTCACTGACATAGTCGTTTCTCCGCTGCCCACTGCTCGCTTGGAGCTGACACATGCTCTGGCACTCGCTTTGTCACCGGTCAGTCCTGGGTGATGCGAGCGAGCAACAGCGAGATATTGTCGAAGCCGCCTCGACTGTTGGCAGCATCGACGAGCGACGAGCCGAGAATCGACAGGTCTTCGTTCTGTGCCGCCACTAGTCGCTCCAGCGCTGAGTCATCCAGCATATCGCTGAGCCCATCGCTGCACAGAAGCAGCAGATCGCCCTGTTTGAGATCAATCTGGCACAGATCCACGGAAACCCGCGCTTCGATCCCCACTGCCCGGGTGATGATGTTTCGATTGGGGGCGCTGTGCGCGTCCGCGGCATCGATGATGCCCTCATCCACCAGCTGTTGAACCAGTGAATGGTCGGCAGTCATCGCCTCAAGCTTGCCGTCCCGGAAGCGGTATAGCCTGCTATCACCGACGTGCCCCACCAGCGCATGATCACCCTGACGCACACAGACGATCACCGTTGTTCCCATGTTGGCGAGGCTAGGCACCTCTCGGGATAGCGTCCACACACGCTTGTTAGCCTCGTGTATGGCCTGTTCGAGATCGTCGAGAGTCAGGGGTTGCGACAGCCTTAACGACTGAAGAATGGTGCGCACAGTCTCTGCGCTGGCGTGCTCGCCAGCATTGAGCCCACCCATACCGTCTGCCAGCACAAGTGCCTGCAAGCGCTCGTCCACGGCGAAACAATCTTCGTTATTTTCGCGAACCAAGCCGCGATGAGTCCGACCAACGATATCCACTTCGTTATACTACTTCGTTTTCCAACTTATACTGCCTCTCATTCTGACTCGGGCCCCTCGTTCACAGTCCGTGGCCGGTTCCGACGATCTAATGACAGCTCACCAACCATCCAATCGAGACGCAAACAAGCCATGCTAGCGGTTATCTCACCAGCCAAATCACTCGACTTCACAACAGCCGTGCCAGCGGCGATCAGGCGTAAAGCTAGCCAGCCCCGACTCCTCGACGACAGCCACGAACTCGTCGATGTGCTGCGTGCCTACACGCCTGCCCGGCTGAAGAAGCTCATGCGCATCAGCGATGCATTAGCCTTCGAAAACGCCGAGCGCTGGCAGACATATTCAACACCATTTACAACTGACAACGCCAAACCGGCGTTGCAGGCGTTCACCGGCGACGTCTACATCGGCATCGAAGCCAACACCCTCAGCGCACGGGATCTGAACTGGGCTCAAAACCACCTGCGTATCTTATCTGGTCTTTACGGTCTGTTGCGCCCCCTTGATCTGATTCAAGCCTACCGCCTGGAAATGGGCACGGCGCTGAAAAACCCGCGCGGCAAAGATCTGTATCAGTTCTGGGGCGACCGAATCACCGCCACGGTCAACGAAGACCTCAGTGACAACAAATCAAAGGTGTTGGTGAACCTCGCAAGCAACGAGTACTTCAATGCCATCAATCCGGCTGCTGTAGAAGCGCGCATCGTGACGCCCGTGTTCAAAGACCTCAGCCGTGGCCAGTATCGAGTGCTGAGCTTCTTTGCCAAACGTGCTCGCGGCGCCATGGTCCGACACTTGATTGATAGCCGCGCCAGCACTGTAAAAGCCATCAAGTCATTCAACTCGCTGGGCTATCGCTTCAGCGAAGAAGCATCCGAGGGCGATCGCATCGTCTTTTTGCGCGACGAGCCAGCCTGAGCCGCGAACGTCTGAGCGTTGACCAGGCCGACAGATCTCTTTCTGGAGCAAAACATGACCAGGAGCAGCCTATGACGTCCGTCTCCCGACAATTCGATGAACTGATCGACGTCCGCCGCGAGGGTAGCGTCGCGTGGCTTACGCTGAACCGGCCAAAGCAGTACAACGCGCTGTCGCTTTCGTTGTTGGAGGCGCTCTCGAAGGATCTTGAGCAGGCGCTGAGCGACTCTGAAATTGGCGTAATCGTCCTCGCTGCCAATGGTCCGGGTTTCTGCGCAGGGCACGATCTCAAAGAAGTCCAACTGCTGGTGCGAGAACGCAACGAGACAGCGCTGCGCGCGCTGCTCGACACCTGCAATCGGTTGATGGTGCGAATCATGACCGCGCCGAAGCCCGTTATCGCCTGCGTACACTCGCTGGCGACCGCGGCGGGTTGCCAGCTCGTCGCAGCATGCGATCTCGCCGTTGCCAGTAGCGAGGCGCGATTCGCGACACCCGGCGTCAACATCGGGCTTTTCTGCAGTACCCCGTCGGTGCCGCTGACCCGCAACCTGCCTCGAAAGTTCGCCCTGCAGATGCTTCTCACCGGAGACACATTCACGGCGGAGGATGCGCGGCGCATGGCGCTGATCAACGAAATTACGCCGCCAGAAACCCTGACAGAGCGCTGCCAGGAGCTCGCCAGCCACATCGCCTCACGCTCCCAGGCCTCGATCGGATTCGGCAAACCGCTGTATCAGATTCAAATCGATCAGGGCCTCGATGAGGCTTTCGCCAGTGCAACCGAAGTGATGCTGCGCAACCTGCTGGATGATGATGCTGCCGAGGGCATCGATGCGGTCCTCGGCAAACGAGAGCCCGTTTGGCCTAGCTCGAATCCGCGCCCCTAAACCAGACCTTCGGCTACGCTAGTTCCTGGAGCCAGCGTCGGATGCCGGTTCAGGCGCTGACTCCACCCCCGGTATGAGATCTCCAAGCTGAGCCGGCCTCAGCTTGAGCGGCCCGCTACGCTTGCCACCGCGGATATTCAGCATCTCCACACCAACCGCAAATGCCATCGCAAAGTAGACATAGCCTTTCGGCACGTGTGCACCCAATCCCTCCGCCAGAAGGACAAAACCGATGAGCACTAGAAACGCCAGCGCCAGCATCTTGATGGTTGGATGCCTTTCAACGTAGGAACTGATCGCGCCTGCCGCGACCATCATGAACGCAACGGCAACCACGATCGCCGCAACCATTGTCTCGACATGCTCCGCAAGTCCAACCGCCGTGATCACGGAATCGAGCGAGAAAACCATATCAATAACAGCGATCTGCACCAGCACGCCGACAAAAGTGGCTTGAGCAGCGCTACCGCCGCCATGACCTACGCCTTCGAGGGAGTTGTGAATCTCACGAACGGCTTTGGCGATCAGGAAGCCACCGCCAAGGATGAGGATCAGATCTCTGCCCGTTATGGAGTGTTCGAAAACGGTAAACAGCTCAACAGTCAGCCGCATTATCCAGGCAATCGAAAACAGCAGGCCGATTCGCATGATCATCGCAAGACCAAGCCCGATGAATCGCGCCCTGGCTTGCTGGTGAACCGGCAATCTCGATGTGAGGATCGAGATGAATACGATGTTGTCTATGCCGAGCACGATCTCAAGCAAGGTGAGCGTGACAAAGGCAGCCCATACAGAAGGGTCGGTTAGTAGTTCCATGCAACGAGTGTATGCCAGGTTGTGCTGCTCGAGTCACGTGATCGCTATCCGATTCCTCTACAATTGCGTCTCAACTTTCAAATCAAATCGGAGAGCTACATGAGTAGCAGCGACAGCATCAGCAGCACAGAGATCGAAGCGGCCGTGTTCCGCCGTTTGCTGGCACATCTGGACAGCCGCAAAGATGCCCAGAACATCGACCTGATGAACCTCGCCGGTTTCTGTCGCAACTGTCTGTCCAAGTGGTACGTCGCGGCCGCTGAGGAACGGGGCGAGGCGGTGGATCTGGAAGCCGCCCGCGAACTCGTCTACGGCGAACCGTACGCCGACTGGAAAGCCAAATATCAGCGCGAAGCCAGCCCAGAGCAGCTCGCCGAGTTCGAGAAACAGGGCAAGCACTAGAGCGTTGGCCAACAGCGCCGCCAGCCTAACCAACGTCAGCAAAGCCTTCTCGGGCAATCCTGCGGTAGATGACGTCAGCCTGTCGGTACCCGCCGGCAGTGTGTTCGGCGTTATCGGCAGAAATGGTGCCGGTAAATCGACGTCTCTGCGGATTCTGCTGGGGATTGTGACTCCGGATTCCGGCAGCGCGAGCGTACTTAACGGTCAGGATCCACGGCAGGCCAAAGGCCAACTCGGCTACCTGCCCGAAGAACGCGGCCTGTACAGAAAGATGCGCGTGCTTGACGTTGCGATGTACTTCGGGCGATTGAAGGGAATGAACCGGTCCGATGCCCGACACCGAGCGAAGACACTGCTGGATCGCTTTGAACTGGCAGAACAATCCAGCAGCAAGGTTGAGACGCTATCGAAAGGTATGGCGCAAAAGCTGCAGTTGATTTGTACGCTTATCCATCAGCCTGAGTTGCTTGTTCTGGATGAGCCCTTTTCGGGGCTGGACCCGGTGAACATCAATCTCGTACAAACAGTGATCCATGAGCACCGAACCGCCGGCAGCACGGTCATCCTATCGACTCACATCATGGATCAGGCAGAACGCCTGTGCGACGAAGTGGTATTGATCGATGCTGGCAAGGTGCAGCTCGCGGGATCCATTGATGCGGTGACCGCGGCAACGGAGCCGCGCTTGCGCGTGGTGTTCGACGGCCCGGCAGCCGATTGGTCGACACTGCCGGGCGTGGCCGAGAGCCGCTTGCAGGGAACCGGCGAGGTTGAGCTGACCTTGACCCAAAGCGCTGATATCCAGGCGCTCATACGACACTTGAACGAATCCATCAGCCTGCGCGAATTCACAATCGCGCGACAAAGCCTGCAGAACGTTTTCCTTGCGCAGACGGATCGGCGATTGTGAGTCTTCGACACATTGCACTGATCGCCGAGCGAGACTATCTGGAGAACGTGCGAACCAAAGGATTCTGGTTCAGCTTGCTCGCACTGCCAGTACTGCTGCTGGCGCTGGCGGCCCTGCCCGCAGTTATCTTGTCGAGCCAGAGCGTGGATGCGCGCTGGACCGTGGTCGATCGCTCTGGCTGGCTGACAGATCGGCTACTGTTGGATCTGACCAGTACGGACATGCGCCTGCTGCTGACGGCGCTCGCCGCTGACGATGCGGCGGCGATGCTGAGCGATGGGCAAACCGGCAAACTTGCAGACGCTGTCGAACTGCTCAACGAAGACCAGGTCGAACAACTCGTTCGCGACGCAGCGCCTCTGGCAGCTGCGTTGCTACGTGACGGTGGTACCGTGAACACGGCCGGCAACATGACCGAAGAGTTCGCCGACTTTTTCATCGACCGGCGGCCGTTGATCAAAGAGCTGACACCCGAGGCGAGCCTCGTGCGCTTTCCTTACGTCGCAAGCCCCGCTGCAAACGAAGCAGAGCTTGCCGAGGCAATCGAGCGCGACGCGCTGCTCGGTTACTTCGTGATCCCGGATGATCCGGTTGCGGATACCGATGACGCACTCTACGTGACGGCAAGCCTCACGAATCCCGAGCTACCGCGCTGGTTTGGTCGTGAGATCACGCGGCTGGTGCGCGCACAGAGACTGGCCGAGGAAAATCTGGATGCCGCCACAGTCGCCTTCATCAGTCGGCCGGTGGGCCTGACGACAGTTGCGCTCAGCGATGACGGCACTACGGCGGAGGCAACGCTGGCAGAAACCGTGAGCCAGTGGGCACCAGCAGCTCTGGTCTACCTCTTGTGGATCGCGATCTTCTCGGTGAGCCAGATGCTGCTCACCAGCACCATCGAGGAAAAAACCAATAAGCTTGTGGAACTCCTGCTGTCGTCCGTCAGCGCTCGCGAATTGATGCTGGGAAAGATAATCGGCATCGCGCTTACCGGGACAACAGTCGTTCTGATCTGGTCCGCCGCGCTCGCCCTGCTGCTGCTAAGCCTGCCAACGCTACTCGGTAACGCCGAATTGGATTTCAGTGGTCTCATCTCGAACCCGGTATATCTGGTGTCGTTCTGTCTCTACTTCGTACTTGGCTACCTCTTCTACGGTTCGTTGCTGGCCGCAGTCGGCTCGATGTGCAGTACTCTAAAAGAGGCGCAAACGCTGATGTTGCCCATTCAACTTTTCCTGTTTTTGCCGCTGATTGTGATGATCCCCATTGCCCGAGACCCGGATGGCACGCTCGCGGTTGTCCTGTCTTACGTGCCACCGCTGACGCCGTTTGTGATGACCAACCGAGCCGCTTCACCACCAGATTGGCTGACCTACCTGCTGACAAGCGCACTGATGATCGCCTCGATCTGGCTGATGCTCAGACTGGCCGCCCGGGTTTTTGAGCGCGGCGCTCTCGCAGGAGAGTCGCCGGCAACCTTCAGACGGTTATTTCAGGCGCTGCGTCGCTGAACCGGGCACCTCTTTCTGTTCTAATCCGTGCTCCAGCAAACAGGACAGCCGCCAAGGCCTGCAGCGACAGAATGACTGACGACTCAATCAGCCCCGACGGCAAGACCTCCGCCTCAGCAAACGCCGGCCCTATTTCGCGCTTCCTGGCTAGCCGTTTCTGGCGCGAGTGGCGTGGCTTCATCATCTTTGTGATTGTGATGCTGATATTCCGCAGCATCATTGCCGACTGGAACCAGGTGCCATCCGGGAGCATGAAGCCGTCCATTCTGGAAGGCGACCGGGTGATGGTCGACAAAATGGCGTTCGATCTGCGCGTACCGTTCACACTGCAACGTATCGCCTGGTTCAGCGATCCGGAACGCAGCGACATCGTTACGTTCGTCTCACCCGAGGACGAACGCCTATTCATCAAACGCACGATTGGGCTGCCTGGAGATGTTGTGGAACTCGCTGGCAACGTGTTGATCATCAATGGCGAACGCGCGAGCTACACGCCGCTATCAGACGACGCGGTTGCCGAGCTCGATATCGAAAGCAAGCATCGTTATCGCTTCCTCACGGAGACGATCTTCGGCCAGAAGCGAACGGTCATGCTGCGCCGGACGCGATCACCCTACTCGACGTTTGGACCCGTGACCGTGCCGGAGGGCATGTACTTGATGCTCGGCGACAACCGCGACAACAGCGGTGATTACCGTCGAATCGGTTTTGTCTCGCGCGAACGGATTCTGGGCCATGCCCACGGCATCGCGTTCTCCTGGGACTACATGGAGCTGGAAGCGCCCAGGTTGGATCGATTCTTCGAGGATTTGCACTAACCGCCGGTCGATGCCGGCGGCCTTGCGCCAGAGAAATTCGGAACGCCTATCGTCGCCGCCTGATCCAGGCCATCAGCGACCCAGCCACCACGGCAACGAGCGCCAGTGCGAGCACAAAACCCGCACTGGCTCCGGCGTAGCTCAATAGTTCCGCGCGATCAATCTCGAACGAATCGGTGAGCCAGTACAAGCCAAAGCCCAGGGCGAGCGTCGCCATCAGCACCATACGCAGAAGCTTGTAGGGCGACTTCTGGGTCTTTCTGAGCTGCTCGGCTCGCCGGGACATCAATTAGCTCCTAGGAATCGTCGCCAATCGAGATCAATTCGACGTCGAAGATGAGCGTCGAGTTCGGCGGAATGCTGGGGCGTCCCTGCGGGCCATAGGCCATCGCCGATGGCACGTACAGACGGTACTTAGCGCCCGGGCTCATGAGCTGCAGTGCTTCCGTCCAGCCAGGAATCACCTGATTGAGCCCAAACGTTGCTGGCTCATCACGCTGGTACGAACTATCGAAGACCGTGCCGTCGAGCAATCGACCCTCGTAGTGCGTCGTCACCCTGTCGGTAGGGCCAGGCTTAGCTCCTTCAGCCGCCGTCAGAATCTCGTATTGAAGGCCCGAATCCGTCGTAATCACCCCATCCTTCGCGCCGTTTTCAGCCAGCCAGGCAGACTCCTCAGCCAGTGCGGTGGCCGCTTCACTCGCCGCTGCTGCCTGCTGGCTTTCGGCTAGCGCTTCGAACGCCGCCATGCTGTCCTCTTCGCTCACCCGGATATCCGTACCATCAAGCAGGTCTCGAACACCGGCAAGGAACGCCTCGTTATCGATGGCGTCACCAAACTCCGCGCGGGCCTGTCCCAATATGCCTTCACTGTAGCGATAGCCGATGGTGTAGCTCGCTTTCTGGGCATCGCTTTCGAGTGTCGGTGCGGCCGCTGCTTCGGCGGCCTCAGGCGCCGCGCAACCAGCGGCCACAACCACAACCGCAGTAATCGCGGATAGTCGTATCGCAGCAGATGCAGTGGCCAGAAAAGTCGACTGAGTCATGGTGTCTCCGGTAGTCAAGTCGTTGAAATTATTGATCGCTTTACGTGCCCGACAGATCCTTCTTACGACAATCTGTCTGACAAAGTTTGTTTGTCCGACCGATGGGCGGCATTCGGGCCCTACAGGCCTTGAATAAGGACAAGATAAGCCCAAAACCGTTCCCTGCGGGCAGCCCTTCGCTCCAACCAGCCGGGGCAAACGCCGGGTGAGCCGGAGTGTAAGCCGCACCACGCCTCATTTAGACGCATTGTTGCGGGGCTTAAGTCACACGGTTACATTCTGAACACAGTGGACTACCGAGCACTGCGATAGTCTCAAGGCCAGACAATTGACACTCGCGTGGCTTGTCCTCGAGCGCACCCTGTGTGCATTCTCGGGGCGCATTGAACTGTATGCGGCGCCAGGAATCCAATACTGACCGCAAACTGACCGTGACAAGACACCGACAACGACGACAGCCCGCGTCATGCGGGATGGTGGAGCAGGATCGTCAGGAACGACTAGAGCGAATGGCACAACCGACAGACGTTCACCGATCAACGCAACACACTAACGCAATGGATCAGAGATCAGCAGTATGACTGAAGCCCATAACCAAACCGGCAATCGCTCAAGACGACCGCGTGCGGCCCACTCGTTGAGCGTCGCGCGATCGATTCGCCGACGGACATCCGCTTGGCTTACCTCGTCCGCCTTTGCCGCTGTGTGCTTCGCTTCGAGTGCTTATGCGGATAGCCCACAGATCGCCCTGGGCACGCCAACAGATACCAGGACTGCGGCTGCATCGCCCGCGCTGACACCGCTCGATGTTCACCCCCGAACCTCTCTGACGATCGTCGAGCAGCTTCGTCACAACCATTTCCTGTCCAAGCCTCTGGATGACAGCGCTTCGAGCGAAGTGTTCGACAAGTACCTGGAAATGATGGATCCAGCCAAGCTGTACTTCCGTGCGGATGACATTACTCGGCTCGAACGCTACCGGTTCAAGCTGGATGACGCGCTCAAGCGCGGCAATCTGGAAGCAGCGTTCGACGTTTTCAATTCTTTCCAGGAACGTCAGATCGATCGTCTGGAGTACTCACTCAAGATCATCGATGAAATGCTGATGGAGTTCGACTTCACTCAGAAGGAGTACATCGATCTCGATCGAGAGTTTGCGGCGTGGCCTGCAACCCAGGTCGAGCAGGATGACCTGTGGCGTAAGCGCATCAAAGCGGCAGTCCTGAATATGAAGCTCAATGGCAAAGAGCTTGAAGAAATCCAGGAGCTGCTACGCAAGCGCTACCAGAATCGTCTGAAGCAAACCGCTCAAACCAAGAGCGAAGACGCGTTTCAGCTGTACATCAATGCGTTCACCAGCACCTACGACCCCCATACTCAGTACTTCTCACCAAGGACATCTGAGAACTTCAATATCAACATGTCGCTTTCGCTCGAAGGCATCGGCGCCGTGCTCAGCTCGGAAGATGAGTACACCTCCGTTGTGCGTCTGGTTCCCGCAGGCCCTGCCGACAAGGGCGGCGACCTCAAGCCCTCCGATCGTATCGTGAGTGTTGGCCAGGGAAGCGATGGTGCCTTGATTGATGTGGTCGGCTGGCGGCTGGATGACGTGGTAGAGATGATTCGCGGGCCAAAAGGCTCGATCGTGAAACTCGAGGTCATCCCCGAGGACACGGAAATCAGCCGAATTGTCGAGATCACTCGCAATACTGTCGAGCTCGAAGAGCAATCAGCTCAGAAGAAACTGATCACGATGAACCGTGCCGGTCGTGACTACCGCATCGGGGTGATCGAAGTACCAACCTTCTACATCGACTTCAAAGCTTTGCAGCAGGGCGACCCTAATTTCAAGAGCACCACTCGCGACGTCCGCGATCTGATCGATCAGCTGAAGGCGGAAGACATTGACGGGCTCGTCATCGATCTGCGCAACAACGGTGGCGGCTCGCTACAGGAAGCCGATGCGCTAACCGGGCTGTTCATTAAATCCGGCCCAACCGTACAGGTGAAGACCGCTGGCCGCCGGCCAAACATCCACTCTGACACGGATGACTCCGTCGCCTGGGACGGCCCGCTCGCCGTCATGGTTAACCGGCTGTCCGCATCCGCTTCCGAGATCTTTGCCGGCGCGATACAGGATTACGAACGTGGCCTGATCATCGGCTCGCAGACATTCGGTAAAGGCACCGTGCAAACGTTGGTGCCATTAAACCGAGGCCAACTGAAAATCACTGCCGCTAAGTACTACCGGGTTTCCGGCCAAAGCACTCAGCACCAGGGCATCCTGCCGGACATCGAATTTCCGGAACTCTATGACACGTCTGAGATTGGCGAATCTTCGCTCGATGACGCACTGCCCTGGGACATGATCCAGCCGGCGGTTTACCCGCGCGGTCAGGAACTCGACAGCTTCCTGGATGGCTTGCGTAAGAACCACAGCGAACGAATCGCGGACGATCCGGATTTCCGCTATCTGCAGGCAATCGTGCAGCGCAGCGAGTTGAATCGCGCGCGCGAACAGCTGTCTCTGAACGAAGCCGAACGCCGCGCCCAGAAGGCCGCTGACGACGCCTGGCGCCTGGAGCTTGAGAACACGCTGAGGCATGCCAAAGGGGAAGAGCCCTACCCGGACTACGCTGCGCTGGAAGCCGCCGACGAAGCCGAGGCTGAAGCAGCCGCGGATGCGAACAGCGAAGAAGAAGAGCAGGACGACGCACTCGTTCGCGAGAGCGGTAACATCCTGCTCGACTATATCGGGCTTACCCGGCAGGTGGCGTACGCTGAGACCGGCATCGAAGAAGCACCTTTGATGTAAGAACGTTGATCGCTGCGCGATCAACGCGCGCCAAACCCCGAGAGAGCGGCAGACGATTTTCTCCGGCGCAAAGCGCCAAGAAAATCTGTCGAGAGCGCCCAACTACTAGTCACTTCCAGCATCCAAATTAGACGATTTTCTCCGGCGCAAAGCGCCAAGAAAATCTGTCGAGAGCGCCCCGATGGCTCATTCTCCGTCATCGCGAGAAGCTCCCATTGCAAAGCAATGGAAGCGACGCGGCGATCTCCGCAGAGATACAAAAAGGCATCCCTCGCCTTAGAAGATTGCCGCACTCGCTACGCTCATTCGCAATGACGGGGGGTTCTACCGTCTTCGCGAGGATCCGGAGGGCGAAGCCATCTGGCGACGCGGCAATCTCACTCAACCCAATTACTCAACAAACGCCAGCGTTCGCTGCTTGATGGTCTGCAAAAGCTTCGCCTCGAACTCATCGAGACCATAGGTCACCTGTTCTTTCACACCATAGCGGCGCAGCGTGACGGTGCGCTCATCACGCTCCCGCTCACCGACAATCAACAGGTTCGGAATCTTCGCGGTCGTTCCTTCACGAATCTTCTTCGGCACGGTGTCGTTTGAAGGCGCCAGCTCAGCGCGCACCATCTGGCCTCTCAGCCGCGAGATGATCTCCCGGGCGTAGTCGTCAAACTGCTCGGACACCGTGATGAGCTGAACCTGCACTGGCGCAAGCCAGGTAGGGAAAGCACCGGCGTAATGCTCGATGAGAAAGGCCACCATTCGCTCGTGCGTTGAGAAGGGCGCACGGTGAATGCAGTAAGGCGTGTGTTCTGCGCCATCAGAGCCCACGTACTTCAGATCCATACGCTCGGGCACAGAGAAATCGAGCTGCACGGTAGAAACCGTTTCATCGCGCCCGGTGACCGTTGGGAATTGAATATCGATCTTGGGGCCGTAGAACGCGCCGTCACCCTTGCCCTCTACATACTCAATACCAAGTTCGTCGAGCACTTCAGCGAGCACTCGCTCGGAGAATGCCCACGCTTGCGGATTGTCTACGTACTTCTCTTTGCCCTTCGGATCCTCCGGATCCCAGCTCGACAGCCGGATGAAATACTTGTCAAGCCCAAGCACACCATAGGCTTCCATGTACATCGCCATGATCGCTTTGAACTCGTCTTTGATCTGCTCCTCCGTGCAGTAGATGTGAGCATCGTTCATGCACATGCCACGCACCCGGACGAGGCCACCGACCGCACCCGAATCTTCCCAGCGATACACCTGACCATATTCAGCCAGGCGCAGTGGCAAATCGCGGTAGCTGCGAGGCTCCGCAGAGAACACTTTGTGATGATGCGGGCAGTTCATCGGCCGCAACATGTACGATTCTTTGACGCGCTGCTCATCCGACTGCGACGCGGCATCGGAGTGATCGGCCACCTCCATAACCGGGTACATGTGCTCGGCGTAGTACGGCAGGTGCCCCGTACGGTAATACAGCTCCTGCTTGGCAAGGTGCGGCGTCGCAACGCGCTGATAGCCGGCCTTGAACTCAAGCTCCTTTGCGAGCGCTTCCAGCTCGTCACGAATAACGGTGCCGTTCGGCAACCAGAGGGGCAGACCTCGTCCGATGTCATCATCGATGGTGTAGATTCCCAGCTCTCTGCCGAGTTTCTTATGATCCCTCGCCTGCGCTTCTTCGAATCGCGTGACGGCCTCATCAAGGCTTTCCTTGTCTTCAAACGCCCACGCATAGATACGCGTCATCATCACGTTGTCGGAATCTCCACGCCAATACGCACCGGCAACATTCCGAAGTTTGAACGCGTCCCGGGGAATCTCCTTGGTTGTGTCTACGTGCGGGCCTTCGCACATATCCAGAAATGGCCCATTGCGATAGAACGTGAGCGACGACAGGCCATTTTTGCTGATGAGGTCTTCTGCGTATTCGCGCTTGTACGGCTCGCCCATTTCATCGATCCGAGCCAGCGCTTCGCTGGCATCGAGTTCTTCACAGTAGAAACGCTGTCCCTTCTTCAGGATCTTGCGCATCCGCTTTTCCAGCTCCGGAAAGTCCTCTTCGGTGAGCGGCTCACTGAGAATGAAGTCGTAGTAAAAACCATCACGAATCGGCGGCCCAAAGCCAAGCGTGCTGCCTGGCCGCAGGTCCAGAACTGCCTGGGCCAGCACGTGCGCGAGTGAGTGCCGAATGCGGTAGAGCGAGCTATCAACGCTGATCTCTCCGCGTGTTTGTTGGGCTTCGGCCATGATTGTCTCCTGCCTTTTACTTTGTACTGGTGCCGCATCGACTGTCGGCGCGGCGAATTGCGGGCAATAAAAAACCCCGGTGGCCTCGCCAATCGGGGTTTTGATCAGGCGACGCCATACGGGTCACCTGCATATGCAAGCAACCTTCAAATCGTCGTCGTAGTGTCCATGTCGGGCGTTCGGCCCGTTACGCTCATCATCGTCGTTCTGTCCGGTTTCAATAAAGCATTCTGAATTGAAGCGCCGCTTGCGACCACGGCCAGCGCAGGTCAGGCGAGATCAGCGGCTCAATTCCAATGCGGCCAACTATAGGCAGCAAACTCACAATTGCAAGGCAAGTCGACCCCCATAGGGCCGGACGGGATAGGTACACTGTCGCCAATGAACGCTGATACCACTATCGCTGCCGTCACCAGCCTTATCCCGCTGGGCCTCGCAATCGTTGTGATAATCATCGCGCTCGCCATCAGCCGGCGTGTATTCCCCGCCTCTGCCGACCTGCGGGTTGCCGGCCAGCTGACGAAGATCGGCATCGTTATCGCAGGCCTCATTCTGGTTCTCATCACGTTGCCCATCGACAACGACTTGCGCGGACAACTCCTGAGCCTCGTCGGTCTGGTACTGACCGGCGTCATTGGCCTGTCGTCAACCACCTTCGTCGCCAACGCCATGGCCGGGCTCATGCAGCGCACCGTCGAGAGCTACACAGTGGGCGATTTCATTCGCGTGGAAGATCACTTTGGCCGTGTTACCGAGAAAGCCTTGCTGCACACGGAAATCCAGACCGAAGATCGTGATCTGATAACGCTGCCTAACCTATACATCATCACGCACCCGGTTCGCGTGGTGCGCCGCTCCGGTACTCTGATCTCGGCCGAGGTTTCTCTCGGCTACGACGTGCACCGGCACGACGTGCGGGACGCGCTGCTGAAAGCGGTCGAATCCGCTGAACTCACGGACGGCTTCGTCCAGATTCTCAGCCTGGATGACTACTCCATCACCTATCGCGTCAGCGGTTTTCTGTCTGATATCGACACCATGGTTGGCAAGCGAACGCAGTTGCGCGGACGAATGCTCGATGAGTTGCACGATGCCAACATCGAGATTGTGTCGCCATCGTTCATGCATCAGCGACCGTTGCAGAATGGCGAGCGCTTTGTGCCCGACAAGCGGGTTGCGGACGACGATGAGCCTGTCGGCAAACCCGAGGCGATCATGTTCGACAAAGCTACCCTCGCCACCCGGGTGGACAAACTCAAGCAGCAGAAAGACCGCATCGTCCAGGAGCTTCGGCAAATGCAGGAAGAGCAACCGGACAACACAGTCGAACTGCGCTGGCGAGAACAGCAGATCGCCGCCATCAGCGACATCCTCATCACACTGGAAGAGCAGAAAACCCAGTAGCGGAAAGCCGCGCAACGGGCAAGAGGCGATCGACGCCGAGCTTCCGTTAAGCTGCCGACCAACGCGATGTTTGAAGCAACCAACAGCCCTCGATGACCGACGTTTTTCCCGCCGCACCTGACCCCCACGCGATCGCCGCTCTGGCGCTCACGGTGCTTGTGTTATTCCTGTTCACGCGTGATCGAATTCCGCTGGAGCTAACCAGCGTCGGCCTGCTCGCGGTGCTCTGCCTGGGCTTCACTCTCATGCCCTACCCTGGCTTGGAAGTGACTGATTTCTTTGCGGGTTTTGGCCACGAAGCGTTGATTGCCGTGTGCGCTCTTATGGTTGTTGGGCAAGCGCTGGTCGTCACCGGTGCTCTGGAGCCGGTGGGCAGGCTGCTTGCAACCTATTGGGGCAAGTCACCATTTCTCCTGATGGGATTCACGCTCATCATTGGCATGGCGCTGTCGGCGTTCGTCAACAACACGCCTGTGGTTGTCTTACTCCTGCCGATTCTCGTGTCGGTGTGCTTGAGGACTAACACCTCGCCAAGCGGCGTTCTGATGCCAATGGGTTTCGCGACCCTCGTTGGCGGCATGGGAACAACCATCGGCACCTCGACCAACCTGCTGGTTGTCGCCGTTGCCGCAGATCTTGGCCTCGCTCCCATGGCCATGTTCGATTTCATCGGTCCGGCGGCGATCGCAGCCGCCGTCGCGATTGTCTATCTGTGGTTCATCGCTCCACGCCTGTTGCCGAAGCGTGAGATTCAACTCATCGATCCATCACCCAGGCTATTCGAAGCTCGCCTCCAGTTGGACGAAGATTCGCCGATGATCGGTAAAACGCTGGCCGAAGCAGTCACCGCCACCACCGGCGATATGAAGGTGACCCGTATTCGGCGTGGCGAAACGTTTGTCATGCCGTTGCCTGATGTCGTGCTGAAGGCCGGAGACCGACTACGGGTGCGTGACACGCCTGCGAAGCTCAAACGCTTTGAGACGACACTCAAGGCGACGCTGTATGCGGACCAGAAACAACGCGTGGACGCCGAGCACCCGTTGCTGGCGGAAAACCAGACTCTGGCTGAACTCGCGATCGTCAAGGGCTCCGCAATGGAGCGTACGAACCTGCGAATCGCGCAGTTTCTAGACCGCTATTCAATGGTTGTTCTGGCGCTGCACCGCGCCGGTAAAGACATCTGGCGAGCTAACGAGGACATTCACGATGTCATCCTCATGCCAGGTGACGTGCTGCTCGTGCAGGGGGCCGAGGACCAAATCGGAAAACTGAAGTCCGACGACAGCTTCCTCGTCCTCGACGCAAACGTCGCCGTGCCTAGAACAAGCAAAGCCCCCGTCGCACTCGCGATCACCGCTGCAGTGATCGCCACGGCAGCGTTGGGCATCATGCCCATCGCAATCAGTGCACTCGTGGGTTGCGCATTGCTCCTGGCGACCCGTTGCATGGACATGCCGAGTGCAATCCGCAGCATCAGCCCATCGGTGTTTTTTATCGTGGTGGCATCGCTCGCGCTCGGCAAGGCACTGATCGAAACCGGTGCGACTGCCTACGTCACCGAGATATTCCTCTACTGGATGGCTGACGCGGCGCCTTGGGCGATTATCAGCGCGCTGATGATGCTTCTGGCGATCCTGACCAACGTCGTATCGAACAACGCTGCCGCCGTTATCGGCACACCTATCGGCGTGTCCATTGCTCAGCAGCTTGGTCTGCCACCCGAGCCGTTCGTGCTGGCCGTATTGTTCGGGGCCAACATGAGTTTCGCTACGCCGATGGCCTACCAGACGAACCTGCTCGTTATGAGCGCCGGCAATTACACGTTCAGCGATTTCCTGCGGGTCGGCGTGCCGTTGACGATCCTGATGTGGATTACCCTCACCTGGGTTCTCAGTACGTTTTATTTATAGCGTTTTTGCTCACCGCTCGCAGAGCGAGCGGTGAGCAAAAACGCTAAATCAGAACCCCGAGAGAGCGGCAGACGATTTTCTCCGGCGCAAAGCGCCAAGAAAATCTGTCGAGAGCGCCCAACTACTAGACACTTCCAACATCCGGATAAGACGATTTTCATCGCAAAGCGATGCAGAAAATCTGTCGAGAGCGTCCACCTACTAAACCTCAACTCAAACAATCCTGCCGGAATCAGCAGCTCGCGAGCGAGCGCTTGTCGCCGGCCGAACGCTTTGCGTTCGCTCAACCTCAGCAGCCTTCCAGGTCGTCGACGCGCCGTCATCCGGCAGCACGCTAATCGGCACGATGTTCAGCTTTGCCCGCGCTCGACGGGCCCGGTTACGCGCGATCAAGCGCGACTCTTCAGCAGTGGGCATAGCAGCTTCCAGCGAGTGATCGAGTATCTCACCAACACAGCCTGCCAATGTCGTTGCGCTGCCGCATGGCTCTGCCGTGCGCACGTACTCACTTTTACACCTCAAGCAGAGCTGTCACCCGCTCAAACGAAGCAATAGACTCACCGAACAACCAAACGGGGAACCGCCTTGAACACTATGCGCGAGCGCGCTAAAGACTCGTTTCCAACCGTACTGCTGACGCTGCTGAGCATTGTTCAGGCGCTCGCGCTTGAGCTCCTGTGGTCGCACATAATGAACACGGCTTACCTGTTCGAGATGACCTGGCTTGCCGCCATCAGCTGGGTTCAGATCACCGCGACTTTCCTCGGGCTGGTGCTGATCTGGGTTGTATACGCCAGCAACGTCATGCGCTTCCGGTGGACGCCCGTCACCAGCGATTCCGTTTACCCGTTTGTGATCGGACTCATCGAATTCGCGCACATCGCATCACTGGATGCGGATGAAATCAGCAACTGGCTGCTCTTGATGGCGCTCATCTTCAGCACAATGACCTGGGTGTCGCACACCAACATGAAGCGCGCACGCCGGGACCCCGACAACGCGTCATTCTTTGCAAATCGGCAACCTGCCACATTGCGCGACTTCTACGTGACCATCGCGATTACTCTGGCGCTTATCACGACCGGCATTATCTTCAGGGGCAACGACGCACCGGGTGCGGGCACGATGATCGTGCTGCTGGCGACCAATGCCCTGTTGATCGCCCAGTTCTATTCAGTCGCACGCTTCTGGGAACAGAGCATGGACTATGCGAAGGAAACCGACGCAGAGGACTCTGTCGGTGACAAATAGACGCGCCACGGCTGGCATCGAAGAACTGGCGAGGGCGTCGCTGTCAATCAGCGACGCCTGCCAGGCAACCTAGCTTGCTTGCGCAACCAGGTTGTTCAGAACGTACTGCAGAATGCCGCCGCTCTTGAAGTAGGCGATCTCGTTGTCGGTATCGCAACGGCTCATCACCTCAATGCTGCGCTCGCCGCCTGATGGATCCTTCACCGTGAGGATCATCGCCTGGCGAGGCTTCATGTCGGTTACACCGTCCGGGAACCGGATATCTACGATCTCATCACCGCTCATTTCCAAAGACTGGCGGCTATCACCGTCCTTGAACTGCAGTGGCAGAACGCCCATGCCGATCAGGTTGGAGCGGTGAATACGCTCGAAGCTCTCAGCAACCACCGCCTTCACTCCCAGCAAGCGAGTGCCTTTGGCTGCCCAGTCGCGGCTCGAGCCAGTGCCGTACTCTTTGCCAGCGACGACAACAAGCGGCGTGCCTTCGCCCTGATAGCGAACCGACGCATCATAGATCGCCAGATCGTCACCAGTCGGGACGTGCTTGGTGTAACCACCCTGCTTGCCCGGAACCATCTCATTGCGAATCCGGATGTTGGCGAAGGTTCCGCGCATCATGACTTCGTGGTTGCCGCGGCGCGAGCCGTAGGAGTTGAAGTCAGCCACGTCGACGCCGTGTTGCTGCAGGTATTCGCCTGCCGGGCTGTCGGGCTGAATCGCACCAGCGGGTGAGATGTGGTCAGTGGTTACCGAATCACCGAGAAGCGCGAGAACGCGTGCGCCTTCCACTTCCGGATGCTGATCGATATCGCCGCCGACGGAGAAGAACGGTGGCTGCTTGATGTAGGTCGATTCGTCCCAGCTGTAGGTGCCCGAGTCAGTTACGTCAATGGCGCGCCAGGCTTCCGGGCCGGTGAATACGTCGGCGTACTGGCTTTCGAACATATCGACGCTGACTTCAGCGACAGCAGCCGCGATCTCAGCGTTGCTCGGCCAGATATCCTTGAGGAATACATCGCGGCCGTTGCTGTCCTGCCCGATAGGATCGGTAGCCAGGTTGATTCGGGTTGTGCCGGCAATGGCATAGGCAACGACCAGCGGCGGTGAAGCCAGCCAGTTCGTGCGAACTTCCTGGTGCACCCGGCCCTCGAAGTTGCGGTTACCCGATAGAACGGAGGAAACAATCAAATCGCCTTCGTTGATGGCACCAGAGATCTCGTTTGGCAGCGGTCCTGAGTTACCGATACACGTGGTGCAACCGTAACCAACGAGGTTGAAGCCCAGCGCATCGAGATCGTCCTGGGTTTTGGTCTTCTCAAGATATTCCGTTACGACTTTCGAGCCTGGTGCGAGCGAAGTTTTTACCCATGGCTTCACTGACAGGCCAAGAGCCCGCGCTTTACGCGCAACGAGGCCAGCACCCAACATCACCGCCGGGTTTGAGGTGTTCGTGCAGGAGGTGATCGCGGCGATTACTACATCACCATGGCCAAGGTCATAGTCCTTTCCAGGTACCGGCACACGGGTGTCCGCAGAACCTGCTTTACCCTGCAGATCGAGCGCTTCGTCGAACGCGGTCTTGAGGTCCGTCATCGCGACACGATCCTGGGGCAGCTTGGGTCCAGCGAGCGACGGCACGATGGTGGAGAGGTCCAACTCGAGCGTATCGGTGTAGACCGCCTCAACGCCGTCCTCACGCCACATGCCCTGAGCCTTAGCGTACGCTTCGACTAACTCCACGGTCTCGGTCGGTCGACCGGACAGCTTGAGGTAGTTGATGGTTTCGCCATCAATCGGGAAGAAACCACAGGTCGCACCGTATTCCGGCGCCATGTTGGCGATCGTTGCGCGATCAGCCAGCGGCAGCTCCGCCAGGCCGGAACCAAAGAACTCAACGAACTTACCGACAACGCCTTTCGCGCGCAGCATCTCAACAACCCGCAGAACCAGGTCTGTCGCGGTGATGCCTTCTGGCAGTTTGCCCTGCAGACGGAAGCCGACCACATCAGGTATCAGCATGGAGATCGGCTGGCCGAGCATCGCTGCTTCCGCCTCGATTCCGCCCACACCCCAGCCCAGCACGCCCAGGCCATTGATCATCGTGGTGTGGCTGTCGGTGCCGACGAGCGTATCGGGATACGCAACCGTCTCGCCGTTCTCTTCTTTGGTCCAAACGGTACGCGCCAGGTACTCAAGGTTCACCTGGTGGCAAATGCCCGTGCCCGGAGGAACAACTGCAAAGTTGTCGAATGCCTGCTGGCCCCAACGCAGGAACCGGTAGCGCTCGGTGTTGCGCTCCATTTCGATTTCAACGTTGTTTTCAAACGCCGCTTCCGTGCCGAACTCGTCAACCATGACCGAGTGGTCAATGACGAGATCAACCGGCGACAGCGGATTGATGATGTTCGGGTCCAATCCTGCTGCGACGACGGCGCTGCGCATGGCCGCCAAGTCGGCGACTCCTGGCACACCGGTGAAGTCCTGCATCAGCACGCGCGCGGGTCGATAGGCGATCTCTTCATCACCCGGCGCATCCGACGCCCAGCCACCCAAGGCCTTGATATCGTGAACCTTTACGGTGTTGTCATCTTCAAACCGAAGGAGGTTTTCCAGCAGAATTTTGAGAGACATCGGCAGGCGTGAAGCCTCGCCTACACCGGCAGCTTCCGCGTGCGGCAGGCTGTAGTAGGTGTACTGCTTACCGCCAACGGTAAGGCTTTGTTTCGCATTGAAGGAGTTCATAAATCGCCGGTGCTCCCTGATAGGCTCGGAGTGTCTTGGACACGAAAATTCGGGCGCGAATTATGCCTCAAACGCCGTTCTGACGCGATGCCCGAGCGAGGACGGGTCAGCCCGATGCTTTTGCCGAGTCAGCCGGGTCGTCCTGCGCATCGTCTGACTTGCCAGGATACAGGTGGTTGCCACAGCGGAAGCAGAAACTTGCCTCACGGCGATGGCCCTCCGCCGAGCATTCCGGGCAGGTGCGAGTATTGGCTCGACGCCGGGATGCTGCCTCGTTTATCTCTAACGTCACAATCCCGGTGGGCACCGCGATAATGCCGTAGCCCATGATCATCACCAGCGACGCAGTGGCTCTGCCAAAGCCGGTTTGAGGGATGATGTCGCCGTAGCCGACCGTGGTCAGCGTCACAACCGCCCACCAGATGCTCTGCGGAATCGATGTGAACTGGCTGTCTGGCTGGGTACCTTCGACCAGATACATCAAGCTGCCAAAGATCACCACCATGGCAAGCACCGTGAACAGAAACACGGTGATCTTGCGCCGGCTCGCGACCATCGCATCCCGCAGCAGCTCGGCCTCACCCACGTAGCGAACGAGTCTTAACACGCGGAATACGCGCAATACTCGCAACACCCGCACGACCAGGAAGTACTGAGCTCCCGGGAACAACAGGCTCAGGTAAGACGGAATCAGGCAGATCAGATCGACGATGCCGTAGAAGCTGCGAATGTAGAGCCACTTGGTGTTGATGCACCAGACTCGTACGGCGTACTCAATCGTAAACAGGATGGTGAACACCCATTCCACAACGAGCAGTGGATAACCGTAGCGCTCGTGAATGGACGGTACCGAGTCGAGCATGATCGCAAGCACGCTGAGCAAAATGGCGATGATCAGGCCGACATCAAATGCCTTCCCGGCCGGGGTATCGGCCTCGAAAATGATAATGCGGATGTCGTCGCGCGTTAGTTTCATTCGGGCAAGGTAGAACAATTTGCCCGCTCAGGCGAGGGTCGCAGCCAGATTCGCCTTGAGGATGTTACGGTGGCCAAGTCTCACGCGATTGGCGCAGGTTATGGCTCGATACAGTGAATCCTCGGTGCCCGAGCAGACCGGGAAAACCGCGCTGATTACCGGCGCAAACACCGGCATCGGGTTTGCAACCGCCCGAGTACTCGCCGAGCGAGGTGCGCGGGTACTCGTGGCGTGCAGATCCACGGAGAAGGCTGAAGACACCATCGCTCGCATCAAGCAAACGGCGCCAACAAGCGACCTTGCAGCGGTCACGCTCGAACTGACGAGTCTCAGTTCGATTCGCCAAGCAGCCCAACAGATCAACCAGGAGGCGCGGCTAGATATTCTGGTGAACAACGCAGGCGTGATGATGCCGCCCAAAACACTCACAGATGATGGCTTCGAGCTGCAGTTCGGGGTCAACCATCTAGGCCACTACGCCCTCACCGGCCTTGTATTGCCGGTACTGAGCAAAATTCCCGGCGCGCGCGTCGTGAGCGTCAGCAGCCTCGCCCATATCGACGGACGCATCGACTTCAACGATCCGCAAGCCGAGCGCAGCTACAGTGCGATGCGACGCTATCAGATGAGCAAAATGGCGAACATGCTGTTCATGCTCGAGCTTGCCCGTCGTTGCGACCGCGAGGGTTTAGACATCATGAGTGTTGGTTGTCACCCGGGGATCGCTGACACCGAATTAGCCCGCACCCTACCTGGTTGGTTTTCTTTGCTGGCGCCGTTCATCCGGCCGTTCCTGAACACCTCTGCCGAAGGCGCACTGCCCAGCCTGATGGCTGCCACATCACCGAACGCGAGTAGCGGTGACTACTTCGGCCCGGCCGGAGCCGGCGAGCGAACGGGTTCCGCAGGCCCTGCCCGAATCGGCCATGCTGCGAAAGATCCAGCCGCAGCCGAGGCTCTGTGGAACCTCAGCGCGGAGCTGACCGGTGTTACGTATCTTGCAAACAGTCCTTAACCAGCAACCTGATTAGCCAGGTTGCGAGGTGATCAGGATGGGCTGGCAGATTAGGCCTGCCCATCCAAAGAGCCGGTGTCACGCTAGTGGACTTCCACCTCGATCGATCGCGGCTTCGCCTCTGCCTGCTTCGGCAGGGCAACGTACAGAACACCGTCTTTTGCAGTCGCCTTGATAGAGGTTTCATCGACGTTATCTGGCAACCGGAAGCTTCTAGAAAACTCGCCAGCCGCTCGCTCGATGCGATGTCGCTTGCGATCATCATCCGACACTGAGCGTTCACCACTCACGGTGAGCACACCCTCGTGCACGGCCACCTTTACGTCTTCACGGCTAAAGCCTGGTACTTCGACCTCGATTCCGAAGCCTTCCTCGTTTTCCGAGATATCGACTGGCGGTAGCCATTCGGTTCGGCGCAGGCCTTCACTTGCGGCATCGCCAAAACGGGAGAATATGTCGTCGAACTCTCGTCGTGGGTTCCATCGTACTAATGTCATGGCACAGCCTCCTTCGGCTATATCAGTAAATCCATTGATGTATCTGTCGATCAGATACTGGCCGCAAGCGAACAACACCCGCTGCCTTGCCAACAGATGTAGTGTCAAAGCCTCACTCAACAAGATCTTGAAAGTATTTTTTTTGGCCCCAGAGAAAGTTTTTGGGCCCAGCAAAACCACTCGCCCCACTCAATCGATCGATAGATCGATCAGCAATTTTCCGGCCATATCCACGGTCGCCACGCGCATGCAGCAACACGTTGCTAACGGATTTTCCGTATTCGGTAGGCCGCGTTGACGATGCTGCCGACGCCTTGGGCGGAGAAATGTGGCGGCACATCAGAAGTGGGCTCGGATTCGAGCAACTCGATTTCGCATCGATCACCATAGAGCAGCGCCATCTCCTCGGGCAACACACAGTGCGGCGGGCCGGCGACAAGCTGCTGATCATATTCCACAACCAAAACCAGCAATCGCGCATCGTCGGCGACAACTCTCAGGAGATGATCGACATATGCTGCCCGCATGCCTGGTTCCAAAGCGACCAGGGCGCCGCGATCGAAAACCGCGCCAACCTCACCGACAACCGGCGTTGTCAGGTCGAATAGATTGCCTTGCAAAATCGTGTGTGAGCCGGCCTGGTGGCGGGTGAATTCCGCCACCCGATCAACCGCTGGCGTTAGTTGGGATTCAGAGAAGAAGGCATCTATCGCGAGTGCTGATAATTCGACACCCACTACCTGTTGCTGACACCGGGCGAGCCAGGCCATGTCCCGGCTCTTGCCGCAGAGTGGCACTAAAACGGGCGCACTTGAGTCCGCACCCAGTTCCGGCCACCAGCGTTCAAGCTGTGGGTTTACCGTCTCCCTGTGAAAGCCGATGTCGTTGCGACGCCAGCGATCGAGCCAGAACTTTGCATCCATCAGCAATCACCGCACTGCCTCTGTGACGCCAAGCTACTACGAAATCACAGCAGTGGGCCATCGTGCGTAGCAGCATTTTGCCGCACCAGCGCTGAGCAATGGCCCCGATTCAGCGCATCGGAGCCGCGATGGCGGCGCCTTCGTTCCTCGGATCCGCCATGCCAACAATGCCTGTTTCGCTCACCATTACCGAGTTTGCATCCCCGATACCGCGTCCAAACGGCATCACAATGAGGTTTTCGTGACCTCGCCGGGCAAGCTCCGCAAGCGTGTCTGCCGACAGACCAAAGCGCTCGTAGATGACGCGATCAGGCAGCCACTGATGATGGAATCTGGGCTGACCAACCGCATCCGACAAATCCATCCCATGATCGATGACGTTGATGATGACCTGCATCGTGGTGGTTATGATGGTGCTACCACCGGGCGAGCCGGTAACGAGGAACGGTTCACCGTCTTTCAGAACGATCGTTGGCGTCATGCTGCTGAGCATGCGTTTCCCGGGTTCAATTGCATTTGCAGCACGACCGATCAAGCCATAGAAATTTGGCGTGTCCGGTTTGCTGGAGAAGTCATCCATTTCATTGTTCAGCAACACCCCGGTGCCCGCGGCAACAATTTTTGAACCGTAAGAAAGGTTCAGGGTGGTCGTATAGGAAACGGCATTGCCCATCGAATCGATGACCGATGCATGGGTTGTGTCGGGACTTTCTTCGGGTGGCCGCAAACCCGGCCCGATATCTGTCGATCGAGACGCTTTGGTCGGGTCAAAATCGGCAAAGCGCTCCCGCGCGTATGCTTTGGATGTGAGACGCGCCACGGGCACATCGACAAAATCCGGATCGCCCAGGTACTCAGCGCGATCGGCATAGGCTCGACGCTCCGCCTCGATCATCGCGTGCACCGCATCCGCAGACGCAAAGCCCTGGCCAGAAATATCTTGCGATTCGAGCATGTTCAGCATCGCCACGAGCAACACGCCACCCGAGGACGGTGGCGGCATCGATACGATCTCGAATTCGCGATAGCTACCGCGTACCGGTTCTCGCCAGACACTATCGTAGTCGGCCAGGTCCGCAAGCGTGATCAAACCGTTGCCCCGGCGCATCTCTTCGGCGATCAGTTCCGCCGTCTTACCCGCATAGAAACCGTCTCGGCCGTGCCGGCGAATGCGTTTGAGCGTGGCGGCCAGGTCGCGTTGGCGAAATACGTCTCCCGCCTGCCAGGGCGAACCATCGGGTTTTGAAAACAAGGCAGCACTCGCTGGATGCGGAGCAAAGTCTGGCTGGCGCCGATTGAATGCACGCGCCAGGTCAAAATCCAGCTCGAAGCCACGATCCGCCAGACGAATCGCTGGCGTGATGACCTCTCGCAACGACATCGTGCCATGTCGTTCCAGTACATCGATCAGACCATCAACCGTTCCGGGCACACCGACAGCCAGGTGAGTCTTCGTCGACAACCCGGCAACTACTTCCCCGCCTTCATCCAGATACATATCGCGTGTAGCCCCGGCGGGTGCCCGCTCACGATGATCATTGGTCGTAAGGGTGCCATCCGCCAGCCGAATGACCATGAAACCGCCACCGCCCAGATTGCCAGCCGACGGATAGGTCACAGCTAACGCGAAACCGGTCGCCACCGCCGCATCCACGGCGTTGCCGCCCCGCTTCAGGATCTCAGCGCCGACCTGAGATGCCGGGCGGGAGCGGCTAGCGACGATACCACCATCACCGGGGACGGCTTCGCGGCTGACGGCCGCTGCCGTCTGGGGCACAAGCAGCGCCGCGAGGAACAAAATGGCTGGCAAAACGGCCTTGTACGACCAATCATGGACAGCACGGGAGCGGACATTCGTCGCGCGAGCGCAAGCCTGCGCAACGCGAGAGTGGGGGTCGGGGGTTTTGATATTCATGTCGGAATTGTCTGCCGCTGGCGACTGAGGAGCAAGGAAGATCGAGGCCAATACCATCCACACAAAACCCGGCAGCGCGCTGCTGAGGAAGCTGCGTCGCTTTGCCTTGCAACGCCAGGGCTTGCTCACCGGCGCACCATTCGGGCGAGGTCTGCCCGCGTGCCAGAAAGCCCTTGAGCATATCGGCTACGTTCAAATCGATACGATCTCGGTGATAGAACGGGCACATCATCATGTGATGTACAACCGAGTGCCGAATTATGATCCGTCGATGCTCAACAAACTCATCCAGAACCGGCGGGCATTTGAATACTGGTTTCACGCCGCGGCGTACCTGCCAATGCGCGACTATCGATTTGCGCTACCGAGAATGAACGCCTATTCGGGTAAAGAACTACGAGCACACGGCAACAAAAAGGTATTGGCCCAGGTGCGCAAACGCATAGACAGCGAAGGCCCGCTCATGGCCCGAGAGTTTGATGGCAATGGCCACCCATCGAGCGGTTGGTGGAACTGGAAGCCAGCCAAACGAGCACTCGAACAGCTCTTCATGGCAGGGGAACTCATGGTGAGCGAGCGTGTTGGCTTTCAGAAACGCTTTGATCTTCGCGAACGCGTGTTGCCGGACGATATCGACACCAGCATGCCAAGCGCCGAGGAGGAAGCTGCACACTTGCTTGATGTACACCTGCGCAGCCACGCGCTGGTGTCATTGAAGACCATCACTCATCTGCGGCGCAGCAAACCCCTTCGAGAAGCGGTGAAAAACCTGGTGGATGCGCGCCTGGCTGGCGGCGACCTTACTGAAGTCAAAATCGAAGGCGGTGAGACGTTTGTCACGGAGGCTGATCTACCGGACTCACGGCAGCCAGCCGCGCCGAAACGCGTGCAACTGCTATCGCCATTCGATAACTCAACCATTCATCGGCATCGACTGGAATCCCTGTGGCAGTTTGATTACCTCTTCGAATGCTACGTACCAAAAGCGAAACGCGTGTACGGCTACTTCAGCCTACCGGTGCTTTACGCCGATGAATTCATCGGCATGGTTGATCTAAAAGCCGACAGATCAAAGAGAGGCGGCGTTCTGAATATCGTCGCCAGACACATCAACCCACCGACGACACCCGGCCAAAACAAGCCAAACACAGCGGCAATCGAGAGCGCACTTACGCAAGCGCTAAACGACTTCGCACGCTTCAACGGTTGCGCGCGAGTTGGCACGCAATGAAATTGGGCGTCGGGCAGCCTGCATCACGCCTTCTGTTTGCCTTTCGCCCTTTGCTTTGGCCCGCAGCCCTTCGCCCTTAGACCCCCTAGGCGCGAGCCCTATCGATCGATCACTTTCTCAGTGCCGGGCTTCACGATTGGGTTAGCATCAAACAGAAGCATGCTGGTTATCCCCGCAACGGCTGACATGCAGAGCAGCCACAAGCCGTTCTCCTGCGCGGGCAACACGTCGAAGCCGACGAAAGTACCCATCCCTATGAACATGACGACAAAGATAACGGCGCTCGCTCCAACCATCCGCAGCCACAGCTTTTGCGGGTGTGGCTTCGTGGCTGGAGTTCCCGTCTCAACCGGTGTCGACTCTTCCATATCAATCACTCCTGGCGTTACAGACGGCCCGGCTGACACTGTGTCGTGGGCCTAGCTGTCAAAATCCTGTGGTCACATTCCTGCTTTCCATTTCCGGCAGTCAATGTCTCGCGGATAATTTCCGTTCTTGCTCTGATTTGTCTTGCTCTGGTTCGTCTTGCTTTGGTTTGTAAGAAACGCGGGCTCGAAAGCCCGCGCTTGTTGCTGAGCGAGAAGGATTACTGGTTAGCCGCCTTCTCGTCGTCGGTATAGTCGGCCCAGAGAGCGACTCCCGAAGCCGCGATCGAGCCGATCGCCAACGCGCCCGCAATCACCGGCGCCGCGGTCATAAATGCCAATGCACCGCCGATGAAGATCCCACTTGCTGCAAGCGCATTCTGATAGGAATCGGCTGAATCAACCTCTCCAACCCCGCCACTTACCGCAGCCATTTCGTCGTTCGTGAGTTCGCGCATGATTGCGCTCCTTTTCAGTTGAGAAACTATCGAATTGACGTCTACGTTGCACGCCGCAGTGCAGCACAACAAGGCAATCTGATGTCATTCCAGTGCTTCTCCACATTGCGATATCAGGCTGATATCAACCGTGTCGACTGGCTCGCAAGAGGTCAGGAATATCCCGCACAAACAAAGGCCGAACGCATACTGAAGCAGAGCGTTTTGGCCTTGCATACAGGCCTATCAGGAAGTTTTGCGACGGAGCCAAAAGCGACGTTTCCGAGCAGGCTGGATGCCCCGCTGCACGCCTGAAAAGGTCAGATCAAAAATCCGAGAGGTCGAGGCTGGCTCTCCGGTGAGATAAAGCGGCGCGCATTCGGCAGCACATAATCAAAATCCGACGGAGCCACACCAAACCAGGACGCGAGCTCTGCGAAGTAGGCATCGACCGGCGTTGTCGGTGCATAGATACCACGGCCGACATCCAACGGGCTGGCTGCAGACAGTTCGGGATACGTGCCAACAATCTGACCGCCAGAGACGGAGCCTCCCATGGCAATGTGGTGACCACCCCAACCGTGATCCGAGCCTTTACCATTTGAAGTAAGCGTTCGGCCGAAGTCCGAGATAGTGAAAGTCGTTACCGCATCGAACACACCAAGCTCCACAAGCGCATCGCGGAAGCTCGATAGCCCCTGGGCGATCATCGGCAACATCGCTGCCTGGTTGTCGAGCACATCATCGTGATGATCCCAGCCGCCAACCTGGACAAAAAAGGTTTGTCGGTTCAGCGCCAGCGCATCGCGCGCTCCGATGACCTCCGCAACGCGACGCATACTTAACGAGAAAGGATCAGCGTCAAATTCCGTTGCCAGCACCGGCGCCGTAGCGAGCGCATCAATGAACGTTGCACGAGTATCGATTGCACCCCGGAGACGGTTTCGATATTCACGCTTGAGCACGTGGCTTCGCTCAACGGCGAGCAGCTCGTCGATCATGCGCCTGCGAATCGCACCAAACTCGCTGTCTTCGTCATAGCCGGCGATTCCCGGTGCTGCCTCGGCTCCGCTCTCTACCGAGTAGGCATTGCTCGAGTTGCCGCTTTGGAAAACGTTGCTACCCGCCAGTGATATGTTCATGGAGACCTGGCCAGTTGAAACGGGCGAGTCGATCAGATCCGCAAAACGCCCCGCCCAACCCTGGGCCACGCGAGCATCGGGCACCGCGGTTTGCCATTGGGCGATCTGGTCTGCGTGGGAGAAAAGCCCAACTGGTAACGATGCGGTACCGGCCTCAACAGCCGCCGCATCGAACGGTTCCAGCAATGTGCCTACATTCGCGACCAGTGCAGCCTCACCGCTATCATAGAGACTCTGCAGAGCGGCCATTCCTGGATGCAAACCATAGTTGCGCCCATTCGCCGTCGATCCACTCAACGGCAGGAGCTGCTCGCTCGGAAGCGCAAGGTCTGATCGAATGCTCGCGTATTCGCCGTACTGATCCGCATCTGTCGGCACCAGCATATTGAACGAATCGTTGCCGCCGGCTAACAGAATGCACACCAGCGCTCGATAGTCAGCAAACGGCATCGCCGCCGCTCGCTGGGCCATACCCAAACTCAACATTGACGTGCCAAGCGTTGCGGATGCCAGGCCGAGCTGGCACGAATGGGTAAGAAACTTTCGTCGCGATGTCATGTTTGCACCACTGCATCCGGTGAAATCAGTACGAGATAGATCGCCATTTGGGTTCGAAATTCGAGATCCGGGATATCCGCCAGCACACCCGTAATCACCGAGCGCGTTTCTGCAGAGAGCGTTCCAGCTGTGACGACAATGTCGAGCCTCTCGACCAGCGCTTCAACGTCTGCCGAAATCGCGGTGTAGTCAGTCAAATCCAAGCGAGTGGGTGCCAGGGGTTCCGGCGTCTCGGTTGGCGTCTCACCCAGGAACATGATGTCGAACACGTTCGACATATTGATCACGGCGGCGCTCGTCATGATCTGAAACTCCGGCGCAACCAACGCTTGATTGGCAAGCTCGCCCTGGGGCGAATGATCCGGCAGATAAAAATTAAACACGCTGGGCGAAGACAGTGGATGCTGCTTGCCGAGAAACTGCAGACGAAAGCCAATCTCCGCGATGAAGCCGTCATCACTCGTTGCGCCGAACTGACGCAATACCTGTGCATAGCGCAGAACCGGCTCACGAACACGGCCGGCATAGGCAGGCGCACCGACACCCCGGGCCTCTTCGTCAAGCAGGATCGCGCGCAACACCGATTTCATGTCGCCACGTACGCCGCTGCCGTTATCAGCAAAAGCTGCACTTACACGCTCGACATAGGCAGGCGACGGATTCGATGTCACCAGCCGCTGAATAAGCTGACGGCCAATGAACGGCCCGACGTTGGGATGGTTGAACAGGTTATCGAGGGCATCGCTTACGTCCTGCTCACCGGTTTGTCCCGCAGGTACGACAACACCGTTGAGTAGAGCCTTTGTTCCCGGCTCGTGCTCGGCATCGAACATCTGCATTGGCACGGAAAAATTGGGCTCCTCTTTGCCGAAGAAAGCGCCTGCACCACCCCAGGACAAACCGGTGAAGATCTTCGCAAATTCACGAATCTCATCGTTGCCATAGGTGGGGATGGGATCGCCCGCGCTATCGGTGCGCAGGCTGCCGTCTGGATTTAGCTCAAACAGCCCAATGGAGAAAAGCTGCATCACTTCGCGCGCGAAGTTTTCATCCGGAAACGTATTGGCCGCCGGATCTGCCCGGCGGTTGTTCATGTGACTTAAGTACACGCCCATCGCCGGGTGCAGAGCGACGTCGCCGAGCAAATCACGGAAGTTGCCGAACGCATGGCGCAGCAGAACGTCGTTGTAGTCAGACAACGCCTCCGGAAAGATGACCAGCGTGTCGACGTTGTCAGACACAACAAAGATTTGGCTCAGCGCGAACGCAACACGCTGACGCAGCGCATCGTCCGCCGTAACAGCCTGATGCCACCAGGCCAGGCGGCGGGCGTAAATGAGAAACTCGATGTCTGTTTCAAACGCCGCAAACTCTCCGGCTTCGCGACGATTGTAGAAGTCGAGCGCGATCGGGGTGTGCTCTTGTACCGGCAGCACAAACTGGCGCTCAATCCATTCAGCCTCACCCTCTTGCGCGAGGCTTTCTATGGCCGAATACGGTAACCCGAACGTTGCCTGAGCGGCGAACGCTGAAGCCGAGACGAGCTGCGCGCGCGTTGGCGGTGTCGGTGTAGAACTTCCACCACCGCCGCCAGCCGCGCCAGCGTTGCCACCGCCGCCAGAACCTCCACCACCACCACAAGCGGTGAGCAAGAGCGCAAGGGCGGCTGCGAACCACTGGCGGCGAAGTCGACGACGTATAAGCGTAAGCACGTCGCGCCGCGTTGAGAGTGTCTGGTTCAGCATAAGTCGCTCCGGCGGAGTGTGTCGTCAGCATGCCTCGTCGCGGCTGACCGCCTGATTCATATGATGCGCAAGCAACGTCTTTGGATGCAGCAAATAGCCTCACTCCTTTCGAGACGCTAGCACAGGATTCAACGCTGCGGTGCGGAATCGATCACAGCGCACGCGTTACAACCTGAGCCCAGTTGACGAGTTCGAAACCTCTACTAGGCTCGTAGAAACGGACGTTACGCAGTGCCCACAGCAATGCGCGGTCATGGACGACCCTTACCCCGTTTGAAGCCGCACCCGGTCCGGCAATCGGCGAACCGGGTGCGGCGCTATTACCTGTGTTACTTCCTCTTCTACTTCCTCTTCACCTGTCCACTGGTTAGCTACCCATAACCATTCGCCCAGGCCTGATCGGTATGTTTTGCCTACGGCCCGGAACGGCGAGTGTTTGCGGTAGGATCACCGCTCTTATCTATCCGCACTGACCAGCCAGCACTTCGTAATCCAGGGGAACCCTATGGCCGAAACTACCGCCGCCACAGCCACCAATTTCTTCCTCGACGGAAACTTTGCACCGGTCGACGAGGAGCGCGATGCAACTGATATGACCGTGCAGGGCAGCATTCCCAGCGATTTGTCCGGACATTTCCTGCGCGTCGGCCCAAACCCAGTGCATATATTCAGTGAAGAGGCCTATCACACCTTCGATGGCGACGGGATGATTCACGCCATCGAGTTTCATGCTGGCACCGCCCGCTATCGCAATCGCTTCGTCCAAAACGAAGGCTTCAAACTCGAGCAGGCGCACGGTGACTGGTTGTACAAAGGCATGAACTCAATGCTGGACCCAACGCCGTCGCGCGTGCCTGAGGGCGCACCGGCAAGCAAAAACCTGGCAAACACCGCTTTTGCGGTCCACAACAATACGCTCTACGCCCTGCATGAACCGTCGCAACCCACGGTGATTCGCTTGCCGGGACTTGAGACTGAAGGCCCAACCGACTTTGATGGCAAGCTCCAACACCCGTTCACCGCGCACCCCAAGGTCGACCAGGCAACCGGAGAGATGATGACCTTCGGCTATTCGTTCCAGGCGCCGTACGTTACCTACTCCGTCATCGATGCCGGCGGCAAGCTGGTGCACAGCACGCCGATCACTATTGCCAAGCCCGTGTTCATGCATGACTTTGCCGTCACTGGAAAGTACTCACTGTTTCTTGATTTCCCAATCACGCTCGATATCGAACGAGCCATCGCCGGCGGACCAGCGCTGGATTTCGAACCAGAGCACGGCTCTCGGATTGGCGTCATGCCGCGTTTCGGGACCGATGCGGACGTCCGCTGGTTCGACGTAGAAACCGGCTCTGTCGTGCACACCGCAAATGCCTGGGATGATGGCGACGAAGTAGTCTTGCAGGCATCGCGCTCCAAGACATCCGACATCGCTGGCGCCGGCCTGGCGGCAGAAAACCTGGATGATACGCAAGGACACCTCTACGAATGGCGCATCAATCTGAAGACAGGCACCGTTAGAGAACGGCCATTGAGTTCCGTGCGTTGTGACTTCACTCGAGTGAACGACACGCTGGCCTGTCACCAGACCCGCTACACGTATGCAGCTGTGTTCAACCCACAGCGACCCTTCAGTTTCGACGGCGTGATGAAGTTCGATGACGACACGCAATCCACCACGATCTTCGAATACGGCGAGCAACGCTTTGGTGGCGAAGCGGTTTTTGCTCCCAGGATAAATGCGCAAGAAGAAGACGATGGCTACCTCATAGGCTTCGTCCACGATGAAGCCAGCAACCAAAGTGAATGCCTGATAATCGATGCGCAAGACCTGGCGTCCGGCCCAGTGGCATCAATCATCATGCCGTTTCGCGTGCCTTACGGTTTTCATGCCGGGTGGGTCGCGAGTACCTGATAGCTCTCGGCGGCGGCCGTTAGTCGCTGCAACAAGGTTTTACACGCGCCCGCGCTATCGATGAGATTCGGTCAGGAACCGTTCACAAAGGGTTCAGAGCGGGTTCAGTGCGCCAATCCTAATGTGGCACCTCGACGTAAGACGAGACGCACGCAGAGGAGTCGCTCATGAAAACCTTACTGATCGCCGTTGTGGTGACCGCCATCACCGGCCTTGCAGCTCCAGCTCAAGCCGACTATCGACACAGGGGTCTGGAGATCAATATTCCCATTCACTCAGACGGTGAAAGGCGATTCTCCATTCGACGGCTCGCAGGTACATACGGCGGTATCGATACTCGCCGCTATCGAATAACACATGCCATTGTGTATGCGAAAAGCTGGGGCCCCGGTAGCTGGACTGGTTTGCGCATTGGCAAACGAAACACGCCGGAATATCATTTTGCCGCCGGCTACAGCTCGTATCGGAAACGCGGTGCACGCCACGGTTTCGAACCAATCCGCATCGATGTGCACCAGAAGCCGTCACGGCATTGGGATCTGCGCATCGGCCCCAACACCACCGTACGCAATATTATTCTGCACGTCGTGCCGCGCGATTCCGGGTATCGGCATCACCACCGAACGCCTGCTCTCTATCTGGCGCCAAGACTGTATTGGTACGACAGCAGCTGGCATAAAGGACCGCGCGTCCATCAGCATCGCCGTGGCCTGACTCACCGAGCACCGGTCTACCGAGCACCGCTTCCGGGTTTACGCAGGGACGAACGCGTCGAGCGTCGACACGACCGCCGAGCGGATCGGCACGAGCGTCGATCTGACCGTCGCGATGACCGCCACGAACGTCGATCTGATCGTCGCGATGACCGCCACGAACGTCGCTCGGAGCGCCGGGAAGAGCGTCACGAGCGGCGGGACCACCGTCGCGACGAGCGCTCAGAGCGCAGGGAACGCGACACTTCTGAAAGGGGCCGTCGCAACGACGAATCGCGCTCCGAGGTGCAACGCGGAAAACACTGGCGCGGCGACAACCCAAGAGATGGCGTTCGCCGGGAGCACTTGAACCGACAGCATCGCTAGCGGTTCGATGGCGCCCCGCTAGGAGAGCGCAACAGGATCACCGTGATGGCTGGCCATGAAACGCTGGCCATCGCGCTCAAACAGCACCAACGCATCCAGATACTTAACCTCAGCCGATTCAGGAGCCTGACCTAACAGCTGATCACGCATCATGTACAAAGTAATGTCATGGGAAACGCAGAGATCAAGCTGCGGCAATCCTTGCGATTTCCTGCTCAGAAACTTATCAGCCATAACATCGAGAATGAATCGCGCCGCCAGATCGGCGCTCATAACAGCCCCGGCAGGCAGCTCGCCGTTGATCCATTGTCGAACGTAGGCGACCAGTCCACCCGCAATCTGCATGCCCTTCCACATCCGCACTTCATCCAAAGCGTAGAACGGCCCTAGCGCTTCAATCGGGCGCGAGCGCGAACGATCTCCGCCGGCGGCTTCATGCGCCGAAAGAATCAGCTCCGACGTATCGACACAGCGTTTTACGGGCGAGGAGTAACCTCGAACATGCAGTGGCCGGGACAGGCGTTTGCCAAACTCGCTTGCATACTGGCGGCCTTCTTCGGTGAGCTGATTCTCGAGGTCATGCAAACCAGGCTCATAGGTGCGCGCGGAATGTCGCATCAACGCAACCACATGCTCCGCACCATCATCAAAACATTGATCGATCAGCTCATTCGTGACCTGGCCATACATCGTAGATTTGCTCCTGAATTGTGAGTTAAGCGCGCGCTCTACCCTTCGCCGGTGATTCGCCTGTACGGGATTACCCCGATGGGATTAACAAAGTGAGGCGGTTTAGACTCGGGCAGACCGTTATCACACCACGTTTCGCTTCATCTTTGACCACATTGGGGAGAATTCTATGGATCTGGGTATTTCGGATCGCGTCAAACCACTCATTGACGACATCAACAGCTACATTCAGGAGTGGGTAGTACCGAACGAGCAGGCCTACGCTGAGCAAGTGGACGCTGGCGGCCGCTGGACCGATACCCAGGCCATGGAGGACATGAAAGATGCCGCCAAGGCACGCGGCCTGTGGAACTTCTTCCTGCCGGAGTCAGAGCGCGGCGCCGGCCTCAACAACGTCGACTACGCACACATCGCCGAAATCCTGGGGCGCTATCCCCTGTCGAGCGAAGCCATGAACTGCGCGGCACCCGATACCGGCAACATGGAAGTTATCGAGCGCTACGGCAGCGAAGAGCAGAAGGAACGCTGGTTGCAGCCTCTACTCGACGGCTCTATTCGGTCCGCCTTCGCGATGACCGAGCCGCTGGTCGCCTCGAGCGACGCCACGAACATCAGCTGCGAAGCCGTGCTCGATGGCGATGAGTGGGTGTTGAATGGCGAGAAATGGTGGACGTCCGGCATCGGTGACCCGCGCTGCAAAGTGATGATCGTCATGTGCGTGACAGAACCCGATGCACCACGGCACTCACGCCAGTCCCAGATTCTCGTCCCGGTGGATACCGAGGGTGTTGAGATCCTCAAGATGATGCATGTCTTCGGTTATGACGATGCGCCACACGGTCACGGCCATGTGCGTTTCACCAATGTTCGCGTGCCTAAGGACAGCATCATTCTCGGATCAGGCCGCGGGTTCGAGATCGCTCAGGGCCGCCTCGGGCCAGGCCGAATTCACCACTGCATGCGCTCGATTGGTGTGGCTGAACGCGCCATCGAACTCATGTGCAAGCGCGCCAGCGCGCGGGAAGCATTCGGCAAGCCAATCATCGAGTTGGGCGGTAACTACGACAAAATCGCCGATGCCCGAATCAACCTGGAAATGGGCCGCCTTCTGACACTGAAGGCCGCGTACATGATGGACACGGTTGGCAACAAGATTGCGCGCAGCGAGATCGCACAGATTAAAGTCGCCGTGCCAAACATCGCCGCTCAGATCATCGACGATGCGATCCAGATGCACGGCGGCGCCGGCGTGTCCCAGGTCTTTCCTCTAGCCAAGATGTACGCATCAATGCGAACCCTACGGCTGGCGGACGGACCGGATGAAGTTCACCGTCGCACCGTTGCTCGTATGGAAATCGGCAAACATCCAGCGGACGAGCCAACGAGGCGCGGTGTTTGGCCTCGGCTCACCGAAGAGAACACCTGGAAGCAGGGATAGCAGCGCCTTGGCAGGATCTGACTGACTGCGCAGCTACAGGTTCAGCAGCAGATCCTGATAGAAGATCACGGCTCTGACGAGGTCAGAAACAGCGATTCGCTCGTTGGTGCCGTGGAAGCGCGCTCGGTCTGAATCATCCATCGGCACAGGGATGAACCGATAGACATTGTCGGTGAGGCTATCGTAGTGCCGGGCGTCAGTACCGCCCACAACCAGATAAGGCGCTACCACAACTTCGGGGAAAACCCGGTTGATCGTTTGCTCGATCAACGCATACGCCTCGCCGTCTACCGGCGATACGACGGAGGCCTCTCGGCCTTCATCCAGTTTGGCAACCGAGACCCTGTCACTGGCGATTCGATTGCTCACGTAACGCTCGATGCTGTCCGGAGTGTCTCGAGGATGCACTCGGAAATTCACGACCGCTCGAGCCGTGCTTGGCAACACGTTTTCTTTGACACCAGCGTTAATCATGGTCGGTGCGGTGGTTGTTCGAAGCATGGCGTTGGCAGCCGGTGCTTTGCTCAACTGGTCAATCAATACGCCTTCCAGGAGCCAGCGATTGCGCACAGCGAGGCGCTGGCTAAAGGGTAGAATCGGCGCGATCGCATCAAGAAAGTTGGCCGTCACCCCGTCAACGGCGGCCGGTACGGGCGCATTGTTCACCGTGCTGATAGCGCCAGCGAGCACCGCAATCGCGGAGTCGCGGGGCGGCATCGACGAATGCCCACCCGCCGCGCTGGCAACAATCTCCAGACTCACGGAGCCTTTCTCTGCAATCCCAACCGTTGCTATCGGCGTGCTTACCCCGGCGAGCACATCTATCCCGATGACCCCACCTTCGTCGAGCACCCAGGCTAGCTCGACACCATCTGCAGCCAGTTTGGCCGCCATCTGCATGGCGCCATCAGCGCCACCGATTTCCTCATCGTGGCCAAAGGCGAAGTAGAGCGTACGCGGCGGGGTGTAGCCTGCGGCAAGCTGGCTCTCAACCGCTTCCATGATCGCAACCAGCGAGCCCTTGTCGTCAATCGCGCCGCGCCCCCAGACAAACCCATCAACCTGGGCCCCTGAGTAGGGAGGTTGCTCCCAGTCGCCTTCAGTACCTGGCACAACCGGCACCACATCGAAATGCGCGGCGAGTAACGCCGGTTTCAAGCTGAGATCCTCACCTGGCAGCTCGAACAACAGGCTGTACTCGCCCACGAGCGTGCGCGTGGCGCGGCTATGGAGAAGTGGATAGCTGCGGGCGAGCCAGTCACGGAAAGCCAGCATGTGCTCAGGGTCGAAACCGACAACACCCGGCGAAATGGTGCGCATGCGAATAGATTCGGCAAGCCGGCGAGCGGCCTGCGCCTCATCTACCGAATGAGTTACCGCTTCAGCAGACGCATCCGGTGCTGCGCCCGCACCCGTACGAATGAGGATGACCACTACGGCGACAATCGCAATCGCCGCCAGCAACATTAGCCCTTTTCTCATGACACTCACTTCTTTCTGACCCAGTTCGCAGGCGCGAGTTTACGCATACCCAGCGCTAGAAATAGTACACCCAGCGGGCGAAAAGCTGGCGACCACCACCTTGCGAAAGGCCGGGCAACACATCGATGCGACCGTATTCGTCACCCCGCCCACCGAGCGGATAAACGAGCCCTGCTTGCAAGCGTTGATTATCCGATGGTTCAAACGTGAGCGATGCACTCAGCAGCGAGCTTTGATCACCGAGGTTACTCAGTAGCGTCACGCTGGCATTCGCGAGCGGATGCACCTGCATCTGTCCACCCAGAGCCGAGTAACGGCGCATTAGCGTGAACAGTTCGCCTGATGCCAATCGACGCTGCAGCGAAGCGGGTAACTCGTTGGCAGAGGACGCCAGATTTGCCGGGAACTCAGCGACGCCAAAGCCGTTGTAAAACAGCTCCGCAAACACGTAAACGCTGCGCTGGGAGAATTCAAAGCTGTAGTCGAGGTTAATCAGGCCAGTAACGACGAGCTCACCGGCGTCGGCCACCGCAAATCCGGCAGCGGTATCACCCAGCCGGGTCACCAGAACATCCATACGAGCCAACGCACCGCCAAAAGGCATCCTGATTGAGCCACCTGCCACCGCCTCACCGGTATGCCGACCCGCAATCAACTCAACCTCAGCGGTGCCGACGAAGCCTCGCCAACGTCCCGCCATACTGGATGCGCGGGCCGCGAGGTCACCCGCCGCATCACGCCGCGCGACGGCAAGCAACGTAAGGTCGCTGCCGCTTGCGAACAGCCGCTCAAACAGGAGCAGGTCATCGCCGTTCTTGTAGTCCCGATCGACCGCGGTGGGGGCGAACGGACTGAATAGATCCAGAGGCTGAAAAACAATACCGCTACCCATCGATAGCGCCTGACGCCCGAGCGTGAGCCCCCAGTTGTCGCGGCGCAGCCCGATTGAGGCGCGATCCAGACGGTGAATTGCCTGGTGGCGATCACCGTCGTCGATGCGGAAGGTCAAATCGAACGCGCGCCGATCGTCGTTCGTCACCACCTGATCCAATGGATTCAGCGCAGCAAAGCCCAGTGAGTCGCCACCGAGCCAGGTCAGCGAGTGATCAACATCGAGGGTTAACAACCCTGCTGACCGGCTCGATTCAACTCGCAACATAGAACGCAGATCGGCGCTGCCGTCGTACGCGGGCGTTCCCGTGGCTGCACGCTGGAGATCGTCGGACGGCAAAGCAACACCGATGCCGAACAACTTGACCCGAGCGTCAAGCTCAACGTCCATATCCGCACTAGCGATACCTGCCATACAGGCAGCGCTGGCCAGCGCTAGCAGGAGAATTGGACGCATCGACCTCATCAATGAGAGGGCCATATCAGACAGATTCGTCGTGCACGATCGCGCCATCTTTCAGTTGCACTCGACGGCGCGCGTAGGACATGACCAGCGGATCGTGCGTGGCCGTCACAATCGTGACGCCCTGATCTTCATTCAGCCTTCGCAGCAGATTCAGCAACTCCTCCGTGGTCGCTGAATCAAGGTTCGCACTAGGCTCGTCCGCCAGCAGGACAGACGGGTTGGTGACAATTGCGCGAGCGATCGCCACCCGTTGTTGCTGGCCACCGGATAACTCCCCGGGGCGTCTATCGGCCATGTCTGCCAGGCCGAGCCGGGCGAGCACATCATGCGCTCGCTCCGCCCGCTCACGAGGCGCAACGCCCTGAAGCTGCATGATGAACTCGACGTTTTCGCGCGCCGACAACACTGGAATCAGGTTGTAGCTCTGAAACACGAAGCCGATGCGATGCAAGCGCAGATCCGACAGCTCACTGGCCGACAATGGAGCCAGATCTACGCCATCCAGAAACACCAAGCCTTCATCCGCCTTGTCGAGCGCACCGATTATATTGAGCAACGTGGTCTTGCCCGACCCTGAGGGACCAGCCAGCGAGACAAATTCTCCCGGTGCCACCTGAAAATCCACACCCTGCAGCGCTCGCACGGGCACACCATCGTCCGCGTAGGTTCGACTCACACCACGACAGTCGATGACGCTCTTCATGCGCACTCCTTCCAACCCTGGTCGATCGATTTCTCAGTCCGCACGTAACGCCTCCAAAGGCGAGCGTCTTACCGCCTGACGCGCCGGATACAGGCTGGCAACAACACCAACCACAACCGACAACACGCTGATGAAAACGGTATCCGACAACATCACCTTGGGTTGCAGATGCGAGCGCATGCCAACCATCTCCGCTCCCTGCGCCCACTGGCTAAGGTCAATACCGTCGACAAGCCAGAAATTCAGCAACAGCGAGGCAATCAGAACGCCCAACACCACACCCAGACACATCACAACCGCAGACTCGATCACCACCTGGCTGACGACCGCTGCGGCCCGCATACCGACCGCCCGCAGCATACCGAGCTCGCGCACGCGCTCCATTACCGCGGTGACAAGCGTGTTGATGAGGCCAAAAATCAGCGCGGCCATCATGATTGCAAACCAGATGAAGATGCCGAGGTCTGCGTATGCATACATCGCCGCCGCCTGGGGTTCGAGTTCCTGCCAGGTGAACACCCGTTGCTGTTGAAAGACGCTCGCAAGCGCGGCGTTCGCGGCCGGCAGCTGGCCGGAATCATCAAGCCGCACCGATAGCTCGGTGATCGCGTCTGTCTCGAGCAACTCGTGCAGCCGAGTCCGGCCAGTGAATACGAAGTTTTTCTCCAACGCCGTACCGTCAGCGTCATACACACCTGCGATTCGGAAGCCCGCTTCGCGGCTACGTCCGTCCGGCCCCTGAGCCATCAACACCAGACGCCGGCCAACATCGGTTTTCAGGCTATCCGCAAGCGCTTCGCCAATAATCACTCGGCGATCGTTTACGTCGACAAGTGGCTCACCACGGTAGCTGGCGGAAGCAAGGAAGCTGATCGTCTCGGCCTGAGCATCCACACCGACCAGGGTCATGCCGCGAGTTTCCCGCTCACTCATGATTACCGCTGGCACGCGTATTCGCGACGCCCAACCGGCAACCGGCAGACCGTCGAGCGCGCGCTGCCAACCTGCCTCGAGTTCAAAGCGATGGTCGATGCCCGGATCATCACGGTAGCCAGGCGCCTGCACCTGCAGATGGCCCGTCAGGTTCACCACGACCGCATCGGCAAGATCATCCTGGAAACCGCGAATCAGGCTGGCGGTGACCAGCACTGATGCAACCGCGACCGCAACGGAGGCTAGCAGCAGCACAGTTCGTCGGGCATTGCGGATCAGATTGCGCACCGACAAGCGCGCAAGCAGCGACAGTGGCAGGCGAACTGTCTGGCTGGCCATCAGCTGCGCCTCATCGCGTCAACAGGCCGAAGTCGGAGCAGTCGAAGGCTGCCAACCGCCGCCGCCAACTGAGTGGCAAAAAACATTACCACTGGCGCAAACGTGAGCGTCAGCAGATCGATACCCGGATACATGTGACTCGGCATGTACATCTGTTCGGCCATCTCCTGCATCTCCTCACCCAGCGAGATACCGGTGGTACCGACAAGTGCGATCACAGCCAGCGCGACGATGAGCCCGATGCCTGCACCCAGAATCCAAAGTGCCAGCGCTTCCAGATGCACCATGAGTATTATGCGGCCGGGTTTCATGCCAAGCGCCAGCAGCACCCCGAATTCTCGACGCCGCTCGAACAGCAACAACACAAAGGTGTTGAGCACACTGAACGCGACCATCGCGAGGATGATGACGTACATCACTCGGCCGCTGATGCGGTCGATCTCGATGCCCTGAAACAGATCCGGCATGAGCTGCGGCCAGTCGCGCAGCACCTGATCTTCTGACAGCAGCGGGGCTACCTGCGTGGTCAGCGCTGCAAGATTCGGTGGCGACTCACCTTTCAATGCAATGTGAGTCGCCGCGTCGGTCAGCGAAAACTCTGATTCAACGTCCTCGATATGTAACTGAACCAATCCCCGGTCCAGTTCCGTGATGCCACTGCGCAGTAGCCCAACAATCTCGACAACTAACGCGGCAACACTGCCATCAGCGCCGGTGCCAAGAATCACGAGCTCAGCACCGAGAATCGCTCCTAGGTTGTCGGCCAGGCGCTGACCCACCACCGCTTCGCCCGGAGCAGCCAGGTATCGACCCGCATGGAGTCGCTCGGGAAGCACCGACAGTATCTGCTCCCGTTTGGGATCAATGCCCATGATCTGGGCGCCGAGCGAACGCTCATCAACGGACGCTAGCGCAAAAACCACCAATCTGGGGGCAGCTGTAACGCCGGGGACCGAATCGAGGCGCGCCAGAAGCTGTGCGCGAGCGCTGAGCCGGTGGTCGATATCCGGATCATCCAGCGTCTTTGGGTGCTGGATCTGCGCGTGCCCGGTGATCAGGCTGGTGCCGAGATCAATCATGTCCTCATAAGATCCAGATTGCAGGGACATAAAGAACACGATGAGCGCGATAGCAAACGCGATGCTCGCGGTAGTGAGCCAGGTTCGACGGCGATTGCGCCAAAGGTTGCGCCAGGCGATTCGCGGCAACAGGTGTACGCCAGCGCCGGTGGGTCCCGCCGCAGCGCCTGCCAGCTCAGCCACCGTTCTTCAACGCGAACAGCGTGAACGTTGAATCCGGGACTTGCTGGTCGAATTGCGCCATCTCATAGACCAGCTCGGTCCACTCATCAGGCGTATCGAGGCGCCCCATGCGCATTCGAATCGGCATGACTCGGCCACCGAGCTCGCCGATATCCAGTGTCTGCAGACGCTTGAGAGGTTCGAGATCCTGATCGAAAAACGTCTGTTCGAGAATGACGGCGTCATCACGCAGCAACCACGTTTCTTTGCCCCATACCACCGGTGCATCGTCCTTCGGCACGGCCTCGATCAGATGTTGCCAATGCCCGTCAACGCAACTGCTGCTCACCAGCTGCAGATCGTAGTGATTGAGGATTTGATCTGAGCGAGATAGATCGTTGTAGGAAAAATCTGAACCCGCCCAGCTTTGCGCCATCAGAGAGAATGGCAGTCGAATCGTGCGCCCCAGCTTAGGCGTGAACGTCCACATCTGCTCGCCTTTCTTGAGCGTGCCATTACCAGCATCTTTCGCCGGCGCCGTGAAGTGGATCAACGCATCTTCCCGGCCTCGCGTGACGGCTTTAAGCGTCGAACTACGCTGCCAGGCAGGCCGAGATATGGTCATGCTCATCTCGGTGTAAGAGGTCTTACCGCGAGTGAGATCGAGCGCTCGGGCAACAATCTCCTCGGCAACCAGTGCCTGCATATCGCCACACTGCGCTGCAGCTTCTGTCTGCGCTTGCGCGGCTTGAGCGGCTTGAGCGGCTTGCCCGAATGAAAGCAAAACAACGAACCCGACGACTACACCGAACATGGAAAGCGGCGCAGGCGTCGAACGAGGGACAGGTGCGGGAAGTGGCGATTGCATAACGACAGTCTCTACTGTTATTTTGACTCGGTCAATTATTTTTCGATACAGCTGAATCTGCAGTGAACAGGCCTCAAACGTGACAGAGACTCAACCGGATGAGCTCAGCCAGCGAGAGCGCAACAAGGCGCGCAGTAGACGTGCGATCGTCGAAGCTGCTGGGCGACTCATCAAACGCCATGGCTTTGACGCCACTACCGCCCGTCAGATCGCCAATGAAGCCGGTGTGTCGTATCAGACCCTGTACAACTACTTTCCCAGCAAAGCACAGATTGTCGAAGCGCTGCTGACGTCAGATATCGAGCAAACCAAGGTGGCCGGCGAGGTATTGGTCGACACCTACGCCGGCGATCTGAACAACTCGCTGGGTGAGTACGTCAAGCTCCAGATCGATACCGTTGCGCACCGGGATCGCGAGTTGTGGCGGCAAGTGACCCTCGATGTACTGCGTCACGACCCCGCCCACAATCGGCTGTTTGAGCGTATCTACAACACGGCACACGACGGCCTTACCCGCCTGCTGCTTAGCGCCAGAGAAGCCGGAGAATTGTCCCGCAACGTTGATATCGAACTGCTCGCTCACACCATCTACGCGTTGACCGATTTCGGCATGCTCAATTACCTGCTGAACCCAACGCTGTCGAAAGTTGAGTTACTGCAGGCATTGCGCGCCCAGCTCAATCTCGTCGTGACACCGTACTTAGCCGACGGCGGCCGGCTGGAACGATAGCCAAGCGCGAGGATATCGAACCGGCTTAGGACCACTGAAGCGCTCAGCAGCGTCGCGGTTTTCGGGCACAATGCGCGCTCGCAAACATTGAGCATGTGCCATGAGCCAACCGATTCGCTGGGGCATTCTTGCCACCGGAAATATTGCCAACGTATTCGCGCGTGCCATCACAGCCTCCACATCAGGCGTTGTAGCGGCAGCTGCTTCCCGGCAGCACAACGATGCCCAGGCGTTCGCCGAGCGCTTCGATGGCTGTCGCGCCGTCACCGGTTATCAGGCATTGATCGATGATGCCGATATCGACGCGATCTACGTCTCCACACCGCATCCAATGCACGCCGAGTGGACTATCGCCGCACTGAACACTGGCAAAGCGGTGTTGTGCGAGAAGCCGATGGGCGTGAGTTATGGCGAAACGATGGCGATGGTCCACGCTGCGCGAAGCAACAACGCGTTCCTGATGGAAGCGTTCATGTATCGCTGTCACCCGCAAACACTCAAAGCTTGTGAGCTGATTAACGACGGAGCCATCGGAGAAGTCCGGCACATCACCGCGAATTTCGGCTTCAACGCCCCATTCAATCCAACTGGGCGGCTGTTCGCGAGCGAGCTTGCTGGCGGTGGCATCATGGACGTCGGCTGTTATCCGGTCTCCATCGCCCGCCTGATCATGGCTGATGAACCAGAAGAGATTTCCGTACAAGGCAGCTTCACCGACTCGGGCGTCGATGCCTACTCACATGCCCTGCTAAAGTTTTCCGGCGGTCGCAGCGCCAGTCTTGGTACCGCCGTGCAACTGAACCTGGACAACACGGTTCGAATCGACGGCAGCCGTGGTCATATCGTTCTGGACATGCCCTGGCATCCCGGTAAAGGCGGTACTGACTGGGCGTTCGAGCTTCATATCGACGGCGAAGGTGCACAGTCGGTGACCGGCACCAGCGAGCCGCTTTACGTCATTGAAGCAGACGAAGTCGCTCGTTGTGTCCGCGAAGGCCGCATCGAATCTGACCACATGAGCCACGCCGACAGTCTGGGCAACGCCACCGTCCTTGATCGCTGGCGCAGCGCCATGGGCCTCGAATTCACATGCGAAGCAACGGCGCGTACGGTGGCGCCGCTGCCATCAGTGGCCGCAGCCGGGAACAGGATTCCTCGCAGTCCCATGCACGGCATGGACAAGCCAATCGCCCGGCTCGTGATGGGCTGCGACAACCAACCCAACATGCGCCACGCAGCGGTGATGTGGGATCACTACTGGCAGCAGGGCGGCAACGCTTTCGATACCGCTCACATCTATGGTGGTGGCTCTATGGAGAGCCTGCTCGGCGAATGGCAAGCCAATCGTTGCGTGCGCGAGGAAATGGTGATCATCGGCAAAGGCGCTCATACGCCAGACAACTTTCCGCAGAAGATTGGGCCCCAGCTCACGCAGTCGCTCGAACGACTACAAACGGACTACGTTGATGTCTATTTCCTGCATCGAGATAACACTGACCTACCCGTCGGCGAGTTCATTGATGCGTTGAACGATGAGGTCAAAGCCGGCCGCATTCGAAGTTTCGGTGGTTCAAACTGGACCGAGGCAAGGGTTCGGGAGGCCAACGAATACGCCAGCAAAAACGGTCTCGTCGGTTTCAGCGCGATCAGCAATAACTTTTCTCTGGCCCGGATGATCAATCGGATATGGCCGGGCGTGGAAGCGGCCAGCGACGACAGCTATCGAACCTATCTTGAAGGCAGCCAGCTGGCACTACTGCCCTGGTCTTCGCAAGCTCGAGGCTTTTTCACCGATTGGGCGGCGGACGTTATCGCCGGTCACGACACCGAGAACATGGTCGCCACCGCAGTGGAGCCTTCTGTCGCCGAGCTCAAACGAACCTGGTTCTCCGATGACAATCTGGAGCGGCGCAATCGCGCTGAGCAACTCGCCGGCGAAAAAGGAGTCAGCCTCATCACGATTGCACTTGCGTATGTACTGGCTCAGAAATTCCCAACGTTTGCGCTGGTTGGACCAAGAACGCTGACCGAGATCGACAGCTGCATCGAGGCGTTAAACTGCTCGATCAGTTCAGAACAGGTTGATTGGCTTGATCTGCGTTGATCTTGCGAGCTGCCGAAAGCCCAAACGAACGACTCGCGTTCGGTCTGCGACAGGCGCTCGCTTGCGAGCTGCCGAGAGCCCAACAGAACGCCTCGCGTTCGGTCTGCGACAGGCGCTCGCTTGCGAGCTGCCGAGAGCCCAAGCGCAGCAACAACTCGGCGATCCTTCCGACAACGAGCGATTATCGCCTGCGCTGCGTCACGACTCTTTTTAGCTTCGGCTAACGCCTCCGCAGCGTCACGACGTTGCCTCCAGGTCGCCCTGCGGGTGCTGAGCGCTGGGCCGTCAGCGCCATCTCCCACGTGAGCATCATGGAACCACGATGCAAAAAGCCGCGGCAGCCGATGGCGTTTTCAGCGCGAAACAGCGTGACTGAAAGCAAATGACCATCAGAGCTGGTTGCACTCACCAGGTGGGGAACGCTGTCGAGCTTGCCATGACCAGACAGACTCGCACCACCATAGGTGAACTGCACCTCATACAAGCCCTGCTCATCCGCCGCGATGCGCCCGGATAACGCAAGTCGATCGCCTTCGCCAATACACAAGTCTCCCGTGAGGGTTGCACCATCATCGTCGCTGACAACGCGCAGATCGGCAGCCAATGCCACGCCTAGTGATTGCCCTTCGGCAACCAGCGAACCACGGCCGCGCCAGTCGCCGTCTGAAAGCAACATCAGTGCAGCGCCACAGGAGCTGCGACAGGCTCGATGCAGCGATCGCCTTTATTGCGTGCATTGCTGACATAACTCGACACAGGTAACGCCTCCAGGGCCATGGGCAGGTGCGGTTCAAACAAAGCGCGCAGCTCATCTTTGGCGGCGCCAGTATCAAGCCACAGTTGCGCCTCACCAGGAGACAACATCACAGGCTGACGGTGATGCACCAATGTCATCGCCTCGCATGCCGCCGTTGTCACGATAGTAAAGCTCTCTATCACTTGCTCGTCCGTCTTTGAGTGCCAGCGATCCCAAACGCCCGCCAGCAGCAGACCAGCGTGCTCACTCGGATGAATATAGTACGGCAGTTTGCCGCCACCACTGCGCGCCCACTCGTAGAAACCGCTGACCGGCACGACGCAGCGGCGCTTATCGAAAGCACTACGAAAAGCCGGGCTCTTGTGCAGCGTTTCAGACTTGGCATTAAACATGGAATATCGGGTTGTTGGCTCCTTCGCCCAGTGTGGTGTCAGCCACCAGCGCATAGGGGCAAGTTCCGGACTGCCATCGGCTGCCAGTCGCAATACCGTGACCGTAGCGGTGGGCGCTATGTTCTGATCAAAAGGCCCGGGATGCGGCATGCCAACAAGCTCCATCAGCAGCGCCGACAGCGGATCGTCAGTCACGTTCAGTCGACCACACATCGCTATGCATCCTGCGTATGTTTGCCCGGGGTCCAACCCAGGCTCGAGAGGTTTTCCGAGAAATCGAGCGGCACGGACTCAAGCGTGGTTGCCATCGTATCGTTCCAGCGATTGAGAAATCCGAACAGGGAAATCACGCCCACGATCTGCACGATTTGCCTGTCGCTGAAGTACGGCCGAAGCGCGTCGAAGTGTTCAGCTGTGCTGCCGTTTGGGACCTCACCTGCTGCAAAGGACAGATCGAGTACCGCGCGCTCCAGCTCGCTGAAGAGCGGTGAGTCGCGGTAGCCCAGCAAGGCGTCAAGCTTTTCCTGACTCACGCCAAACTTAGCGGCATTGTGACCCGTGTGCGCCTGACAGTAGCGGCAGCCAGACGACACTGACGATGACAAGGCGATGAGCTGCACGAGATCCGGCGACAGATTCTGGTTCGAATCCGACGCCGGCGGAATCATTGGCGTTAGCTGTTCAGCCAGCGCCTTCAGATCAGCCCCGAATACAGCACTCGAAAGCATGGAGAAACCCAACATCAGGTGCGGCATATGCGCCATGGTGAGGGTCGAGTTGGGGACGAAGCCCATAAACGCCTCCACACCAGCAAGAGCGGGTGCAAGGTCCCCAAGATCACTCTGTGCAACGGGGTCGACGTTGGCCATTACTCTCTCCGCGGCTAACACGCCGATTGTCACAAGCCACCATAATTACGCGTGCATGCGCAGGGCGCAAACTGACGCAGCAGCGATCGCGGCGCGGCGTTCGCGTCCCTGGGAAGAGCGCCGACCCGCTGTCCGGTTTTGCCATCTGATTCGTGGTTGTGTTTTATCGTCAGGTGAACAATCCTCCCGCGTTCTGACAACGATAGAGGAGCAGGAAGCCGGGCCAAGGCAGCGCTTCCGCATCAGCAATGCCGAGCGATCCGCGCATAATACACCTGACCCGAGAACGCACCCAGCGGCGCGCATTGACGCTGGCAACGATTGGCATCCTCTGCGCCTGTTTCACTTTCGGCTGCAGTGTCGCCTCTACGCCGTCTAACCCCACGCACAGTAAGGAAGCCAGCATGGCCAGCATCCCCGGCCCTACCCCGCCCATCGCCGACCGCCGCGATTTTCAAGCCGAACACCATGGCATAACCATCACAGATCCCTATCACTGGCTGAGAGATCCGAGCTATCCCAGCATCGACGATGCCGACGTGTTGGCCCACATCAATGCAGAAAACGACTACTTCAACGCGGTGATGGCGGGTGAGCAGCAAACCATTGAGGAACTCTTTGCGGAACTGAAAGCTCGTCAGCCACAGGATGATGCGTCCGTTGCCTATCGGAAAAACGGTTACTGGTATCGCTGGCGATTTGAAGCCGGGCAGCAGTATCGAATCTGGGAACGCGCCCAGGATCCTCAGAGCGACGAATGGGAACTGCTGCTCAATGAGAACGCACTCGCGGATGGGCTTGAGTATTTCTCACTCGGCGCTCTCAGCGTCAGCCCATCCGGCAAGCTGCTCGCCTATCTGACCGATACCACTGGAGGTGAGCGGTACACGCTAGCAATCAAGAATCTGGATACCGGCGCTCTGCTGGCGGATACGACCGACAATCTGTCGAGCAGTCTTGAATGGAGTGCTACGGACGACGCTCTCTACGTCGTTCAACTGGCTAAGGAGTGGCGGCCTTTTCGGCTGTTGGAGTACCGGCTGGGCGAGGGTCTGTCTGAACCGCTGTACACGGAGAATGACACCGGATTCTTCCTCGGCATCGACAAAACATCCAGCGAGCGCTACCTCATTGTCGGCAGCAGCGACCACGTAACGTCAGACGTGCACGTATTGGACCTGGCCGCGCCGGAGAAAGGCCTCGAACGAGTAGCGCAGCGACTTACCTCCCGCGAGGTGGAGCTGGATCATCGAGGAGACAAATTCTACCTGCGCACCAACGATAGCCACGCCAATTTCCGTTTGGCGAGCGTCGCGACGGACAAACTGGCCGGGGAGAACTGGGCAACGATCATCGAAGGAAGCCTGGATCAATACCTGACGTCCATCGTTTGCTTCGAATCGTTCATGGTGGTGAGCATGCGCGTGGACGGGCTGGATCAGATTCGACTGATGCCATACCCGGGCGATAGCACACCCGGCATCGCTGATCACATGATTGCGTGGCCTGAGGACAGCTACAGCGCAGGCCTGGGTAGCAATGCGGAGTTTGCTACCGACACGCTGCGACTGAATTACGAATCCATGGTGACGCCGGCAACCGTTTTCGACTATGGCCTTGAATCCCGCGAGCTGATTGAACGTAAAGTCCAACAAATACCGAGCGGATATGACGCAAGTGCCTATCGGACGATTCGGCTGCAAGCGACGGCGCGCGACGGCGTAACCGTTCCCGTCTCGCTGGTGTACCGGGCGGATACCAAACTGGACGGCAGCGCACCGCTATATCTGTACGGCTACGGCGCCTATGGAATCGCGATACCACCGGATTTCTCATCTACACGACTGTCACTCCTCAACCGCGGCTTCATCTACGCCATTGCGCATATCCGCGGCGGCGATGATCTCGGCCGACATTGGTACACGGACGGTAAGCTCGACAAGCGGACCAATACCTTTAACGATTTTGTCGACGTTGCCAGGCATCTGATCAAAGAGCGGGTAACCAGCAAGGGCAAGATTGCGATTGCCGGCGGTAGCGCTGGTGGTGAGCTCATGGGGGCAGTGATCAACCAGGCACCTGAGCTATTTGGCGCCGTGGCCGCGCACGTACCGTTTGTGGACGTACTGAACACGATTCTGGATGACTCTCTGCCGCTGACGCCGTTGGAGTGGCCGGAATGGGGCAACCCAATCGAAAGCAAAGAAGCATTTGAGTTGATCCAGTCATACTCGCCGTACGATCAGGTGTCGGCGCAGGACTATCCGCCGATGCTGGTTACCGCAGGTTTGAACGACCCTCGTGTCACCTACTGGGAGCCGGCAAAATGGGTGGCCAAACTGCGGCACACCAAAACGGATGACAACCTGTTGCTGCTGAAGACCAACATGGGCGCCGGCCACGGTGGCAAATCCGGCCGCTTCGAGGCGCTTCGTGAGCTGGCAGAGGAGTTTGCATTCATACTCATGCAGCTGGGCGAGAAAAGATAGCCCGCCCAGACAGGCCCCGAATTAAGCCAGTTTGCGCGACTGAGTCGTATTGATGACAGATGAAGCCGAACTCATTGAACGTTTTCAGCAGCAGCGCGACTATGCCGCGTTCGAGGTACTGTTTGCCGAGCACAAGCAAGCGCTGTTCGGATTCTTGTTCAATCTGTGTGGCGTAACGTCAATTGCCGAAGACATCTCGCAGCACTGCTGGCTGCGCGTTATCGAGATGGCAAAGAACCACAATCTCGAGGCCAGCAAAGGCCTGCGGCCACTCCTGATGACCATGGCTCGCAACCGCTACCTTGACGAGCACGTCAAACGCCACGGCGCACGGGTTTTGGCCTATGACGAACAACACGATGCAGCAAGTGAAAGCGCATCGCCAGAATCTGTGCTGACTCAGTCGGAGCAGCATGCTGTCGTAACGGAGGCCGTAAAAGCTCTGCCAATGGAACAACGCGAGGTGATCGGGTTGTGGTCGAGCGGTGTTTCGATCGCCGATATGATCAAAATCACGGGCGCTGCCAGGGACACGGTGTTAAGCCGCAAAAAGTACGCGCTGAAGAAGCTGAAATCAGGGATTGCGATCGGTGACTGACCAAGATGATTCAAATGAGTTGAAGCAGACGCCTGAGGACGAGCAACTCAGGCATCGGCTCAATGCCGAAACGCCAGCTCCGTCAGCTGCTCATGACAGCGCCATACTCGCCGCCGCCCGCGAATTCTCAAACGAAGCAGACGCTACGAGCGAGGTTGAGCAACGCCGCTCCACCGTGGAAACACTCTCTACCCCCGCACCTGTCCAGGCGCAGCAGACTCCACGCTGGGCAATCGCTGCCGCCGTCGTCGTCAGCGCCGGAATCGGCGCAATGGTATTGCTGGGTGAGCCACCTCAGATTGATCCTACTCGCGGAAACCCAGACGACGTACAGCCTGAAAACGGGGCGGTGCTTTCCGACTTTCCAGAGCGCCTCAAGCTACCCGCTGCTGCGCAGGAACTTGGCTGTCAGTTTGTGCTGCGCGACAGCGGCGGCACACCAACATGGACAAGCAGCGTCACCGCAAACGGCCACGTGAGCTTGCCTGATGAGGTTTCGAAAACAGCTGGCAGCGGCGACTATTCGTGGCAGGCGAACTGTCGCGGTGTGGGTAATCAGATCTTTGGACCTTATCGATTCGAGATCACTCGCTAGCCGCCAGAAAACCGGAATCTGTCAGCACAAAGGCGCTCCAGTAGTAAGGGTGGCGATAGTCCGGCGCGACGCCTGTCAGGCGCGCAAGCGTGTCGAACCAGCCCTCCTCTTCCGCCAACAGATCCCGTTGCGCCTGGGCCAGAGCCTGCGATCGCGAACGCCCTTCACTGAGATGCAGATAGAAACGGGACATGAGTTGAGCGGATGAGCGATCCGCCACTGCCCACAACGATGCGATTGTGCTCTCGACCCCCGCTGCACTGAATGCCCTGGCGAGCGAGATGATCCCTTCGCCACCAAAGACTGGACCGAGCGCCGTCTCGCAAGCAGACAACACGACAAGAGATGCCGACAATTGTCGAGAGGCCGCGATCGCTCCGATGCTCAACTTGCCACCGCTGCCATCCGGAGCCGGTGCAAGCGCCATGAAGCTTGCAGCAGGATCACTCGGATCGAGCACGGCATGGGATGCCACATGCACAACATCCGCAGATATCGTCTGCATTGCTGACGCTGTCGCGTCGGTATCGAGAAATACCCGGGCGGGACCGGCGAACCGTGAAGCCGCCGCCTGCACTTCCTGCTCGGCAAACGGTAGCGCTGCAAGAACCTGATCGCGCAGACCGGGAACCCCATCAGCAGCGGCATACGCAAAGCCCGCAAAATCCAGAGGCCGGGACGGCTGATCGCTGGTCCAGGCGGACAAGCTCGCGAGCTGTTTCAATGCAAACTTCGACGTCAAATAGCGGCCTTGTTGCTCATCAAACAACGCTCCGAACGGCATCAGATACAGCTCACCATCCGGCACGACAAGCAGCTCGCTTGCACCTTTCAATGCTTGTTCCAGCGGCGCAATGATCAATTCGTGCGCAGCCGCTGAAACCACTTGCAGCTGCTCAATGTCACTCGCTGGATCGGCAACAAACGCGCGTAGCGAAGACACCGCAGCAACCAGTTTTTCACGAGCAGGCAGCCAGACAATGGCCGCTGCTGAATCTTTGCCGAGCACGAGCGCCAAACTGTTCGGTTCCGCCAACACGAAGTAGACGAGGCGCTGGTCCCGTTGCAAACGTGGAGACAGGGCATCGAGTTCCGGGTTTGTCACCAGCAAAGGCGTAAGGCCGGGATCGCGGGCAACAACGTCTGCAATGAGCTGTTGATCGAGCTTCAGCAGTCGATCGAGTTCGCGCTCCATCGTCGCCATCGCAGCCAGGCGTCCACTGGCATCGGCCCTGGCCTGGTCCGCTAACAGTTGCGTGACCTGATCTCGGATCGGCTGCCGCTGCGCATGCACGTTCACAAGCGTCTCGTCGAGCGATAGTGGCGCGACGGTCGCTCTCAGGCGGTAGCTTTCAAGAACACGGATGGCCGCAAGTGGCTGCGCTGCCCGTGCGTGCAGCAAAGCCAGAGATTTGTAGAGGTCCTCGAACGAATCGGCAAACTCAGCCTCAGCAAGCAGATCTTCGCCGACAAGCGCGTACTGCGCATCGAGAACGGCGATCGCTTCTTCATAGCGTCTGATTGCGAGCTTCGAATCCGCCGCTCGTTCGGCTGCCTTGCCCAACAGGTACAGAACCTGGACCCGCTCGGCAGACAGCGGCAACAGCGCAGCCGCGAGGTCCTCAACGCGCTTCAGTTCCTGCCTGGCCTGGGCGCGTTGGGAGTCACTCGCGCCATCGTGCAGCAGCGCGATTCGTGCGAGCGAGCGCCGCACCATGACCGTGAAAATCGAGTTGGGCGCAATATCATCCGTCAGGGCGACCGCACCTTTGGTAACGTCCCAGGCGCGGCCAACATCGTCGCGAGCAGCATAAACTCGACCAAGCGCTACCATGATTCGAGACATTCCCAGCGTGCGCGGCTGAGTCTGTAGTTGAATGGCATGCGCCTGTGTGAGGACAGCCTCAGCATCGTCCACGCGGCCGAGAGAAAGCCACATCTGAGCGAGATTGGAGAGGACGTTGGCTAACGCCGGGGTTCCCGGTCGCGTCTGACGATAACGATCCGCAACCCGCTGGTAGGTTTCGGCCGCGCGCGCGTACTCGTGCCGATTGCCATACAAAAACCCGAGGTTATTTCGGATAACGTCGGCGATGCCAGTATCGGCCTCGTACTCTTCGGCAAACGCCAAGGCCTCTTCCAGCCGCTCCTCCGCGAGTGAAAAGCGCCCGGTCTCGGCATAGGTAATGCCCAGGTTTACTAAAGTGGAAGACAATCTGGATTCCGCCACAGGCAGCAATCGACGTTGCGCAAGCTCCTGCTCCAGCCAAGGCAAGGACTCCGAGGGGCGACCGATGTTGCTGAAATAGAGCGCCTTCGTACCCAGAGCATCAGCCCGATCTGGACCATCGATTCCCTCTGTGAGCAATAACGCGCGATCTGCTCGAGCGTTCATCGCAGGGAAGTCTTTGTCAAAATAATCGAGCAGGCTCAAATGAAGTTCCAATCGAGCCTGCAGGTGCGCGGCGAGATCATGATCTGGCGTTTGCTCAACCTGGCGCGAAAGCTCGACAAGCGTTGGCCTGGCCTGCTCCGGATCGTCACCCCGCATCAGGTTGCGCGCCGCGCTGAGGCGCGCTTCGACGCAACTATCGGTTAAGGACAGACAGCCTTGGTTTGCATCTGCCTCATCAGCAATCACGCTCGAAGGCAGTAGCAAAATGGCGGTCAGCAGCAGAGCGCATCGAGTGAACGGCGCTGTCGAACTCCTAAGCAATGACCTAACCATCTTTTCCCCGGTAACCGGTTTTTACTGGCCACCAGTGTAGCGCGCCCTAGCAACTGGACCAGCCGAAGGAGGTGTAGACGCAGCCGTCGCTAGTCCCACCCACCGCTCCGCCGGCAGCGTCACTCCAGTGATTCCAGTTGCCGTTGCTATCTCGACTGCCGCTGCCATAGCGAGAAAACACATCAGAGCTGCCCACACAACCACTACTGCCGTTGCTGGTGTTGAGCCAGCAGCCATTGCCATCGACAAGGTAGACCCCGGGCATAACGGCCTCACCCAGCATGTTCGATAGTCCCTGCCATTGACTCATCGTCAGTTGTTGTCCGTTTATCATCACCGGCGCCAGCGCATCAGCGCCCACGTCGACAGTGGCTAGCAAGGACGTGGCTGCGATCAACATCGCGGCGAGCATTCTTTGACTGCTTTTCATTTCTCTTTCCTCAATGTCATGTCTGGCCCCGTTCGGGCACAGGTTGGGTTGTGGATATCCGTGGTAGGTGACGAAGTCACAGGTGCACAACGTCACCGCGGCTCGCCCTTAAATCGCTGATGGGTTCGGCAACCGCATACTTATCCTCAACGGCCACGATTTTCAGGCTGCCGATATCTCGCTCGACCGTATCGATGAGCAGGCCGGAGGTTGGGTCGATGAGCGTATGCACCACCGTCGATACGCGGAAGGTATCGCCCGGCTGGATGCCGGTGTCCCGACCTGCGTTCACAAATAACAGCTCGCCAACCGCATCGACAATGCGCGAACGCCAAGGCACGCCGCGCAGATCCGGCGCGATCTTCACAATCGCGTTGCCGAGCGCATTACGTGACGCCAGCCCCAGCGGCGACTTGGCAAACGTGTCGCCACCGATGCTGCCTCGTTCGTGATCAAGGCCAACCGTCCAGCCACCGGACTTGGACTCAGCCTCTACTCGGTGTGACGCTCGCACCTGGCCGGTTGAGGCATCCACGATCGCGAGATCCAGGGCGACATGCGCTGTGTTGCCCCGGCGTCCCAGCCGAAGACCCAGCGGGATATCTGGCAGGCCTAAGCCTACGTTCAAGCCTCGTCCACGGGTGTTGCCCTCGAATTCGGTTACCGCACCTTTGATGATGATTTCAGCGCCGATAATCCGACCCGCCGCAGCGCCGGTGTCCGCGTTCACAACGCCCGCCAGGGCGAGCTCCTGCTCACGCAGCACGCTCGACAAACCAGTGCGATCCAGCACGATGAAACAATCGGTGCGGGCAAGCTCCGTCGCGAGCTGGGCCGCGAGTGCATCACCCACGTTGTAGCCTTCAAAGGCGGCGAGTTTGCCCGTGGCATGAAAACTGTAAATGGCGATTCTTGGCTTCGGTTTCGAGCATTCCAGTGACGATAGAAGCTCATCGATTGGGGTGGCTTTGTTGGCCTGCACCGGCAATACGGTGAATAGAAGAACAGCTATCAGTAGCGACAAGCGAGACATGGGTGACTCCTTATGAGCTCGGTTTCGCCCGAAGACTCGGACACGTAGGCAGCACGGTTCATTGATAGGTGGCGGTGAACTCGTCTGCGGTTCAAAACTTGCTCGCCCTATTTGCTGGGACTCGCCGGCGGCTTCGCCAACAACCGCTCTAACGAGCGAATCTGTGCCTGTTCGAGCACCGCACGATCACGCGTCGGCACAATGATGAACAAGCGTCCGTTAGCGAGCGGCATGGCGGCGAGATCTTCGGTCGCGAGCAATCGCTGCACGGCCGGGTCAAAGCGCTGCTCAGCGAGAATAAGAAGGCCGCCAGCAGGTTTGGCGTAATGCTTCTGCGCAGACGCTGGCAAACCGACTGACAGGGCACACACCAGAATCGACAACATGAATCGAGTTTTCATTGGGCGCTCCTTACTTGCGATCCGATGGAATGATGATGTCTCGCTGGGCGTTGACATTGCTGCCATCGATATCGCCGCTGTTGTCACCGCAGATCACAACGGTGTTTCCGGAAGTCGTCGTAACGTCAACATCCAGACAACGGAAATTCTGTTCGAAGCGGGACAGGTGTTGGTATGTCTCTGCGCGCATGGCGGTCACCGTTGGTGACGATGCATTGGCTTTATCGCCAGCCTGGCCGATCAGCCGGACGTTGCTTCTGGCTTCGCCTTCGGCGCGTGCGCGATCGCGCTCAATCGCCATCCGCATCTGATAGACCCGATCCAGCATTGCGCTTCGCTCGCTCGTATTTTGTGCCGTTGCAACAACGCTGCTGACCGTCATCAAGGTCGTGATGGCAAAGAAAAGGGGAAGTCGGAAGGTCTTCATGGCAACAACCTCTACGTCAGGAACCAGCAAGAAGCGCCACTGCCGAGCCGGGGGAGACGTCAGGGCAGTGGCAGAAGGGCCAGGCCACAACGACTGCGTTGTAGCCTGGTCAGGGACGAGCCGCCTAGCGACCGATACCGGAGCTCATGATCTCCTCGGCAATATTGCCGGAGTCACCGCTCTGTTCGAGCACAGACGTTGATGCCTGGCCGACGTCGCCGCTGACACCCACCGTGGTGTTGCCAACCGGCGCGAACACACCCTTGTCACCGAGATCCCGGCCAGCGCTGGTGTTGCTCATACCGATCGGGCCAGAGTTGTGGCCGCCGATGAGCAAATCGTTGCTGGGCAGGATATTGGTGTTGGTGCTTACCATGGCCGGGCCGAGGAAGACCTGCTCATCATTGCCTGCGCTGACCGACGTCTGACCGCCATAGACCGAAGTATCGTGGCCATCTGCAACGCCATAAGAATCTGCGTAACCCTGGTGGCCCGCTTCCTGATTCTGATCCTTCGTCGCCGTCATTGTCGGCGTCGCAACAATGCTGTCGATGTCGAGGCGAGCGCGCCAGGAAGTCGTTACATCGTTGTCCTGACTGTAGTCGCTGTTGTACGAACCCTTGGTGTCGGTGTTGTAGCTGTCAGCAACATCGTTGTCCTGCGAGGTCTGGAATACGAGCTCTACGTCGTTATCTTCGCTTTGCTGCGAGATGTGATCGTTGTCCTGGCTCGCGTCGACGCGCAGATCGAAATCGTTGTCTTCACTGCTCGTGTGCGTCTCAGACCGCTTGAATGAATCTTCGATCGCAACGCTTACATCGTCGTCAGACGACTGCTGCCAGGACTGGTACGGATTGGAGGCACCGCCGGCAAGGGCTGAGCCTGAAACCAGTAGCGCGGCGAGAACAAGGCTGGATGCATGGGGAACACACTTCATTGGAATCTCCTGATGATCAAATGAGCCGGTAACTGCCGGTCTCATCAGTAAGTAACGACATCGTCGTTATCGGTTCATCACTGAAGTGTGTTTCCAATCTTTTAGCATTCCTTTCGCTGCCCACGAACCACTACGCCAGCTGGCTTCGACCGCGCTCCTTAGAAGCGATAGCGCGCTTCAAAACTCAAGGTGTCACCCTCGGCGATATCACCATCTTCATCTCGATAGGCAAGCGTCAGCGAGATCTTCTCTGTGACAAAGTAATCCGCCCACAGCTCCCAGGCGTTCGCATCGCCAGATGCATCACGCTCCGAAAACAACGCTTCCAGACCAAAACCAAAGTTGTCCTGGGGAAAATAGCTCGCGGTCAATACGACGTCGCTGCCATCGTCATCACGACCAAGTCCATCTTCACCGGTGACGAGCCCTATGAGTGCACCAACCGAAAACGTGGTGCCGTTCTCCAGGGTTTGCACGTGTGTGATATCAATGCTCCAGCGCTCGAGCTCTGAGAAGTCATCATCATCCGTGTCGTAGCCGACACGCACAGCGGAGGTATCGCCGAAGTAGTAGCCACCGGCAATTCGAGCCACATCGGCGTCCGCAGAACCGGCTTCGCGCTGGCCGTAGTCCGCTTCAAGGATGATGCCGTTCGGCAATACCCAGCGGCTATCCACGAACCAGAAATCCGCATCACCACCGCTATCCAGATCAATCTGACCGATCTCAGCGCCGATGCTGTTGGCCCGGCTGACAAACGGCGCCAGTCGTAGTGGCCCGCGTGTCGTGTCGACGCCTCCGACATACCAGGTACCGCTGAGCACCCATCCGTCATAATCACTTGGCCCGAATTGCGTGCCCGATACCGGGGGCTCCGGTTCAGGCGTGCCAGTAGGCGGTGTAAAGCCTGGGTCGCCGACCGGCGGTGGCGTGTAGTCCGGGGGCGAATAGCCATCGCCTACGCTCACCTCGCCGGAGACATATTCAATGCCGCCTTCAAATTGATAGCTGTCGGCAGACCCACTCCCCGCGGCAACCACCGCGGCCAGGATCGTTGCTCCCAACCGCAATGTGCCTGATGCGCTGGGAGCGGAGGTGTGTGATTTCGGCCGTTGTATTCGTTTCATATGGGTTTCCTATCGCTTGGTAGTTAGTGGTTGGTCGTTGCGCTAGTCGGCGTGACTGGTGAGAAAACGAGTTTTCCGTCTGCTCCTGTTCGAACATGGAATGCAAAGCCGATGGTTCGGTAGCCAGCCTTGGTTACGTCCGTCAGATGGACTACGGCTATGGCGTCATCGCCAAGATCACCGGCGCGCAAGTCAAAGCGCGCACCCATTGTGCGAATGCCGCCGGTTGGCTCGCCGAAGCCCATTTCGCGCCATGCTGGTGAGACGTTCTGCTGCAGAAGCTGGGCTGAGAAAGCGGCGCCTGGATCGAGAAGCAGACTTCGAGGATTGCCGACAACCTCATCGACCTCGCTGACAAGGGAGAGCTGTGCAAACGCGCTTGTATCGCCGCTGCGCTGCCAGCGATCCCTCGTGGTGTTCCGATCAACAAGCGCGCCGTTGCGGTAGCGTTCCGTCGTCTTGGTGATCGCGACCGACAACTTCCAGTCACCCCAAACACCGTATGGCTCATAGCGAGTCGGCCATAGCCGGGTGCAGTCCGTCCTCTCGAGAAACACCGAGTGAAACGTGGCCTTTGCTCTCGACTTATCCACGCGTAGCGACAGCAGAAGCGAATCCGCAAGCTGCTCCCCGCCAATCGCCAGTTGCTCCGGGGCGATGGCGTGCTTGAAGCGCTCACGGCCACGCTTGCCGAGCGGATCCTTCTCCAGATCCGGTTTTCCTCGCCCTGCTCGGCCACCGATAACCGCGCCGAGCAGTCTCGCCCCCGCGCTGGCGGATTCTCGCTCCGGCGCGAACACATCCTTTGCGCCAAAGGCGAGCGGAGCTGCTGACAGCCCCCGCCCACAGCGGGTCGCGGCTTGTTGGCCAACCAGCTTTGCAAGTTCAATGGGATCGATCTCACTGATCGCCACAGCAGGTGGTCCTGCGTAGACAAAATCGCCCTTATCCACACTCCTCTCAAACGCCGCAGCGAGCGAGGACGTGAGTAGTAGTGCCAGCCAGATCACGAACCTCATTGCTGCGAGCTCTGGCACTGCGCCACCGGCATTCCGAGCCGAACGCTGCTCTGGCAACCATTGATCAGTCCGCGTCCGAATACGATGTCCGGGCCTTCGGCTCCAAGGTCAAAGGCACTACTGCTGAGCGCGTCGGTGAGTGCGGTGTCCTGATCGGCATTGGTGAGTTCGATGAGCATTGCGAGGACCGCCGTCACTTGCGCCGCTGCAAACGAGGTGCCGGATACTGTTGGGTATCGGCCATCCAACCCCGGCGCAAGAATATCGACGCCAGGCGCCGACACATCGATGTAGGCTCCTTGATTCGCCGCTGGATAGCCCGCATCCGATGCATCAGTCGCGGTGACTGCAAAGACGCCGGGTAGCGCCGCCGGAAACGCTGGTTTTGCGAGTGGTCCGCCGTTGCCAGCCGCCGCAACCACAACAATCCCTGCGTCCAGCGCCGCATTGATTAACTCGGCGAGAAGCGGGTCCGGCGGCCCCGTAAGCGACAGATTGATGATGTCGACATCAGCACTGATTGCCGCATCGATGGCAGCCGCGAGGGAGCTGCTGCGACAGCGCGCCGCGAGTGCTCCGATCGACACCGCCTGACACGCGCGGATCGAGAAGACGTCTGTGCCAGGCGCCAAGCCGAAGCCGCCTTCGCCGTTACCCTTCGCTGCCGCGATGACCCCAACCACCGCTGTGCCATGTGCTTCCGCCACATAGCTCGCGCCAGTTGTGTCGAGAGTAGCGATGGAGCTCATCACCAGATCCGGGTGTTCAACATCAGCGCCGGTATCGATGACAGCCACAGATGCGGCTGCGCCGGTGAGCTCAGCGAGCAAAGGTCCAAGCCCCATACGCTGGGGTGCATATGCAAGCCCGGCCAGGGGATCAGGCGCCGTTACAGCAGCGGTTCGGTAAAGATGTTCCGGCTGACTGGCCGAAACGTCCGGGTCGGCAGCGAGCAGTGCGAGCAGGCCCGCGTTATCACTGGCCATGAGGGCCAGCGTCTTATCAATGCTGTCCAGAGCGACTTCTCGCAGCAACTGCGCACCCGAACGTGACGCGACTGCCGCGGCCTGGCCTGCGGGAACCAATGCCAACGCAACTCCGGGCACGGAAGCCGGCGCGACGCTATCCAATGGTGTGGACAACTCCGAGCAGCCGCTGCCGGCGAGCAACTCGTAGCGACTCGTATCAGTCGGCTGCGTCAACTTCGTAGAAACCGAGCTAGTGCGATTCTGCGAACTGGACGACGAAGACAGTGCAGATAGATCGAGTTCAATCGATATCGATGGCAGATCCTTCGATTGACCCTGTGCGAGCAGCGGCAGCTCTCGCTCACAGGAGAGCGCCGCCTGGTTTGCATCCAGAAAAGCGTCGGTCAATTCGACCGGCGCCGGCCTGATCACCACCGAGTGCTCGCTACTTTCTGTTTGCTGAATCTGGGCACACTGCTCTGGTTCTGCCGTCTCCGGCAGAGCGATCGGTTCGCGCCAGTCAGCAGCAAAAGGCCCGAGCGCAGCCACGAAGATGACAGGAGCAAGCATCATGGCTGCAGCCTCGGCAACAAGACCTGAAGCGTCGAGGAATGCGGCGTGCCGGCCGCGCTCGGTGCAAGCAGTCGAAATTGCCACCGCTCAGCATTGTTGCTGGCGGCGAGATCAGACAAAGGAATTCGGGCCAGTACTGGACCTGCTGAAACCGGATCAGCCAGCCGGCGCATCTTGCTCGCGTTACCGCCTTCGTCCACCTGCCCCAATTCAATCCAGGCGTCGATATCCTCAGGCGCTCGCCCGAGAAGTTCTAAGACAATCTCGCCATCCACCTCGGCCAAACCCGTTCCGGTCAAGCGCAGATCAACAAAATCCTCAGGCGCCGCGCGCAGGGCATCGGCAAGACTCACCGCACCGTGGCCCGAGTGCTGATCGATACCATCCGCTGCCACATCCCGTGCGCTCGCCATTAGCACTGCGGACAACCCAGCGCCATCAAGCTCGGACCTGGCTGCCGCAACCCGTGCAGCCACACCAGTTACCATTGCGGTTGCAAACGAGGTACCGCTAGCCCGGTAATAACCCTCGCCTACAACAGCGCTACCAGCCTCATAGTTAGTACGGCCGGTCAGGTTGATAAAATCGGTCCCGGTTGCACGCAACGACAACACGTCGACGCCGGGAGCGATGAGGTCCACCTCAACGTTGGCCGCTGAAAAACCCGCGCGCTCGCCGCTGGAATCGCTGGCAGCCACCGCAAGTACGCCGGGAAGACCGGCATACCCGGACGGCGCAGCTCTACGTGCATCGTTACCCGCACTCGCAATCACCAGGACCCCGGCACGGACTGCCTCGTCTATCGCCTCGGCTTCGATCGCCGTTGCGGCATCGCGCGCAAGCGACAGGTTGATGATGTCCACGCTCGCTGCTACTGCGTAGCGAATGGCCGCGGCCACCGCATCAGCACGGGCTGAGCCTGCGAAACTCGCTGCCTTGAGCGGTAGCAAACGCACGCCTGGCGCAACGCCAGCGATGCCTACGCCGTTATCCGTGCAGGCCGCTATTATTCCGGCCAGATGGGTGCCATGACCGGATTGATCCATGGGGTTGTTGGTATCGCCAACAAAATCCCAGCCGATGACATCGTCAACGTAACCGTTGCCGTCATCGTCGCGCCCGTTAACTGACTCGGCCTCGTTACGCCATAGCGATCCGCGCGGAAAATCGTCATGCGTGTAATCGACGCCTGTATCGATCAGAGCGATCAGCACGCTTTGCGAGCCAGCCAGCGGCACGGGTTCTTCAGCGAGCACGGCGCGAGCAGCCCACTGATCCAATGATTTCTGCTGCCAGCTGCCGGCGCTGGCGAAATAAGGGTCGCTAACGGAGCCGGCGACCGCCGGCAGGCAAAGTACCGAAGCCGCGGACAGCAACGCAGTCAACGTCACGCGCGTCATTGGACAACAAGCTCGGCGTACAGAACCAACTCGCTGCCACGTAGCGTTGCTATTCGCTCTGCCGGAGCGACATCGCCCGAAAAGCTCAGCCGGTACATGCCGAGCCCGTTCGGGCCTGCACTCACTTCAGCGCCGATCGCTTCGAGCAAAGCGTTTATCTGCTCTATGGCCGCATCATCCCGCCACACCACATTGGCATCGGCGATCGTCGTCGGCCCTGCGACCGTCTCAAAAACCGGTTCACCAGAATCGCTGCCAGGCGCTCCAATCAAAAACGCCATGCCGACAATGAGCGCAACCTGTGCTGCCATTGCCCAGCGCATTGGCGCTGGCGTGTGCTGCCATTGCCCAACCCCGGGAAGCACCTTGCGAAGCCGTTCGCCGAAGCTCACGACACGGCCAGCGGCCGGCTCAACCTGGTCTTCCTGGGATGACTCGAGCGATACGCTGATGGCGCGCTCCTGCTCGGGTAGTCGTTGCGCAAGTGAATGCACCATCGACACATCAAAAACGGGCTCGTCGTCTGCTACCTCAACTACCGCTTCCCGTAACAGCTCACTGGCAGCGATGCCTTCACGGCAAGCGGAGCAGGTCAGCGCATGCTCCGACAGCTGCTCGCGCTCATCGCTGGCCAAGGTGTCGTTGACATACCAGGCGATTCGCGCCTGTGCTTGAGAGTGATTCACCGTACTACTTCCTGTTCGTTAGAAACCGACTCAAGGCCGACAAAGGGCAGATCCAGATCCTGGTTCTGCAAAATCGCCTTTAACTGGCGCTTGGCGTGATACATCCGCGTCTTCACCGTGCCCACGGGGATGTCCGCAAGCTCCGCGATCTCCGGATAACTCAGTTCATGGAAGAAGGTGAGCTCCACAACGTCCCGATGCTCCGGCGATAACGAGCCGAGGGCTGAGCGAATCGACTCTCGCAACGATCGCTGCGAGCGTTCATTCACCCGTTCATCAGCATTTGCTTCGTGATCTACGGGCTCAGGTACGGCACCCAGCTCAACCGTCTCGTGCTGTTTCTTCCGCATAGAGTTGAAGGCGAGGTTTCTGGTAATCCCGAGCAGCCAGGTAGTTACCGCGGAGCGACCAGCAAACTCGTGGGCACCCTTCCAAACCGTCAGCATTACGTCGTTTGTCACCTCTTCAGCCTTGCCCTGATCACGCGTCAACCGCCATGCGTAGCGAAAGACAAGCTCGCCGTGGCGTTCAAACAGGCGGACAAACGCCGGTTGGCTGCCATTGCCGATGGCCTGGATCAAGCCGACATCATCGTCGGCGTCAGCGCTGGGAATGCCGCCGCTGCTCTGCGGCGCTGTACTCGACATAGTTTTTCGCCCCTGGCCGTTTTGTCGCCTGCTACCCAGATTGAGTAACTGGCACTTGGCAAACGGTTCAGCTGCTTCTCAGCAGCCAACCCCACAAGGGATACGAGCGAGATGTCGATAGTGGTTTAAAGACGGGTCGCCAAAGCTCGGCGGCGGTGCTCATCGCCGGGGCTGGCTGAGACGAATCACCAAGCGCATAAAAATAACGGGAAGGATGGATTGAACCGATGTCTTGCTTGCGGACACCTATAGGTGAGCGACCCCAGCGGGTCACGCCCAGGGACCAACGGAGATTGACCATGACCACAGGACAACTGAATCAACAGGCAACACTGCACAGCGACGACGAGGATCTGACGTTTACGGATTCGCCTCACTCAACCCGAGCAATCGAGAGCTGCGCACGCGTGAATGCCTGGCAACAGGTAATCGAGCGGCGAGCCAGCCAACCCCTGCTGTTTCGCTGGTAGGAAACGAGACACAACCCGACAGAGAGAAGATGATGAACAACCGAATGACACTAACCGCGTTTACCGCGCTGCTAACACTGATGGGCTACGCTGGATCAGCATCAGCCGCGCCGTGCGAACTGGAGATGACTGACTGGGGCACCTATGTCGCCGTCGATGATTGCCTGGCCAGCAAGGTCGAGATCGATCGTGATCTGACCAAGCTGTTTATCGAGCCCAGGCTACGCTTTCAACTGCCTAACCTGTTTCCAAGAAAAGTGAAGTTCCGCCTCTTCTTCGACGAAGTGCATGTGGTAGCTCGCACCAAGAATCTCGGTGAGGCTCTGGCCAAAGCACACGATGTGCACGTTCAAGTGGACGTCTTCAGCGCGGGAAGCCTGCTGAACAGTTATCAATGGACAGCTCGTAACCCAACTATCGCAGCCGATGGCGCTTACGAAGTTGGCATGGGCTACTTCATGCGCAACCCAAACGATGATCTGGACATCCGCACGACGTTTACCGTTGATTCCAATGGAGCCAGCACCGGCGGCGAAGTCTGGGAAAGCAACGAATCAGACAACATGAGAACGTTTAGTCAGTGTCGTATCTGGGGCAGCAACTCAAGCGTCGATCCCAGCATCGAGATTTGCGACTGAGCCAACGATAACCACGAGCCACGACAAAAAGCCGGTTGCTGTCTAGCAACCGGCTTTTTTTTAGCAAGGAAGGAAAGAGCTAAGGCGATTGCCTAGCCCTGCGCGATTCTGCGTTCCCGAGCTTCCTGGGCCTGGCGCATGCGTCGGCGAATGATGTTCTGGACGATATTGATCGTCGTCCAGTCATGCGTCAGCTGACGATCACAACTGGTGCAGTGTATCGGCGCCTCGTCCTGCACGCTGTCGAGAAGCTGGCTGTAAGGCATGCGAGAGATGTGCTTGCAGCTGGAGCATTCCAGGCCAACGGCGGGGTCTATTCCTACGTAATCCATGTCGATCTCAACGTCTTTACCCGACAGTCCTTGCGGGCGATGCAAGCAGTCTATGCAAGCGTAGAAGAGATTCGGGAACGCACCCCCAGAACTGAGCGACACGTCACAGCCAGTGTGAGATCAGCGCACGATCGTGATCACTCGAGTGATGCCACTCACTGAATTTGTAGCTGATCGCGAAAGTTTGGCGCCGCAACATTGATGAGCAACTCGCGCCGCTCATCCAGGCTCGCGTAGCGTAAATCAGCCACGCCATACTCCGTGACAACCAGATCGATATCAGTGCGCGCGGCGGTGACATGCTCTACTCGTTGCACAATCCGTGAGACTTCGCCCCGCCGGGCCGTCGCTGTCATCGCGACAATCGAGCGGCCGCCCTTGGAGGCGCGTGCGCCGCGCATGAAGTCGAGAGAGCCGCCAGTGCCAGAGATCTGTCGGCCACCGACCACTTCGGCATTCACCTGGCCTTGAAGATCCACTTCGACGGCCGAATTGATCGAGACAAAATTCTCAATCTGCTGAAGAACGCTGAATTCATGGGTGTAGTCAGCGCCCTTGAAGACCACATCCTCACGCTGCGCCAACCATGTATGCAGTGCCGGGCTACCCAGTGCCATGCCCGTGATGTGTCTGCCTCGATCGATACTCTTGCGCGCACCGTTGATCACCCCTTTCTCGATGAGCAGGCGACCACCGTCATCGATGAGCCCACCGTGCATACCGAGATCGTTGTGATCGGACAGCGCATCGAGGATCGCGGCTGGAATACCGCCGATCCCGGTCTGCAGGCAATCACCATCTCGAACAATGCCCGCAACATTCTTCGCGATTGCGCGAGCCGTCTCGTCAATGACAACAGCAGCAGGCTCATGAGCGGCGCGCTCGCTCGTAACGAAACCAGCCAGCTTCTCCGAGTTCAAATGCGGCGCGCCAGCAGCCGGCACCAAGGCGGAATTGATTTCTACCAGCACCTTGTCCGCCCGGGACATTGCAGCCTCAGCAAAGTCGGCGTTTGGGCCGAGACGCAGGTCGCCTGCAGCGTCGTAACAGCCTTGAATCAGGACCAGATCAAAAGCCTTATGGCGGCAGAAATCATTCATGGCTCGCATCTGCATTGGCAGGAAATGCAATCGCTGCGAGACAGCCGATCGCAGAGCAGGCGTCATGAATACGGTTGTCAGCTCAACGTTTGGCCCAAGGGCCGTGAAGTCCGTTGTATTGAAACCCGCTAGCGGAAACTGAAAGAAATGCAGGTGCCTGTCGGCGACGATGCTGCCAATCACATTAACAAGCTCGACGGGTTCGTTACTGCTACCGGCAACAAATATCTGGGCACCATCGCTCAGCCAGCCGTCCAGAATCTCGGAAGTGATTTGCTGCATCGAACTGGGTTTCCCTCGTTAGTAGCGCGGAGAAGTGGTTGCCGGTCCGCAAGGCTATCATTGCGACGCGGCACGGTGCGCCTGACGCTACTGACATGCAGGTGTCAGCACGTTGAGCGTAGACTGGTTGCGTTTCGCCATGGACAGTCATGACTTCATTTCACCCCAGCATAAGCCGTTGGTTCGCTGAGCGCTTCGATGCCCCGACGCCCGTTCAGGCAGCCGCGTGGCCGGTGATCGGAGCGGGCAAACACGCGCTGGTCACAGCGCCCACGGGCAGTGGCAAGACACTCACGGCATTCCTCTGGGCATTGTCACGCTTCGCCAGCGGCGAGTACGAACGTGGCGCAACGCGAGTGCTTTACGTGTCCCCCATGAAGGCGCTCAACACCGACATCGCTCGCAATCTGAATGAGCCCCTGCGCGATCTACAGGCACGCTTCGATTACCCCGATATATCGGTAAAAACTCGTTCGGGGGACACAAGCCAGGGCGATCGGCAGCGCATGCTCCGTCGGCCGCCGGACATTCTGATTACTACCCCCGAGAGCCTGAACCTGCTTCTGACCACTACCCGAGGTCGTCAGGCACTGTCCACTGTCGAGGCGGTGGTTCTCGATGAAATCCATGCGCTAGTAGAAGATCGTCGCGGTGTGATGTTGCTGACAGCACTGGAGCGGCTGGTTGACGAAGCAGGCGAGTTTCAACGCATTGCGCTGTCAGCGACGGTGAACCCTCTGGAGGCGGTGGCGGGCTACGTTGCCGGGTATGACAGGCACGGCAATCAACGGGACATGCAAATCGTCAATGCTCCCATTCGCAAGGTAATCGATTTCTCCGTGCGTTTTCCGGCGAGTGCCAAGATCGCGGCGGAGCAAGGCAATGCCATTTGGGATCCTCTCGCCGACAGCTTTCGCGACGTCATCGAGGGCAATCGTTCGACGCTCTTCTTTGCAAATTCGCGCCAGCTGACCGAGAAGCTGACGCTCAAAATCAACGGCGAGTCGACCGCGCCAATTGCTTACGCTCATCACGGCTCGCTTGCCCGTGAGCTGCGCGCCGAGGTGGAACGACGGCTCAAAGCAGGCGAGTTGTCCGCAATCGTTGCGACCAACTCACTCGAATTGGGCATCGACGTTGGCGATCTGGACGAGGTGGTACTGGTGCAGTCACCGCCAACGATCGCATCGACCCTGCAGCGCATCGGCCGCGCTGGTCACCAGGTGGGTGCGGTCAGTCGGGGTAGTCTCTACCCAACCCACGCGCGGGATTTTCTGGATGCGGCGGTGCTGGCACAAGCCGTATCCGACCGTGATCTCGAACCGCTCGAACTGCTCAACGCGCCGCTCGACGTTCTTGCCCAGATCCTGATCTCATGCACGGCATCCGAGGAGCGTGACCTCGATGAGCTATTCGCGCTGCTACGCCGAAGCGGGCCATATCGACATTTGGACCGCGCGCGCTTCGATCTGGTTGTGGACATGCTCGCCGGGCGCTACGCAGGGGATCGAATTCGCTCGCTAAAGCAAAGGCTGAGCGTTGATCGCATGCGGAACAAGGCACGGGCTCTCAAAGGCGCCGTGCTTGCTATGTACGCCGGCGGCGGCAGTATTCCCGACAGGGGCTACTACCAGCTCCGGCACGCCGACTCCGGCGCACGTATCGGTGAGTTGGACGAAGAGTTTGTCTGGGAAGCCAAGATCGGGCAGACCTTCACGCTGGGCACCCAGATCTGGCAGGTGCGGCGAATAACCAACTCAGATGTACTCGTAAGCCAGGCCAAGAGCGCGCCAACGCTACCGCCCTTCTGGCGGGCGGAATCAAGAAACAGAAGCTTCCACTTCTCTTCCCGAATTGGCGACTTCCTCGAGCGCTGCGAGCATCTGTTGGCCGAGCGCAAGACTGATGAACTTCGAGACCTGCTCGAGAACCTACACGGCTTCGAACGCTCAGCAGCCGATGAATTGATCGACTATCTATCGCGTCAACGCGACCACACCGGCGTTGCCCTGCCGCACAGGCGTCACCTGATTGCCGAGTGGGTTCGCAGCGGGCCCGGTGGCTACACCAGCGAACTGCGACAGCAGCAGTTGATCCTGCACACATTCTGGGGCGGCACGGTTAACCGGCCCTTCGCCTACGCGCTGGATACCGCTTGGCAGCAGGCATTCGGCGAGCGCGCCGAGATACATGCGGACAACGACGCAATCGCTATCCAAACCAAGCTTACGCCCGACCTGCACGATGTCTTGAGTCTCGTTACCCCGGACAACCTGCAAGCGCTGCTGCGCGAGAGCCTGGAAGGCACAGGCTTCTTCGGCGCGCGCTTTCGCGAATGCGCCGGCCGCTCTCTGCTGCTGACGAAAAAGCGTTTCGATGCGCGCATGCCCCTGTGGATGACTCGTATCCAGGCCAAACAGCTGCTAACCGATTGTCAGCAATACAGCGATTTTCCTTTACTCATTGAAACCTGGCGCACCTGTCTGAACGATGAGTTCAACCTGCCCGCACTCAATGCCGAACTTGAACGGCTGGCGACAAACGAACTCAGCGTGACTCTAGTGAACTCATCAACACCAAGTCCGTTCGCAGCAAATCTCACCTTCAGCCAGATCAACCGCTACATGTACGCCGATGATTCACCCGATGATCTCGTGCGCAGCGCACTCGCTGACCACATGATCGACGGAGCGGTCACCGGATCCCTTACCGGCTTGCTTAGCGAGGACGTGGTCGCCGAGTTCGAGGCGAAAAGACAACGACGGCTGCCAGGCTATCAGCCACAGAGCGATGAAGACTGGGTTGATTGGGTTCGCGAACGCGTTTTATTGCCGGAAGCGGAGGCTGCGAGCGCACCCGACCATGACGACCTGGTCTGGGTGACAGTCGGAGACCGGCGCTGGCTGTGCCATGCCGAGTTGCTGGAAGCACTGATCGCAAGCGAGATGATCAGCAGCGACCACATCACCCGTTTGGTACCTGCAAGCAGCGTCGAACATCGCACCGATCTGGCCTGGGCACGAGAGTTCATGACGTTCTATGGCCCGCGCAGCGAGGCCGAGATCAAGGCGCTGTTGCCGAATGTGCCACGAACCCTCTTCTCCGAGCTCGCAAGCGGGCCGCTCCTGCGTGGGCGAGACGATCACCTGTACTGCGACCAGGACAACTACGAGCAGCTCCTGCGGTTTCAACGAATCGCCAATCGCCCTCAGGCAACAACTCAACCGGTAACAGCCTGGGCCAGATTCATCGCCCAGTGGCAGAACGTCGCGATAGTTTCAAACAAGCCTCGAGCTCATGCGGCAGATCACAATCAGGCTGCGGCCGAACGGCTGGATGCGCTGCGTGGGCTTCGAGCCCCCGTTCGCACCTGGCTCGAAGATCTGTTGCCGGCACGAGGCATCACAGACCCAGGCGCCCTCAACAACCTGATTACCGACTATCAATGGATGTGGGTCGGGCTTGGTCGCGAGCGCGTCACCTTCCTCTTTCCCGAAGAGATTGATCTCATTCTTGCACCTGAATCAGGGTCACTGTCGGCTAGCAATAAGACGGGTGAGCCAGAGGAACTCGATTCAATCGCCACCAACCCAGTTGCCGATCTCTTCGCCGACCCGGGTGCACGCTACCCTTTCAACGAGCTACAGGATCGAAGCGATCTACCGGCAGTAGAATTTAACGAGCGGTTCTGGCAGCTGGTTTGGCAGGGTCGCCTATGCGCAGATACAACGCGCCCACTACAGCAAGGCTTGGAGCGCAGGTTCGCAACGCAAGAACCTGAGTCGACGCGAACCAGCAGAAGGCGCGCGTACGCGCGAGCCACCGGCTACAGCGGCAATTGGCAACTGATCGACCCTGGATCAAGCGTAGTCGACGACCCGCTCGAAGCCCTGGAACTCGGCAAAAATCGGGCGAGACTCCTGATCGATCGCTACGGCGTCGTCACCCGCGAGCTGGCAGACCGGGAAGGCGGCAACCTGCGATGGGCCGCCGTGTTTCGTGCTCTGCGCATCATGGAATTGTCTGGCGAGGTGCTGGCCGGATTGTTCTTCGATGGTTTTTCGGGGCCCCAATTCGCGACGCCCAAAGCCATTGCACAACTCAGCGAAGACCGACCGCTCGAGCCTTACTGGCTGAGCGCGCTCGACCCAGCCGCTCCGACCGGCCTCGGCGGGCTATCGGCATGTAGCAGCGCGGGCGACTGCACGGGCTTGCTTCCAGACCGCCGAGCGGCAAATTTCCTCGGTTTTTGCCGCAATGGGCTCGGCCTCATCGTCGGCAACAACGGAGCTCGGCTTACGTTCCTGGAGCCATGGGATAGCGAGGCCATCGACGAGTTAATGCCTGTATTGCGGCACCTCATTCAGCGCCACCGGCGCGTTACGATCGAAACGATCAACGAGCAGCCGGCACGAACAAGCCCCTATCTCGAAGTGCTACAACGACACGTCGAGGTTGTGCGCGATCACAAACACTGCTGGTTGCAATAACCGCGGAAGAAAGTCAGCGGCAAAGGCCGACCACGTCACAAATACCGCCTTGCAGCGTGGCTGGCACCAGACGTGCTTCGTACACTCCGAACGATGAATATCTGCCTGCGACTCAAGGACGAACGACAGCGCGAGCGCCTGCTGGCCCTGTGCGAGGCGATGGATTGGCGCTGCGCCACGTTGGCGAGCCTCGCGGAACTTGATCTGCTACAGAGTTCGAGCGTTAGTTTCGACCTGCTTATCAGCGACGATTTCGGCTATGCGCTGCCCCCGGGCGACTACGTTCCGGTCGCGTTGACCTCAGACAGCGATCCGGCGAACGGCGGCCTCGACGGCCACTGGCTGAAGCTATCCACCAACATGACCGATGACGAGTTAGCCGAGCAACTGCGAACTGCAGTCAATGTGCAGCGACTCGCGCGCGATCTGAACGGTGCAGACGATCTCGAACCAACCACCCGGCTTCCGTTCGAAGAAATTCTGCTCGAACGATGGCGTCGTCGGCGTCTTGACGGTGGCGCGATTCTCGCAGTGCATATCGACCACGGCGATCACCTGTATGCCAATCTCGATCCGATTGCCGCCACCGAGGCTCTTGCGGGTATCGCCCGCAGACTGCTGAGTCAGCTGCCCAGACAGGCGGATGTAGGCATTCGCGATGCGGCAAACTTCATTGTGATCGTACCCAAACTCGATCGCGCCAGCAGCCACTCACTATCTGAATCAATACTCACCGGCTTTCGCGATGCCTTCGACATCGCTGGCAACAATGTCTTTCTGACCGTATCTATCGGATGCATCTGGCAGCGCTCAGTTGCGCGCGTTCGCGAGGTCGCCGAACAAGCCTGGCTTGCGCAGAGTGCTGCGACCGACGCGGGTGGCAACCGCATTCGTCGCGGTGTGCAAACACCCGAGCCTATGCAGCAGCGTATTCCCCAGGCCGTTGAAGCTGACGAGTTCAGCATCGTTCTACAAGGCCAATGGAGCATAGATGGTAGCGAGCTGGTGGGCGCGGAGGCCCTCGTGCGCTGGCACGGCATGGACGTTGGCGAGCTCCGACCGAGCCACTTCATCCCGGCGGCGGAACGCACGGGCACGATCAATCGGGTTGGCGACTGGGTGCTTGAACAAGCCGGACGACATGCCTCCACCTGGTTCGAACAGCGTCTGAGCGCTTTTCACCTTGGAGTGAATGTCTCCGCACAGCAATTCTTTGATGGCTCTCTGAGCCGCCGCATCCGCGCGTTGCAGGAACAGAAGTGGCTTGATCCCACGATGCTCGAACTCGAGCTGAGCCAGGCCGCACTGGCCAGCGTCCTCGACAACGCAAGAGATGAGGTCTACATCCTGAAAGATCTTGGCGTACGCCTATGCCTCGATCAGCTCGGCGGTAGCCTGATCGATACGGCAGACCTCTTACGCATGCCGGTGGACACATTGAAAATCGATCGCAGCGTGGTTGGCAATATCGGTGCATCTGCCACCGCGAATGCGCTGGCCGATCAGGTCATTAAACTCGCGCACCGGTACGATCTTCGCCTGATCGCCGTTGGCGTTGAAACCGAGATGCAGCGCGACAGTCTGCGGGCACTGGGCTGCGAGGTTGCGCAGGGTTATCTCTACTCCCATCCCCAGTCACCGCAGCAGTTTCTCGAATCCCTATCGGCTCGCGGCGACGAGAAGCTCGCACAGCGCTGACAGACAACGGACAATAGCTTTTCTCCTCCACAGGAAAGCTCCCGTGACATCGGCAGACGCCAATTCGCTAACAACGTTCCAGGCAACCCAGCAAGCCACTCACGCTTGCGAGCAGCTTTGCTACACATACGCGCGCTGCTTGGATTTCTTCGATCACGATGCGCTATCCGAGCTCTTCACAAGCGATGCTGAGTTAGTGCTGGGTGAGAAAACCTCAAAGGGTCGGCAGGCCATAGTCGCCGATATCGCCGCGCTACCAAGAAAGCCCACCCGCCATGTAATCAGCAATGTGTTCACTGACCTGATCGACCCGACCACCGCGCGCGGCATCGCCTACGTGCAACGCCTGTCCTCGAATGCGGGAGAAATCATTCAGTCCGCCGGCCACTTCGAAGACCAATACCAGTGTGTCGACGGAACCTGGCTATTCGCGCGTCGCAGATTGCACTGGCTGAATGGTTCGTGACCCCCGCTGTCGTCGTATTCGAGCCTGCGGGCGTGCTGTTTCACTATCACCCGGAACGCCGCCTTGAGGCATTCGCCGAGGCCTGTGGCATGGCCACGACTCACGTGCGCCGCGCGCTGTTCGATTCCGGTTTCATGGCCGACTGCGATGCAGGACGCGTCAAGCCCAGAAACCTGGTGGATGCGATCAACGCTCAACTGGGCTGCCGGCTCGGACGCAGCGTCATCGAAGCCTGCTTTAGTCGCGCCTTCGAGCCGAACGATGCCACCATCGCCTGGGCCAAAAGCCTGCAGCCTGAGTGCCAACTGGCGATTCTCGGCAACGGCCACGATGTAAGCCGCAGCGCTTTAGAGAGTTTCCGCGACGGCGATGGAGTCGTTGTCGATCACTTTCGTCCGGTTCTTTTCTCAGCCGACATCGGCGCGCGAAAACCCTCACCCAAGGTTTTCTACGCATTGTCGACGCTTCTGGATCAGCCAGCCGAACAGGTACTCATTGTCGATACCGACATCGCGAGCCTGACCATCGCCGAATCCATGGGCTATCAGTGTCATCACTTCATCGATACCAGATCACTGGACCGGTTCTGGACAACCCTTTTCTCTTTATAAAAGTCTCGCGACAAACAAGCCGTCGGGATTTTTCGTAAACTGATGGCAATTGGCAGCACGACACAGGCAAACCAGCACCCATGAACGCCAGCACGACACCCAGCACCGGCGCCAACTTCAATCCCTGCGCGGTTGTGGAAACATTCGGCGAGCGGATCCGCAAGGGCAGCGATGCCATGGAACGAGAGCGACAGATGTCCGCGAGCCTGGCCGCCGATATGGCGAAAAGCGGTTTGTTTCGCATGCTCGTGCCCACGGAATACGGCGGTTTCGAAAGTCACCCTGGTGACTACTACGACGCGCTCGCGCGCTGTGCGCGTCATGACGGGGCGGTCGCCTGGGTACTCATGATCGGCACGACGACGAGCACCATGGCCGCTGGCATGTCGGACGAATGGGCACAGCGTGTGTATGCAGAGGCGCCCGATGTCATCACCTGTGGTGTTACCGCACCGATGGGTCGAGCTACGCCGGTTGAGGGCGGCTACCGAGTATCCGGGAAATGGCCTTTTGGCAGCGCGAGCGGTGTTTCCCAATGGATTGCCGGCGGTAGCATCGTGGAGGGCGATGAAACAGGCCGACCGCACCTGATGTTGTTTGACGCCTCGGACGTGACGATTCACGACACGTGGCACACCAGCGGTCTGTGCGGCACCGGCTCACATCACTTCGAAGCAAACGATGTATTCGTGCCCGAAGGTCGCTACTCCGTCATGGGTGAACCTGGCCGGATTGACAGCCCGCTGTTTCGTTTCCCAACGTTGGGCCTGTTGGCGCTTGGCGTCTCGGCGGTATCTATAGGCATCGCGCAGAGAGCAATCGATGCGTTTATAGAACTCGCTGGCGGCAAGACCCCGACCGGGTCGGCGAAACCCCTCGCCATGCGTTCTTCTGCCCAGGCGGTGCTCGCTCAGGCCATCGCTGACGTGGAGTCAGCCAAAGCACTTGCTCACCAGTCGATCGACCGAGCCTGGCAGGCTGCCGAGGCTTCCGAGCGACTCAGCCGGGAAGATCGCGCGGCGCTTCGTCTGGCAGCCAGCAACGGCACCTGGCGAGCAGCGGGTGCGGTAGATGCTCTCTATCACGCCGCCGGTGGCAGCGCGATATATCTGAATTCAGATTTGCAACGCTGCTTTCGCGATGTCCACATCAGCACGCAGCACATCATGGTGGCCAAACCCACCCTGGATGTGATCGGACGAGTTCACCTGGGGCTCGATCCGAAATCGATGCTCTAGCCAACAACCTGCACCGAGAGGGGCTCAAGACAATGGCGACACTGCAGGTCGGTACGCTCGCATCACCGGGCATCCTCAGCTCACCTCATCAACAGCGCCAGGAATTCGTTTCCCAGATCATCGATAACGGCATCGATCACGTGTTCGTCGCGGACCACGTCAGTTTCCACGTGGGCACTGGCATGGACGGCCTGATCAACGCCGCCATGCTCGCAGCAATGCACCCAAAGCTCCGCATTTGCGTCGGCGTTTACCTGCTAGCGCTGCGGCATCCGGTGCTGGTTGCCAGACAACTCGCGACGATGGCCGAGGCGGCGCCGGGGCAGCTCATTCTGGGCGTTGGTGTCGGGGGCGAGGATCGCAATGAAGTAGCGATGTGCGATGTTGACCCCACCACTCGTGGCAAACGCACCGATGAATGTCTGGAAGTCATCAAGCTGCTGTCCGATGGCAACCCCCACGACTTTCGCGGCAAGTTTTTCGAGTTTGAACGGGCGTGGATCAAACCGGCGCCTGCCACGCCTGCGCCTATCGTGGTTGGCGGTCGCGCGCCTGCGGCGCTGCAACGAGCCGGGCGCTATGGCGACGGCTGGTTAGGTATCTGGAGCACCGTTGATCGCTATGCCAAAAGCATCGCCACGGTGAACGCGGCGGCCAGCGAATCCGGTCGCGGTCCGCTGGCGCTGCATGGCTTGCAGGCCTGGGTCGGCATTGATGACAACCGCGACCGGGCCCGGGCGCGCCTGGCGAAGGCGATGGAGGCGTTCTATCGCGTACCCTTTGAGAAATTCGAGCGTTTTTGCCCCTACGGCAGCGCCGAGGAAGTGGCCGACAAGCTCGCGGGTTATAAGGAACACGGCTGCCGCCTGTTCAATCTGATGCCGGTTGCCAGCGACGATGCGAGCGGCATCGAGGCTGTTGCGACTATCAAAGAGCGGCTGGCCGGCGTCTGACCCATGGCTCACCAACACCATCATCACGAGCACGACGACGCCGCAAGCAACAAGCTGCTACACGCGTTCCTGCTCATCTCGGCATTCGTTGGTGTCGAGGTGGTGGGCGGTTTGCTCGCCAACTCACTCGCCCTTCTTGCCGATGCCGGTCACATGGCGCTCGATGCTGTCGCCCTCGGGCTGGCGGCCTACGCCGCCTACTTATCGCGCCGCGCCGAAAACGATCGCCTGTCCTACGGCTATCACCGCTACCAGGTGCTGGCCGCCGCCTTCAATGCATTGCTGCTGCTCGCGCTCACAACCTGGATTGTGATCGAGGCAATTGGCCGCTTGCGCGAGCCGGAAACCATGCTGCCGATCCCTGCGCTCATCATTGCAAGCATCGGCTTTGTGGTGAATCTCATTGCCTTTCGCTGGTTACATGGATCCACCGACAACATGAATGTACGCGCAGCAGCCCTGCACGTACTGGGCGACTTGCTGGGCTCGGTAGCGGCCATGACGGCCGCACTTTGTGTCTGGTTATGGGGATGGGCGTGGGCGGATCCGGTACTCGCGTTTGTGATTGCCGGAATCCTGATCCGTGGCGCCGTCTCGGTGCTGCGCGAGGCGAGTCACATTCTGCTGGAGGGCGTGCCTGGCGGTGTCGACATCGAATCAATCAAAGCAGGCCTTGGCGCTGTGGACGATGTCATGGAGATTCACCATGTACACGCCTGGTCGCTGACACCGGACATGCCAATGGTGACGCTACATGCAACGGTTGATGAAGGCGCCGATGGCCAGCGCGTGCTAACCGAACTCAAATCGCGGCTGGCGACATCGTTCGGCATCGAACACTCAACTATTCAGCTGGAGCCAGGGCCTTGCCCGGATGACTGAGCGGGACCTTCCTTCCCTGTTTCTTCGTCGGTTTCTACGTCAGCTTCTGCTTCAGCGTCTACATTGATTGCACTCGATCGCGCGAGTAGAGCGCTTCGCACCTGCTGCTGCCGCTCTCGCGTAATCGGATAGCGAAAAAGCAAAGCCGCTGCGACCAGTAATCCAAAAGCGGTGCCACCACAGAACACCTGTAACACGCCTGCAATCGCCTCCGGCGAGTTTTCCGCGCCAAGCTCAAAGCCGTAAACGAGGCTCAGCGTAGTGAACGACACGCCCACCGACACCGCGCCACCGGCTTTGCCGCCCATATTGAGCAATGCAAAGTAAATTCCGGGACGTCGCTCCCCGGTCTCCAGCTCGTCGATATCCGTAAGGTCAGCAAGCATCGAGCGATACAGTGGCGAGGACGCACCGAGCGATACCCCGAAGAACATCGTGAAACCCCAAAGCTGAACCGCGTTACCCGGCTCAATCACCAGAGGCAACGCGAGCATGCATGTCGCGCCGTAGACCATGGAAATCATCAATGCGCGATCTTTGCCGATGCGATAGGCAAGCCGAACCCAGACCGGCAACGACAGAAAGCCGGAGACGAAAAACGCGAACAACACATAGGTGGTCTGCCCGGGCAGCTCGTAAGACCAGGTAGCAAAGAGAATGTAGAGTGCGCCCGCCACGCCGTACGCAAAGTTGCTGAAGAACTCTCCAATGACCAAACGCCACAGCGTCCAGTCCCGCGCGAGAACCTCTTTTGCCATGGACCAGTCCACCGGCCGAGCTCCAACACTTTTCGACGGGCCATTGGGCACCAGTAGCAAACCAACGATCGTGGTTAAAGGAATCGCCAACACGATGAACCAGCCCATGCTGGCTATGCGCGCCGTTGCATCTCCACCCTGCAGGTCAACCAATACCGGCAGCCCGAGAACACCGAGCATGCCACCGATGATGGCAAACTCGCGCCAGCCAAACAGTCGGCTGCGCTCGTCATAGCTGGTAGCCAGCTCCGAACCCCAGGATTGATGCGCGATGTGCAGCATCGTGTAACCGATGTAGGCAACGAACAGCCAGAAACCGAGGTAAAACCCTGATACGGCATCCGGATCCGGCAGAAAGATAAAGTAGCCACCAAGCATGAGCAGCGGCGCAGCTATCGCAAGCCAGGGTTTGCGCCGGCCCCAGCGCGTGTCAATTCGATCCGACGCCACACCCATTACCGGATCAGTTACCACATCCCAGACACGGGCCAGAGTGAACACGAGACCGGTAAGCGCGAGACCCAGGCCAAGATCGTCTGCATAGAATGTCGGCAGGTATACCGACACCGGCAGGCCCAGCGCAGACAGAGGAACAGCGACGCCGGCATAGGCTGCCAGCACGCGTTTTTTAAGTGGCTTCAACCCAATAGATCCAGCGCACGCTCGATCAGCGGCTCCTGCGAGAAGGCCGTTGTCTCCCAGGTCTCATCGATTCGCTTGCCTCGCCGGTGCAGGCTGAGGTTGAAGCCCGTGATGATCGCGAACTTATAGGCGGCGAGGGCCCTGAACCAGTTGAGTTGCGAGTCGGGAATGTCATCGCCCCAGGCCTGCCGGTAAAAGCCGATCAGCGTCTCGGGGTCAAGGAACATGGGCCGGGCAAGCTCACCTTTCGGCCAGGCATCCGGATCTGAGAACGTGGCGATCCAGCCAACGTCATTGAGCGTGGCGCCGATGCCGGTAAGCTCAAAATCGATCACGGCTTTGAGTTTGCCTTCGAGCGAACAGAACAGATTAGCCGTCTGAAAGTCGCCATGGAAAATTCCGACCGGCGCCGATTCAGGCAGCGTGTCGAGGAGTCGAGCACGCGCGTCAGGCGCTCTGGCCAACATCGCAGGTTCAGCCGCACGCTCAAAGAAACGGTCCCAGCGCTCGACATCATCGCGAAACGGAATCGCCTCGCCCAAATAAGGCGTGCTGGCAGGATCGACTCGATGTATGCCAGCCAGTGCGGTCATGATCTCGCGGCCGAGCGATAGCCGCGTTTGCTGATCGAGCTTGCTGCCCCACTCTCCGTCGGCCATGCGCAGCACATCGCCTTCCAGCTGGGGAACCACGAAGTACGGCCGCTCAAACCACTCCAGATCGTCACCCGACCAGCGCACGCTGCAATGGGGCACATCTGTAGAATCCAGTGCGTTGAGGACTTCAACCTGCCGCAGAACATCAGCAGTGCCCTGCCAGTTCACGTTGGGCGGCGGTAGCCGGAGAAACCAGGATTCGACGTTGTCATCACCCAGACGCACCCGGAAGCCATAAGCAAAGCCGGCATGTCCCGGCATCTTCGTTACATCGAAGATCTCGAGATCATCCCGACCGTACTTGGCCTTGGCGAATGCTGGAAGGCGGGTTGTCAGTTCATCGAGTTCCATACTGCTCTTCTTCTAAACTAGCGTTTCAGGCTCAAACCGGCGCCGGCTCTGGATATTGCTCTCGCAGTACGCGCTTCAATATCTTGCCGCTCGGGTTGCGCGGGATCACGTCGATGAAAGCGACGCCTTGAGGCTGCTTGAAACGGGCGAGCTTGCCCTGGCAATACTCAACAACTTCAGCTTCGGTTAGCGCGTCATTCGTTTTCACCACAATTGCAAACGGCGACTCACCCCATTTTTCACTGGTTTTGCCAATGACGGCTGCTTCGGCAATGTCCGGGTGAGTCATCAAGACGTTCTCGATCTCGGCTGGGTACACGTTTTCGCCGCCGGAGATGATCATGTCTTTTATGCGGTCTGCGATGGTGACAAAACCGTCGCTATCCATCACAGCAACGTCACCCGTGTGAAGCCAGCCGTCACGCAGCGTATCGGCGGTCGCGTCGGGCCGGTTCCAGTATTCGCGCATGATGTGAGGGCCGCGCACCAGAACCTCGCCGGGCGTACCCGCTGGGCAGGTGTTGCCATCGTCATCGATGATTTTGACGTCGGTATGAAAGAACGCCCGGCCTGTTGAGCCTTCCCTAACGGTGGCGTTTTCGCTATCCATCAGACACGCCGGCCCGCAGGTTTCGGTGAGCCCATACACCTGCAGCACTTCGACGCCCATGGCTTCGTAGGCTTTGAGCAATGACATGGGCACAGGGGCTGCACCGGTCATTAACCAGCGCACGCTTGAATAATCCGCCGTCTTCACGTTCGGCACCTGTGTCATGAAGTTCAGCATGGCGGGAACAAGCAAGCCAGTGGTGATTTTTTCCTGTTCGATCAACTCCCACGCGTGCGTTGGATCGAAAGTCCGCATGACCACCGAGGTAGACCCGACGTACACATTCAGCGTCAGCGGCGACAGCGCGCCAACGTGGAACATCGGCATCGGCGCGAGATAGCGATCGCCATCGTGCAGGTCAACGGTCGCGGTCATGGTTATCAGGGCCCAAAGCGACGTGCTGTGGGTATGCACAACACCTTTGGGCAAGCCCGTCGTGCCGGACGTATACATTATATAGAGCATGTCATCGTCGAATGCCCGCGGCTCCGGCTCGCTACCGTCTGCTGCGTCTCGAACGCCCTGATAGGACTGCGCAAAGTGTGCGGGCTCAGCATCGGTTACCTGGTACCAGTGGCTGATATCGGTTGCAGCGCCGCGGCTGTGCAGCTCCCCGGCCGCCTCGACAAACTCATCGTCAAAGATCAGTCGCTTCGTACCACTGTCTTTTAAAATGAACTCCAGTTCGTCTGGCACCAAGCGCCAGTTCAGCGGCACGATCACTGCGCCGATCTTCGCCAGGCCGAAATAGGCCTCCATGAACTCAGCGCCATTCATGAGCAGCAGACCGACCCGGTCACCCTTCTCGATGCCCGAGGCCAACATCGCATTAGCGATACGGCTGGCGCGCTCGTTCAGCTCTGCAAAGCTCAATCGCAGACCCGAGGAGCCGTCCACGTAGGCTTCCCTGTTCGGATTCAGAAGTGCTCTCTTGCTCAGAAGGCCGCCCAGGTTGTTGCGCATGTCGTCGAATCTCCGTGAAGTGGTTGCAAGCCCCTTGATGCGCTGCTACAGCGCCACTCAAGTGGCTGACTCCTATTGTTCGGGATACTGGCTCGGCTGTGAAGCCGGAATAACCATTCCATCACCCCTCGCGTGCCATTCAGGCCGGTATTCGGTTGACGGCTCATCGCCCGAGCGCCCAACTCTCCAAAGAAAGTTATCTGGAAAGCGTTGTCTGGAGTAACCTGCCAGAAGAACGTTGTCTGACGAACAATGTGAAGATCTTGTGTGTTTTCGCTCAACGATGTTGCAACGCAGCAAAAGTTGCGTAGACTGCGCAGCCTCTGGCGACCAACACTTCTGTGACGGCCTCCAGAGCGAGACGTGGCGTGGTTTCTCTCCCCTCCTCCCTGAGCCGCGAAGACAGTGCTTTAGTGCTGTCGCCACGTCTCGAACCTTTACTCTCCGATTCCCCACCAGTGCTGATAGCAGCCGATCACGCATACCGTCGATCACCGAAACCCGGGGTCAGAATGGCCTTGCAAAACACCGGAATCCGTTCGGAAAAGGCATCCTGACTTCCGGAGATCGCCGCGTTGTGGCTTCGCCACGCCTCGCGAAGACGGTTAGTAGGGGTATGCCAGAACAACCGCGTAGCCTCGCAGCGACCGCCGGCAGGGATGCCGGCACCCCAGGCAGCGTTGCGACACCGGCCGCACACGGATGTGCGGCCCCGCCGGCGGATGACTCCGCCGGACGTAGCAGAGCGCAAGCACTAGGACGTACGCAGCGCGGGTAGAGAGCAGGAGCCCAACCCCGGTACACGTTTAGCAAGGCCATTCCACACTCCAGAATCCGTTCGGAATAGGCATCCTGATTTCTGGAGATCGCCGCGTTGTGGCTTCGCCACGCCTCGCGAAGACGGAACGACCGACCATCCCAAACCAAGACGCCTATACTGGACATGATCTATACATTCTGTAAGATCTCCTCCCCCGAACAGAAACCGGAGGCTGGCACGTAGCCCGCGATTCGACGCCGCCCACGAGCCACCAGCCATGACCGAACTGGACGACGATCTCTACCGTATCGGCACCGCCGCGAAGCTTACCGGCCTCTCCGTGGAACGCCTGCGCGCCTGGGAGCGTCGTTTCGATCTGGTACCCGCACACCGTTCGGGCAAAATTCGCTTCTACAGCCGAGACCAGATCGAACGGCTGAGCAAGATTCGCGGGCTGATCGACACCGGCCACTCAGTCAGCAGCGTCATCGACCTTGACGACGAACAGCTCGATAACCGGCTACAGGCAAAGCCAGCGGCGAAGCCAACGAGTGGCGGGCGGCTCCAGCCCCGCGTCGCGCTTATCGGTCCGAACCTACTACTGGCGGAACAGAAGCTGGGGTCCTGGGACGAGGTCGACGTGATTGGCCGCTGGTCAAACCTCGACGCCCTGTCGGCAGAAGCGCCACTACTGGCTGATGCGGATGCCGTGGTTATCCAGTCCGGCGCGCTTTCAGAGGCGCTACTTGACTCACTAGCGGACAATTTCGAGCCCGAAAGCGTGGTTTTGCTCTACCAATATGGGCTGCCGGCGCTGAAGCGACGCGCACTGTCCGCGGGTTATCAGACGCTGCAATGGCCAGCCGACTGGGCGGCAATCAGCGCCGCAGTGAACACCTGCTTCAGCGCCCGAGCGCTAAGCACGGATATCCAGTCCCGCCACTTCAGCGACGAAGAACTCATCGCTATCGCGAGCGCCAGCACGACCGAGACAGAGATACCGAATCACCTGGTGGATATCGTCATGAGCCTCAACGGCCTCGTGGAATTCGCAGCACAGTGTCAACGTAGCGACACAGAAGACGACGATGTAAGCCTGGCAACATCCGCGCGCCAGGCCAGCCAGGCGCGTGCACTACTAGAGCAGGCACTCGAGGGCTGGATAGAACAGGACATGCAGGAAGAAGAGGTCGGCTTCAGCGGCAAGACGACCTGATCGCCACGGCTTGCGACACCGCCTGGGCTTCAACAGCCCACCAGATCGAGCCAAAAGATTCAGCGCGCTGCGAAGAAACTCGCCGATCAAATCTGGCTCGCACAACCTCCGAATGATCGCCAGGTGCGGGGCAATTGAAGCAAACCTATACAAATTCTATATCTTTTTGAATATTTCCCTTGACGGCGATCTTTGTACAGTACATAGTCTCCCCAACTTGAGTTTCAAGGCGTGCCAGCAGCTTCATGCAGTCCTCCCTTTCAAGTGTCCTTCCCCCAAGAAGCGAAGCTGCCTTCAGTAACTAACCTTACTGACTCGCCTTTTTTTATTTTCCCGGACTGATCACCCAAACCACCCAATCACTTTGATTCGACGATGACTCGAATTCGACGCCCTGCGGCCACCGCGCTCATCCTGCTTGTACTGCTCAGCTTTACCGCGTGCAGCGACAGCGCACCGGACGTAATCGAACTAACCTACCGAGACCGCTGTCCAGCTTCGGACACGCCTGTCGCGTTGATCAGCATGGAAGAGCTGGCACGCCTGTCTGGTGCCAAGCTTTTGAACGCACACGCCAGCGCCGCACCACTACTCATTCGGGTCAACGCGCCAGAGTCTGTGCCCGCTGGCCAGGGACTACGGCTACAGGAAACGGTTCGAGACGACAGCACCGCCATCGCGACATTCATCGCCACCGAGGCCAAAAACGCCCAGGGCAATGCCTGCAGCGTGCTCACGATTGCGCCAGACGCACAAGCCTACAACACTGTCGTTGCGATGTTCGAAGGCGAGCAAATCGGCGCTGTGGAACTGCCGAGCGCGGAGCAAACCTAGCGGCGGACTGCGCGGCTAGCTCAGAAGCTCCAATGCAGCCTCAGCTCGATTGACGACGCTTTGCCGATAGGCCTCAAGATCAATGTCACGATCCTCACCCATCGCGCCAACTAGGTAGCGCTTGTACACACCCTGCCCGATGGCAGCTAGTCGCCAGTGTGAGAACGCGCGGTAGTAGTTGATCTTGGCGAGGCTTCGGCCCGTCGCAGCTTCATAGCGAGCGCACAACTGATCTCGACTCGCAAACCCCCCTGCCGACGTTGGCGTGGCAGCGAGCTCATCTTCCTCTTTGCTCATCCAGTTATTGAGCAGGTAGCCGACATCCGCGAGCGGATCACCCAGCGTACAAAGCTCCCAGTCGAGTACCGCTGCAATGCGCCCGTCGGCAACCATCATGTTTCCCAATCGATAGTCGCCATGAACAATCGCCGAACCAATCTGTTCCGGCATCTGTTCCTCGAGCAAAGCAGCCGTCGCTTCCATGGCTGGAATCTCATCGGTCTTTGTCGCGACCCACTGCTTGTTCCAGCGCTTCAATTGACGCTCAAGATACGCCTCCTTGCGGCCCAACTGACCCAGGCCCACAGCGTCCGGATCGACTGTATGCAAACTGGCGAGAACATCGATGACATGCTCGCTCAACGACATGCGTTCCTGTTGCGAAAGCGCGCTGGCTGTCTCGCCATCGTGCAACACCGTGCCGTCGACAAAGTCCATGATGTAGAACGGCGCGCCGTTGATCTCAGAGTCGTCACAATGCGCCGGCGCCTCTGCCACCGGTACGGCAGAGCCGTGAAGCGCCGATACGATGCGGTATTCTCGTCCCATGTCGTGAGCAGACTCGAGCACATGCCCCAGTGGAGGACGGCGCAGGACATAGCTGTTGCCGGCCGCATCATCAAATCGATACGTCAGGTTCGAATGGCCACCTGCGATCAGCGAGAACTTCAGCGGCGGTTGCAGGCCAGGCAAGCGCTCAGCAAGCCAACTGGTCACCGAGGCGAGTGCAATCCCTTCGATTTCCTCACCTGTCTGCTGATCACTCATTCCGCTCCCCCTTAAAAACCGTTCATGTGGCCGACGCATCGACCGCTACTGCAATGAAATCGCTGCTATGCCGACCAGCGCCAGCTGCAGGTGTAATCATCGCGCATCGGCAATCCTCGACGCTACTGTTGCGAACATCATCTCGTTCTCAATCTTTGCTTTGTCTTTTCTGCAGCGTTCGGTTTAGATGCGCCGCCATGAAGCAAACATCCAAAGCCCGCATCACATCCTACGCCGCAAACCCTGACCCTAGAGCAAAACCGATGATTCTCAGTTGGCTGCTCATGTTGGCCGCGCTCGCCGCAACAGGCCCTGTATTTGCCCAACCCTGGTCCCTCTCCGCCGGCACAGGCATGGATGATCGCAGTAACGTGCGAATCGCCCGCCAGTGGCACTGGCAACAGCGCTGGTTTGAAGGCTCGATGGGACACCTTGGCGGCTATTGGGAGGCGAGCATAGCGGCCACCCATGTCTCTGACTCTGCTGGACCCTTTGATGACGGCGCAAACCCCGCGTTCATCCTAGCTATCGCGCCAGTACTGCGCTGGCAGTTCCCCACTCTCGGCAACAGCCGGATTGCACCCTATGCCGATCTGGGTACCGGTATCGCCCTGTTCTCCGACAAAGACCTTCGCAAAGGCGCGTTTCGCAGCCGCAGGATGGGGTCTTACCTGCAGTTCGAAAACCGTGCGAATGTGGGCGTCAGAATTGGCGAACGCTGGAGCATTGCCTATCAACAGTTGCATTATTCCAATGCGGACATCGCCAGCCGAAACGACGGCCTGGATCTTTTCATGTTGTCTGTTGGCTACGACTTCTGATCTGAACTGGCGCGACAAGTATTGCCCATCATGACTGACACCCGTGTCGATCACCGCACCTGGCCAACGCGAGCCTCAGTCTGTGCGCTGCTGCTCCTGCTCGTCAGTGCGTGCGCGACGACGCCGGAACAGGAGCCTGCAAGTGAGCCGATTGCCGTGGATCCGCAGGCCGGCGTGCTCACCACGGCACGAGGCAAGGAGCGCAGAATTCGACCTGAAGCGCTCAACTACAGCGGGCGCGCGAGCTATCGATGGCCCAGCGGACGCTACTATTCAGGGCAATTCAAAGACGGCAAACCACACGGCAAAGGCAGGGATGAGCGCCCCGATGGCACCGTGTATGACGGCGAGTGGCACGCCGGGCTGCCACATGGCACTGGCGTGCTGATCGACTCCGAAGGCAATCGATACCAGGGCGGTTTCGACAACGGCATACGTAGCGGAGCGGGCGAGATAAGCGGCCCGGGCGGTCACTACAGCGGTAGCTGGTTGGGTGACGTACCCCACGGCACCGGCACCTATTCTTATCCAGACGGATCTCGCTACGAGGGTCAATTCTCCCGCGGCGCCAGACACGGCGAGGGCGAGTTTCAAAGCGCCAGCGGCGGCACATATGCGGGTTCCTGGGCCGGAGATGCACCGGACGGTTTCGGCACTCTGGAGGAGAACGGTAGCCGCTACGAAGGCCAATGGCAGAGTGGCAAGCGATCCGGTTACGGCACACTGACAACCAGAGCGGGCCTGCAATACGAAGGCACCTGGCTCGACGGTAAGCGCCACGGCTTCGGCCGCGAGGTGCGCTTCGATGGGTCGAGCTACGAGGGTGAATGGGAAGCTGGCGCTCGCTCTGGCCAGGGCATCGAGCTGCGTCCAAACGGTGCCAGTCACGAGGGGATGTGGGAACTCAATACCACGGTTGGCCCCGGCGTCCGACGGGACTCACTCGGCTTCGAGCTGAGTGGCGTATGGCTACGCGATAGCATCAGCCACGGACTGCTGCGGCTACCCGACGGAGCTGAGTATGCAGGACCGCTGTACAAACAACGCAACAGTGAAATCTCTGAGCCGCTACTGGCCTGGCAGATGGAACAGGCTGACGCGGGCAATACATTCGCCGGCTACCTCATGGGTCTTGCGTACATGGACTACCGCAAGCCAGCACCAAATCCGCAGGAGGCTGCGCGTTACCTCGAGTCTTCCGCCAGAAATGGCTATTCGGCTGCCCAGTTTCGCCTGGCGCGCTTGTTGATGAACGATCCTGAGCGCCTGTCACGTGGGCTGGAGTGGTTGCTGACCGCCAGCAATTCGGGTTATGCCGAGGCACAGGTGTTACTCGGCAGCCTTTATCAGACAGGCACGCACCTGCCACTGAATCATCGCCTGGCAATCGCAAACTTCGATGCCGCCTTGGCGAGCGGCAATCGGGCCGCGCGCAACAATCTGGCCTGGCTACTATCAACCAGCCCGGATGATTCACTGCGCGACGGCACGCGCGCACTCGAGTTGATAGAACCGATGGCGCTCAGCTTCGACGACTGGGGATACTTGGATACCTGGGCGGTAGCACTGGCGGAGGCGGGCCAGTTCACTGAGGCGATCAGCAAGCAAAAAGCAGCAATTGAACGTTATGAGCTCTCCGATGGCCTTGGCGCAGCGGCGGACCAGATGCGGACGCAACTGTTGCTGTTCCAGTCGGGCACGCCGTACCGGGAAGCTGCCTCAAAGTAGTTCTTCGAGCCTGCAGCCCTTGACAGCAGCGCCCGCGACAGGCGAGAACATCGCTCTACCGCTAAATCCGGATTCGCCATGAGCCATTGGCCCTTCGTCCCCGCCGCACGCAGTATCGATATCCGCAGCGCCCACGGCAGCGTGCTGGTCACTGCGGACGGTCAAGAGATCATCGACGCCGCGGGCGGCGCTATCGTTGTCAATATTGGCCATGGCAACACCGAAGTTGCTGACGCGATCAACCAGGCGACGCGTGACGTCACCTACGTTGTGCCACCCTGGCTGACCCCCGGCCGTCATGCTTTGGCTGACGAGCTCACGCAGCACTGGCTTCCCGATGGCTTTGAACACATCCACATCACATCCGGCGGCTCAGAGGCGGTTGAGGCTGCGGTAAAACTGGCGCTCCAGTATCACAGCGCCCGCGGCAATCTGGAGAAGACTCAGATACTGACGCGCTCACTTTCCTATCATGGCACCACGGTGGCCACCACCGGGCTCTCCGGTCACGCCTCACGCAAGCGGGGGCTGGAACATGCCCTGCCAGGCAATCCAAGTTGCGCCACGCCTTACCTGCTGCGTTGCCCGGATGCGGATCCGGCGCGCTACTATCGAGACGATCTGCTGGCGAGCATCGAGCGCGTCGGTGGCCACAGGATTGCTGCATTTGTGGCCGAACCCATCACCGGTTCCAGCGGCGGCGCGCAAATACCCCATGACAGCTACTGGGCTGACGTACGCGCGATCTGCGATGAGCACGACATACTGTGGATCGCCGACGAAGTCATGACTGGCTTTGGACGTACGGGCAAAAACTTTGGCTTTCAACATTGGTCAGCAACCCCTGACCTGTTAGTGGCCGGCAAGGGACTTGCCGGTGGCTATGCACCCCTGGGCGGCGTCTACGCGCCAAATCGTATTGCCCAACCGATCAGTGATGCAGGCTTCGCCGTTATGTTTCACACGTTCGGCGCTCATCCCGCCGCCTGCGCAGGAGCCGCCAAAGTGCTCGAGATTCTACGTCGGGACAAATTGGTCGAACGTGCCGCGACAATGGGAGAGCGGCTGGGCGCGGCCTTACGCGCGCGTCTGCATGATCATCCCAACGTCGCAGAAGTGCGTGGCAGGGGGTTGCTCCAGGCCATTGAGGTCGTTGCCGATCGCAGCTCGCTCGAGCCGTTCCCAATCGAGCAGGGCATCTCGAATCGGATCGTCGGCGAAGCGCTAAAACGCGGCGTGTTTTTCTATGGCGGCGGCACGGGCGACGTGCGCGATATCGTTTGTATGGGCCCGCCATTCGTCGTCAGCGAGATCCAACTGGACACGGTTGTCGATGTCCTCGAAGCCTCGATCGATGCCGCAGTGGCCTCACCCCCATGACCGCCGCTAGCAGCTTTACGCATGGCATACGCTGTTTCTTCGACGGCGTGACATTGCTCAAACGCCGAGAGCTCATTAGCGTGCTTTGGCTTCCGCTGGCGATCAGCGCGACCTGCGTGGGAGTCGGCACCTGGATTACGCTGGACGCAATCACCGACCTCGCCGGCTGGGCCGTTGCAAAGCTGCCGGAGTGGGCGGGTTTCGTCGGCGACGTACTCAGCGTGCTGCTGACCATTGTTACGGTGCTCATCGGCACCTGGTTGCTGGCCTTTCTGGCTCTGATCATCGCAAGCCCATTCATGGGTCTGCTCTCTGCTCGAGTGGAGCGCATTGTCACGGGGACTGCACCCGACGCCGACGCCGGCTGGCTCACCAGCATTGCCGAAGCACTGGCACGCGAACTGCGCAAGCTCGCCTATCACCTGCCCCGCGCACTGCTGGTCTTTCTCATCGGCCTTGTGCCGGTGATTAATCTGGCCGCGCCCGCGCTCTGGCTGGCTTTTGGCGCCTGGATCATGGCCGTGCAATTTACGGATTATGCCGGCGAAAACCGACGCCTACCCTTTCGTGCGACATTGCTCGAACTACGCAGTCAACGCCCCGCGGCTCTGGGGTTTGGCCTCTGTGCGACGCTCGCTATGGCCATTCCCCTGCTGAATGTGGTGGCGATCGCGGCCGCTGTCGTTGGCGGTACGATTTTGCGGCTGGAAAACCACGCCGAGGACCAGCAGGAAGTCTGATTGCCGATTTAAGCAGACAGACTTACATGTCCGTTACACAGGTTTACTTTCAGCGCAGGTAGATTACTCTTCACGGGTCGCTGATTGTCTGGAGCGCGGCAGCATCAACCGGAAGGGACATTCGTCGAGAGCCATCTCGACGCCCGGTTGGCAAGCCAATCGAATCCATCGATGATCGATCCTGACAGGGACTCCTAAGGGGACTCTTACGTAACGCGGTCAACGACGAAAAACAATAAGAAATACCCCGGAAAAGAACGTCCGGATATGGCAGGTGAACGGCCCAGATCGTAGCGCGTGCAGGTAGCGCTATGGCTCGAAAAGCCGCAGCTATCGACGAGGGAGGCCTTCGGTAGAGCGACTTGTGAGCCCTTGAGCGAGCGGACTTGTGTTAACGATCCGCTCGCATGCTATTTGAGGCCGACAACGACGGCGCGAGCCGAGAACAGAGGCAAAACCGCGCTAAACGCCGCGATTTTGCGCAAGGAAGCATTTTGCGCGGACCCACAGCACAGCGGGCCGCAAAGAGGGGTATACACATGTCTGGCACCACGAGTAGAGCTTTGCGGCAAGGTTTGAAGCCTTGTAGCACCGTACTACGCGCATCCGCCTTCGCAATTACGGCAGCACTGGCGAGCTTCAGCGGCCATGCCGATACGCTGTACGGAGCTAACGAGTCTGGTGAGCTGTGGCTCATCGACCTGATCAACAGCACATCCAGCCAACAGCCCGATCTGCCAACCGGCACCCGAGCACTCGCGAACCTCGAGGGCGCAGGCCAGATCTTCTACTTTGAATGGGGCAACAGCGCAGACGAGTTCGGTTACTGGGAGCCCGCTTCGCAGTCGAGCACTACCGTGCGCCAGTTCAATCCGTCACCAGGCCGCCTGGCTAGCCGAATGGCGATCAACAGCTCGGACACTCTGTACGCCATCGACGATCTGAACGACATATTCATCCTGAACACCAATTCCGGTGGCACCACCTTCGTGGGCAACATGGGTGGTATCAGCGCAGGCCCCAGCGGCACGGGCGACATCGCATTTGCTGACGACGACACGCTCTACCTCGCCAATGGCCAGGACCTGTACACCGCCAGCCTAACCACATTGAACGCAACGCTGCTCGCAGGCGGAAACCTGAGCGTTGGTAATTGGACGGGACTTGCCTGGTGCAGCAACGCGCTGTACGGCAGCAGCTACGACGAGATTGCCGATCGATCCGCGATTTTCGTTATCGATACGAGCAGCGGCGCTGCATCGGAACTGTTTGCCGTTGGCGGTCGCATCGACGACCTGGCGAGCTGCACCGAGTCACCTAACAACCCGCCATCGGCCTTTGACCAGAGCGTGAATACCGACGAAGAACTCGCGGTCGATATTCTGCTCACCGGCGATGATGTTGATCTCGACCCACTGACCTTCAACGTCGTCAGCAACCCAACCAACGGGGCAGTCACGGGTACCGCACCGAATCTGACTTACACCCCCAACGTCAATTTTGCGGGCACAGACAGCTTCACGTTCCAGGCCAGCGACGGCAGCGCCAACAGCAACCTGGCAACCGTCACGATTGACGTCTCTGGTGTGAACGATGCCCCCGGGGCGTCCGCAGACAGCTACAGCATTCCAGGCAACGACGTATTGATCGTCAACGCACCGGGCGTGCTCAGCAATGACAGCGACGTCGACGGCGACAGCCTGAGCGCGGTGTTAGTACTGAGCACAAGCAACGGCACGCTGAACCTAAACAGCGACGGCAGCTTCGACTACACCCCGGATCCGCTGTTCGAAGGCCCTGACTCGTTCACCTACCGGGCGGACGATGGCGGCCTGACGTCAGCAAGCGTCACCGTCTCCATCAACGTCACCGACTTCAACTTTCTGCCCGTGGCCCTGCCAGACAGCTACAGCGGCACGGAAGACACCGCTTTGTCAGTTGGCGCTAGCGGCGTACTCAGCAACGATACCGATGATGACGGCGATACGCTGACGGCGGTTTTGATCAGCCAGGCGAGCAACGGCAACGTTTCGCTGCAGAGCGACGGTAGCTTTGTCTACACGCCGGATGCCGACTTCGCAGGCACAGACAGCTTCAGCTACGCCGCCAACGATGGCAGCGGTAACAGCAACACCGTGGCTGTGAGCATCATTGTGAGTGGTACGAACGACGCGCCGATAGCGGTCGATGACAACTTTGTCGGTGACCCGGACGTCGATCTGGTTATCAATCCCGCTGGCGTGCTGGCCAACGATACTGACATCGATGGCGATACACTCACGCCAAGCGTGGTCAGCCAGGGCGAGTTCGGCTTCGTCGTCATGAATGCCGATGGCTCGTTCACGTACACACCGGATGCGGGATTCGAGGGCCGCGACAGCTTCACCTATGAGGCCTCCGACGGCAGCGCAACCAGCAATGTCGCCACGGTGAACCTGGTGATTGGCGACCCCGGTGACATCATCATCTACGGCTCAAACCGATTGGCCGAGATGTGGGAGCTGAATATCACCCTGGGCACCTACACCCTCGCGGGCTATGGATCATTCGGTAACCAGGCGATGGAGATGAACCACCACACCGGCGAGGTCTGGTATACCGAGATGCTCAACTCCTGGGACCAAATGGGCGCCTGGGATCCGAACACGGGCATGAACTCAATCGCTCATACTTATGACCCGCGTATCGGCAGATTCGCGAAGCGGCTTGCGATGGCGCCAGATGGTGACTTCTACATGATGGATGCGGGCGATCGCCTGTATCGCATTGACAGCGATACCGCGGAAGACACGCTGCTCGGCAACGTCAATGGCCTGCAACGAGGTAGCCTCGGCGGTACGGGCGATATGGCTTTCGCAGACGACGGCACGCTGTACGTGGTGACCTACCGAAACCTGTATACGGTTGATGTCGCGACCCGTCAGCCGACGCTGCTGTTTGCCGACATGATTCCGAACGAGCCGGACAGCGAAGTTGTCTGGACTGCGCTGGCATGGTGCGATGGCATGCTGTACGGCACAGACGTCCGGGTGGAATACGGCGACTCCTACGTATATTCGATCGATCCGGTTTCTGGCCAGGTGACGAAGCTGTTCGAGACCGACACCTACTTCAACGACACCACGTCCTGCTCGGTGCTGCCCGAGACGCCCTGAGCTGCTATTGGTGGGCCGCTCGACGAGAGCGACGACTGACGGCAACGTCAGTCGTCGCGCCTGCCTTCACTACTACCCCGCCACCACACCTGATCTTTGAGACCCCAATCACGGCTTACAAACCCGTGCTTGAGGCCGTGTGATCGATCCCTTAGCGTGACAGCGTTCGGATTCGCCCTCGCAGCGGGTATCTGGACCTCGGCCATTGGAAGCAGGGAAGCCACGCGTGCTCGAACTCGTCAAGAAAACACTCATTCGCGGCCCGGTACGGGAGTTTCTCCTGCCTCGCCTGCGACCTCGCCCATTCCACGCCTACTGCGTGGGCGCTATGAAAACCGGCACGCACTCCCTGGCTAACCTGTTCAAGGAAAGCCATCGCGCCAATCACGAACCGGAGCGCGGCCAGACCATCCGAACCACCCTCGCCTGGCAGCGCGGCGAGTCAAATGACAGTGAGATTCGTGACTACCTGATTAAGCGTGACCGAAGGCTGTGGCTGGCGATGGACTCCTCCGTGTTCAACTACCCGTTCCTTGCGATGCTGCGGGACATTTTTCCGGACGCGAAATTTGTTCTCACTATTCGTGAGTGCGCATCGTGGGTGGATTCCTGCTTCAACCATCAGCTGTCGTTACCCATCGATGACGAGATGCAGGCGCTGCTCGACTACTGGTTCAGGCCTTCGGACTACACCCCTGGCCCCTTCGATGAACCGCTGACGAAGCGGGGACTGTATCCGCTCGCGTGCTATCTGGACTTCTGGCAGCGCTACAACTCGACCGTCATGCAGACCATCTCCGAGGATCGCCTGCTTGTTGTTCGAACCAATGAGATTCGCAGCGAAGGCGCTGAGCTTGCGAACTTCCTCGGTATGCGCGCCGATGAGCTGAACCTGGAGCGCTCGCACAGCTTCAAAGCCGGCACCAAACATGATGTGCTTGCATCCCTCGATGCTGGCTATGTGGCGGACAGCATCAGTGAACGCTGCGGCGAGCTGAACCAGCGTTTCTTCGGCTAGCCGACTAGCTCCAGCCGCGACACCTGCGCATTGCCGCGCTAAGGTAACGCGCGCCGGATGGCTGTGTGTGCTGCTGGCGTTCCACGCCAACACGCTATAGGCCCCGTGGGGAATACTCGATGACCATTGATCACGTCGTTGGCCAGGCGCTGTTCTTGGCGACTGCCGGGCTCGCCGGCCTGCTGCTCGATCGACTGACACGGCTGGATACGTCACTTGCCTGCGTCATCGCTGGCGTCCTGTTCGGCATGTTGCCGCAGTGGTTGGAGTTTGATACCGGCATTCGCGCGGCTAACGTGCAATCGCTGGTTTTCTACGTTTTTATTCCCATCCTGATTTTTGAGGCCGCCTGGCATCTGAAGCCCTCACTGATGCTGAAGTGGCTCCTGCCATCTCTGCTACTGGCGACAATCGGTGTCGTGGCGTCCGCAGGTGTGGTGGCCCTGCTGGCCTACCTGGGAATCAACCATCCTGCCGGCTTCCCCGTTATCGCTGCCCTGCTGACCGGGGCGATCGTCGCCGCCACCGACCCGGTGGCCGTGGTCGCTCAGCTCAAAGTGCGCAATTGTCCGGAGGATCTGGTCACGTTGGTTGAGAGCGAGTCTCTCTACAATGATGCGACCGCAATCGTCCTGTTCAGTGTCGTACTCGCGTTCGCGCTCGGCCAAACCACCGGTAGCGCGCTAGACATCGGCGCCGACTTCGCCCGGTCATTTATTGGCGGCGGCATAGTGGGTGCTGCCATGGGGGTGAGCGCCGCCCTGCTCGCTCGACTCCTCGGCTCCATGGCGACCACCAATTGCGTTCTGCTTGTCACAGCGTTTGGCAGCTTCTGGGTCGGTGAGCATCTGTTCAACGTATCGGGCATCGTCACTGTCATGCTGGCTGCGATCACGGCGCGGCTGATGTTGCACAACCATGAGCGGCAGCTCATGCCAGGCGGCTCGGTCACCTGGGAATGGCTCAGCACGCTCTTCAATTCAGTGTTGTTTGCGCTGATGGGGCTCGTGATTACGTTCGAGATGTTCACGCAGCAGTGGCTCGCCATGCTTATCGCAGTACCGGTTGGCGTTGCCGCTCGTGCGGTTGCGGTCTACTTCAGCTGCGCACTGTCTGCGTTGTTCGGGAAGCCGGTCAGATGGGCCTGGCAGCACCTGCTGGTTTGGGGCGGCCTGCGCGGCGGCATCGCCATTGCGCTCGTGTTGTCCATCCCAACGTCGCTGCCGTATTGGTGGACGGTGCAATCGATGGTCTTTGCGATGGTGCTGTTTTCCCTGTTCTTCGCAGGCCCAACGGTTGGTGCCCTGTTGCACCGCCTCGGAATCACCGACGCTGAGCCGCTACAACACCCCAAGGGTTAGAGCCAGGCGTCTTCAGCATGTACCGGGCCCAGCGCCACCTCACCCGCAAACCCCACAAGGGTCATGTGATGCGCAAGCAGATCACCTCGATGAAACCAGAAGGTGCCGGTCAGGGCGTAGCCGCGAAGCACCCAGGGTAGCCAGACTCGATCGTCCGGCCACATGCTGGCAAGCGGCAGTTCATCCCGCGCTGCGAAATAGGGGATGGCCTCCTCCGTTTCGCACAAGTCACCATCTGCTGCATCCGCAACGTAAACCCAACCCAGCCAGTCGTCGTCGGCATCGTCCAGAAAGCGAAGCCGCGCTGCGAGCCTGGGCGCTGGCACGCGCAGGCCGACTTCCTCCAGCGTTTCACGCTGCACGCATTGCGCTGGCGTCTCAGTCGCCTCCAGCTTGCCGCCAGGACCATTGATTTTACCGGCGCCATGACCACGTTTCTTGTGAATGAGAAGCACCTCTCCGCCACGCCGAAGAAAGAGCAGAGTGCCCTCCGCATCGGGTTGCCAGCGATCAGAGTCAAACGTAAGCGGCGCAGAATTCGTCACTAGCCGGCAACCTGCACGGCGCCACGGCGCGTCCAGTCAATCGGCGCAAATTGCTCGGCCATGCGATGGGCTATCGCAGACCAGGAATTAGCCTCTGCGTACGCTCGACAGGCAGCACGGTCCAACTGCAGCGCCCGTTGCACCGCCACTTCAAGGTCATCAGCCATCGCCCCGCAGACGCCGTCTTCAATGACGTCAATCGGCCCTGTCACGGGATACGCGGCAACAGGCGTGCCGCTCGCCATGGCTTCTAGCATGACCAGTCCGAAGGTATCGGTCTTCGATGGGAATACGAACACGTCCGCATCAGCATAACAGCGCGCCAGATCGTCGCCGTACTGATAGCCCAGCCACTGTGCCTGAGGAAACTTCGCTTCAAGCTCCCCCCTCTGCGGCCCATCACCAACGACAATCTTATCGGCATCAAGATCTAGGTTGAGGAACGCCTCAACATTTTTCTCCACCGCAATGCGTCCGACGTACAACAGCCTCGGACGGCTGCGAGGGCTCAACGGACGAGGCTGGAAGGTTTGCACATCGACGCCACGGCCCCACACCACGAGGTCCTTCAAACCCCAGTCACGTAACTCATCTCGGTGCGACTCCGTCGTCACCAGGGTGCGCAGAGCTGGCCGATGAAACCAGCGCATGAAGGCGTAACCAATGCGCACCGGCACGCGAAAGCGTGCGTGTACGTACTCGGGAAACTTGGTGTGCAGCGACGTCGTGTAGGCCAGCCCTTTACTGCCCAACAGCGAACGAGCGTATAGCCCGAGCGGGCCTTCTGTCGCGACGTGAATCGTGTCGGGGCGAAATTGAAGGATCATTCTCCGCATCTTCCAGACATCGAGTGACAGGCCAATCTCCGGGTACGTTGGCATCGGCATGGAGCGAAAAAGCCCGGGATGGATGACCTCAACCTGCCAGCCATCGCGCACAAGCTCAGCAATGCAGCTCTGCAGAGTGCGCACGACGCCATTGGTCTGCGGCGTCCAGGCATCGGTGATGAATAGTGCTTTTGTCATGACTTTCAAGCCGCCTGGGACTCGGACCGCGCCGTCTGCGCCTGCGCAGACGTAGCCTGCAATTCCTCACGCCAGTGAATGATACTGAATTGACCCTCGTCGTCTTCCACCAACGCCGTACAGGATTCCACCCAATCCCCACAGTTCATGTAACGAACGTCGCCATAGTCTGAAATCTCTGCGTGATGGATGTGGCCACAGACAACGCCGTCAAAACTGCGCCGATGGCACTCGTGAGCAACCGCCTGCTCATAATCCGAAACGAAGCTGACCGCCCGTTTCACCCGGCCCTTGATCCAGGCGGAGAGTGACCAGTAGCCGAAACCGAAACGATTTCGCACTCTGTTGAAGACACGGTTTATCTCCATCAGCGCGATGTAACCCGCATCACCAAGCAGCGCAACCCATCGGTGGTAGCGGGTGATCACATCAAATTGATCACCGTGAATGACCAGCAGGCGTTTGCCATCTGCGGTTCTGTGATCTGCAGATTCCACCAACGAAAGGTTACCAAGCACCATGTCGTCATAACGACGCAAGAACTCATCGTGGTTACCGGTGACGTAAACCACCTGCGTGCCCCGTTTCATCAGCGTGAACAGACGCCTGAGCACATCGTTGTGTGATTGTGGCCAGTACAGACCCTTCTTGAGTCGCCAGCCGTCGATGATGTCGCCGACGAGGTAAACCCGGTCGGCACTGTGATGTTTCAGGAAGCTGATGAGCAATTCAGCCTGACAACCGCGAGTCCCAAGGTGAATATCCGAAAGGAAGATCGTGCGATAGCGCTGCTTGGGGGGATCGTCAACCGATGTTTCCTCGTCCGTTGAATCCACGTCTGACAGACGAGTTGTCTTGGCATCGGCCGCGTTACCAGCGACAACCTCGCCAACCCTCAACCAGGAAACATCTTCAAACATAAGCATCTCGCCGTTCGGACTTTCCAATGGGCGCGCATCCTGGATGCTTTATGTGATGTTGTTGTGACAGCCCGGCTGCGGTTTTCGCCAAGCGCATGTCAATCCAGCTATCAGACCGACTCAGCCGTTTGCCTCATAGCGTCGCGTCAGCTCGGCAAACAGGTGATCGGGTACCTCTTCGGGAGCACACTCAAGCTCCGACAATGCCTCAATGAGATGATCGTTGTCCTCCCGGCCTGCCCACAATTTTCGGTAGCTACCGTCTTTGTAGCCATTGCTCTGGCGAAAGTTGTTCAATACGTTTTTGCCAACGTAGAGATCGAAAAGCTCAACCTCGCCCATCGGCAGAGAGGCCATCAGATCGCGGAAGTGACTCATCGTGACCCCCTGATTGGCGAGCGTTGAGCTGGCGATCTGTTCAACCGCATCGGCGAACGGTAACCGCGATCCACTAGTTGCCAATTCATCGGCAATCACATCAACGCTGGTGCCTGAGCGCAATAGATCGCTCAGCGCGAAATGCCAGATATCGACAATCTCCAGGCGCGCCTGATCGAGATCACATTCCTGATGCTTCCACCATTTCCAACCGTAGTGATCGAGCAATTCAGCGCACTCCACCCAGATCGCTCGATAGTAGGGATACCCCTGGGTGCGCCAATCCGGATGCACGTGTTCGTTGTGTTGAATCTGCATCGACGCCATGGTCGCCACTCGTGCGCGCAACGCCGCATCTGCCTGGGCCACTGATTTCCCCCTTTCAAACGTTGGTTTTTGCCTGCGCCAGCCGCCAAAGACGCGCGAATGCAGACAACTTTGCAGTATGCTCGTTTGATGAGCAAAAAACCGGTCACAGCGTTGGTCATGCACCCTGTCGTGCGCGACGAGATGCTGCTCGACAGCCATATGAGCACCCTCGCCTCCTACTGCGATCTGGCGCAGCCGACCCCTGCTCCCGATTTTGCCAGTCTAACCACACCATTGGATCGAATTGAGGTACTCCTGACCAGCTGGGGATGCCCGGCGCTAACTAACGAGTTACTGAAAGAACTACCCAGGCTCAAATTGATTGCGCATCTAGGCGGCAGCGTTAAAGGCTTCATTGAGGACGAAGCCTGGCGACGAAAAATACACGTGGTGAACTGCGTCGCCGCCAATGCCGTTCCGGTTGCCGAATACACTCTCGCGGCGATCCTGTTCTCAGGTAAGCGCGTATTCGCCCTTAATCGCAGCTACCTCAGCGAACGCAAAAACCAGGCTCCATGGACGCGCGAAGCACCGAACGCCGGCAACTACGGCAAGACCATCGGGATCGTCGGCGCGTCACACGTCGGGCGCGCCGTCATGGAACTGCTGAAGCCCCATGACTTCAAAGTACTGTTGTATGACCCCTACGTATCACCGCTGCAAAGCCGTCACCTCGGCGCCAGCAAAGTCGGTTTGACGGAATTGCTGTCCGGCTCTGACATCGTCAGCCTGCACCCGCCACTGTTGCCGGAAACCCATCACATGCTGGGCGCTCGAGAACTGATGCTCATGCGCGATGGCGCAACGCTCATAAACACCGCGCGCGGAGGCTTGGTCGAGCCGAATGCGCTGCTGGCCGAACTTCGCAGCGGCCGCCTCGATGCGATACTCGACACAACCGAACCGGACGTCCCGGAGCCAGATTCACCTCTGTTCACGCTGCCCAATGTATTCCTGACGCCCCACATCGCCGGCTCAATGGGCAACGAGACTAAGCGCATGGCCGATCAAATCGTTACCGCAGTCACCAACTACGCCGATGGCCGAGTCCTGAAGAACCTCGTGAAGAAAGAAGATTTGCCCAGACTCGCATAACAGGCTTGAGCGACTGACCGCTTGCGCTAACCCACTGGAGTGAAGACTTCTACAACATCGCTTGTGCCGCTCGCACTGGGCTGCGTTGCACCGCCAATCAAAAGAATCTGATCATCGGACACCACCGCGCCCAGCCCGTGCCGAGGCGTCGGCATGGACGGTTCGGCAAACCAGGCATCCAAAGCGCCGTCGTAGCGCCAGACCTGCGCAAACACCTTCGCCTCTGGCTGAAAGATCTCGCCACCAAAAACGTACAGGGAGCCGCCGACAACACCCGCCGCTGTGCCTGCCTGGGGCAGAGGCAACGGCGCAGCCGTGCGCCAGCGATCCTCGCGCGCGTCATAGATTTCGGTGACGCTGAGATTGCCCTCGGAGGTGCGGCCACCGGTAACGACGAGGTCGTCTCCGAGCCAGCCGCCACAGGCGCTGTTTCTGGCGGTAGGAATCGGTGCGAGATCGCGCCAGCGCTGCTCAGCAGCATCAAAATGCCAGTGATCGGTAACCTCGACATGATCGCTGCGCGACCGGTTCGACTCACCTTTGGGCGACTGGCCGGAAACCAGGTGCAGTGATCCAGAGCGCTCAGCGGCAACGCCTTCCGCGCGCGGCTTTGGCAATTTGAATCTAGGCTGCCAGCCGTCTTCCGCCAGCGTGTGAACGCTGTCGCGCATGCGCCAGACACCGCCGCTCAAGCTGCCCGTGAAGCCGCCGAACAACCACAACTTGCCAGCAAGCGAAGCCAACTGCCCGTGGTGCCGGCTATCAGGAAGTTCGGCCTCAGCACGCCAAGGTGTGCCGCTGTCGGCATAGTCCAGCGCCAGCGATGCGCAGGCGTCATTGAATACCGGCACGCCGAGCCGGCGGCCGATACCACCCGCCACGTAAAGACGGCCACGGTGCGCGGCCGGGTATATCTCCTGGGTTGCAAACGGCAGGGCCGGTCCAGCACGCCAGGCGGACACCGCACTGGCGACGGTGGCGCGGCTGATTGCTGCGCCCGGTACCAGTGCAGCCAGCGCCGCGCCCTGCAGCCATTGCCGTCGGTTTATCAACGGGCGGCCGCGAGTGCCTGATCGAGGTCGGCAATGATGTCGTCGATGTGCTCAATGCCAACAGACAGCCTGATCATCTCCGGTGTAACCCCCGCCTGGGCAAGCTCGCTCTCGGTGAGCTGCCTGTGCGTGGTCGACGCCGGGTGACAGGACAGCGATTTCGCATCACCGATGTTCACGAGGCGCTTGAATAGCTTCAACGCGTCGTAAAACTTCACGCCACCATCAAAGCCAGACTTCACCCCGAACGTAAGAATGCTCGATGCGCGCCCGTGCATGTACTTCTCCGCCAGCCCGTGAAATTTATCTCCCGGCAGACCCGCAAAGCTCACCCAGTCCACCGCGTCGTGACCGGAGAGATACTCGGCAACCGCGAGTGCATTGCTGCAATGCCGCTCCATGCGCAGAGGCAGCGTTTCGATACCCTGCAGCAGCATGAATGCATTCATCGGTGACAGGCAGGCTCCGGTATTGCGCAGCGGCACTGTCCGGGCTCGGCCGATGTAGGCCGCCGGCCCCATCGCTTCGGTGTACACCACGCCGTGGTAGGAGGCTTCAGGCTGGCTGAACTGCGGATACCGCTCCGCGTGGTCGGCCCAGGGAAACTGCCCGGAATCCACAATCACGCCACCAAGCGAGGTGCCGTGTCCACCCATGTATTTGGTGAGTGAATGCACCACGATATCGATGCCGTGATCAATCGGCTTCAGCAGAATGGGTGTGGCAACGGTGTTATCCGCGATCGTCGCGACGCCGTGTTTGCGAGCGACTGCCGAGATCGCTGCGATGTCGGCAATGTTGCCCGCAGGATTGCCGATCGTTTCCATGAAGACTGCTTTGGTTTTGCTATCGATGAGCTTCTCGACAGCTTCGGGCGAATCATCTTCGGCGAAGCGCACCTCAATGCCCTGCTTTGGCAACATGTGTGCAAAGAGTGTGTATGTGCCGCCATAGAGCTGGGGTAGCGACACGATGTTGTCGCCGACTTCCGCAAGGTTCAAAACGGCATAATTGATGGCGGCACTCCCGGCGGACACTGCCAGCGCCCCTACGCCGTGCTCCAGCGCCGCAACCCGTTGCTCCAACACATCAACAGTCGGGTTCATGATGCGCGAGTAAATGTTGCCGGGTACGGCGAGATTGAACAGATCGGCGCCATGCTGGGCATTGTCAAATTCGTAGGCGACGGTCTGATATATCGGAGTAGCCACGGCCTTGCTGGTGGGCTCCGTCTCGTAACCGGTGTGAATCGAAATCGTGTCGTCAGCGTAGCGTGGGGTATCCGTCATTCGGGCTCTCCATCAGATAAGGTCCAGTAAGGCCAAGGCCAGTCGGGCTTGCGCGGCCGCCGAGCAAGCGAAGGCGATCGAGGCATGCATCGCGCCTGTCGCACACGCCCGCAAGCGCATGCCGGCTCGATTGTGCCGGAAAGCGCCGCTAAAGTACGCGGCTCACTATCGTCATTGTCAGCGCCGGAGCCACACGAATGGATCTGAACTACAGCCCAAGCTACGAGCAATTTCGCCAGGAAGTCAGCAGCTTCCTCAAAGCCAGTGCGGACAAGCAACCCAAAGGTGCTGGGCTGAAGTCGCAAGCCCTTAAAAACTGGCAGAAGACACTGATCGAGCACGGTTACGCCGCACGCACCATTCCGAAAAAGTATGGCGGCTTTGGCGCTGAGCCGGACATCCTGAAAAGCCGGATCATTGCCGAGGAATTTGCCAAAGCGCAGGCGAATCCCGGCATGGGTGGTCAAGGCATTTCAATGCTGGTGCCGACCCTCCTTGAGGTGGGCACTGAAGAGCAGAAACAACAGTTCATCGCCCCAACGCTGCACGGCGAGATGCTGTGGTGTCAGGGCTACTCGGAGCCGGGCGCCGGCAGTGACCTGGCCTCCCTTCGAACCAGCGCCGTGCTCGATGGCGATGAGTGGGTGGTGAATGGCCAGAAAATCTGGACGTCGACCGCCCAGATCGCAGACTGGATTTTCTGCCTCGTGCGCACCGATCCCAAGGCACCCAAGCATCAGGGCATCAGCTTTCTGCTGTTCGACATGAAATCGCCCGGCATCGAAATTCGGCCGCTCGTGGATATGACGGGCGATGCCAACTTTAACGAGGTCTTCTTCACTGATGTGCGCGTGCCCAAGGGCCAGATTGTCGGCGCACCCGGAGAAGGTTGGCGGGTCGCGAATTCCATTCTCAAGTTTGAGCGCGGCTCGCTGGGCGATCCGAATGCAACCCTGCACCGGCTGGCGGCCCTGTTCGACATCATGAAACACGAGACCATCGGCGGAGAACGGCTGATGGACAAAGCCGCTTTTCGCGATCGGGCGATGCGCATACAGGGCCGGGTAATGGCCCTCCAACACAACGAGCTGCGCTTGCTGTCGGCAAAAATCAACGGCGACGATGACGTCCGGCTGGCTGCCATGCTCGCCAAACTCCAGGGCACGGAATTGAGACACGATCTCGAGGGTCTCGCCATCGATGTACTTGGGGAGTTGGGTCTGGCCTACGGCGACAACCCCTACCTCAACGGTACCTGGCAGTACTACTACATGTATTTCCTCGGCCTGATCATCGGCGGCGGCACCTCGCAGATTCAGAAAAACATCATCAGCGAGCGCGCCCTCGGCATGCCCAAAGAGCCTAAATTCGCGGAAGGAGCAGCGACATGAAGTTTGGTCTTTCCGAAGAGCAGCGAATGCTGGTAGACAGCGTCAACGGCTATCTGCAGGGCGCGGTTGATATCGATCGACTGCGTGCGGCCAGCACAAACCGGGACGAGAGCAGCGATGATGTGCGTCGGGCGCTAGCGGAGCTGGGCGTATTCGCCCTGCTGGTGCCGGAAGCGCACGGCGGGGTTGGGCTTGGCAGCCTTGATGCGGCCCTTATCGCCGAACAACTCGGCGGCGTCTGCGCACCGGTGCCTTTTATCGGTAGCGCGGTCGCAACCCGGGTGCTTGCAAGCTCGGACCCCGAGCTGGCTGGTGACGTGCTGGCTGGCATTGCGGACGGCAGCCGCACGGTCGGTCTGGCCATTGACAGCTATATCGGTGGCCGCCGCGACGCCGGCATTATCGCCGCGGGCGAGGTCCTCAGCGGCAAGAGCCTGTTTGTGTTCGACTTTGACGCCGACAGCTACCTTGTCGCCACCGCAGACGGTGCAACCTATCTGCTGTCAGCAGACGCGCCGGGCGTCACGCGAGAGCCGCTGACAACCATTGATGGCACTCGACGCTTTGGCGAGCTACGCCTTGAAAACGCAGAAGCCACCCTCATAACCTCTGATGAAGCCGCGTTGGACGCCGGTGTTCGGCTGGGCCGCGTGTTATTGGCTGCCGATGCCCTTGGCGCTGCCCAACATATGCTGAACGAGGCCGTGGCCTACGCGAAGGAGCGCAAACAATTCAACCGGGTTATCGGCTCCTTTCAGGCGGTGAAACACATGTGCGCCGAAATGGCCGCTGAGCTGGAACCCTGCCGGTCTATGCTTTGGTATGCGGGACACGCGTTGGATGCACTGCCACAGGAAGCGCCTGTGCTGGCCTGCCAGAGCAAATCTCACATAACCGAGGTCGCCAGCTTCGTGGCAAAGACGGCGACAGAAGTACACGGTGGCATGGGCTTTACCGATCTACTCGGACTGCACTATTGGTTCAAGCGCATCGGCTCCGCGCGGCAGATGCTTGGTAGTCCAGAACAGCTTCGCGACGAAGCCGCGAGCGTTCAGGGACTCATCTAAAAGCCACTAGCCAGCAAACACAAAGACTTTACGCGAACAGTTAAATCGTAGGACCCAATGAGCAATACGCTGCCGATACTCCCCCTCAAAGACACCGTGGTGTTCCCGGACATCGTGGTGCCTCTGCGCGTGGGTCGCAGCAAATCCATGGCGGCGGTCAACAGCGCAGTGGAGAACGGTCGGGAACTGATCTGCGTCGGGCAGCGTGACGCAGAGATTGAAGAGCCGTCATTCGACGATCTCTACCGCGTGGGAACGATTGTCCGAATCAGCCGCATCGAACGTCGCGATGACGGTGCCCAGGTCATTGTTCAAGGCGGGCGCCGGGTGCGGCTCTTAGCCAGCGAGGCGAACGAGGCAAATCTACGGGCAAGCTATGAATTGCTTCCCGAGCTCAGCATCGATGCCCAGCCTGAGCCCGAGCGCAGCCAGCTGGACGCCTACATTCGAGAAAACCTTGCTACCTCCCAGCGCATCGCGTTGTTGTATGACAGCAACAATGGCGAGCAGATCTATCAACAGCTGATCGGCTCAATCAGCAACCCTGTTACCCAGCTGTACCGCATAGCGTCGCTGGCCAACCTCAGCCTCGCGGACGAGCAAGCGGTGCTCGAGAACAACACGACGCTGGCTTTGGCCAAACACGTGCACGAATTGCTGCAGCACGAGCAAAAGGTCATTGAGCTACGCCGACAGATTGCTGAGGACGCTCACGAGGAAGTCGAACAACAGCAGCGCGAGCACATGCTCAGACAGCAGAAGCGTGCCATCGAACAAGCGCTCGGCGAGCCGGAAGAGGACGACGATGTGCGCGAGCTGCGCGCCGACATCGACAAGGCGGATCTTCCCGATGAAGTCAGGCAGGAAGTCGATCGAGAACTCAAGCGGCTTGCGCGCATGTCATCTGGCGCCGCCGACTACCAGGTAGCGCGAAGCTATCTCGAGTTGGTTGCCGAGCTGCCGTGGCAGCATTTCACGACAGACAAACTTGACTTGAAGAACGCCCGCGAGGTGCTCGACGCCGATCACTTCGGTCTGGACGACATTAAGCAGCGCATCATCGAATCGCTGGCTGTGCTGAAGCTGAATGCGGAATCGAAAGCACCCATCCTGTGTCTGGTGGGTCCGCCCGGGGTAGGCAAGACATCCCTCGGCCAATCAATCGCACGCGCCATGGGCCGCCAATTCGATCGAATCAGCCTGGGCGGTTTACACGACGAAGCGGAGTTACGGGGCCATCGGCGCACCTACGTCGGCGCCATGCCTGGACGCATCATCCAGGGCATCCGTCGCGCTGGCGCTGCCAACCCAGTGCTGATGCTGGATGAGATCGATAAACTCGGCCAGGACTTTCGGGGTGACCCATCTGCTGCGCTCATGGAGATACTGGATCCGGCGCAAAACCGGGAATTCCGCGACAACTACTTAAACCTTCCTTTCGATCTGTCGAAAGTGTTCTTCATCACGACCGCCAATACGCTACAGGGTATTCCCCGACCGCTGCTGGATCGCATGGAGATACTGGAACTCTCTGGCTACTCCGACCTTGAGAAATCTGCAATTGCCCAGCGCTACCTGTTGCCCCGCCAACGCACGGAAGCCGGTCTAACAGACAAGCAGCTCACCGTGGCCGACGACGCCATGGGCCATATTATTCATCGCTATACGCGTGAAGCCGGCGTGCGTGAGCTGGAGCGGGTCCTGGGCCAGCTAGCGCGTAAGCGCGCGCTGGAGGTTGTGCAGAAAAAGCGAAGCCGCGGTGCGGTCGGTATTCGCCGCCTGCGCGAGTTGTTGGGACCGCCAAAGTTTCAGGGTGACCCGGCGCGTCGAAACCTACCGGCCGGTGTCGCTGCAGGCCTCGCCTACACCGAGAGTGGCGGCGACGTGTTGTACGTGGAGGCCGTAATCGCTGGTAGCGATGACAAACTCACGCTCACTGGCCATCTCGGCCAGGTAATGCAGGAGAGCGTCAGCACCGCTCGCGGCGTCATCCGCAGCCAGGCAGAAGCGCTGGGAATCTCGGCCGACTCGATCAACGGCAAAGGCATTCACGTACACGTACCCGCCGGCGCCATCCCGAAGGATGGCCCATCAGCAGGCGTCACCATGGCCACAGCCCTGGCATCTGCCTACAGCGGAGTGCCCGTGCGGGACGACCTGGCCATGACAGGCGAGCTGACGTTGACCGGGCTGGTACTAGCCGTTGGCGGTGTTAAGGAGAAGCTGCTGGCAGCGCACCGAAGCGGTTTGCGCAACATCGTGCTGCCGAAAGATAACGAGTCTGATCTCGAGCAATTGCCGGAATCTGTGCGAGAGGATCTTACGATTACACTCGCAAGCCGGCTTGAGGATGTGTTGGCGGTCGCCTTGCCGGATCTCAAACCGACAAAGGGCTCCACAAAGCCCGCGGGTACGCCTGCCAAGCCGCGCCGCAAGGCGCGCAAGACGGCGGCAAAAGCTCAGTCCAGCGCTGATCGAAGCACAGGCAAGAATCAACCTTCTGGCCAACCAACCGCGAAGCAGCCAGGGACAAAGTCGAAGCGCCCTGGCCCGGCGAAGAGCCGGCGCGAGAGCACACCACCAGCGGGTTAGCCTGCTGGCGCCGGCAATGACGCCACGAACTCTGCGACGCCGTTGAGCATCATTTGCGTAGACAACATGATGAGCAACATGCCCATCAGACGCTCTAGTGCGCGTAAGCCTTTGTTGCCAAGCACGCGCATCATCATCGGCGACAGCGCCAGGATGACGGTACTTGCAAGCCAGGCGGCAAATAGCGCGACCGTCCAATCCAGAATCTTTTCGGGCTCACTGGCTTGCAGCAGCAGCAGAATCGCAATCGCCGATGGCCCCGCTACCATGGGCATTGCCAACGGCACGATGAACGGCTCTTCAACGGTATCTTCTTCTCCCGCCTGGCGCGGGAAAATCATGCGCAGGGCGATGACGAACAGCAGCACTCCTCCCGAGAGTTGCAGAGCACTCTCACTGAGGCCCAGGAAGCTCATGACCGCATTGCCGGCAAACAGAAAACCTAGCAGGATAAAGAGCGCAATCACCAGCTCGCGGGCAACAATACGGCGCCGGGTGGCGGTATCGAAACGGGCAAGAACGCTGTTGAAGATCGGGATGTTGCCGAGTGGGTCCATGACAAAAAACAGCGTCGCCGCAGCAGCGGCAATCGCAGGCCAATCCAGGGACACGCTCAAAACTCCATTCGCAGGTGCACGCCCGCATAGCCCGGCGCCACCACCGGCTGCACGTCAGCGCCCTTGAATCGGGTTGTGAACATCTCTGCGGCGAGGATTCCTATAGCCGCTCCCGCCAGGACATCCCACTCATCGTGGCGATCATCGTCAATTCGCGAGTAGCCAACAAAAGAAGCAGCAACGTACATGGGAATACCCCATTTTCGACCGTAACGCTTGTGCGCAAAACGAGCTGCCTGAAACGAAACAGAGGTGTGTGCCGACGGGAACGAGTCGTTATCGTTGTCGTCTGGACGGCCTTTCGAGATGCTCTCTTTCAGCGCGTAGGTGACTGCGAGATTCGTCAGAGCCCCGAACACCATCTGCCGTGAGCCTTCCCCGTCTCGATTTAGCGCAGTCGCCACCAACGCCGTTGCTGGCAATACGAATTCCAGAACGTCACCAACTTCCGCGGCATCGCTTTGCTCGGCACTGGCATAGGCCGACACGCCGCAGGCAAACAGAACACTCAGCACACGGCAAACGAAGGCAGCGCGCAAGTCGAGGGTGGCGATTGTCATGTTTATCTCTCGGTGAGGAATGCTGCGAGCGTGACGGCTGGCTTTGCAGCGAACGAGCAACGGCCAGGGGCTCATGAACAGCTTGGGCCTGGGTTACTCCCCTGGTTCTTCGGGGGCCAACGGCGCGCAGTATTCGAACCTGGACCGACCCTGTCAAACCCTGCTCATTCACGCCAACCGAGCAAACCAGCAGGACAACTGCCCGGGCGCCAGCTGTGGTACGGTTGCGGCGCGCAGCGAATAGCGCCTCACCGGGTATCAGCCCTATCCAGGCTCCGGGATTGCTCGCGGCGAAAACAACAAAAACAACATCTGACAGACGGCCGTTCAAACAACAACGCCGTCGCGCGCCGGTGATCCTGGCGCCGCTCGAGTGAGGGAAGTTACATGTCCGGCTCCACCCGCAAGGCTTGCGTTGTGCGCAACCCTATCTCACGCTCAGTACTGGGCTCGCTGTTGCTTACGTGCATCGCGCTGAGCAGTCATTTGAATTCCCAGGCTTACGCGGCAGAAGCCTTCTTCTCACCGCGGGTTACGCTGGGGTTCGCGACGATAGACAACATCACGAGCAAAGGTTCCATCGGAACCGGCGAACAGATCGGTGCTTTTACAGACGGCCAGATAAGAGAGCGCAACATCGACGACATCACTGCTGGATTCGGCGCTGCCTGGGGCTGGCGCTTCGATGAATGGCAGATCGATCTGGAAGGAATCTGGCGCTACCGGACCGATTGGGACGTCGCTATTCCCTCACCGTCTATTCGCACCGTTACGAACATCTTCTCCGACGTGCAGACAACCTCATTGATGCTCAACCTTTCGCGACGTGTCGACCTCAGCCCCCGCTGGCAGGCGGAGGTAACCGCAGGTTTCGGCGTTGCTTTGAACCGAATTGATAGCAGCTACATCGAACGAGAACGGCCGGGCGAACAGCCCGAACAGACCTTTCGCAGCGGTCGCAACGAAATCGATACCGCCTGGACAGCGGGAGTAAGCTTCAGCCGCGCCATCAGCGAACGCTGGCGCGCACGGTTCGGCTATCGGTTTATCGAACTGGGCGATTTACGCGCTGGCTCGTGGAGCCCGAGGGCCGGGCGACTGTACGCAGAGCACAATGCACAGGAGGTCGTTTTCAGTATTGAACGCGAGCTCTAGGCACTCACTTTGAGCTTTGAATTGACTATTCGCCACTGACATACTCAGCGCGACCAATGATCACAAACCACTGTTAGGAAGGACTACTCATGAGCACAGCAGACGGCGACTGGAACACCACAATGAACACTCCGATGGGTGCCCAGCAAGGCGTGCTTACGCTTGCCTCAAGCGGCAGCGAGCTGACCGGAAAACTCTCGGGAGCCCAGGGCGACCTCGAAATCACCGACGGCAACATCGACGGTGAAACGCTGACTTGGAAAGCCGCCATGACTCAGCCGATGCCAATTACTCTCGAGTTTACCGCCAAGGTGGACGGCGATGAGATCTCCGGCGATGTAAAGCTTGGCGCTTTCGGCAACGCAACCTTTACCGGTACGCGCGCTTGAGACCAAGCCTCGCAGCCGTTCCATCAGACATGGGCGGCTGCAATCGTTTTATGGGGCTCAGCAACAGACCCCAGCGGCCTCCCAGGTGCTTCACTTGAGCTGGCAGGACGAGCTCAATGAGCTGGCACAACGCCGCGCTCTCGCCGCCGAAATGGGCGGTGCTGAGAAAGTTGCGCGCCAGCACGAATTCAAGAAGCTCACGATCCGCGAGCGCATTCAAACGGTCGCAGACGACGGCTCATTCCACGAACTTGGCTCGCTCGCCGGTCTCGGCGAGTACGACGCCGACGGCGAACTCAGCCACTTCACACCATCCAACTTCGTATTCGGCACCGCCGAACTCAACGGTCGACCGTTAGTACTGTCCGGGGACGACTTCACCGTTCGGGGCGGCTCAGCCGAGTTATCCATTGGCGAAAAGCGATTGCGCGCCGAAGCAATGGCGCTCACCTATCGACTGCCCCACGTGCGCCTGGTCGACGGCATGGGTGGCGGCGGCTCGGTAAAGACCATCGAGACTGCCGGAAGAACATACATCCCCGAGGTGCGAGGTTGGGACAGCGTTGTTGGCCACCTGTCGATCGCGCCGTCTGTGTCACTCGCTCTGGGCTCGGTCGCGGGAATCGGCGCGGCGAGGGTCGCGACGTCACACTACAGCGTCATCGTTACTGACAGCGCGCAAATGATGATCGCGGGGCCCGCACTCGTTGATTGGGCGAGCCTGGGCGAGGTCTCTAAAGAAGAACTCGGCTCATCGCGCATCCACACCCGCAATGGTGCGATCGACGATGAAGTGAAGAGTGAAGCGGAAGCCTTCGCACGAGCCGCCCAGTTCCTCTCCTACCTGCCCACCAGCATTGACGAGCTGCCGCCGGCGACAATGTGCAACGATGATCCCGGCCGACGCGATGACTTCCTCGCCGAGATCGTGCCAAACGATCCGCGCAAGGTGTACGACATGCGCAAGGTGCTCAAGGCAGTTCTGGATACGGACAGCTTCTTTGAAATTGGCCGCAAGTGGGGCAAGTCAGTCATCACCGGGCTTGCGCGTCTGGACGGCATTCCCGTTGCGGTTTTCGCCGAAAACCCGATGGTATACGGCGGAGCGTGGACGGCGGATTCGTCGCGCAAGCTGACCCGCCTCATCGATCTGGCGTCAACGTTCCATCTGCCGCTCATCCACCTGGAGGATTGCCCGGGCTTTCTCATTGGCAAGCAAAGCGAAGAAAACGCCACGATTCGCTTCGGCTCCCAGGTACTGGCTGCACTGGGCCAGGCCCCGGTTCCGTTTTGCTGCATCATCGTTCGCAAGGCGTTTGGCGTCGCCGGTGCCGCCAACAACAAACCCGGCACGCCCGCACTACGCTATGCCTGGCCGTCGGGTGACTGGGGTTCGCTTCCTATCGAAGGTGGCATTGAGGTTGCTTACAAAGCAGAGCTCGAGGCAGCTGCAGATCGCGAGGAGCATCTCGCAAAGATCAAGGCCCGCCTCAACCGGCTCCGCTCGCCGTTTCGCAGTGCAGAATACTTCGAAGTCGAAGAGATCATCGATCCGCGAGACACCCGCCGCGTTCTCACCCGTTGGGCACGTCTTGCCCGCGGCGCTCTGAACACCGAGCCGGCAAGATTCGGCTACCGACCATAGCAACCCATTTCCAACACCGCGTTATTCAACGCTGAACGAGGGCCCGGGCAATGATTGACCAGATGTGCAAGAGCGGCCTTATTGTGCTGCTCGCCGGGGTAACGACGACGGCACTACCCGCCACCGCCAGCGACTGTCAGTACGGCAGCCTGAATCGAAGCATCTCCGTGCGCTACGAAGTGCCCGGACAATCGGTGCCCTGCCAGGTGCTTTACGAAAAACACGACGAGGGCGTGGAGTCGACGCCATGGAGTGCTGAAAACGAAAGTGGCTACTGTGAAGCCAAAGCTGCAGAGCTGCACCAGACGCTTATCGACCTGGGTTGGGCTTGCACCGAAGCGCCGCACAACGACGCGAACAACGGCAGCCCGGCGCCCGCGTGAAGCGCGCACTCATGCCACAAGCCCGCGCTCCGCTGCGATCTGGTCGCGACAAGCACCCTCTTCACTCTGTTTACCGGGTACTCGTCTGTGCGATCGCGGCCCTTCTGATCACGGCCTGCGCCAGCGTGAGTCCACCACCCCCACTGCCTGCGGGCGCACCCGCTGACTACCCGAACGAGCGTTTCGAGGAAGGCCGCGACTTTCAGATTATCGACAGCGACGTCACGCTCAAGGTGTATCGAAGTGGCAGGCTGGCCAAGCTCGGCCACAACCACGTTATAACCTCTGAAGCCTTGGCTGGATGGATACACTGGGGCGAAACACCCTACGCCGAGCTCTACCTGCCGGTTACCGCCCTCGTCGTGGACGACCCGGCCGCCCGAGCCCGCGCCGGAGAGGGCTTTGAGAGCGTGCCCAGTGAGCGCGACGTAGCAGGAACCCGGAGCAATATGCTCGGAGATAAGCTACTCGCGGCGGAAGAGCATCCTTTCCTTCGCATCTCCCTAACAGCGCAGGACAGCGAGACCGCCAGGGCAGACATCATCGTCGCCGACCGGCAAAGCAGTGCGAGCGTTCCCGTGACAGTAACGGTGGAAGGTAGCAAGTTAACCGCGACGAGTAGCTTTCAGCTCAGTCATGACGCGTTGGGTCTGACGCCATTTTCGGCGCTGGGCGGCGCGATTACCGTGGCGGATGAGATTGACGTCGAGGTGACACTAGTGGCGCGGCGGTAGGTGAATCTCGAAGCCTGGCACGACGCCTCGGAATACGTCTAACGAGGGTACTCCCAAACTCTGCGCCAGCCACTTCGCGCCCGCCACGAAGGCAAACAGCCACCACAAAACGTGACTTGTCCCACAATCTGTTACCCAAGGTAACATTTTCCTTGCGCATCGCAGCAATTCGACTACCATTGGTCAGACCAATCCGGTCTGACCAGCCCTGACCAACCGCTCAGGGTCAGGTCAGCCTTGTTATCTCGAGCGCAAACGTGCAATCACAACACAGCCACATCGCCGATGAGCTGACGTCAGAGATTCTGACGGCTCGCTACCAACCGGGAGACCGTCTGCCGTCGGAGCGTGACCTTGCGGGCCGTTTCGATGCCAACCGGGGCGCCGTCCGCGAAGCCATGAAGGTTCTGCAACAACGGGGTTTGATCGACATTCAGCCCGGCGGTGCTCGCGTCAACCCCGTGGAAGAGGCCAGCCTCGACGTTATCAGTCATTTGCTCGCGCTCGGTGAGGTGCCCGATACCGAACTCGTGGATCAGGTACTCGCCGTTATGGGCACGCTGATCGAGTTGGCGGCCTCAACCGCAGTCGAACGGGCGTCTGACCAGGATCTCGAGCGCATCACCAGCAGCATCGAAGCGCTACTCGCGATCGATGCTGAATCCAGCGGCTACGTCGAGGCGCGCTTTGCGCTGCTCGGTGCATTCATGGAGGTGAGTGGCAACCTTGCCTGCCAACTCATCGCTCGATCCCTGTTGCTGCAATTCGTTCCACGCCTCACCCACTTTTCCGACTACGTCGAGCCGACGCACGATATTGCTATCCCATTGCTGACGAAACTGCTGCGCGCAGTTGTCGCCCGCGAGGGCGAGCAGGTGCGCCTGCTAATGCGAGAGCTATCTGCATTGAACCGGCAAACGGTCGTCGCCTCGCTAGAAAAAGCCGAGCAGGCACTGCCTGCATTCAAGGAAGCCCAGTCGTGATCAAGCAAATCCTCGTCGCCATCGTGATTATCATCATCGCGGGTCTCGGCGCAGCCACGCTCATGGCGACGGCGCCTGTTCTGGAGCCCAATAACCCCGTTCCGCTACCAACCACCATCCGAGTACGGGAAGTTACGCCCGAAGCCCTGCGACTAACCGTTCAATCCCAAGGATCGGTCAGCCCAAGCAAAGAAAGCCATCTCATCCCCGAAGTCTCCGGACGAGTCGTGTGGATGTCTGAGAGCCTGGTTGTTGGTGGCTCGTTCGACAAAGGCGATCCTCTGCTTCGGCTCGACGCCACCGATACCAAGAGTGCCCTGACCAGAGCATCCGCTGCACTGAAACGCGCTGAGGCGGAACAACAGCACGCTAAATTTGAGCACCAACGATTGCTGAGCCTTGAGGCGCGTCAACTCGTGTCGCGCTCACAGCTCGAAAACGCGCTGCGCGTTCTACGCATCAGTGAGGCAAGTCTGGATGATGCTCGCGCCGCGTTCCGTCAGGCCCAGATCGATTTGAATCGAACGACAATCACGGCACCGTTTGATGGCCTGGTGCGTAGCGAAAGCGTCGATGTGGGCCAGTTCATCGGCCGAGGCACCAACATCGGCACCATCTACGCCAGCGACAGCGTGGAGGTGCGTTTGCCGCTCGCTGACAGCCAGCTCGCCTACCTCGCGCTACCCGTCGGCGTTCAGGGCCAGATTGCCGAGGATATGCAGCCCAACGTTACGTTGAGCGCCTACTACGCAGGACAGGACCTGACGTGGACAGGGAAAATCGTCCGTACAGAGTCGGAGATCGACAGTCGCTCACGAATGATCAATGTTGTCGCACGTGTCGACACGACCAGCCAGGCGATTCCACTGGCCGTCGGTTTGTTCGTCGAGGCAACCATCGAAGGCGCACTCGCTCGCGAGGTCGTCGTGTTGCCTCGCTCCGCGCTGCGCAACGGTGAGCAGGTTCTGGTTGTCGACAGCGACAATCGGCTGCAATTCCGCGACGTCAAACTTCTTCGCTTACACAAAGATGAGGTGCTGATTCGATCAGGGCTGCAAGCCGGCGAGCGCGTTTGCGTTTCTCCCCTGCAAACCGCTGTCGACGGCATGCGGGTTGAGACCATCGCGGACGCCTAGACCGCGCCTCTTACACGGACGCGCTCTACCGCAAACAACAATCATTAGGCCCAGGACTCAGCAGCCATGCATACCGCCATCGCCTGGTTTACCCGCAACCCGGTAGCCGCAAATCTGCTCATGATCGTGCTGCTTCTGGCCGGCGCCGGTGCCGCTGTCAGCGTTCACCAAGAGCAATTCCCCAACATCGAACCGGGCGCTGTGGTCATCAGCGTCCCCTACCTCGGCGCTGCGCCTGAAGAGGCAGAGGACGGTGTCTGCACGCGTATCGAAGAAGCAATCGAGGGGGCGGAGGGCATCGAAGATATGCAGTCCACCGCTCGCGAAGGCAACTGCAACGTCACGGTACTGCTGTTCGACAACGTCGATCAAATCAGCGCTCTAAACGATATCAAGAGCCGGGTTGATGCGATCAGTACTTTTCCTGCCGAGACCGAACGGCCAATCGTTTCGAAGGTCACGATCGCCAGCAGCGCTATCCAAGTAGCACTGCACGGCGATACGGACGAAAAGACACTCAAAGAAGTCGGCATCAAACTGCGAGACGAGATCGTCGCGCTCGACGGCGTATCCCAAGTCGAACTCAGCTACGTACGCCCCTATGAGATTGCCATCGAGATCCCCGAGTACAACCTCCGCAGATACGGGCTGAGTCTCTCCGAAGTCGCGAACATCATCAAAAACTCCTCTCTCGATATGCCAGGAGGCACGATCTACACCGATGGCGGTGAAGTGTTGGTTCGAGCCTTGGGGCAAGCTCGGGTGGGCGCCGAGTTTTCCGACGTAGTCATTCTTACCAATCCAGACGGCACTCGGGTGCTGCTGAGCGATATCGCCAACATTCGTGACGACTTTGCCGAAGGCGATCTACGCGCACGCTTCAATAATCAACCGGCGGTAATGCTCAAAGTCTGGCGAGTCGGCAAGGAAGACATCATTCAGATGGCTACCGACGTGACGGCATTCGTCGCGCGCTACAAAGCTTCGAAGCTGCCTGAGGGGCTATCTCTGTCGATATGGTCAGATGAGTCCAAGGAGATGACCAATCGGCTGGATACCGTTATGGGCACGGCCCTTTCCGGTCTGCTACTCGTGCTGGTGATCCTGGCTCTGTTTTTGCGCTTTCGCCTCGCGATGTGGGTTGCTGCAGGCATTCCAATCGCCATGGCAGGCACCCTGGCATTCTTTCCACTGTTCGACCTGTCAATCTCCACCATGTCGCTCATGGGTTTCATCCTGGTACTTGGCATCCTGGTGGACGATGCGATCGTCGTTGGCGAGCGAGTCTATGGCCACGAGCAAATGGGCAAAGCGCCCGTGCAGGCTGCGATCGACGGCACCTGGGAGGTGTCGATCCCAGTGATCTTCGGCGTGCTGACAACGGTTGCGGCGTTTCTGCCGCTGCTGTTGGTCGAAGGGCGCATGAACGATTTCTTCTCGGCGATCTCACTGGTGGTGATCATCGCGCTGTTTTTCTCGATTGTGGAATCCCAGTGGATTCTGCCGGCGCACCTTGCGCACCGGAAGCATCAAGCCGGGGGGACAAGGCCAACCAAAGGCTGGAATCGGTTACAGGACGCGCTGTCCGGATGGCTCACCCGAATGGCTGAAGAGGTCTATCTGCCCATTCTTCGCTTCGCGATCAACTGGCGCTACGCCACGGGTGCGCTTGCCCTCGGCGTCCTGGTCATCGCGATCTCTCTCATCGCCAGCGGGCGCGTGGTGTTTCAGTTTTTCCCGCAGATATCCGGCGAACGGGCATACGCCACGTTGGAAATGCCCAATGGAATAGCGATCAGCGAAACCGAAGCCGCGGCGAAACAGATTGAGGCAGCGATCGCGGCGCTGCGCGAGGAATTCGACAGCCAGGCGAGTGATGGCAACATGATTCGCAACACTCTGGTCAGCGTCGGTACGTCAATCGGCCGTGGTGGTCCCGAGTTCGGCTTCGCTCCTGGGCGCAGCCATTTCGCCGAAGTAGCAATCGTGCTGCCGCCCCTGGAAGAGAGAAGCGGCTTGAAGGTTGAAACCATTACCGATGCCTGGCGAGAAGCCGTCGGCCTGATTCCAGATGCGGTAAGCCTTTCCTTTACCGCGGCCACTTACAGCGCAGGGGCTGCGATCAACTATGAGTTGGCTGGCAGCGATATCGACGAGCTGTCCCGTGCCGCGCTCGACATTCGCTCCGAGCTCTCCCGCTACGACGGCGTTCGAGATATCGCAGACACATTCAGAGCCGGCAAACAGGAACTCAAGATTGCATTGCTTCCCGAGGCTCGAAATCTGGGCCTGACACTTGCAGATGTAGCGCGTCAGGTGCGTGCTGCCTTCTACGGCGTGGAAGCACAGAGGATTCAGCGTGGGCCAGATGACATTCGAGTAATGGTTCGCTATCCCAAATCCGAGCGACGCTCCATCGGCAACCTCGAGGACATGTACATTCGCACTCCCGCCGGCGTGGAAGTGCCGTTCCAAAGCGTGGCGAGAATTAGCCTCGGCCGCGGATATGCCGCGATCAGGCGCGAAAACGGTCACCGAATTGTGCAGGTAACCGCAGACGTCGACCGCAGCCTGGTCGCGCCGGAAGAAGTCATCAGCAGCTTCAACGAAGAAGTGCTGCCGACTGTTCGAGCGAACTACCCGGATGTATCCATTTCCCTGTCTGGCGAGGCCGAAGAACGCGCTAAGTCCATGACCGGGCTCGCGCGCGGCTCTGCACTCTCTCTCGTTCTCATCTACGCACTACTGGCGATCCCGCTACGCTCCTATCTTCAACCCCTCGTCATTATGAGCGTTATCCCGTTCGGTGCTGTGGGCGCGATTGTTGGCCACTACGTCATGGGTATCGAACTGGTGTTCTTCTCACTGCTCGGCATCGTGGCGTTGTCCGGGGTAGTTGTTAACGCCTCGCTCGTGCTGGTGGACTACATCAACCGCCAGCGCAAAGAAGGCATCAACGCGCTCGAGGCGACCCTCAAATCCGGTGTTGTTCGTTTCCGCGCCATCATTCTCACATCGGTCACCACTTTCGTCGGCCTGGTGCCGCTCATGAGCAACACCGACCCGGCTGTGTTTTTCGTGGTGCCAATGGCTGTGTCATTGGCGTTCGGTGTGCTGTTTGCCACATTCAACACCCTGATCCTTGTGCCGTGTCTGTACTCCATTGCAGAGGACGTGTCGGAATACAAAGGACACATCGAGCACGAGGAAGACCCTGAGGAGTTTGTCAGCGTACGGTAGTCGCGCTGCGTCGTGATCTTCGCCGGATGGGTAGCCTTGAGCAGCGGATACTGAGGTTGGGTACTTGCTGCGCTTCGAGCTGACTGCAGCGGTGGGCGGCGGACTCTTTACCCGTCTCGCAGCCTTCCATGGCCGCGGACTCTTTTCACGACCAGCGCGGTCCTCGCGCTGGCGGCGACGGCCATCCTTGGCCGTCGTTACTCGCGATGCTCGCCGGGGCACCCGCATCCATGCGGGCATGTGTTTGGGCGCTACCCGGTTGTTCAGGCATGCCCTCCCTTACCTTGGTCATCACGAGGAGCCAGATGCGCAGCATCCGGCGACGTGGTGATCTCCCATCAACACGGAGATCGCCGCGCCAACGCGTTGCGTCGGCTCGCGAAGACGGTGTGGGAGGGCATGCGTAAACAACCGGGTTGCCTCCCAGCGATTGTCGGCGAGGCGTTGCCCTGGCAGGGTATTAGCGAAGCCAATGCCTGAGAAGGGATGCCGACACCCCAAGAAGCATGGCTATGACGAACGCACAGGGATGTGCGTTCCCGCCGGCGAACGGATTCGCCGGTCGTGAAAGAGCGCAAGCCCCGGAAGGGCGCAGCGTGAGTAGAGAGCAAGTTCCAAACCCCGGAGCACATTCAGCAACGACATCCATCAGCCGCGCGCCCTCTCGAGCATTCGTTACACGAATGCCCTGCCGGGTGACCGATTGCCAGCGCAATCGGTCTAGGTAGAGAGCAAGATCCAAACCCCGGAACACGTTCAGCAACGACATCCATCAGCCGCGCGCCCTCTCGAGCATTCGTTACACGAATGCCCTGCCGGGTGACCGATTGCCAGCGCAATCGGTCTAGGTAGAGAGCAAGATCCAAACCCCGGAGCACATTCAGCAACGAAATCCATCAGTCGCGCGCCCTCTCGAGCATTCGTTACACGAATGCCCTGCCGGGTGACCGATTGCTAACGCAATCCGTCTAGACACCAAAACTCGAAGATCGCCGCGCCAACGCGTTGCGTCGTCTCGCGAAGACGGTGTGGGAGGGCATGCGTAAACAACCGGGTAGCCTCCCAGCGATAGTCGGCAACGCGTTGCCCTGGCAGGGTATTGGCGAAGCCAATGCCTGAGAAGGGATGCCGACACCCCAAGAAGCATGGCTATGACGAACGCACAGGGACGTGCGTTCCCGCCGGCGAACGGATTCGCCGGACGCAACCGAGTCCGCGAGCACGGACGCTCGCGAGACGGACAAAGAGTCCGCGCAAACCCCCTACGTCGGCAGGAAGTGCACCGGATAGCTGATCGTGGTGGTTCGAACGTCACGTTTGCCGAAATCGAACAAGCGCACGCGATTGATGATCTTGCCGACAACCGTTTCGTCGCCCAGCTCGGACGAGACAACTGAAACATCGACCACCCGGCCATTCGGGTCGATCACAAGCTCAAGAACCACCTTGCCAATCAGGCCAGGGTCCTGGCGTAGCGCCCGATTGTAGATCGCAAAGATCGCGCCCTTGTTGGTATCGAATACCCGGCGAATCTCTTCGATGCTGCGCGATCGCGAGTCAACCGGCTTGGGCTTGCGTACGCCGCCCTCTCCGGTAGCGCCCGCGGGAGCATCCACCTTCGTTGTCTCACGCCCTGATAGCGCAACACCGCCGGTATCACTCGATAGCGCAGCGACGTTAACGCCAGCACTCCGAGTTGAATGGGTCGAGGTCAGTACGTTTCTGTCGATGGTTGCTGATTCACCGGCACCGCGTTGAATGGCCGCTGTATCCTGAAGCTTACTCACGTCCACAGCCTCACGCATGTCAGCAAATGCGTCAGAGAACTGCAGCAAGCCGGAGGTTTTCGCCTTCTCGCGAGCATCAGCAACCGTCGGCTGCGGCTCGACCACGGTTTCCTCAATCGCGACCTGCTCCTCAGGCTTCGGTTCAGGCTGCTCCTTCGGCTCTACTTTTTGCGGCGGCGGTGGCGGCGGAATCTTTACTTCTTCCTTCTCCAACAGAATTCGCGCGAGCTGGGGTGGCAACTCTTCGAGTTCTTCCCTTTCGATCTCAGGCATCGGCAGCCAGGGCATAGCCAGGCCAAAAGCCACCACAACCGCCAGGCAGACACTGAGGGCGCTACGAAAACGCTGGTTGTCGGCACGCTTGGAATCCCAGGGCATGCCAAATGACGGGGTATGAATCAGCGCTTTCATGTCGACGCTACCGTTTGCGCCGCATCCAAGCTGTCACTGGCTGGCTGAATCTTGTTGACGGCCAGTGAGATCTTGGCGAACTCGGCCGTTTGGCAAGTCAGCATGATTTCTTTCAATAACGCATAAGGCAGTTCGCGATCGCCCATGATCGTGATTTCGAAACCACCTTCGGGCACTTCACCCTTTCTGGTCGCCTGATAATCCAGCTCGGTTTTCAGGTCAGCAATGATCGGATCATCATCCGATAGTACCGCCTGAATCTGTGCGACTGGACGGCCCTGAACAACGAGGTCGTCCTGGCTGACCGAGATGACCAGGCGCTCTTCCGGGCGCTGCTCTGAACTCGAATCGGGAAGCTTGATCTTGCTGCTGGTTTGCAGCACTTCCACTTCCGAGGAATTCACCATGAGGAAGAAAACCAGGATGGTGAAGATATCCATGAGCGACACGAGATTAAGCGCCGCCGATTTGCCTCGTTTCTGTTGGTGCTGGCGGCGGGCGCCATGATGCATTCGGCTCACGTCGCACCTCCTGGCAGCTCCTGGGCCAGAAGCGCAACTGGTTCACCGCCAGGCGCATCTCCCAGCGAGATAACCGGAAACAACTCCGCGTGAACCACATCCAAACCCTGAACAGCGGGATAGGAACGAACTTTATCCATCACACTGACGAGGGTCTGATAGTCGGTAGCCTCCTGGAGCAGGATAGTGATGTCCTGCTTCTCCGGCATGCGCTTCTTCAGCTCTTGCATAACCAGCGACAGCGTTGCGAAATCATGCGCGCCGTCTTTCATCGGCACAGTTTTGATGACGCCGCCGCGACCATCGGCAACGCGAAGCTCTGCAGCCGTAACCACGACTTCCAGATGCACCTGATCTGGATCTATTTCACCCGCGGATTCGCCACTGGGGAAATTCAGATCGATCACCGTGGTGTGGGTGAACACCATGGACAGCAGCAATACCGGTACCAGCACAATCATGAGATTCATGAACGGCGTGACATCCAGATCCGCTGGGTCAGTGTTCTTTTTCATGCGCCGACGGGCGATGCGCTCCATAGCTGCTTACGCCGTCTTGGCCGCTGCGGGTGCTGCTTGCGCTTCGCCGCGTTGCTCCATGAGATTCAGAAACTTCACACAGGCAATCTCGAGGCTCTCAACGATCGCGCTGGTTCGTGACTGCAGCAGTGAATGCAGAAGCAACAGCGGGATCGCAACCATCAAGCCAAACGCGGTGGTGTTCATCGCGATCGAGATACTCTGGGATAACAGCGTCGCCTTCTCAGCCGGATCAGCGTTAGCGACCGCGGTGAACGCCGCAATCAGGCCGATAATCGTGCCGAGCAGACCCAACAGGGTTGCGATATTGGCAAACGTTGCGAGATAGGGTGTTCTGCGCTCAATATTCGGCAGAATCTCTAGCAGGCCTTCTTCCATCGCGTATTCAATATCGGTGCGACGGCGAGACGTGCTCTGGCGATTGAGGCCATCGGCCATGATGCGACTCATGGCAGACTTCGATTTGCGCGTCAGCTCAGCCAACTCACGAGTCTTGCGCGCCTTCAGCAACGGCAATATTCGCTCAAAGTCACGACGATTCGTCATCGTTTGGCCGGAGAGATACACGAATCGCTCCAGGGAAATAGCCACACCAATAGCCAATACGATGGCGATTGGATACATGAAGGGGCCGCCTTCCTGAAAAAATCCTACAACCGTTGTGTAGAAGTCCATCCTTTAATCCTCCGTGACCACGCTTTCAAGCGTGCGGTAGTAGTTGAGTTCCCGGCGGTATGCCGGCGGGTACAAAGGTCGAAACACATCCACTTCGCGCAGCGAAGAGTTCAGATCGAGTTCCGGTAGTCCGCCCGGTTCTTGCCAGGGCAAAATGTAGAGAACTTTCGGCAGTTCTTGGTTGCCGGAGATCACGGTTTCATCAAGCTCAACACGGCCAACGTCTTCATTGGCTGAAACCGTGAACGAGAGCACCAGAATCAAACTCATTAGCGTGCTTCTCATGACGCGCTACCGATCCGACGCTCAAGATCCATGACCCAACCCGCTACCCGCCGATCTGGCTTTTCGGTCAGCTGCTGATAAGTCCGATAGGAGGCAAGCGCCTCCGGCAAGCGTCCGAGGTAGATCTCGTAGAGAATGCCGAGGTTGTAATGCGCATCAGCGAAGTCGCCATCTCTTTGCAGGCAATCAAGGTAGTAACCTTCCGCACTTGCGAAGTCGCCAACCTCACGGGACATGAGGCCCAGCGCTGTCAACGCCTGACAGTTGTCTGGATTTGCATCTACCGCTTTTCGCAACACGCTGCCCGCAGCTTCGATATCACCTCGCTGGCGCTCGATCTGGGCTAGATTGGTCCAAGGGCCTGGCAATTCAGGCTGATCGTCGGCGATCTGGAGAAACAACTTCTCAGCGGCCTGCAAATCATCACGGTCTAACGCGGCGAGCGCGAGTTCAAAGCGCTCGGCGTTGCGCGGCTTCACCTCGTAGCGCTGGCTCAGCTGAGCTGAGGATTCCGGCGCACTGACGTCAATGGCGCGAGCAGGCTCGGCCTTGCGCGCTTTCGCATCCGACAAGATGGAGCCGCCGGGAATGCTGGCGCAGCCCGCGAGAACACTCAGGAGCACGGTTGCTGTACAACCGACAAGCTGCCGAGTCGAGCACCTACTGAATCGTTCGAACATACGCCACCTGTATTTCCTGTTTGGCGAATCGGCCCGGCATCAACCGCTTCAACTCATCAAAGCTACGTTTCGTCCACTCGTCGTAAATGCCACTCCAGCTGCGCTGCAGGTTGAGTTCGTGCACGCCGATCGACTGCTCTTCGAAAGGAAAGGCCTGCTCCTCCAGCAAAATGTCGTACTGCTCGGTTTCCAGATCTGAAAGACCCGAAGGTCGCTCGGAATTCATGATTGAGGCAGACAACGCGGTGTAGATATCAGCGATGTGGAACGTGGAAGCGGTGAGTAGCGAGGCAACCTGATACTCAGCAACCCGCTCGAATGCTGCTATCGCTTTCTTGAGGCTTCGCTGCTTTCGCTTCAGCGATGACTTGAGTGGCGCCGTCAGCGCAATGGCGTCGTACTCGGCACGCGCATCCTCTGCAAACACATAGGCAGCCTCTGCCGCCAGGAACTTAACGCGCTCAGTAGCTTGCGAACCGAGGCTGGCATGCAGATCGATTTTGCGTTGCAACCAGAAACGCCTTTTCGCGCCCTCGCCAGCCGCCAGGTAAAGTTGATCCAGGTGATGCATCGCTTCGAGTCGCTGCTCGAAGGGATCGGGGTAGTTATGCGCGTAGTCACGGAAGTGTGCGATCGCGAGCTCCGCAGCACCGAGTTCCAGATACAACTCCGCTGCCCGGTACTGCGCCTGCTGTCGGACGACAGGATCATCGCCGGAGCTTGCCAGACGTGAATAGGACGCGGCGGCTTGAGAGGTATCACCGGAGCGCTCGTACAGATTCGCCAGCCGCTGGTCTTTGCCCAGCGCGAGTTCGTGGCCCGGATAACGCGCGTTAAAGGCCTCGAACAGCTCCGCTGCTTCCTGCCAACGCTCGGACTTCTCGAGAATACCAACCGCGTCAAAATGCCCCTGGGTTGTGAGCTCTGCGCTGGCATCGATCGTCGCCAGCCGCAGGAAGTGCCCAACAGCTTCATCGGTGCTGCCCGCGACATCCGCAGCCTCGCCCTGTTTGTAGACAGCCGCCAGTAACTTCTCGCCAACATCGCCTGCAACGTCAGGCGTGAGCGAAAAGCTCCCGCGTAAAACCTGGTAAGCAGTCTCGGCCGCGACGAAATTGGCCTGCTCGAAGGCACCATGACCGAGTATCAACCAAGCCGTCTGAGCCAGAGCCACGTCTGCCGTTGGCCACTCATCAAGAAAATTCTGCGCAAGCTCCATGGCTCCCGCAAACTCTCCAAGGCCAAACAATGCATCCGCAGCCGACATCTGCACAGCCGGTGCTCGCTCGTCGCCTGAAAACAGCAAGGCAAACTCGATCTCCGCATCGATCTTGACCCGTTGCCACAGCTCCGCATCGACCGGCTCTGCATTCGCGACCATCTGGCCTAGGCCGAGTACCGCTGCGTAACCCGCTTCATTGGCCCTTGGAAAGTTTGGGTGATCTCGCATGACAAGCTGGTATGCCGCCACGGCCTGCGGGTGATCGCCCGCTTCTGTGTATACCTCGCCCAGCAGGAATAGCGTTTCAGCCAACTCCGGCGAGTCAGGCGTCGTCAGGACAATTTCCTCGTACCAGCGCGCCGCCGTGCGGTAGTCGTTAGCATCGCCAGTATCCTGGGCGTCGGCATGGGCGGTTTTCGCAAGCTCATCCAGGTACTTCGTCAGGGTGTCGATGTACTCATCATGTACAACGGCCACATGGTGATTCCAGAACTCGCTGCGCACGCCGAAACGATGAACAAAATCTTCCTTCTTCGGTTTCACCTCAGTTGGGAAATCAGCCGCGATAAGCGTATCAATCATGCCAATGAAGGCTGACGGCGCGCTTTTATCAAGCGGATTTTCATCCACATAGGTTTGCCAGGTGGAGACGCTATCGAGATAACGTTCTTTGTCGATATAGAAACTGGCAAGCCGGTCGTAGACCTGAAACTGCCAGGCTGGCTTGCTGTAGTCCTGCATGGTTTGAGCAAGACTCGCCGCACCATCGAGATCAGCCACTGCGAGCACGACCACACGCAGACTGTCCTCGACAAGTTCCCGTTCGCCGTCGCTCAACTCATCGATGTCTCCGCGCGAGAAGGCTTCATTCAACAGGCTGACAAAGGTCTCGACGCCACGATCAAGATCACCGAGTTTGAAATGCGACCAGCCCAGCATGTAACTGGCGTTCTGCCAGTAACGGGTGTCGTCACCCAGACCGACGACATAGCCGTAGTCCGCCACGGCGCCGGCATAGTCCTCGGCAGAAAACGCCATCTCAGCACGCCGAAAATGGGCTTCCGGCGCGTACACACTCGCGGGATACTCCGCGATGAGTCGGTCGAGGTAGCTGCGAGTCGCGCCGGCATTACCCTGCACGTCATTCGCTCGCGCCAGTTGGTAGAGAATCTGATCGAGGTCTTCGCCCGCAGCATTCGCAAGCAAAGTTTCGTATAGCGAGATCGCATCCTCGTAGGCACCGGTGACGCCTTCGATGTCGCGATCTTCACCGGCAAACATCTCCAGATCAGCGAGGCGTTTGCCCACCGCGTGGTTCTGAACAGGATCTTCAACCACGCCATAGACTCTGCGGTAGGCGGCCATCACTTCATCGCGAGACGGCGAGTAGGACGGCGCATCCGGTGCTTCAAATTCCGGGAGGTCTGCAATGATCTCGCCAATCGCCGGGCTCTTGCTCTTGACGACATCGTCGCCACCGAACATCGAGCAACCGGCAACGGCGCCAAGAAGAATCAGGCTGGTTAGAAGTCGCGAAGAATTCATCATCGCAAGGCTCCACCCTGATCGCCCGTGACCGCAGCAAGTTGATCCGTCGCGCGGGCGATAGCTACGCGAGTCACGAGCAGGTACTGCTGCAATCGATCGCGCTCTAGGTCCATGCCCCGGCGCAATTGCTGAGCAAGCATTTCCTGGCGGCTGCTCATCGCTCGGTCAACCTGGCTGATCAGGCGCTGTGCCCGATCATCGAAAATCACAAAATCGGTGTGTACGCCCGCGACCAGTTGCGTCTCGGCATCCGAAACCCGTTCGATGCGTGCATCAATTTCTGCAAGCGCTGCGCGTTGCTCCGCAAGCGCCTTGGTTCGTTCTCTGAGTCGTGCATTCCGTTCGACAACCACCGTCCAGAACACAGTTCCTTCGAGCCGAGCCACGCGCTGCAACCAACGCTCGCGCTCATCACCGCTCATGGCTTTCGAGCCGAGCTCACGCATGTGCTGCAGCTCGTCGAGCAAGTTTGTTTCTGCCTCTGTCGCCAGAGAGCGAAGCCATTGCCCATCATTGCTCGGCGCAGCCGCACTGATAGCGTCGAGCGTTGCTTGCAGCCGCTCGATACCGGCCGCAACTCGGTTGCGCTGTGCCAGCAAGCCTTCGCCCTCGATGATCGAACCAGCCAGCGCCGCACGGCGTTGCTGCTCATCAGCCAACTCGGAATAGACGTCAAGCCTGTACGGAAGATCAGACAGCCAACTCTTCATTTCGCCGAGATCGCGCCACTGAAGGAGCACATCGTGAACGTTTTCCGCAGCGAGCCACTCAAGCCAGTCCGTATGGCCTAACTCGTTCTGCCAGCGTTCTACGGTTTCGCGCATGGCTTCGTCATCGCTTTCGCGCGCGGCAAAGACGCTGAGCAGTCCGGACACCCACTCCGGGTCAGCGGAACGCGCACCGATATCCTGCAGCGTCACCAGGCGCGCTTCGAAGCTACGCTCTGCCTCGCGGTATTGCGTCAGCGCCGCCTCAGGAGACGACAGCATTTCCAGACTGGTAGGAAAACCCAGCCGCGCCGATGCCGTGCTCGGCGTCCAGTAACCCTGCTTTTGCAGCGTCAGCCAGATCCGCGCGGCAAGCTCGTAGTCGTCGGCGTCCATAGCCAGCTGTGCATAGCTGGCCAGTGCCTGGTCACGGTAGCGACTGTCAGACGGAAGATCGGCAAGTAACGCTTCGGCCGATGTCGCTTCGCCGAGGTCACGACGCAGAAAAGCCAGCGCCAGCCGAGCGCGTTGCAACAGGTCGAATGATTCGTCGCTGAACGCCTTGGCATCCGCGAGTCTTTGAAAGGTTTCTGCGGCTGACACATTATCGCCGCTCGCTCGCTGAGCCACCCCCAGGTTGTACAGCGCATAGGCTGAAAAATCGCTATCCGGAGCAATCTTGTCGATCGACGCCTGAGCTCCGGCAAAATCACCACGCACTGTGGCTACCTGGGCTGCCATAAACAGAACTTCGGGATGAACGCGCTCACGGCCCAGCCAGGTTTTGCCGAGATCAACCTGCGCGAGTTGCTCCTCAAGCTTCTGCCAGTCGCCCCGACGGTAATACTCGCGTGCAAGATGAAAGGACAGGCGCATTCGCTCAAGCTCAGTGAGCTCTTCCTGCGCGACGGAGTTAAACGAGTTTTCGGCATAGCCGAAGAGCCGTTCGCTGAATGCGAAACTGCCTTCCGCCAGCCGGAAGCGAATCGGGCGAGTGCCAAGTCGATTCTGTTGCTCGGCGACTAACGTGTTTACCAATGCGCTTTCGTGGTCACCCTGGTAGTGGTGATAGAGAACATTGGCATACGTCAGGTCGTCCAACGGCGCGGATACCGGATCGAGACCTGCGCAAAGGAAAAGGAGTTCACAGATAAACTGTTTCATGACGGACGTTGTCCTGGCCCGCCGCTACTGAACAACAACGGCGTGGAATTCCGGCTGATACTTTGCCTCGGAATCACTGATGCGCAGCTCAACAAAGGTTGGCTCGAAGCTCTTCTCAAACTCCACGGTAGCGGCACGCTTGTAATCACGGCCCGAGGGGCCCTTGCCCGTGAAAAACGCCGTCACTCGGTTATCGCCTTGCTTGACGTTACCCACGAACAGCTTCTGCACACCGCCGCGAAACAGCGCATCAGCTTCGCGCTCTGTGTACAGGTGATGGGCGACCTCTTTGCCGTTCACCTTCACGGTTACGGCGTCCAAACCGAAAAACTCGCCGACATCCATCGCGAGAAACACAGACATTTGCGTGCTGGCTGGGTAAAGCAGGTCTTCCTCAAGAATGACAAGATCACGCTTGAGTTTGATCAACTCAGTCTTAATCGCCTCCATATCATCAAGCGCGGCAGGTTCGGCGGCGACAATGGCCGAGGCCGGGCTTGGCTGATCGGTAACAGCGGCGGTTTCAGCCATCGAATCGGCCTGCGCCCGATATCCAAATCCGATGACCGTGATGAGGGCGCCGGCGAGCAACGCGCTGCCAGCTGATTTTGCGATCCATTGCATAGCGGCTCTACTCGCGAATGAGTTGCTTGACGATTTCGACGTATTTGGCTTCGTCACCCGGCTTGTAGCCTCGGTGGATGTAACGCACGTTGCCGTCGCGGTCGACGACCACGGTGCTCGGCATCGCTTCAAGGGAATAGGTTTCTGATACGCGCTGGCCTTCGTCGATCAGCACGGGGAAGGTGACATTGGTTTTGTCGACAATCTTCTGTGCAGGCGCCACCTCACCCTCGACGTTAATCCCGAGCACAGCGAATCCGGCATCTTCATAGCGGCTGTGCAACGCATCGAGAATCGGCATTTCCTGACGACAGGGGCCGCACCAGCTAGCCCAGAAGTTAATGAGCACAACCTGCCCTCGATACTCCTCAAGACGCAGGTTGCCGCGAGTGAGAGTAGGCAGGGTGAAGTCAGGCGCCTGTTGTTTGAGGGCTACTGCATCTGCAGTCGGCGCGCTGAACGTGGTCGCGAGGAACGTGGCGACAACAAGCGAAGTGGCGATCAGGCTTTTCATGAACTCTCCGAGCTGCCGCAGCACGACAGAACTGTGTAACTAGTCGTTGCGCAACCAGCCCGACCGAGATTCCGATCGCGCAGCCGTCGAGGGATCAAGTGGATACTGCTTAATTCCACTTTTGCTCGAAATCCATCCCGAGCTGACCCATCGATTCGTCGGCGTCTGCCGATTGCGTCCTGCCAGCCTTGCAATGTTGTCCATGACATCACTTCGATCCCGTTCGACATCCTTATCGATCAGGCCACTACGGCTAAACGAGTCCGGACCCGCCGACTGCTCGGTTCCACCGAGCAAGGTGTGGCGACCCGATGGCCCCGACAGCGGGCCCGGCCTCTCTATCGAGCGCGAGCGCTCGACAAAGAGAAAGTTAGATGAGCGAGGGCGGGAAATATGTGCGCGAGGTCACGCAGCGAGGCACGCAGTTTGCAGCTTGGGCCTTATTGAGAACCAAGCGACGAAAGGTCGTCGGAATAGTGAAGGTTGCCATCACCATCGATGACAATCGCATCGATCCCTGGCAGCTGATTGATCAGAGCAAGGCCGTCTTCCAGGCCCAGCACGAAGACGCTGGTGGAAAGGCCGTCGGTGGTAGTCGAATCCGGGCCAAGGATCGTCACGCTGCGGATAGCCCGAGCGGAATCGCCTGTGTCGGGATCGAGGATATGGTGGTAACGCACGCCGTTCTCATCGAAATAGCGCTCGTAATCGCCGGACGTTGATACCGCTGTATCTTCCAGCGGCAAAATGGCACTCATCCGGTCGGCATCGTCGGGGTGGCGAACACCGACCGTCCAGGGCTGGCCCATCCGATCGCCTATGATCACGCTGTCACCTCCGGCGCTGACCGACGCGTGCTCGAACCCTCTCGAACGCAGTATCGCGGCGGCTCGATCAACCGCGTGACCTTTCGCGATGCCGCCCAGATCTATGCTGACACCCGCCCGCGCAAAAGCGACGGTCATCGCCTGCCAGTCCAGAAGCACATGACGGTAATCAATCGCGGGCAGGGCTGCGGAAATCTCATCCTCATCTGGTTTTGCGCCGGCCCGGTAGTCATAACGCCGGCCGATGGAGGCAAACGTGACATCAAATGCACCATCCGTCAGCTCCGACAGTCGAGCGCTGCGCGCCAGCAGCTCCATGAGTTCTCGAGAGGTGCTAACCGGCATTCGTGCGGCGTTGGCATTGATGAGCGAGAGCTCACTGGTGTCAATGTAGGGGCTCATCAGCGCGTTGATTCGGTGCATTTCCGCCATGACGTCAGCCAGCGCACGTCGGGCATCCGCCTCATCCAGACTCCACACCTCCGCATGCACGCGGGTGCCCATGATTGGCTGGGTTGCCTCATACCACTGGGCGGCCACCGGCAGTGCGCAGCAGCTTGCCAACCCCCAACTCAACAGCACGCGGCCCAGCGCTTGTAGAAGTCCTGTCATACCCCCAGCTTAGAGACGTTGGAGCGTGAATCAAGGAACCAGGTAACACCACAACGTAACCTTATGCCTGTTCGATGTAGCGCGCGTCTGTGCACGAGCAACAGGCCCGGTACAATCCCGCGCTCAACGAATTGGAGCGACTCCATGGACACCCTCGACGGTTTCGCCGGCAGCATCGGCAACACACCGCTCATTCGCCTGAACTCACTCAGCGAGGCTACCGGCTGCGAGATTCTGGGCAAGGCTGAATTCATGAGCGCGGGTGGCTCAGTTAAAGACCGGGCTGCCCTGTGGATGATCCAATGCGCCGAGGCTCGCGGTGACTTACAACCGGGTGGCACCGTCGTTGAAGGCACAGCCGGCAATACCGGTATCGGACTCGTGCACGTCTGCAACGCTCGCGGCTACAAGACCGTCATCTATATGCCGGACAATCAGTCTCGCGAGAAGGTGGACTTGCTCAACACCCTCGGAGCAGAAGTCCGCGTCGTCAAGACCGTGCCGTACAAAGACGAGATGAACTATCAGAAGCAGGCCGGTCGCTTCGCCGCATCCATCGATGGAGCGATCTGGGCAAACCAGTTCGACAACACCGACAACGCCCTCGCCCACTACGAATCCACCGGCCCCGAGATTTGGCGGCAAACCGATGGCCGCGTCGATGCCTTCGTCTCCGCGAGCGGCACCGGCGGCACCATCGCCGGCACGAGTAACTTCCTGAAAGAACAGAACGCCGACATTCAGATTGTTCTGGCGGACTGCATGGGTAGCGCGCTGCACAGCTGGGCAACGACGGGTGAGCCCGTGATGAGTGCTGGCGGCTCGATCACCGAAGGCATCGGCAATAGCCGTATCACCGACAACCAGGCCCAGGCGCGCGTAGATGATGCGCTGCAGGTGGACGATCAAGCGATGGTGGATATGGTCTATAACTTGCTGCGTACCGAGGGCTTGTTCCTGGGTTCCAGCGCCGGCATTAATTTGTGTGGCGCGGTTGAAACAGCCCGCCGACTCGGCCCCGGACACACCATCGTCACTATGTTGTGCGACGGCGGCAGCAAGTACCAATCGCGACTCTACAACCTGGATTTCCTTGCCAGCAAAGGGCTGACAGCACCCGAGCGCTGAGCCGGCAGCAAGAAACCGGGGGGCAATTCGGCTAGTCTGTTCCCTGGGGGTTCATTGAGGATACGTGGTGCTCATTCAACAGCAGCCGCTGACCGATTTTGTCAGCAAACTGTTCCAGGCCTCGGGGGCAACGGAGGTCATCGCAGACGAAGTCGCCGCTCATCTGGTGCTTGCCAACCTGAAGGGCCACGACTCGCACGGCGTCGGAATGATCCCCTCCTACGTTTACAACATCGCGCAGAAGCTACTCGACCCGACCACCACCGGCGAGGTCATCGTCGACAAAGGCGCTGTGATTCTCTACGACGCGAAAACCGGTTTCGGCCAGGTTGCCGGCCGCTTGGCCATGGATCTCGCCATCGGACGAGCGAGATCTACCGGCGTCGTTTGCCTGGGTGTACGCAACGCTCACCATCTGGGTCGAATCGGCACCTACGGCGAGCACGCCGCCGCGGCTGGGCTTGGTAGTACCAGCTTCGTCAACGTCGTCGGCCACGAACCGCAGGTATCGCCATTTGGCGGTCGCGACCGCCGAATGACCACCAATCCGTTCTGCGCAACGCTTCCCCGCCGTGACGCGCCACCCGTGGTGCTGGACATGGCAACCAGCGCCATCGCGCTGGGCAAAGTGCGGGTCGCCCACAAGAAGGGTGAACCGGTACCCGATGGCGTGCTCGTCGATCATGAAGGCAGGCCAACCAATAACGCATCCGTCATGTATGAAGAACCGTTTGGCGCGCTCGGCCCGTTCGGCGGCCATAAAGGCTACGGGCTGGCCGTAATGTGTGAGCTACTCGGCGGCGGCCTCGCCGGACACTGGACAGCGCAGCCAAAGCACCCGAGAAGCAGTCAGATCATCAACAACATGCTGAGCTTCGTGTTCGACCCGGATCTATTTGGTGGCGGCGAGCAGTTTGATGACGAAATGACTGCGATGATCGACTACCTGCACAGCACGACTCCAGCCGTCGGCACCGATAAAGTGCGCATACCAGGTGAGCCCGAGCGCGAATCGGAACAGGCGCGTCGGGATAACGGTATTCCGATCGACAGCAACTCATGGCAAGGTATCGTCACGTCGGCCTACAAAGTCGGCCTGACGGCATCTGATATCCCGTCCTGACACCCAGTCACCAAGATAATCCAGGTAACCAGCGCTCCGTGGAACAGCAGGAACTCAAAGAAGCCGGCCTCAAGGTCACGCTCCCGCGCCTCAAAGTGCTCGAGGTGCTCAGAGAATCGACGCCGCACCACCTCAGCGCGGAAGATGTGTACAAGCGCCTGCTCAAGCAGGACGAGTCTATTGGACTGGCGACTGTTTACCGCGTGCTCACCCAATTCGAATCGGTGAACATCGTTGAACGACATAACTTCGACGATGGGCATGCGGTCTATGAGCTGAAGCCTGACGCGCACCACGATCATATGGTCGATGTCGATAGCGGCAAAGTTGTCGAGTTCGTCAGCGACAAGATTGAAGCGCTGCAGCACGAGATTGCGGAAAAGCACGGTTTTGAGCTTGTCGATCATGAGCTGGTGCTTTACGTACGCAAGAAGCAGTAGAAACAGCGCAAGTGCAGCGGCGGAAGGGTGCCGGGATTCGCAAGATCACCACGGCGCACGATGCGTCGCATCTGACGCCTCGTGATGACGCCTTTGAAAGGCATGCCTATACCAACCGTCTTTGCGAGGCGTGGCAACGCCACGACGCGGCAATCTCCCCCGGTTTCGCAAGACCGCCACAGCGAACGATGCGTCGCATCTGACGACTCGTGATGACGCCATTGAAAGGCATGCCTTTCCCAATCGTCTTTGCGAGGAGTGGCAACGCCACGACATGGCAATCTCCCAGCGACAAAACTCTGTATTAAGAATGATTATCATTTAGAATAGAGAGATGAGCCGGACCATCGCAGATATGACACCCGGGGAGCAGGCAGTCATCGAATCGGTCCACCCGCACCCCGACGCACCCGACTACCATAGTCGCCTGACGTCTTTGGGCCTGACCCCGGGCACGCTGGTGCGCATGGTTCGAGCTGCCCCTCTGGGCGATCCAATCGAAGTGAAAGTCCGAGGCTATTCGCTGGCACTGCGGCGTCGAGAGGCAGTCGTCGTCAAGGTAGCGACCTCGTGATTCGAGCCGCCCTCGTCGGCAATCCAAACTGCGGCAAAACCACGGTCTTCAATGCGCTGACCGGTGCTCGACAACGCGTGGGTAACTGGCCCGGCGTGACGGTCGAAAAGAAAGTGGGTGAGTACCGCCACGGTGACGGCGCGATAGAGGTTACAGACCTGCCCGGCCTCTACGATCTGGAAGCGGGCGGCGCTCTGGATGAGCAGATCGCGCAGGAAGCGATTCGTGAGCTCGACTTCGACGTACTGATCAACGTCGTGGACGCCTCATCACTGACCCGTGGTCTGTACCTCACCAGCCAGCTTCTGGAACTCGACCAGCCAGTGGTGGTTGCGTTGAACATGATGGACAGCGCGGATGCTGCAGGCATCCACATCGATCCAGGCGTGCTGGCGGAGGGGCTAGGCTGCCCGGTGGTCGCTCTGATTGCCTCTCGCGGCGAGGGCATCGGAATACTGCAGGACGTGGTTGATCGCGCGGCCCTAACTCGCGGGTCTGCACACAGCAGTCAGGACATCTCGGCCCGCGAAGCTGATCTACCAACGCCGAGCGAGCGTTTCGGCAAAATTGACGGAGTTGTCGAGAAATCCGTCAGCATCAGCGATCCAGGCCGAACGCTATCGGACCGCATCGACGCAATCGCTCTAAACCGCATCGCTGCAATTCCACTGTTTCTCGCGGTCATGTACGCAATGTTCGTCTTCAGCATCAACGTCGGCGGCGCGTTTATCGACTTCTTTGATCTTCTGGGCGGCGCGATCTTTGTCGAACTGCCGAGGCAGTGGTTGAGCAACATGAGCGTCTGGCCGGTTCTCGTTACGTTTATCGCAGACGGGATCGGTGGCGGCATCGCTTTGGTCGGCACCTTCATCCCTATCATCGCAGCGCTGTTCCTGTTCCTCTCCTTCCTGGAGGATTCCGGCTATATGGCCCGCATCGCGTTCGTCGTGGATAGAGCGCTCACGTCACTGGGGCTACCAGGCAAGAGCTTTGTGCCACTGATCGTCGGCTTTGGCTGCAACGTGCCTGCCGTCATGGCCACGAGGACGCTGGACAACGCTCCGGATCGAATTCTGACCACGCTGATGGCGCCGTTCATGTCATGCGGCGCTCGTCTCACCGTCTACGCCCTGTTCGCGGCGGCATTCTTCCCAACCGGCGGTCAGAACATCGTTTTCGCGCTGTACCTGATCGGTATCGCTGTCGCGATCGCCTCCGCCATGATCGTTCGCAAACACCTGCTACCTGGCCGCAGCGCCCCGTTTGTTATGGAGCTGCCGAGCTATCACCTGCCGACGCTCAAAGGTGTATTGATTCACACCTGGCAGCGACTGAAGGGCTTCGTGATCCGTGCCGGCAAGGCGATCGTAGTGGTCGTCGTCATTCTCAACGTTCTGGATTCCGTGGGCACCGATGGCTCCATTGGCAATCAGAACAGCGATACTTCGCTATTGTCGTCCATCGGCAAGGCCATCACGCCGGTATTCGAACCTATCGGCATTCAGGACGAGAACTGGCCGGCAACGGTTGGCATCTTCACCGGTATTTTTGCCAAGGAAGTCGTCGTCGGCACCCTAGATGCGCTGTACAGCCCATCGGAGGGTGGGCCCGATCCGGATCCCGGTGAGATGGTGCTGGACGCGCTTGCGAGCGTCCCCGCCAACTTGGCTGACCTCGGCGCTTCGCTGCTGGATCCACTCGGCTTGAATCTCGGTGATCTGAGCAATACGCAGGAGATCGCGCAGGATCAGGAGGTGTCCGTATCGACCTTCAGTACCATGCGAGATCTGTTCGGCAGCAGCCTTGCCGCGTTCAGCTACCTGATCTTTATCCTGCTCTACATGCCTTGCGTCGCCACCGTGGGCGCGATCGTCAAGGAACTGGGTGGATTCTGGGCAACCTTTTCGACCATGTGGTCATTCGTTGTCGCCTACGCGCTGGCAGCGCTGTGGTTCCAAACTGGCCGCGCTATAGCTGATCCGAATCTGATCACCGACGCGCTGCTGACGGGCGCTGGTGTAGCCACCGTTTGCGCCGCCATGTTCTGGCTGTTGATCCACTTCGGGAAAGCACCTGCGCGCGCGAGCCTGATCCCTGTCCGGCAGTTACCCTAGTCGCCGGGCACCTGGCGGTCTTCGCTGAGTTGCCGATAGCAACGTAGATGGCGCCGAGCCGACAGCTCATCGCCAGCCAGTTCAGAAAGGCGCGCCAGATTGTAGTGAGCATCCGGCACATCGACTGCCCGCCGATAGTAGAGCGCCGCTTGTTCGTGCTCATCTCGCTCGTCAAACACCGTGCCGAGGTTGTACAAGGCGAGCTGATGATCCGGGGCAATTTCAAGCGCCGCTGAATAGTGCTGCGCAGCTTCCGCCGGTAGCCCATCAAGCTGCAACAAGCGCCCCAGATTGACTCGGGCATCCGCGTTGGCTTCATTGAGCTGGATCGCCTGTCTGTAGGCGTTGATCGCGCGATCCAGGTCCACCTCTTCAAGATCAAGCCCGAGGTTGTACCACTCACTCGACGTCGCTGCTGCGCGCTCACGAGCTAAAAACCAGTTATCGCTGTTCAGCTGGGCAACCGGCGCTGGAGACTTTGGGCGCTGCTCGCTGCCAGGCTGCTCTGCAACGAAATCGAATGCGCCTTGGCCGCTGTCGACCTCCCACAGTCGATCAGCCTCTCGCACGAGAATCCGTCTGCCATCGGCCAGGATTTGCGTACTGGAGAGCGCGCCCGGCACATCGCGGCTTGATAAATCCAGCAGTGTTTGCAACGTACGGTGGCTGGATACGCTCGCATCGAGAAGTCGCTTGGCGGTGCGAAGAACCACGACGTCGCGAAAGCCAAACCGATACTCGTTTCTCGGCCCACGAACGGGCAGCACCAACGCGCGTCTGGCGTAGTGGCGAATACGTGCTGGCGGCAGGCCAATAAGACCTGCAACTTCACGAGTGGAGTAACCCGGGTGTGTCATAGTTCAGGAGGGTGGTTCAGAGCCCGACGCGAAGCCGTAACTATACGGGAGCCAGGGTCACGGGCTCAACGATTCGCGCAGTCATTGTTGGCGCGTCGGCACATTTAGCCGAGTTTGTACGAACCTTGAGCCACTAGGCGCAACGCACCATTGACAGCCCAGGAACGCTAAAACAAGCTAGGGGCCCAGCCGCATAGGGATGCGCGGAATGAACAACAGATGAGCAAGCAACGCCCGTTTCCTGGTGGCGCCCCTTACACCGGCCCATCTTCATGGCAATTTGCCATCGAAATGGCAGTACATCCATGAACGCGAGGAGGCTATCCGTAGGCCTGGGATGCGCTATGGCAACGCTTAGCTTGTTGAGCGTTTGCGCTACTGCAGAGCCAACGCAGCCTTCCGAGGCACTTACGGCGCTCATCGTGGAAAGCGCACCGCTCGGCATCAAGGGGCCAAGCGGCGAACCTGTCGGCATCTCCATAGATCTGCTTGCGTTGCTGTCCCGCGAGCTGGGCCGCGAGATCGAGCCGCTGCTTGTCCCTCGCAACGAATTGATCAATCGCCTGACGGCGCAGCAGTTCGATCTGGTGTTGCTGTACGAGCGCGAGGGCTACAAAGATAGATTCGATTATCTTGGCCGCTTTGATGACATCTCACACGTTCAGGTTGTACTCGCGGAAACTGATACCAACACCATTTCAACCTTAGGGCATGTGGTCCAGATGGCTCCACCACCATCGATCGCACCGCCGGAAGAAGGTCCACCCTTTTTCGTGTACCCAACCATCACGGCGGCGTACGAGGCGTTGACGGAAGGCGAGATCGACGCACTTCTGCTTCCTCAACCCAGTGCAAGAGTCATCCTGAACGAAGCACCGTTCACTTCCGGGATAGCCTTCAAGTCACTAACCGTGTCGAGCTGGCCATTGGGTTTGTACGCTCGCAGGGGCGCGCTGACCGGCAGCGAAACCCAGGCCGCGCTGAGAACTCTCGCAATCGTCAAAGAGGAACAGATGATCGACTCGTTCCTGGAACGCTTCTACCAACAGCATGCCCAGCTGGCTGCGAAGACTGAGCAACCGCCCGCCCACGAAACCGGGCAGTAAACTCGCGTGAGACAGACCCAGGATGACCCCAACACCCACCAAATGTATGGTTATGCATGCTGTCGGCAGAGACTATCGCTGGCAGCCACGCCGCAATCAGATTTGAGCTGAACGAATGCACAAACCGGCACACCTGAGCCGACAGTTGAGCCGCCTGTACGGCGGCTTCATCGTGCTGCTCATCTTCATGGCAGGCATCGGCTTCCTCGCCGGCCTGTACATCGTCGAACGCGAAGCGATAGAGGATGAAGCGACTCTGATTGCGACCCTGATTGGCACAGAAACGCGTGGTAGCCTGATTTTCGCCGACCGCCAACTTCTCGCCCGTCACCTGGACAGCCTGAACGCCCTGGATGACATCATTGGTGGCTGCCTCCATAGCGCCGATGGTGAACTGCTGGCAAGCGTTGGTCCCCACACCTGTGAGATCGTCGAGCTGAACGACGGCGATCTCATCGACACGCCCACAATCACCAAGGGACTGCGCGCAAGCCGGGACATCCGCTGGCGGGATAAAACGCTCGGCACTCTGACACTCGTGCGAGACCCGAATGCCATCTGGTGGGCGCTTGCCAGGACCTCAATGCCGTTCCTTGCATTGCTCGTTCTGCTGACTCTCGTGAGCTTGTGGTCGATCCGCTATCTTTCCAAAAGGGCGACTCGGCCCATCCAGAACCTTGTCGGGGAAATCAAAGAACTCGACGTTCTCTCCGGGCAACGACTTACCGCCAACGACAACGCCGAGATAGTCGCAATCGCCAATGCGTTCAATACCACTATTGACGAAGTCAGCAGTGCGCGACACGCAGCAGAAGATGAAATCGCCCGGCGCAAGGGTGCCCAGCGTAGCGAACGTGAAGCTCGGGCACTGCTGAGCAATATCGTCGACACCGTGCCCTACCTCATCTTTGCGATCGAACGAGACGGCAGCGTCCGATTTGCCAATCGCACGGCCGCGACCGCGTACGGAACCGACATCGAAAAAATCATCAGCGGGGAATTCGCCAGCCAATACGACGGTTTGCGACCTGACAATCTGCTGTTCTCAGGCAACCGCGCGCAGGATGACGCGATCGATCAGAACATCTGGTTTACGGATTCGCAGGGCGATAGCAGGCGCTTCTCGGTTGCGCGCATGCCACTTAGCTCAATTGATGCCGAGTTGGTCATCGCCGTCGACATAACAGAGGAACACCGCCTGCAGATGCAGCTGCAGTTTGCTCAGAGGCTCGAGCTGGTCGGCACGCTCGCCGGTGGACTCGCGCATGATTTCAACAATCTGCTCACCCCGATTCTCGGCTACGCATCGATCCTGGCCGATCGCACGGACTTCGACCCCGATACGCACAAGAAGCTTACGGATATCGAGACCGCCGCCCTGCGCGCGCGCGACATCGTGCAGCAAGTGCTGACGTTCTCAAGCCCGCGTGAGGACAACCCATCCGCCGATGTCGATCTGCAATTGATTACGAGCGAAGCAATCGATCTTCTAAACGCCAGCTTGCCGGGCAACGTCACCATGACTACTCACATGCATGGCCGGATCAGCCCTGTGGTAGGCAGCGAAGGTCAAATCGAGCAGGTGCTCGTCAATCTGCTGAGCAATGCTGTCCAGGCACTACCGGAGCGTGGTGGTGAAATCACAATAACGCTGGCAACTCAAAGACGAGATCTCGTCGGCCAACCAGCGAATCGTAAGTACTCGAGTATCACCGTGCGGGACACGGGCAGTGGGATTTCCAGTGACATGCTGCCTCACATCTTCGATCCGTTTTTCACCACCAAGGCAGTAGGTAAAGGTACCGGTTTGGGGCTCGCGGTCGCGCTCGGCATCGTACGCAAACACGGTGGTGACATCATCGTGGACAGTGAGGTGGGGCGCGGCTCTTCGTTCACTGTGTGCTTGCCGGTTTCGACCGATCTGACCCCCACGGTCGAAATGCCGGCGTTGGCAACGGGCTCTGACCTCGACGCCACCTCGGAAACCGTGCTCCTGGTGGACGATGACGAGCCAGTGCTCGCCGTTACAAGCGAGCTCCTACGCCGGGAGGGTTATACGGTAGTGCCCTTCTCAACTCCCTCGCTCGCCCTGGATACGCTGCTGGCTGCCCCGGACAAATTCGACCTCGTGCTGACCGACAACGCCATGCCCCTGATGAGCGGCCTCGAACTGGCGGCGAACATACGCGAGGCCAGTTTGGAGATTCCCATCGTCGTGATCACCGGATTTGTCGATCTGGAGGTCGATCACTCGCACATCGACAGCTGCATCATGAAGCCGATCTCCGGCAGCGATCTGTCGCACGCCCTTCAGAGCGCGCTGCACGCACGGGCGTCGGTTTAGGGATTTCTGTCCTCGTCATACCGCGCCACGCCGCGGCTTTGCTAACATCGCACCGCACGCAGCAATCGTTTCGAAAACGACGAGTGCGAACAGCATGCAGTAGGGTCACCAATGCCACTCGCTGACTGCCAAAGCGCCATTCAAACACTCACAACTGCTCGACAGCGTAGGAGGTTTTGCCGATGAAACTCGGTCTGCAACTGGGATACTGGAGTTCAAAACCACCACGGGGTTTCATCGAGTTGGCGCAAACCGCCGAGTCACTCGGCTACGACTCCATCTGGACAGCCGAGGCCTACGGATCAGACGCGCTGACACCATTGGCCTGGATTGGCGCGAATACATCAAAGATCCGACTTGGCACCGGCATTTGTCAGATGTCGGCACGCGCGCCAACGGCTACCGCGATGGCGGCTATGACAATCGATCACCTCTCCGAAGGTCGGATGATCCTCGGTCTAGGCGTTTCGGGGCCGCAGGTGGTTGAGGGATGGTATGGCCAGCCGTTTGCCAAGCCGCTGTCGCGCACGCGCGAGTACATCGACATCGTGCGCCAGGTGTTCGCCCGCGAGGAACCCGTGCAAAGCGATGGCCCGCACTACCCGCTGCCCTACACCGGCGAAGGCTCCTGGGGGCTGGGCAAGCCGCTCAAACCAATCATTCACCCGTATCGCAAGGAGATCCCGATCTTCATCGGTGCCGAGGGGCCCAAGAATGTCGCCCTGGCGGCTGAGGTGTGTGATGGCTGGTTGCCGCTGTACTACTCGCCATTCCGCCAGGACGTCTACTCGGAATCCATCAAGGGCCGCAACGAGAACTTCGAGATATCCCAAGGCGTCGTGGTCAATATTACCGACGACGTTGAGGCGGGTCTGGTACCTATCAAGCATATGCTCGCCCTCTACATCGGCGGCATGGGCGCAAAGAAGCGAAACTTCCACAAAGAACTGATTGGTCGCTTCGGTTTCGAAGAGGCGGCGGACAAGATCCAGGATCTCTATCTGGCTGGAAAGAAAGAGGAAGCCGCAGCAGCCGTACCGTCACAGCTGGCCGATGAGATCTCACTGGTGGGTCCCAAGGAGCGGATCAAAGAGCGCATCAGCGTTTGGAGAGAAACGCCGGTAACCCAGCTTTTGGTCTCCGCCCGCAGCGGCGCCGAGCTCGAAACACTCGCCGAACTGGTGCTCGACTAAGCGCCACGAACGTTCACGGCCTGGTCGCACAACTATGGCCTGAAAGAAGCCGAGCCGAGAGCTTTGACGGCAGAGCAATCGTTGATTCAAAGGATGTTAAGTTGTCTGACTCCATCGATATCGCGCACCTGAGCAAGCTTGCTCAGCTGGCGCTGGAGCCCACTGAGGCGGAACACGCTCAGGCTGATCTGATGCGCATCATCGATATGGTGGATGCCATGCAGGCCGTGGATACAAACGCGGTAGCACCGCTGTCCAATCCACTGGATGCGAGCGCCCGCCTACGCCCGGACGTGGTGACCGAGGACGACAACCGTGAAGCCAATCAGGCCAGCGCGCCGCTGACCGCCGACGGCCTCTATCTCGTGCCGCGAGTTGTGGAATGAGCAATCAGCAACTGCTCCGCCAGGGCGTCGCCGCCATCGCCCGTGACCTGGCTGCCAAAAAAGTGTCCAGTCGCGAGCTCACTGACGACTATCTCGCCGCGATCGAGGCCAGCGACTTGAATGCCTATATCAGCGTCGATGCAGATGGCGCTCGCGCAGCGGCAGACAAGGCTGATGCAGATCGGCTGACCGGTTCGCCCGCTCACCTGTTGGGCGTACCCATCGCGCACAAGGACATCTTCTGTACCGCCAATACGGCAACGACATGCGCGTCAAGAATGCTCGAAGGCTTCGTGCCGCCCTACAGTGCGACAGTGGTAGAACGTTTGCAGGCAGCCGGGGTAGTTAGCCTCGGCAAAGCCAACATGGACGAGTTTGCGATGGGCTCCTCCAATGAGAACAGTGCGTACGGCGCCGCGAAAAACCCCTGGGATACAACGCGGGCACCCGGCGGATCATCGGGCGGCAGCGCAGCACTCGTCGCTGCCGGCCTGGCAGCCGCCGCCACAGGAACCGACACCGGCGGATCGATCAGGCAACCGGCCGCGTTCTGCGGCGTCAGCGGCATCAAACCTACCTATGGCCGGGTGTCACGCTGGGGCATGATCGCGTTTGCATCGAGCCTCGACCAGGGTGGAGTGCTAGCACCCAGCGTTGAAGACTGCGCCTGGCTGCTGTCTGCCATGGCCGGCTTTGATGCGAAAGACTCAACGTCTGCCGATGTGCCGGCGCTGCCGGACTTTGCAGAGGAAGGCCTGCCGCCGCTGCGCGATGGATTACGCATCGGGCTGCCGCGTGAGTACCTGACCGGCATACAAGGCACGGTCATGGCCACGGCATTCGATGAAGCGCGCCGGCTTCTGGAGTCCGCAGGTGCTGAGTTTGTCGACGTAAGCCTTACCAACACGGCGGCCGCAATCCCCGCCTACTACGTGATCTCAGGAGCGGAAGCATCGACCAACCTGTCGCGCTATGACGGCGTCCGTTTTGGTCATCGCGCGAGCGATGCGATAGATCTTGCTGACCTGTATTGCCGCTCGAGGAGCGAAGGCTTCGGCGCGGAAGTAAAGCGCCGCATACTGACTGGAACCTACGCCTTGTCCGTCGGCTATTACGATGCCTACTACGTCAAAGCGCAGAAGATTCGGCGTCTGATTCAAGAGGATTTTCTCAAGGCGTTCGAGGGCGTTGATCTCATCATGGCGCCGACCACACCCGGGCCCGCGTTCCGCCTGGGTGAGTTGAGCCAGGATCCGGTCGCCATGTACCAACAGGACGTATTCACCGTTCCTGCATCCCTGGCTGGCCTGCCTGCCATGAGCATTCCATGCGGTTTCGATGCTGGCCTACCGCTCGGTTTGCAGTTCATCGGCCCGCACTTCGACGAGGCAAGCGTGCTGTCTGCGGGACATGCTTTCCAACAACGTACGGACTTCCACCAACAGCTTCCGGGGGCCACGCCATGAGCTGGGAATCCGTTATCGGCCTTGAAGTTCACGTGCAGCTGGCGACAAAAAGCAAAATTTTTTCGGGCAGCTCAACCGCCTTCGGAGCCGAGCCCAACCGTCAGGCCAGCGTCATTGACCTGGGCATGCCTGGAACGTTGCCAGTACTGAATGAGGAGGCGCTGAGCCTTGCGGTGCGGTTCGGTCTCGCGATTGGCGCACAGATCAATCAGCGCTCGACTTTCGATCGCAAAAACTACTTCTATCCCGATCTCCCGAAGGGCTACCAGATCAGCCAGTTCGGTGAACCGATTGTCGGCGCTGGCAAGCTGACCATCCGGGCCGAGGACGGCAGTGAGCGAATCGTCGGGGTGACCCGGGCGCACCTCGAAGAGGACGCGGGCAAGTCGTTGCATGAAGATTACGACGGGATGACCGGCATCGACTTGAATCGTGCCGGTACCCCCTTGTTGGAAGTTGTTTCCGAGCCAGATCTGCGGTCAGCGGCCGAAGCGGCTAACTACTTTCGGCAGCTACACGCGCTCGTCCGTTATCTGGGTATCTGCGATGGCGATTTGTCTCAGGGCTCAATGCGATGTGACGCCAACGTCTCTATTCGGCCACTCGGCAGCAGCGAGCTGGGCGAGCGCACCGAGATCAAAAACATCAACTCCTTCCGCTTTGTGGAGCGGGCAGTCACCGTTGAAATCGCACGACAGATTGATGTGCTCGAATCCGGAGGCCGCATTCGGCAGGAAACGCGGTTGTTCGATCCCGATCGGGATGAGACTCGACCTATGCGGAGCAAGGAAGACAGCCAGGACTATCGCTACTTTCCGGATCCTGATCTGCTGCCGGTAATCATCGATGATGCCTACATCGAGGCAATACGAGCTGAACTGCCAGAACTCCCAGAGGCTAAGCGGAGGCGCTATGCAGACGAACTCGGCTTGTCTGATTACGACGCCGGCCTGCTGACGGACGATCCGGATATTGCCCGCTACTTCGAGGCCACCCTCAGCGCCGGGGCCGCTGCGAAGCCCGCCGCCAACTGGGTTATGGGCGAGCTATCGGCGGCGTTGAATCGAGATGCCGTGGACATCAACTCGATCCCGGTTGGACCTGATCAACTAGCCACTCTGCTGGCGCGAATAGCGGACGACACCCTGTCCAGCAAAATGGCGAAAACTGTGTTTGACGCGTTGTGGCAGCGAGAAGGCGATGTCGACGAGATCATCGACAAGCGCGGACTGAAGCAGGTGAGCGACAGCAGCGAGCTGCAATCGCTTGTCGATCAGGTGATCAACGACAATCCCGGACAGGTTGAGCAATTCCTGGCCGGCAAAGAGAAGGTGCTGGGCTTCTTTGTTGGCCAGATCATGAAGGCGACAGGCGGCAAGGCTAACCCTAAGCAGATCAATGATCTGCTTAGGGATGCGCTCAAGCGCAATTAGTCGGGAATTGCCCGGAACCATCAGGAGATGTCCCGAGGCTTCGGGGCCCTAGCCTGGATCCGGCAAACCCAGCTCTGCCAATGAACCGCCCGGCACTTCGCTGCCGTCGAACGCATCCAGTATGCCCTGGAAGCGCGCCTCCATCGCGTCACGCAAGCCAGCGTGGGTAAAGATGTACGGGCGATTGTTGCGAATGCCGTGCACAACCTGCTCACCCACTTTGATGGGCTCGAGCCCCTGCGCTGCAAAGACTGCGTCAATGAACTTGATCGCATCCTCATCCATCGGAGTCCCCGTGGCGCCAAGGTCATCCGGCCGGTTGCGCCGGGACTGAATGATCTTGGTGGCAATCATTCCCGGGCAGAGCACGGAAACCCCAATGTTCCTGGGCTCAAGGTCAGCCCGGGCAGCTTCCGAGATGCCGACAACCGCAAACTTGCCTGCCGAGTAGATCGCCTGACCGGCGCCGGTAACCTGGCCCAGAATGGAGGACGTATTCACGACATGACCTTCGCCGCCATGGCTGGTCATCAGTGGCAGAAAGCTCTGCAGACCGTTAATGACGCCTTGCAGGTTGACCCCCAGGCACCAATCCCAATCGTCGTATGTCAGCTGATCGATCGGGCCACCGCTCGCAACCCCAGCGTTGTTACAGAGAATATGCACGTCACCGAAGTGCTGACGGATGTCATCAGCAACCGCCGCCATCGCCGTGCGCGCGGTGACATCCACCACGTAGCGCTGAACGTCCACGTTGATTGGCCCGAGGCCGCTGATCGCCGCATCCAGGGCCTGCTCCTCTACATCGAGCATCGCGACATTGACACCCTCGGCGATGAGCGCCTGGGTAATGCCCAGGCCAATCCCCGACGCTGCACCCGTTACGATTGCGGTCTTACCCTGAATTTCCTGCATCTAACCCAACTACCTGCTGACAAAAGAACGCCGGAGTTTACCGACTTCCAATGCTCACGCCGAGCCTCACGCAGCAGCGGCCGCGCGGGCTAACCACGACCGAGAGATTTTAGATTCGACTGATGCATGGCACGATCGATCCGGTACAGGCGCAGGAACGCAATCATGATCATCCAGACGATGAAGACAGTGGGCGCGTAGTACAGGCCAAGTGCTCGCACGGTCTCCTGCGCAACCTCGCCTGGCGCCGCTTCCTTGGGAAACTGCGCGAGCGTCAGGACAACCGTGGCGCTAACAACGCCAAGGCCCTGCACCACCTTGCGGGAAAACGAGATAGCAGCAAAGAACACGCCTTCACTGCGCCGCTGAGTCTTCAGTTCACTCTCTTCAACGGCATCGGCGATCATCGCCGACATCAGCGTCTGGAAGGCGATGATGAGTGCAACATCAAACACCGTCAGCACAAGTATGATCGGAAACAGTAGCGGATCTCCGTTCTCCGGCATCAGTCCCAGCAAACGCAGGAAGATGCCGAGCGGTGCAACGGTGAACGCGATGATGCCAATTCGTATGGCGCCCGCGCGCTTGCCGACTCGCCTCGAGATGATCGGGCTGAGCATCAGCGCCATGACGGCCGACAGAACAACCGACAGCGACAGCCAGCTGATCTGAGTCGTGCTGAACTCCCAGAAATAGCTGTTCAGATAGTAGTTCAGCCCTGCGCCCAGCCCGGTCGCGATGGCACCAAACAGGGCAGCCATGAAAAGCGCGAACAGCGATCGGCTGGCCAGCGTTTCAATGAGTTCACCAAAGACTCTCTTCAGCGTCATTTGTCGGCGCGGCGGGGGTTGCCGCAAATGCGGTATCTGCCTGTGCGTACCAGCAGCCGATACCATGATGGCGAGGAAAATCAGAACCGAGGCGACCGCTCCGTATTGGCCATAACCCACGATGTTACGTATTCCTGCGACCTCCGGTGTATCGACCAGCAGGAACGCCAGCGCGAAGGTTGCGATCAGGGTTCCGCCAGTCCAGCCGAAGAAATAACGGTAGCTGATGAAACTGGTGCGCTCGTCGTAGTCATCTGTCAGCTCCGCAACGAGCGAGGAGCTGGGCACCTCATACACAGTAATCAGCAGCCGAATGCTGACCGCGAGCACCACCAGATAGGTGAATAGATCGTTACCGCGCAGATCCGCCGGCGGATTCCACAGAAAAAAGTAAGTCAGCGAAACGGGTATCGCGGCTGCATACATATAGGGGTGCCTGCGCCCCCACCGACTATGCGTATTGTCGGAAATGTAGCCGATCAGTGGATCCGAGAATGCGTCGAACAACAGCGCTATGAGAAGCGCTAGCCCAACGAGCGAGGCATCAACACCAAGTACCTGACTGTAGAAAATGAGGAGGAAGTAGTCGAAGCCGTTGTTCTTGACGCCAAAGGCAACGGAACCAAAGCCGTATGCGAGCTTGGTCGCAATACTGGGTTTGCTTGCGGTAGACATAGGTTTTTATTCACAGGTGGAGTGACGATAGACAAGGCGTGCATCACACAGTCAGGCCGCCGCCCGATGCGCTAATTCCCGATGCCCAAATTCGACGTCGACTAGCGGTGCTTCAGAAACTCGCTGGCCGCTCGCAGCACATCCCGACGGCTTATCTGACCAACAAGCTTGCCATTGCTGACAACCGGGTAGCGCCGACGCTTATCGCGTAGAAACCGCTCCGCTAACGAATAGATGTCCATAGAAGCAGGGATGGTCTCAGCCGGGGAATGCATGTAGTCCGACACGATGCCCACATTCTCATCGTAGTAACTGTCCTGGATCACGATCTTCATGACGTCTGCCTCGGACAGCACCCCGAGCAGCTCGCCGTTGTCGGCGACGACCGGAGCGCCTGAGATACGTTTATCGAGAAACGTATTCATCGCCTCGATGACGCTTGTGTTTGGACTAAACGTAACCGCTGGTCTGGCCATGTAATCAGCCACCTTCACAGATCTCATCGCAGCTCCCCTTACTTCGATTGATCAAAACTAACCTTCATCGCCGTCTGCGTCGACTGCAGATTCGGCCAATAGCTTAGCGGTTTCAGCGTCTTGCGCGCGTCCTTGGGACACTCCACGTCATGGGGTATATTCGGGGGTTGTTAGCTGCCGATGACTCCATCGAAGCCGCCCATAGCATGGCTTAGCGCGGACCGGCGGCGCCCAGCGGCATTGTCAGCTCGCTCCGCCGCACAGGAAAACGGCAGGCGATTGAACCCGAGCCGAAGCAATCAACAATTAGACGAGGACACCAATGAGCGCACCCCTACCGGCCGTCGACTATCTAAAGATTCCCGAAGATGGCGAGCCCTACCTGCAGGGTTGCAAGTGCAGCAACTGCGATGCGGTCTACCTGGGCGATGAGCGTAGCGTCTGCTCGAAGTGCGGTTCGCGAGATCAGATGGTAGCGAGCAAACTGGCGAATACCGGCAAGCTGTACTCCTACAGCATCGTCTACCGAACGTTCCCGGGCATCGAGGTGCCATACGTCAGCGCGATTGTCGATCTGGACGGTGGCGGCACTGTCAAAGGCAACCTCATTGGCATCGAGCCGGACCCTGCCAATGTTCAATTCGATATGCCTGTCGAAGTCGTCTACGACGATGCACTGGGCCGCAAAGACAAAGACGGCAACAGCTATCTGGCCTATTTCTTCAAACCGGCGAGCTAACCCGCGCGCTGACACCGAGCAATCCAAATACCCGTAGAGGGACCGGCAAGAACGCCCCTCGCACCAGGAGAGAGACTATGAGTGATGCATATATCGTCGGCGTAGACATGATCAAGTTTGGCCGTTTTCCGGACCGTTCGGTGCCGAACATCGGCGCGGAAGCTGCCCTGCTCGCATTGGACGATTGCGGCCTGACTATCCACGACATGCAAGCGATGTACTGCGGCAATCTTGGCCAGGCCAGCGGCATGGTTGGTCAACGGGTACTGCAGGAGATCGGCCAAACTGGCATACCTGTCGTCAACGTCTCAAACGCCTGCGCGACCGGCGCTACGGCATTCCGGGAAGCCTGGACGTCGGTGAAAGCTGGCCTGTATGACCTGGTTATCGCCGTTGGCGTTGAGCAGATGGGCAAAGGCCTGCTTGGCGGCGCCGGCGGCGCGAAAGGCATCCCGAAAGAGGGCCTGCTGGGTTCCGGCACCATGCCCGCGGTATTCGCCGAAGCTGGCCACGAACACTCCCGAAACTACGGCACCACCTTTGAGCAATTTGCCAAGGTCTCTGTCAAGAATCATCACCATTCCACGCTGAATCCAAAGGCGATGTACCAGATAGAGACGCCTTTGGAGACTGTCATGGGCGCCGAGATGATCGCCTACCCGAACACCAAGCTGATGTGCTCGGTGAACGTGGACGGTTCAGCCGCCGCCGTGATCGCATCCGAGAAGAAAGCGCGCGAGCTCGGCCTGATGGACCGAGCCGTGAAGGTTAGAGCCTCTGTTCTGACATCTGACCCCTGGCAGGAACGCGACCTCGTCATGCCAGATGTGAATAGCTGTACGCGACTGGCTGCAAAAGCAGCCTATGAGATGGCCGGCGTGTCTCCTGAAGACATTAATCTCGTGGAATTGCACGATTGCTTTGCGACAGCAGAGATATTGCACTACGAAAACCTCGGTCTATGCGGCGAGGGTGAGGCCGGCCGCATGATCGACGAGGGAGAGTCGGCTCTCGGTGGCCGCGTGCCCGTGAATGTGTCTGGCGGCTTGCTCTCGAAGGGCCACCCGCTCGGTGCAACCGGCATCGCCAACATCTACGAGGTATCCACTCACCTGCGTGGCGAAGCCGGCAAGCGGCAGGTAGAAGGCGCTCGCCTGGGCATGACTCACGTGATCGGCCTTGGCAGCGCGTGTGGAATTCACATTCTCGAGAAAGCCTCCTAGCCACACCAATGTGTTCGCTGCTTCTCTGCAAGCAGCCAAAAAGCCGGCCAGCGCAACTGGCCGGCTTTTTCGTTTCAGCACAAGCATCACATGCGTTGCGAGCAGAGTCACAACAAGGCAGAGCCCTGGGGGATATTCAGCCATGCGCATAGGCGTCATCTCCGACACCCACAACAATTTAAAGAACGTCGCTCGCATCGTCGATCTGATGAACGATTCCGATGTGGACGCCATAGTGCACACTGGCGATATCACACAGGCGAAGACACTGGACGTGCTGTCTAACCTCACCGCACCCATGGTGGGCGTGTTCGGTAACAACGACGTGGGCGAGAAAGAATCCCTCGAACGGGCAATGCTCGCTCACGGTTTCGACTTTCGCGACCCGCCCTTCGAGTTCACCTGGCACAACCGGCGAATCATCGTTGTCCATGACCCTTTAGAGTTTGACGGTCAATTGAATGCGAGCCACGACATTGCGCTTCATGGCCACACCCACCGCCATCGATTCGAACACATCGATCAAACCCTCGTATTCAACCCTGGTGAATGCGCAGGAATGATCGCGGGTCTGAACGCAGTGGGCATTCTTGATCTAGAGACCCTGGCGAGCGATCTGCTGCGTTTCTGACGCGCCCGCCTCTACCGCTGGCCTGACATCAAACAACTGGCCATCTTCAAGCTTGAGAACCCGGTCTGCCCGCGCCGCGATGCTGGCATCATGCGTCACCAGCACACGCGTAATCGGCAAGCTGCCGACAACCTCCAGTATTCGCGCTGTGTTTTCCGGATCGAGGTTCGAGGTGCCCTCGTCCAAAAACAGCAGTGAAGGCTGCCGATACAGGGCGCGCGCAAGCAGGACCCGCTGCCGCTGACCGCCGGACAGGCTATGCCCCATGTCACCAATCCTGGATCGGTAACCCATGGGTAGCCTCAATATGTCCGCATGCAATGCAGCCGCGGTAGCCGCCGCATGGATACGCGCCTGATCCGGCTGCTCCGAAAACAGCGAAATGTTCTCGGCTAGAGAGCCAGCAAGCAACGCATCATCCTGCTGGATGGAGGCGATGTGTGGCCGCAGGCCAGCAAAGTCCGAGGCGCTATGCCCGCCCACACTCACCGACCCTTCGCTCGGGGCGACCAGGCCCATCAGCATTTTGAGGAGCGTCGTCTTGCCACCTCCGGAGCTACCGATGATGGCAACAAACTCGCCGCTGCGAATGCTCAAGTCCACGTGGCGCACGATCCAGGGTTCTCGTGCTGAATAACGGAACCCGACATCCTTCAACACAATGCCGGCATGCTGCAACGGCGCTCGACTAGCTCCAGCACCGATCTGAGAATCCGGGGCGCTGGTGTTATGACTCAGCTCCGAGCGTTCAGGCGTCGCCAGAGCGATGTCGGCCAGCCGATCAAGATGAACCGAGAGCGTGCGCCACTGCAACACGCGATCAATTAATTGCGCCCAGCGTTCGGAGAACTGATTCTGGTAGCTGATAAACGCGTACACCATGCCCACCGACATCACCCCGGCAAACACCTGTTTAGCCGCGAGATAAACCAAGCCAACCGCGAACAAGCCGAACAGCAAACTGCGCACCAACGTAACCCCAATGCCCAGCCGGGCTAGCGCGATTTGAGAATTCAAGGCATCGACAAAGCGAGCATGCCAGCGTGCCTGGCGCTCGTTTTCGAGCCCAAATGTCTTGATGGGTGTGATCGCCCGAACCGATTCCATGAACTGGCTCTCCTGGGCCGCCTGATCGGCGATGGACTCCAGGGTGCGCTGCCTCACCAGAGGGAAAACCGCGAAGCGAAATGCGGTGTACAAGCCCACCAGCACCATCGATGTGAGTGCCAACGCGGGACTGTAGAGAAACATCGCAGTTGCCGTGGCCAGGGCCATCAGCGCGTCTACCAAAGCGAGCACGGAGCCTTCTGTGAGGAACTGACGTACCGGTCCAAGAGAACCGAAGCGCGACACGATATCGCCCAGATGACGGCGCTCAAACCAATTCAACGGCAACGCCAGCAGGTGCGAGAACAGGCGTGTGGACGACTGCTGAGCCATCAGCGTACCCGTATGCAGAACCAGGGCGGAGCGAGCCGCTTCGGATGCAACCCGCAGCACAACCAGCGCCGCAAACGCGATGGCTAGAACCGCCAGCAGGCTACTGTCTCCTGATACCAGCGCATCATCCACTACCCACTGCAGGTACAACGGAGCAAGCAGAAGAGCCACCTGAATCAGGCACGACAGCAGCAAGACCGAGGTAAGCGCAGCGCCCAGGCCCGTACTGCCCCGCCAGAGTGCCGACAGCGGCAATCGCCCACGCTGGTCGGACGCCCGAAACGACGGCGATGGCCACACTTCCACCAGCACGCCAGTCAGTTTCTGCGACAGCTGGCGCCGGGACACCCAACGACGACCATGTGCTGGATCGATCACCTCAATCGACGCGCCGCGAACCCGGTTAATGACCACAAAGTGCTCGAAACCCCAATGTGCAATCGCCGGCAAACGCACATCGGCGAGCTCATCCAACTCACAGCGGACCGCGCGCGTGGCAAGCCCAAGCTCGCTGGCACCCGCAACCAGATCTGCCACCGTCGCACCCCGAGGCGTGGTAAACAGCTCAGCCCGCAGGCCGGCGATATCGCAGCGTAAGCCGTGGTAGCCCGCGACCATGGCAAGGCAGCAAAGCCCGCACTCACTTGCCTCAGCCTGCAGAACCACGGGGGTACTGCGCCGCCAGAAGCGCAAGCTCAAGCCAGTTTTCCTCGCAGCGCGAGAATGGGCTCTAGCAACCACATCCAAAGCGGCCGCCGGTTACCCAGCAAATCAGCATCAACCTGCATGCCAACCGGAAGCTGGCGATATTTACCGCCGATAAGCGGCTCGGGAGAATCCGGTGTGATGCGCACACGATAAACCGATGTGCCTGCGAGCGAGAACGACTCGGCGGCCACACCCCCCGGCTGGGTTGAGACCTTAGCCGTTGGCGCCGAGGTTACATCCAGAACAGTGCCGGCAAAGCTGCCAAACCGTTGGTGTGGGAAGCCCGCATAGCGCAGGCGAACACGCTGGCCAGGAAAAATGTTGGTCACCGCTTGCGACGGCACCGGTAACTCCGCTACTAAGGGCGCGCTTCGATCGACGATGGTTAACAGGGGTTGCTGTCGATCAACACCGGATCCCGGGGCTACACGGATGGCTCGTACTACGCCATCAATGGGCGACACCACCGCTTGTCGACGACCTGGAAGCAGGGCTCGTTCTCGTGCCAGCAGGGCAAGCTCAGAGCGAAGCCGGGCGGCGCTGCTGGAGGCATCTAACTGCGCGCGATCGAGTGCATGGCGAAGCGCTACTGATCGATGCGTAAGACTCGCATGGACTCTGCGAAGCTTCATGAGATCAGCCTCATGCTGAGCTTCCCGGCGCTCCAGCGCTCGCAGATCAATCCGAGCCAGATGCCCTTTTTGAGCCAGCACCTGGGCATCAGCGCGCTCATCGCGAGCCTGCGCGAGCAACCGTGCCGCCAACTTCAGCTCAACCCCTAATAACGATGCTTCCTCAGCGACGGAATGCAGCTCTGAATTGAGACGCCGGCTATCGAGTTGCGCAACGCTTTCTACCTGGGTCAGCTGAGAATGCAGCTGTTGCTCCTGCGCAGCTATTGCAGCTTCCAGAAGAACGGTTTCATTCGCTGTTTCGTCCGACGCCGCCGTATAGCGCGAATCGTCGATGACCATCAGTCGATCACCACGAGCAACCGCGGCGCCTGACGTAACGGAGAGCTCAGCGACCCTGCCGCTCACCGGTGCGCGAAGAATGACCTCACCACCAGGACGCGCCAGCACACCACTCACCCGCACCGAGTCCGTGTACGGTTGCGCGGCAACCCAGCCCCCGGCTGCGAGCAGTGCTATGACGACCGGTGCGATCCAGCGTGCGGCCCAACGAGGCTGCCGGACTACACCAGCTGCAACAGATGATTCAGCGGCGTGCGCGACGGCTTGCTGGCGAAATAGGTCTGCGTCTGCCATTAGCAGACATTGGCTGATCGCCCCATTGATGAGTATCGGTGACTAGCTACCCTTGGCGTAGGAATAGGGCCAGACTCGCGAGCTTGCCCTACCTATGTGTGATTTCTATTTGCGCCGTCTATTTGCGATAGCTGGCAAGCGACTCAAGCGACTGTGATCACGCGCCGTCGGCATTCAGCTGCTCAAGAATTGCGCTGATGCGCGCCGCGTTCGCACCGAGGTCGCTTTGCCCAACCCGGGATACCGAGCGTACATCCACCACAGATCCCGAGTCGGCGGGTAACGCTCGAACAACCACATCATCTTTGAAGCCGAACCAGAACGTCGTGGCGGTTGCCTCGACAATGCCATTGTCCGGGTCACTGGCCACGATCTCCAACCCCATCGCCTCAAGCACGTTCTCGGCCTGGGTAATGGCCTGAGCCGGCGGCACCGGCAAGCGCTTACTGCGGACTTCCGGATAGGCTGCCAGCTGTTTCTCAGCCAGTTCCTCGCGGTTGTAGGCGAGCGGGTTACTGTCGTCTCCGCGTAGTGCGACAACCTTGTCGAATTGCGGCGGGTTGTCTACGTCAGTCGAGATATTGTGGATAGGCGGCACTGAGTTTGCTTTCGCGAACTGCAACCCAAGGAATCCGAGTACGAGAGCGCTAAGCACCACCGAACCAATCAGAAAGCCCTTGTCTGCCGTGTAGCCGCGCTTATTGGCGACAACCCAGCCAGCGATCGCGAGCACGAGCGTGATGGCGGCGATGATCGCACCGGCGAACAGCAACGTGAAGCCAAGTTGGAAATCCCAAAGGCCAAACTTGGTTCCGAGTGCGCCTGCAAGCAGCAGAGTGATGGCGAGGTCCGCGCCGACCAGCAAAAACAGAGACCACCAACGACGTTTGGTTGCGGCCATGGAACTTCCCCGGATACAAAAGACGGCTGTAGTCTACCCGAGCCCGCGCGCCACTTCAGTGCTGTTCAGTCCAGCTCCACCAGGCTGCGGAGCTCGCGAACTTCATCGCGAGATGCCGTCAACTCCTTAAGGCAGCCAGCGGCGTCATAGGTACGGGAGCGATCAAACGCAGCAGGTGCATCAGATGCCGTACCGGCAAGAAAGTCGACGCAGTAGTGCGCCATCTGTACCAGGTCGCAGTAGTCCGGGCGGATGGTTTCCCGTTGCAGGACATCCACCTCTTTCACGGTGATGAGCAGCTCTTCATCAAAGCCCCATCGCTTGAGGAGCATGTAACCAACTTCGCCCTTGAGTGCGGCAAGCACACTCGGCAGTTCGTTCACATCCTGCTGACGGCCACCAAGCTCAACCGCATGAGCAATCAACGGCACGACACCGAGATCGTGCATCAACCCCATCAGCAGCGCTCTTTCCGGCTCGTAGTTCCCGCTCTTCTCAGCCAATACGTAACTGGTGACCGCCACGTCTCGGCTATGACGCCAGTGATCCTCCATGAGATACATCAGAGTGGGGTCTTTGACGATAAAGACGTTTTGCATGGTAAACGCCATCACCAACTGCCGCGTGCGATCGAAACCAAGCCGAGAAATACCATCGGCGAGCTCTCGACACGGCGTTTCACCGCGATACAGCGGACTGTTGGCGGTTCTCAAGATTCGGGCCGCGATGCCCGCATCCTGGCCGACGATGTGCGCGAGCTGGCCCAGATCCATCTCCGGATCCTGCACCGCCTCGTGCAGACGCTGAGCAACTCGGGGCAGGCTTGGGAGCTCGATGGCATCACTATGAAGATCGGCCTGGAAGCGCTGGAACAGGGCGCTACCCTCGCCCGTCTCATCGACGCCGAGTTCTTCTACTTCGTAACCTTCCAGGGGGTTGTTCATTAGCAAAGTGTAGACGCAAGCCCGGGATTCGCCGGGCTTATCTCACAACGCCGTGCGCTGGATCACTGTTGCTTGCCGGACAGATCTGCCAATCAACGCGCGGAGTGTCGATCCGCCGATCGCGGCCCTCTTCGCGAGGGTCGCGATACGCATCAATGAGAGCGCAGCAAAGAGAGGGCTCACGGGGCGCCTTCTAGGGGAGGGCTCAGGCGATGGTGGCACCGCCATCAATCACAAAATTCTGCCCTGTGGTGAAGCTGCCGGCCTCGGACGCCAGGAATACGGCTGCGCCCGCGATTTCCCTTGGCTCGCCAATGCGCCGCAGCGGATCGCCAGCCGTGCGCGCTTTTAGTATGTCCGGGTTTTCCCACAGCGCTTTCGCAAAGTCGGTGCGGACGAGCCCCGGCGAGATGCCGTTGACCCGAATGTTGTGCGGTCCGACTTCACAGGCCAGGTTACGAACGAGCTGCAGATCAGCTGCCTTCGACACGCAATAGGCACCCAACACCGTGCTGCCGCGCAAGCCGCCGACCGATGAGACGATCGTAATCGAGCCGTCGCCACGCTCTATCATTTCCGGCAGCACCATCTGACACAGCCAATGGTTCGACTTGATATTGATATCCAGGATCTTGTCGAACGCATCATCCGGAAGTTCAGACATGGGGCCGTAGTAAGGATTGACCGCCGCGTTACACACCAGAATATCGATCTTGCCCAGCTGCTTGCGGGTTTCGTCGACAAGGCGCGCCAGGTCTTCTTTGCGCCCGATGTGCGCAGGAATGCTCACGGCCCCACCGTCCTCGCCAGCAAGCTCCGCATTGATGTCTGCCGCAACCGCATCGCACACGTCGCCTTTGCGCGAAGAAATGACGACCTGTGCGCCGTGCCGTGCCATCTCTTGCGCTATCGCAAGCCCGATGCCTTTGGATGAGCCCGTGATCAACGCGGTTTTGCCGGTCAGATCGAATAGATTTGCTGCCATTGTTGTGTCTCTTTTGTATGTCGTGATTCGGTGGTTGTCTTACGGTGCGCTCAGCGCCCCAGCTCTGCTCTGGCGAAGGCTGTGATGGCCTTGTAGTCCGCTTTTCCGTTGCTGGCTCGGCCGAGATTGTCCTTGGCCAATATCGCCTTCGGCGTCTTATAGCCAGCGAGCGCACCGCGCACGTGCTGTTTAAGGGTGTCTTCGTTGAACTCACAGCCCGGCTCGAGTTGCACGACGGCCGATACCATCTGCCCCCACTTCTCATCCGGTAAGCCGACAACGAGCGCATCCACGACGTCCGCGTGGGTCTTCAATACCTCTTCCACTTCCTCGGGATAGACCTTCTCACCAGCCGTGTTGATGCAGACGCTGCCGCGGCCCAGGAGAATCAAAGTGCCATCGGCCTCAACCCGACAGTAATCACCGGGAATCGAGTAACGCGCGCCGTTGATCACGGGGAACGTCTTGGCGGTCTTTTCTTCATCCTTGTAGTAACCCAGGGGTATGGCACCACCGCGAGCGACAAATCCGACTTCCTCGCTGCCGGGCAGAATCTCCTCGAAACTCTCAGAAAAGACCTTGCAGTGCTCTCCCAGCATGAATCTAGCCACTTCTGTGCCGCCATCGATGGTTGTATCCGAGCGGCCAAAGCCGACCGCTTCCGAGGCACCGAACGAATCCGTTAGAACCATCTGCGGGGCGTGCTTCAGCAACGCCTGTTTGACTTCCGGGCTCCACATCACGCCACTTGAGAGCGCGCCCTGCAAAGAACTGAGGTCCCATCGACCGGGGTTTTCATCGAGCACGCGCACCATGGGTTTGGCGAAGGCATCCCCGACGATCGCAAGCGAGGTCACCTGGTGTTGCTCGATCACCTCGAAGAGTTCCTCGGGATCGAAGCTCGGCGCTGTCAGCGTGACAATCGTGCCACCGGAGGTGAGCGCTCCAATCGTAGTAAAGAGCCCCGTTCCGTGCATCTGTGGGCAGCAGGGCACCAGCGTCGGGCCGCCATGAGTGCGCACGTTGGCAACGTGCTCATCGAGGTTTGCCGGTGCGACGCCATCAGTGGCGGGCGATGCGCCTGCGGTGCCGGATAACCACTGCTCGCGTTGTGTCCACATCACCCCTTTGGGCATTCCGGTCGTGCCACCGGTATAGAGGAACAACAGATCATCGCCACTGCGCTCTATCGACAGCGGTGCACCCGTCCCGTCATTGGCGACATGATCAAAGCTCTTCGCGAAACCGTTCTGCGGCGCACTTCCCGACTCGCTCACTTCCAGCCAGCACGAGACCTTGGAGGAGCGTCCCGCAAGCGTCTCTGCCTGCGCGGCAAACTCCGCCGAATAGACCACCGCAGCCGCATCAGAATTGTCGACGATATAGGCGAGTTCATCGTCCAGGTATCGATAGTTCACGTTCACGTGCACAAGACGGCCTTTGAAACAGGCGGCCAGCAGCTCGCTGTAAGCCGGGCCATTGCGCAGGTAAAACGCCACTTTGTCGCCGGGTTCCAAGCCTGCGGCCAGGAGGTTCGCCGCGAGGTTATTAGTCCGTTTGTCGAACTCCGCCCACGTCACGACCCGACCATCGTGCACCAGCGCCGGCTGTGACGCTGGCAGCGCAAGCGCCAACGCGTCCAGCATGTCCCCGTAGTTCCAGTCCGTGCTCGAGATAGATTGTTCAGCCACGTGTCTCCTCCCCAGGATTAATCGAATGGGGAGATTCTACGACAAGTCGCGCTATTCGGAATTCAAACCGGAAAGAAGAAGGGCTGGCTAGACGTAAAAGTCGCCGGTAGAGCCGCCGCCCGAGACCTTTTGCCGGGTGGGTGCGTTTGGCCGTGCCTCCCAGGAATGGCAGTCCAGCTCGCCTGCGGCTTCCTGAGCCTTCCAGCGCTGTGCATCTTCTTCGCGCTCTTCCTGAAAGCTCTCCAGCTCGCTCTTGTCCGCGACAAAACGGGCCAGTTCAGCATCGGCCACGCCTTCGCTGGGAAACGGCCCATGCTCGCCTTCCCGGGACGTGAAGTACCATTCGCCATTCATGCGGAACACACGGTCCGACGATCGGAAGAACGTCTTCGGCTTTAAATCGGTTTTTCGATGTCCGGTGCTCATTACTGCTGTGCCTGGTTAGTAAAAACCCAGTATCTCGATGCGATCCTGGCAACGGGAGTGCTGGCGAGGACTACTGTCTCACGACAAACCGAAAACGAGTATTCAGAGCTTGTGAGCGCTTGTAAGCGGTCCATTACACTGCCAATTCGTCTATAGTCGCCGGCCGGAACAAGCGTAGGACAAGCGACGCCCGCGACCTGCGTACCGGATCACACTTTCACCCCTGCGCCGGAGCTCTGCCATGCCCGCCAATTCCATGGAAGAACTCGTCTCGCTATGCAAGAGACGCGGCTTCATATTTCCGTCCAGCGATATCTACGGTGGCCTACAGGGCCTCTACGACTACGGGCCGCTGGGCGTTGAGCTGAAAAACAACCTGAAAGCCGCCTGGTGGCGCTCTATGGTGTACGACCGGGACGATGTCGAGGGTCTCGATGCTTCGATTCTCACTAAGCCCACCACGCTGCAGTACTCTGGTCATGAAGCAACCTTCACCGACCCGATGGTCGATTGCAGAAACTGCAAAGGCCGATTCCGCGCCGACCACCTGGAGGCGGCGAAGTGCCCGAACTGCGGCTCCGGTGACCTGACCGAACCCAGAGACTTCAACCTCATGTTCAAGACTGCCGTCGGGCCCGTGGATGACGGCAGCAGCTTTGCGTATCTGCGCCCCGAAACCGCGCAGGCGATCTTCACCAACTTCAAGAACGTGCTGGATGCCACCTCACGGCGCCTGCCATTCGGCATAGCTCAGATCGGCAAAGCCTTCCGCAACGAGATAACGCCGCGAAATTTCATCTTTCGCGTGCGCGAGTTCGAGCAGATGGAGCTCGAGTTCTTCGTACGGCCCGGCGAGGACGATGCCTGGCACGAACGCTGGGTGGAACTGCGCCTTGAATGGTGGGAGCAGCAAGGCGTGCCGCGTGATCGCATCGAGCTCTATCACGTACCGCAAGACGAGCTGGCCCACTACTCAAAAGCCACCGTCGATCTGATGTATCACTTTCCACACGGCGTGGAAGAACTCGAAGGCATCGCCAATCGAACGGATTTCGACCTTGGCGCGCACAGCAAAGGCCAGGCTGACCTCGGCATCACCTCCAACGTGCCAGACAATCGTGACTCCAATGCTCGGCTCGCGGTCCAGGATCTGGAGGCCAAAAAGTGGTTCGTACCGTTTGTGATCGAACCGTCAGCCGGCGTCGATCGCGGCTTCCTCGCTGTTCTGAACGAGGCTTATCAGGAGCAGGACCTCGGCGACGGCAAGAGCCGAACGGTCCTGTCGCTGCCGAGCCACCTGGCCCCGATCAAGGCTGCCGTCCTACCGCTGAAACGCAACCACGAAGGCATCGTGGCGAAGGCCAAAGGCCTGAAACAAGAGCTGCAACGCCTGGGGCTCGGCCGGATCCTCTTCGAAGATACCGGCAATATCGGCAAAGGTTACCGGCGCCATGATGAGGTCGGTACCCCGTATTGCATGACGGTGGATTTCGACAGCCTCGAAGACAACAGCGTCACCGTGCGCAGCCGCGACACGATGGAGCAGAGCCGTATGGCCATGGCAGACATCCCGGCATTTCTGCGCGAGAATCTGGCGTCATGAAAGCCGTCATCTCCGCTATCGGCCATGACCGACCCGGCCTCGTCGGCGAACTCACCGAGATCATCGCCGGCAAAGCAGCGAATGTTGAAGACAGCCGCATGACCGTACTGGGTGGGGAGTTTGCCGTGCTCATGAGTGTGAGCGCCGAAGAATCCGTGCTCGATGCATTAGAAGCCGAGCTGGCCAAGCACGCACAGAACAAGGGCCTCGCCCACCTGTTCCGCAAGACTCACGAGCGATCGACAGGCAAGCGAATTCGCCAACGCGTAACCGTCAGCGCAATGGATCACCCGGGCATCGTCAGCCAGGTGGCCGGCTTCTTCGGAAGCCTGGGCGTCAATATCGCCAATCTCGACACCGCCACCGAACCCGCAGCCCATACCGGCACTCCTATCTTCAATCTGACCGTCGATGTCGAGTTACCCGATACCATGTCGGCGGCCGAGCTTGCCGATGCTTTCGAGAGTTTTTGCAATCAGGCTGACCTCGACGGCGAGATTGCTAACCGGCGCTGAGGCATAATGATGGCCTCACTCCGGCGGGCTGCACCCCGCTGAGAACGCCTCTGACAAGACTGGGGAAGCCGCATGGGTTGGTACGATAAATACATTCTGCCCAAGCTGATCGACACCGCCTGTTCCCAACCACCGATGACTCGCTTGCGCGCAAGATACGTCGCCCAGGCAACCGGCGACGTGCTCGAGATAGGCATCGGCAGCGGCTTGAATCTGGCTCACTACAGCGATGACGTACGCTCTATCACTGGAGTTGATCCTGCGGCGGAGCTCACCCAAATCGCACGGCGTCGAGCCAGCGAGCGCGGTTTGCCCGTTGAGGTCATCGGCGTCTCCGGCGAGGAACTGCCGGCAGAGAGCAACAGCTTTGACTCGATCGTCTGCACTTGGACCTTGTGCACGATCCCCAACCCATACCGCGCCGTCGACGAAATGCGAAGAGTGCTCAAGCCCGGTGGCCAGCTCATTTTCGTTGAGCACGGTAAGAGCGATGATCGGAATATCGCGAAGTGGCAGCGCCGGGTGGAGCCGCTGTGGAAGAAGATCGGTGGCGGTTGCCACTTAACCCGGCGAGCAGACGAGCTATTGGCGGATGGTGGGTTTCGGATTGAGAGCTTTGAGAGTGGCTACGAGGAAGGGCCGAAGATTGCTGCGTTTATGATGCATGGGTTGGCGAGCGCACGGTGATGAAGGGCCAAGTGGTTGCCTATATTCTAACTAGGGTGTAAGCCCACCTGGACCAACGTCAATGGTCTGGAAATCTTCCTCTTGATAGCCTACGCGGTCCGCGCTGATAAGCTCCCCAACGTTTTTTGGTCGCAATAGAGCACCTGGCGCTTCGATAGATTCAACTGTGATCGGCCGTCCGACATCTCGAATCTCATCGTTGCGTACAACGTACCCATATTCGTCGGCGTTCAGCTTAGGCCCAAAGTCCACGGCCTCGACGTCACTGGTCGTCCTGCCATAGAAGTCAGCATCCAGCAGTAGATCAGACCGATCTTGCAGCGCCCCCGCTCCAGCGGCCTCTACGTCAGTGCCGTTTGCTGGCACCGAATCATCAGCCGAGATGGTCGGTGGAGATTCCAAGCTGACATCATCGGTAAGAACCGCTGGATCTCGGCCCACATCAGAACCAGCCCCAACCCCATCTTTGGAGGACGGCAACCCAAAGAAAATCAGCAACACAACCATCGTGATCAGGCCGATGAGGTACTTCAATGTAAACAGACCCCACTTTTCTCCGAAGTAACGCTGAGCTTCCTTTCGATATTACTACCTGGTGTGACCCAACTACTCCGTAAGGCTCCGAATTTCTTTCATCGTTTTCAGGTCAAGCTTACCTGTTTCTTCCAGGCCCATCTGGCTCTGAAACTCGCGAATTGCGCCTGCTGTATTCGGCCCCATCAGGCCATCAACTCCACCTGAATAGATGCCAAGATCTTTCAGCGCCTGCTGAGCTTTGCGAACCATGTCACTGCCGCCGCCTGAGCTGCCACCACCCATGGCTTTCGCAGGCCCCCCGAACCGACCAACATTGTGGCGAAAGTAGCCTTCCGGAATCATTCGGTAAATCTGTGTCACCGACTTGTCGATTACTTGGCGTAGTGCCGCGCCGCGAGGCGTATTCTCCCAATCTTCAATGGCACCTAAGCCCGCCGCTCCCGGAATCAGCGCGCCAACAACAGCCCCAGCTTTAACGTCCGTCGCTTTGCCTTTAACCGCCGTAGCGCCAATGATCTCCGAGGTTTGGACATCAGTGATGCGCAGGTCGATCGCCATATGCGCAGAGCGTCTGGAGCCAGCGATTCCGCCGATAAGGCCACCAATGCCACCGGCACCGGCACCACCGGCTGCTCCCGCTCGACGGCCGCTTGAGTTATCTTTGAACTCTGTAACGGCAGCCGTGACGATCAAGTCCGCGCCCACCAGCTTTCCAACTCTGGATGCAGTAGAGGGGTCGACCAGACCAGAATTCTGTAGCCCCATCTCATCCATCACGCCCTTCAGGTTCTGACGGTCAACAACTTTGTAGCAGCCTGTAGAAACCAGTGCCGTCGTTAGCTGGTCGGCCATCGCATCGCCAACCCCAGCACGATAGAAGTCTGAGTTGCGCACCTTATTGTCGAATCGTGAGATCGCAACACTCGCTTTGCGCTTTCCCTGACACTCATCCACTGGTCCGGAGTTCAGTACTTCCGTCTCAGTGCCAGCCTTATCTCGGCCAAAAAAGGGGATCGCTGCGTTACTCGGAACAGCTACCACAAGCAACGCCGTGGCCAAAAACGCCGTGGCCAATGAAGACGGCGCACCTATGCGTAGAGTCGAGATTGTATTTCGTGTAGCCACCTTGGCACCCCATTCATCCAATTTTTAACAAAGCCAATTCATTCACTACCACGCCAGCATGGCGCGGGACCGTGACACCTACTGCACATCAATCTCAATGCGAGATTCACTTCTTGTAGTGTCGTCTTCCACCAATCGCGCAACGATTCTCGTGCCTTCCCGAACCATCACCCTCTTACTCCAGGGTTTAAAACCAGGTAGAGAGACAGTAACCTGATGGTTGCCTGGGTTGAGTTCAATCTCCTGTCCGGCGGTACCGTAATAAGTACCGTCTATTTCGACGTCTGCGTCTTCGGGAACGGACTTAATCATCACGAGAACTGGTTCAGGGCCGTCCGTCAACGCACTAATGCGAGAAGAATCGAGCATCGCAGCAACCAGCTTTCTTGCGACCTGCGACGCCAAGCCTTTCTCAGTGGTGCCATAGTTCTGGCCTTGAACAGCTTGTTTCTCAACACTGGCTTCGGCCACATTCGAGAAGAGCTTCGAACCCGTCGTCACATCGATGACCTCCATCCGGGCCTTGAGACGAGAGACGGTTTTGCGTGTACTAATTCCATAGCCGGAGTAAGTCTGCGTTTCATGGCCATGCTCGAGCACATGCCCGGTGACCATCAACTTTGCCCCGACCATTCCACCCATTTGCACCGCTGATTCCGGCGACACAAAACCGCTTTGATTCTGGAAAGCGATCTCACCGACTAGCGAGCCAAGCTTCTCTCTTTCCAGTACGTCAAATTCGCCGCTGTTAACGAGCTCGTTGACAATCAGCTCAGGCAACGATTGTCGATAAGAGGTGCTGCTGCTCGACGTGAAATCAACTACTGCGATCGGCACCAAGTCAGCATTTACGCTTACCGTCCCCGCGAATAGAGTCGCCACAGCGGCGAGGCTAAGTAAGCAACTACGAATCTTCGTCATCAGTCATTCTTCCAGTTACTTTTCAATGCCACCTGAAAGTGGATCGAAACAGATCGTTTGGGTGCTTGCAGCAGCGCCTAGTTCATGCAAATCAAACGCGACACCTACTACGTAGCCGCTAGTGACTCTCGCTACCTCATTGGTGCGGACACTAGCGACTATCAGCATCTGCTAGTCAAATCGAATAACCTACAAGACGGTTGGGCTTCAGGCTCGAGGCCTTGCCCACATCTCTAGTTCAGGTCGATTCGAAACGCGAGGCAGTATCCGTTGATTCGACGAGAGTCGTCAATGAACACGGTCATCACCTTATCCAGCGCATAGGAAATCTGCGCCTGATCCAACAAACGACGAGACGTCGTCTGTGGTATGTGAGTTCCGTCGCAGCTCAGCGTTACCCAGTTAGCGTTACAAGCCGGGAGCTGGCTCTGCGGGCTTACAGTAAGCTCAACCATGCAACCACCAAAGTCGGTCTCTGACGCGAGAATTTTCTTGACTTTCGCCGATACTGAAACAGTGTCCGCGCTAGCCACACTTGCCAACATCGCCGCACAAACGGCGAAAGATGCCGCAACTTTCTTAACATTCATTCCACTTCTCCTTTGCCTTTCGGCGTTGCTGGTATCGAGCGAATTCGGCTTCGAATTCGCCCTCAACGTCAAACTCTTAATCGTCACTCTTCATCGCTGCTGAAGATAATCAGCTTGATGATATTGCTTGTGTCCGTGCCCTCGATCGTACAGGTGCCAGGCTCATCTACGTCGAGGATACCGTCACCATCCGTATCGGGATCATTTCGGCTACAGCCGTTTTGAACCTCATCCCAATCTGCCAGGCCATCGCCATCTGAGTCGGCTGTCCTGGACGGGTCATCTGGATCAAAGGGGTCAGTGCCGGCATTGATTTCGATGACGTCCGTCAAACCATCGTTGTCATCATCGGAATCACAGTTGTTACCAATGCCATCGAGTTCGTTATCTCGCTGATCCGCGCTCGCATTCTGGAAACAATTGTCAAAACGATCGTCAATGCCGTCGCCGTCAGTATCTGTGACTATAGAATCCACCAGCAGCGAGTAAGACGCCGTTGCTAGATCTCCGTTGCTGGTCGACATCTCAGCGTCAAACCCAATGATCTCACCTTCCTGTCCGAATGCTACCGTCGGCGACAATGACAGCTCCCGTGATTCTCCGGGAAGCAATGTTCCGAGACTCCAGACAACAAGTTCGTTAGCCGTACAACTCGTGGTTGCACCGTTCTCGTTACACGATGCCGCCGTATCAATGTCAGCAATGCTCGCTTCCGTTATCGTGTTCAACCCCCCGGGTACCCGAAGCCTAACCTCAACGCCAAATTCCGACGCCGTGCCGACGTTCGTCGCCGTCAGCGACATGTCCACTAGCTGCGAGGACGTTGCAGGGAACGTGTCCGAGTTGATATCCAGAGCAATAGGGCTACCTGCGTCAACGTGCACAAGCGATCCTGTTTCTTGCCGGATACCGTCAGCTGAATCGATCCAGGCAGATACTGGAATGATTTCTCCGTTCGATAAGCCACCATCCGCGCGCACGGTCACCTTGACTTGCCCAACCCCAAGGTTCGCGAGGGTTTCTAGATTCCACTCGACTTGTCCAGAGATCAACGCACCTTCGTTCGAAGCGAACGCCAGCGTTGTTTGATCTGGGAGCGGAAATATCAGGCGACTTTCCGCAAGAGAGCCACCGCTAATATTACTGAAGTTAATGACATAAGTGACTAAGGCACCCGGGACGATGGGTACGTTGTCAGAAGTCGTATCTCCGAAGCTCAGGACGTCAGCCGACAATCGGTTCGAAGGGGTTTGGACCAGCAAGCTAAGGCTCTCTTCCATCCTTCTGTTGCCAGTAATCAGGTCACCAGCGATCAGCAGAGTATGCCCTTCAGCAAGGGACCCAGGTGAAAACGGAAGAGAGACCCGAGCCGTTTGTCCTGCCGCAAGATCTCCGAAATTCCAGACTAACTTCTCATTCACTGTACAACTGGTCGTCGCTCCTGACTCAAAACAAGAAGCCGCATCATCGAACGCACCGGTCACCAAAGCTTCGGCCAAAGTGTTTAATCCGTCAGGCCAGCGAATCTCGAGCGAGTTATCAAAGACCGTGGACGCAGAATCGTTCGATACCAGCGCATAGAGTTTGCCAGCACCGAATGGCTCAAGTGTCTCATTCTCCAGAGCAAACTCAACGCGCAAGGGCATGTCATCGTTGATCTCGGTTACAACTCGGCTGGTTTCGAGCACTTGCTGTGTGGCGCTCCTCTCACCGCTGACGGTAGCCGTTGCTTCTAGCAAAGTTCCGGAGGCAGCAGCTTGCGCAACCTGCACGTCAACTTCCAGAGTGCGCGAATCGCTCGAACTGAAAGACGCAAGCGACCAGGTTACAACGCCGCCACTGTGGACCCCACCATCCGTTGCGGACTGAAATGTAACGGCGTCCGGCAACGCGAGCGACACTTCAGTATCGTCGATGTTCTGACCGGCAACATTGCCAACTCGAACTCTGTAAGTCAGGACGTCACCGGAGGCGATCGGATCTGCAGATTCGGAGAGAGTGACCGAAACAGAATCCTGCTTCACCGCAAAAGTCGTCGCCTCCCTAATGACGCTATCACCGGCATACAAGATGGACTCTACCGGCAACAAAGTTGCATCTGCCACCCCCGGGTTTGCAAACACGGGGATCGATACATAGGTCGACTCACCCGGGGCAAGATCCCCCAAGTTCCAGAAAATCACTTCGGCTTCGGAGCAAGTGGTGGTTGCGCCGTTCTGATCACAGGAAGCGGATTCAATAGCGCCTGCGATAAGAGATTCCGACACATTCCCAAAGAAAAGTGGCATTCGCAACTCAAGCTCTGCGCCAAAGACTGTCTCACTGGACGCATTAGCAACGGCAATGTCGAGCAGTAGCCATGCGTTGTCGTCGTTAAACTCTTCATTTAGCGAGAGTGCGAGCTCAAGCGGGCGATCTTCGTCAACCACGATGGTTGAGAGTGCAACTTCTTTGGCAAAAACTGACGCGCTGACATCACCAACAATCCGCGCCTCGGCCTCGAGCAACTCACCCTCGAGCAACGCCGAATCTGAGGCCACGGTAACCTCGAATCTACCCACCTCGCCGCTCGCGACGCTGTTGAGAGTCCAGGTTACAACGCCACCAGAGTGAACTCCTCCATCGGAAGCCGAGACAAAGCTAACGTTACTCGGCAACTCCAACTCCAACTCGACGGAGCTCAAGTTGCTCGCAGTTACGTTGCCCCACGAGACCCTATAAGAGAATTGCTCATCTGCTGACACCGGGCTCTGGCTGGAAGACAACGTCAGATCAAGTGAATGATCGTCTACAACGAAAAACGCTTGCTCAACAATCGTTCGCGCCGAGGATTCAGTTTGGATCGAGAACGGAATTATATTGCCGTCGAGGAGTCCAGAGTTGGCAAACACGGGAAAACTGAACGTTCGGCTCTCGCCGGCGCCGAGATCACCTAAAGCCCAAACCGGCCTCTCGTTCCCACTACAGGTAGTCGTAGCGCCCGCGCTCGCACAGCTGGCTGCGGCATCCAGATCGCCGTTAAACAGGTTTTCGCTGACCGAACCAAAGGCAGTGGGCCAACGCATTGTGGCAGTGACACCAAAGAGCGTACTCGCGGTTGAGTTGCTGACAACAACGTCAACCATGCTGAAGGTGTTGTCGTTGTTGTAGGACTCATCCACGCTAATTGACACATCGACGCCTTCATCCGGGCTGACAACGCTAACATTCGGACTGTTTTCGAATGCACTCTGTGTTGCGCTGAGATCACCCACCACCGATAGATTCGCGCGGAGCAGCTCGCCTTCTGAAGCGCTTCCGGAAACAGTTGCTTCGACCCTGAAACTATCGACGAAGTTTGAGGGAATAGTGTTCAGATCCCAGGTCACAACACCGTTGGAATGGACGCCACCTCCGGTAGTTGACACAAAACTAGTACCCGCGGGCAACTCAAGTGTTACGGAAACCTGGTCGATGCTGTCGCCGGAAACGTTGCCGACAAAAGCGTCATACTGAATCGACTCTGCAGATGCGACAGGGTTAGCGTCCGATATGAGTGCAGTAGAGAAGGCGGGAGAATCTATGACGTAGGCGACCGACTCTTCAATCACATCACCGCCACCTGTCAGTAGCACTGTGAACTCTCTAATTGTCCCGTCAGCCAACCCTGAGTTCAGAAAAGCAGGAATACTCGCGTATGCAACCTCACCTGCGGCTATATCACCGAGATTCCAAATGACCTGCTCACGCGCCGAGCAAGTGGTAGTCGCTCCCGCAGCAGAACAGGATGAGGCATCGTCGAATAAGCCCGAGACTAACGCCTCTGAAGTATTCCCTGCATTCCCAGGCCATCGAATGACCATGCTAACGCCAGATGCTACCGATCCGGTTGGGTTCCCTACAGCAAGCCTGAGCTGTGACCAGGTGTTATCGTTTTCAAAGTTGGATGCGAGCTGCATGTCAACTTGCAAGCTGGGCGTCGGATCCACATAGACCACGGATAGAGCGCGCTGACTGGCCGTTTCCGTGACTGTTCTATCGCCGTCGATGGTCGCGTTCGCGATCAATACCGTCCCTGCATTCAACGGCGATGCGATTACGGCTCTGACTTCAAATCTGCCAATCTCATTGGCAGCAATAGTGTTTAGATTCCATGTCACGACGCCCGCGGAGTGAACACCCCCACCGGTTGTAGAGACAAACGATGCGTTTCCAGGCAGGTCAAGAGCCAGAGTCGTCGAACTGATCGCACTTCCACTCGCGTTTCCGTAGATCACCTCGTAAACGATCTCTTCGGCGGGCGAAACCGGATCGCTCGATTCGAGCAGCGCCAAATCCAACCCAACTTCGGTGCTGTCCACCATGACATTAGAGGAACTGACACCCGCGTTCACGGAGTTTCGCTCCAAGTCAGCGGAGAAACTGATATTCGTGCCGTTTGCGGTACCCGCGGCCACGACAAACGGCACAGACATATGCCTGACCTCACCGGCTGCCAGATCGCCGAGCTGCCACGTAAGATTCTCCGAGGAAGTGCAAGTCGTTGTCGCTCCAGCACCGTCACAAGAACTCGCAGGCGCAAAATCACCAGAGACAAATGATTCCGAAATCGAATTGAGATTCGCGGGCATCACCATTTCGACGGTCAAACCAAAATCAGTTGAACCCGTTTCGTTGGCGACGAGGATATCCACCTCAACAACATCGCCAATCTGGACGACTTCGCGATCGGCGGTAAGCGTGATCGTCGTTGCAGACGCCGCTTGACCAAGAGCTGCCAAGCAGCACCCAACTACGAGTAACCGAAACCGCGAAAACCACCGAGTGGTAGTAGTAGATGAACAAACTTTCATATGAACCGACCTTCTAAACAATGCCTGCTGTTACCCAATCTTCATCCGGAAAAGAGCCCGTATCTGGGCCCGAAACCGCGCGAACTACTGTCTCTAATCCAATCGTTCACAAACTCTCAGTCCTCAATCTTTGCAAACCGCACACTCAAACTATGTTAGGGGCTCAAATCAGTCGAACGTCAAATATGGATCGACCACTATTTGGGCAGCTTACCTTCCAATATCTCAGGTTTGCCATGCTCTTTCTACCGCGAATATTTGAACTGATCGTTAAACCAAGCGAACCGTTCGACACTCCTTCCTGTGGAAGCTTCAGCCCCAGCCCTCCTTCCATCGCCAGACGAATAATCTGCAGCTCAGGAGCTATCACCAAAGCCTGGACTTCGAGTCAAATAATCAACGCAATCAGCGGCTGACGCCACGCGACTTATTCATATAGAGTCTTATTTATCTCAGTTAACGCACTTTTCATCTGCAAAACCGATTATTTCGATATGAATTCCTCAGCCAACAGCCAATCGAACAAGCGAAGTCGGAAAAGAGGTTTTTTGCTGTCCTGGGAACGCATTTCTGCGGAGATGACGAGGCATGGATTAAGAAACCAATCTGCTCTGGTCGAGGCCATCCGCGCCATCGAAGGAACTGAAGAAGGGCCTCGAGCGACGATCTCGCGAGTAAAGAAACGCGCGCACCCGGTAGATCTCGCCACGGCTGAGCGAATCGCCGTGGTATTCGACATCGCCGCCGAAGAATTGATCGACGAAGACGCTACGGATGCGTTCTACAGACAAAGCTCCGAGCTACAAAGCCCTGTCGGATCCGAAGCCTTTGACGATACTCGCGATGGAACGCCCGCAGAGACGATGGCATCAGAAATTGGCAGCGCGGAAGATTCCGAACGGCGCGCCAAAAAAAACGGCGAGGCGGGTTCCGAACCAGCCACGACCGACAACCCTGCCATACCGAACACCCGGCCGAAGGGCCTTCTTACCTGGGGCGCCATTGCCGCCCTCATTCTACTTGCTGCGCTAGTAACAATCCTGAACCGAAGCGCTAACCTTTCAGATTCGGAGATCGCGGCAAGCGCTGAAGACGAGCAACCCTCGAAACGCGAGCCTGCCCAGCCCAGCACCGACTCGCGCCCTGACACAGTTGAGCTAAGGATTGGATCGGCATCCCAAGGCCTGAGACCAACAGTCGGGTTCAGACAGCCCGTCGGGACACTGTCCGAAGAACTCTCTCTAGACCTACAGCGTGCGTTCACTCGATTTTGGAACCACCTCCCCAACAAAAACTGGTTGCCCGCGGGAGAGATACCATCGGAGGTAGACATCGCGCTCAGCCTCACGACACGACTGAATGGCCGCTATGTAGCAATATCGATCAGCGGCGAAACGAACTATGGAAGACAACTGTTATGGACGGACATCGCTCATAGAGCCGCCCCGAAAGAGGAGCGCACAAGGTTCGCAAACCGCGCGGCCGACGCGATCAATGACTTCCTTGTAGGAAACGGACAGCCGGAGCCGGTCGCACCAGATCAGATCCTGAAAGCACTCGGGGGACTGGAATACACCGATGGCGCACGCTCAGAATCGAGCGTCCTACGATCCAAAGACGTTTTTCGCGACCTAGTCGATTCGGCGCCGGATTGGCACCTGAGTCACTTGGGGCTCTGCGGCGCTTTCGCCAGTGAGTTCATGTGGAAGAGAAAACCTGAATATCTAGCGACTGCCGAAGTTCACTGTGATCGAGCCAGGGACTTAAGGCCAGACTATGCGCGGACCTTTGCCTTGCTGGCATTTATCAAGAGCAAAAGAAACGAAGCACAGAACGCTAGAGAGCTATTGAACCAGGCCCTAGAACTAAGCCCGCGCGGACCGGACGTCAACTGGCACATGGGACTCCACGCGCTTGAACGGTATCAACGAGATCAGACAGAGGAAAACCTGGAATCCGCACGGCGACACCTTGAAAACGCTGTCAGCGCCGACCAATCGTATTGGAAATACCACTTCTCACTCTCGCGCCTCTCAATCCTGGAGGGCAAATACGAGCAAGCTCTCGAACACAGCTCTAACGCTCTTTCGCTCGAAGATAACTATCTGACGCTCAACAACAGCGCGATCGCCAGCTATTGCATGGGCAACTATGACGACGCAATAGCCAAGTACACGCGAGTACAGTCACTTCAACCAGACGAGTTTGCTGGGTATTACAATCTCGGTACCGCATATTACGCACAGGGCAGATTCAATGAGTCTGCCGAACAATTCGCTCAAGCCCTGAGCACGCAACACGGAAAAGCCAGCGGCGACCATCGTTTGAACGGCGTGCTTGCCGACGCCTATCGATATCAAGGCAAAGACGCCGCCGCGATCGACCTGTATCGCCGGGCGCTCACCATGGCTGAAACACTGATAAACAAAGGTAGTGCTCACCCCACACATCTGGCACACCGAGCCTACTACCACGCAGCGCTTATCTCTCTCGGACAATCAGACGTAATTGAGCTAGATGATCTCATTGCCGAACTCAGCAAACTCTCGAAACAGGACAAAGATCTTTTTACCTGGCCGAAGATCGCAAGTGCATGGGTCCTAATTGACCGAATCGATGATGCCATTGCCACCTATCGCGCCACTGACCAAGAGTGTTTGGGAATGCTGAGCGTACCCGAACTACAGACTCTTAAGTCGAAGATAACGCAGCAGTAGAAATGCCAGCGCCCTATCCAAGTAACCAGCTCAATTTAGATTGACTGTCTGTCGATCCTGAACGCCTCATCGACTATGATGCCGCGCAGAATTCATCCCGGACAAAACCATGACGAAAACAGCACTGATTACCGGGATAACCGGACAAGACGGAGCGTACCTGGCAGAGAATCTGCTGGCCAAAGGGTACACGGTGCACGGAATCAAGAGACGCTCTTCACTGTTTAACACTGAGCGAATAGATCATCTCTACCAAGACCCGCATGCCGACAACAGAAACCTTATTCTTCACTATGGGGACTTGACTGACGGCGCAAATCTGACGCGTATCATTCAAGAATGCCAACCAGACGAAGTCTACAACCTCGGTGCACAGAGCCACGTCGCTGTCAGCTTCGAGTCGCCCGAATATACCGCCCAGGTGGATGCGTTAGGTGCATTAAGACTTCTGGAAGCGATACGAATCCTCGGAATGGAACAGAAAACAAAGTTCTATCAGGCATCGACATCGGAACTGTACGGCCTGGTACAGGAATCACCGCAAACCGAGCGCACTCCGTTCTATCCCCGATCGCCGTATGCAGTCGCGAAGCTATACGCCTACTGGATAACCGTGAACTACCGGGAGTCCTATGGCATGTATGCATGCAACGGCCTCCTCTTCAATCACGAGTCACCTCTTCGAGGCGAGACTTTTGTCACACGTAAGATCACTCGAGCACTAAGTCGAATTTCGATTGGGTTACAGGATTGCCTGCATCTTGGCAATATGGATAGCCTCCGCGACTGGGGACATGCCAAAGACTACGTGCAAATGCAGTGGTTGATGCTCCAGCAGGACACGGCAGAGGACTTCGTGATTGCGACAGGCAAACAGTACTCCGTAAGGAGAGCTGTCGAAGAAAGCTGCAGACACATCGGCGTAGAAATCGATTGGCAAGGCGAAGGTGTCGATGAAATCGGAGTGGTCGCTCAGTCGAGCTGCGACAACGTAAATGCCGGAGATGTGATCGTACGCGTTGACCCTCGTTACTACCGGCCCGCAGAGGTAGAGACGCTCCTGGGAGACGCATCCAAAGCTAGAGATCGGTTAGGCTGGGTCCCCAATGTCAGCTTTGCAGAGTTGATTGAAGAGATGATGGAGCACGATCTCAACCTCGCACGCAAAGACGCTCTGATCAGCGATGCCGGCTTCACACTAAACCAACCACAGGAATAGGAATGCGCGACAATCGGCAAAATGTACTTGTGGCGGGCGCAAACGGAATGGTCGGCTCAGCAATTTGCCGCAATCTCAGATCTCGTGGAATAAGCTTCACACCACTTACGCGGCAGGATTGTGATCTCACGCAACAGCCTGATGTAAACCGATACATCGCCAAATCAGACGCCACCCAGTTAGTCATCGCATCGGCCAAAGTCGGTGGTATACATGCCAACAGCACATACCCCGCCAATTTCATTTACGAGAATCTAATGATTTCGGCGAACCTGATTCACGCGGCAAACGAATGCGAAATCGACAGACTCGTGTTTCTTGGCAGTTCCTGTATCTACCCGAAACTGGCCGACCAGCCAATACGCGAAAGTAGCCTGCTAACCGGCACACTAGAACCCACGAACGACGCCTACGCAATTGCGAAGATTGCCGGAATAAAATTGTGCGAGGCTTACAACCGTCAGTACCACAGGGACTATCGCAGTTTGATGCCAACAAATTTGTATGGTCCAAACGACAATTTTCACCCTCAAAACTCCCACGTGATTCCAGCGATGATGCGGCGCTTTCATGAAGCAAAGCGAGATGGTTTGCAGAAGGTTACTGTCTGGGGAACGGGCACGCCCATGAGAGAGTTCCTGCACGTCGACGACCTAGCTGACGCTACCGTGCACTTCCTCGAACTAGATAAACGCACATACTGGGAGGCCGTCGAGCCCCATCAAAGCCATATCAATATTGGGACAGGAAAAGACGTCACGATTCGAGAACTCGCGGAGACAATGCGTAGTGTTGTGGAACTCCCTGCGGAGTTGGACTGGGACACCAGCAAGCCAGATGGAACCCCCCGAAAGCTACTACAAACAACGTTAGCAGGGAGTCTCGGATGGAAATCCTCTATCGAACTCCATGATGGCCTCAAGCAAACGTATGACTGGTTTAAAGACAACGAAGCTGAACTGAGAGGTTAGGGCCGGAAAATCCCCGCCAGTGTTTTCAGACCACGAACCGCGAGATATCCCGCTGTCGCCACCACTGGATTCGTCAATCCTGTCTCGATCAAAGATTTTCGGTACTCGCGCAAAGCAGAGGCGTAATGACGATCGCTTCTACCACCAAGAGCGACCTCCGACCAAACTTCATTGCTCACTGAGTAAGTGATACCAGCGCGCATCGCTCGATGGACCCAATTACTATCCATCGCTAAGGCATAGTTTGTATCGTAGACACCAACGTTGGCATAGGTTTCTTTCGACACAATCATGGCTGAATGAAAGACCCACATCCTAAACCACAGTAACGATGGCTTCGGGTGGCGAACCCTGCAAACGCTCGGCTGTTCCTCGTCACGAAATCGAGTCGCACCGAAAAAGATATCTACGTCGCCAGATGGAAAGCTGCCGAGACTAGAGACAAACGCATTCAGCTCTTCCGTCCATACGTCGTCGGAGCCCATGCAACACACATAACTCCCGTCAGCACACGAGATACCCTCGTTAAATGCAGCTGCTATTCCAATGCCACGCTGACGTACAACAACTAGCTCGGGACAAACCTGTGATGCGAGGTACTCATAGCTTCCGTCTGACGAGCCACCGTCAACAACGACAATCTGAACGTTCACGCTAGTTACCGAGGCCAGTGCTCGCTTCAAGCCAGATAGATTGTTGAGCACCGGCAGCACCAGGGTGACGGCCGGCCTATCAGCCATCGGCCGATATCAGCCTGGAGAACGCAGCGACCTGCTCAAGGAACCTAGCCTCAGTGAACCGCTTACTTTCTCGCGCCATTAGAAGATATTCGTGCGCCGCAAGTACATCCGATGACGACAGAGAAGCGAGTTCCTCAAGGTCTTCAAAGTAGAGAGGATATTCTGCCCCCAAATACTCGATCGCCGCGGCATGTCGTCGACAAAGTACGGGAGTGGCTCTCGCTATACACTCCATCAGCAAATTGCTGGCACTAAGATCCCAGAAATCGAACAAGACTACGCAACGCGTAAGTAATTTATCGTATTCCTGGTCTTGCTGTCGCGGAAAGAGCACCACTTCAGGACTATCTCTGTACTTGAAGTCTTGAGCAGCCGCCTCCTGCTCAAGTAGCCGTCTGTAGTGACCCTGTTCACACCCGGTCAGGACAATCCGCCGGGCAAGCCACGATGCAGGCGGCAGCCTGTAGATACTGGTCAACTTACGCAACCACCATCCGACTTGCAGACAATCGTACGGCCCTTCGTTAGCGTGCCACAGCGGGACGTCATAGACCGCAGGATGGTGAGCTACCGATACCGGACAGGAAACCAGCTCCGAAACTTCATTGGCATGATGCTGGGACAAGCACAAAACACCGGAAAGATGTTCTGAGCTCTCCTTAAATTTCCGCGTTCTAGAGATGACCTTGAAGTTCTGAGCACCGTCAAACCAGCCTGGGTAGCTTCCCGGCACATGGGCAATGCCAAACCAAGGTTGCTCAAAAGGGCCAGAACTTGTTGGCCAGGCGAAGCGGCTTTCCAAGAAAGGCTCAAGTAGCGGCCCAGCGTGGTCCGATGATGCGATCAGCGAACCGGCTATTGAATCCCAACCATGCCGATGGTGAATTCCGTATGTCAGCGGCGCTTCCGAGATAGACGCGTGAATCGAGTTCGCTGCCGCCACCGTAGAGCCAGGTCGCTTTCGGCGCACCCTTCGAATCTTGTCAATCGCCCGGAAAGACCGGCTATTCAGGATGTCTCGAACTTGTAGCTCCCTCGCATCGAGCGCACTGACCAAACTATTTTCAAGCGCAGAAGACAGCTCGATCTCGTGCTCCACTTGCTCAGTTCGACCTCTCTCAATCTCAAGCTGCCTGGTAAGTTCAGCGACCTCCAGCTGACGCTCTTCAAGCTCCACGCTCAGCTTTTCTACAGATTGCTGCTCTCTGCGCCTTGCTATCGATGATTCACTCAATTGGCCTTCAAGCTTCGCTACCCTCTCTTTCTCCAACTTAAGTTGAGACTCGAACGTCGCTTTGGCGTCATCGCGTTCGAGCAAGAGTTTCTGGTAATCACCCTTGAGTTGAGTGATCGAGAACTCGTAGCTTCGTTTCTCGTCAGAAGCCAGCTCTTCCACCCGTCGACGCTCCGCCTCTAAACCTCGGGTTCGTGCCTCCAACTCCATAAATTGCTTTGCCAACAAAGCTTTCTCGCTACGGAGCGCGTCTGACTCCACAGACAATTCTTCGGAGGACGCTTTCAACTCTTCCGCTAGCGCATCCGATTCCCGTAGCCTGGACTGCGCAGCAACGAGGACAGACCGCAGTCGATCACCTTCGCGCTTGATCTCCACAAGATCCGGGAGCAAGAACGACTGTCCCCCGATCATGATTTTGCCAGATGCTATTCGAGAATCTGTCAGCTCTATTCCTTTAGGGTGAAGTTGCCTCGCGATCACGCAGCTGACGTCAATACTCTGCACCCGCTCATGCATCTCTACGTCTCGAGTGTAGAACCTGTTAACTCGAAGAGTTTTGGAAAGCAGATAACCCTGCTCGATCATATGCTTATCGAGTAGCTCGGCCGCTTCGGAGTTGTTTGCCTCGATGACGCAAAGAGCCGGGCTCCATCTCCCAAAGTCAAAGCCTGCTAGGACTTGAAGTTCAGCACCTTCTACATCGATTGTCACTACATCGAGAGGTTCTTGCTCAATATGGTGCTCGCCTAGAATCACATCGAGCGAAGTGACGCGCACTAACTGCTTCTCGGCAAGCGTCTCTCCTGAGAGCCCAGAGCCGACAGAAGAGAGATGGCTAAGCAGCCCGGTCTCATCCTTAAGCAGTTCCATCTCACTTTCTGATGCGCCACACGCGACGTTAACGTTGATGGAATTAGGCCGTTGCTTCTCTAGAAAACCATATATGTCGTGTTGCGGCTCCACGCATATGCCTTGCCAGCCATTCAGTTCAAGTGCATAGCTATTGCTGAGATAGATTCCATCGAAGGCACCTACATCCACGTAAGTACCTCGACGACCTTCGAACGCCTCTAGGATTACGTAGTCCTCACCATGCTGCCCAAAGTAGTCCAGAGGTGAAGCCTTAACCGGTATGTAAGGTTTCAAGCGCTCACCCCAGCAATCGCCCTTTGGCCGCTCGCACTAGGCCTGACACCCGGTTTCGAATACCGGGTTCTACCGCAATAGAATCAACCGAGCGCAGAATTTCAATAAAATCACCTGCATCAAAGCTGTCGAGTTTCGCCTCAGGTATGGGAAACGAAAACTCTCGCATAGTCTCGCCTAAGGCAATACCAACCATTCTCTTCTCGTGTTCAGTAAGAGCACGGAACTCAGAGGCGTCTTTCGTCGCAATCGCGCCAGCACTTTCTTTCTTCCACGATTCCCCCCGACCGATGGCGATATCGGAGTATTCTTCACGGTCGTCTAGCAATTCCGCATGGAAAGGTATCCCTAGGAAACCACAGACCTTTTGAACGACAGATCGCGGTGTCTTCTGGAGATCTTCAAGCTTCACAAACATCAGTTCATTGGGGAAGTCGCGCTTAAAAGCTTTCGCAGAGGCAATCGACGCCTGCCACATCTGACAAAGCTCAAGTATCGATTTTTCCTGCCCACCCCAACCAGACGCCACTCTACGCCATGAATCGAAGGCTTCAATTGGGTTGCGGATCATGTAGACCGATTTGACTCGAGGATAATCCTCACGAATTCGGAACAACGAGTGAACGTGATCAGGCGTTTTCTCCATCCACCGCTGGGTCGATGGATTGCCTTGCCCCTCCATTAGGTACGTAACGGTTCGGACGAACAAATCGTCGACGCCACACCCAGAGCCGCTGATCTCAAACTTCAGACCAGATAAATCTACTGCCGACTCGAGATGCGTAACAAATCGCTGGGCGTCAGTTTGATTCAGCCAAGTGGAGTGCTCCAGATTCAACTGACGAAGAATTCTGTAAAAATGAGTCTCCGGCGCCGTCAGCAGACCTTGCGTAGCTAGCAACAATTGCATCAGCGTTGTGCCCGAACGCGGAAACCCCGTTACGAAAACGGGATCCTGTTGTAGCCGCTCGGGCACAGTAGAGAATGAGTTTACAAACGCCCCATCGAAGCGCAAGGCACGACCCTTGACGTGCTGACTTACTAGCGCCTCCATCGCGGATGAGTTCTCGCAACCCGCAGCGAGAGCCGACTCACAAATCTCGACTAAACACCGCTCATTGTGGCTGTGTATCGGATTGCTTGTACTAGAGTTCCAGGCCCGGTCATCGCCTAGGTGGAAGGTAAGATGCTCATCGATGAATACTCTAAAACTCTTGTGACGTGCCAGGACGTTTGCAAGTATGACCCGGCCGATCCAGTTTCCCCCTACCACAGCCTCCCGAAAGTCTGCGACTTGAAGAAAATCTCGCCTCATTACGAAACAGTCAAACCCGGGATGTTTTTTACCAACTTCAGCCAAGCAAGATGCAAGGCTATGCCGATTTTGCTCGGAGTCATCGATAGTCCTACGATTGACGGCGATAGCCTCGAAGTGTCGTAGCTGTTCACAAACGAACTGGTAGAAGTGTGGTTGTAGACCAATGTCGCAGTTTGTATAAACGAAAACATCCGCATCCGAGATTGACAAGGCAGCAGCACAAAGATCTGCAAAGATCGGCAGAGGCTTAGTGAACTCGCCACCTAGGCTGGTTAGATTCCGCTCTAGCGTCGGCGCATGGATAAAGCCCTGCCCCGGCACCACACTAAGATCGCGACTTTCGACGGGTATCGCCACCAGGTCTAGCTCAGAAACCGGGCTATTCTCCAGATTTGTCGCATGACGCGATGCCGTCAGCATGGATTCGTAGACCCGCGGCTGCGCCATGAACAAATCGGATTCGGGACCTACTTCTACGGGAGAGAAGAAATGGCATATTTTCAACTGTCAAACTCCGGCTATGTGTAGGCTAAGCTCCGCGGGTTCGGGCATATTCTTCGGCAAGAGCCTTGTAGCTCCGATACTTCGCTAGCGGATTCTTCGCAAATGAGGTACTGATGGTCTCATCGAGCAGCTCCGAAATCCTTCCATCGGAGCTGTTAGCGCTATTCCCCTGCTCAAAGTCACGGTCCACGGACTCCTGCCATACTCGCTTGAGCCTGCAGAAACCAGCATCGGAGTTGCCTTTAACGTCATGCTGGAAAGCGGCAAGAATCTCTTCCATAGCTCCCATTGTGGCCGTCTCATACTCCTCGAACGAAGCTTGTGTCGCCAGCGTTACATCCTCCAACAGACGAGGCTGTAAAACCACATCATTCAACGAGCGGACAATAGATGCTAAATCGCCGCATGAGTGCATTTCGTGCCGAACGGGAATTCCGTCGAACCCTATCCCAGTGGATACAACCGGCTTTCCATAGGACATCGCTTCGATAGTCTTGATTTTTTGGCCGGTCCCGACAACAAGCGGAACGACAACAACGTCGAGGCCCTGGTAAAATGCTGTCAAGTCATCGACAAACCCTGACGTATGTACGTAGCTAGGCGTGCGGTCTAGCCGGTTGCCTACGGAGCCGGCGATGTGCAATTCGTAGGGCACGTCCGAGTCACCGATCTCGTCAATGAGTTGAGTCAGCGAAGCGATGTTGAATTTGTTAGCACTACCGACAAACCCCACTTTCGGAACCTCGTTGTCAGTGGGCCGAGGGACGGATTTCTGGGGAAGATGACCGATTATTCGAACGTCTTCAATGCCAGCGTCTCGAAAATAACGAGCCTCGTTTTCCTGGATTGCAAGCACGATATCTGCCCGAGACAACCCAATCTTTTCCTCGTCTTCTGTGGTGTAAAAGAAGCCTGGGGCCTCACCAATCTCCTTGTAAAGCTCCAACCTTCCGCTCATTCGATCATGAGTATCGAGTATCTTCAGTACAGAACTGTCAATTCCCTCAAACACTTTGGACAGGAAAACATAGTTTACGATAACTGCATCGCAGCCTAGGGCCCCGATTGTCTCCTGAACCTCATCGACCAGATGCGGCTGGCACCAGTCGTCAACACCAAAGTACTCTCCCCTTGAACGTTCAAAGGCACCTCGACGCCGGACAAATGTGACCGTATCCCATTGCTGCTTCATGCCCTCATATTGAGTCGCATTCATGCCTTCAGTCGCGAAGTATATGTAGTGAAGACTGTGGCCACGAGCCTTGAGAAAGCCTCCCAACGTTACAATGCGCTGCTTGGCTCCATTAAATACCGGATACGATGGCAACGGGCTGACTATCGCGATGCGCATGGTCCAAGGATCCTTCCAGTAACCGTCAAACAGAAGGTAGATAATACATCAGCAACGGAGCCGAACCGCAGTAAAATACCTCCCCCGATTACGAGCCAGTCCCATGCCCCCTTTAAAGCTTGAACAGTTTGGAGACACAGATTCAGGCGCATCATTCAGGCTTGCCAAAGGCAAGGTGATACGGGTCGGCGTGGACGCTCGCCCCTTACGTTACCCCCGAACGGGAATAGGACGATATCTGCATCAGCTCGTAGACGTACTGAGCACGCCTAAGTACTCAGATTCTCTTCAGCTAGTGCTGTATGGCGCCGACCAAAGCTGCCACTTTGGCAACGAACACCGCTTCTCAAATCAACTCTTCAGGGCAGGGGTCTCCCGCGTCTCCAACCAACTTCTATTTCCAGTTTGGGCGGCTATGGACAACATCGATGTTTTCTGGAGCCCGAGACATCACCTTCCCCTGGCTTGTATGAAACCGTGTGTGGTAACCGCGCACGACACAATCTCCTGGGACTTTCCTGAAACTATGGCGTCCAGAGGCAGCCGATCGGAACGCAGGCTCTACTCGCTTTCACTACGCAAAGCAAAGAAAATCATCGCCGTATCCCAACACACGAGATCGAGAATCGCCGAGATAGTTCCAAACACTGACGAGAAGATAGAGGTAATCTACAACGCCAGCTCATTCGATGATTCGACACGATACGATCTGGCGGAAACAGAAAGGACCCCGTATGCGCTGTTCGTAGGCACTTTCGAGCCACGAAAGAACATTCCTTCGCTGCTGCGAGCTTGGAGAACCCTACTCGGCTCTACCAAGGTGCCGATAAAACTCATATTGGCTGGCACCCCTGGGTGGGGTCCAGACGTACCCGAATTGATAAAAGAGCTCGGCATTTCTGCGAGTGTAGAGACGAGGTCGCCCACCGATGAAGAATTGGCAAGCTTATACGCCAATTGCCACTTTGTGGTTGTCCCTTCGCTAAACGAAGGGTTCGGGTTACCGGCAGTAGAGGCAATGGGATTCGGAAAGCGGGTAGCATACGCCAACTGTGGCGCGCTTCCAGAGTTGGTGGGGGCATCAGGCGAATCTTTTGAGCCGGACAATATAGAACAAATTGCCAAAACCATGGGTAGTCTTTTCAGCACCAACATTTCAGAGCAAACAGCCCAAGATCTAGCCCAGAGAACCCGGAACAGCTTCAGTTGGCAACGATCCGCTGACTCTACGGCGGCCTGCCTGATCCAAGCTGCGTGCGACGATGCTTGATACCCTTCTGATCCACGTAGGCTTACCTAAAACAGCCTCCACAGCGATACAAATTCGCTGCCGCGAGCTTCATCAATCCGGGCACATTCAATTCACTCCCTCTAGAGACAAGGGAATCGTGCAAAGTCGATTGTTCTATGAAGCCGTGAAGCGACACGCATCGAGCGAAGACAAGGAGTCGCTGCGGCAGTTTCTGACCAACAACGATGCCCGGTATTTGGTCGTATCCGACGAGCTATTGAGTCGCGTGGAGACGCTCTCGGAAAGCAATTTGATAGACCAGATTTTGCCACTACTCGGCAACCGAAAGGTCGAAGTGGTCGTTGTTCTACGCGACAATACTCCTTGGCTTGAAAGCCTAATTTGCCAGTCCGTGAAGACGGGACAATTCGATTTCGACGATTTCGATGCAAGCCGCACAACCCACATCAACGGCTACTCACTTGACCAGCAAGCCGTTGTGCGATTTTACGAGAACATCGCATATCTACTGGCTGGCCGCGGTCAGTTTAGGGTCAGAACACTACAATACTCGGACGAAATCGTGGGCGAGTTCGCGAAACTGCTCGGGCAAACGGCCGAAACGCCCGCCTCAATAGACTCTAGACACAATGCCAGCACATCTGCGTATGAAGCTCTCGAAGAATACTTCGATCTAAAGGGAATACCTTCAAATTTGCTCCCTGAGGATCGCACGCTTACATTCCTTGATGAACATATCTGCACCACCCTTGCGAGCCATGGCGCCGACGGCGGAATCTCATCAACAACAGTTAAAAACGCCAGAACGCGCGTGAATCACAAAAAAAACACAACTGAGACCAGGCGGTCGAAGGGATACATTGAATACATGAAAAACGCTGTAGACGTAAAACCTGATCGAATATACAGCGCAGAATCCGAGACCGGCATGAAGCCATTCGCTCTCGATATGTTCTACGGCGCTAAAAGCTGGAGGGTATGGACCAGTTTCGCTTTCGAAGAAATTTCGAACAAGTACCGCCGGACCGCATTCGGCATGGCATGGATCGGAATATCCTTCGCAATTTTCGTCGCCGCCATTTCGGCCGTTTTTGGCCACTTCAGCAGCATGAGTGCAGAGTCCTTTCTCGTGTATGCATCATTCGGATTGGCAGCTTTTCTCTTCGTCAGCAATTCCATCACGGATGGGTGTAACGTTTTCTCTGGCAATAGAGCTTGGATACTCGGAAGCTCGCTACCGTACTCGGTGTACGTCTACAAAAGCGTTCTCAAGAACCTGATCACGCTAGCGATTCAGCTTACATTGTGCTTTGCACTATTGGCTTGGTTGCGATACCCCGTAGCAGATTCCGTGTGGCTGATTCTGCCGGGAATTGCCCTGCTCATTCTCAATTCAATATGGATTCACTATCTAATCGGCATAGTCAGTTCACGATTTCACGACATCACCCAACTAGTCCTTGCCCTTACCCGACTATTGTTTTTTACAACGCCGGTTCTGTGGGTCTACGAGGAATCTACGGGGCTCAGGAGAATCATTGCAGATTGGAACCCCTTGACCCATTTTGTGGAGATTCTGCGATCGCCGATGCTGGGAGAAAGCCACCTCGACGGACACTGGATTATCGTGGCGGTAATGACAATTGTTGGTTGCGTCGCCACAATTCTCGTCGGGGCTTACATGCGTAAGCGAATTGGAGTCTGGATTTGAGTATTCAATTTGTCCGTACTCGCGACTTGGACATTCTTTTCCCTATTCTTGGCGGCGGCTTGAAACCATTCGCGGAAACACCTGCTGGACGGGATTCGCGATTCGTAGCAAAAAGAGGACGATTGCGAGGCTATAGAGCGCTAACAGACATTTCTATTGATCTAGTACGAGGCAATCGTTTGGCACTAATCGGTAGCAATGGCGCTGGCAAAACCACGTTACTTCAGGCGCTTTCCGGGATACTCGTGCCAGATCGAGGCTCAATCGAGATAAGAGGCAAAGTTACGTCGCTGACCAATGTGAACTTAGGTATTCAGCCGAGCGCCAGCGGGCATCGGAACATTTGGTTATCTGCGCTAGCAGCTGGCGAAGACCCTAAGGACATCGTTGAGCGAACCGATTGGATTACCGACTTCTCGGAGTTAGGTGACTTCTTGCATATGCCCTACTCGACGTACTCTGCCGGGATGAAGATGCGCCTCAATTTTTCCATTGCTACTGCGTTTCAACCAGAGATTCTCCTGATGGATGAGTGGCTTGGAGCAGGTGATCAGCACTTTCGCCAGAAAGCGACAGCTCGGATGCAGAGACTGGTTGATAGAAGTGGCATCCTGGTTCTGGCTTCCCACAACAAACAACTCCTACGGGACAATTGTGACCGGGCGATATGGCTTAATCGAGGATCCGTCCATGCTGCGGGATCCGTTGACGACGTTCTGTCCCAGTTTTCGGAACATGAGGAGCGTAAAAGTCACAGGTGAGATCTTTCCGGCAGAATCATACGTAGCTCGAAACCTGAGTTGACGCTCTCCTGAGCCGAAAGCACCACAACCCAATCAACGAGGGAAGCACTCCGTTGCGTGTCTTGCATGTATATCGCACCTACTTCCCTGATACTCAGGGGGGGCTAGAGGAAACGATCAGACAGATCTGCATCTCCACGCGCCAGCTCGGCGTGGAGAGCACTGTCCTTTGCCTAAGTCGAACCCCCGAACCCGCCTCTCTCGAGCACCTTGGCCATCGCGTAACTCGAGCTAAGCAAACATTCGAGATTGCTTCATGCGGCTTTTCCTACTCGGCTATCGCGCTGTTTCGCGAGCTGAGCAAAACAGCTGACGTCATCAACTACCATTTCCCTTGGCCTTTCGCAGACCTGCTACATATGATTGTCAAACCGTCTGCCCCGACAGTGGTCACCTATCACTCGGACATCGTCCGTCAGCGCTGGCTCGGCAAAGCCTACGACCCGCTGATGCGACGTTTTTTGCAGAATGTGAGTGCAATCGTGTGTACTTCTCAGAACTACTTCGCGTCCAGCATGGTACTCCCACGTTACGCAGAAAAGGTGGAAGTCATCCCCATCGGACTAGATGAGACGTCTTATCCAAATTGTTCTGACTCGGATGTTCGACAAACGGAGACACAGTACGGGCGAAACTTCTTCTTGTTCGTCGGGGTTCTTCGTTATTACAAAGGACTACATATACTGCTTGATGCAATAAAAGGTGCTCCGTTCGACGTTGTGATCGCAGGCTCAGGCCCCAATAAAGCGGAGTTAGAAAAGCAAGCGGCGAAACTTGGCTTGGGTAACGTCCACTTCGCTGGACATGTCAGCGATCTTGAAAAGCAGTCCTTATTCAAACTCTGTCGAGGCGTCGTTTTCCCATCGTATTTGAGAGCAGAGGCTTTTGGTGTCACGCTTCTCGAAAGTAGCATGCACGCGAAACCAATGATCTCCACAGAAGTCGGCACAGGTACTAGCCTCGTAAACAAGCACAAAACTACAGGTCTCGTCGTCACTCCTGGCTCGCCATCATCGCTTCGCGCAGCACTTGATACGTTGTGGCAAGATGCCCAACTCGCCCAGTCTTACGGTACAAACGCACGCGCTCGTTTCGAAAGATTGTTCACCGGCAAGACAATGGGTGAGGCCTATACCCGCTTATATCGAGGGCTTCTTAGCGAACCTCACCCGAGCTAGGCTCTACCAAACCCTTGCCTCAGCCTTTTCGTATACTAGGCGGTTCGACCGTATTTATCATCGTAGCGCTTGATGTCATCTTCTCCGAGATACGCGCCGACCTGCACCTCTACCAATTCCACCTGCTCCTCGCCAAAGTTCGCGAGCCGATGAATCTCTCCAGCTTCGATGTAAGTGCTTTGATTCGGTTCTAGATCAAACTCCATCTCACCTTTTGTGACCCTCGCCAGCCCCTTGACTACGATCCAATGCTCGGATCTATGTTCATGTGACTGCAAAGACAAGCTTTCGCCAGGATCAACGACAATTCGCTTTACCTGGAAGCCAGGGGCCATTGTTAGCGATTCATAACTTCCCCATGGTCGCTGAACTTTGCGGTGGTTCTCGCTCTCTGACCTGCTGTCCCGTTCAAGCGCTTCAACAATCACTTTCACGTCCTGGGCTCGTGAACGATCCGCCACAAGGACAGCGTCAGACGTCTCAGCGACTACCACATTGCTCATCCCTAGAACTGAGACCAATCGATCATGGGATAAGATTACAGAGTCGGAAGTGCCAACGGCTTGCACATCACCAACCCGATAATTTCCATCGACATCCTTAGGGGCAATTCTGCCAATGGCGTCAAAACATCCTAGATCACTCCATGGCGTATCGAGCACCACTCCAGTGACGTTCGCAGCCCGCTCCATCACAGCGTAGTCCACCGATTCGCCAGAAATTGGCTCGAGAGGAAGTCGACTCGGGCGAATCGTTGAACCCGTATGGTTTGCAGATGCCATTGCAACTTCGCAAGCGTTGACGATATCAGGCCGATGACGGGCCAATTCCATGAGGTACGTGTCAGGGTCGAAGAGGAACATACCCGCGTTCCACAAGTGGCGTCCGGATCCGAAGTACTCTTCGGCGACGTCTTGCTGAGGTTTCTCTACGAATTTCTCGACAGAAAAGCTCGGCGCATCTAATGCGCCCATCGCATGTTGAAGGTAGCCATAGGCGGTGCTGGCAAACTCCGGTTTAACACCAAAAACGACCATGCCGCCCTTCTCCGAGCAATCGGCTGCCGACCGGACGGCGTCCCGAAACGCTTCTGAATCAGCGATGTATGCATCGGACGGCACGACGAGAAGGATTTCGTCAGATTCTTTACGGTGCTCAGCAGCCAGGGCTATCGCCGCTGCGGTGTCTCGAGCAACCGGTTCAACGATTAGCTGAATGTCCTTGTATCCTAAAGATGCTATCTGGCGCGACACCGTGAAATGGTGTGCCTCACCACACACAATGATTGGAGGCAACTCGCCCAGCTGGACCACACGCTCAACAGTCGCTTCGAACAGGCTTTTCTCACCAATTAGCGACAAGAACTGCTTTGGGTATGCCTTACGTGAAAGCGGCCAAAGTCGCGATCCCATCCCGCCGCACAATACTACGGGTCTCACCTTCCGTGACATTACGATTCCTCAGCACGTCGAAACGCGCACTAGCTAGCATTGTAAAAAAGAGCGCATAGAAAGGCGCCACCTACTCATATGATTCTGCAGGCGTAGTTTCAGGTCGCCAAGCCAACCCCATCGCAAGCCCTACAGGCATCCACACCAAAAACCACGTATCTCCAACTTTATCGATCAGTTCATGCCCATCAAGCAAGTAAGCGGACGCAGCGACCGTAAGAATGCTGAGGCCAAGTTTAGAGTCTTGATCCACGAAAAACCGTAAAAATGTACTCGCTGTTACGAAAAGAACTAAGAGAAAAAGGCCGAGGCCGACAATGCCACCTTGATAAAGGACCGACAGGTACATGTTGTGCGAATGCGCAAACACTATTCCGTCAATTGGGAAATCGTCACTAGTAAGCACACCAAGCCCGAACAGCCATCCACTAGAACCTATCTTCTCCAAAGACGCCTGCCAGATCTCCGGCCGGAAACTCCATCCCCGTGGAAACAGCAAGTCCGCAAGGCCCGGGACAATCGCTGCTAGGCATACCAAAACAAAAACCAACACGCCTACGGCTACTACCAGTTGAGTAAAGCGCTGCGCCGAATTCAGGAAACTGGCCAGGACGTAGGTCACGCTCCCTAACAGCGCTGCAATCCACGCCGTGCGCGAATCGGACAGCACCACCGCAAACACGTACGCGCACAGGCTCAGCCAGCCGAGTAGCTTCCAGCTACCTGATGGTTCGCGCAGAATGAGGTGCAGTGCAAAAACGATCAACACCGCCCAAACCAACGCAGCAACCACATGATTGTCCAACTGCCCGAGTCCGTTTAATCGGCCATCCTGCGGAGCTTCAACGAAAAAGACGACGATCGCCGCCACCACCGCAACGAAACCGACAACCGCAAAAGCTCTACCCAACCAACGCTGCAACTGACCTCTCAACTGGCACTCGGCAAGCGCTACGACAAACAGGAACGTCAGCAGTCCGCGCGTGGCAACCGATACGAACTCTCGGAACTCGAAAGGTTCAGACCAGAATGAGGAGAGGCTTAGATAGCCGATCAGCGCCACAATCAGCCAGCACAGCCGGACCTGGAACACGTCTTTCCATGCGGAGAACCCAAAGAGCATTGAAAGCGCGAGTATGTAGGTGCCATAACTGGCTGCGCTCTGAGAGGAAAGGAGCAACACCGACACCAGACAAACGACGATCAGAACACCGTTGCGCCAGATGCGGTCGTGCCACGGCACCTCGCCGAAGATATTCATCTAGCGAGCTCTGGAGATATCGTGGCGTGGCAGACGCTCGCTCTGTGCTTTGATGTGTTCAACGGGGACGTTTTCAAGGCAGCATTCCATGACCGACACAGCAACATGGTGGGCCCACCAGGACTCGAACCTGGGACCAATGGATTCACATAACCCCGGAGTTTCCCCCGAGTGCGGACTATCTCATCACCCTCGCCAACATCCGAAACCAGCCTCACGGTGGAGGCTTGGCTGCATAGTCGGCGGTGGGGCGCGGGACGCTCTAGCCTGTCATTAAGGGCACTTGGCAAGCCAGCCCTCAGGTAGTCTCTGCACCTTCTCGCGGTGTACCGCGAGCTTGGCTCAGGATTGCCGGACGTACAGCTTAGCGCTGTGCGAAGACGGTTCCCCTGAATTCATCCCGTTCATTTCGATTGTTACTAACCGAACGCACCATTTCAGATGAGTCCACTGCTCTAACCAACTGAGCTATAGGCCCTCAGCTGTTGATTGTAACCCCGACCGCCGCGACGGCGGTAACGCTTTGATGCCTGCTGATCACCTCGTGGGCAATTTCTCCAGACAGATACAACAAAGCCCGCACGGAGCGGGCTTTGATTGAGCGTCGCGGTTGCTGTGTCCGCAGAATCAGGCGTTGTTACCGCCGCCTCGCTCCTGACCAAATTCGTCGAGGAAGCTGCGCAGGTGCTCGCTTCTGCTCGGGTGGCGCAGCTTGCGCAGGGCTTTCGCCTCTATCTGTCGGATGCGTTCACGCGTGACATCGAACTGTTTACCCACTTCCTCGAGGGTGTGGTCGGTGTTCATGTCGATACCGAAGCGCATGCGCAGCACCTTGGCTTCGCGAGCGGTCAGGCCGGCCAGAACCTCTCGGGTAGCCTCACGCAGACCCTCGCCCGTGGCGAGTTCCACAGGAGAGCCGATGGACTGATCTTCAATGAAGTCACCCAGATGTGAGTCTTCATCATCACCAATGGGCGTTTCCATGGAGATCGGCTCTTTCGCAATCTTCAGAACCTTGCGCACTTTCTCTTCGGGCATCTCCATACGGATACCCAACTCTTCCGGTGTTGGCTCTCGGCCCATCTCCTGCAGCATCTGCCGGGAGATCCGGTTGAGCTTATTGATGGTTTCGATCATGTGCACCGGGATACGAATGGTGCGAGCCTGGTCCGCAATCGAGCGCGTGATCGCCTGGCGAATCCACCAGGTTGCGTACGTGGAGAACTTGTAGCCGCGGCGATACTCAAATTTGTCGACGGCTTTCATCAGGCCGATGTTGCCTTCCTGGATCAGATCCAGGAACTGAAGCCCACGGTTGGTGTACTTCTTGGCGATCGAGATCACCAGACGCAGGTTCGCCTCAACCATGTCCTTCTTGGCGCGGCGAGCCTTGGCTTCACCGAGCGACATACGACGGTTGATGTCTTTAATCTCGGCGACGGTCAAGCCCGTTGCGGCAACCACGGTCTTCAGACGCTTCTGCAGACGAGCAATCTCGTCTTTGGCAGCGTCGACACCGGAGGAATAATCCTTCTTCGCTTTGATCAGCTTGTTAACCCAGGTAACGCTGACTTCATTGCCAGGAAACACCTTGAGAAACTCAGAACGCGGTACACGCGCCTGACGCACGACGAGCATCATGATGCCGCGCTCGTGCTTACGAACTTCTCGCAGAGCATCTCGAGCCATGCCAACAATCATGTCGTAGTGCTTGGGTACCAGCTTGAAGTAGCAGAACGCCTCGCCCAGCTTGTCGATTTCTTTGCGAGCTTCTTTGCTGGTGCGACCGTCAGCCAGCACCTTCATGGTCTTGTTGTACTGGCGCTTGAGCGCGGTGAAACGCTTTTTGGCTTCGACTGGATCCGGGCCTTTCGGGCCTTCATCGTCATCGTCGTCTTTCTTGCTGTCGGGCCCTACTTGCGCCGCAGGCGGCACGTGTTCCGCGGGATCGAGATACCCCACCAACAGATCGGCAAGCTTGTCCTCTTTCACCACCTCTGCGTATTTGTCGATGATGTATTCGCAGGGGCCGGGGAACTCGGCGAGCGCATACAACGTATCGCGAATGCCCTCTTCGATGCGCTTGGCGATGGCGATCTCACCTTCGCGGGTCAGCAGCTCGACGGTACCCATCTCGCGCATGTACATGCGCACGGGATCTGTCGTGCGACCGGCTTCGTTTTCAACGGCGGCAAGCGCGGCAGCTGCTTCCTCAGCGGCAAGCTCGTCCGCTGCGGTCTGCTCCGCAGACAACAGCTCATCGGCATCCGGTGCGTTCTCATACACCGTAATACCCATGTCATTGATCATGCGGATGATGTCTTCGATCTGATCCGGATCGGAGATGTCGTCCGGCAGATGGTCGTTGACCTCTGCGTATGTGATGTAACCCTGCTCTTTGCCCCGAGCAATGAGTTCCTTCAGACGAGACTGCTGTTTATCGCTCATGTCACCCCTACCGGGTATGGCTCCCGGATGCTGTTGTCGCCGGCGGTCGCCGGACGTCCCCGGCGGTAACCGGGTATCAATATTTCCCGTTGCAGCGTGCTGCAACGGTTGTAGCGCTTTGCGTTAGGTAAAAACTGCTCGCTCGATGTACTCGACCTAATTCAATTGGCACAACCAACCCGAAGCGGTGAGCAAACGACAGTTCTACCACCTGTCCGCAGGTGCCCAGACATACAGGGCGAGCCGGTGCGCGCTTGAAGCGCGACGTAACCAGAGCGATGGGCGGCACAAGTGAGCCGCGGATTATACCCACAAGCGGCCACTTTCAACCACCTGTCTTGGCTGACAAACGCCTGAAATCTGCGGCAATTCCAGCCGGCCAAGCCACGGCCTCAGAGACCTATGTGCGGCCAGAACGCGGCGTTTTCAAGCGGATTCCTGATCACCACCTCGCCGCTTTCTCGCCATAAGCTCGGCCAGCGCCTCCGTTGAGCCCTCCTCCCGCATACGCGCAAGCAATGCGCCGCGAGCCCTGCGCTCGCGCCGGGCAACAAGGCCTGCGATACCGTCAGTGAGTTCGCCGAGCAGGGAACTCGCGCCACTAACCGGGGTGACCTCGTCCAGAACGTCAACCACCACGGCATGCGCTGGATCACCCATCAGGTAGCCGAGAAGATCGGCCACGTCAGCCCCATCGTTCTTCGCAAAAAATCGCACAACTTCGGCCAAAACACCCTCTTCTTCGGCTACATAGCCGAGCAGAGCATCTTTACTGTCATCATCCAGAAGGCTAAGGAATGTCGGCAGTCGCAGAACCGCTGACAATACCCTGCGCGACAGCGGATCCAGACTTGGCGGGCCTTCGTCGAGCCAATCAGGCTGCTCTGGGTAATCCGGGCTATTCTGCGGGCTCTCATCCTGCCAACTATGCCTCGGACCTCGCGCCTGACCAGCGTCCGCACCAAGCTGGCCGCTTGCCAGATCGGTTAGCGCGGCCAGTCGCCCATACAGGAGCTGACGCAGCACACCGTCAGGCAATTGCGACAGATGGGGCTTCGCCATCTCTGCAAGCCGAGCCTTACCCTCAAGGCTGGTCAGATCCACGGCTGAGGTGAGTTCGTTGAAGAAATAGTCTGACAACGGCAGAGCGCCGTCGAGGCGCTGCCTGAACTTGTCGAGCCCCTCTTTGCGCACCATGGTGTCCGGGTCTTCGCCATCGGGCAGAAAAAGGAACTTGAGCTGCCGGCCGTCTTTGAGACTGCCAAGTGCATTCTGCATCGCCTTCCAGGCGGCGGCGCGGCCAGCCCGGTCACCGTCAAAACAGCAGACGATCTCCGACGTGAAGCGGTAGAGCTTGTTGAAGTGAGTGTCGGACGAAGCTGTACCGAGGGTTGCAACTGCGGTCGGGACACCGGCTTGTGCCAGTGCGACAACGTCCATGTAGCCCTCCACAAGAACGAAGCGATCAATCTCGCGCACCGCTCGACGGGCCTCGAATAGCCCATAGAGTTCCTGGCCTTTGTGAAAGAGCTCAGTTTCCGGGGAGTTCAGATACTTGGGTTCACCGCCATCAAGAACCCGGCCACCAAAGGCGATCGTGCGGCCGCGCGTATCGCGTATCGGAAACATGATCCTGCCGCGAAACCGATCGTAGGTTCGACCAGATTCATTTTCGCTGACCAACCCCGTCGCTCTGAGTTTCGCAAGCGGCACATCCGCTAACGCGTTGCGCAGCCCATCCCAGCTATCCGGGGCGTAACCGACGCCAAAGTCTCGAGCGACTTCGCCCGTCAAACCCCGCCCTTTAAGATAGGCAATCGCATCCGGCGAGTCGCGCAGGCTGCTGCGAAAAAAACGAGTCGCCGATTCGAGCACCTGGTAGAGGTCTGCGTCGGGCTTGCGCCGAGAGGAGCGCCCGGCCTCGCGCGGCACCTCCATACCGACCGAAGCCGCCAGGGTCTCAACCGCTTCGACGAAGTCCAGCCGATCGTGTTCGAGTAGAAAGGTAAGCGCCGTGCCGGATGCACCGCAGCCGAAGCAGTGGTAGAACTGCTTATCGCTGACCACGTTAAAGGAGCCAGTTTTCTCAGTGTGAAACGGACAGAGCCCGACGTGACTCTTACCCTTTTTTTTGAGCTCCATGCGCGAGCCAACCACTTCGACGATGTCGACGCGATTGATTAGCTCGTTGATGAAATCCTGGGGAATGAGGCCAGCCATAGCGACAGAATACGCCAAAGGCTGGCCGGTCTGTGCCCTGCGGCAGGATTAGCTTGCGATATTTGCTTTCACGAGCGCACTGACCTTGCCCATATCCGCCTTCCCGGCCAGCTTAGGCTTAAGCACACCCATGACTTTGCCCATGTCTGCCATGGATGCAGCGCCTGTCTCCTCAACTGCTGCGCGGACCATGCCCTCAATCTCGGCGTCGCTCAGCTGCGCGGGCATGAACTCAGTGATCACCCCGATCTCGAAGGCTTCCTGATCAGCAAGATCAGTTCGCCCGGCCTCGGTGTATTGCGTCAATGAGTCCCGACGCTGTTTCAGCATCCGGGTCAGCACGGCGATCGTCGCGTCTTCATCAAGGCTCGCGCCGCCGTCGATCTCGGCACGTTTGATCTCGGAGGTAACCAGTCGCAGCACACCCACGCGCGCCTTGTCACGCGCCTTCATGGCGCTCTTGGTTGCTTCCGCCACCGCCGCTTTGAGCTCGCTATCACTCATCTGCTGTGCACCCCTCGTGTCATTTCGTTCAGATTCGTCGTGTACCGACGCCAGCGTTACAAGTCGCTGGCCAGAAACACGCAAAAAGCCCCAGTGGCGTACCAGTGGGGCTTTCATCGCGCATGTCACCATGCGCCATTTATTCGCTACATCGCTACTTCGCTAAATCGTTTCGGCCGTACTTCGTTGGCGCGAAAACTCGACGTTACGCCACCGGCGGCAGGTAACGACGACGCGGCGATTTACCTAGTGCGACTTCTCGAACCGTCGCGACTCGCGCTGCAACTTCTTGATGTGGCGCTTCACGGCAGCAGCAGCTTTGCGCTTGCGCACTGTCGTTGGCTTCTCGTAATACTCGCGGCGACGTACTTCGCTCAAAACGCCAGCTTTCTCGCAGGATCGCTTGAAACGACGAAGAGCTACGTCGAACGGCTCGTTTTCTTTGACTTTAACGCTCGGCATATATGCCTTGTCCCAGCACTGTGCTAAAAGAGGGCGCGAAGTTTACTGGAACGAGGCCGCCAGTAAAACCCCTTAAATCACGGCAGTCGCGGCCCTGCGAACACGGGTGCCTCTTGAGTGACAGGTAGGGGCAGATAGGGGCAGAGCCAAAGTCGTTGGTCTGCAAACTCATTCCCAAGCCACTGCATTCGTGACCCTGACACGCAAGGTTAGACCATGCTCATACTAGGTATCGAAACCTCCTGTGACGAGACAGGTTTAGCCCTTTTCGACGACAAAGAGGGCTTAATCGGCGACGTTATCCACAGTCAGATCGACCTGCACGCGGCCTATGGCGGCGTCGTGCCTGAACTCGCATCCCGGGATCACATTCGGAAAATTGTCCCGCTGACACAGAAACTGCTGGCGGACGCCAAGAGAGACTTAAGCGATGTGAACGCGGTGGCTTACACCGCTGGGCCGGGACTTCTCGGCGCGTTAATGGTGGGTGCGGGCTTCGGCCGCAGCCTCGCCTGGAGCCTGGGTGTACCGGGTATAGAAGTACACCATATGGAGGCACACCTGCTCGCCCCCCTTCTCGACCCGAAATTCAATATTCGCTTTCCATTCATAGCGTTACTGGTGTCCGGCGGACACACCCTGCTTGTCAAAGCGCACCAGATCGGCCACTACGAAGTGATCGGCGAATCCGTTGACGACGCCGCCGGCGAGGCGTTTGATAAAACCGCAAAACTGCTAGCGCTCGGCTATCCAGGTGGTCCGGCAATCGCAAACGCGGCGTTGGCGGGACAGCCCGGCCGCTTCCGGTTTCCAAGGCCAATGGTCGACCGACCAGGGCTTGATTTCAGCTTCTCGGGCTTGAAAACGGCCGCACTGACAACAATCAATCAGCATCGGGATGATCACAGCGAGATAGATAGCCAGACGATAAGCGACATTGCCTACGCATTCGAAGAAGCTGTCGTCGATACGCTCACCATCAAGTGCCGCCGCGCAATTGAGCAACACGATGTGGACCAGCTAATCCTGGCTGGTGGCGTGGCGGCGAACAAACGGCTGCGTGGTGAGTTGGCAGAACAACTCAGCGCCGAGGTGATTTACCCACCCATCAGTCTGTGCACGGACAATGGTGCCATGATCGCCTACGCTGGCTGGCACCAATGGCAGCGAGGGAATACGGCCCCTCTCGGCGTGAGAGTTCGTGCTCGCTGGCCACTGGACACACTCACGGTTGATGCGAGCTAACAACGGGAAGCGGCAAATGAGCGGTATCTTTATTCGAGGCCTGCGCGTCAACACGATCGTGGGGGTCTATGAGCATGAACGGCATCGGACACAGCCGCTGTTGTTCGACATTGACATGACTGCTGATGTTGCGACCCCGGGAACAACCGATGCACTTGAAGACGCTCTGGACTATGGGGCGATCTGCGAGCGAATCACCGACTTCGTAACCGCGTCACGGTTCCAACTCATCGAAACCATTGCCCGCAGCGTGGGTGAGCTTCTGCGCCGCGAGTTTGGGGTGGTGAGCTATCGCGTTTCTGTTGCCAAACCCGAGGCGGTTGAGAATGCGGAAACGGTCGGAGTCATCATTGAGGGGCCTTGAGCCACCTCTCTACCTGAGCAAGCCTCGCCGCAGTTATTGCTTCGCCTAGCGCCTTGCCGGTGGGTGGCTGCTGCGCCTCGGCGCTCACAACCGAGGCAGCACCAATTCCTCTCAACTCAACGACCAGGTCGCTCAACTGGGCCAGGCGGGCCGCGCCATTGGGGAAAAGGGACGCAAGGACTGCGCTCAACCGCGTGAAACGATCGCCCTGACGAAGAGCGCCCAGGTTCTGCAAAAGCGATGCAAGCGCTACCGCACTGGGAGCATCGCTCACATGAATTAGCTCGACAATCTTTCGCCCGTGTCGCGCCACCTGCTCGATCAACGCTCGCTCATCGTTCGGCACCTTCAAACGTGCGGCAAGCTGGACGGCCTGTTCCGGCGACAGCTGGATGCCTAGCGCGACAAATCGATCGTCAGCGGCAATGTCCGATGGTGGCGCCTGCAGCCCGGCCAACTCAGCAAACCACGGCTCCAGGGCATTCAATTCTTCCAGAACCTGCCAGAAGCGCTGGCTCTGGACACCGCCCAGAGATTTGCGGAATTCCTGCCAGACGCGCTCCGCTGGAAGCTCAAGCGTCGCGCCGGCTGCCGCCATCGATCGCACGAGATCAGCGGTTTCGGGAGCTACCTCAAAGCCGTTCAGCTGGGAGGCGAATCGCGCAAGGCGGAAGATGCGCAGTGGATCTTCCGAAAATGCCTCGCTGACATGCCGCAGCAATCGCGCCTGCAGGTCACGCTGGCCACCGAACGGATCAATGAGCGCTCCGTCCTCTGCCTGGGCAAGCGCATTGATCGTCAAGTCGCGCCTGATCAGGTCCTCTTCGAGAGTGACGGAAGGATCTGCGTGTACCGTAAAGCCCGTGTGGCCCGGCCCCGTCTTCCGCTCAGTACGGGCTAATGCATACTCTTCTTTGCTCTGAGGGTGCAGAAAAACAGGGAAATCTCGGCCCACCTGAGTAAAGCCTGCACGCAGCATGGCCTCAGCGGTCTCACCGACCACTACCCAATCACGCTCTTTTACAGCGCGGCCCAACAGCTCGTCTCGAACGGCCCCGCCCACGAGGTAACACTGCAACCAAATAGCTCCCGATTCCTGCTGGCAGCACTATATCGCTTGCTCGCGGTTAAACGGGAGTGCGCGTGCGCTACCCTCGGGGGATCAGTGACTGCCTAGGCTGCAGATGACTCGGCCGGACTTCGGAAAGACTGTGCAATCTCGCCCTGCCAACAGGATTCAAGGTGCACGGGAAAACCCCAAAGCCGGTGCACATGACGGAGCACCTCTTTAGTGGAGTCGTCATCGAGGCCGCGTCGATTGTGCTGCCCATGCCGCAAGTGCAGGCTCCGATCGCCGCGCAGATCAACATGGGCAACCTGAATATTGGGTTCACGATCACCCAGATTGTATTGCCTGGACAAACGCTGGCGAACATCCCGGTAGCCGGAGGCGTCGTGAATCGCCGCTATCTCTATCTCGCTGTCAGCGTCGTCATCAATCAAAGCGAACAGGCGAAAGTCCCGCATCACCTGCGGTGACAGGAATTGCTCGATGAAACTCTCATCTTTGAAGTCTCTCATCGCCCCTTGCAGCACCTCGTGCCAGGGTGCACCGGCGAAATCCGGGAACCATTGCCTGTCCTCGTCCGTTGGCGCCTCACACACACGACGCAGATCCCGATACATCGCAAAACCCAATGCGTATGGATTGATGCCGCTGTAGTAAGGGCTGTCGAAGTCGGGCTGACTGACCACATTTGTGTGCGAGGTCAGAAACTCCATCATGAAGCCATTGCCCACAACGCCTTCATCGAACAGGTCATTGAGGAGCGTGTAATGCCAGAAGCTGGCCCAACCCTCGTTCATCACCTGAGTCTGGCGCTGGGGGTAGAAGTACTGCGCGACCTTACGAACGATACGAACCAGTTCGCGCTGCCACGGTTGCAGTAGCGGTGCATGTTTCTCGATGAAGTAGAGCAGGTTTTCCTGCGGCTCCGCCGGAAATACATCGTCCTGCGCCTGATCCATCACCGCAGCCTTCGGGATTGTTCGCCACAGATCATTCACGTTCTGCTGCACATACGCTTCACGCTCGGTCTGCCGGCGCCGTTCCTCCTCGGCGGAAATCGGATAAGGACGTTTGTACCTGTCCACGCCGTAACTCATCAGCGCATGACAGGAATCCAGAATCTGCTCCACTTCCTTCACGCCGTGGCGTTCTTCGCAGCGGCTAACGTACTGCTTGGCGAAGGCCAGATAGTCGATGATTGCCGTCGCATCGGTCCAGGTGCGAAATAGATAGTTGCCTTTGAAGAATGAGTTATGGCCATAACAGGCGTGCGCGATGACCAGCGCCTGCATCGTTAACGTGTTCTCTTCCATCAGGTAGGAGATGCACGGGTTCGAGTTGATCACGATCTCGTAGGCAAGGCCCATATGGCCTCGGTTGTATTTCTGCTGTACGTCAATGAACTGTTTGCCGTAGCTCCAGTGGTTGTAGCCAATCGGCATACCAACCGATGCATAAGCATCCATCATCTGCTCCGAGCGGATGACCTCGATCTGATTGGGATAGGTATCCAGCCCGTGCCGCTCAGCCAGGCGGCCAATATGGGCATCAAACTCATTGATGAGTTCGAACGTCCAATCGTTACCATTCTCGGTGAGATCTCTCATAGCGCACGCGCCTGCTGGCGAGCAAACAGGTCTCTGAACACCGGGTAGATCTCACTCGCCTGGGTTAATCGGCGGATCGCAAAGGCATCAGGTCGCTGCTGCGCTAGTGATTCATACGCGTGCCACAGTGCTTGTGGATTGCGCCGGGTGATCTCGACATAGGCGAAGTGCTGCACAGCAGGGAGCAGCGTCTCTTCAAGCAACGATGAGCAGATCGGCGAATCATCGTTCCAGTTATCACCGTCAGACGCCTGGGCGCCGTATATGTTCCAGCCATCTCGTGCGTAGCGTTCCTCGATAATCTCAGCCATGAGGCGTAGCGCACTGGAAACAACCGTGCCACCCGTTTCCCGTGAGTAGAAGAATTCCTGCTCATCGACTTCTTTCGCCGTTGTGTGATGGCGAATGAATACGACTTCGGTTTTCTCGTAGCTTCGCTTAAGAAACAGATACAGCAGCAGGAAAAAACGTTTGGCGACGTCCTTTGTCTCCTGATCCATCGACCCGGACACGTCCATCAGACAAAACATGACCGCCCTCGAGCTCGGCACCGGCTTCTTAACATGCAGGTTGTAGCGCAGGTCGTTGTTGTCCAGAAACGGCACACAGGACAACCTGCGCTTGAGCCGTTTGATTTCTTCCTGCCAGCGCCGCTCACCAAGCTCATCAGAACGGGCAAGCGCATCGGCCAACTCCTGCTCAGCGATAGCGAGTCGCTTTCGAGCCACGCCAGTCAGTGCGATGCGTCGCGCCTTGCCAGCTCGAAACGTGCGCGCTATGGACAGCTTCGCCGGCACGCCATCACTGCTGAAACCAGCGTTCTCATAGCGGAAGCTATCATTGCCAGCGAGGTGTCGCTTCGTCAGATTCGGCAGTTCAAGGTCTTCAAAGAGGTAGTTGAGAAACTCCTCGGACGATATTTCAAACGCAAAATTATCCTCGCCCTCGCCGCTATTTGACGCCTGACCACCAGCACCCGCGCCACCGCCGTCCGGACGCTTTAGCCGATCTCCGGCAACAAACTCCTTGTTTCCCGGGTGCACAGCGCCGCGCCGCCCGCCCTGACCATGCTGAAACTGCGGCTCGTTAAGGTCCTCGGCCGGAATCGAGACTTCCTCGCCCCGCTCCATGTCCTGAATGCTGCGACGATCAATCGCATCACGCACGGCTCTTTGCACATGTTTGCGATGGCGCTCCAGAAAGCGCTGGCGATTCACCGAGCTCTTGTTCTTGGAGTTCAACCGGCGATCTATGACGTAGCTCATAAGCTGTGCTCCGCGCTACTGACTCTTGCGAACGCGCAGATACCACTCAGCCAGAAGCCGGACCTGTTTCTCTGTGTATGACCGATCCACCATCCGGGCGACAAAATCATCGTGTTTCTTCTGATCGTCGCTCGATGACTTGGCGTTGAAGGAGATCACTGGCAGCAGATCTTCCGTATTCGAGAACATCTTCTTCTCAATGACTGAACGAAGCTTCTCGTAGCTTTGCCAGGTAGGGTTGTCACCGCCATTGTTTGCGCGGGCGCGCAGCACAAAGTTGACGATCTCGTTGCGGAAATCTTTGGGGTTCGAGATTCCGGCGGGTTTCTCAATTTTCTCAAGCTCTTCGTTGAGCGTGCTTCTGTTGAGAATATCGCCCGTTTCCGGGTCCCGATATTCCTGATCCTGAATCCAGAAGTCTGCATAGGTGACATAGCGGTCGAATATGTTCTGGCCATACTCCGAATAGGATTCGAGGTAGGCTGTCTGAATCTCTTTGCCAATGAACTCGACATACTTGGGCGCAAGGTATTCCTTAATGATGCGCACGAGTCGCTCACGGGATTCGTCCGGGAATTGCTCCTGTTCGAGTTGTTGTTCGAGCACATACATCAGGTGTACGGGATTGGCCGCCACTTCCACGGGGTCGAAGTTGAAAACGCGCGACAGAATCTTGAAGGCAAACCGCGTCGACAGACCGCTCATGCCCTCCTCTACGCCAGCGGCATCGCGATATTCATGCAGCGTCTTGGCTTTGGGATCCGTATCTTTCAGGTTCTCACCGTCATAGATTCGCATCTTGCTATACAGGTTCGAGTTCTCGGGTTCAGCAAGACGCGACAGCACGGAAAACTGGGCAAGCATGCGCAGCGTGTCCGGTGCACAGGGCGCATGTGCGAGTGAGCTGTTCTCGATGAGCTTCTCGTATATGCGGATCTCATCCGTCACCCGCAGGCAGTAAGGAACCTTCACGATCGACACGCGGTCGATGAACGCTTCGTTGTTCTTGTTGTTCTTAAACGATTGCCACTCACTCTCGTTCGAGTGCGCCAGCACAATGCCGTCATACGGCATGGCGCCGATGGCTTCCGTGCCGTTGAAATTTCCTTCCTGCGTGGCGGTTAGCAAGGGATGCAGCACCTTGATTGGCGCCTTGAACATCTCAACAAATTCCATCAGCCCCTGATTGGCACGACACAGCGATCCGGAGTAGCTATAGGCATCGGGATCGTTCTGCTCAAAGTCCTCCAGTTTGCGGATATCGACCTTACCGACCAACGCCGATATGTCCTGATTGTTTTCATCGCCAGGCTCGGTTTTGGCAATGGCGAGTTGATCCAGGATCGACGGGTACAGCTTCACTACCCGGAACTGAGAAATGTCACCGCCAAACTCGTGTAACCGCTTGGCAGCCCAGGGGCTCATGACACTGCGCAGGTAACGACTGGCAATGCCGTAGTCTTCTTCGAGAATGCGGGCATCCTCTGACGGATCAAACAAACCCAGTGGCGATTCGTTCACAGGCGAGCCCTGGATCGCGTAGAACGGCATCCGCTGCATCAGCGACTTGAGCTTCTCCGCCAGGGACGACTTGCCACCGCCAACCGGCCCAAGTAGGTAAAGAATCTGTTTACGTTCTTCGAGCCCTTGAGCTGCGTGTCGGAAGAACGACACAATCTGTTCGACAGCATCTTCCATGCCGTAGAAATCGGCGAAGGCCGGGTAACGCTTGATGACTTTGTTGGAGAATATTCGGGACAGTCGAGCATCTTTTGCCGTGTCGACAAACTCAGGCTCGCCTATCGCGAGGAGCAGCCGTTCCGCTGCGCTGGCGTAGGCCGTGGGGTCTGCCTTACACAGCTCCAGGTACTCCTGCAGCGAAAACTCTTCCTGCGCCGTTGCCTCGAATCGAGACTGAAAACTCTCAAACACACCCATGCTTGCCTCCTGATTGCGTAGGGCCTCACTGCAGTTGAACGATTCAACGAGCAGAGACTGCAAGCCGAGCGATTGCCGGGGTCTATATTGAAATTAGCCCAGTTCCGCGGATGCGCCAGTAGCGCAGGGCTCGACGGCTCTGTTGCTTAGAGGGTGAGTCGCTGAAAACATTCCGGGGCCTGTCGACCTGCAGACAATCCTACGATCAGGATTGAGAGGGAACCCACACGCGTTCGAGGGAGTCCAGATTCAGCGCGGTGAGCCGTTGCCCCCACACGCATCCGGTGTCCAGGGCATGGACGCCTCGAGAGCTGCTCTCGCCCATAATGGCCGCCCAATGACCGAACGCTATCTGTCGCTGCAGCGACTGCGCTCGTGGCACCTCAAACCAAGGTCGGTAGCCGTCGGGCGCATCTTTAGCACTACCTTTGGACTCAAAATCCAGCCGTCCACTGTCATCAATGAAACGCATGCGGGTGAAGTAGTTGGTGATGCAACGCAATCGATCCATACCAGACAGATCGTCTCGCCAGCGATCCGGCTGGCTTCCGTACATCTGCTCGAAATAGCTGGCGCGGGCTCGCGCGGGACCAGCGATCACGGCTGCGACCTCGCCGGCCAGGTCGCAGGCTTGCTCAAGCGTCCACATGGGTGGCATACCAGCATGCGTCAACACGAAGTCGCCGGTATCGATCAGCAGCGGTTGCCGCAACAGCCAATCAGCAAGCTTCGCGCTGTCCGCAGCGGATGATAGATCTGCGAGCGTGTCCCGCCGTTTGGCCTTGTGACCGCCAAAGCGAATGGCTAACCAGTGCAGATCGTGATTACCCAACACAACGCGGGCATCGAGCGCCTCCGCCCGGCGCAGCGCAGCCAGCGAGTCAGGCCCACGATTGATAAGGTCTCCGAGCAGATACAGCTCATCCGTCGACGGTGAGTAACGCAACTTGTCGAGAAGGTCCTCGAACTCGCTCGCACAGCCCTGGATGTCGCCAACCGCGTAGCGCGCCACTCCTGAGCCCCCTAGTGCACTGAATTCGGCATACGCAACGAAAACGCAGCAATCGGCGCTTTGAAGGTTTCGCCGGAGGCCAGGCGAAACTCGTAGTGGCCTTCCATTGCACCGACTTCAGTTTCGAGAATCGCGCCACTTGTGTATTCATACTCGCCGCCCGGCGCGATGCTGGGCTGTTCACCAACGACGCCATCACCTCGCACCTCTTCAACCTCACCATTGGCATCCGTGATGCGCCAGTAACGGCGAAGGAGTTGCGCCGTTTCAACGCCGACGTTGCGAAGCCGAATCGTGTAAGCAAAAACATGCCGATCCGGCTCGGATTGTTCGGGCAGATAGCGGCTGACGACAGTGATCTGAATACGAGACATGGGTGAGTGTCGTGTGAGGTTCTGGCGAGTGTGCGAGCACAACCGCCGCTGCGCAAGTCAGCTGCCAACAGGTAATCGCCCAATCGTCAGGCTGGGTTGTCGTGACACCAATTTGCAAGCTCAACAAACTGCGCGAGCGTTGTTGTGTCGGGCCGCTGATCTTCACTGGCATCGAGGCAGGAAAAATCGATCGCAAGGCTCTTCAAACCATTACGCAACGTTTTTCTTCTCGCATTGAAGGCTAGGGTCAGCAGCCGATTGAAAAGGCTGTAGTCAACAACCTCGGTGTCGGGAACACGAGGCCGCAGCCGAACCACAGCGGAGGTCACTTTAGGCTGTGGATCGAAAGCCTCCGGCGGCACCTCAAACAACCAGTCAACGGCAAACGCATACTGTATCTGGACGCCCAGCCTGCCCCAGGCTTTGCTGCCGGGCTCAGCAACGAGCCGTTGTGCCATTTCCCGCTGCAACATGAATGTCGCATCGCGCAGCTGGCCCGCGACCGGTAGCAACTTGAGCAGAACAGGCGAGGAGATGTTGTAGGGCAGATTACCCAGAAGCCGAACGCAGCCTGCATCGAACAACTCGACAAAGTCGAGCTTGAGCACATCGGCCGAAATCACATCAAGTTCCGCAAACCTCGCTCGTAGAAAGGGAATCAGGTCCCGATCCAGTTCGACCGCGGTGAACGCCGGCACTTCTTCAGCAATCAATGCCGTCAACGCGCCATGGCCAGGGCCGATCTCAATAACCTGGTCGGCAGGCTGCAGCGATAGCGAATCAACAATGCGCTGACTCACCGAGTCATCGATCAGAAAATTCTGACCGAAGCGTTTACGAGCGCGCATTGGAGCCTATCCGCAACAACCGGCGAGCGAGCTGAATCGACGCTAGGAAGCTACCGCTGTCGACCTGACCGGTGGCAGCAATATCCACCGCTGTACCGTGGTCTACCGACGTGCGCACGTACGGCAACCCGAGCGTTACGTTGACCGCGCCACCAAAGCCTGCATGTTTTAGGACCGGCAATCCCTGATCGTGGTACATCGCGAAAACCGCATCCACGCCTTCAAGGTTATGTTCGACGAATACGGTGTCAGCGGGCATAGGATCGCTGACCTGGATCCCTCGGGCACGCAGTGCGCGGCACGCGGGTTCAATTACATCAATCTCTTCCCGCCCCATGTGCCCGGATTCGCCTGCATGTGGGTTCAACCCACATACCGCAATGTTTGGGCGGGAAATACCAAACTGTTCCGTCAGTGCGTTGGCAAGAATGCCGAGGCGCCGTTCGAGCAATTCCTGGGTGATGGCATCTGGTACGGCCCGTAGCGGTAGGTGAGTTGTCGCTAGAGCTACGCGCAAGGCATCCGTTGCCAACAACATCACAACGTCCAGGGCTTTGGCGTGGTCGCGCAGGTATTCGGTGTGGCCACTGAACTCGATTCCGCCGTTACCGATTGTCGCCTTATGTATGGGCGCTGTAACCAGCGCATTCGAAGAATCCGCCACACACGCATCAGCTGCACTGGTCAGGCAGTCGATGACATACCTCGCGTTCGCCGGATCCAGAACACCAGGTGACACCGGTGCAGGTGCTCGGTGGTGCCAAACGGCAAGCTTTCCGTTGGCCGCCGGCCGCGTGGACTCAACCAGCGGCACATCAAGGTTCAGAAGCTTCGCCCGCTGCGCGAGCACATCAATGTCCGCCAGCACGACGCTGTCCGCTGCTAGAACGGATGCGTTAGCGAGAACGACGTCCGGCCCGACCCCTGCTGGTTCGCCTGCGCTTATCAGTAGCATTGGCAGGCCAGGCGTGACGGTCTTCGACTGTTATATGCGAACGTCAACGTAGGCCTCATCGCGCAGCTCTTCCAGCCACTCCTGAAGCTCTTCTTCGAAACGCCGATTGACGAGCAACCGCAAGGCCATATCCCGACGGGTCTCCTCGGAAAGGTCGGCGACACGGCGGTCATCAACCTTGAGAATATGCCAGCCAAACTGGCTCTCAAAAGGCCGGGAAATCTCGCCGATCGCGGTGGCATCCATGTTGGCGCCAAACTCCGGCACAAAGTTTTTCGCGGTCGACCAGCCGAGGCTGCCGCCGTTCAGCGCGCTACCGGGATCTTCGGAGTGCTCGATTGCCAGCGCTTCAAAATCGGCTCCGTTCATCAGCTGCTCGTAGAGCGACTGACTGAGCGCCTGGGTTTCGGCCGGCGTCTGAATCTCGCTCGGAGATACGAGAATGTGGCGAACCTTCGTCTGTTCTTCGGATTGCGTACCCGCGCCACGCTGCTCCAGCAGCTGCACAATGTGGACGCTACCGCCCGATCGAATGGGCTCGGCGGTTTCGCCAGCACTGAGATTCAGCACAGGTTCGGCAAACAGACTCGGTAGTTCACCACCCTTGCGCCAGCCCAGATCACCACACTCCAATGCGCGGGAACTCGCCGATTTGGCTACCGACATCTCGCAGAAATCTGCGCCGTTGCGCAATTCGGCGACGATGCTACGCGCCTCCGCAAGCATTCGATCGATCGTCTCGCTATCTGCGCCCGCTTCCGCGGTCAGCAGGATGTGGCCCACTCGATATTCATCGGACAGTAGGTCTTTGCCCCAGGGCGAGTTGAGAATCGCATCAACGTCCTGATCGCTCACGCGAATGCGGCGGTTAACCAGGTTCCGTTGCAGGCGAGTGATCGTCATCTCCATGCGGATCTGCTCACGAAACTCCCGATAGCTGGTGCCCTGGGCGGCGAGCGCCTGTTGAAACTGCGGCAAAGTCATCTGGTTCTGTTGCGCGAATGCGGCAACCGCCTGGGTCAGGGACTCATCATCAATCTGCACGCCGCGACGATCTGCTTCCTGAATCTGCAACCGTTCGAGGATCAATCGTTCGAGAAGCTGGGAGACGATCTGATCTTCCGGAACATTCTCCGGGATTTGCGCGCGCACCATATCGAGCCGAGCATTCAGCTCACTCGATAGCACGACATCATCATCGACCACCGCGATGATCGATTCGAGCTCCTGACTGGCGAGTGCAGTTTGACCGAGAGCGCACGCCATGATCAGGCCAGCAATGCGGACTAAGGGGTTACAAGAAGCCATTGTGTTCCTCCGGGCGATAGCCGGGTATGCCCCGCTGCATCGCTGAATCGATCGTGTTGCCAAAGCCGGCCAGGCCCTTGAAGACAAACTGTATGAAAATTCCTTCGTCGGTTTCCGCCGTCTCGACCACTCGGACGGCGTCATTCTCAACCGAACGACGATAGAACAGGCGAACCTGCCAGCAGCAATCGTTGTACTCAAGACCCGCAAAGGCCTCGATGGTTCGATTGAAAACCGTGTCGTAATTGAATCGAGCGATCGCGCTGTAGCGTTTCAGCAACGGCCAGTATGCTGACGCCTCTAACTGCTCAATCTGAGAGCGCACGTTCTTGCGGTAGCCGATATTCAGTATTCGTCGGGCATCGCGCTTGTAAAACACCCGTATCCGGCTCTCATCGACGGCATTGTCGTACGGATCCCAGACAAGGTCACCCGCGACGCGAATCTTACCGAAAGTCGCCGACATAGTGCTGGCGATTGCAGAACCGTTATGAAGATCATCCTGGGTCGGATTGCCCGACAAGGTCACCCGCCTATCGTCAAAATAGAAGATCTCGCCAATACTGAATCGGAAATACTCGCGGCCGTTTGCCGCGTTCAGGAAGCGAGTTGTGACACCCGCCGCCGCCTGATTGGCATCACCAATTCGATCAATGCCTGAAAACCGGTTGTCCCTGAACAGCTGATCGTAGCCAAAAGTCAGCTGTGTGGCGTCGAAGCGTGGCAGCTCAGATTGATCATCGAATTCCTGATAAAGATAGTAGGCGCGCGGCTCCAGAGTCTGGATAACAGCGGTATCAAACAGGGTTAGATCCCGCTCGAAGAACAGGCCGCCATCAACGCTGCCGAGAGCGACACCACGATCCGGGGCATCGTCAATGCCGACGGGGGTATCCCGCAGATCATATTCGGTGAAGCGGTAACCAGCGGTCGTAGTAAGGAAACCGAACGGCCAGGCCAGAGGCAAACGCAGCCTCGGTTCCACGTGAGTACGGTTACCCACGATGGCATTGGTACCGCTGAGATCATCATTGTCGCGATCGAAGGACACCCACTCAGCGCCGAGAGAGAACTCGAGCGGACCAGCGATGCGGCGATCGTATGTCACCTCGAACTCCGGTAGCCGCTGGTAGGCGTCCACTGCAATCTCATCCAGACGTTGGAATCGCTGCGCCCACAAGCGCATGAATAGCCCGCCAGCGGAGTACTGAATCTCGCCGCGCCGCTCCAGCTCATTCGTTGACGTCAGCCCCAGATCTGAACCGAGGTCGCGAAAATAGTCCCTGTCACTGACGGCTGTGTAGTCGACCAGAGTCCGGAAATTGCCGATCTCACCGTCGTGGTTCAGCGCGTAGAGCCAGCGATCCGCTGGATCGAAGTCCCCAGTGCTGGTATCGAAGTCGTCTTTGTCGATAACACCGTTGTAGAGATCGTCCGAGGCCAAAAACGCGCCGCCCAGCACCGATTCTGACCAGGTGTTTAGATAGCGGCCTTCCGCTTCAACCCCGACGCCTCGCTCGCTGATGAGCCTGGGTGTAATCGTCGCGTCCGCGTTCGCTGCGATGTTCCAATAGAACGGCATTGAAAAGTCCACGCCGTCGTCAGCCGAATAACCCATGTTCGGGAACAGCCAGCCCGTCAGGCGTTCATCCGTTACGGGAAAGCGCAGATAAGGCGTGTAAAACACCGGTACGTCGCCCACCTTCAGCGCCGCCCCTCGCGCGACGCCGAAATTCGCGCCGTCTTCCACCACAAGCGAGCGCGCATGTACGCTCCAGACGTTCGATTGCGGCTCGCAGCGGGTGAAAGAGACGCCATCGATGGCGAGGTTAGCGTCGGCATCCTGGGCGATTGCTGCGGCTTCTCCGCGCAGATGCGCCGCGAGCATCACAAACTCAACGTCTCGGAACTCACCTGCTTTGCTGTTCAGATTGAGATCTGCTTCACCGGCCTCGAGTATCAATCCGGGCTCACTTACCTCGACGCCCCCTCTCAGGACAACGTCTCGACTCGCCTCGTTGACGCGTGCCTGGGCCGTGGTCAGGCGGCGATTGCCCTGGGTGAGCACAACGCCGCCATCGAAGACGCCATCGCGACCTCGCTGAAACGACAATTGATTCGCCAGCACTTCAGCGGGCTGCGCGGATGAATCTGCGATCAGCGGCAATGGATAGTCACGTTCGGTGTAGCCGCCGCTGCAGAATTCAGGGATATGAAGCTGCTGCGCTGCTGACAGCTGTTCACGACTGCGCCATTGGCGCTCGGCTAGCGTGCCGCTACGGCTCGCCACGGGTGCGTCTTTCAGCAACAGGTCCGTATCGTTGGCAGCCGGAGCTGGCGCTAACGAGTTAGAGATTGGCCCATCGCTCGGCGGCGCTGCGGTTGACGAATCGGCTTGTTGGGCAGCCAGCCCCGAAGCGGGCGGCTGAGCATCCGCATCCGGGGTTTGGCCGATGGGTTCCGGCCTGCGAGACACGGCAGGTGCCGGCGCGTCGGCTCCGGGCACGCAATCCCAGCTGATGCCATCCACTGCTGGCACACAAACGATCTGATCGTCGCCCGCCGCGGCAGCCACCGACGCCGGCAGAATCGCCGTCAGCGCCACGAGCAGGGGCGCCAAGGCACGCGCCGGCGCGCCGAACATCGGCATCTGTTGTTCTCGAACCACGACTCGAAACACGAAAAGTCCCCCTGCGAAGGCGCGCGATTATACTACCGACGTGGACACAACACTTCGCCAATGGCTCAGCCAGCAAACGCAGCACGCAACCGGTGATATTCAGCGCGTTGTTGCCCTGCCGGTGGAGGCCAGCCACCGCCAGTTCAGCCGGATTGAAACGAACGCCGAATCCCTTATCGCCATGGCGTCGCCGCCGCACCTGGAGAACAACGACCAGTTCGAAGCGTTGTCCGAGTGCTTTCGCGCAGCCGGTGTCAACGTGCCTGAAATCCTCGCTCACGATCGAAGCTCGGGCTTCTTCCTCATGACCGACGTGGGCAACACTCATCTCGCAGATGTGTACGAGCACAGCGCCGATGACGCCTTGAGCCTTGCGCTGCAAGCGCTGATCAAGCTCGCCGCCGTGAACGACCCCGTCATCCCTGCCTATACGCAGGAGCGTTTCAAAGACGAACTCGAGTTATTCGACACCTGGTTTGTCCAGCGCTGGCTCGAACAGCCGGCTGCGGAGGAGTGTCGAGGCGCCTTTGCGGCCTGCCTTGCAGCCATCGCGGAACAGCCAACCGTTTGTGTGCACCGAGACTACCACTGCCGAAATCTGCTCATTGGCTGCGATGGCGAGCTGGGCATCGTGGACTTTCAGGACGCGCTCATGGGGCCGCTCGCCTATGACCCGGCATCATTGCTGCGTGATTGCTACCACCGCTTTGCCGAGCAGGAAATCGACTACTGGAGAGATGCCTATCTCGCGAGCACCGGCTTGAGCATCGATAGTCGAGTCTTTGAACGCTGGCTCGACCTGACCGCAGCTCAGCGTCAACTCAAGGCGCTCGGCATTTTCGTCCGCCTCGATCTGCGCGACGGAAAGCGTTCGCATCTGACAAACGTCATGCCGGTCGTGGAACATTTACGTTTTCTGGCGCGAAAGCACTCGGAGCTGGCACCGGTTGGTGATCTGCTGTATCGCCTCACACCCGCGATTCGACGCAGACTGAGTGCCTGAAACCATGCCCATTGACCCATCAGCCCAGCCGCGACGAGCAATGATTCTCGCCGCCGGAAGGGGATCGCGCCTGGCGCCGATAACCGACACAACGCCTAAGCCCCTACTGGAAGTGGCTGGTGAACCCCTGCTCTTTCGACACCTGCGATCGCTACGGGCCGCGGGCATTGTCGACGTTGTCATCAACGTCAATCACCTCGCTAACCAGATCATCGACGCTGTTGGCGACGGTAGTCGGTTCGGTCTGCGCATTCAGATAAGCAAGGAGAGGGAGCTGCTGGAAACCGGGGGCGGTATTTTCAACGCCCTGCCGCTGCTCGGCAGCACACCGTTTGTGCTACTGCTGGGAGACATTCTCTGCGACTTTCCGTTGGCAAACCTGCCAGGCGAACTCGCAGCCGACACTGACATGCACATGGTGCTCACCCCGACGCCTGCGTTTCGCGACAGTGGCGACTTCGAGGCGGATGAGACCCGGGTCCTCAGCCGCGGAGATGCCTATGTCTACACCGGTATTGCGCTCGTACACCCCAACATGTTCGCGAACCAGACCCTGCGATGTTTTTCCTTTCGTGATTTGTTCTTTCCAGCAGTCGCCGCCGGCCGCGTCAGCTGCCAGCACTACCACGGACCCTGGACCGACATCGGCACTCCGGACCAGCTCGAAGAAGCCCGCAGGCGATACCAGAACATCACCGAGCTTCGTTAACGCCGCTATCGAAGGATAGCTGGCACGGGTTCTGCGCAAGCAAGCCCGGACAGGGCTTCTACACTTGCACAATGGTGCGCCCACAACCGCAACACGCAAAGACACGCTCGCCTCGCGATAGGGCGTTGGCTGCCGCTATTGGCGCGGTTGCCGGTTACATCCTGTCGCCACCGGACCTGAGGTCCATAGCGCTCTACGCACTGGCTGGCATCGCCGTCGCCTGGATGTGTCAAAGCGGCGTTCGCTGGCTTTTGCGTCTGGGGGGCGTCAAACGCCTGTGCCGACGATTGCGCCAGCGCGGCCAACCCCACCCTCACATGCGCTTTGCGTTTACCGCGCTGGGCCGGCTCGCCAAGTGCGAAGGCGTGGTGCTACCGGCTCACATCGACTATGTAGATCATTTGATCAAGCGGCTGGGCTTCAGCAGCTTTGATCGCTCCCAGGCGATTACCTGGTTTCGGGAAGGCAAAACCCCAGCTCCAAACTGGCCGATGCTTGGCGCTTCGTGTCAGAACATCATCGAAGACAGGCAGCTTCTGGACGACATGGTGCTCGAATCAATGTGCGCGCTCAGCCTGATATCTCCTGCCCGCAACACGCGACCAACCTTGCTCGAGCTGGCCGATAGCCTGGGACTGTCGGAAGCACACGTAGACGCCACTTTCGTGCGCCTGAAACACAGGCAGCAAGCTGGCCGGCAATCTCCCAATCGCGATGCGCGCGCGCTGCTCGGCATCGATGACGCCGCCGATCAGGACGACATCAAGCTCGCCTATCGCAGGCAAGTTGCTCGCTGGCATCCCGACCGAATGCCCGAAGCCAGCGCCGCTGAGGTTAAACAAGCAGAGCTAAAGTTGAACGAACTGCGAGATGCATTCGAATTGCTAAGCGCGGGCGACTGAGCCGATGAGCTATCGCGCGCCGTAGTTGCGCTTTAGATAACCCGCAACGCGTCGCGCAAGACGCGCTTCCGAACGCATCGGCATCAGATGCATCTCTACTCGCGGTCCAAGCCGGTGTTCGGGACGCCAGCGATAGGGTGCGTGCTGAAGGATGAGCGCCGGTATGTCGAGTTCAGCCAGGGCCCGACGTAGCGACTCCCGCCCGGCTCCCGCAACGTCGAGATCCACCAACACGACGGCGTCGGCGCCAAGATCAGCACCACTGACCGCAATCTCACTAGCAGCCATACCGGACGCCATAACCACCACAACCTGTCCTTGAGCGCGCGTTCTGGCATCGGCGACAGCATCTCGCAGACGGTCGCTCACCTGCCGCCTGTGCTCGGACAAAAGGCCCTCGTTGTGGGCATCCAGCGGGCCACGATCAAAAGGAACAGGCTCGCGTCGCTGGCGTTGGTCACCCGGCTCTTCGTCGGCTTCAGCTTCGCCATCACCAGATTGGGAATCCTCCGACGCATCAGCCGCCGGGCCGTTACCTTTGGTTGGCCGCTGCCGAGGCGGGCTGCGCAAGCCAGGCTGAACTGGCAGCGCGAGCGTCAGCGTACTCCAGCCAGATCGTGGCAAAAGCGTGCGAACCGTTTGCACCGACATCGCTTCCGGCGGTTGATTCGCTGCTGTAGCCAGTACCACAACGCCATGCGGCGCCGCAGAGGCGGTTCGGTAGACGCGCCAGTGACGCTCGTCTGCCTCGCCAGCAACCACTACCTCGTCATCTGGCAGCGCGCCCGCTAGCAGCTCCGATCTATCGGCTTGACGATCGAAGGTCGCGTAGCGCACAACTGGCTCGGGATCTGCCGCCTCGTCGCTTGGCGCTTCCTCAGCAACGGCTGTCGCGGCCAGGCCAATAAGACTGAAGGCCAACAGGCCCCACGTCCGCCGCCCTGCTCGCGCGAGAACGCACTGCTCGCGGCAGCGTCGATGCCGATATTTCATCCGTTCCATGCTTGGAGTGTAGAAGAAGCTTGTCGATGCGATGGCTTTGCCAGGATCGACGCGTAGAATGCGCCGCCATGAACAACTGGATCGCACCTTCCATCCTCGCGGCGGATTTCGCCTACCTGGGCGATGAAGTCCGCAACGTGCTCAATGCCGGCGCGGACATCATTCACTTCGATGTGATGGACAATCACTACGTACCGAACCTGTCGATCGGTCCGCTGGTTCTCGAATCGCTACGCAAGCACATTGATGCCATCTGGGACGTGCACCTGATGGTGAAACCGGTGGACCGTCTCATTGGCGATTTTCTGGATGCAGGCGCGAGCTACATCAGCGTGCACCCGGAAAGCACCGAGCACCTGCACCGAACGCTCGCCATGATCGCCGAGGGGGGCGCGAAACCCGGCATCGTATTCAATCCGGCAACGCCCCTGACTGTCCTGCCGGAGGTTCTGGAACTCGTCGACCTCGTACTGATCATGTCGGTCAACCCGGGGTTCGGGGGGCAGTCGTTTATCCCGACGAGCCTGGCCAAACTGAGGCAAGCACGAGCGCTGATCGACGCGAGCGGCCGGGATATCCGGCTACAGATCGACGGCGGCATCAAAACCGATAACATCGCCCTTGCGGCTGAAGCCGGCGCTGACACATTTGTTGCGGGCTCGGCCATCTTCGGCAGCGACGACTATGAAGCCACCATCAATGACATGCGCGCAGCTCTCTCGTGAGCGCAGCGCTTGGCCAGCTCAAGGACTATCCCGCCTATCTGTTCGACCTGGATGGCACGTTGATCGACAGCGCCCCGGATATACATCGCGCGCTCAACGTAACCCTGCTCGAGTTCGGCATGGCAGAGGTGGACGAGGCCATGACGCGACTCTGGGTTGGCCACGGGTCCCGGCGGCTACTGCAGAGCGCGATCGATAAGGCTCCGGACTGCGGATACACCGAACCTGACCAGGCTATGCTCGATTGCTTCATGAGCTACTACAATGCTCATATTGCTGACCATAGCCAGCCCTATGATGGCGTTCGTGAAGCACTCAGCACGCTCAACGCGCGCGGCGCCAAACTCGCCGTTGTGACGAACAAGTACCTAAACCTCAGCCTGTCGGTGCTGGAGCAGCTCAGCTTGATCGACGAATTTGCCACGGTTGTCGGTCACGAGAGCAGCGCCACGCCAAAGCCTGCGCCCGACCCAGCGCTGCTTGCCTGCGAGCGGCTCGGCGTGATGCCTGGGGATGCGCTCTTTGTGGGCGACGCGCCGCCCGATGTCGGTTGCGCGCGCGCGGCAGGCTGCGAGGTTGTTGTGGTGAGCTATGGCTACAACATGGGCGTTGATCCGCATGAGTTGGGCGGCGACGCGGTGATTGATTCGCTCACCGAGCTTCTTTAACTTTCGCGCTGGCATCCGATAACCATCCACCCGCGTTGCGACGACAGCAACGCCCGGCGCGCCGCGTCAGACAGGAACAGCGACACCGCCGACATGAAACGCCTGATCGCCGAAGCAGACTTCAACCGTTACGCAAGCGAGGGGTTTAATCGAATTCCTGTGTGCGTCGAGGTGCTCGCGGATCTGGACACCCCGCTGTCGGTCTACTTGAAGTTGGCACAGGGCCCCTATTCATACCTGCTTGAATCCGCCCAGGGTGGCGAGAAATGGGGGCGCTATTCCATCATCGGGCTGCCTGCTCGAACCATCGTCAAGGCGATAGGCCATCTCGTCACCGTCGAGATCGACGACGAGGTTGTCGAGACCGTTGAAACCGATGACCCCACTGCTTTTGTCGAATCGTTCAAAGCTCGCTACCGAGTTCCGGAACTGCCGGAACTGCCACGTTTTCACGGTGGCCTGGTGGGTTACTTTGGCTACGACACGGTTCGCTACGTCGAACGCCGGCTACGCGATTCGACGCCGCAGGACACAATGGGCACACCGGATATCGTGCTGATGCTCAGCGAAGACGTGGTTGTCTTTGACAATCTGCGCGGCCGGATGCAACTGATCAGTTGTATCGATCCAGAGCTACCCGATGCGTTCGAAGTGGCTAACCAGCGGCTACAAAGCCTTGCGGAGACGCTGGTTAACGCCGTGCCCGCTCTACCTGCAACGGGTGCAAATGCAGCCGTCGCTGAAACCGACTTCACCAGTGAATTCGGCGAGCAGGCGTTCAAAGACTCGGTCGAGCGCATCCGCGAGTACACGCGAGCCGGCGATGTCATGCAGGTCGTGCTGGCCCAGCGCATGCACACCACCTTCTCGGCGCCGCCGATCAACCTCTACCGAGCGCTGCGTTCGCTGAATCCCTCACCCTACATGTACTTCATGGACCTGGCGGACTTTCAGATCGTGAGTTCATCACCTGAGATACTGGCGCGGGTCGAAGACGGCGAGATTACCAACCGGCCACTCGCCGGCACCCGCCGCCGCGGTCACACAGAGGAAGAAGATCTCGCGCTGGAAGCCGAGCTGCTCGCCGATCCGAAGGAGATTGCGGAACACTTGATGCTGATCGACCTCGGTCGCAACGATGTCGGCCGAGTGGCGCAGATCGGCTCCGTAGAAGTTACTGACCAGTTCATCATCGAGCGTTACTCCCACGTGATGCATATGTGTTCCAACGTGGTTGGAAAGTTAAACGAAGGCCTGTCGGCGCTGGATGTGCTGCGCGCAACCCTGCCGGTCGGCACCTTGTCCGGCGCCCCGAAGATTCGAGCGATGGAGATCATCGACGAGCTGGAACCGGTCAAACGCGGCATCTACGGCGGCGCGGTGGGCTACCTCGCCTGGGCCGGCAACATGGATATGGCCATCGCGATTCGCACCGCGGTCATCAAAGACGGCAAGCTCTACATTCAGGCTGGCGGGGGCGTGGTCACAGACTCCGTACCTCGACTTGAATGGAAGGAAAGCATGAACAAAGGCCGCGCGATCTTTCGTGCAGCAGCCATGGCCGAAAGCGGGCTGATTAACCTCGAGCCAGACGCGTAAGCCCCGCGATGGAGTGGGCTAAACGCATCGTCGACGCTAAGTGGTTCAGCCACGGCATCACCGCCGTCATCGTGATCAACGCCATCGTGATCGGCCTCGATACCTCTGAATATCTGCACGATCGCTACTTCGCTCTATTCGAGGCTCTCAACTTTCTGTTCCTGGCGATCTTCATCGTCGAGGCGGTTCTCAAGATGGCTGCGCACGCACCATCGATCCAGAACTACTTCAAAAGCGGTTGGAACATCTTCGACTTCAGCATCATTGTCATCAGCCTCCTGCCGGCGACAGGCAACCTGGCTATGATCGCGCGGCTGGCGCGGCTGCTACGGGTATTGCGCCTCGTGTCGACCCTGCCTGGGCTGAGGCTGATCGTCTCCACGCTGATGTACTCGGTGCCCGCCGTTGGCAACGTGGTGATCCTTCTGTCCATCCTCTTCTATGTCTACGGCGTCGCCGGCTACCACCTGTTTCACGAGATCGATCCGGTGCACTGGGAAACGCTTGGGATTTCTTTACTGACCCTGTTTCGAATCGTCACGCTCGAGGACTGGACTGACGTGATGTACAACGCCATGGCGGGTATGCCGTTTGCCTGGGTGTTCTTCGTCAGCTTCGTTGTGCTCGGCACATTTGTCGTTATCAACCTGTTCATTGCCGTGGTGCTTAACAGTCTGGACGAGGCCAAAGCAGAACAGCTCCGGGAGATCACGACACCACCCAATCGAGAAGAGATTTTGATCGAGCTACGCGAAACCCAGCGGGCGCTCGTGCGCCTGCAAACCCAGCTCGAAGCCAGCGATGAACATCATCGCGGCGACAAAGCAGACTGAGTCGGACCCGATCTGGCCTCCTGACCGATGACGCTGTGGATGCGGCTCGGCTACACTGCCCGCCCCACAATCGATCGAATGGGCGAACGCCGTGATTCTGGTCATCGACAACTACGACAGCTTTACCTACAACGTGGTGCAGTACCTGGGCGAACTGGGTGCGCAGATGCAGGTATCGCGCAACGATGAGATTAGCCTGGACGAAATCAGCCGTCTGGCGCCGGACAAGATTGTCATTTCACCGGGCCCGTGTAGTCCCAGCGAAGCCGGCATTTCAGTGCCTTGCGTCGAGCGCTTCGCTGGCGAGATCCCAATCCTCGGGATATGCCTCGGGCATCAAAGCATCGGTCAGGCGTTTGGCGGCGAGGTGTTACGCGCCACCGACATCATGCATGGCAAGACATCACCCATTCATCACGAGGGCAAGGGCGTGTTCGCTGATCTGCCCAGCCCGTTTCAAGCTACCCGCTATCACTCGCTGATTGTCGGCGCGGCCAATCTGCCGGACTGCTTTGAGGTGACCGCATGGACAGAGAAAGACGGAGAGCGTGATGAAATCATGGGCATGCGACACCGGACTCTCGATGTCGAGGGTGTGCAGTTTCATCCGGAGTCGCTATTCACCGAAGTGGGTAAGCAACTGCTGGGCAACTTCCTCAACGCACACTCAAGGCGCGCGGCATGAATCTCACGGACACACTAGAGCGCCTGTCAGGCGGCAACGACTTAAGCCTCGACGAGTCTGAAGCGATCTTCGGCCAGCTGATGGCTGGTGAGCTTGCTGAGTCTCAGATCGGTGGCCTGCTGATGGCACTGCGCGTCAAGGGTGAAACTCCCCAGGAGATCGCCGGTGCAGCCAAGGCCATGCGTGCGGCATCCACCCGGGTTGAAGTGGATCTGCCGAATCTCGTCGATACCTGCGGCACGGGCGGCTCCGGTGGCGCCAAGCTCTTCAACGTATCCACAGCCGCCGCATTTGTTGTTGCAGCCACCGGCGCTCACGTCGCGAAACACGGCAACCGCGCCATGTCGAGTAAATCCGGCAGCGCAGACGTTCTTGAAGCAGCAGGCGTCTCTCTGGCGCTGACCCCGCAACAGGTTGGCCGCTGCATTGAAGATGTGGGTGTTGGCTTCCTCTTTGCCCAGGCTCATCACAGCGCCATGCGCTTTGCTGGCCCCGTGCGCAAGGCGCTGGGCGTACGCACGTTGTTCAACATTCTTGGACCGATGACCAACCCCGCCGGTGCGAAGCGACAGGTCATCGGTATCTTCAGCGCAGAGCTACAGGAAACTATTGCCCAGGTACTCGCGCTGCTCGATGCCGAGCACGTGTTGGTTGTACACAGCAACGGCCTGGACGAGCTGTCGCTGGCCGGTCCAAGCAGGATCGTGGAACTGCGAGCCGGCGCTATCGAAGACTACGAGATAACTCCCGAAGACGTCGGCCTGTCCACGCAGTCGATGGATGAGCTACACGCACCCAGCGTCGCCGACTCGCTGCGGCTGGTGAAGCAATCGCTCACCGAGCCCGATAGTGCCGCTGCAGAACTGGTGTCCTTCAACGCCGGTGCTGCGATCTACGCAGCCGGGATAGCTCCCAGCATCAAACATGGCGTTGCTATGGCAAGCGATGCCATCTCTGCCGGACTCGCGGAGGAACGTTTGAAAGAACTCGCGCGTATCTCCTCGCTCATGGCCGAAACCACATGACAGTACTCGACGACATACTGGCAACGAAGGCAACCGAGGTTGCGGAGCGTAAGGCTCAACGCTCGCTTGCACAGCTGAACGAGGTGATCTCAACGCTGCCGGAAACTCGCGGTTTTGCGAGCGCTCTTCAGCACAGAATCAACGCCAGACAACCAGCGGTAATCGCCGAAGTAAAGAAAGCATCGCCGTCCAAAGGCGTTATTCGGGAGCACTTTGCACCTGCGGAAATTGCTCGCAGCTATGAGCTGGGCGGGGCGTGTTGTTTGTCCGTGTTAACGGATGAGCAGTATTTTCAGGGCCACGATGACTACCTGCGACAGGCGCGCGAGGCATGTTCGCTACCCGTGCTGCGCAAAGACTTCATTGTCAGTGACTACCAGATCAACGAAGCGCGCGCGCTCGGCGCCGACTGTGTGCTACTGATCGTCGCGGCTCTCGACATTATGCAACTCACCGTATTCTACGATCGCGCCAGAAACCTCGGGTTGGACGTGCTGATCGAGGTGCACAACGATGCGGAACTCGCTGCAGCGCTATCGTTGCAACCGAGCATGGTCGGCATCAACAACCGCAACCTGAAGACCTTTGAAACCGACCTGTCGACCACCGAGCAACTGCTCGCAAAGATTCCCGATGGCACCGCAGTCATAACGGAAAGTGGCATTCACAGCCGCGCCGACATTGAGCAGATGCTCACGAGTGGCGTGTACGGGTTTCTGGTGGGCGAGGCCTTCATGCGCGCCGAAAATCCTGGCGAAGAGCTGGCGAGACTGTTCGGCCGCTAGCGGCATCCGCGCGTTGGAGTTTGTCTGGGGTCAGAGTAAAGTGCCAGAGTAGGCCGCAACGACTACTCACTTACTCTGGCACTTTACTCTGACCCCAATATTGCCCGTCAGCTACAGCGCGCCCGAGCGCTTGATCTGCCAGTAAGCATTCACCACGGCGATCGGCAGCTGCTGAGGAACGGTATCGATCTGCAGGTGTGCCGCGGCCGCGAGTTTCTTGCAGATGTCCGCCCGCCGCTTCAGATAATCATGGGTACCGGCAACGGTCAGCGCTTGCTCGACAGTTTCCGGCATGAGGTCAGCCTGCTCATCCAGCACCCGCTCTCGCAGGTTCGCCAGCAAAACGAGGTGCCGCTGACGAAGCTGGGTCAGCGCCGGAGCGAGGTCTGCATCTTCCTCTCGCAGGTTTGTGATCAGAACCACCAATGCGCGTTTGCGTTGCAATCGCAGCGCTTCCTGAGCGGCGCCGATGTAGTCAGACGCCGCCGCTGCCGTGTGCACATCGTAGAGCCCGCCGAGAAGTTGACTGATCGAGCCAACACCGCGCTGGGGAGCTATGAAGCGTGAATCGCCGCCGAAGGTTAGGACGCTGACGCTGTCACCCTGGCGTAGGGCAACGTAGCTCAGCAGGAGCAATGCGTTCAGCGAGTGATCAAAGTGCGATAGACGGCCATCCTTTGCTCGCATACGACGGCCGCTATCGACAAGAAAGAAAACATGCTGATCACGTTCCTCCTGATATTCCCGAGAGATCAGGTCGCGGCGACGGGCGGTAGCCTTCCAATCGATCTGGCGCATGGCATCACCCTGGCGGTATTCGCGCAGCTGGTGAAACTCCAGGCCTTCGCCTCTGCGCGGCACCAGGCGCAAACCAGCTCGAGACAGATGCAGGTCACTGACCATGTGCAGATAGTCGGAGATGATCGAGAAGTCCGGGTAAACCTTCACGGTCGAGACATGCGACGTGTCAGACTCGTCAGCATCTTCAGGCATGCTTTGTTGGCCTGTGTAACGTTGACGACGCTGCCACAGCCCCAATGGCGATTCGATGAGCGCCGCAATCGCGCCAAACTGGGCATCACCCCGGCGTTTGGGGAGCAGCGTGTAGGAAACGTCCGCTCGCTCACCTGGCGCTATGGTGAGCGTCAGCGGCAGGCCTTCTACATCGGCATCCAATGGCACTTCATCGGTCAACTCGATGGTCACATCGCGCTCACTATGGTGAGCAACGAACAGTTCAACGTCAGAACCACGGTTTACCGGCAAGCTGCCGGGGAGGTGACGGCTCATCGATAGCTGCCCGGTTCGATAAAGTCCCAGCAGATCGAATACAGCCAAACCGAACGCCGCCGCCAGCAACAGCCGCATGACGAAAAAATCGCCGAGAACTATTGCCAGCACAGCCAGGCCGGCGGCGAGCCAGATCAAACGCGTACCGGGTCGAAGGCGAATTGAGGCCACTTGCAGCAGCCTATCGGCGCGGCGCTACGACGTCAGCAAGCAGTCGCGACAGCACGTCATCGGTTTTCGCGCCTTCAATCTCGAGCTCCGCGCTCAGCGCGACTCGGTGTCTGAGAATCGGCAACGCGCAGGACTTAACGTCATCGGGCACCACAAAATCACGCCCATCAAGCAGCGCGCACACTCGGGCAGCACGCGCCAGCGCAAGGCCTGCTCTTGGCCCTGCCCCGTGCTCGATGGACACAGCAGAGCGTGTACTGCGGCCAACATCCACCAGATAGCGCATGACCTCATCATCAATCGACACGGTTCTGGCCAAAGCAATCAGATCAAGCAGGCGCTCTCTGCTGATCACTGGGCTCAAGCCGCCATCGGGCAAACCGTCTGAAGATTTCTGGGCAGTGACCTGGCTAACCAGGGCAATCTCGTCATTCGCTTCCGGGTAGTCGATCAGAACCTTCATCATGAACCGGTCCAGCTCGGCCTCGGGCAACGGATACGTGCCGTCCTGCTCAATCGGATTTTGCGTAGCCAGCACCATGAATGGCCGGCCAACATCGAGCGATTCGCCTTCGATGGTGACCTGGCGTTCCTGCATCACCTCCAGCAGGGCGGCCTGCGTCTTGGCCGGTGCGCGGTTGATCTCATCCGCGAGCAGCAGGTTGGTGAAGACGGGGCCCCGGCGAACCTCAAACCGCTCGCTTTTCATGTTGAAAAGCGCGTGTCCGGTTACATCGCTCGGCATGAGATCCGGCGTAAATTGAATCCGGCCATGATCAGCATTGACGAGGGCGGAAAGCGTTCGCACAAGCAGAGTCTTGCCGAGGCCCGGGACACCCTCGATCAGGGCATGCCCACCCGCAAGCAAACAAATGATCACCTGCCGAATTACGTCCTGTTGCCCGATCACAACCTGCGCGATCGCCGCCTCCAGCCGCTCTATATCCGCAGCCGCTGCGACAATCGCAGCATTGCTCTGGCCGGTTTCGGCTAGCTCACCGTCAGGAGTCGCCACGCCATCATCGCTGTATTGATCGCTGTTATCGCTCATGGATTTCAAACCTTAGTGTTCAACTCATCGTACGGGTTATGTCTGCTCGTCGCCGCGCTCAATCGCCCCGTCATCGAGTTGCACGCCGTAGCTGTTGCAACCGTCGAACCAGGCGCAGGAACGCATCAAGCCGATTGGGAACCTGCCGAGTCAGCAGGTCTTCAACTTCCTTCGCTGTCATATCAGTTTGTTCCGCAAGCTCTGCGATTTGCTTGGCGGTTACGCGCTCTCCGGCAACATCCCGGCGCATCGCGGCCAACAAAGCCTCACCGCGACCCTGCTGCCAGGCGAAGCGAGCACGCGCCTGAATGTGAGAGACAATCTCGCGGCGAGCCAGGCTTGCGTCCATGCGAGGTCGGCGGCTTCGCACGGCGCCATGCCACAGCCACAGTAAGATCGCCAGCGCGAACAGAAGAACTGCCGGAGCAAAATTGCGCCAAATCAGCACGAGAATCGATGGCATGTCGACGTTGTAAATCCAGCTGACTGCAGCGCGATCTGAGGCAAGGTAGCGCAGCAGGTGAGCATGATCGTGGCAACCGATGGCCGTGTTGGTCCACAACCGAAAACTAGTCAGAACCAGCACACCACCGCTACCAATATCGATACTGATGAGCTGGCTACCGACCGCGTTGTCGGCGCTCCGTGCGGGGTATTGGCCAGTGTAGGTGAGGTCTCGGTAGTCCGAGAGCGATACCACGATAGGCGCTTCTTCATCTTCGAGTGCCACCGATGTAGCGCCACCCGCGAAATCGCATTGATCCGCATCTTCCTCAATCAATGCATCCACCAGATCCGCAGATATCGGCAACGCGTCTGCCACACTCTCGGCCACCGCGTGGTTCAACCGTACACCCAGGGTTTCCAGGAGCAGATCGTCACTGACCCCCGTGGCTTCATCTACATAGGATTCGGCCTGCACGATCAACAGCCCGCCGCGTGCAGCCCAGTCGATGAGCAGGTCCACCCGGCGCTGACTCATGCCTCGGCGCGACCCGGCTAACACGATCATCTCCTCCGGATCAGGAAGCGCCTCCAGTAGCCCGTAGCCTTCGAGAGTGGACGCGGGAACGTCAAAGCGTGCGAGAAAACGTTCGGCAGCCAGGAACTGATTGCGCAGCGCATCAACACTCGGCGGCACCGGGCGCTCCTGGTCGATCCAGCGCAGGTTCACAACAAACACGGTCAAGGCGATCGCGACGACCGCAGCGACGACTGCCCATGCTTTCGTGCTCAAGGCTGTTCTTCTCCGCTCAAGGCTGTTCCCCGAATTGCAGTGACCACAGGCGACAAAGCTCGCCGAACTCTGCATCGGACGGTTGCTCGTGGGCATAGGCGACGAGCTGCCAAAGCGCGGTCAAGCGACGCAGATAGTCCGCAGTGTCGGGTGCGCTGGCGCGAGCCTTCCGCAGGCAATCACCTTCTGTGTCCCCATTCGCAAACGGCACCCGGAATCGGTCGAGCAGAGCAACGAGCGTCGCCCGGTACAACAGGCTGCTGGCTTGCCGATACTGGCCGTTCTGCCACTGAGATCGCGCCTCCGACGCGGGGTCGTCGGGCAACGATTCAGGCGCCACGGACATGCCCATGAGCACTGTCACCCGCTCCTTGGGTGTCTGGTCTTTCACAGTGAGGAATGTCCACAGGCGAAAACGCCAGACCAGATAGGCAATCAGCGCCGCAAGCAACGCCCATAGAAGAATCTCGATGACGCCGGCGAGCACAGCAAACAGATCGGCAATCCAGCCGAGATCCGTGGCCTCGGTTACTTCCGGATCATCAGTCGACGGCTCGCAGAAGATCGCAGGACAACGAAAGGTTTCAACGCCGCCAAAGTCCTCATCGCCCAGCACTTCTTCTATCGCCTTGGCAGATACCTCTCTCGGCTCTTCGGCCCAGGCGGGGGGCGGCACCATCGCGACAGCAAAAAACAGCGCACCGACAGCCGCAAGCCGAGCCGCCAAACGGCGAAACCCGAGCTCAATGTCCCAACCTTCCAGGGTGACTCGTCGGTTTATATAGAGAGCAAAACCGCAGGCGACGTACACCGGACCAATGATCATCGCTGCAAGGAAATAGACAGCGTTCAGAAAGAAACCGAGCGTAGGTTCATCAACCGCGAATACCGAAAATATGTCCAGATCAACACCACCGGGGATGAGCAGCGCGGCCAACGCCAGAATGCCGAAACTCAGGAATTGCTCTATGTGCATACCGAGAACGGTCAGCCAGAATGACGCGGACGAGGCGGAGCGCGAGAGCACTTGCGAGCGCTGGCTGTGATCCGCGCCGGACAGGCCTTCCAGCAGCACAACCGGCGCCAGAAACGAGCGCGAAGGCGAGAACCGGCGCCAGGTGAGCACGCCAAACAGACCCGGCTTCAGCAGCGAGGGCAGCTTCTTAACTCCGGCTCTGAGCGTCGGCATCTCACCAAACACTGCCTGGGACACGAGCCACAACGGCAGTCGCTCATAGAGCGGTTTCAGCCACCAGAAGACTAGAAGAACCAATACTGGCTGCGAGGCGAGCACGAGATTCAGCAACACAAACACGGGCGCTGCGAGCACGAGCCAAGCGAAGTACAGTTGCCTTGGCCAACGCCGGACCATCGCTATCCCGAGATCCAAGGCCTCATAGTGGCTGCGCATACGGAAGCGGACGCTGCTCTGTTCAAGCTGCACGATTGCGCCCCGACAGCACAAGATAGCTAATCACCAGCACCCACAGGCCAGCCCCGACGACATATTTCACCATGCTCGGAAGCACGGTCGACGACGACCAGAATGCTTCGACGAACGCGGCGATGAAGAGCATCAACGTTGAGCCAAAAATAATCTCAATCGCATCGCGCCCGCGCCGCTTCAGCGCCTCACCGCGGCTGTATTCTCCCGGGGCAATGAGTGCGTGACCAAGAATCAACCCGGCACCTCCAGCCAGAACAATCGCGGTCAGTTCGAAGGAGCCGTGTCCCGAGACAAACGGCAGGAATGTTGAGGCAAAACCCACATGTATCAGATGGCCAGCCACGGCACCGATCACCAGGCCGTTGTAGACGATGTAGCCGATAGCGCCAATTCCGAACGCGAGTCCTGTGGCGAACACCTGAAAACTGATGCCAACGTTGTTCATGATGTAGAACCCGAACATGTACAGGTCAGCATCCGACTGGCGCTCGCGGCCAAAGCGTTCATTGGCCGGGTCATACATGGATTCCATACTGCTGACGTCGGCTGGGGACATCACGCTGTAGACCAGTTCAGGGTTCACGTTGACCGCGATGGCCATCCCGAAGAGCGGCACCGCAAAAAGCAGTCCGGCCACCGCAACATAGCGCGCTTCCAATCGCACCCGGCGAGCAAAACCGCCGAATACGAACGCCAGCAAGCTGGCGAGAAAGCCGGCGCGACGAACGTAGAGAACGTTGTGCCCAGCTCGCGAGAGGCGGTTGAGGCGCTCGATCAGAGCTCGGCTGTAACCGCGCGCTTGAGCGACCGACAGGTCGCGAGCAACCAGCTGGTAGCCTTCGACAAAGACGTCCGGGTCAACATCCTCGGCAAGTTTGTAGCCATAGCGAACCGAAGCAAGCGACTCTTCAAACGCTCGCCAGCGCTCTTCACCCAGCCGTTCGAAACTTGATTGATTCAAGGCTTGCCATCCGAGCTGGTAGCGACGCTCGTGTGCGCGCCGCGAATGCCCTGGGCGTACGCTCGCACCTCGGGCAACACTTCTGTGGACGCAATGTGCAGAGCTGGTGCCAGTATCGACGCGAGTTCCTGTCGGCGTTCGGCGGAAAAACTGCCCTCCCTTTCCAGAAACTCGACAAGCTCGGTTTGCTCATCCGCGCGCAGAGGCAGCGTCAATGGCTTCGGTGACACATCACTACGCGCGATCTCAAGTGGCGCGGGATCCACGTAAATCACCAGCGTGCCAGCAACCAGATCACCAACGCGGCGATTGCCAGTGATCAGCAGACAGATCGTGCCGACAACATACAGACCCGGCCAGATGTCGACGACGAGAAGAAGGTTACGGATAAGTGACGCCGGCAGGCGAATCGGTGAGCCGTCATCGTGCACAACCATCAGGTTCTGGCTCTTTTTCCCCGGTGTCTGACCACCATTGAGCACTTCGAACAGGACGCCATAGAGCCAGTAAACGAAGAAGAAGATAATGAAGAAGACCGCCATGCCCGAAGCGCCGGCGTACGCAGCAAGAAAGAGCACAAGCCCGCCAGCGAGAAAACGAATGATCAGATCGATCAGCAGAGCCATCCCGCGCGCAAACAAGCCAGCCGGACGCAACTCGATTTCGACGCCCTCAGGCGTTTCCATCCGGACGGTGGTGTCCACTAGCGGTAGAGTGTCTGCGTGTTGGGTCACAGCACCAGTCTACTGGCCACCCACCAACAAAGCCAAAACCAGGCAAGCCACTCGTCACAGTTTACGCCCGCCGCAAACTGACCCTGCAGAACGAAAAAACGGGCCTACGCCCGTTTCTTGTCACACCCTGTGAAGTTCCGTTTCTCCGCCATATTCCCTGGCAGAGGCGACGGTAGTCCCTGTATCTGCATTAGCTCCCGGCGTTGCGCCCGCTCACGCGATGCGACAACGGTTGCCAGGAGTCGATGTGCTTAGCGCGTGCCGTACACAACCATCGTCTTGCCTTTCACCGACACCAGGCCCTGCTCGACCAGCGTCTTGAGTACGCGGCCAACCATCTCGCGGGAACAACCCACAATACGACCGATCTCTTGACGAGTAATCTTGATCTGCATGCCGTCCGGATGGGTCATGGCGTCCGGCTGCTTCGTCAGCTCCAGCAGCGTGCGTGCTACGCGACCAGTTACATCCAGGAACGCAAGGTCGCTGACCTTCTGTGTGGTACGAGTCAATCGTTCAGCCATTTGACGGCCAACCGCGTACAGCAGTTCAGTGTGACGTTCAGCAAGCTCACGGAACTTGCCGTAGCTCAGCTCTGCGACTTCACATTCCGTCTTGGCTTTCACCCAGGCGGAGCGTGGGGCGTCGTCGACAAACAGTGGCATGTCGCCGAAGAAATCACCCTTGTTCAGATACGACACGATGATCTCGCGCCCGGACTCGTCTTCCACCAGTACGGTGACCGAGCCTTTCATGATGTAGTAGATGGAATCGCTTTTGTCACCCGCGTAGATCAGGGTGCTTTTGGCAGGGTACTTTCGTCGGTGAGCCGCTGACAGAAACGCATCCAGGTGCGCATCTTCGGTGCCATTGGCGTTCGGTTGAAAACCTTTCGCTGCCAGTGGTCGCTTGGCGCCCATGGCTGAGAACTGAGAACTTTTTGCTGCAAGCATTTTTGTAACGCTCCTTCGTAACTAAGCTGCGAGATGAATCCTGTCAGTCATCACGGTGTGCGACGAGTCTCACTCGATGAGCGGCACCGTTTACCGGCATGAACGGTCGCAGTTCAAACTTCTATGGTGGAAAATGTCCGCCACTTACAAAATCCGACGGCAAAACTGAGCGCTATGCAGGCAAAAATTGAGTGGCAGAGAGCAGTAGAGTTCAAAGCGACCACCGAAAGTGAGCACCACGTCACAATTGACGGACCTCCCGACGCAGGTGGCAGCAATGCGGGCATGCGGCCAATGGAAATGATGCTTCTCGGCGTGGCCGGCTGCACGTCGTTTGATGTGGTGAGCATCCTGCAGAAGAGTCGTTGCGAGCTATCCAGTTGCACCACGATCATCTCTGCCAAGCGCGCCGACACGACACCCTCGGTCTTCGAGTCCATCCACATCCACTTCGATGTTTCAGGGCCCGGACTCGATGAGCGGAAAGTGGCGCGGGCCGTTGCATTGTCCGCGGACAAGTACTGCAGCGCCTCAATCATGCTGCAGCGCGCCGGCGTTGATATAACTCACGACTTCACCATTCACCCAAACAAGAGCGACGAAGGCCAGGAGCAATGAAAACTGCGGGCTTGCGCCATGTCGCGCTGAACGTTGTCGAACTGGAAGCTTGCTGTGATTTTTACCAGCAGGCGTTTGGTATGGAAATCGAATGGCAGCCCGACGCCGACAACATTTACCTGACCTCAGGCAATGACAATCTGGCCCTGCATCGTGGCGAAGCGGTCTCAAACGAGGGGCAGCGCCTGGATCACATCGGTTTTATCATCGATGAGATTGATGCTGTGGATGATTGGTACGTACACATCAAGAAGCTCGGCGGCCGCATCGTCAACGAACCGAAAACTCATCGCGACGGTGCACGCTCGTTCTACTGCGAAGATCCAGCCGGTAACGTCGTGCAGGTGATTTACCACCCGCCTATCTCACGCGGTACTGCCAGCGCCTAAGAGTTCTGCTCAGCGAACCGCTAGATTCGGTAGCTGGTTTCCGTCATGACCTTCGACAGAACGGTCATCGCTTTCTGAACCGGCTCGGGAAAGGCCGCGCCGCCGCTGGCGAGAGCGCTGTCACCATGACGCTGCTCGTCATCGATCATGTGCTCAACCACCGCTCGGCTACGCGCATCGTCCGCCGGTAGATCTGTCAGGTGCCGCTCGAGGTGATCACACACCTGCCGCTCGGTTGCGTGCACAAAACCCAGGCTCACGCGGTCACCGAGTAGACCCGTTACTGCGCCAATTCCGTATGACAGCGCGTAGAACGCCGGGTCCAGAACACTCGGCCGGGATTCGAGCTCATCAAGACGCTGTCGGCACCAGGCCAGATGCTCCTGCTCCTCTTTGCCGGCTTCCCGCAGCATCAATCGTACGCTCTCATCGGATGCGGTGAGCGCCTGGCCCTCATAAAGCGCCTGGGCACAGACTTCTCCGGTGTGATTCACCCGCATCAGGCCCGCGGCGTGGGATCGCGCCGAATCATCGGTCAGGCTTTCCGGCAGGTCTTTTGATGGTGACGGACGCGCTGGCGCAGCCACACCGGAAAGCGTTCTAAGACCAGTATCCAGGCCGTTGATCAATTCATCGATGAGGGACATAGCGTTTTCTCGACCGTCACGAAAGTTGCTGGCTGCGGCGCTCGGGTTGATCCCGGAACCGGCTCGTCGGCCTCGCTGAGACCCAGGCCACAGCGCTTGGGTTCAAATTAGACCCGATTGGCTTCCTGCGCCATTCTACCGGGACCCGGGTCAAGAATGGATGACATGGCCGACACCCACGATCTCAGCCTGATGCTGGACGCCCACGTTCCGATCGTCTCTGTGCAATCGCCGGACGAGCGGCGCGTGTTGGATTTGCTTACACGCCTAGCTAACGCGCGCAATCTGCCCCTCTACGAGTGGAGCGTCACCCGAGGCTTGCGCAAGCGCGGCTTCTCCGTGGAAGCCCCGCGCACACCGTCTCTGAAGGAGCCGGAGGAGCTTCTGGCCCACATCGGTCGAACCACCGGACCAGCAATCTATGCCCTGTGCGATTTTCATCCTTACCTGAAGGACGATCCAACCGTCATTCGCTACCTGAAAGACATCGCGCTGGACTATGGCATCCGTAAAAACACGCTGGTCTTCATCTCCCACAACCTATCGGTGCCGGCCGAGATTGGCCGAATGACGGCATCCTTCGCGCTGAGGCTTCCCAGCGATGAAGAATTGATGGCCATGGTGCGCAGCAACGCTCAGGAATGGTCCGAGCGACATAAGGGCGCACGCGTCAAGACCGATACCGCGACGCTCGAGAAGTTCATCGCGAATCTGCGCGGCGTGACCCACGCTGATGCCCAGGTGCTCATACGACATGCCGTTTTCAACGATGGCGCGATCAGCGACGACGACATACCTGAGGTCAACAAACTGAAATTCGATCTGCTCGACGCGGAGGGCGTGCTGCGCTTCGAGTACGACACCCAGGCGATGGCGGATGTTGCCGGGCTCAACAACCTGAAAGACTGGCTACACCTGCGTCGCAACGCGTTTCTTGAAGACAACGAAGATCGGCCTAAGGGCATCCTGCTGCTGGGTGTTCAGGGCGGCGGCAAATCACTGGCAGCAAAGGCTGTCGCCGGTCATTGGGGTTTGCCCTTGTTACGCCTGGATTTCGGTACCTTGTACAACAAGTACTACGGCGAGACCGAGCGCAATCTCCGCAACTCACTGAATCAGGCAGAGCTTATGGCTCCGTGCGTGCTGTGGATCGACGAAATCGAGAAAGGTCTGTCCGTGGACAGCTCAGACAACGCAACGTCTTCTCGTGTGCTCGGCAGCTTGCTCACCTGGATGGCTGAACACAATAAAGGCGTGTTTATCGTGGCGACGGCCAACGATGTGAGCGGCCTGCCACCCGAGGTCATGCGCAAAGGGCGAATTGATGAGGTGTTCTTTGTGGATCTACCGGATGCCGATGTGCGCCGAGAAATATTTCGCATACACCTGGATCAGCGAGACATGAATCCGGATGAATTTGATCTGGCCGAACTGGCAGCGGTCAGCGACGGTTTCACCGGCGCAGAGATCGAGCAGGCAATCGTGTCAGCCCGATACCTGTGCGCCTCTCAAGAACGCGCAATCTCGACCGAAGATGTATTGGAGGCCGTGCATCGCACCTACCCAATCTCCGTGCTGCGTGGTGATTCAATCGATGCACTGAGGGCCTGGGCTCAAGATCGCACCGTTCCAGCCTAACTCACTGGAAACTGCACCCACGGGTAAACTACGAAGCCCTGTAGAAGCCTGGGATCAATCCTCGTTAGTCCAGGCCTGATGCTGTCTTTCTCTTAAATTCCAGATATTCGCGTAGGGCGTGGTTAACCGCTTCATCGTTCGGAAACGACTGTCGTAGCTCAGGATCCAGAAGCACAATGTTTGTGCCCTCTGCGTACTGAGCGGCAAACTTGCCTCGCTTGCCTTCGCTGAAATCGTATTCGTCTTGCATAGCTAACTGCCTGATTCATAGGCCCTAGTTTCGCCGCGGGAGGCGCGCCTAGCGCTGATAATACGAATTTTACCAGCCCTCTCTGTGTGAGATTTCACCAACAACCGGCCCAGTCTCGAGAGCCCCAAGAGCAGGTAGCGACGCTCAGTCTCGGAATGATCGACATCCGGTATGGACAATGATAGGTGATCTGAGAAACAGGATTGCGCTTCATGAAAGGAAACACCATGTTTCCGCTCGTTCTGCCGCTCCTTCTCTTTTTTTTGGGGGCAGGTGTCCCACTCGAACTCTAGGATCACGGCGGTGAACCCCTTGACCCTCCACTAGAGCGAATGAGCTGCCGACTCCTCCAGCAGCGCTGCGTCGAACCCGAGCTGGCGAAGAACGAACACGGCCAGCAGAGCGCGACCAAACGCACCACCCGTCACCGCATAGGCCTGATCTCGCGGCAGTTCGGTCACCACCCGTCGCAGCCGCTCCAACGGCAACCACCGGCCTTCAGCCGCAGGGTTTTCTGACACATTCAAGAGCACGCGGGCGCCCTGGGTCGCCACCACGGTCGTGCCCACCGCCTGCACGAGACGGGCGAACCCGGATCGATTCAGGCGCCTGAGATCGCTTGGCTGCTCGGTGACGACCGTTGCGTTGCGCACCAGGCCAGAGATGAGCGCATCCTCGCCGAAGAAATCACCCGGCCCGAGTGACGCCACTCGAACGCCGTCCTGCCACACGGCGAGCTTGCCGCTGGCGATGATGTAGAACTCGTCACCCGGACAACCCTGCTCAACCACCGTTATGCCGGCTTCAAAGGTCAGGCCCGTCAGTGATCGCAGTACGGATTGCCAGCCAACCGGACCCAACGGTTGCATGAGTGTCGATTGCGTAAAACGATCGAGCCACAACTCGTTCTGGGGCTCTACATCCGCCACCGGTGGCGCGAGCAGGAAGTCGCAGCTGTCCAGATCGACGAACAGAACCTGCACGGATGAATCCGTGCGCACGGCCGAAAACTCGGGAAACAGCGGCTGTCGAGCACGCGGATCCGACGCGCGCACGCGTTGGTCTCCGGGCATACAACACACCTCTCCGCGAACCAGATAGACGCTGGTCTGGCGGTTTGCGCGCCGCTTCAGTCGCCGGTTAGCTGGCAGCGTAACGACTTGGGAGCACCGGGCGATGGCCGCCTGATCAGCCGCCTTCAGTGTGCGAAAGGGATCAAATTTGCTGACCAGATGTGCCACACACACAGACTGACCCACGCTGGTCCGTCGTCATGCGCGAGAACACGCAGCGCAGTGTGAGCCGCCTGCCCTGGAAGCCCCGTGAGGCCGCCTCAGCGTTCGGTACGAGATATCGCCCGATGGCCAATGTCACGGCGGCAATAAACATCGCGCCAGGAGATTGCATCAACCGCCTCATAGGCTTGCCGCTGCGCGGCTGCGACATCATCGCCAAGAGCGACGACACAAAGCACCCGACCGCCATTGGTGACGATCTCGCCATCCTCCACAGACGTGCCCGCGTGCAGCACACTCGCTAGCTCGCTCGCTGCATCGAGCCCACTGATAACATCGCCTTTGCGATAATCGAACGGATAGCCACCGGCCGCCAATACAACGCCGAGTGCAGGGCGCGGGTCGAACGTCAGGCTCCTGCCAGCGAGAGCACCCGCAAGCGCTGCCTGACAGGCTGCAACCAGATCATCATCGAGACGGGCCAGCACCACCTGAGCCTCGGGATCGCCGAACCGGCAGTTGAACTCAATCACCTTCGGTGTGCCGTCCGGCATGATCATCAGACCAGCATAAAGAAAACCCTGATACGGCATGCCATCTGCAGCCATTCCGCGAAGGGTCGGCTCAATGACCTCCCGCTCAACCCGCTGGCGAATGGCCTCCGTGACGACCGGCGCTGGAGAGTACGCGCCCATGCCACCGGTATTCGGACCAGTGTCACCATCGTCGCGCGCTTTGTGATCCTGGGAGGTCGCGAACGCGAGCGCATGTTCGCCGTCACAAAGACAGATGTAGCTGGCTTCTTCGCCAGCCAGAAACTCTTCGATCACCACGCGCTCACCGGATGCACCAAAAGCATTACCGCTGAGCATGTCACGCACGGCGGCGCGCGCTTCGTCGAGATTCTCCGCAACCACAACGCCTTTGCCAGCCGCAAGGCCATCGGCCTTGATGACAATGGGTGCACCGACGTCCTGCAGGTACGCTTCCGCTTTTTCGACGTCCGTGAAGGCCTCGGATGCGCCCGTTGGAATACCGTGCCGTTTGAGGAAATCTTTCGCGAAGGCCTTCGAGCCTTCAAGTTGCGCCGCGGCCTTGTGTGGGCCGAAGCAGGCCTGACCTGCCGCGTCGAAAGCATCACGAATGCCCGCAACCAACGGCTGCTCAGGACCAACGATGGTCAAGGCCACGGATTCGTCAGTAGCGAGCGCAAGCAGACCATCGATGTCATCAGCTGCGACAGTCACATTGCGCAACCCAGCGGCGCTTGCCGTACCGGCGTTGCCCGGCGCAACCAGCACTTCGGAGACGCCCGCGCTGGCCTTCGCCTGCAAAGCCAATGCGTGCTCACGGCCACCACCGCCAACCACCAATATCTTCACGAGCGTCGCTCCCCTGCTCTTACATGCACAGTTAAAACCCTAGTGACGGAAGTGCCGAACACCGGTAAACACCATCGCCATTGAATGCTCGTCTGCGGCAGCGATGACCTCGTCATCGCGCATGGAACCGCCGGGTTGAATGACGGCGACAATACCGGCATCCGCCGCCGCGTCGATGCCATCGCGGAACGGAAAGAACGCATCGGATGCCATCACCGAACCAGGAACCGTTAAGCCCTCTTCAGCGGCTTTCATGCCGGCGATGCGCGCGCTGATTACACGGCTCATCTGACCCGCACCAACACCGATCGTCTGATTATCGCGAGCATAGACAATCGCATTGGATTTAACGTGCCAGGCGACATTCCACGCGAAGATCAGATCGCGCAACTCGTCATCGCTCGGCTGGCGTTTACTGACCACCTGCAAACCGTCCGGTGAGATCGATAGCGAATCCATGCTTTGTACGAGCAAACCACCGGCTACCGGCTTGATGTGTTGTCCGCCATTCGCACGCTCAAACTCACCGCAGGCAAGAAGCCGCAGATTCTTGCGTTTGCCAGCGAGGGCAATCGCGCCATCGCTCACTTCAGGCGCAACGATCACCTCAGCAAACTGGGCGTCAATGATCGCCGCCAACGTCGCTTCATCGAGCGGTCGGTTGAACGCGATGATGCCGCCAAAAGCCGATGTCGGGTCCGTCGCGAAAGCGCGCTGATACGCCTGTAGCGGAGAATCAGCGAGCGCGACGCCACAAGGATTGGCGTGCTTGACGATCACGCAAGCGGTGTCATCAAAGGCTTTCACACACTCCAGCGCGGCGTCGGCATCCGCAATGTTGTTAAACGACAGTTCTTTGCCCTGAAGTTGCCGTGCAGCGGTAATGGTGCCGCTGCGTGGCGCTCGTTCGCGATAGAACGCGGCCTGCTGGTGTGGATTTTCGCCATAGCGAAGTACCTGCTGCCGGCTGTAGGCAAACGCTATGCTCGATGGCAGCGCATCGTCACACTGCTGCGCCATATAGGCTGCAACCGCAGCGTCGTAGGCAGCGGTATGTGCGTAGGCTTTAGCGCTGAACCGACGACGCATGGACAGATCCACATTCCCCTGCTGCAGAGCCTGCGCTACTTCTTCGTAATCTGCTGGATCCACAACGATGAGCACGTTGGCGAAATTCTTGGCGGCGCTGCGGACCATGGCCGGGCCGCCGATATCGATGTTCTCTATCGCCAGCGCTTGGGTGCAATCCGGTCTCGCGATCGTGTCCGCAAACGGATACAGGTTCACCACGACGATATCGATTGGGCGAATGTCATGCTCAGCCATAACGGCTTCGTCAACGCCCCGTCGGCCGAGGATGCCGCCGTGAATGCGCGGGTGCAGGGTTTTGACACGCCCATCCATCATCTCAGGAAAACCCGTTCGCTCGGAAACCTCGGTGACAGCAAGCCCGGCATCTTTGAGCGTTCGGTGAGTGCCACCCGTCGACAGAAGGTCGATGCCCTCGCCAGCCAGCACAGATGCAAATTCGGCCAGTCCCGATTTGTCCGAAACGCTCAACAGCGCGCGGACGGGATGAAATGTTGCGGTGGAATCAGTGGACATCAGGTTTTCTCAGGAAATCGATCTAGTTAATCAGGGTGTGATGGTCGCGAATGCTCAGTGCAGCTCGAGCAGCCCGGACAACAGTTCCAGTTGCGATGCTGCATCGTCGGTCTTGAGCAGTGGACGAACCGCGTCAGCAGCGAAACCAAAGCGTTGCAGGCCCCATTGAATATGCTTGCGCGCAATTCGCAGACCAGCGGTTTCGCCGTACAGGCGTTGCACATCGGCGACGAGTTCCAGGAGGCTCTGGCGCTGAGCCGCCTCTGACGGTGCTCGCGCGTGGACTATCTCACCAAGAAGCCAGGGAGCACCTAGTGCAGCTCGCCCGACCATCACCGCGTCCGCGCCAGTTTCCTCGAGCATCGCGAGCGCGCCGGCTCGATCTGTAACATCACCATTGGCTATCACGGGAATGGATACCGCCGCTTTTACTTGGGCGATCGTTTCAACGTCTACCTCACCCTGAAACTTACACGCTCGGGTGCGCCCATGAACCGTTAGGGCAGCCACGCCGACTTGCTCAAGCGCTTTTGCGATCTCGACACCGTTGCGCCAGTCCGGGCGTGGGCCAGTGCGCATCTTTACGGTGACCGGTACGGGAACCGCATCGACGCACGCCGCAGCCAGGCTTACCACGCGATCAGGTTCCGCCAGGAGCGCAGATCCCGCCGCCTTACGGCACACTTTCTTCGCCGGACAGCCGAAGTTGATATCGATCATGTCGGCGCCATCGGCCCAATGCTGCCGCGCTGCCTGCGCCAATACGTCCGGTTCGCTGCCCGCAAGCTGTATCGCTAGCGGCGCGCCTTCCACTCGCTCCCGGCGCAGACGAGACTTCTTGGTGTGCCACAAATCCGGTCGCGCGCCGAGCATCTCGCCGACCAGGTGGCCAGCACCAAACCGCCAGGCCTGGCGCCGAAAAGCAGCGTCGGTAACGCCAGCCATGGGTGCGAGCACGACGCGGTTACGCAGCTCAACGGCGCCAATCGCCAACGGCTCTGCCAGTTGATCCAGGGTTTCCTCTGTACGGTCAGAGCTACCAGCAGCCGGTGCTGCCACATGCGCGGCGCCGCGGGCATAAACAATCCGGTCAGGCAGTATGGATGGCGCTGGCTGGGACACTTTCGCAGGGTCTGATCAGGTGAGGCGCGCGATCATACCAGTCCAACTGCGTCTCGCCAGCCTCGAGCGGCTTGCGTGCGGCTTACGTGCGGCTAGCGATAACGAATGCGGTAGTTCGCATCCGGAACATCATTCAATACGACGGTAACGCGCACAGGCGTCTTCGGCATCATTTCCTCAAGGCCTGCCGCATCACCATGTAGATACGCTTCCGGCGGCGTCGACTGAGTACTGATCAGCGCACCGGTCCGAGCCCGGAACGTCACCTCGATCGTCGGGAACGGCTGCGCAAACTCGGCGTCGGAAACAAACTGCAGGTCCAGCATCATGCGCTGTGAATCATCCGGGTCCGGCCTGAACTCATGGGCGAGGCTGCGAATCGCATCCACGTCACGCAGCGCCTCCAGCTCGCAAGGCAGCACGGAACAGGTGGCGGCATATATCGGGCGAAAGGTTGGGTCCAGGCTCCACTGATCAAACTGCAGGTACAGAACCTCCGCAACCAGCGCAATCACGCCCACGATCACCACCGGCGCGAGCCAGTTTCGCCGGCGCGGCGATTCCATATCTCGCAGCAGTTCGGCCAGCTCGTTCGGCTCTACTGACGCAGCCTCTGCACCCGCTGGTTCAGCCGGACTGCCGGGCTCTTGCTGGGTAGGCTCTTCAACGGCTGCATCCGCAGCATCGTCGGAGTCGCGCACCTCGGCTTCCGGCTCGTCATCCACAAGCTCAAAGCGAGCCCAACTACCGCTCGCCTCTACCCCTTCTGCCGTAGAGCCTTCAGCGGGTAAAGAGCCTTCAGCGGGTGAAGAGCCTTCAGCTGATAAAGAGCCCTCAGCTGATAAAGAGCCCTCAGCGGATAAAGAGCCCTCAGCGGATAAAGAGCCCTCAGCGGATAAAGAGCCCTCAGCGGTTTCAGCATCCTCAGTGGACAACAACGCATCCAATTCATCGAGGCTATCCACCTCTCGAACATCAGTGAGCTCCGGTGCGAGCGCGGCCAGGTCTGGGTCAACCACTTCATCATCAGCCGCATTCGGCTCGCGATCCGCATCTTCCCAGTCCGGTAGCAGCACATCCGGGTCTGGGCCAGCGGCGAGCCCCGCCCGCGCGGTAGCAACGGCCTGGCTGATGGCTCGTGTGCTCGCAGAATCGATTAGCAGCTCTTCATCGTGCTCAAGATCGTCCTCGACAGCGGGTTTGCCCAATGCTTCGGGATCACTTGTGTCGCTATCTGATTCCGCCTCGCCCTCAAGCTCCGTCTGCTCAGGCAGAGTTGGTGGTTCTTCGTTTCCGGTCCAATCGACAAGCTCGATCTCGCCGGCGCTGTCCTCCTGCGCTATCTCGCCGCCCGCAGCAGCCAACCCACCCGTAGACGGCTCGCCTGCCTCATCGTCAGCATCTTCCGCATGGTCAGCATCGTCCGCGCCAAGATCATCGAGCAATTCGTCCAAAGCGGCGCTGGCATCTTCGGTCGAGTCGAACTCACTTTCGAAGAGCAAGTGAGCGTTGCCCTGGAAAACCTGGAGGCAGGCGCCGCAACGGACTCTGCCGCTGGCAGCGACAAGCTGTTGATCAGAGACACGAAAGCGGGTGCGACAATACGGACACTCGGTGACGAGCGGTTCAAGACCATCCTCGCTCTGCGCGCTCAAGAGAGCCGTCCTACGAGCGCCGCCCACTCACCCTCGACTCGGGTAGGCTCAAACTCAACACCTGGGTAGGCGAGCGCGACCGATTCCGCCTGATCCACCAACAGGCCAGACAGGACGATCATTCCACCTTCCCGGACATAGCTGATGAGCGACGGGGCCAACTCAATCAGGGGGTTTGCCAGAACGTTGGCCACCAGCAGGTCAACAGGTGGATGCATTCCAAGCGAGGAGACCAGCTCCAGCGAGTCTTCGGGGATATTGTTGTATTGCGCATTATCTCGCGTGGCGAGCAATGCCTGCGGATCATGGTCACAAGCAAGCACAGCCTTCGCGCCAAGCTTCAGTGCCGCTAACGCGAGAATCCCACTGCCACAGCCAAAATCGAGCACACGCCGGTCCGTCAACTCCTGCTCGGCGAGCGCCGCCAGGCACATGGAGGTGGTCGGGTGCGAACCTGTTCCAAACGCAAGGCCTGGGTCCAGCTCAACCACTGCGCCGACGAGCTCGCGCCCCTCACCCTTGGGCACGATCCATAGCTTGTCGTTGAAGCAGCGATTAACCGCATGCTGACGCCAAGCAGGTTCTGACCCGTCATCGGTATCCGGTTCGGCCACAAAGTCGACATCACAACCTGGAAACGGTTGCCGAGCCTCATCGAACACGCCTCCCAGCGCGGCTCGCAAGGACGCGATATCACAGCTAACCGGGAGCAACGCCTGTATTCGCGCTTCAGGCCAGATAGGCGTCTCACCCGGCGCCGGTTCCAAAATGGCTTCATCACCGCCGTCCAGGAGCAGCACCGCCTCAGCGCCAGCAGCGTCAAAACAATCGCTGACGGCATCCACGAGCGCGCCGGGAGCGGTGAGTTGAACGGCAAGCCAGGTCACGGCGACTGTCGGCTAGAGAATCTGAAACAAGGGTGTGCCGGTCTCCACCGGTTCACCGTTGCCAACCAGTACTGCAACTACATCACCCGACGTGTCCGACTCGATCTGATTCATCATCTTCATACTTTCGATGATGCACAGCACATCACCGGCGGAGACGCTGGTTCCCGGCGGAGCGAAAGGATCCGCGCCCGGTGCGGGCGATATGTAGAACGTGCCGGATATCGGCGCAACAAACGTACGCGGCTGCGGGCGCGTGTTGGGTGCCTGTGCCTGACTCGGGGTCGCCGGTGCTGCACCAGCTACCGGCGCTTTTTGCGTGGGCTCCGGTGCGAGTGCACTCGTCACCGGCCTGCGGATCACCACCGACTCTTCGCCATTGGTGACTTCCAGTTCACTGATGCCAGACTCTTCTACGAGTTCGATCAGCTTCTTTATCTTGCGTAGATCCATCCTGACTACTCTCCCCGGTGACCGCATGATACGCCGGTCAAATCACTGTCCTCGCGCCGCCTGTTACTAACGCCGGGCTCAACCCTCGCTGGTTGCCTCGATAAGGTAGTCGAGACCGTAGCGATAGCCATTGGCCCGTAAGCCGGTAATGACGCCAAGCGCGATATCTGACAGATACGTTTGGCGACGAAAGTCCTCACGCGCGTATACGTTCGACAGATGCACTTCGACAAACGGCAAGCCGACGCCGAGAAGTGCATCGCGAATCGCAATCGAGGTATGCCCGAACGCACCCGGATTGATGAGTACCCCAGCGCAATCAGCCTTCGCTGCGTGAATGGCATCGACAAGTTCGTGTTCGGCGTTGCTTTGCAAACAGCGAACATCGTGACCCACGTTGGCGGCGAACTCGGCAAGCCCTGCGTTGATATCAGCGAGTGTCTGCGAGCCGTAAAGCTCAGGTTCCCGGGTGCCCAGCAAGTTGAGATTTGGTCCGTGTAGAACCAGGTAGGTGGCCATCATGCCCCCAAAGCGGATTAGGTAACCCAAAAGTGTGCGGGTTTGCGGCTATGGCCGCAATGCTGGCTAGCGGCTCGCCGTCTGCTGCGTGGTCAACCTGGTGCGCACCAGCGTAAGGTGAGCTGCGAATTGTTCGCGATTCATCTCACCCTGTATGCGCAGATCTACCAGCTCTCGTCCCTGGGCATCAAAAAACAGCAGACTGGGCGGCCCGAACAGCCCGTATCGGTTTAACAGCGCCTGATGTTCATCATTGTTGTCGGTCACGTCGGCTCGCAGCAAGCGATACGTCGCGAGTTGAGACGCCACTTCAGGCGCCGGGAAAACATTGCGCTCCATGACTTTGCAGGAAATGCACCAGTCCGCGTAGAGATCGAGGATGGCCGGTTCGCCGCCCAGCCGCGCATCCACATCGGCGGTATTGCTCACTGCCAGCCAGTTCGCCTCAGAGTGCGCTGCCCCACCACCGGAAGATGACGCAACGCTCATCTGACCCAGCGGTCGCAGCGGGTCCGATGCCCCGCTCGCGGCGCCAATCAATAGCAGTACTCCGTAGACCAGCAAAACGACGCCACTGCTTTTCCAAAGCTGACCCCAGCCGCTGCGTGGCGAGAAGTCCAGCGCGCCAAGGTAAACCGCGCTGCCGATCGCAAGCGTTGCCCAGAGTGCGAGCGTGACACTGGCGGGCACAACTCTCTCAAGTAACCAAACCGCGACACCAAGCAGAAGCACACCAAACACCGCTTTGACGTTGTCCATCCAGACGCCAGCGCGTGGCAGCAGGTGCCCACCACTCGCGCCGAGCAGTAGCAGCGGCAAACCCATACCGATGGCGAGTGTGAAAAGCGCAAGGCCACCCAGCACAGCATCTCCCGTGCTCGATATGTATATCAGTGCACCCGCAAGCGGCGCGGACACACAGGGCGAGACAACCAAAGACGACAACGAGCCCATGATGGCGACGCTTAAATGTTTGCCGCCTCCGACACTGCTGGAAAGCGTGTTGAGACGATTCTGTACACCGCTCGGAAGTTGTAGCTCATAGAAGCCAAACATCGACAGCGACAGAACCGCGAAGGTCAGAGCAAAAAAGATGAGAACGGGTGGGCTCTGCAGTTGCGCCTGAATGTTGAGCTCGGCGCCGAACAACCCAACCAGCGTGCCAATGGCTGCGTAAGTGACAGCCATTCCCAATACGTAAGCGAGCGAGAGCGTGAAGGCTCGAGCCTTAGACAGGTTCTCCGATTCGCCGACAATGATGCTGGACAGAATCGGCACCATCGGTAATACGCACGGTGTAAAGGCAAGAGCGATACCGCCAATCAGAAACAACGCGAGGGCTGCAAGCGTTGAGCTTTCCGCCAGTCGACCAGCGAGGGCCTGCTCTTCGGTAACGGCTGTCGCGGAGATCGACGAACGCGTGGCTGCGACCTCGGCACTCGACCCTGACTCCGCCACGCTATCGGCGAGCGGCGCCGCAACGATCTCGCCTCGGTCCAGATCAATCCAAACCGGCTTTGATTCCGGCGGGTAACACAAGCCTGCATCAGCACAGCCTTGATAGGCGAGACGCAACTCAACCACGCCACTGCCCGATACCGGCACGGTCATCTCAGCGCTGTCGTAGTAAACCTCAACGACAGCTTCTTCATACTCATCGTATTTGTCTTTGCCTGGCGGCATCGCTGGCTCACCGAGGGTCACGGATGAGGGCTCAACAGCACTGGCGCCAAATCGATGTCCGTAGAGGTAGTAGCCAGGCGGCATCTGCCAGCGCGCGGTAAGAACGCCGTCGCTCAGAAAGTCGGTGGTAAGAACGAAGGCCTCATCGACCTTTAGAAAGACAGGCTGCTCATCGATCAACGCCTTGAGCACATCATTGCTTTCGAACTCGGATGCGTTCGCGGCAACCGGTGTTGCCAATGCGGTATTGGCTAGGAAAAACAGCGCAAGACAATGCAGCAAGTGCCTCAAGCGATGGCTTGCGGGATCGGTTTTCGGGGCATGGCGGGCAGTCACTGGGGTCAAAGCTCCGAGGCGATTAACGTCTTGTGCGCGATTATTTCATCTGGAGGCCGCTGCTACACCGGTGGCAACGGCAGCAACGGTATGGCGATTGGACAGTGAAATCGCCGCCGGGTTTCCGTCGTGTCGTCACAAACGCCGGTTTCTCAGCCGCACGGCACCGATCGACGCTACACCCGTCTACATCCAACCCATACTATAGGTGAGGCTAACCTTCGGAAGCGTGACTGGAGCAGCTTTTTGACGTTGACAGAAAAACTGCCTAATGGCCGGGCGATCTTCATTTACCGACTCGGGCAGGCGACCGCCATCGGGCTATTGCTGACGATTCTTAACGCTTGCGCCGCGTCACCAACACCGCTTTATGCACCGGTGCCCGTGGCTGCCGTTGATCAGCACAAGCTATCGGAACTGCTCAACCGCGCTGACCTTGCCCTGGCGTCCGGTCACCTTACCTTCCCGCAGGAAGGTAGCGCTGAAGCCTTATACCGAGCCGCACTGGCAGCCGAGCCTGGCAATGAGCGTGCCCGTCGGGGCCTGGAATCCATCGTCGAGCACTACCTCGGCCGCGCCAGTTCCGATATCGAACGCCGGCAATTTCCCGCCGCGCGCGCCATGTTGGCGCAGGCGCGACAGGTCATGCCAGAGCATCCTGGAATTGCGACCACGCAGCGCCAATTGTCCTGGCTTAGCCAGGCTAGCCGCGAATTGATCACGCTGTCCGCCAGTGACCTGAGCAATAGGAGCCAGACTCTGGCGGATCAACTGATTCAGATCGGCCAGCGCGCGAAAGCGGCCGACGATGCTCGGCTCATCATCCACAGCACATCCGATCAAGCGGGTAGATGGATCTACCAGCAGCTGCGCAAGGCACCCGGACCGAAGCGGCTGCGCGCGCAGATGGTGATCTCATCGCCACCTCGAATTGAGCTACTGGTCGCACCAACAGGCGGATACCCGCAATAGGCTTCGGCAAAAACCCAGGATGCTGTGTCACACTAACCGCCTGATTGATTCGATCCGACGGAAATCCGGCAATGAGCGACAGTTTCGGCAAAGCACCTATTCGCGTTTGGAACAACATGACCAGCAGCCTCGGACTCGTGGGTCGCGTCGCCGCCGGCCTCATTGGACTTTATCTGGCGATATGCCTCGTCCTCGGCTGGTGGTGGGACTACGAGCCTGAAACGGCGGCCGTGCGCGATATCGCTGCTCAGCACGTTGAGAAGAACAACCGAGATCTGGTCACCGGCTACGTCACCGCCCACACCCTCAAGCATCTGGGTACTACTCTGCTCGACAAACGCGGCGGCTACCTGTCGAACGATCTGTTCCCGCCGGGCATATGGATGGACAACGTACCGAACTGGGAGTTTGGCGTACTGGTACAGGTGCGCGACATGGCACGCGCGATGCGGCTCGATCTGTCACGATCCCAGAGTCAGTCCAGCGAAGATCCGGATCTGTCCCTCGCCGAGGGACAGTTCTTTTTCGACAACTCGAGCTGGGTGCTGCCGGCAACCGAGGACGAATACCGCAAAGGCATCGAATTGATCGACAGTTACCTGGCGCGTCTATCAGACCCCGTCCAGAGCGATGCCCAGTTCTTCGCCCGCGCAGACAACCTGCAGCGCTGGCTGGAAGGCGTTGAGAGCCGGCTGGGTGATCTGTCCCAACGCTTATCCAAGAGCGTCGGCAAGCGACAGCTGAATATCGACCTCGCGGGTGACGCCGCCGCTACTCAAGCGACCGAAGTCCCGCGCGAGACGGAAGAGAAAACGCCGTTTCTTGAGATCGACGATGTTTTCTACGAAGCCCGGGGCCAAACCTGGGCGCTGCTGCACCTGTTGCGAGCCGTGGAGCACGACTTCAGCGATGTTCTGGAGAAGAAGAACGCTCTGATCAGCCTGCAGCAGATCATCCGCGAGCTGGAACCCACCCAGGACACCGTCTGGAGCCCCATGATTCTGAATGGCGACGGCATGGGCTTTCTAGCCAATCATTCGCTCGTCATGGGCTCCTACGTTGCCCGCGCCAACGCTGCGCTTATCGACCTGCGGGACCTGCTCAACCGGGGCTGATCGCGCCCTGATTGCGGCCATGGTCCCCGCGCCCGGCTGCCCCCAGGGACAGCCCTCGCGAAGTCGTGCGTTTGCCTGACAAATCAGTAGAATACGCGCGGCATAGGGGGAACACGCCGGGCCGATAAGAGCACTTCGCGCGCCCGTGCGACTCAGTCTTTTACGACACGATCTGTTGGGGAACTTCATAATGGAAAATAACCTGATCCCACCGCTATTGGGTGTGGTGGGTCTCGTAGCGGCGTTTGTGATTTACCGGCTGGTGATGCGTTACGACGCGGGCGAGCCGGCGATCAAGAAAATCGCGGACGCCATTCACCTTGGCGCCATGGTCTTCATGCGCCGGGAATATTCGATGATGGGCATGTTCGCAGCTGTGCTGCTCGTGCTCGTTTATCTCGGTCTTGGCGCTGACACGACCATCGCCTTTGTTGCCGGTGCTCTGTCGTCATCCGCTGCGGGTTGGATCGGCATGTATGCCGCCACCAAGGCGAATGTCCGTACCGCGACCGCCGCCCACAAAGACGGCGCTCCAGCAGCTCTGTCCGTTGCGTTCTTCGGCGGTTCCGTTATGGGCCTTGCTGTCGCCTCGCTCGGCCTGATGGGTCTCGGTCTCGTCTACTTCTACTTCGGCGGTGATCCGGAAAGTGCCCACGCCATTCACGGTTTCGGCATGGGCGCGTCTGTTGTCGCGCTGTTCTCACGCGTCGGCGGCGGCATCTTCACCAAGAGCGCGGACATCGGCGCTGACCTGGTGGGCAAGATCGAAGCTGGTATCCCGGAGGATGACCCTCGCAACCCAGGCGTCATCGCCGACAACGTCGGTGACAACGTTGGTGACGTTGCTGGTATGGGTTCCGATATCTTCGAATCCTACTGCGGCTCCATGATCGCAACCATCGCCATTGCCTCCACCCTGGCAATGGCAGGCATTGCGGCCCTGACACCCGGAATGGAAACCGAAGCTGGCCGAAGCGCGCTCATGTTCCTGCCACTAGCGCTGGCCTCAGTTGGCTTGATTTGCTCGATCATCGGCATCGGTATCGTGCGCTCACGCTCCTCGAGCAACCCGGCTGTTGCTCTGCGTATCGGCATGATCGCAACGCCAATCATCTTCATTGGCGCGGCCTGGTTCGTTGTGACCGGCACGGGCGTGACCGCTGATGTCTGGTGGTCGGTTGTGTTCGGCTCCGTTGGCGGCGTCGTCATTGGCCTCGTCACCGAGTACTACACCTCATCGACTCCGGTTCTACGAATCGCAGAGTCAGGCAAGACCGGATCGGCAACTGTCATGATCACCGGCCTCGCCGTTGGCATGCAGTCGGTTGCGGTACCCATGTTGACGCTGTGCGCCATCATCTTCGTTTCAACCAACCTTGCTGGCCTCTACGGCGTGGGCATCGCGGCCGTTGGCCTGCTTGCCACCGTTGGCATGACCATGGCGGTTGATGCCTACGGACCAGTCGCTGACAACGCCGGTGGCATCGCGGAAATGGGCGGTATGGGCAAAGAGACCCGTGAAATCACCGACTCGCTCGATGAGCTGGGTAATACCACAGCAGCCATGGGCAAGGGCTTCGCGATCGGTGCAGCTGCACTGGCCGCTCTGGCCATCATCGCCGCCTTTGTTGAAACGGTCGGCTACCATCGCGAGGGCGCCTTCGTGCTGCACCTTGGTGAGCCCGAAGTTCTCATCGGCCTGTTCATCGGCGGCCTGGTGCCGTTCCTGATCGCTGCCATCACCATGACCTCCGTTGGTGACGCCGCGATGGAGATGATCGAAGAAATCCGTCGCCAGTTCCGCGAGATTCCGGGCCTACTCGAAGGCAAGGCTGAGCCAGATACGGCGAAGTGTGTCGACATCGCAACCTCCGCAGCGCTCAAGAAGATGCTGCTGCCAGGCATCATCGCGGTTTCCGTACCGCCCGTAGTCGGCTTCGGCATCAGCGCAGAAGCTCTCGGCGGCACCCTTGGCGGCGCACTGATCAGCTGTGTTCTGCTGGCTCTCACCATGGCTAACGCCGGTGGCGCCTGGGACAACGCCAAGAAGCACGTTGAGAAAGGCAACCTCGGTGGTAAGGGTAGCGACGTACACGCAGCCGTTGTGGTTGGCGACACCGTTGGCGACCCCTTCAAGGACACCTCTGGCCCCAGCATGAACATCCTCATCAACGTGATGGCAATCATCTCGCTGGTGATCGCACCGCTGCTGCCGTAGCAAGGCTCGGCCAATCTAAGAAAAAGCCCGCCTAGTGCGGGCTTTTTTTAACGTTGATCGCTCTGCGATCAACGCCCCTCGAGCCCCGGGAGAGCGACAGACGATTTCCTCCGGCGCAAAGCGCCAAGGAAATCTGTCGAGAGCGTCCGCCCCGCTACACCTAACCAGGCCTTCATAAGATTGCCGCGTCGGCGCTTCGCGCCTTCTCGCAATGACAAACCATGCGCCATCGCGAGTAATTTGACTACGCAGTAACGTTGATCGCTCTGCGATCAACGCCCCTCGAACCCCGGGAGAGCGACAGACGATTTCCTCCGGCGCAAAGCGCCAAGGAATTCTGTCGAGAGCGTCCACAACCCTGGAAGCAGAAATCTGTCGAGAGCGTCCAACCAACCGCCCCGCTAAACCTAATCAGGTCCTCATAAGATCGCGTCAGTCGGCCCACGGCCTCCCTCGCGAAGACGAAGGCCAAGTCCGACGCGCGCCTCCTGCGCGATGCCACAACCGCACCTAGTTCATCGCCACCGTAAGGATCGTCACCAGAAGGGTTGCTGGAATGAGCAACAAAAAATACGAGAAGCTCAAGAGCCCCAACACCACGGTCGTTGAGAACCAGCCGGAGCGGTAGTAGCGCTTCAGCGCAAGCCAGTAGTAAAGCCCCATAGCTGCGGTCGTCAACGACCCCAGCAAATCGCCTAGGTCCGGGAGAACGAGCAGCAGTGCGTTCACCAGGAAGATGAAGCTGTGCAAATGCAAAGCAAAAACGAAATGCTCAACGTAAAAGACGCCCTTACGCACGTAGACCAGCTTGAGCAGTAACGCGTACGCCGGCAGCAACAGGAACATCGCAAGCGGGGCGTTATCCAGCAGGTCCGTCAAAAACCTCGCGGGGTCGGAAAGTGCATTCACAACCGCGCTGAATATCACGATCTCCGGGGGCGACATCGGCTGTGCAGCACCAACAACACCCGTATCGCCGGATGAGTTAGGCGGATCATCCGGATCCATCATGCTCACGACAATCTCGCGCGCAATCGAACCTCGGTTCGCAAGTATCTGCTCGAGCGCGGCGGTGGTCTGCTCATCCAGGTGGGACTCTATGGCTTCAACTCGATCGCGGCTGATCGACTCCATACTGTCCACGTCCACCTCGATGTCCTGGCCAAACGCACCGGGCGTGATTTCACTGAACACCGAAACCAGGAAGAAAAACAGAAGGGAGGCGAAAAGATACAGGCGAATGGGGGACACATAGCTGACGCGCCGGTCTGCCGAGAATTCCGCAGTCAGCTGCCCAGGTTTGAAGAACAGAAGCTTGAGTGAGCGAACTATCCGGCCGTCTACCTCAAAGGCTTCGGCCAGCAACTCGGAAAGCATCGGCGGCAGGGAACGACGATAGCTCCGAGTCTTCTGCCCGCAGACGTTGCAGAACAATCCTGTCACCGAAGCCGTACAATTTGCGCATTGCATAGTAGGTGGTGGTACAGCAGGGTCGCGTTGAGGCTGCTGCTCAACGTCTTGGCCAGAGGCGGACTCAGCTCGGGTCACGTTCCTGCCGCAGCAGCGCCTCGATACGTTCGAGCGTCGCCAGCATCTTTACTTGAACATCGTCACTACTCTTATCGGCGCCGGATTGGGAAGCATCTGTAGCATTGGCACTACCGGTACGAGCCCGCAGTACATCCCGTTGAGCAAGCACACGATCGCGAAAGGCTTCGGTGTCAATGACCCCGAGCAACGTCACGAGCGGCCCTGCCGATGATTGACCAGCCGTCTCCACAGTCAACTGCTTGAGCCCAAACGCTCGCATTAACGGACCTTCCACAATGCCCATGTCGGTAATCTGCTCGAGCGGCACGTTTTTCTCGACTCGGGTGAGGATGCCCTTTTCAACTTTCAGGAAGCGCTCATCCATGCGCGCGCTCATACGATCAAGATAGCGACCGCCCAGATACCAGGCCAGCGGCAGCGTCAGAAGCAATAGTGGTATGCCAAACATCGTCAGTACCGAGAATATGACGACGCCAACCAGCCAGTAGTGCCGGACCTTCCGATCAAACTGCGCTTCCGCCAGAACAGCGCTCACGGCTCAAACGCATCCAGTTTCTTGGGCAGCAATACATTCTTGAGCGCAACATAGTCCGGTAGTCCGCCACGATAGGTGGGATACGCCTCGCCACCAATGAGCGGCTCCAGATAGCGTCGCGCCTGAGCGGTGATGCCGAACCCGTCCTTGCGGATGTAGCTCTTCGGCATTTTTCGCTCGACGTTAGCTACGCGAGACAGCGGCACTTCGCCGATGGTCCAGCGATACGGTTTGTCAGACTTGCGAACGATTGTTGGCATGACCGCATTCTTGCCCGCGAGCGCAAACTGCACGGCCGCCCGGCCAACCGCGTAGGCCTGTTCGACATCGGTATTCGATGCGATGTGTCGCGCAGCGCGCTGCAGGTAATCGGCCACGGCCCAGTGGTACTTGTAGCCAAGGGCATCCTTGACCATGTTGGCAATGGTTGGAGCAACGCCGCCCAGTTGGGCATGGCCGAATGCATCTTTGCCGCCAGCTTCTGCGACAAATGTGCCGTCGGGATAAGCAGCGCCTTCGCTGACCACCACCACGCAATAGCCGACGTTGTCGACGGTTTCTTTAACCTTGGCCAGGAAGCGCTTCTTGTCGAAAGGCACCTCCGGCAACAGGATGATGTGCGGCGGATCACCCGCTTTCTCACCGGCCAGGCCACCGGCTGCGGCGATCCAGCCGGCGTGTCTGCCCATCACTTCCAGCACAAATACCTTGGTGGAGGTTTCGCACATGGACGCGACATCGAGCGCCGCCTCGCGAGTCGCAACCGCAACATACTTCGCAACTGAGCCAAACCCGGGACAGGTGTCGGTGACGGGCAGATCGTTGTCGACTGTCTTTGGGATACCGATACAGGTAATGGGATAGCCGAGTGACTTGCCGAGTTGCGATACCTTATGAGCCGTATCCTGGGAATCACCGCCACCGTTGTAGAGGAAGTAGCCGACGTTGTGCGCCGCAAACACCTCGATGAGGCGCTCGTATTCACGTCGATTCTCTTCTACTGACTTGAGCTTGTAGCGACAGGAGCCAAACGCCCCGCTTGGCGTCTGCCGGAGCTTGGCGATATCCCGCGCTGACTCCTTTGAGGTATCGATCAACTCCTCTTTCAAGACACCCAGAATGCCGTTGCGACCAGCGAGCACTTTGCCAATGCGATCCTTATGCTGGCGGGCGGTTTCAACCACACCGCAGGCGGAGGCATTGATGACGCTGGTAACGCCTCCGGATTGCGCGTAGACCAGGTTCTGGCGCTTCGGCCTGGATGAGGTTTGCTTTGTCTTGGAGGCTTTGGCCACGATCAGGGTTCCCTGAGCTGATAATTGATTGGGCGAGTCTTCGCCTTTGCATCGAACGACCGCACTCGCTTGCATCGCCCGACACTATGCGGAGCTTTAGCTATCGGCGCGAAGCCTACCCCCGCCGTGCCGCGCTGTCACGGCGGGCAGGGGTCAGGCGAGGATGGGTGCTCGGCCAAAGTGCGCGCTTGGTCACGGCTTTGGCAAACGAGCGTTCTGCACTTCGTGCGCCCATGGTCCGCGGGGCCATCTGTGCGACAATCCAATGCTGGTAACGACGTTCGGCAACAACATCTTGCGCATTCTGGTTTCAACGGTCTGGCAAATTCTGCTGCTCAGGCGCGGCCCTCAGGGATTACCGAGTGCGCCGCTGTTCGTGGCGCTGATTGCCGGCGCAAATTTACTCGTGTCGCTGCTCGTGAGCACGCGCTTCGACTCCAACTCCGAAATACCAACACTTGCGTTGATCGCTAGTATCGCGGTTTCACTCGCGACTCAGGCTGCGCTGGTCTACTTCGCGCTGTGGGTTCGCAATGTTCCCAACCGCTTCAATCCGACCTTGGCGGCGTTGTTCGCCTGTGATCTCGTGCTCACAGCTCTGCTCGGTATTGCTATCGGGTTGGCTGGCGGCTTTGATGACCAATCCGCCTCGCTAACCAACCAGCTCATAGCACTAGCCCATCTGATTTGGTTCGTTGCAGTCGGAGGTTGGGTTCTCCATCACGCGCTGGAATCTTCTTTTTTTGTTGCGGTGCTCCTAGTAATCGGTATCTACATATTCGCCCTTGCCATGTCCACCCAGGCGGTAGCCCTGTGAGCAAGCGGCTCTACTTCCTGGGCATCGGTGGCACGTTGATGGGTTCTCTCGCGCTTCTCGCAGATGAGGCGGGCTACATCGTGAGCGGCAGCGACAAAGCGCTGTATCCACCCATGAGCGATCAGCTTCACGAAGCCGGCATCACAGTTTACGAAGGCTTCGAGCCAGAACAGCTGGATGATGAGCCTGACCTGGTTGTCATCGGCAACGCCGGCTTGCCACGCGGTCACGACGGCGTCGAGACGGTATTAGAGCGGGGATTGACCTATACCTCCGGCGCCGAGTTCCTGGGCCGCGAGCTACTGCAGGGCCGCTGGGTGATCGCCGTATCCGGCACTCATGGCAAGACCACCACCGCCAGCATGGTTGCCTGGATACTCGAGTATGCGGGGATGAATCCCGGCTATCTGATCGGTGGCGTGCCGAGCAACTTCGAACGATCCGCCCGCCTGGGTAACGCGCCCTTCTTCGTCGTCGAGGCGGACGAGTACGACACATCCTATTTCGATCGGCGGTCGAAATTTCTGCACTACCGGCCGCGCACCCTGATCATCAACAACCTTGAGTTTGATCATGCGGATATTTTCGACGATCTCGCGGCCATCCAGAATCAGTTTCATCTGCTCCTGCGCACGGTGCCGAAATCCGGTTTGATCATCGCTCCCGCTGACAGCGACGCGGTCAATGACGTCATTGCGGCTGGCTGTTGGAGCGAACTCACCCGATTCGGCGGCACCAAGGTCAAAACGAGCGTCGAACAGGACAATGGCGAGCATTGGCAGGCTGTCGCAGCCGCGCCGGATGGCAGTCACTTCGACGTTGCGGTAAACACTGAGGTTGTCGGCACCATCGATTGGCCTTTGATTGGCGAGCACAACGTAAACAATGCGCTAGCCGCCGTGGTCGCCGCCCGTCACGCCGGTGTGCCAGCGACCGTGGCTGTGGCTGCGCTCAATGAGTTTCGTGGCGTGAAACGCCGCATGGAACTGATAGCGCAGCGCGAGCATCTGAAAATCTACGATGACTTTGCGCACCATCCAACCGCGATTCGCAGCACGCTGCAGGGGTTACGTCGACAGGCTGGAAGTGCGCCAATCCTCGCCGTCGTCGAGCCGCGCACACACACCATGTCACTCGGAACCCTGCGCGATGATCTGGCGACGTGTACCGCCGCAGCCGATGAAGTCTTTTTCTTTCGCAGCCCCCAGATCAAATGGGATCTGGGCGAAGTGGTCAAACACAGCGTAGTGCCGGCTCAGGCATTCGACGACATCGATAACATGATCACCGAAATTGGCAAGCGCTACGCCGACAGCGCCAACGCCGCCGCTGGCAAAACACTACACGTGCTGATCATGAGCAATGGTGGGTTCGACAACATCTACCAACGGCTGCCGGCCGCGATTGATGCGGCAGCGGGCCGATAAACGTCACTTCGCAAACATACGCAAACCAGCTTCTGGGGAGGAGCAACATGACAACGAATATGCGAACAATCACAGCAGCTGCGTTACTGTTAGGCAGCGCATTCACAATCAGCCTCAACGCTGACGAGACATGGTATCCGTCCAAATACGGGTCTGACGATACTCTCGGTGCTATCAACCTGCTGTCGCCAGCCAAAGTTGTGGAAGCCGCAAAGCTTGTGAAAACGGGCAAAACCTACCCGCTCGGTATCGTCACGGGTCGGGACACCCCCGCTTACCCGCCACGCAGCTACTCGATGACGGTCCTGCAACTCTCCGACGGCACGGGCGCAACGCTGGGTACTAACAAAGCAACCGGCAACGACGATCTAATGAATCTCTGGATGGGTATCGGCTCGCAGATCGACGGGCTTGGTCACATGGGCATCGAGCACACCTACTACAACGGCAATCACGCATCCGACTTCGTGCGCACAACCGGACTCACCAAACTGGGCGTTGAGAACCTGCCGCCGATCGTCACCCGCGGCGTATTGATCGATATGGCCAAACACTTCGACACCGCGATGATGCTGGAAGGTCAGGCATTCAATAGCGACGACATCAAAGCCGCCGCCAAGGCTCAGGGCGTCACGATCAGTAGCGGCGATGTGGTGTTGTTTCACACGGGCTGGATAAACCTCATCGGCGTTGATAACGAGCGGTTTGGTCGAGCTCAGCCAGGCATTGGGGTCGATGGCGCTGAATACCTTGCGAGCCTCGATGTTGTCGCCGTTGGCGCTGATACCTGGGCTCTGGAAGTTCTGCCGGGCGAAGACCCGAAGCAGGCCTTTCCAGTCCACCCGACGCTGCTGGCGAAAAACGGCGTCTATATCCTCGAAAACATGGACACTCGCCAACTCGCCGCTGACGGCGTGACAGAGTTTCTGTTTGTTCTCGGCCAACCTCGCTTCGAGGGTTCCGTGCAGGCGGTCATCAACCCGGTCGCGATTCACTGACGCCGTCACATCCAGTGAATCTCGCCACTGCGACGCCGGCAGAGTTGTCCAGCTACCTGGGGACGCAACCCTGGTGGTCTGGCAGCTCCCCGGTTGTCGCCGTTGCCAGCGCTGGTGCAGGCAATATGAATCGGGTTCGACGCTTGAGCTTCGCCGATGACAGCAGCGTCGTACTCAAACAGGCGAGCCATGCTGTGGAGCGCTACCCGGAGATCTCGGCTCCTATCGAGCGAATCGACAGCGAGCGCGCCTTCTACGAGCGCCTGGCATCCTCGCCGGTCGTTGCCACCCGAATGCCGACAATTCTGGGCGCGGATCCAGCCAACCACCTGATCGCGCTTACGGACCTGGGCGCTGCGCAGGATGCCAGCTGCTGGTACGACGGCCGTAATCAGCGTGCCATCGCACGAGCGCTACCCGGTTTGCTCACGTGGCTGGCTCAGCTGCACCAACTGCCCAGTGTGCCCGAGCTACACAACCGTGCCATGCGCACGCTCAATCACGAACACATCTTCGAGCTGCCGTTTGCAGCCGACAGTCCCCTCGAGCTGGGCGAGCTTGCCGAGGCGCAACGCGAGTTAGCCCAGGATCACAATCTACGGCGCAGTGTCGTCGACCTGGGTCAGTGCTATCTGGGCAACCAGCAAGCCGGAAGCTACGCGCTGCTACACGGGGATTTCTACCCGGGGAGCTGGCTGCTTGAGGATAGTGGCGAACAAAGCTGGGTGATCGATCCCGAATTCACCTTTACGGGGCCGGCTGAGTTTGACGTGGGTGTGTGCCTGGCCCACCTACTCATGTGCGGCTTACCTGCCGGGGATGCAACGCACTTGCTTAGGGCTTACAACCCTCCCGCAAACTTCTCCGAGCAGCTCAGCAGGCAATTTGCAGGTGTGGAGGTTCTGCGCCGGTTGCTGGGCGTTGCGCAATTGCCTTTGGCCCAGTCGCTAGGGTCCAAACTGAATTTGATCGCCCAAGCCCGCGAACTGGTGACCGAGTCCACGCTCTAGCACAACGCGCGTGAGCTACCATGGTGGCCAACGCCAACGCGGGAGCCGTACATGACAATCGCCACAACTCGACTCGCCATCATTGCACTGTTGTTGACCATCCTGCCTGCCTGCGCTGGGACAACACCGAGGGAAGCGCCTACCCAGGCGCAACCAGATTCTGAAACGGCGGCAACTGCAGCTGACACCGAAGCGGGTATCGGCGCGCAACGCGATACGGCCGGCACAGAAATCCTGCTCGCCGAACAGCCGCAGGGCTGGCTCGGCAGCGATGCCACCGAAAGCCCAGGACTCGATATCGTGAGCTACGTGCCCGCGGACGACGACCCGGCGGACTGGGATCAAAAGGTATCGTTCGAACGCATCGGCGGCGAGCCGCTGGACCCGATAGACCTGCTGACGACCCTGGCACAGGATCAGGCGCAAACCTGCGAGCACTTCTCCGCGTTCAACACGTTCTCTGGATTGGAGAATGGCTACGCAACATCGGTTCGGCTGTTTTCCTGCGGCCGCAACCGGCTGAATGATCGCGGCCAGGTCACCATGATCAAAGCCATTGCTGGTAACGAGAAAACCTATGTGATTCTGCGCGCGCGCCGAATGTTTGCGTTCGGGCCGGACGATGATCCGATCTCCGCCGAGGAGGTCGCGAGTTGGTCGCTCTATATGCGAGCTATCGGAGTATGCGACCTGGCTAGAGAGGAACATCCGTGCCCGCTGCCCGAGGCAACAGAGTAACGCGATGAACCGCGCCTCACTTGGGCGTCACCCTAGGCGCTGAAGCTCACGTTCATAACCGCGCTCGCGTCGGCAGCAATGCTCTGCTCGAGCCCGTGAATGCGCGGCAGGATACGGGCAAAGTAGAACTCGGCGAGTCTGGCCTTGTCGTCGTCCCCAACCTTCGCCATACGCGCCCATAACCAGCCGTAGATCACATAGCCAGCCAGATCCAGGTAATCCACCGCCACCGCGCCGGGAAGATCGGCATCAACGCCCGCGCGCTTGACCAGATCATCGGTTACCCGAGACAACAGGCTCAGGGCTCCGGCCAGGGCATCGCTATGCTGGTCCGCAACGTCGCTAGCCGACATCTGCTCGATAAGCCCCGTCAGCGTAGAGCCCCCATCCTGGAGAACTTTACGGCCGATGAAGTCCATCGCCTGCACACCGTTCGTGCCTTCGTAGAGTTGCGCAATGCGAGTGTCTCGCACCATCTGCTCCATCCCCCACTCGCGCACGAAGCCATGGCCACCAAAGACTTGCTGGCCCAGAACTGAGCACTCGAAACCGCGGTCAGTGAGAAACGCTTTCGCGATCGGGGTGAGCAACTGAGACAACCTGTCGGCGCCGGCATCACCACCATGCTTGGCCTTGTCGAGTTGCATGCCGACAAACAACGCGAACGCGCGGCCGCCTTCGGCAAATACACGCTGGGTCAGCAGCATGCGCCGTACATCCGGGTGCTCAACAATGGCATCCGCCGGGCCGGATTCGTTCTTTGGCCCGCTGGGCGATCGGCCCTGCAGACGATCCTGCGCATACGCAACCGAGTTCTGATACGAAAAGACGTTAGCGCCCAGCCCCTGAATACCAACGGACAGGCGCTCAAAGTTCATCATGGTGAACATGCCTGCAAGGCCACGATTTTCCTCGCCGACCAGATAGCCTTCAGCGCCATCGTAGTTCATGACGCAGGTAGCGCTGCCATGAATACCCATTTTGTGTTCAACCGAGCCACAGGTGACACCGTTCGCTTCGCCCGGATTGCCATCGGCGTCCAGCTTGAACTTCGGCACGATGAACAGCGAGATACCGCGCGAACCCGCCGGCGCATCAGGCAGTTTTGCCAGCACCAGATGCACTATGTTCTCAGCGAGATCGTTATCACCGCCGGTGATGAAAATTTTGGTGCCTGTGATGCGATAGCTGCCGTTCGCCTGGGGCTCGGCTTTTGTGCGCATGATGCCCAGATCCGTGCCAGCGTGGCCTTCAGTGAGCGCCATCACGCCCGTCCACTCGCCGCTATACAGCTTGGGCAGATACGTCGCTTTTTGCTCCTGGGTGCCATGGCTGTCAATGCAGATAGACGCGCCGGTGGTGAGCGTTGCGTACAGATACAGTGACGGGTTCGCAGCCCAGAACATCTCTTCCATGGCGCAGGACATCATCTTGGGCATGCCCTGGCCCCCGAATTCAGGATTTCCGGCCAGGCCAATCCAGCCGCCCTCACCAAAGGCGGTGAAGGCATCTTTGAAGCCTTTGGGTGTCGTGACGCCTGCTTCGCTCCAGGTAACGCCCTCTTCATCGCCAGTGCGATTGATCGGCGCCATCACGTCACGCGCCAGCTTGCCGCCTTCGGCAATCACGGCGCTGACAAGATCCGGCGTGAAATCGGCAAGAGCGGGTAGCTTCTGCCACTGCTTGTCCACTTCGAACAGATCGAACAGCAGAAACTCCAGATCCTGTTGAGGTGGGGTGTAGCTCGGCATCGAAATTTCCTGCTCGTCGTTTCTTTGTTATTGCTTTGCGGCCTAAGCCCTGGGACAGGCAATCAATCGCCCGTTCTACCCCGTTCAATGAGAAGCGAGGAAACACCCCAAGAACCAGTATATGGCCACCGCAGCAGTGATCTAGATGTGATCGAACCACGCATCTTCGATTGTCATCAGAGGCTCGGCACCCGCATTGATCGCCGCAAAATGTGCGGCAGTGCGAGGCAGCAACCTGCTGAAGTAAAAGCGGGCAGTCGCGATCTTGCCTGCCAGATAGTGGTCGGGCTCCGTTTGCCCCGCGGATTGCGCATGAGCTTCGGCCGCCATTTTCGCCCATATGAAGGCGAGGCAAGCGTAGCCGCAGTACATCAGATAGTCCACCGAGGCGGCGCCCACTTCGTCAGGGTTCTGCATGGCTTTGCCACCCAATGACATGGTCATCTCGCCCCACTGAGCGGTCAGATCCAACAACGGTTGGGCAAGATCCGTAAGCTCCGCCGGCAGCTCATTGGCCAGTTCATTGATCTCCTGCGCGAACGCCAGCAGAGCCTTGCCCTGAGTCATCAGCACCTTGCGGCCGAGAAGGTCGAGCCCCTGAATGCCGGTGGTGCCTTCGTAGATTGTCGTGATTCGGGCATCCCGCACGTGCTGTTCGATGCCCGTCTCCCAAATGAATCCGTGGCCACCGAAGACCTGGACGCCGAGGTTGGCAGATTCGAAACCGGCCTCGGTCAAGAACCCCTTGATGATCGGGGTCAGAAAGTCGAGCCGCTCATCGGCGAGCGCTCGCTCCTCTTCATCCGCGCCATGCAACGCCCGGTCAGCCGTCAACGCACCCAGGTACACCAGCGCCCGGCCACCTTCGACAAGCGCTTTCTGGGTGAGCAGCATCCGCCGCACATCGGGATGCACGATGATGGGATCAGCCGGCTTGTCAGGCTGTTTTGGCCCCGACAGCGAACGCATCTGCAGTCGCTCGCGCGCGTACGACAAAGACTTCTGGTACGCGGCCTCCGCGAGAGCTACTCCCTGCAGGCCTACCACCAGGCGAGCGCCGTTCATCATGGTAAACATTGAGCGCATACCGCTGTTCGGCTCACCAACCATGTAGCCGGTCGCATCGTCGAAATTCAGCACGCACGTGGCGTTGCCGTGGATACCCATCTTTTCTTCGATCGCGCCCGTGGAAACACCATTGCGCGTGCCATCCAGATTGAACTTGGGAACGATTATCAGAGAAACCCCCCGAGTGCCCTGGGGGGCATCCGGAAGTCTCGCGAGTACCAGGTGCACGATATTGTTCGCCATATCGTGATCACCGGCCGAGATGAAGATTTTCGTACCGCTGACTCGATATGTGCCATCAGCCGCCGCTTCGGCGCGCGTCCTCAGCAGACCGACATCGGATCCGCAGTGCGGCTCGGTCAGGCACATGGTTCCCGTCCACTCTCCGGACAACAGCTTGGTTAGAAACGTCTGCTTCTGCTCTTCGCTACCGTGCGCTTCAAGTGCTTCGATCGCGCCGCGCGACAAACCGGGATACATCGACCAGGCGATATTCGCCTGGCTGAAGAGATCCTCCACCACGACAGACAGGCTCTCAGGCAAACCCTGACCGCCATAGGTTGTCTCACCACTCAGACCCGCCCAGCCACCCTCGGCAAACAGCTTGTAGGCTTCTTTGAAGCCAGCAGGCGTTGTGACCTGGCCGTCAATGAGCTTGCAGCCATCTCGGTCACCAACCGCATTGATTGGCGCCAGCTCACCGGAGGCGAAGCGCGCAGCTTCGTCCAGAATCGCATCGATCAGCTCACGGCCTACTTCCTGTTCAGCATTGAGGCTGTCGTAGTGCTGCTCGCCGCGCAGCACATCGAAGAGCACAAACTTCATATCGCGTAGCGGTGGAGTGATGTCCATGTCGAGCAGATTCCTTTAGCTGGAGATTGGATTAGTGAGTTGGCTGGAGAGTTAGCTGAAAACGCGATGACCAACAGGCGACGCGGTCTAACCCGACAACCGAACGCGCAATGTAGCCGAAAGCACGTGATCAAACCGTGGTATCGAGCAGACTACCCACGACAGTCGAGGTTTGCTGGTAGCCAGAGTTTCGCAGACCAGCCACCTCGAGACCGCCGTCTTTGCTGGCATCAGCTTGCTGATCAGCAGAACCATCGCCTTCAGTGTTGCCGTCATTGAGGCCGGTCGACCTGATGACCTCGGCCGTCTGCTCGCCTGCATCAGCAGAACCGCGACTGCGGGCTATCTCCGCGCGCGCTTGCACCGCCATCTGCGAAGCTTTGGCGGCTACCGAGCGATCCGCTGACGACGGCTCCGCGGGCGCGAGAGCTGCTCGGCGAACGGTTTGCGCCTTTTGCAGTGTTGCCTGGGGATCACCCGGTATCGCAGAGACATCTATCTTCACATGACCGCTGGTGGCGTAACTGCGCCCGTTCGGGCCGCGCGTGTAGTCGTAGACCGGCGCGCCTGCGTACTGTCCACCAACCGCCGCATGGGCCTGCTCATGAGCACGGACTTCCCGGTCTCGCTCCGTCAACTGTTCAATCTGCTTCTGGTCAGCAATGAGCTGAGCTTGCTCGGCCGCCTCCTCTGCCTTCTTCTCGGCAGATTGCGAAGAGACACTGTCCTGGTTCAGCGCAGCGCGCTCAGACCCGGAGCGAGCTTCAGATTCAGAGGGTTGGGACTGTGGGTTCTGTCCAGAGCTACCCGCGAAGGAGCCGGCTGACGCGTCCGTGGCGACGCCCGCAGCCTGTCCAATTGCGTCACCGCCCGACTCCGCATCCGGGTCGGTCTCAGTGCCCGCAAATAACAGGGTATCCACCGACGCGGTTTGCGCAGGGGAATACCCGGGATAGGTTTGCAACGGACTTATCTGCACGGCTTCGGGAGTCCTTGTGGAAGCCTTTGGGGAATCTGGTCAATGCTGTCGGCTGCGCATTCTGCGCCCGCAGCAGCAAGAGAAACTCAGCGGACCATCGCTGGCCCGCCGTCGCTGTCGCTCATCGACAGCGCGTTACGCGTGCACATCGAGAAGGAAACCAACGGCTGCATCTGCCGTTTCAATAACCTTCGCCGATGCCTGCACCTGACGCTGGTAGACCGCCAGGTCGGTTACTGCACTAACTGAGTCGTCCACATCCCTGGACGTCGTCGGCTCGGGTGCTGCATTGCCGTTATCTGGACCATCCTGGTCAAGGTTCAGCTCTGCAACGTCCTGCGCCGCGCGTTTCAATCCATTGAGGCCACTGTTAATGCCGTTCACCCCTGCTCCAAGCATTGGGTTTACCGCCATAAAGACCTCTTACTACATTGTGATGCGAACGCTAACAGCGCCCACGACTATCAGGTTAGAAGACGCCGGTGCCATTTGCGTAATTTTCTGAGGAAAAATGTGCGCTGGTTCACAGCCCGCGTGTAGGACGGCGGCCCGGCAGGCCCCGCAAGTCTTGCGTATGAGCAGACAGAAACCGACGCTAACCATGTGCCAGATGACTCCCAGACAACACAAATGCTCCGAAGAGCCTTGGAGGAGGCCTGCTGGCATCTGGCGCCCGGCCGGTGCCTGGGTTGCGGCCTGGCCAGCGGACGTCGGCGCGACCTTTGCTGGCCGTGCGAGCGCAGCCTGACGACCTTCGAGGATCGTTGTTTCAGCTGTGCGCTGATTCTGCAGCCAGATTTTCTGACCAACGCTCGAGCTCAGCCCAGCTGCGGCCGATGCCTCGCGCAGCCGCCCGCTTGGCACCGTTGTGTATGCGGTCTGAGTTTTGAGGGCATGCCAGCCTTGTGGCTACAGAGCATCAAATGGCGCGGCAAACTCTCCGCCGCGCGGGTACTGGGATATCTGACGGCGGAGACGATCAGACAGAGCTACATTGATGAGCCTTTGCCGGAGGCGTTGGTGCCTGTGCCTTTGTCGCGCCGCCGGCTTGCCCGCCGCGGCTTCAATCAAAGCGAGGTTCTGGCCCGCTGGATTGGCCGGGAACTGTCGATCCCCGTCAACACCTCAATCGTTCGGCGGACGCGGCACACGGCTGCTCAAACTACGCTGAGCCGACGCCAGCGTCGGCTCAACGTGCGAGCCGCATTCGCTGTTGATCATCGGCTCGAAGGCAGGCGGATCGCCGTTGTCGACGATGTGATGACTACCGGTGCGACGCTGTCCCAGGTTGCGCGCGCGCTGTCCGACTCTGGCGCCGGGGAGGTACACCTTTGGCCAGTGGCTCGCCGTCAATAGAGAAACGATCGCAGTAGCCCTCATATCCATGCCAGCGCTTGACCCGTAATTCCGTTAGGCTGCTGCCGGTCCCAGCCAATCGGAACTCAACCGACTCGTGACCAACGCTTTTGAGCCACCAGCATCCGAACTGCGGCCGGACCCAGGCCCGGCACCCTACGAGTCGTTAACGCCCGAGCTCATTCTTGATGCGATCGACAACGCGGGATGGTTGACGAGCGGATCGCTGCTCGCATTGAACAGCTATGAAAATCGCGTGTATCAGGTGGGGCTTGATGACGGCAGTTTCGTGGTGGCCAAGTTCTACCGCCCGCAGCGCTGGAGTCGTGAGCAGATACTGGAAGAACACGCGTTCTGCGCCGAGCTGGTAGAAGTCGAACTGTCCTGTGTGCCGCCACTGGCCCGCGATGGAGAGACTCTGCTTGAGCACGAGGGTTTTCGTTTCTCCGTGTTTGCACGCCAGGGCGGCCACCCACCCAACCTGGAGAACGAGGACGAGGTGAAAGTGCTCGCCCGAACACTCGCCCGAATGCACGCTGTTGGCAGTCGCTACCCCTTCGCCCATCGGGATCGGCCAACCACCGTCGCACGCGCACGAGAGAACGTTGCTTTTCTCACCGACAATCACTGGCTGCCGCCAGAGATAAAGGACGCCTGGGCCAGCACCGCGGAACATATTCTTGAGGCCATAGCCGCCCGGCTACCCGAAGACGCTGCCACAGTGCGCTGCCACGGCGACTGTCATCTCGGCAACGTTCTGTGGCGCGACAACGTGCCGCACTTCGTAGATTTTGACGATTGCCACAATGCCCCGGCGATACAGGATCTGTGGATGTTGCTGCCAGCAGAGCCAGACGAAAAAGCTCAACGCCTGAATCTGATACTGGAGGCGTACAACGACTTCATGCACTTCGATATGCGCGAGCTCAACTACATTGAGTCATTGCGTGCGCTCCGCATGATCAATCACAGCGCGTGGATCGCCCGGCGCTGGCATGATCCAGCTTTCCCGCTGGCATTCCCCTACTTCGACTCCCAACGCTACTGGTCGGATCAGGTGCTGAGTCTGCGCGAACAGCTGGGTTCGGTGCTGGAAGGCTCAGACCCTATTTTATAGCCGTTTGCGCCGAACTCTATTCGGGGACTAACTCAACGGCCGGCTCCGGCGCGTCACCGGAATCACTTCGGCTGAAGCGGCAGGTATTGGCGTATTGCTCGAGTAGATAGCCCACGTCGTCGCTCGGGCATTGCTCGACGCGAGCGGCAAATGCACGCATGACCTCGGGCAATTCCGGCCACTCGCTGTCCGGCACGTCCTCGCCCAGCCGTCTGGCGGCCTCTACGTGAGTCGGGAATACCGCGAGGCCCTCACGAATAGACGCATCGATCGCTTCCGCAACCGCTTCTGCCTGCAGGTAAATGGGTTCTAGCGGCTTGCCTACATGCAGGTGTACGCGGCCTTTGTCACCACGCAGGCTGCGCACAATGCTATCCACATCCGCGTTCTCAGACTTCACGAACTCCGGATCGCGGGCCCGCTGCGCCAACTCGCTGGCTTTGTCCGCATCACAGGGATCGAGTTCGTAGGATATGGCAACGGGTACGAGACGAACGTTTTCAAGAAAGCCACGAAAGTCCTCGATGTCCTTGCGCCAGGCAAGCGCCAGCATCTTGAGGACGGCAGGCTCCGTTTTGTCCAGCCCATCTTTCGCGCGACCCTCACGCTGAGCGATCCACACTGACTCTCCGTCGGCCAGACTCGCCCGTATGTATGCCGATGTCGTATTCAGTGCTTTGAACACGGCTTTGGCGCCGGATGCGCTGCGTTGCACGACGAAGCTCTTGTTCAATCGCATCAAATCAGCTGCAAGCGGATTGCCTAGCAGGTTGTCACCGATGGCGATGCGCGTAGTGCTTCCGAATTCGCGATGCAGAGCGTAGTTCAGAAAACTCGGATCCAGCGCGATGTCACGGTGATTAGCCACAAAGAGGAAGGGGCCGTCATCCGGAAGCGCCTCGAACCCCGACACGGTGAACGCGGAAACCGTGCTGGCGATGAGCTGATCCATCAACGAGCCGACCAACTGCTGCAACTCATCCACGCTTTGCCAGTGCCTGGCCTTGAATTCCAACGACAGCGCGACAAGCGCTTTGGCGATGCGCGGGCTGAATCGCCACACGCCGGGCAAGCGGGATTCAGCGAGTGCCGCGCGAAACTGTGGATTGTGGATCAGCGAAGCAACCACCGCCGGCACTTCGGCGTCGGTGTAAGGGCGGATGTCATCAAAGCGTGCTGAGGTCGACGAAGCGCCTTCAACGAGTGGCACTTGGGTTGAATCGCTGTCGATGGAGGAACTGGGTTCGGACATGGCGCGCGAGCCTACCGGCCAGCGACTGGGAAGTCGACGTAACCTGCGGCTGCGCAATCGGCCGGGTAGACTACAGGGCAACTGCCCCTGCACTGTTCGAAACTGTCCGGAGACATCGACATGACCACCTCTTCTCTCGGAACCAGACCGTACACTTGCGGGCTCACCGACCTTGGCCACGGTAGCTACGCCTGGCTGCAGCCGGATGGCGGCTGGGGCTGGAGCAATGCGGGCCTCATATGTGACGGTGAGGAATCCTTGTTGGTGGATACCCTCTTCGACACCCGCCTGACCGAAGACATGCTGAAAGCGATGCGCGATGCGCAGCCGGTTGCGGCGGACAACATCGGCGTCGTCGTCAACACGCACTCAAATGGTGACCACTGCAACGGCAACAGCTGTGTGCCAAAGGCTAAGGTAGTCGCATCCAATGCGGCGATCGCTGAAATGGCGCACGAGAGTCCGCAGATGATGGCCAATCTCATCGAGCAAGCACCAAAGATGGGCGATCTCGGTGAGTTCTTTCTGCACTGCTTCGGAAAATTCGATTTTGCCGGCGTCGACAGACGCCTGCCCGATGTTGGCTTCGACGGCGCGATGGACTTAACGGTCGGTGACAAAGCGGTACAGCTGCGCCAGACCGCGCCAGCGCACACCGCGGGCGATGTGCTCGTCTACGTGCCCGAGGATCGCACCGTATTCACGGGCGACATTCTGTTCATCGAAGGCCATCCGATTATCTGGGCCGGCCCCGTGGCGAACTGGATCGCCGCTTGTGACGAGATGCTGGCGATGGACATCGAAACCGTCGTGCCCGGCCACGGCCCCATAACGGATAAACGTGGTGTTCGGGCTGTCCGGGAATACCTCGTCTACATCGACTCCCAGGCCCGGCCACGCTTTGACGCCGGCATGAGCCCGCTAGAGGCTTGCCTCGACATCGACTTCAGCGACTACGACAGCTGGGGTGATGGCGAGCGGATCGCGGTAAACGTATCCACCCTGTTCAAACACTATGCTGGCGACGATTCGCCCAACGACGTCACCAAGCTATTCGGCCTGATGGCCGAGGTGCACAAGCGCGGGAGCCACTAGAGGCGGTGACCATACGACGGGCAACAGCAGCAGACCTGCCGGCGATCACCGATATCTACAACCACTACGTCGAGCACGATCACGCGACGTTCGATACCAGACGCTTTACGGCGACTGAGCGCGAGGCCTGGCTCCAACAGTTCGACGAACAACGACGAGTCTGCCTGGTGGATGAGCACAACGGGAGCATCCGTGGCTATGCCTGTTCCGGGCAATTCAAGGCCAAGCGGGCCTACGATACATCGGTTGAGGTGAGCGTATACCTATCGCCCGATTGCGCCGGCCAAGGCATCGGGAGAAGTCTTTACGAGATTTTGATGCCGCATCTGGACACTCATGGGGTGCACCGTGCGTACGCCGGCATCGCCCTGCCGAACGCGGCATCCATCGCCCTACACAGCCGTTTCGAGTTCCGCCAGATCGCTCGGCTCGCCGAAGTTGGGTTTAAATTCGGGCGCTATTGGGATGTCGTTTGGATGGAGCGAAATTGCGCCGGTTAATTGCTGCCTGTAGGGTGCGCAGCCATCCCGAATCTGATAGTCCTGGGTCAGGAGAAAACATGTTCACAAGGTTCCAAATACTCACACGCTTTGCGCTAATAACGGCGCTGCTGGCAGGCAACCTCGCTCACGGCGACGATCGTAGCCCGATCAGTTACGCGGACTTCGCCAGGGACCCGGAAGTGCTCGATGCGCAGCTTTCACCGCAAGGCGACTACCTCGGCACGCTGCGCATCGTGGACGAGAAACAAGTGGTTGTGATTCACGAGTTTCCTTCGATGGAAGTAAGCTCGGTCCTGAATTTTCCCGGTAGAAACCAGGTTCTGGATTTCGCTTGGGCAAACGACGAGAGAATCGTCGCGCGTATCACCCAGGATTTCGGTGAAGCGGACTTCTTCACACCCACGGGTGAACTGTTTGCCATGAACGCTAACGGCAAAAGACGCACCCACGTTTTCGGCTACCGAGCCGGCGATCGGAGCGTTGTGACAACGACAACTCGGGCAAAACCATTCTTTGGTTCGCACCGGGTGCTCAACTATCTTTGGGATGATCCTAAGCACATCCTGATAGCCACCTATAAGTGGACCAGGACGCCGAGCCAGCCGGTCGAAGTGGTTCGCCTCAACATCTACAGTGGCAAGATGACCCGCGTTGCCGGGGTGCCCGGACTATCGGGAGGCGTCGGCACTGACACCGACGGAAACGTACGATTCGCGTTCACAACCGATGACGATTTCAACAGCGTGATTCACCAGTTCGATCCAAAGTCTCGAAGCTGGAACCTGTTTCACAAAGCTGCGTATGGCGCATCTCAGATGCAACCGATCGGCTTCGATGCTCGCCGCAACACCCTTCTGGTCAGAAACGCACCGGGTGATGGTCCGTATGGCGTGTACGAATATGACACCGAAACTGCCAAGCGCACCGAGGTGTATAGACATGAATTCGTTGATGCTGCATTGCTGGTTGATAACCTGGGCAATCCATACGGCGTCAGCATCGAGCCAGACATCCCACGCTTTCTAGTCCTCGATGATGAGAACGCATTTGCTCAGCTACGAATGCAACTACAAGCGACATTCCCGGATGATTATCCCTTCATCACCAGTGCAACCCGGGACCAGAGCCGGTTCGTGGTTGGCGTTCGCAACGCTAGCAATACATCGCGCTTCTATCTGTTCGATCGCAAATCCGGCGGGCTAACCCCACTTTTCAATTCTCGCTCATGGATCGACGGCGAGAACCTGGGTCAGGTGCGGCCGTTCCGTATCGCCGCTAGAGACGGCATGGAGATGAGCGGTTATCTGACTCTGCCCCCGAGTGGCGCGGACCAGAACCTGCCGCTAGTCATCATGCCGCACGGCGGCCCACACGGGCCTCGCGACCACTGGCGACTCGACTCCGATGCCCAGCTAATGGCAACACGCGGATACGCTGTCGTTCAGGTGAACTACCGAGGCAGTGGCGGTTACGGCCAGACTTTTGAGAACAGCGGCTTTCGCGAGTGGAACGGCAAAATGCAGGATGACCTGACCGATACCGTGCGCTGGGCGATCGATGAGGGCATCGCTGATCCTGAACGCGTCTGCATCTACGGCTGGAGCTATGGTGGATTCGCCAGCCTCGCTTCTGTGGTTCGCGAGCCCGACTTGTACAAATGTGGCGTGCCCGCTGCTGGCGTTTACGATCAGGACATCCAGTACCGAGAAGCCGACTTCGCTCAATCGCGCTGGGGACCCAAGTACATCGACAAAGTGATCGGCCCAACACCAGCAGATCGCCGCGCTGCCTCACCCATTCACTTTGTCGATCGGATAAAGGCACCTCTGTTCATTGTCCACGGCGGCGAAGACGCACGCGTGCCGATATCGCATGCAAACGCGCTGATGAAAGCGCTCGATAAGGCCGGCAAGCCCTACGAAAAGCTCATCAAGCCGAGAGAGGGACATGGATTCTTCAAAGCTGAACACCGGGAAGAGTTCTACGGCCGCCTGATCGACTTCCTCGACCGGCACATCGGCCCCAAGAGTCCCTACGCCGATCGCAGTACTGCCGCTAGCCAGTCAGCGCCAGCGACGACCGGAGGCTGATCCAGCAGCCCAAGGCCAACAGCAACAGCACTGCGCTTCGGCGTAGCGCTGTCTCGCTGATGGGCGGCGGCAAACGCCCGAGCCAGGTGCCAATCAGCACCGCCGGCATACCGAGCGCGACCAACAGCCCGATCTCTTTGGTCATACCGCCCGACGCCGCGACAATCACTGTCCGAGTCGCCGCGTTAATAGTAAATATTGCCAGCAGCGTTGCTCTGATCTGGGCAACAGCCAGCGGCTGACGGTACGCAAACCAGCCGAGCACCGGCGCCGACGCGGCAAAGAGCCCACCCGCGAGCCCACCAAAAAAGCCGGCGGACAGCCATGCCCAGGTTGCCGACACCTCTGCGCGCGGTTTTGGCCTCAGCAGCATGGAGGCGCAGGACAGCACAAGGAACAACCCCAGCATCAGCTCCAGAGTGAGCACGGCGCGTTGGCTCAGGTAATCGAGCAGGAAAACGCCGAGCGCAATCGCGGGGAGTTGGCCGAGAGACGTGGTGAAAATCGCGCGGCCTTGCAATTGGGCGCGATGTCCACGCAGCGCATAGACGCTGTTCACTAGCGCCAGAATGCTGATAGTAGCCGCGAGCGCCGGCAGGCTGACCAGGCCAAAACCACCGACCACCGCAACCAGCAGCATGCCCAGGCCAAAACCTGCCACGGCCTGCAGATAGCAACCCGCCAGAACGACGATGAGAAATATAATCAGGGCGGCATCCATGGGGCGGCGAGTATACGGGTGCCTGGCTGCTCAGTAGCCAGCTATTTCCGTTGCCAGCTAGAACCCGGATCTCCTGACAAGTTCTCGGGCTTCCGCTACCGTAGCGCGATGGATTTACAGCTCACAAGTCACACGGCGTTAGTCACCGGCAGCCACCGCGGCACCGGGTTCATCATCGCGAAAACGCTCGCCGCGGAAGGCGCGCGTGTTCTGGTACACGGCTTCAGCCAGGAGCAGGCAACACGCGCCGCCGCTGAGATTGCCGGCAGCGAAGCCGTGTGGGGGGATATCTCGTCAGACGCCGGTAGTGAGACGCTGATTGCCCAGCTGCAGGGCAAAGAGGTGGATATTCTCATCAACAATTACGGCACTGCCGAGGGCGGCTCCTGGGAGAGCAGCGACAGCTCGGACTGGCTGGACCTCTATGAGAAAAACGTTCTAAGTGCCGCCCGCCTGATTCGCGCCCTACTGCCCGAACTGCGCAGCAGAAGCTTCGCTCGCATCATCAACCTCGGCACCGTTGGCTCAACGCGTCCCAACACACGTATGCCGCACTACTACGCAGCTAAAGGGGCCCTCGCCAATATGACCACGGGGCTGGCGGGCGAAGTCGCTGGAACCGCAATTCGGGTGAATCTCGTTTCTCCGGGGCTCATCGCCACGCCGGAAGTTGAAGCCGCCTATGTCGAACGTGGCAAGGCCAAGGGTTGGGGTGACACCTGGGCAGAAGTAGAGCCGCACATTGCGCGCGATATTCCCATTCGCCGCATTGCCACTCGCGAAGAGATCGCGAGCGCTGTCTGCTTTCTCGCGAGCCCACTCAGCGATGCCATTCACGGACACAACCTGCGTATCGACGGCGGCGCGCTGGGCATTGTGTCGTGAGTGAACTGGCATCACAGCCTGTCCTCACGCGGGCTATCGGAGTTGGCCTGGCGCTGTTCGCGGCGCTCTTTATCGAGCCGGAGAGCCGGACCTGGCTACACGCTGCGATCCTGCCGCTGTTGATGGCGCTTGGTGCATATCTGGCGGCGCAGAACCTGCTCGTCGTTGCCGCGATTGTGGGCGCACTGGCCGCGTCTGCATCGAACTTCGGCGGCTCTGATATCTTCGTATCGGCGGTTTATCCCGCATTAGCCGGACTCTGCGCAATCATCGTGGTGACGCTACTGATCAACCGACTTCGACGACGAATCCGCGACACCCACGAGGAACGCTGGCGCGCTCGTCGTGATGCCGCCGCTGAAAAATCCAGCCCTCCCGAGTAACGCTCTTCTCTCACTGGCGATGAACCAAGCGCATGACTGATGACGATCAAGCTCTCTTCGCGGCGGCCATTGGCACCCGCAATACGGGCTATTACATGAATTACTTCGAGCGCGCCGACAATCGTGGATATGCGCCGATAAGCTGGAACTGGCCCGTGTTGTTTTTCGGTTTGTTCTGGCTGCTATACCGGCGCCAGTACACGTGGGCGGGGATCAGTGTTCTGTTCAGCATGTCGCTGGGTCTGCTCGCGGGCGGCATCGCAGGTGCCGGCTACGAACAGATTGGCAACTGGCTCTACAGCGCAGGACTCATCGCTTTTCTTGGGGTGTACCTGCCGCTGCACGCTAACGGCATCTACTACCGTTGGTGTCGAACCATAGTCGATACCGCAAAACAACAATTGCCAGGACAGCGAGAGCACCAGCTTGATCGACTCGCAACCATGGGCGGGCCCAACCGACCACTGCTACTGGCAATGGTGATAATACTGCTGCTCACCATGAGCCTCGGCGGGCCTCTACAGCAGCTCGCGACCCAGGGGGCAGGCTAGACGATGCCAAATTCTCCCGCCCAACTCATCTATGACGGCTTCCGTGATTACCGACTCGGCTGGATGGAGATCACCGCCAGCGCACGCGAGTTGTTCCAGTCTCAGGATTGGCACGCCATGGGCGCTGCGACGAAAAATCGGCTGGCGCTATACCACCGTCACCTCGACAACACAGTCGCTGCAATCGAGGCAGTCGCCGGCGATGGGCCGTACGACTGGACCTCCTGGAAAGCGCAATTCGTCTCACTGAAGATGCGCGATGTCGACTCGGAACTCGCTGAAACGTTTTTCAATTCTGTGCATCGCGCAATGATGGACGACCCACCCGCGACGGATCTGAGCATGTTCGTTCGCAGCCGAGTGAGCCAATGGCCAATCCCAAGCCATGCACCCTTCTTGCGCACCTATCAAACCAATCCGGATGTCGTTGGCGACATCGTTCCGATGGTACACCGCCTGCTCGACGACGCAGGCCTTGCGTTGCCCTGGGAAGACAAAGACCGAGACGTGCGCAGCGTACTACGATCACTGGCGGAACATCGCCCAGAAATTCGTGCTGCCGCCGGTCTGTCGATAGACGTCTTGAACCACCCGTTCTTTCGTAACAAAGGCGCCTACCTGGTTGGTCGTCTGCGCTACGAAAACGAGGTCTGGCCGGTGGCGCTGCCAATTCTCATCAACGCGCGTGGCGAGTTGTATGTTGATACGTTGATCTGCGATGCGGATGAGCTGTCTGTCGTGTTCAGCTTCACGCGCGCGTACTTCCTTGTTGAAGCACCGGCACCCAGCCAGCTCGTATCGTTTCTACAGCAACTGATGCCGAACAAGCGTCGCGCGGAGCTATACAGCGCAATCGGCTTCCACAAGCATGGAAAAACCGAGTTCTACCGAGCGTTCGTCGAACACCTCGACGAAAGCCAGGATGAGTTTGTGGTGGCACCCGGTATTCGTGGGATGGTGATGGCTGTGTTTACGCTGCCGTCTCTTCCCATCGTCTTCAAGATCATCAAAGACCAGTTCGCGCCGCAGAAAAACATTACCCACAAGCAGGTCAAAGAGAAGTACACCATCGTGAAACAGCACGACCGTGTTGGCCGCATGGCCGACACGCAGGAGTTCTCGAACTTCCGTTTCCCTCGCGATCGATTCAGCGACGCGCTGCTCGAAGAGCTTCTCGCGGTCGCTCGCTCGTGTGTTGTGCTCACCGATGATGATGTCGTGATTCGCCATCTCTACACCGAGCGGCGGATGACGCCCCTGAATATCTATGTCGAAAACGCGAGTCCGCAGGAACTGACCAGCGCTTTGGATGAATACGGCAATGCCATCAAACAACTCGCGGCCGCTAACATTTTCCCTGGCGACATGCTGCTCAAGAACTTTGGTGTTACCCGGCACGGCCGCGTGGTCTTCTACGACTACGACGAGATCAACTATCTCACTGAGATGAACTTTCGCGAGATTCCCGAGGCGCAGACACCGGAGCAGGAGATGGCCAGCGAACCGTGGTACAGCGTCGATAAATACGACGTGTTCCCCGAAGAGTTTCGCCGATTTCTATTCGGCAAGAGTGACGTCAAGGCCGAGTTCATCGAGATGCATGGCGACATGTTCACAGCCGATATGTGGCGAGAACTGCAGGAGGGCATCGAGGAAGGTGAAGTGTCCGATGTCTTTCCGTATCGACGGAAGCGACGGTTTATGCATAAACATTGAAAACAGGGCCACAGCGAAGCTGTAGTCCTGTTTTCGATGTGCGGCAGTTGTATGCGCAGCATGCAACGAGAGCAAACATTGAAAACAGGGCAACAGTGAAGCTGTCGACCTGTTTTCGATGTGCGGCGGGCTCTTTACCCTGTCGCGTTGCGAAGCAACCGACACCCGGCAGGGCATTCGTGTAGCGAATGCTCGAGAGGGCGTCTCGCGCCCTTCCTCTCTCAAGCATTTGCTTCGCAAATGCTCTGCCGAGGCAACGCATGGGCTCACGCTCTCTCACGACCGGCCCGGCTCTCATTGATTGCTTCGCAATCAACTGCCGCCCGCCGATTGTTGAACAATCGGCGCTAATCCATCCGCCGGCGGTCCGGCACATCCATGTGCCGGATATCTGAAGCCGCTGACTGGGGCGCCGGCATCCCTTCTCGAGCATTGGCTACGCCTATGCCCTGCCAGGGCAACGCCGTGCCGGCTGTCGCTGTTAGGCTACCCGGTTGTTCCGACATCGCCTTCCTAACCGTCTTTGCGAGGAGTGGCGAAGCCACGACGTGGCAATCTCGCGGGGTTGGGCTTCTGCTCTTCACCCGCGCTGCGCACCTCCATGTGCTTGCGCTCTCTTACGACCGCCGAATCCCTTCGGCGGCGGGAAGGCACGTCCTTGTGCCTTCAGCTTCTCAACGCTAGCTGAGGTGTCCGCATCCATGCGGACAGGCGCTGATAGATCACTCGGTTGCTTGGCATGCCCTTCCTAACCGTCTTCGCGAGGAGAAGCGTAGCTTCGACGCGGCGATCTCCGAGCTTTTGGAGATCACCACGTCGTCCGGTGCTGCGCACCAGACTCCTCGTGACGACGGAGGTAGCACAAAAAAAGGGGGCTCACGCCCCCTTTTTGCACAACGCAGCCAGCTTCGCTGGCTGCTTGCTGAACCGGTCCTAGAACTGGTTCATCGTGTTAGCAGCACCACCGGCCAACAGTGCTTTCTCACCAAGGAAGTATTCCTTGTGATCGTCACCAACGTTGGAGCCAGCAAGGTCCTGGTGCTTAACAGCAGACAGACCGCGGCGAATTTCAGCGCGCTGCACACCGCGAACATAGGCAAGCATGCCCAGCTCACCGAAGTAGCCTTCTGCCAGCACGTCAGTAGACAGCGCAGCAGTGTGGTAGGTGGGTAGCGTGATCAGGTGATGGAAGATGCCCGCTTCGCGCGCGGCATCTGCCTGGAAGCTTTGCACAAGGCGATCCGCTTCCTGCGCCAGCTCGGAGCTGTCCAGCGATTCTTCCATCAGGCCCATTGGGTCTTGCGCCGGATCTGGGTATGCGGACAGATCCTTGCCAGCATCCTTCCATTCGCCATAAACCTGCTCACGGAACTTCAACGTCCAGTTGAAGGACGGAGAGTTGTTGTAAACCAGCTTCGCTTCCGGACGCACTTCGCGGATCGCGTTAACCATTTCCGCGATCTGAGCAACGTTCGGCTTCTCGGTTTCGATCCAGAGAAGGTCCGCGCCATGCTCGAGCGACGTGATGCAATCGAGCACAACTCGATCGAATCCGGTGTCTTCTTTGAACGAATACAGACCGTTGTCCAGACGCTTTGGCTTACACAGCTGACCGCCCTGGTGAATGGTGATATCGCCTTCTTTCAGCTCAGACAGATCAGTGACTTTCTCGGTTTCGAGGAACTCGTTGTATTTGCTGCCGAGATCGCCAGGGGCGATAGACACCGGAATCTTCTGGGTCAACCCAGCACCCAGAGAGTCGGTACGCGCGACGATGATGCCGTTGTCGATGCCGAGCTCGAGGAACGCATATCGAACCGCGTTGATCTTGGAGACGAAGTCTTCGTGAGGAACAGTAACCTTGCCAGCCTGGTGGCCACACTGCTTGGCATCAGACACCTGGTTTTCGATCTGGATGGCACACGCGCCAGCTTCGATCATTCGCTTAGCCAGCAGATAGGTCGCCTCTTCGTTACCGAAGCCAGCATCGATATCAGCGATGATCGGCACCACGTGCGTTTCATAGTTATCGATACGCTTGATGATGCCGTCGACGTCACCACCATTCTCGCGCGCTTCGTCCAGCTCAACGAAGATGTGGCGAAGCTCACGAGCATCAGCCTGCTTCAGGAACGTGTAGATCTCCTCGATGAGATCAGCAACTGTCGTCTTCTCGTGCATACTCTGGTCGGGCAGCGGGCCGAACTTGGAACGCAGCGCGGCAACCATCCAACCGGAGAGGTAGATGTAGCGGCGGTCCAGGTTCTGCTGGTGCTTCTTAACGGACATCATGCTCTGTTGAGCGATAAAGCCGTGCCACGCACCCAGCGACTGGGTGTACTTGCTGGTGTCCGCATCATAGTTCGCCATGTCCCGGCGCATGATGTCGGCGGTGTACTGGGCAATCTCCAAACCAGTCTTGAACCGGTTCTGATGCTGCATGCGAACCGCGTATTCCGCGTTGATCGCACTCCACTCAGCCTTCCCAGCCAGGGTGGCTTGAGCCTGTTTGATATCGTTTAGGTATGACATGCCGTCCTCTCCAATTGGACATTTGAGGCGCGGCATCCTACTAGTGAGCGGGCCGCACTTAAACGGAATACCTCACAACCAATATATTCCTGTGAGGCAATTCACAATTGCCTTGTCAGAATGCGTGTTGCAACCGCATCAGACGCCGTGAATCGCCGCTATCGCACAGCTGACGAGGGCCTTAATCTGGCCGACGATTGCCTGTTCCGCCTGGGCGTCATAGCCGGCTACGCGCGGCGTGTGAAGGTGGCCAGCAGGCACGGTGGAACCTCGAGCCTGCAAAGCGCGAACCACGCGATACGAGATCTCATTGGACAGGTAACCACCGCCGGAGCCTTCGACTGCCCGGTGGCCATCTAGCTGCGCAAGACTCGACGCCTCAAACTGACCACCTTCCAGCGTTGTGACCTCGCGATTATCACGCACCTCATAAGGGCCACTCTCACATCCGACCATCGCTTCAGCGGGGAGCGAAAACTCGACGAACTCCGGGCCCTCAATGGGCTTGCCATCCAGCTCGGCCTTTATGGGATGACTGGCGCTCGCTCCGGTGACGACATTGCGGTTATCCGGCGCGGTGGCGGAGCGCCTGAGCCCAGGAAATCGTTCGAGATCAAAACCCTCGCGGCCCATGCTGACAGTGAGAAACAAACTTGCTTGAGCATCATCGATGCCGGCAACAAATCGCTCGACCAACCCATCATCAAAGTCCTGGAAACGCACAGGAAATACGGCGCTGACGATCCGTACGGTGTCATGACCAATCGAGATATCCACGCCATCAAGAGCCAGCGCCGCCAACCCCGAAGGATTGCTTTGGGTGATGTCGACATCGAGAAAGAAGGGATCGAAACCCGTGACGACAGCAACGCGAGTAACGCCCTGCTTACGAGCGGCGGCAATGCGCGCACTGAGGTCCATACCGCGGCTGTGCCATTCCATCGCAGCGACTAAAGCCTCTGTCTCCTGCGTATCGACTCCACTGAGTCGCATTTGTCCTTGCAGCGTTTGCCGCATCATCAGGCGGGCCCAATACAGCGCGCGATCATCCAGCACATCTGCCGTCGTAGCCGACTGGAAGAGTAGATCGGCGAAACGAACGGTCGCATCGAGTCGCTCTTCCGCGTTCGTCGCCGCCCTCAATTCGGGACCGAAGAATGCAACAACACTTATCTCGGACCCGTGGTCTCCAGCAAGCAAGTCAGCCGCCATGGCGTCACTCAAACGTGCTACTTCCACACCTAAAACCGGGCCATCGGGGTCGTACTTGATCAGCGTCTCCTCCGGGTTGAACGTCTGCTCTGAATCAGGTTGTTCAGCTGCCGTTATCCCGCAGCTGAGCATTATGAGAATCAATGCTGGAGCAGATCGTTTGAACATTGTGGGTTCTCTCGGTTCGGCGCGACAAGCAGCGACCATCAGAAAAAGCGACGGCTGGTTCACGCAGCCCGATAACAAGCCGGTGATAAGCTTCGCCTATGAGACTACGCACAACACTGAACTGGCAACTCCTGACCGCAGGCGTTTTGATTTCGGCGATGCTGTCGGCGGCCACCTCGGCAGACGCAGGCAAACGCATCAAGCCGTTTTCCAAGAGCGGCCTGAACAAGGCCGTCGAGGTCTCCCAGCGTTACAACACGGGTGAGTTACTAATCTGGCAGGATGGTAAAACACTCCGCCACGAGCGCTGGATGAGTGAGCCGGTACGCGATATCGCGTCCATTCAGAAAAGCGTCATTGCGGTTCTGGTGGGCATCGCCGTGCAGAAGGGCCTGGTTGATCTCGAAACGCCGGTCAACGACTACATTGGCGCTGGCTGGACTGAAAAAAACGCCGGCGAGGAGCCCAAAATCCTCGTGCGCCATCTGCTCGAGATGTCATCCGGACTGTCTCGACGGCTGACCCAACAAGGCCCACCCGGCACCATCTGGTTCTACAACACCCCGGCCTACCATCACCTCAAACTCGTCCTCGAGTCGGCGTCTGGGCTGTCATTGAATGAGTTAACCCAGCGATGGCTGGGCGAGCCGCTGGGCTGGACCATGAGCACGTGGGAGCGCAGACCACCGGCGATGTTCAACCCAAAGGGACCGCGCAAAGACGAAGTACTTGCAACGGGTTTAGTGAGCAACGCAACGGAGCTGCTCAGCTTCGGCCAGATGATTCTCGATCGTGGTCAGTTCAATGGCCGCACGGTCATTGCTGATGACGACTACTTCCATGCCATGCTCACCACCACGCAAACGCTGCGAGCCTCCTATGGCTACCTGTGGTGGCTGAACGATGCGCCATTTGAGCCCCTTCGCGGCCGCAAAACCGACAACAAAGGGCGCTCCAAAACGCAACGCGCCATGATTCTGCAAGCGCCGAGAGATCTGGTTGCCGCGAAAGGTTCCGGCGATCAACGACTCTACGTGTTGCCAGGCAAGCGGGCGGTGATCATTCGATTGAGTAAGCCTGGGTTTAATCGCGCGGCGGGGGCGTTTGATAGGCCCTTCTGGGAATCGCTGAACCCATAATTGCTGAAGACAGGGTTATCGGGCTTCACCGACGTGCCCTGATCGCCGCAGGCGCTTCTGGGAAGCGCTGAATCCATAACTGCTGAAGACAGGGTTGCCGGGCTTCACCGACGTGCCCTGATCGCCGCAGGCGCTTCTGGGAAGCGCTGAATCCATAACTGCTGAAGACAGGGTTGTCGGGCTTCACCGACGTGCCCTGATCGCCGCAGGCCTTTTTAGGAATCGCTGAATCCATAATTGCTGAAGACAGGGTTGTCGGGCTTCACCGACATGCCCTGATCGCCGCAGGCGCTGTTAGGAAGCGCAGCAATGCCGATGCTGTACGCAAACACAGACCCTCCAGGTTGACACTTTCGTGACAAAGGCAGTGAATGCTGGTGCAGCAGATTGCGGTCTGGGACACAGTTCAATGCTCGGGGGGAGCAGACGATGGCAGAGACAATTTTCTCGGTTTGTGGGGCGTTGGCGATGGTCGGCTGGGCGGGGCTGGTCCTGCTACCGCATGTGGCGATTGTCCGAGACACGATCGCGCGTCTGGTTATTCCCTGCCTCATCGCCGTCGTTTACGCGTATCTGATGATCAACAATATCGGCAACGGCCCGGCGGATGGCGGCTTCGGCAGTCTCGCCGAGGTAAAAGCGTTGTTCAGCGTGGATGAGGCGTTGCTGGCCGGTTGGATTCACTACCTCGCATTCGACCTGTTCGTTGGCGCTTGGGAAGTGCGCGATGCTCGCGACAAAGGCGTGCCTCACTTGCTCGTCATCCCCTGCCTGCTCGCAACGTTGATGGCTGGTCCTGCCGGCCTGCTGCTGTACATCGCCATTCGCAGCGGCTACCAGGCATTCAGTCAGCGCGGCGCTGAAACCGTCTGAGTAACGTGCAAACGGCAGCTAGTATTACGTGGCCTCCTGACGGTCTCAGCTGGGCCGATTTGTTAAGGCACCATCGGCTTTGGTATCGCAATGCCCTAGCCTACCTCGTCGTCGCCGCAGCATGCGTCATTGCCATGGCGATCGATGATCGGCATTTCGCTGGCATCTCTGTCTGGATAAAGCCTGCTAAGTTTGCGCTGTCGATTAGCGTCTATTTCGCAACGCTTGCACTGTTCTCTGAGCGATTGGGGCGTGCATTCTTCCAAACTCGATCGGGTCGCGCCATGAGCTGGCTACCGGTGCTGTGCGGTGCGTTCGAGATGATCTACATCCTCATTCAGGCCGGCCAGGCAGATGCCTCGCACTTCAATTATTCCAGTAGCTTCCACTCAATCATGTACGCATTGATGGGGGTCGGCGCTCTAACGATGGTATTGATCTGTGCCTGGATGGGCATGGCGATACTCGGGCGGCACGGTTATCGAAACCCGATGTCATTGGCAATTGCTCTTGGCCTGATTCTCACGTTTATCCTGGGTGGGGGCTTTGGCGGCTATCTTTCAAGTGCCGGCAGCCATTGGGTCGGAGGTGTTGCAAACGATGCCCAGGGACTGCCACTCGTTGGCTGGGCAACAGCCGGCGGAGACCTTCGGGTCGCCCATTTCTGGGGTATTCACGCGATGCAAATCGTGCCGGCAGCGGCGTGGCCGTTCCGGCATCACGCCTGGGGACGAGCAGTCGCCTGGTCTGCCGCCATCGCCGTCACAGCCATAAGCAGTGCCACCTTCTGGCAAGCTCTGCAAGGCAAAGCATTTCTGACCTTGCGCGCCGCCGGTGTTTAAGCGTTGCAAAAGCCGGTTGCTTCCGCCGACGGCACAGCGCCCTTTTGTTAGCCTCATAGACCATCTATCGCCGGACATGGACTGCCAGACCTGATAACAAGCGTGCACAGTTCAGAAAGGAGCGGTTGCGAGTCGTGGAGGGCGGCCGAATGGACCACACAGCATCAGCCATTGAACAAGCGCACACGCGTCGCTATTGGCAAACGCGTCCCGAACCGCTGCCCCTATGGCCTACCGGCGGGCTGTTGCTCGCTGCGCTGGTTATCCTGTTCCTTTGGGGTCTATTCAGTATCTCCCGCTCTATCGAGGGCACCATCGAGCGCGAGGTGGCCGCGCGCCTAAGCCCGTTCGGCGTAACACCCGAGCAGGTTTCGGCGAGCGGCCAGAACGTTACCGTAACAAGCCTGGCTCTCGCACGAACAGATCAGAACGATGTCCACGCCTATGCGGCCAGCACCCAATGCGAAACTTGGCTGGGCAGCATCGTATGCCCTACGTCGGTGACGCTGAACGCCAGTGGTGAGGAGGAGCGAATCTCTGACACGCAGCCGCAGGAGCCGGTCGACTCACCCGATTATGATGCCTCCAAGCTACCCGAGATCGCTCCGTCACTGGTGACGGTGGAGCCGGCCGTCGTGTTACCGCGCGATCACGATTTCAGATTCGCCACAACTGGCGACCGAATCGTACTGAGGGGCGAAGTTCCGGACGATGCGACGCGCAGCAATGTGCTTTCAGCCGCGCAGCGCAGATTCGCAAGCGTCACCGATGAGCTGATCACAACTGGCGAACGTGCCCGTGCTGGCTACAACAACGCCGCCGCTCGGGCGATCGAGCTTCTGGCACAGCTGGAACGCGGACAGACCTACTGGATCAGTGGCGAGCTGTCAGCCAACGGTCTGGTGTTGCCTGAATCGGAAAACAGCGCCCGTTCGACATTCGCTCGCATCGCCAACGCTCCGAAGCTCGGCAAGCTCAGCCTCACAACCGCCAGGACCCTTGATGCATGCGACCAGGCCTTCGCTGATGCGCTGGCCGCATCCACCATCAATTTCGCAACCGGCAGCAGCGTTATCGCGGACGAATCGCAGAATCTCTTGCAAGCACTCGCTGAACTCGCCGGCCAATGTCCGGGCGGGCTCATGATCGAAGGCCACACGGATAGCGTAGGCGACGCTGATGCGAATCAGGCGTTGTCCGAAGCTCGCGCTGCTGCCGTCGTCACGGCGCTACACAGTTACGGAATCGACTCAGCGCGTCTGCAATCTTCGGGCTACGGCGAAAGTGCGCCAATCGCTGAGAACACCAGTGCCAATGGTCGCGCGGCCAATCGCCGTATCGTCATTCGCACCACCGCGTTGAACCTGAGCGATGCTATCGACCGACAACCTCAATCGTCAGTCGATACACCGATGGATCCACAAGGAGAGTCACCGTGAGCTATCTGCTTGCCAAGTACGCCCTGCTGTTTCTACTGACGGCTGTCGTAGCCTTTCTTCTCGGTCGATGGTGGGCGCGGAGAAAGATCGTTGATGTGACGGACTCATACCTGTCGATGACCCGCTCGCTCGACAGCAGCGATCGCGGCTGGGAACGGTTATGGAGTCGCCTCGACAGCCTCGATGGTTCGGTGTCGAGTACGCTCGCCAGTCAAATTGCCGCGATTCCAGCGCCGGTGATTCCGAAGACAGATCTTGCTGGCGTCGAAGCCAAACTCGCCGAGCTCGAAACCAGCGTCAACAACTCACCAACCCCAGTCGAGACTGATCTGTCACCGCTGACACGCCAAATTGAGTCACTGGCGAGCTCGCTGGCTGCGCTTCCAAAACCCCAACCACCAGACTTATCGAGCGTCGAAGACAAGCTGGCTGCATTCGAAGCCGCGCTCATGAGCCTGCCCGTTCCTGAGCCGACAGATCTGAACCCAGTTATCGATCGAGTGGCCAATATAGAAGCTGCAATCAACGCGATCGCGATGCCGGAGACAGCAGACTTCTCGCCCGTTACTGCTCGAATCGATGAGCTGGAGCGCGCACTGCGAGCGATTCCGGCCCCGCAGATTCCGCCGCCCGTTGACCTCACCGCAGTCACGGACGAAATCCAATCAATGCGCCTGCAAATCAGCGCTATTCGTCTTCCAAAAACGAATCTGGTGCCCGTTCAGGAACGCATCGATTCACTCGAAACGGCAGTCAACGCTCTCGATACGCCACGATCCACTGACGTTGACTTCGCCCCTGTACACCAAAGACTGGATGCCATGGAAGCCGCGCTTCGTTCGGTACCTACTATTGAGACACACGCAGCGCCAGATCTAACGCCTCTCAACCAGCGCTTGAGCTCACTTGAAAGCTCCGTTGCTGCGCTTGCGCAAACGTTGGCAGGGCTGCGCACCGAGAAGCCAGCGCCGGCGACGACGAGTGGCCCTAGACTGCTGACCAGTGCGGAATTCGGCCCAGCAGACGATCTGAAGCTGATCTCTGGCGTTGGTCCAAAGCTGGAAAAACTACTGCACAAAAACGGCATCTACTACTTCTGGCAGATCGCATCCTGGTCAGATGACGATGTCGAGTTTGTAGACGCCCAACTTGAGGTGTTCACGGGGCGCATCGCTCGCGACGACTGGGTTCGCCAGGCGAGCGAACTGAAGGTTATGCCTGGCGCAGCAACATCGCCCGATTGAAACGGGTCACCCCGGCAGGGTCAGGGTGATCGCTATCCGTTACGGCTGCGCCGTCAGCAAGCTGTAACGTAGGGACTAGCGCCCGAACAGTTTGCCGGCCATGCCCAGCAGATCGTCTACGGCGGAGCCGTCTTTGTCCGCATCGATCATATTGCCTAACAGATCGCCGAGGCCACCTGAGCTCGAAGCCTGCGGAGCAGCTTGCTGCTGTTTGCCCACTGCGCCCATCGCCAGGCTCGCAACCATCGGCAACATCTGTTTGATGATTCCGTCGCTAACGCCGGTGTTCGCAGAAGCCTTGCCGGCAAGCGCCCGACTGACGTCTTTACTGCCCAGCAGGTGGCCGAGAATGCCATTACCTTCCGTCTGAGCAGAGCTGTCCGCAAGCTTGGCGGGGTTATCCAGATATTCGGCATGGCTGCCTTTTTGCAACGCACCAAGCAAAGAATCGAGACCACCGCTTTGCTGGGCATTACGCTGCATGCCGCCGCCAAGCGCGGGCACAACCTGCTCCAGCACGTCTGCAATCTGACCTTCACCGAGATTGAACTGCTTGGATAGCTGTTTGACGGCATCGCCACCGCCGGCTTGAAGAATCGTATTCAGTAAGTCCATGGAATAGCCAGTTTTGTCCTCGCCCGAACGGGCTGAGCCCCAACTTTGACTGGCCGCTCCAGATCACGCAATCGATGTTTGTAAAAAGCCGGCAATTCCTGCCAAACGGCGCGGTCAGCGATCCGTTCGCAGCAACGGCAAGCGCAGTCGCTGGCGCTGATAGGCCGCCTCGGAATACATCTCAACCTCTATCGACGATACGGGTGCTGGAAGTTGAGTAACCATTGGCAAACAGCGGCCCGAAGGGTGCATACCAAGCGTGCGCTCGGTCTGCGCCGGCAACAACGCCTCGCCAGTGAAGGGTTCATGATCAACGCTGTCGACATGCACCCAACCCGCGAGCACGGGCATCGGCATCGTGAGTTGCGTGCCTGCCAAGCGGCCAGCAAACACCGGTAGATCGGCATGCTCAGAGCGCGGGAACTCATACTCCCCGACAAACTCGACCATGCTTGCCGCGTCACCCTGATTCCAGCGCAGGCGAACATCAAATTTCTCACCGCGCTCCAGCACGCTGGCCATGTGGAATATGCCAGGCTCTACGCAACTTCCGAGCGTCCCGCTCCAGGTCGGCATCGAATCCGGTGACTGCTCACTCGGTGTACGCACGTCAATCGAATACAGCTGATAGTCAGGATCAACGTTAAACGCCAGGTGAATCAATCTCCGTTGATCCGGAAGCGAGAAAGCCTCCTTTGTGCGAAGGCTCACCACTCCGTCCGCTGAATCGGCGTGTCGCGCTGCGATCTTCAGCGCAAGGTACTGCGCATGTCCTTCGCTATTCTCCCGGGTCAGCGAAGCCCACTGATTGACAAGGCCGTGACCTGAGAACCACAACACGCTAAGCAATAGAAACATCGAGAGGACAGCGATAGCGCTGGCCGTGACGTCAAGACTGAGTGCTCTGGCAAAGCCGATCAAAAGAATAGGTACCAGGACCAGCCCAATGGCTATGCCGCCGTAAAATACAGCCAACCCCGCCATGCCTTCTGTATCGAAGACGGCAAGACCGAGATAGACAAAGCCAACGACAAGCGCCGGTGACGCCAGTTTCAGCGCCAGCCAGCCGAGAGTCGAGTGCGGCCATAGCCGCCGATATTCATAGAGTTGCCAAGCGAGAATTGCGCAGATCGTTGCGATATGCACCAACAGGCCCAGTAATGAGCCGAGCCAATTCGCAGACATTTCTATGGAGGCAAGCGCTTCCGCCATGAGCCACGCAACGCAGTTAACCAATAAGGCCTTAAGGCTAGGCTGCGAACCCGGTTTTTGCCGTGATCAGCGTTACAAACCCAAGCCGAGCACCCCGTGTACTCGGCCAGGGCGCAACCAGATCTATACCGGCTTGCGGAACTTCAGCGTCATCCGGTTGGACTCACCGATTGCGAGGTTAGCTGTCTTCTGGGCATCATCTTCAACGCGCAGAGACGGCGGCAGCCGCCAAACGATATCGTCGGCACCTGGGTTGTCTTTCGGGTTGGCATTGATGTTTGTCGAGCCAAGATACTCAAAACCTGCAGCTTCCATCTGCGCAATGACAAACGATTTCTTCAGGTAACCACGCGACCCATTGGCCCATTCATCCGTCATGGATTCAGGTGCCTGATGCTGAACAACTCCCACGATGCCGCCAGGCTTAAGCGCACTGTACGCCGTGCCAAGCGCCTCTCCCAGGAAGTCTCGCTTGTCGCTGAAGCGCGCCAGGTTGTGAAGCGCTCTGATGAACAGAACCGCATCCGCTGTGCCGGCCGCCTGTTCGGGCATCGAACCGAAAACGAATGCCGACACTTCAGCGCCATCATCGCCACGCCACTCCTGCGCGCCGTTCGACCAGTCCGTGGACCAGGTCGCCATGCGCGCCACAAATTCTTCTGTGCCAAACGGGAAATTCGGCCACAGGTCGAGGGGATAGTTGACGCCAATCAGCTCACCGTCCTGGCCTAAGTAAGGCAGCAGAACCTTGCTGTACCAGCCGCCACCGGGAAGTGCCTCCACGACCGTCATGCCGGGTTCAACGCCAAAGTACTCGAGAGTGGCCTGGGGATTGCGATATTGGTAGCGAGCCTGCGTTTCTTCAGGCTGGGCAGCGAGAATGCCGGTAAGACGTGCCGAATCTATCGCTTGCTTATCTGGCGCTGCATCGACGTCGGCCGAGTTGCAGCCCATGACGAGTGCAAGAAGTGATACGGAAACTAGAAGCTTGAAAAACGTTCGGAGCAGCATGCTTATGTGCCTGTTGGGAGTTGGCGAAAGCCTACGAAAAACCGAGCCATTCGGCCAGGCAAATCGGCTTGGCATCGCGGCCGGAAACCAGGCCATCGAATCAGGGCATACGCAGCAAAGGTGACGGTTTTTTGGGGCTAAGCAACAGCAGTGCCAGCAGTGCCGGCAGCCAAGGAAACGCACGCTCGAACGGATCTCCTGGCAAATGCGCCCAGACGGATATCAGGGTATCCGAGACGGGCGCAGCACCGAGCAGATAGAACACAACTGTCGTGACAAACCCTGCGAGCATGCAGGCGAGTGCAGCACCGGCTGACACCGGCCTCCCCAGCACCCGCCAGACAACAATGGGTCCAAACGCAGCGCCGAGTGCTGACCAGGCGAACAGCACTCGGTTGAAGATGGTATCTGGCAGGCCCAGAGTTAACAGCACGGCGAAGACTGCGATTGCGAGCATGACCAGGCGTGAGGCAAATAGCTGTCTGCCTGGGAAGCGATCGTTAACGCCCATGTCGTGGGCGACCGCGGCTGAAGCCGCGAGCAGAATCGAATCTACTGTCGACATGACAGCCGATAGCGTAGCGGCGATGACAACGCCAGCCAGAACTGGCGGCAAGTAGTCACTCGCTGCGGTGTAAAACAGCACTTCTCCTGACGCCAGATCCGGCGTCAGTGCACGCCCAGCCAGTGCCAACATGACCATGCCGATGTAGACAAGCACTCCCCAGGTCATGGCAATCAGAAACCCCTGGCGCCGCTCTTTGTCACCCCGAACTGCCATCAGCCGACTCAGTAGCTGCGGTTGTCCGAACGCACCGAGCGACATGCCGATCGTGCCGATCACAAAGCCGATAAACAGCAAAGGTACGTGGCCACCAGTAACAGAAAGATAGTCCGGCGACATCGACTGCCGCAGCGTCTCCAGGATCTGGCTGGGACCTCCCGCCGCCATGACTGCGGCGAAAGGTACGCCAAGAGAGATAACCAGCATGACCACTGCCTGCAGGGTATCCGTCACCGACACCGCCCAGTAACCACCCAGCAACGAGTAAACGAGAACAATAACGGCGCCAATAACAATGGCCTGGGGAACGCTGAGAGCAAAGTGTTCCGAAAGCGCCTTGCCGGCCGCATCAAACTGAGCGGCAATGTAGAAGACAAAACACAGAAGGATCAGAATCGCTGCAACCGTTGCCGCAACCCGACGCATCTGGCCTTTGGCATCCGCGAGCAGGAAATCGGTTGGCGTAAGTTGATTCAGGCGCGCTGATTCGTCGCGAAGCTTCGGCCCGAAGTAAAGCCACACCACGGCATACCCGGCCCAGATCCCCGGCACCATCCAAAGCGCCGACAGACCGATGGTGTAGACAAAACCGGAGAACCCCAGCAGCACCCATGCAGACGACGTACTCGCAGCATAGGACAGACCCGCAACAAACGGCCCGAGCCCACGGCCACCCAGGAAGAAGTCGGTTTCGTCGCTGTTTCGACGTGACGCCCACACACCGATGCCCACAAGCAAAAGCTTATAGACAATGAGAGTGGCCAGAACAATGCTTGATGTGGATAGTGAATCGACCAAAACGATCCTGACGCAAACGGCATGCAGAGCAAAGGGCGGAGCGAAGGCGAGTGTATGCCACGCATCAGCTGTTGGTAACGACTATATAACAACGGCAAGCATCGAACTCAGCACGCTCGCGTCGACACAAGGCACATAGATGACGGACAACGTTACGCTAGCCACACAACTGATCAAGAGCCAGTTTCCGCAATGGTCCGAGCTACCCATTCGCGCGGTAGCCTCGACCGGTACCGACAACCACCTGCTCCGCCTCGGCGACGATATGGTGATTCGGTTACCCGCTGTCGAAGCAGCGGCAAAACACGCACAACGCGAAGCTCGCTGGCTACCATGGTTTGCGGACAAGCTGCGTGCCCGATCGGCATTGCAATTGCCCGCACCGATTGCGGTTGGCAACCCGGAACTTGGGTTTCCTTGGCCATTCGCCGTCTGTCACTGGTTCGACGGGAGCGACGCTCGAGTGTCACCACCCGCGAACCAACCAGAAGCAGCACAATCGCTGGCCGAATTTGTCCTTGCGTTGCGAGAGCTACCTACCGATGAAGCACCGCGCCCGGGAAAGGCTAACGTTGGGCGCGGCTGCGATCTGCTATTGCGGGATGAAGCTGTGAGACGCAGCGTTCAGCAACTGACGACACTCGAACTAATCGATCCTGCGCCGGTTCTGAATTGCTGGCAGCGAGCGCTTGACGCGGAAACCTGGAAAAAGCCGCCGCAATGGCACCATGGCGACCTGCACTCGGGCAACCTGCTCACTCGCGATGAACGATTGACCGCTGTCATCGACTGGGGACTCATGGCCGCCGGCGATCCCGCAGTGGATCTGCTGGCTGCCTGGTATGTGTTCGACGACGCCGGCCGGGAAACCTATCGACACGCATTGGAAGCTGACGAAGCAAGCTGGCAACGTGGACGTGGTTGGGCGCTCAGCATGGCCTTGATCGCATGGCCCTACTACCTGCAATCAAACCCGACTGTCGCGGAGGAATCCGAACTCATCGTCAGAAAGTTACTCCGCGAGCCTTACTAACCCAGGGATCCGAATCTCATGAAGCTCACCGACTTCTTCAGCATCATCGAAGCCAATCACACGTTTCAGAATCCGACGAGCGAGGCGAAGCTCGATCAGATGATCAGCTACTGCAACGTGGCAGATGGCCAACGCATCTTGGATGTTGGCTGCGGCAAAGCGTGGTTGTTGCGGCGTTTAATCAGCCGATACGCCGTGCAGGCCGACGGAATAGAGTTCATAGATAGCTTCGCAGACGAGGCTGACACACTTGCGGCAGCTCAACCGAGCAAAGGCTCGTTGACTATCACAAAGGCCGACGCTCGGACGGTCTCGCCAAAGCCTGCTCACTACGATCTTGGTTTGTGTATCGGCGCATCGTTTGCGATTGGCTCGTTCGAGGAGATGCTCGCCTGGCTGCGGCCCCAGATACGCATTGGCGGCATGATGGCGGTGGGTGACATCTACGCCCGAGCAACGCCGGTACCACCCGAAAGCGCAAAGCACTTCTCAGGCGGCGCTGTGCGCAGCCTGCAAGACACCGCGAAAATGTTGGACGAAAACGGGCTGCGCCTGGTGGGCCTCATCGATTCGTCACTGGACGACTGGGACCGTTACGAAAGCCTGCACTGGCATGCGGCGGACGCCTGGTTGCAGAACAACCCGGACCATCCGGAGCGAAACGAATTCGAAGCGCTGATCGAGCCATTTAAACGCGACCACATCCATTCAGATCGCGAGTCTCTCGGCTGGTCGTTATTCGTCTGTCGCGTGCTCGCTTAGGTCAACGGCCTCGACCTCCGCGCGATCCTGATGACCATCGAGAAAGGCTATCTCGACATCGTCATATCGACCGCTGAGCAACAGCTCCCGCATGCCCTGCATCGTCGTGAACGGAGAGTCTACGAGCAGCCGGTTCGACAACCAGCCTGGGATCGCGCCGCCAGGCTCTATGTGAGCGCGCGAGGTAATTTCCAACTGACCATCAGGCAACGGCCGAAAGATCCAATTTGTCGTGCCTTCCGATAGCCGAACGGTGCGACCCGTTTTTGGCAGTTTGTCACTCACGACAGTGGCGGTCATTGTCACCGTGCCATCGCTCTCGCTGTGCTCCCAAACAACATGTGTAGTCGCGTCTCGGTCCGACACCGGCCAGGGAATGTCATTGAGCGTGTAGACAAACATCTCAGTCTCGGAGACCGCTTCGAATACACGGCTTTCCTTGCAAAGATCGGCCCACTGCGGACATGCGTCCGTATCGAAAATCAGCGCAACAGCGGCCGAAGGTGTGGCCGCAACCGTCATCACAGCCTGCACTGCGCGATAGTTTGAGCCCTCTACCGGACGGGTATAAACAGTAATGCCGTCTTTGTCGCGCTTGAGCTCCCAGGGAGCTGCGTCATCCCCAACCGCAGCCACACACGCAAACGGTGATACCAGCAAAAGCGCACAGGCAATAATCCAAGGCTTAGACATGCTATCAACCCTATGTTTCTGATCGGCTGAGCTGGCCGCGATTGAGGTAGAGAGTGACGGCTGCCGCGACCCAAACGCCGCACGCCATAAAGAACAAGACGCCGCCGTCCGTGTTACCAGCCTCATCCACTACTCGATCGACACCAAGAGGGGTGCCTAAATGAAAGAAGATCGCACCGCTAATCACGACCAGGGAAATGAGTGCGCCAACGGCTCGCGTACGCGGAATGAAAAGCAGGATAGCCGCAACCAGCTCCGTGAGACCAACCGCCCAGCCACCGTACGCTCGAAAGGGTTCCGCGGCCCAGGCGAGAACACCGATGCCGGACATCCAGTCCGCAATCGTATTGAAGATGATGACCGTCTCTTGGGAGCCAGCAAATTTAAAAAACAGCGACTGAATAAACACAAAGGCGATGTAGACCACCAACACCCACGGCAAAACCTTCTTCACAACCTATCCCCTTTCCTATGACACTCGTTGATTGGATTGTTCGACCAGGGCTTTACAGAAGAGTTCACCGTCACGCGGAAATCTGCGTCGGGTGTCCAGCAACTGTCGGGATTTTGCACAAGGGTAGAGTCAGCTTCACTCGAGATCTAAGAAATCGCAGGGAAGTGTCACCACCTGAGCTTTCAACAGCTCACTCCACATCCAAGCGCGCGTAGAACCCATCTGAGGGAGTGACTGCCGGCGGCACAGTGGTGGCAAGGACAATGCGAAAAGTCTTCATTCTGCCGCTCCTGGTTGCACCTCCTCAAACGACTCGCTCAACACATCTACGACGCCGGGAAAAAGCGTCTCGGCGAGCGTGAGAACCTCAAGATAGTTGCCGCCGGTAATCTGGACACCAACGGGCAGACCATCACTGGACGCTGGAATAGTGATCGATGGCAGGCCTGCGATCGCTGCCGGTGCGATGATGTCGGCGAGATCGAGGGGCACTGGCTCCCCCCATCTGGGCGCGACAACGGGCGTTGTCGGCGATAGCGCGACCGCTCCCTGAAGCTCGGTCCGAAGCCTTGACGATATCTGCAGGAGCAGCGCATCAGCGCGTGCCAGTTCAGCCTCACTCCGTTGCGAACCCCAGGCCAAAAGCCCTCTCAACGCTTCACTGAAGCCTTGCGGTTGGGCAGCAAGCGCGCTCGCGAGTTGCGCCTCGCCATCACGCTCGCAACGAAGTAAGGCCGCTCGCCGTATCGCGCCGAAATCGACGTCCCGCCAATCGAGCGGAGATCGGGGCTCGACCGAGTGAGTGGCGACGGCTAAGGCATTGGCCACATGCGAATCGATGTGTATCGCATCGCTGAGCATCCACTGCTGGATACGTTCCGGCATCCGTCGCGATATTGCATTGCGGTCGAACAGGCGAAGAACCGAACGCACATCGGCAACGGAGCGCGCGTGAACTCCAATGTGATCCAGGCTGGGTGACAGTGAGAGCAGTCCGTCGACCGGGATCACACCGTGATCCGGCTTATAGCCGACCACCCCACAAAGCGCGGACGGCAACCGAACACCGCCCATATCATCCGTGCCCAGAGCTATCGGTATGACACCGGCAGCTACCGCCGCAGCACTACCGCAAGACGAGCCTCCAGCGATGCGCCTAGGGTCTCGGGGATTCAGGGTACGTTGAAACGCCGGGTTATCACCTGTCTCACCAAGTGACGCCTCATGCATATTAAGAACGCCCACGGGAATCATGCCCGCCGCGCGCATCGTCGCGACCGCCGCGGCGTCTTCGGTAGCGACGCGATCCGCGAACGCTTGTATGCCGCCATGCCAAGGCAGGCCCGCAAGCGCAATATTCGCTTTGACGGCGAAGGGCACGCCATCAAGCGGGGAGCGAGGTTCGCCCGCGGCCCAGCGCCGATCCGATTCAACAGCCGCATCAAAAATCGAATCCCAATCCGCGACCGAGTTGAAGAGACCGTAGCGGTCAGACAGGCGCTCGATACGATCCTGCACCCTCGCAAGTACGTCCATCGCCGTTAGTACGCCTGCCGCATACTCCCGGGACAGGCCTGCTCCATCGAGACTGTGGACTGCTCGGTCGGTACTCAAGTGAACGTCCAGGTGGTGCCACCGGTGACAGCACCAAAGTGCTCAGCGCTAGGGGAACTCTTCATCGTGCTCTCCTAGCCAGGGCGCCCTGCGATCCTTCGCCCGCTCGCCATTCACCTTGATGGGGCTGGACAACATTCGCAAGCCATTGGGCTTACCCGGGTGTTCAACCGTATTGAGCATGCCCACTTCGCTCGCAAACGGGTTATCCAACGCCTGCGCAATGTCGTAAACCGGCGCCACCGGAATCTTGCCCGACAAAAGAGCTATCCACGCCTCAGTCGTATCCAGCTTCATTCGCTCATCGATCAGCTCGGACAACTCGCTACGATTGGTCAGTCGGCCGGCGGGTGTTGCAAAGCGCGGATCCTCCGCCCACTCACTGCGGTCGACCAGATCACAAAACAGATTCCAGAACTTCGGCGTCTGGCACATCACGAATATCCACCCATCAGCACTCGTAAACAACTGGCTGGGAATAACCGAGGGATGCGAGCCGCGCGGCAGCCGGCTCGTGACATGATCTTCGTTGAGATACCAAGTGGCTGGATAAGAGAGTTGATGCAGCGCGGTGTCGTATAAACAGGCATCAACATCACAACCCTCGCCAACCGTTCGGGCCCGCAGAAGGGCCGATACCAGTGACAGCGCCATGACGGAGCCGGTCATGAAATCCACCATCGACAGACCGAAGCGCGCGGGTGGTCCGTCTGGCTCTCCGGTGAGCGAAAGGAAGCCCGCTTCGGCCTGCATCAAGTAGTCATAGCCAGGCCAGGAGGCGCGCTCGTTATCGCGACCATATGCGGACAAGTGGGCGCAGACTAGCGCAGGGTTGACGTTCTTTAAGTCTACATAACGAAGCCCCAGCTTCGCGGGTTGGTCACCTCGGAGATTGTTTGCTACGGCGTCCGCGCCCTCGACGAGCCGAAGAAAACGAGCTCGTCCTGCATCGCTCTTCAAATCAAGGCAAACACTTTTCTTGCCGCGCGAGAACGTCTGGAAAAACTGGCTGTCGACGGAATCGTCCGGCCCATCCAGATGATAGGGACCTACAGCACGCGATATGTCGCCACCTGTGGCCGCGTTTTCGATTTTGATGACCTCAGCGCCCAGATCAGCGAGTAGCTGTGTGCCGTATGGACCGGCGCCATACTGCTCAACCGACAGTATGCGGACGCCATCAAGTAAGAGAGGTGCTGACATCAGACCGGGTTCCGCTCGATTTGCTGGCGGGCGATGATAATGCGCTGCATCTCATTGGTTCCCTCACCGATACACATCAGCGGAGCTTCTCGATACAAACGCTCAATAGGGTACTCCTTAGAATAGCCATAGCCGCCGTGGATGCGCATGGCATCCAATGCATTCTCAACAGCAGATTCCGACGAGAAGTACTTCGCCATACCCGCCTCCATATCGCATCGCTCGCCGACGTCGTAGGCTCTTGCGGCATCCTGGGTTAGAAGTTCCGATGCACGCGTACGCGTGGCCATTTCGCCAAGCTTTAGCTGAATAGCCTGGTGCTGAGATATGGGCTGCCCAAACGTCTCACGTGTCTGTGAGTAAGCCGTGGCTTCCCGTAGTGCCCGACGGGAGATTCCGCACGAGCGCGCCGCGATATTGATCCGACCAAGTTCGAGACCGCCAACCGCCATGTAGAAACCCCGGCCCTCTTTGCCACCAACGAGATGCCGTTGGGCATCCAGTTCGTAGTCGTCGAACATTAGTTCCGAAGAATCGATGCCTTTGTAGCCAAGCTTCTCGAGCTTCTTGCCGGTCTGATATCCCGAATACGTACGAGAAGTATCAGGGTCAACTTTGGGCGCGATGAACATGGACATGCCTTTTCTTGCAGGCGTGGCAGCCACGTCCGTCTTGACGAGCAGGGCCACCGCACCACCCTCAATGCCATTGGAAATCCAGGTCTTGGTGCCATTGATAACGTAGCGCTCGCCAGACTTGTCAGCACGAGTTCGAATACCCGACAGGTCCGTGCCCGCTGACGCTTCGGTGAGCGCAAGGCCCCCGCGAATCTCGCCAGTCACAAACTTCGGCAGCCAGTACTCCTTCTGAAACGTTGTCCCGTACTTCTCGACGATGGTCGCCATCATCAAGTGCGAATTGAAAATGCCGGACAGTGACATCCACTCCTCGGCTATCATCATGACAATCTTTGCGTAAGTCGACGCAGATAACCCGAGACCGCCATATTCTGGCGAGATGGTCGCTCCGAACAGCCCAAACTCTTTCATCTGCTCGACCATCTCATGCGGGTACACGTCGTCGTGTTCCATCTCCATGACGTACGGTGCAACATCTTTCTGCAGCCACTTGCTGATCGAATCCAGGATGCTGCGCTCGTCGCTATCGCTGATCTGATTTATTGCTTTGCTCATCAATCTTCGCCTGTTCGGCTTACCAGTACGTCTTGAGCCGATCTTTGACCACTACACCCCAGGTCGGCATGACCGTGCCACGCAGCAACGCAAAGACTCCTACGCAACGCCCGCTGCGCTTTCGATTGTGTTGCCTGCCAGCTTTCCCGGCTTTCTTAGCCATGGTTCTACTGACCTGGATTGCTTCGGTCTGCGCGCGCAAGCGTGCGCCGCGCCGACTCAACAACCGGCCGTTCGATCAACTTGCCGTCCAGTAACGCAGCGCCGCCATCAGCCGTCTCAAACGCGTCAACTACGCGACGCGCGTATTCAAGCTCAGCGACGCTGGGCGCCAGCGCTGCGTGGATGACGGGAATCTGTGAGGGGTGAATCGCAGCTCGCGCGGGCATGCCTAGCGCTCGAGTGCGACGAACTTCCTCCGCCAGGCCAGAGGCGTCGGCGACGTCTATCCAGGGCGCATCTAACAGTGTCGCATCACCACATACGGCCGCATTGATGAGTGTGATGCGCGCATAGAAGAGCGCGTCCCAACTGAGCGTGCAGCCGAGCTCAGCACTGTAGTCCACAGCCCCAAACAGTACCTCGCTGACTCGATCCTGCTCGCAGATACCGTGAGCGTTAGCTAAGCCACGAGCGGATTCGATGATCGGAATGATCCGCACCGATTCGGCAAAGAGATCACTGGCCCAGGAAATTGGCCCGGCGTCTTCTACCTTCGGCAGCATGACAAAGGCCGGCGAGAAATCGGCCGCCAGGAGCGCCGCGGCATCAAATACGCCGAGTTCGCTGTTCAAGGCATTGATCCGCACGCCAACGTTGTCCGGTGACTCCGCCAGAAAACTCACCACCGCAGTGCGCGCTTCATCTTTCTGCCCCGGACCAACAGCATCCTCAAGATCAATGCAGACGAGGTCAGCTCCGGCAGCGATCGCTTTCACAAAGCGCTCCGGGCGCGAACCGGGAACGAAGAGAAGGCTGCGTGGATGCGCGGTCATATTGCGACTCCAGGGTCTGAAAGCGCGCCGATGGCAATACCCAGTGCCGCAAGCCGGCCGAACGCTGCTACTCGATAGGGCGATCCAGCGCGCGAACTTGCCTGCGAGATGTCTTGATCGTCGCTCATTCAATGTCCTCCGTCAGAACGACAGTAGGACTGTCGGCGAAGTCGTCGCCAAACCGATCCTGATCGGCAACGGCGATGACCTCGATGTATTCATGGGGCGTCTCTTCGCCGGAGCTGGGAACGCCAGCGCTACTCACAATCAGGAAGTCGTTGATGCTGTCTAAGCCTTGGACGGGTGACAGGTTTGACCTTTTTACTCACGTTTCATAGGCATCCTGCCTCACGCCGTGTTTCAGATCAAAGAGACAAAATAGGGCATACGAACTCCGTCTTGTCGCGTATTGAACTGGCCTTAGAGCTGGCGCAGAGAACATACATCGTCTCGGAGTGAGAGCCATCTCGATATGTATGCCTGCCATGTAGGCATACACCGACTACTCACAATCTCCACGAGCAGCCAAATTGTGACCTTTCTGGGGAAGTTACCGCGCTCGTCGATTGATCATGTACCACCACGATGGTAGCCACCCCTATATCGCCGCGGAAGTAGAACCTCTCAGCGAGCGCCAGACCAGCAGCGACGAGTCTTAGCACGAGCTTGAGCGCTTTCTACGGCACAGGCTCCGAGTTAGTCTGGCCAACCCAAAGCCGCTACGGGTCTGTAGTAACTTATGACCGCATACGACCTCCTGCTCATCGTTCACGTTCTCGGTTGGGTCTTCTGGCTCGGCACCGACATCGGTGGGTACATCGCGGCAAAGCGCAGCCTGCGGAGCGACTACTCCGTAGAGACTAGGCTCGCGATTCTGGATGTCGGCATGCTATTGGGCCGGGCGCCACGCTTCGCAGTACCCATCGTTTGGGCCACCGGCATGATGCTGATGACACGCGCAGGATTTCCAATTCTCGATGACGCGGCAGTAATCGTCATCGCCGCGGCGTGGACGGCTAACGTCTGGCTCGGCATATTCCAACCGTTGGGCAGCATCCTGCAGGTCTGGTCGATGCGCATCCAAACGATCACTTACGTGATCGCGATCGTCGCCATGGGCGGATACGGCGGCTGGGCAATCGCCAGCGCTGCCCTACCGAAATGGCTAGCTGTGAAATGGTTGGCATTCGCGCTGGTCGGAATAGCGGCTATCTGGCTGGAGCGTGCTTCTGCGCCCGCGATCGCAAACTTCGGCCATCTCGCGGAATCGGGCTCGACGCCAGAACTTGAGAAAGAACTTGAACGTAACTTGAAAGCCACACTTCGAGCAGTTGTGCTCATCTATGTCGCCACATTGATCGCGGGCATCAGCGGCTTGGCAAAACTTAGCCTGTAGGCGCTCAGCCAAGCTCCAATTCTAGCCAGCCCGACTAGCAGCTGAGTCGGAACAAGGAGTCACTCGCGCCAACAGTTCGACCACGTGATCTTCTATCGACTGGACGATGTCTTCAGCTGCCGCCCTGCGCGCCTCGCCTTCAGCCTCTATCGCCATGAAATCCGCGATATTCCAATGAATGATTTCGGACTTTGCCTCGAACAGCATCTCGACAACGTCATATAGCGTCTTATAACTTTCCTGTGTATGCCTATTACACAGCGTCACAACGTAGTCGAAGGTCTTGTCACTTCGAGCAAAGTTAAAAAGTGTTGGCGGCGACGTGGACGGAAGTTCTAGCCCTCTGGAAGCCATAACCTCTCTGGGCAAGCCGCCGATGACACCGGCTTCGAACCCGGCGCTTGCGACGCTCACTCCTTGGGGCTTCAGTTTTTCGGCGAGCAGGGCCGCAATTTGGCTGCGAACTCCCCAGTAGGTACAGACAAACAAGACAGACTTTGACATTCAACAGAAACCGAGCTCGAGCCACACTCTTCAGCATAGTAAAGATGCGCAGGGCGTAAAGAAGAGCAATAGCTTCGCTAGGATATTGGAGCGGCAGTACTCCATCGCGTCGGGTAGTTAGGCTGGCCGAACCGCCCGAAAAAACTCGATGAACTGCTCGAGAATGATGTCTCGGTGGTATGTGTCTTCATAGGTCTTGCGCCCCGCTTCACTGAGTGATGCGGCGAGCACAGAATCTGACAGCAACGTGTTGATGTGCGCTGACATCTCAGCGACGTCATCGATTTCACACAGCAGGCCATCGTGCTCATGGGTGATCATCTCGGCCGGCCCATCCGCGCGTGCAGCGACCATGGGACAGTCGTAAGCCCAGGCTTCCGGCACGATGCTACCCAGCGGCTCAATGCGCGATGAGCAGACAAACACATCCGCAAGCTCAAGATAGTCCGGCACGTTATCAACCCAGCCGAGCAAGCGTAGCCGCTCGGCCACACCCAACTGCTTCGCCAGCTCAAGCAAAGGCTCCCGCTCCGGGCCTTCGCCTGCAATCAACAAGTGAGCATCGGGCACATCTACGAGGGCTCGCAACAGCGTGTCGAAAGCTTTGTTGACGTGCAGGCGTCCAGCCGCCAGCAGGATAGGTACAGACTCTGGCAATCCCATTTCAGCGCGGGTAAGCGTGCGTTTGACGGGTGACTCGCTGGCCCAGTTGGGAATGTGGAATACCCTGTCGGCTGGTGCGCCTTCGCGTACCAGGTAATCACACAGCCCTTTGGAAATCCCGATGAATGCCGTGCAATTGCGGTAGTACTTCATTGGATAGTAGCCGCCGAGCCGCGCCGCCAACGTCCAGGCCCCAACCGGACCGAAGCTGGCAGCCCGGCTCATCCAGCACAACACGACATCCGGCTCGAAACGCTTGGCAGCACGATTCAGAATCGAGCGTGTACGGAAATCCATCTTGCCGCCAAAGCGCGCAGTCTCGGTCGGAACGCCGGCATCGCCAAGCAAACCCAACCAACGCTCGTGGGGTCGCAACCAGGCTTCCTGCACGAGCTCGTCTCGAGCGGCAAGGGCGGCGGTCGTTCGCGCATACATGTACTCTGCGCCACCAACTCCCTGACCCGCGAGCACCTGAGCCACTCGCAGCGTATCGTTAGGGGAAGTCGAATCAGCCACGGAAGAAAGCTCCTTGTTATCGCTACGCGTGCTTCAAGTATTGCCGGCGTTGAACGCCGGTGGTGTCGAGCGAGGCACCCTCGAAATCGGCCGTGCCCTCGTGGCCGCTGGACATAAGTCGATGGTCCTCTCCGGCGGCGGTCGAATGGTTGAACGCCTCACTAGTGAGGGCAGTGAACACATCTGCCTGGCCGTGGGCAAGAAGTCTCTGCTTTCCCTGCGTTTGATTCCACAGGTTCGGCGGCTTCTCGAGCAAGTCGACATCGTGCACGTGCGTTCACGCATGCCTGCCTGGATCGTATATCTCGCCTGGCGCGGCATGCCAGCAAGTACCAGACCGCGGCTTGTGACGACGGTCCATGGACTCTATTCCGTTAATCGCTACAGCGAAGTGATGACCAAGGGTGAGGTCATCATCGCCATTTCGGGTGCCGTGCGCGACTACATTAGAGAAAACTACCCACGCGCCAACGACACGCGCGTGAAACTGATCTACCGCGGCGTGGACGACAAGGATTTTCCTCGCGGTTATCAACCCACTTCTGGTTGGGTAGATGCTTTTCGTCAGCAATTCAGCATTCCACGAGAGCGTTTGATCCTAAGCCTGCCGGCGAGAATCACTCGCTGGAAAGGCGGCGAATCGTTCATTCGTCTGATCGCGCAGCTCGCGGATAGCCACAACGTGCATGGTCTAATCGTTGGCAGCGCAGAAGACAGACAGAAACCCTTCGAGAGTGAGCTACACCAGCTAGCAGCGACTCTGAACATCGCTGATCGTCTGACGTTTACCGGGCATCGGGATGACGTTCGGGAGGTCATGGCGATATCAGACGCCGTCTACAACTTATCCACGCACGCTGAACCGTTTGGCCGCACGATGATCGAAGCGCTCAGCATCGGCCGGCCGGTGATTGCCTGGAATTACGGCGGCGCAGCAGAGTCTGTAGCGTCTCTTTTCCCGGATGGATTAGTTGACGTTGGTGACGAGGCAGCTCTCGCGAGCGTCACCAAAAAAGTGCTTGCGGGAGACGCCACGCCACCACTTCCGAATACGTTTCTTCTTAGTACCATGTGTGCGAAAACGCTGGCGCTTTACGAGGAGTTGGCGGAACGCAATATCGTGGGCTAAGGCGCGCGCAAATGCTGGCTGAACCAACGCCGCACGATCGCCTCGCCACAGCGAAGGTTCTCGCGAATTGGGGGCCCAGGTGGGGCATCGGGCAATTGGCTGCTGACGGAAGCAAGTGTGACGGCACGGCGTGCGACCAGGCCTGCGAGCGAGCGCTCAATCTTGTTAGCTCCAGTCGTGAAAGGCACATCGATCACGCCAACCTGAGCGTTGGCTGCGAGGGCTTCGTAGAGCATCGATACGCTATCGGCCGTGACCCACACCTGCGGTGAGGCGCCTAACCTCTCCACTAACCAGTTGGGTGGCGTGTCTCGCCAGTGTTCGGCGGTAGCATCGAGGTGGTCGCAAACCGCGGTCAGCACGCCAACTGGCGTACGGCGCGAATCACCCACAATCCACTGCCGATGTGGATTGTCCTGCAGTACGGTTCGCGCCAGCGCAACAACGTGCTCGTCCCGCCAGCGCACGTGCCGGCTTGGGCCACCGAGCATCAACAGCCCAGCGTCAGCCTCCTTCTCCGAATCGATAAACGGGCACAGCGCGCCTGCGGTCCGTTCGACGTTACCCGTCAGCAACACCCGATCATGTTCAGGCACGAGGACCAGATCGAACAGAAACGTCGGGAGGGTCGGCTTCATAAGCACGACCGCCCTCGCATTAAGCGCAAATCGAGCAGCAAGCAGGCTCGTATGAGTCGAGTGGCCTGCGCCGATAACCAGATCAGGCTTGGCGCATTGACCGCGCCGTGCCTGGCCGATCCGCGCCATTACTTGATCACGCACATCGACATCAACAACCGTACAGTCCGCATGCGCCTGAAGCCCCTGCGTCAAACCCGCAGTCTGCTTCTCATGGCCCGGCGTGCCGTCCACGTAGCGCCAGATGACAAGAGGAGTTGGCATTGATTACCCAGCGCAGCCTTTGCTGGCTATAGTGTCGCCCGCGGGCGTGCCGAGGAAATCTCGCATGTAGATCGACCAAGCTTTCGGCAAAACCAGACCCCAAACAAACAGCGCCAAACCTGAAGAAGTGTACTCTGAACCAGGCGAGGTGCACGCAAAAGCCCAGCAGCTAGCAACCGGGAATCGGAGAGAGATATTCATGGCAGACGAAGTGAAACCACGCTCGAGGATCGCTACCTTTCTGCGTTTCCTGAAGCTGTGGCACCACCCCGATTCTTACCTCGTCAAAAGTGGTTTGTTGCGATCGTATCGGGCGCGCCGGCCAGTGGATGCAGACGGTGAACCTTTGCCATGGCTCAACTATCCGTTCATCGGTCTGCTGAAAGCTCGGCTCGGTAAAGAGCTGCGTGTTTTCGAATACGGTAGCGGCAACTCAACTCTATTCTTCGCTGAACACGCTGGCACTGTTGTCAGCGTCGAGCATAGCCAACAATGGGTGAGCGAGATCTCATCTCAGATGCCCGACAACGCCACGCTCGTGCACGCAGAGCCAGGCCCCGACTACATCACCAAGCCGAACGAATTTGAACCGTTTGATTTGATTCTGATTGACGGTCTGGACAGGCCGCAGTGCCTCGCAAACGCGCTGAACCGACTCACGGAAGCAGGTGTGATCATCCTCGACGACTCCCAACGCTGGGAATACAAGGACGCGATAGAGAGCGCGCAACAAGCAGGGTTCAAAACACTACCCCTACATGGGCCAAAACCAGGTTCAATCATCGGGAGCGAGTCCACACTGTTTTATCGCGATCAAAACTGCCTGGGACTTTGAGCCATGAGCCAACGCATCCTGCACATCGCGCACCAGCAGCTGCGTCGATACGGCGCTACGCGAGTTAGCTGGGCGCGCAAGTTAGACCTCGGCATGATTAAGGCTGGGTATGACGTGCACAATTTCTCCGATCGCGACGTCGCCGCGTTCGAAGCGCCTTTTGGCTATCGGCCGCTCGGCGTAAAGCGCGCGAACCGCCGATTGTTAGAGACCGTGGAGAACTTGCAGCCAGACCTGATCATTGCGGGTCACTGCGACAGCATAAGCAACGAAACACTAACCGAGGCGCGCAAGCTATGCCCGAATGCCGCGCTCATTCACTGCAATAATGATCCGTTGTTCGTACCCAGCAACGCCGAGCGCATTGAGTCGCGATTGCAGGTATGCGACGCAGGATTCGTCTCGACCGGCCGCAGAACGCTGGCGACCTACTACCCAAAGCTGATCGATCGCCTATGGCATATGCCTAACCCAGTCGATGAGTCGATCGAGCGATTCGATGCTTCAAGCAATCCGGACGTCGATACGGATCTCATCTTCTGCAGCAAGAGCACTGACGTGACTGACCGACTGAACATGGTTGGCTATCTGAGAGAGCAGCTCAATGGAAAGCTCCGGTTTCGTACGCCGGGCAGCTACGGTGAGCCCGGCGTCTGGGGCCGCCAGTATGACGAAGCGTTGGCTGCCTCGCGCATGGGACTCAACATCAACCGTCAGGAAGGCGACTACTGGTACTCCTCAGCGCGCATGGCTCAGCTGGGGGGCAACGGGGTGCTGGTATTCAGCCACGCGAGCAACGGATTCCAAGAGTTGTTCCCTGAGGACACGCTGGCCTACTACAACGACGCCGAAGAATTGCTTGGCGGAATTCTTCAGTTTCACGCCGACGACGACGCGCGCAGAGCCTGGGCCGCAAATACCCGCCGCTTCTTTCATGAACAGCTGAACTCCAGACTGTATGCAAGCTACATCGTCGAGACCGCTCTCGATTTGCCGTACAGCCATGATTACGTCTGGCAGGAAGAACGATAGCGATGCTGGAGCTGAGCCGGATCAGGCCAATTGCGGAAGGCGGCAATCGCCTGGTGTTCGTGCATCCGGAAGATCCCTCTCGCTGCGTGAAGGTGGCGCACCCCAACGTCTCGCTTGCGGCCAAACGGGCGCGCAAAGGGCTCAAGGGCAAACTCAAGCCGGCTAGCGCATTCGACGATAACGCTGAGGAATGGCAAGTGATGCAACAATTGCAAGCGACGATTGCGACTATCAGCCAGCACGTTCCGCACTGCGACGGTTTCGCCGAGACCGATCTGGGACCCGGCCTGGTCTCTGGCCTCGTGCGCAGCGCAGACAACACCGTGGCATTGCCACTGAAACAACGGTTGTGGGAAGACGGTTACACCAGCGCGCTACAAAACGCAGTCGATGAGTTAGCCGCATTCTGGGTCGACAATGCTGTACCCTCGCGCAAACTCATACTGCACAACGTCGTTGTTCAGCAGCGCAAGGAAAGTGCCCGACTGTGGGTGATCGATGGCATCGGTAGCTCAGACTTGTTGCCGTTCGCGCGCTGGAGCAGAACCCTGCGCCGGCAGAAGGCTGCTCGCAAGATTGCCGACATGCGCGTACGCATCGACCTGCTGATGAAGACTCGAGCTGAAGGCGGCGATCCCGGTCGGCATGGGTTCATGAACACCGGGTTAGAAGGGAAAGCCGACTAACTCCGGGTCAATCCAAGCGCTGGTTCCGAAACTACAAGATTCAGCACAACGCTAATGCTGCTAGGCGTGGTTTCCTCGTCTGCAACCCCGCCGACGAGTTCGATCGCGCTGATGCTGAGATGGCCAAGTGGTTACGAGACGGGTTGATGCAGGTTGCAATCGATCAGTTGAACGGCTTCGAGAACATGCCGCGTGCGCTGATGGAAATGTATTCCAGCACTGGCAGCAGCAAGCGGCTGGCTAGGTGCTGGGACCGGATATCGCGGTGTGCTAACGGCAATTCGCTTCCAGCGTATGCAACGCCGTGACGAGATTGCCGCACTTCGGCCTGCGGCCTTCGTTCGCAATGACGGGTCTCCTTCCGTCACGCTACCTACCCGCCCGTCAGCGCGAGCCGATGATGTCGAAGACATCAGAAGACGTGGCGATCTCCTGTCACCTAGGAACCAACTGCCTGAAACCAGTCTTCACTCGTTGGGAGATTGCCGCACTTCGGCCTGCGGCCTTCGTTCGCAATGACGGGTCTCGATCCGTCACGCCACCTACCCGCCCGGCAGCGCGATTCGCTAACTACCCGCACCCAACTTCGCCAAACGCTTGTCGAACAGCGGCGGCTTCTCATCAAGACGAGCGCGGTGCGCCGCGATTTCTTCCAGGATGTCGGCAACTACGTCCGGATACTGCGTTGCGACGTCAAAGCGCTCGCTCGGATCAGATGTGAGGTGATACAACAGAGGTACCTCGTGCACGGTCTTCTCAGGCGCCTGGCCATAAGCGCCAAACGTTTGCAGGTGCAACTTGTAGTCACCTTTGCGGAACGCATAGAGATCACCTTCGCGGTAGTACGCGAGCGTCGTGCGCGGACTGGCTTCGGCATCAAGCAACACCGGCGATAGATCCAACCCGTCCACTGGATTCTCTGGCGCGACTCCCGCAAGAGACAGCGCGGTCGTGTAGATATCCATCGCTGAGCCAATATCGCTCACTACCGCAGGAGCGATGCGCCCGGGCCACCAGAAAATCGCCGGGACACGCATGCCGCCTTCAAAGGTTGTGCCTTTGCCGTGTTTGAGCAAACCAGCGCTGCCGCCGTGCTGACGCATGGTGAGCCATGGGCCATTGTCGGAAGTGAAAATCACCAACGTATTGTCAGCAACGCCCTGCTCTTCGAGCGCTGCAATGACCTTGCCCACGCTCCAGTCGAGCTCTTCGATGACATCACCATAACGGCCACCGATGCTCTTGCCAGCAAACGCCTCGCTTCGAAAAAGCGGTGTGTGCGGCATGCTGTACGGCAGATACAACAGAAAAGGAGAGTCCGCGCTGCGCTCGATGAAGGCAACTGCTTCTTCGGTATAGCGCATCGTATTGACGTCCTGCTGTGCTGGACGCTCGACAAGTTCATCCGCAAAGCCCCCATCGACGCGCTGACTGCGGATCACTGGTACGTTCCAGTTCTCCACCTTCGGATCAAAGTAGCGCTCACCACGAGACGCGATGACGGCCTGAAACGCCTCTGTTTCTCCGCGCATACTCATGGCTACCAGCTCGTCGAAGCTGACGCCATCGGTCCAATCCATATCGTTGGAGTAGGGAATGCCGTACCAGTAGTCGAAGCCATGGCGTGTGGGATAGGCATCTGGCGCGTCGCCCAGGTGCCACTTGCCAATCATGCCCGTGGCATAGCCTTTGCTTTTCAACGCCTCGGCGATCGTTAGCTCAGAGTCGGGTACGCCAACAGTATCCCCGGGAAAGAGCACCCGTATCGCCCGCCCATATAGCCCCGTTCGGTTCGGCAGGCGGCCAGTCAGCAAAGCGCCACGACTCGGAGAGCAAACGGGGGACGCAACGTAAAAGTCTGTCCAGCGCTGGCCTTGGCTGGCGAGCGTGTCGAGGTTCGGCGTTCGCAAATAGGGATGGCCATAGCTGCCGAGGTCGCCATAACCGAGGTCATCAGCAAAGAGGATCACGATATTGGGCGGCACAGCGGCCGATGTGCCCCGGGAGTTCTGTAGTGCTGGGAGCTGCGCACACGCAACCAACAGGGCACTCATCAAAAGTGCAACAACTCGGGACATCAGTTTCTCCATCAATCTGGCCAGAACCAATGAGCTTAACAATTTCGGGCTGAGAGTCTCCTACACTCAACCTATCGACCAGGCTGCCGATACCCTGATGAGAGAACCAATAAACGTCGAATCCACGGACGGACCATGTCGTTACAAACGCAGAACACCGGCGCGCCGAAAGAACCGCCAAAGGAGCTGGTCGCTCAGCTACTAGTGAAAACCGGTGTATTGACCGAATCCCAAGTCGGCCATGCCGAGCGCATACGCAATAAGCTGGGGCAGGAACGCTCAGTGTTGTCGGTGCTCAAACAGCTCGGCGCTGTCGATGACGCACGCATATTCGCCATTCTGCGCGAGAAACACATTCGCGTTCCCATTGGGCGCATGCTGCTTGAACTCGGCTACGTCGATACGGCTCAGCTGCGAGTCGCTCTCGAGCTGCAAAAATCGAGCGACGGAGCGGAGAAACTCGGCGAGATCCTGGTGCGTAAACGCATCATCAAAGAGAGCCAGCTGGTTGATGTATTCGCCTCCCAGATCGGCTGCGAGGTTCTGGAGCCTGATGTCAGTACGTGTCCGGACTCGCTGCTCAACAAGGTTTCTGCAGAGGCTTGCCTGAAACATCGCTTCTTCCCGGTCAGCCAGAAAGAAGAAGCTATCGTCGTCGCATTCGCTGATCCACTGGACGAGGAAGCACTCATCACAGCTCAACAGGCGTTCGGCGATAACGTCGAAGCCGTTGTTGCAACACCGTCTGGAATCAAAGAATCGGCAAATTCGCTGGGACGCCGACAAAAAACCAAGCGCTCCGGCCTGACGCGCAAGGTGGATCAGTCAACCCCGACCGGCATGGTGGATCACATCATTCAGTCCGCGTTTGCTGAAGGCGCATCGGACATTCACATTGAGCCCTTGAAAGAGCGGGTGCGAGTGCGCTTTCGCGTCGACGGAATGCTTCGCGAGTACCTGGAATACGACACAGATCAGCACCCTGCCGTTTCCACGCGCATAAAAGTTCTGTCAGAGGCTGACGTCTCCGAGAAACGCCGGCATCAGGATGGCCGCATCCTGTTTGAGGATCCACGCACAGGCGCAAACCTCGACATGCGCGCATCGTTCTACATAACCGTACACGGCGAAGCGGTGGTGCTACGCCTATTGAATCAATCGAGCCAGGTTCCCGACATGCGCCAGATCGGCATGCCGCCGAGCATGCTCGACCGTTTCAAGAACAGCGCCTTGGACGTACCAAGCGGCGTCATCATCATCACTGGTCCAACCGGCTCCGGAAAAACGACCACGCTGTACAGCTGCGTGAACTACCTGAACAACGAAGGCACGTCGATCATCACCGCTGAAGATCCGGTGGAATATCTCGTCGATGGCATCTCTCAATGTTCGCTTAACCCCAAGCTCGACCTCACCTACGAAGAAACGCTCCGGCACATCGTCCGGCAGGATCCGGACGTCATCGTTCTGGGTGAGATACGCGACCAGTTTTCGGCAGAATCTGCCATTCAGGCTGCACTTACCGGCCACAAAGTCCTCACCACGTTTCACACGGAAGACAGCATCGGCGGTCTGCTTCGCCTTCTGAATATGGATATCGAGGCGTTCCTCATCTCCTCAACGGTGGTTTGTGTCGTTGCCCAGCGACTGATTCGCCGGGTTTGCAGCGCCTGCGCTCAGCCTATCGAGCCGGAGGTTCGTGAACTTCAGCTCATTGGTTGGACGACCCAGGATTGCGAACACGCGACCTTCATGGCGGGCAAAGGCTGCGAGGTCTGCCATTTCACCGGCTACAAAGGACGCGTTGCTGTCTTCGAGGCCCTCGTTCTCAACGAGGCTGTGAGGGAAGCGATTCTCAAGCGTCAGACCTCTGCCCAGATTCGACGAATCTCAGTGGAAACATCAGGTCTGGTCACGCTACTCGAAGATGGCCTGGTCAAAGCATCGTCCGGCCAAACGACGCTTCGGGAGGTGCGGCGCCACTTGCCGCGGCTGGCAAAACCACGGCCACTTAACGAACTGAAACGCCTCACGGGGAGCCTTTAATGATCGCTGATACGTCATTAATCGACATGATCAACGCCAAGCTGGAACAGGACGACGTGGAGCTGCCTGTGTTCGACGTGGTGGCCCAACGGGTCTACGACGCCGTGCAGAAGGACGATTTCAGTGCGGATGAGATGTGTGCGTTGCTTGAGCAAGACCCGGCGCTCACAAGCGAAGTGCTACGAGTGGCCAACTCGAGTTTCTACAAGGGCCTCGGCGAGGTAACTCAGTTGCAGGACGCAGTAGTTCGTCTGGGCGCGAAACACATTGCATCGCTGGCGATGGCCGTATCCCAGAAGCGGATCTACAGCGCATCATCACAACGCTACAAACGGCGGCTAACTCGTCTGTGGGGCCACTCATCAGCCGCCGCCTTCGGCTGTCGTTGGCTGGCCCGTAAAGCCGGCTATCTCGACATTGCAGATCAGGCGTTCGTCGCCGGCCTGCTGCACGATGTGGGCAAAGTTTCCCTCCTGCGAATCGTCGAAGACCTGGAATCGGAGTCCGAGGATCTGGACTTCTCAGACCCGGTCATCGACATGACGCTACGCGAACTCTACTGCGAACACGGCGCGAAACTGCTTGAGCTATGGAACATTCCGGAAGTATTTCGTGACGTTATTCGCCACCAGTGCGATCCCGTTCTGGATGACGGCAACGTCACCCTGATGATCGTCCGCCTTGTGGATATGGCCTGCGCGCGCGAGGGCATCAGCGATTTTCCGGATCCAAGCGTATGCCTTGAAACCAGCGCTGAGGCTCAGGCGTTGGGCTTGAATGAGATCCAACTGGCAGAGTTGCAGGTGGTGTTGGAGGATTCCGCTGGACTCACATAAAGGAGCATCAACGCGTTCGTTTGCGAAGAGCGCTAAGGCTCAACAAAAACGCTATCGTTGAGCGAGTCTGCTATCTCTGATTCGGCTAACCATAGCCGCGCGGCACTTCACCTCACCCGCCAGCTTGCTTAGCAACGATAGAGAGCCAAGCTGATCTAAGGTTATTGCGTTGCGTTCACCCGAAGGTGGTTGTCGACTACGGCGATCAAGACTTAAGGTGGCAACAACACAATTTGAGACAAGCCATGAAACCAGTTTGTTTAGTCATTGGCGCAGGTGCCGGAATCGGTGGCACGGTCGGCAAGCGCTTTGCGCGAGATGGTTACCATGCCGTTCTCTGTAGACGCAGCGACCAAGCAGGTCTCGACAAGCTCGTGGGTGACATCGAAGCTGAAGGCGGTAGCGCCTCGGGCTTTCTGATGAATGCCACAGACGACGGCGCCATAGAAGATCGCATCAAGGCAGTGGAAGCCGACATCGGACCAATCGATGTAGTGATCTACAACCTGGGCGCCCAAATTGGGGATCGAGCGCTGGCGGACACCAGCTATAAAGCGTTCGAACTCGGCTGGCGCATGGCAACGTTCGGGTTGTTCCGAACCGCCCAAAGCGTTTGTCCCGCAATGGAAGCGCGAGGTCGCGGCGTCATCCTGGTCACATCGGCGACGTCGGCCATGCGCGGCAACGCCGGTCAGCACTCTCACGCGGCTGCAATGGGCGGACGCCGGATGTTGTGTCAGTCCTTGAACGCTCAGTTTGCATCTAAAGGCATTCACGTCGCACACATCGTGATCGACGGCGCTGTCGATGCGCCGGACACACTCGGCAAAATGCTCGGCAAAGAGCAATTCGAGAAGCTGCGTGAGTCACGCGGCAAAGAACACGATGGCTTGCTGCTACCTGATCAAATGGCTGAAACGTACTTCCACATCGCCCAGCAGCATCGATCAGCCTGGACGTTTGAGATGGATCTGCGAGCGCATTCAGACAGAGCCTGGTGGAATCACTAGCGCCCATCGATTCGCTAGAGCGCTCGGATCACCTCGAGGACCTTCGCGGGATGATCCGCCGCTCGCGTCACGCGCTTCCAATGTTTGATAACTTTGCCGTCGGCCCCGATCAACACGGTTGAGCGTATGACGCCGACTGTTTTCTTGCCGTACATCATCTTCTCGCCCCACGCGCCGTACTTCTCCATCACGGTCTTATTCGGATCCGATAACAGCGTGAACGGGAGCTTGTACTTCTTGATGAACGCCGTGTGCGACTCCGCGTCATCCGGTGACACACCAAGCACGACCACACCCAGTTTCTTGAGCGCAGACCATTCGTCACGAAAACCACAGGCCTGCTTGGTGCAACCGGGGGTGTCGTCTTTCGGATAGAAATAGACAACTACCAGCTTGCCTTTGAGGTCGCGCAGGGCGACTTTGTCACCGTTTTGATCCTTGAGCGTAAACGCAGGGGGAACCTTGCCTTCTTCAATGGCCACAATAAGTCTCGTTTAAGTCAAAAACACAGTTTAACGGCGCGAGCGTCACACGCCTATCACTGCGCCCAGCCAGTTAACTCGACAAATCGAAACGGCTTGTGACAGCCCATCGGAATCTCGACCTGAACTCTGTCCGGTAGTTCCTCACTGCCGAGATCATGATCCTCTTTAAGCCAACCCACTACAGGCAGAGGATCAAAGTGCTCGCATGCTCTGGCGATCGTTTCTACAAGCGCCGCCCCAGAATCGGTAACCGGCACGCCGGCGATGCTCTCAATGTCCAGCCACTGATCAGGCAACAGCACACAACTGCCATTTCCCCGCACCTGGACACCCTCTGGACGGTGACTGAGCGAGAAGCCTTTCGGGCAATCCAGCTGAAACACATGCATGAGCGCCGCGAATTGCGCACGGCCGACATTGTCGTCGCCGAGGCCCTCAAGTTGAACGCCGGACTCTGCCAGTCGTTGATACAACGCCTCGTTACTCGGCAGGCCTTTCTCTACCCACCGCCGAATGAACTCGACAAGATCAAGGTCCGACGTCACCACGCCGACGGCTGCAAGATAAGCCTCCTGGTCATACTCGTTATTGTCATTACCGAGTTGGGCAAACAGGTATCGCCAATGCGCAAGCGCCGGCTGGCCCACTTTCCTTGCTGCGCCTTCGACAAGTAGTTCAATCACCTCTCCGCAGGAGTAATAGATAGAGAAGTTGCCACGTTTTCCCGCTTCGTTCAGCGGCTCGTTTGCATCGCGCAAACAACTACCCAAAGCACTTGTACGTTCGGACCAGAGCGTTGCCTCATCAAACAAACCCAGCTCGAAACCGGCGGCTCTTGCTGCAGCGTCCGCATTGCCTTCGTGCAGCCAGCTGGCACCGGTGCTGTGATCGTGCCGAAACTGACCGCCATTCCACAAATGCGCGACCTCATGAGCGATCAGGTAAAGATATCGCTGGCGCGCTTGCTCGCTGGGTTCGAGCCACAGATCACCTAAGACTGACAACGCCACCATGCGATCAACCACGCCGCCATACAATGACGTCCGACGTGGATGGCCACCGCCAAAACTGAACAGCAGTCGCGGCGTGAACCCCAGAGCCTGGCCATAGCCGGTCGTGTAGCGATCAACGAGGGTGGACATGAACGCAGGAAGCTCATCGCGCATCCACTGCGGCAGGTTTGGGTCGAGCAGTATCTGCGCATCGCCCACCACTTCCGGTTTAACGCTGCCGAAGTAGGCCATGGTGCCGTCGCTGTCCGTATCGAGCCATTGCACCGATTGCTCCGACAGCGTGGCATTGAGCCAAACATGCGCGCCCGGCCGTGGCATCAGCCAATAGCTAACGGCACCTTGGGCGGTGCACGGCGGCGACGCATTAACTGTTTCAGGGCAAGCAGATTCCTCGGCCGCGGCAAAATGCCCGACATACAGAACCACCCCGGCGTCATTGGCAAAGGTCTGCGTGAGTGAATAGTCCGCTTGCACAAAACGATCATCCGGCGGCACTTCGAAGCGCAGCACCCGCCGTGCTTTCGGCAGCACAACGATGTCTCGCTTTCCACGTTTTTCCAGCACCGCGCCGTCGCTCAGCCAGCGCCAACGCTCACGCATGTCGATTGCCGGCGTGCGCAGGAACAGCCACTCACGCAACGGCTCATCGCGCCGCAGCTCAACACGGAAGCCGCCGTCATCGAGCTGCAATACATCGACTTTCAAACCCACATCGGCCGTCTTAGTAGGCTGGGTAGACGCGCATCCGGCCTGGCCTAGCACCAGCACAAGCAGCGGCGCCTGCAATAGACCCCGGATCAGCCAACGCCGTTGCCGACTCACGAGTTGGCATCACCAAGCTCGCCACCAGCCTCACCCACGCGCATCTCAACCTCGCGAGTCTGTCCGCCGTTAGCCATGAATTTACGCATGTTCGTTTGCGCGCCGTCGGTGCGCAGCAAGCGCTGAAACAAATATGCCTCATCCGCAAGGCCTTCAGTTAAAGGCTGTTCAGCGCCGTCGACGGCCTGTTTTGCGAGGCGCACGGCTGGCGCGGGAAACGATGCGATGCGGCGCGCCAGCTTGCCTACCCAGGCGTCGATCTCATCAGCGGCGAATATGCGGTTGAGATAACCCCAGCGTTCGGCCGTTGCGGCGTCCAGGTCATCACCCCCAAGCACGACCTCCATCGCTCGGCCACGGCCCAGGAGCCTCGGCAATCGTTGGGTACCCGAGCCGCCGGGCAAGATGCCGAGCGGCACTTCCATCTGGCAGACGATGGTCTTGTCGATTACGCCAAAGCGCATGTCGCAACTACTCGCGAGTTCGCTACCACCGCCGCCCACTCGGCCTTCGATCTGACAGATCGTCACCTTGTCCATCGTGCGGAAGCGTTCACACATCGCATGGAAGTCATTGAGCTGCGCATCCCGTTCAGCCGGTGTATCGGTTGGAAACGTGAGAATCGCCTCGACATCGAAGTGGGCAATGAAGAAGTCCGGATTTGCACTCTTGAGCAGAACAACGGTCAGCTCCGGATCGGCCTTGAGCTCGCTCGAGAGCGCTGAGAGCTCCGCATATAACGCGAGCGTAATCACATTGAGTGGTGGGTTGTCGATGGTGACCACCGCCAATCGCCCTTCTATGTCGACATTCAACAGCTCATAGTCGTAGGCCATCTTCTCTCTCCCCCTTTGAAACGCTTGCGGTACATTACGGTGCTGCTCGTGGCACCGTCCAGAGCTGAGAGCACAAGAGAACGCCGTCAAACATCCACGCGCAGGAGGCACGCCATGCTGGGCGACGCACTAGCCAATCGTATAACCCGATATGTGGAAGACAATGCCGAGATGCTGCTCAGCGTCTCCCACGCCATTCACGAGCGCCCGGAGTTAGCCTTCGAAGAGCGCTTCGCCTGCGAAACCCTGGTCAGCGCAGCCAACGCTGCCGGCCTCAACACCCAGGCCAACGTGTTTGGCTTAGAAACGGCGTTCGAAGGCAGCTTTGGTGCTGACGACGGCCCAACCGCCGCTATTCTCGCCGAGTACGACGCGCTGCCGGGAATCGGCCACGCCTGCGGCCATAACCTTATTGCGACGTCTGCACTCGGCGCAGCGCTGGCATTGCATAGCATCGGCGGCGAGCTACCGGGCAGAGTTCGCTTCATCGGTACGCCAGCGGAGGAGCGCGGTGGCGGCAAAGAGCTGATGGCGCGCAACGGCGCATTCGAGGGGGTCGATGCCGCGATGATGATTCACCCATCGGGGGTGAACCTGGCAACAATGCCCTGTATCTCCATCGCGGAAGTCAGCGTCACCTATCATGGCCGTTCCGCTCACGCGTCGGCCATGCCGCACAAGGGTGTGAATGCGCTCGATGGACTGCTGCTGGCCTACCAGGCGATTTCCAACCTGCGCCAGCACATTCGAGACAACGAACGCATCCACGGCATCATCACCGAAGGCGGTCAGGCACCGAACATCGTGCCAGACAAAGCCAGCGGTGATTTCTACGTTCGCGCAGCCAATGAAAAAGCGCTCGAAGCGCTAAAGCCCAGAGTTCAGGCGTGTTTCGAGGCAGGCGCGACGGGTAGCGGTTGCGAGGTTGACGTGAAGTGGGCCGGCGTTGACTACCTCGATCTGAACACCAACTGGCCGCTCGCCGAACGCTTTCAGGTACACGCCGAAAGCCTCGGCCGAGACTTCATTCCGATGGAGAAACTCGCCGGTGCGGGCATGGGCAGTACCGATATGGGTAACGTCTCCTACCGGGTGCCATCGATCCACCCGATGCTCGCCAGCGCGCCTCGCAATGTCGTCATTCACCATCCGGATTTTGCCGAGTGGGCAGGCTCCGAGATGGGGGACGCAGCAGCGCTCGACGGCGCGAAGTCTCTAGCGCTCACCGCCGCGGACTTTCTGCTGTCGCCGGAACTGCAAACCCAGTCACGCAAGGCCTTTGAGCTGTCGACTGGGCTTGCGATCTGAGACAGTAATGAAATGGATCTTCGCCTACGGCTCGCTCATCTGGCGGCCCGACTTTGCTTTCGTGGACAGGCGCCGCGTGCATTTACCTGGCTTTACTCGGCGCTTCTGGCAAGGCTCACACGATCATCGTGGTACGCCCGATGCACCGGGCCGGGTGGTTACGCTGATCCAGGACGCGCAGGCGAGCTGTCATGGCATGGCGTATCTGATTAACGACGAAGCCGTCTTTCGCGCTCTGGATCATCGGGAGAAGAACGGCTATCGGCGCACAAGCGTCACACTGCATCCAGAGCAACCCGCACTCGCGCCGTTCGAGGCAACTGCCTGGGTCGCAGAACCCGGGAATTTTGCGTATCTCGGCGAGGCGAGCATTCGTGAGATCGCCGAGCAGATCGCCACAAGCACCGGGCCAAGTGGCCGCAATGACGACTACGTCTATGAACTGGCAAAGGCGCTCGCTGCCATGGGCATCGAAGATCCGCATATCATGGCGCTCAACGATGCGCTGCGCGCGATTGCCACAAACACAGAACACACCGAAAACAGAGTGTAAGACACACCATGAACATCACCTTCAGCCCCGAGCACCTGGCGTTTCGAGACGAGATTCGGCACTTTCTCGATGAGTCGCTTACCGACGAGTTGCGTGACGCCCAGATGTTCTGTCCCGGGATATTCCTCGACTACGAACACAACATCATCTGGCATCGAATTCTGCACGCCAAAGGCTGGATCGCCCCCTCCTGGCCAAAACAATACGGCGGCACGGGTTGGGATCTCGTACAACGTTACCTCTGGAGCACCGAAACCGTGTTGGCCGGCGCGCCGTCGCTCGCACCGATGGGGCTGGGCATGTGCGGGCCCATGCTGATCGGCTGCGGCAGCAAAGCTCAGCAGGACTACTATCTGCCCCGCATTCTGTCGGGCGAGGACTATTGGTGCCAGGGTTACTCAGAACCGGCGTCCGGTTCTGACCTGGCGTCGCTGAAGCTGCGCGCAGACACCGACGGCGACCACTTCGTCCTGAATGGCTCAAAGATCTGGACAACCCACGCCCACTACGCCAACCGGATGTTTCTCTTGGTGCGCTCCGACGACAGCGGCCGCCCGCAGCAGGGTATTACCTTCCTTCTGATGGACATGGACACGTCCGGGCTCACCGTTGATCCGATTGTATTCGCATCCGGCACCCACGAGGTGAATCAGGTGTTCTTCGACGACGTTCGGGTTCCGAAAACCAATATCGTGGGCGAGGAAAACGAAGGCTGGAAGGTGGCGAAATACCTGCTCGAATTCGAACGCGGTGGCGGCGGAGCGGCGGCCTCTGCGCGAGCAAACCTCACCAAATTGAAACGACTCGCGGCCGATACGCAAACACCGGAAGGCCCACTGATCGAGACTCAGCCATTCCGCAGCAAGCTCGACAAAGCCGAAATCCAGCTGGAATCGTTCCAGTATCTGGAGTTCAGGATCATGGCTGCACTGTCCTCCGGCGAGAACCCCGGGCCGGAGTCATCGATCATGAAAAACATCAGCGCAGATCTTGGCCAGCACATCACGGAACTGGCGGTAGAGACGGTGGGTTACTTCATGAGCGTGGACCAGCCCGACGCTCGCACTGTCGGCAGCAACGTCGAGCCGGTTGGCCCGAAAGCAGGTATGACCGCGTTGCCGCGTTACTTCAACCTGCGCGCCAGTTCGATAGCTGGCGGCAGCAATGAGGTGCAGAAGAACATTGTCGCGAAAGCGGTGCTGGGGCTTTGATTCGACGGTAGCCATAGGCGTGATAAGGCGTGCGACTGAGGGGTATCTTCGCAAACAAGGAGATTGCCACGTCGTGGCTTCGCCACTCCTCGCAACGACGACTGGAGAAGCAGGCCGCAGAGCGGGTAGAGAGCCCCTGCCAAACCCGCCTTAACTTCAGGACACGCTTAAGCAAGCAACAAAACTATCAACCCCGCAAATGCGTCAACGGCAGCTCCGTCGATGATTTGAGGCACTCCATCGCGAACATCGACGAGACGTCATGCAGCGGCACAATCGCGATCAGCCGTTTGTAGACCCGGTCATAATCCTGAATGTCGCGGACCACGACCTTGAGCATGTAGTCGATATCACCGCTCATGCGGTAGAAACCAACCACCTCGGGCAGCTGCACCACACCCTCGGCAAACCGTTTCAGCCAGGCATCGTTGTGCTCACTTGTCTTAATTGTGACGAATACGGTCACCGGCAAATCGAGGGCCTCGCTCGATAGCAGGGCAACCCGCCGCTCGATCACGCCGTCATCCTCCAGCCGCTTTATGCGCCGCCAACAGGCATTGGCGGACAGATGCACCTTATCCGCGAGTTCTGCGTTGGACAGGCTGCAGTCCTGCTGCAACAGCATGAGCAGCTGTCGATCAATTTGATCAAATTTCATCTATCTTTTTCTGCTTTCATCAAATTATTCACCAAGCTTACCCGCACTATCGACAATTTCGAGACAAATTTGCTCATTGCGCGGCCTAAGGTTCATGTACCGTGCTTTAACTACTGGTCAGGCGATTGCAGGCTTTGCTCAATAGACTGTCACTACCCACCAACGCGCTACACCTGCTCGGGTTGGCGGCTGCGATCGCGCCGGGACTAATACTGCGCAATCCGGCGGTGGGGTTGATCGGTGGCGCCATCTACGTTCTGTTGCTGGGCAGCAACCCGATCAGCCAATCGTCACACTACGCCAAACTCGCCCTCCAGAGCGCCATCGTGCTTTTAGGCTTCAGCATGAACCTTGGCGCTGTTGTTGCGCTGTCGAGCACCTACGCCGGGGTAGTTACCGGCTATGTACTCGCCACTTTCGCGATTGGCCTGGTGCTGGCGAAGCTGCTGAAGATTGACCCAATCACTGGCGGCCTGCTGACCATCGGCACGGCGATTTGTGGCGGCACCGCGATCGCCGCCGCGGCGCCGCTTCTGAAAGCAGACCCAGGGCGCATCGGTGTCGCGTTGGGTGCCGTCTTCCTGCTCAACCTGGTTGCACTGCTCACTTTTCCCCACCTCGGCACCTGGCTGGACATGAGCCAGGTGGACTTCGGCGCATTTGCGGCGCTCGCGGTCCATGACACCTCGTCGGTGGTCGCTACCGCAGCGATTTATGGCCAGGACGCCGCCGAGGTGGCAACAACCGTAAAACTGGGTCGCACCCTGTGGCTCGTGCCACTCGTTATATTTCTCGGGATATGGCGTAACGGCGAACGCGGCGGCGACGCCCTACGGCGCGCCAGCATCCCGCTGTTTGTCGTGCTGTTCATTGTGGCGGCCGGCATTGCTACCTGGGTACCGTTGCCTGATCTCGCCGTGAGCTCCGCAGCTAGCATCAGCAAGCTTCTGCTCGTCGTTGCTTTGTTCCTGGTGGGGTTGGAGCTGAACCGCGCAACGCTGGCCAGATTGAAGGGCCGGGATGGCCTGTTCGCCGTGGTGATCTGGCTGGTCATGGCGCCGCTCGCGATGATCGGTGTCATGGCGGTCAGCAGCTAGCCGCGACAATCTCGCTCGCGAGCATATCGATACAACGTTTCGTTATTTCCGGTGCCGAGGCTGCGCCACTATGTTGCGTGCATGGACAAGCTCAAACAGACCGCTGCCAGCCAGACCTCCCAGGGTATCCTTGCCGTGACCGTGTTTCTGGCCTACGTCAGCCTGCCTTTCTTCAGCTAGTCCGGCTTCCATCAGCTACTCCGGCTTCCATCAGCTACTCCGGCTTCCTTCAGCTAGCCCGACTTCGGGGGCCTACCCTGGGCTGAGGCCTCCGCGTGACGGGCCTTTGATGAGCTTGCCAGTTCACCAGTTCAACAGACAAATACGAAAACGCCCGCAGAAGCGGGCGTTTTTGCATTTAGATCAGCGCAATCCTAATCAAGCTCGTCGATCGACGAGATGATCTTGCCAACGAGCCCGTACTCCACGGACTCTTCCGGGCCCATCCAGAAGTCCCGCTCGGTGTCTTCGACAATCTTCTCGTAAGTGTTGCCGGTGCGTTCCGCAATAACGCGGTTGATGCGTTCACGGGTCCGGATGATCTCTTTCGCCTGAATCTGGATGTCCAGCGCATCACCGCCAAAGCCACCAGCTGGCTGGTGAATCAGGAATCGGGTGTTTGGCAAGCAGTAGCGATTCTCCTTGTCCGCCGCAAGGTAGATGTGGGTCGCGATGCTGCCCACCCAACCGGTGCCGACAATGCGCACGACCGGCTTAATGAACTGAATCATGTCGAAAATGGTATCGCCGGACTCGACGTGGCCACCGGGTGAGCCGATGAACAGCGTGATCGGCTCATCACTGTCATAGGACAACGACAGCAGCTTCTCTGCAGTTCGCTGGGCGACGAGGGTATTGACCTCGCCAAACAGCGTCAGCGTTCGCTTGCTGAGCAGGCTGTTTTCCAGGAAGTTGAACTGCTTGGCGACGTCCGGAGTATCGGACTCATCGTCGAGCCGAATCTGTGCGTCACTCGTTTGCTTGGTCATGCGGGCCTCTCTGTTTTCGTTCTGCTGTCTGTCTGCGCGTGCCGCGAAGTCTTGTTGGAAATGGGCGCTAGCTACTCACCCTGCTTCTCGGAATCCGAGGGAAGAGCAGACTACACCAGCCAACTCGTTAACTGTAGGCGACAGTCCACACTGTCGCGTGGTTTCAGAACATGACCCACGCGGACAGCGCGGCCTCATATCTGCCGTGACCTCATATATAGTGCCGGCGATAGACAAAACAAGTCGCTGGCTGCACCCGCGCCATCGACGGACAAAGGAGACTTTCATGCCCCTCGCACCCGAATACCAGGCAATGCTCGAGCAGCTCCAAGCGGCCCCTGGGCCGTCCATTACCAGCATGAGCCCGGTTGAGTCACGGGCGCTCTACGGCATGATGCGGCCAGCAGACGCCGCCGTCGCGATCGCTGAGGTCGAAAATACGAACGCGCCTGGTCCTGCCGGTGACATTCCCGTGCGCATCTACAAACCCGGGAGCGACGGCCCCCATGGCATCGTCGTCAATTTTCATGGTGGCGGCTGGGTCTTCGGCGATCTCGACACCTCAGACAACGTCTGCCGCACATTGGCCAGCGACGCCGACTGCGTGGTGGTTTCCGTGGACTACCGCCTAGCCCCGGAACACCCCTATCCGGCTGCCGTCGAGGACGCCTGGGCGGCAACGATGTGGGTGGCTGACAACATCGAGGCGCTCGGTGGCAATGGCAAAATCGCCGTCACCGGTGAATCTGCTGGCGGCAACCTCGCCGCCATCGTCGCCCGCAAAGCCGCGGAACATGGCGCACCGGCGATCGCCCTGCAGCTGCTGATGTATCCGGTAACCGATGCCGATCTCGATCGCCCGTCCTATGCGGAGAACGGCGAGGGCTACATGCTCGAACGCGAAGGCATGCAGTGGTTCTGGAATCACTACTGCCCGGAAGCGCGGCGCGGCGAAGCGGATGCATCGCCTCTGAAGGCCGAGAGCCTCACGGGTGTCGCTCCTGCTGTCGTATGCACCGCCGAGTTCGATCCGCTGCGCGACGAAGGCAAAGCCTACGCCGATGCACTTGAAGCGGCTGGCGTGCAAACGACGTATCGACAGTACGATGGTCTGGTCCATGATTTTCTGGCCATGGCGCATGTGTTCGCCTGTTCGAAGGCGGCGATGGATGACGCAACAGGCTATCTACGCGACGCGCTTAACTAACGCCGCTGAATCTTTAACGGGAGAACGATTGTATGTACGCACTGATCTGTCGTGACAAGGCCGACGGTCTGGATCTACGCATGGCGACCCGTGCGGAGCATCTAGCCTGGGCTGGGGCCAATGCTGAGGCGATTCAATTCGCGGGGCCCATGGTCGACGATGACGACACCACGTTGCTCGGCTCAATCTTTCTGCTTAAAGCCGACAGTCGTGCCGAAGTAGAAGCATTCCATGCGGACGATCCGTATACCAAGGCGGGGCTGTGGGGGAGCGTTGAGATTCAGCGCATCCGTCAGGCAATTCCCGCGCCGAAGTGAGTTTCTGCATGCAGCATGCAGAATGCCGTACAGAGGAGTTGTAAACAGTGGATACCGCAATCGTTCTTGGAGTCGGCCCGGATCAGGGGCTTGGCGCACAACTGTGCTATCGCTTTGCCGACCAGGGGCTGCACGTGATCGCCGCGGGACGCAGCGAGGATAAGCTGGCAGCCGTGGTCGAGTTCATCGAGAAAAACGGTGGCAAGGCAACCGCTGTAGTGAGTGATGCAACAGAGGAAACTGATTGCAGAGCCCTGTTCCAAAACCTGCCCGGACCGCTGAAGCTGGCGATTTACAACGCAGGTAACAATACGCCAGGCAAAATCCGGGACATGTCCGCAACCTACTTCGAAGACAGCTGGAAAGTTTGCTGCTTCGGAGCTTTCCTGTTTGGACGGGCAGCCGTCAATGCCATGCCCCAGGGTGGCACCATCCTGTTTACGGGCGCCAGTGCTTCACTACGCGGGAGGGCCAACTTCGGAGCATTTAACTCGGCGAAGGGCGCGCTGCGAAACTTTGCCCAGGCACTCGCAAAAGAAGTCGGCCCGGATGGTATTCACGTTGGGCACGTGGTCATCGACGGTCCCATCTGTGGCGATAAGATAAAGCATGGCTTTCCGGACTATGCCGAGCGCCTAGGAAGCGAAGGCATGATTAGTCTCGACGGCATCGTCGATGGCTTTGAGTACCTTCACAATCAAAGGCCCACGGCGTGGTCTTTCGAGGTGGACGTGCGCACATCGATTGAGCGTTGGTAAGCTCTAGAACGAACAGTCCATCAGCGGCCTGGCGAGGTAGTTCATGAGCGAAACCAGCATCGACATTCGCGGCGTGCCAGTCAGCTACGGCGACGCCGATGCACTCGCTGGCTTCGAACGCGCACTGCTGGCTTTCCAGTGCTACGTGGGCGACCCAATGGCAGAACTCAAATCCGTGCTGTCGGAGCATCCGGATTTTCTGCTCGCACATCTGTTTAAGGCGTTCGCGCTGTACAGCTCATCCGAGAAGCGGTTCGCCCTGGCGGCAAAGTCGTCGCTGCAGCGCGCGGCCGAGCTGGCGCCACAGGCCAACCCGAGAGAAGCCCGGCTGCTGTCCGCATTCTCGAGGCTGGATGACGGTGATTGGCAAGGGGCCTGCCAACAGATAGATGCGTTACTCATTGAACATCCCACGGATGCATTCGCGCTCCAGAGCGCTCACCTCATGGACTTTTTCCAGGGTGATGCGCTCAACCTTCGAAACCGGGTGGCACGAGTACTTCCGCATTGGCACGCCGACACGCCGGGTTACGGCTACGTCCTCAGCATGTATGCATTCGGTCTGGAAGAGTGCAACGAATACGCCAAAGCTGAGTCCATTGCCGATCAAGCGCTCGCCATCAACCCTAAAGACGTATGGGGCGTGCACGCCAAAACCCACGTCATGGAAATGACCGGGCGCGTCGACGATGGCATCCGCTTCATGACGAGCCGCGTAGACGACTGGTCCCCAGACAACAATTTCGCTCTGCACAACTGGTGGCATCTGTGCCTGTTTTACCTGGACAAAGGCGATGTCGACTCGATCCTGTCGATATTCGACGACCAGTTAGCACCGAATGCAGAAGACATCTCGATAGCGCTTCTCGACCTGACGGCCCTGCTTTGGCGATTACGCTTGCTGGATATCGACATCGGCAATCGAATGGCGAACGTCGCGGACATCTGGGCGACGAAAACCTCGGCCGAGGCCGGACACTATGCGTTCAATGACTTCCACGCAGCGCTCGCGTTTGCGGATTGTGATCGCGCGGATGAACTGGCGGAGCTAAAGCACGCCGTTACAGCGGCAAACGCCAATGCGCCAGCACAGCTCAAATCAATGAACACCAACATCGGTCTGCCACTTATCGAAGCGGCGGAGTTCTATCGGCGAGGTGAATACGCGGCGGCGCTCGAGGGCTTCAGCGCCGTTCGGGATAAAGCGCGCGAATTTGGTGGCAGCCATGCACAGCGCGATGTAATCACGCTGTCGATAATCGAATCAGCCAGGCGGGCCGGTCACAAAAGAACTGCCCGCCACTATCTGGCAGATCGACAAATGGCGACGCCTGAATCCGGGTTAGCCGACCGCATTGCCATGCGCATCGGCTGACCCTATCAACGACAGCGTCACCCAAATTAAGGCTGCGCTAGCCGTCGATTCGAGCGCTTGCATAGCCGGACAGTACGACTGCGCCGTCCTGGTTGGTCGTCACAACGTCGAGATCCACGAACATATCGTCGCCTTCCTGGCGCAGCTCTTTCACGGTTGCCGTGGAATCAAGATCATCACCAGGCCACACCTGGTTGGTGAAACGAACCCCATACTTGGTCAACCTGCCGTCGCCCACATAGTTGGTCAGCATGCCGCCAGTCATGCCCATCGTGAGCATGCCATGGGCAAAAACCGACGGGTAACCCGCCACTTTCTTGGTGAAAAGCTCGTCCGTATGAACCGGGTTGTAGTCGCCCGATGCACCGGCGTACATCACAATCTGCGTGCGTTTTAGATCTTCAACGAGGCGCTCAGAGTAGGTGTCGCCAACCTTCAGGTCACTTGCTTTCAAAGCCATTAGATTCTCCTTGGCGGGCTGCGTTATTGATCGACTGGACGTTCGGTGCGAACGCCCACGCCACGCGCGGTAATTACTAACTCACCGTTCTGATCACGATATTCAGTCACCGTTTCATTAAAAATGAGTTTGCCGGACCGCTTGCCCTCTTTCTCCCAGGTCTTGCCTGGAAGATTGGTTGCCGTCAGCACATCCCCCGGCGATATATGCCGGTGGTACTCGAAGTGTTGCTCGGCGTGCAAACCCCCGCCGCCACCACCACCGCCGCCGCTACTCTCTTCCTCTTTCTTCGGCTTGAGGCCACTCGGGTTTTTGCCCGAGCCAAACCAGTCCTTGTCGGGATGCGGACGCAGGAAATAGTCCGGGTCGAATTGTGCGCTGGACTGAGCAAACGTCGGCGGCGCGATGATTGCACCGGGTTCCGTTTTCTCCGCGTAGTCCGCGTCGTAGTAAATCGGATTGCTGTCGCCCACAGAACGGGCAAACATCATGATGTGCGAAGCTTCAATCGGAAACTTGTCGACGGCCATATGGCTCTCCCCCTTTTAACGCAGCGAGCAAAGTCACCGGCTGCGTGGCTGATACTCGCGACAGATCGGTCGTCGCGTTGCTCGAATGAGTGTGCTGAGTATATCCACGGGAGGGCTCCGCGCGCAGCATTGTCCTCGCGGCGACTAGCTGCGGCCCTCGAACAGAGGGCTGACGCCCTGCATCTCACGCTGCATATGCTCACGGAATAGCGTTACCCGCCGCGTACTGCGCAAGTCCCGGTGGTACAACAGCCACAGGCCGAGTTCGTGTTGCTCTTCGGGCTCACGGAATCGAACCAGCTCCGGGTCGCTGTCGCCCATGAAGCACGGCAGATAGCCGACGCCGAGGCCTTCTCTCAGCGCAGCGGCGGTGAGTGAGGTGTCATCCACGCAGAACGAGGATTCGAGCTGAGGACGCGCCTGTTTTGTCCACGTCCGGTGGTAGTCACAGCAATCGACGCTCACCCAGGTTTCGGACACCTTCCGATCGGCCAGCGCAGCGCAGTATTCGGCGGAGCCGTAAACGGCAGAGGCGACCGTGGTCAGCCGCGTGCCAATCAGCGTTTCGCCAGGAACGTTGGTCTGGCGCAAGGCGACGTCTGCATCGCGCTCGGCCAAACGGACAGACTGGTTGGTTACCTCGATTCGCAAATCGATGCCGGGATACATCGAGCAGAAGCGGGCAAACGCCGGCATCAGCACCGTGGATGCCATGTTGGCAATCGCTGTCACGCGCAGCTCGCCCGCCGGCTCGTCGCTCTGACCGGCGCTCGCGTCTTCAAAGCGCAACAGATCACGCTCCATTCGGCTCGCGGTCGCCTGCAGTTCCTCACCCGCCTGAGTAAGGACGTAACCCGTCGAGCTTCGCTCCACCAGGGGAGTGGCGAGTGCTTTCTCGAGAGCATGGATGCGGCGAGAAACCGTGGAGTGCTGCACGCCAAGCCGCTTCGCGGCAGCGCTGAAAGAACCTTCACGAGCAAAGGCGAGGAACAGGCGCGCATCGTCCCACTGCATCTGGCAATCTCCTGTCGTGCAATTTTGCAAAAGCGATGTCGATTTTTTCCGGCTACCCACCGCCCGACAACCGTGCGTTCATGTGCCGCGAAACGCAACCGACATTGAGTATCCAGCCATGACAGTACTTCTCTACGACCGTCTCGGCGGCTATGACGCCATCGCCGTATTCGCCAACAAACTGATCAGTGCTGCACAGGCCGACGACCTGCTCGGTCGCTTCTGGTCGCATCGAAGCGAAGACCGGAACGCTCGTGACATGCAACTCCTCATCGACTATCTCGTTCACGAGACCGGTGGCCAGATGTACTACACCGGCCGGGACATGAGGCTCGCCCACGCAGGAATGGGTATCAACGAAGCGGATTGGCAGCGCTTCCTCGAGATTGTCAGCCAGATCGCGCAGGCGCTCCAGATACCTGCGCCGGAGGGGGCCGAGGTGACGGCATTCCTCGATACGCTCAAGCCAGAGATCGTCAACGTCGACGCCGAACCCAGCACTGTGCTCATCGGAGAGAGACACTAGTGGCTGAGTCAATGGAACAACCTACCGGCGGCTGCACGTGTGGCCAGGTTCGCTACCGGGTTCTGTCCAGTCCTATGATCGTGCACTGCTGCCACTGTCGCTGGTGTCAGAGGCAGACGGGCACCGCATTTGCGCTCAACGCGCTCCTCGAGGCCGATCAGGTGCAACTCGAGCAAGGCGCCGTCGAGACCATAGTCCTGGATTCACCGAGTGGCAGGGGACAAAGCGTCACCCGCTGCGGGTCCTGTCGCGTGGCCGTGTGGAGCAGCTACTACATGGGTGGTTTGCAAGAGCATGTTCGCTTCCTGCGCGTTGGCACGCTGGACGATCCGGATCTCATGCCACCGGACGTACACATCTACACGAGCTCAAAACAGCCTTGGCTGCAGCTGCCTGAGAACGCCAATGCGGTCGCCGCGTTCTATCGCTTCGACGCAACGTGGTCCGCAGCAAATCTGCGCCGACGCGAGGCATTGTTTGAAGCTGCCGGTATCGAGTAGCCGCCGGCTCGCATCGGCTGAGCATCGACTACACGGCGCCTCACCGCTTGCCTACCTACCTTTGAACTTCGGCTCACGCTTGTCGAGAAACGCGGATATCCCTTCAGCCTTATCCTCGGTTTGCACGAGCGCGCCTTGCGCGTACTTTTCGAGTTGCAGGGCGGCGGCCAGCGAGCCCTCCATGCCGAAGTTGACCATGGCTTTCATCGTGCGCGGCACAAACGGGGCGAACGATGCGAGGTGCTCGGCCATGCGCTGCGCTTCGTCGAGCAACTCGCCCGCCTCGACGACGCGCGTGACCAGGCCCATTCCGAGCGCAGCCTCAGCATCGATTGGCTCGCCCATAAGCAGCATGTGCATGCCCCAGCCCCGCCCGACGATCCTCGGCAAGCGGGCGGTCGCACCGCCGCCCGGTATGATGCCGAGCTTGCCCTCGGGTGTGGCAAACCGCGAATGCGCGGCTGCGATGCGAAGGTCACACCCGAGCGCAACCTCCAGGCCGCCACCCATGCAGATGCCGTTGATGGCAGCGATCGTTGGTTTCGGCAGGCGCTCCAGCTGATCGGCAAGACCCTGGACAATGGGTTCAAGAGCTTTCTTCAGGTCGCGATCGATGACTTCCGACAAATCCGAGCCTGATGCAAAGGCTTTGTCGCCCGCGCCGGTTATGGTGAGGACGCGTACATCGTCGTCATAGCCTGCGGCTGCTACCGCTCGCTGCAGCTCATCCAGTGTCGCGAGCGAAATAGCGTTGTGTTTAGCCGCCCGGTTGATGGTGATGAGAGCCATTGGACCACGGCGCTCATAGAGAATATGTTCGAATTGCACTGCTACCTCGCATCGATTCTGAAGATGTCGAACCGACGTTAGCGCTCAGTCGCCAGACCGGTTCAGGCCGCGGAACAGTTTATCGACCAGTTCGTCTCCTTTCTCGCGAATTCGATCCTCAATCTCGGCCTTGATCTCATCGATCCCTAACCCTCGGTTGAGCAACTCGCGAGTGAGCTGGCGCGTGATGGGCGAGATAACCTCATCGGCAATCGCCGCAGCCGTCACACCACCCTCGGCGCGGCCGACGTTTCGCAGCGACACATCGGGTAGCTCGAAGGCGAACTCACCGAGCACATCATTCGCGACGTTCGCGGTCATGTTGGTCAGAGACAACCGATCCACGATGAAGAGCATCTCCGGCGATGAGCCAGAAGCAGCGCCTGATGCAGAATCCAGGCGCTCGAGAGCGCGGGTGAGATTGTCATCGAGCTGGTGCAGATTGGATTCGTCCTGGCTTCGAACGATTGCGTTCACAACCGCTGCATCCACCACCAGCTCGTCCAGCACGATAACCGAATCGGTCGTTTGCTGAATATTGATCACCGCCCGTATCAGCTCGCTACGCAGAGCGTAGCCAGCGCCATAACCTTGCGGTTGGCCGACTTGCAGCCCGCGCACCTCAGCCCGGCCTTCATCCGCCCGCAGCACCACTCGATCAACCTGCACCGGCGCACCGATGTATTTAGGCCCCTCGGACTCGATCGCGCGCTTTATAAGCGCTGCTGAGTTAACAAACAGGTAGATGCCACCTGCAACCAACGCAATCAATACGAGCAGGACGAGCCACTTAAAGAACTTCACGCCGCAGTTGTCTCCATCTGCTCAATGAACGCACGAGAACTGTCGATGGACGCTTCCATTTCGCGAATCAATCGGGCGACGTCAGATTCGATCTGATTGAGCTCGCCTTTCAGCGAGGCGATGGCCTGGGCGTTCAAATTGTGTTTGAGATAAAGCACCTGATCACGAAACGCATTCAACACTGGCTCCATTCGCCCTTCGGCGCTGCGCATGGACGACAGAAGCCGTTTGTAACGCGTCTGCGTATCGCGCAGCTGGCTGGCGCTCTTCTGGCGCAGTGAAGCTGACGAATACTGTTCGAGCTCGTCCTGCCATTCATCGAACAACGCCTCGGAAACCGACTCGACTGCGTCGATGCGATCAGTAACCTCTTCGGCCTGGGACTCTGCGTCCTCAAAGGCATCACTTAGGTCGTCATAAACTGACTTCAGTTCAGAGTCCGGCACACTGACAACGCTGGTGAACGCCTCGAGCGCGCTCGCAAACTCTTCTTTTGCATCTTCCTGGGCATCCATCGCTGCCTCCACACGATCAACAAGAATATCGCGCTTGTGGATGCCGAGGCCTTCGGCAGCCTCGTAATAGACACTCTCGCAACCAATACAAGCGATCGCGAAGGCGGCCAGTAGAAGTGTTCTCATCATTTTACGTTCTCCAAAAACGAAACGGGCGCCATCAGGCGCCCGTTTCTGCTTGGTTAGATGGTGACCAACTTAGTCGCCTGCCTTAACCGTTGCTTTGCCAGAAACAACCGCTGAAACGCGGCGGTTTCGCTGACGGCCTTCAGCCGTGTCGTTCGTGTCGGCTGGCTGAGACTCACCATAACCGCGAGAGGTCAGACGATCGCTGGCAATATCGCCTTCGTTCACGAGGTAGTTGCGAACCGACGCTGCGCGACGCTCTGACAACGCCTGGTTGTAACTCTCAGCGCCACGGCTATCCGTGTGGCCTTCGATAACAGCAGTGGTGTTAGAGAACTGCTTCATGAAGGACACAACCGTTTGGATTTCAGCGTAGTGCGAGTTACGCAGCTGAGCCGAATCTGTATCGAATTCGAGGCTCAGATCAATCGTCACTTCTTCTTCGATGTCAGGCACACATCCACGCGAATCAACCGTTACACCAGCTGCGGTGTTCGGGCACTCATCCATGTAGTCGGCAACACCGTCACCGTCGGAATCCAGCGGGCAGCCTCGGCTGTCGACTGATACGCCAGCAGGCGTATTCGGGCAGCGGTCTGCGGAATCGAGCACGCCGTCGCCGTCGCTATCGAGTTCGCAGCCATCAGCGCCAACCGCAACACCAAGCGGGGTGTTCGGGCACTTGTCGTTCGCATCGATTACGCCATCGCCATCGGTGTCCGGCGGAATCGGCGGTTCAACGCTGTTGAGGTACCAGTTGAGGCCAACCAGAACCATCGGCTCTACACTGCCAAACTCGTTCGAGTAGATGCCTCGAACATCAGCACGGGCAGAGAAACGGTTATTGATCTTGCCGAAGACACCAGCGCCGACGCCGATCTGGTTATCCGTGAAGGAGTCACCATCATCGTCGTAGTCGAGGTCTGCACGACCCACTGATCCAAGCAGGAATGGTTGCCAGTTACCTGTTTCGCGCTCAGGCATGTACAACACGTCGAGGAACCAGGTATCGCCGTCATCGCGACCTGAGTTGCCGTTAGCTTCGTACTCACCTTCGAATTGGAAATACAGGATTTCCGCTGCGAATCGCTCGGTGATGCCGGCTCCGAGGGCGAAACCGCCGCCTACCGCGCCATCAATCTCGCTATCTTCCGGGGGCTCGTAAAAACCCAACAGCGGCGACAGGAACCACTGGCCTTCTTTCGGGGCACCGTTGTCACCTGCCCACGCCATGCTGCCAAGCAGCAGGGCGATGGCTGTCATTACAATCTTCTTCATTCTATCGCTCCTAACCTTCACCGTTGCCCCAGCTTGCGGCTCGTGCATAACACGAGTCGCGCTGCTCCCACAGGGCTATGCTCCCGGCAAAGTGTCGTTAACTGGGAAAAGCGGCGCAAGGGTAGGCCAAGACAAGAGTGTTGTACAGCCGAATGCAGCGGTTTTACACGTAATTCCGTTCGTTCAGGCATTGTTAATTCAAGGACTTAACCCTGCATGGCCGCAGATTTGCAGGCAACACTTGCACCGCGCCGGCGACATGCTCAGCATGCCTGCGAAGCAGCGCCAGAAACGCCTGGGAAAACACGCTCAGTGCCGGCGGAATCGCTAAACACAGCATTTGGAGACTAACAATGGATGCACTATCGCCGGACAAACTCACCGGCTACGCGGAACAATTCATCAGCATGGGAGTCGAGTGGGCGCCCAAGGTGTTGATGGCGATTGTCGTCCTCATCATCGGTCTTTGGCTCGCGAAACGGGTTGCGGCGGCAGTGGGTAAGACCCTCGAGTCACGAACATCTGATCCGACCCTGTCGAAATTTCTGACATCGCTGGTAAGCATATTGCTCAAGGCCATCGTCTTCATCTCGGTCGCCAGCATGGTCGGCATCGAGACCACGTCATTCATCGCGGTGCTCGGTGCTGCCGGACTGGCGGTTGGCCTGGCCTTGCAGGGCAGTCTGGCCAACTTCGCCGGGGGTGCGCTGATACTGTTGTTTCGCCCATACAAGGTGGGAGATTTCATTGAAGCGCAGGGCGTGTCGGGAACCGTTCAGAGCATCCAGATCTTCAACACGATATTGCTGACGCCGGACAACAAACGCATCATCGTTCCTAATGGCGCGCTGTCGAACGATGTCATCACCAACTACTCCGCTGAAGAGCGTCGACGCGTGGATTTTGTCTTTGGTATCGGCTACGACGACGACATACGACAAGCAAAATCGCTTATCGCAGAGCTTCTGGAGGTGGATGATCGAGTATTGAAGGATCCGAGCCCGACTATCGTGGTTTCTGAGCTGGCGGACAGCTCTGTCAACATCACGGTGCGAGTCTGGGTTGAGGCGTCGAACTATTGGGGCGTCTTCTTCGATACAACGGAGCAGGTCAAGCTCAAATTCGACAACAAAGGCATCAGCATCCCCTACCCCCAGACCGACGTGCATCTGCACAAGCTGGAGGGCTGACGCCTCGCCTGGCTAGTGCAGCATGTCGTGCACCAGCACTTCTACAGACGGCGCGGGCCTACCGAGCCCGCGCAACAGATCCGCAAGGCACATGAGGGAGCGAGCGGTGCCACGCCGCCACTCCCGTTCGGGCGAGCGCTCATCGTTGAGCTGATCGGCAAGTTTTGACTGAATGTCCCGCAGCAGCTCATCCACATTCTGCGGCTGATATCCGCTGGACTCATCGAGCGCGACGAGCACGGCCTGTACGGTGGGCGCAAAGTAGCTGTCACGCATGGTCTCACCTCTCATCAAACAACGTTGGCTGCCGGTTCTGTGACCGGCACCTGGCTTGAGTATAGGAAAGGAGCCGAAAATGGCCGCCCGAGGATCTCTACCGGACATGCTGCTGCGTGTCGGCTCTACACTGGTCGCATGGATGGTGATTTACGCGCACCTGTTGTGGCTAGCCATTCTGCCCGAAGCGGGTTGCAGCGATGGCGATGAGCTATGGCGACTGCTGCTGGGTTTTGCCCCAATCGCAGCGGCTTTTTCACTGCTGCTGCGGGCCGTACACGTGCTGCCGGGCATATACGCCATCACCCGGTTCATGGCGATCCCAGCGGGATTGCTGATACTGCTCGCGATTCAACCTGTCATAGCAGCGCTCAATGCCGCAACACTCGCCTCTGAGCCATTGTGCCCGGGCCTGACTCACGCAGCGTGGCAACCCTATTGGGCGCCTGTGCAGATCGCAACGCTGCTGATCATCGCAGTGCAGAGCTTGCGTGCCTGGCGACTGCCTGGCTCAGCTTCCGCTGAGTTGTGAGACGCACTGAACGAGTGCTATAAAGCTTCGCAAGCGAGCATTACGCAAGCTAGGGGGATACAAGTTGCTGCGCGCCACGAACTTCCAGGGATTCAGGAAGGCGCGATCAACGAGTGCAGCAGCGTGCATTGGGGGCAGCGCCGCTGGGCTGTGACGGGTTGTGATGAGCTGTGAAAAGACGCTTATCCGCGCCGATCTCTCCGGCCAATCGAATGGCACCGCTGATACGTAAAACAAAACTCGCCTCGCACGAACGTGAGGCCAACAAAACCAACGCATCCGGCCACAAGCTGCGAGCGTCTGGGAGGGACTTAGCATGGGTATGATTTCAGAATTCAAAGATTTTGCGATGCGCGGCAATGTTGTCGACATGGCAGTCGGTATCGTCATCGGCGGCGCCTTCGGCAAGATCGTTTCGTCATTCGTGGCAGACGTATTGATGCCACCGATCGGTTTGCTGATGGGCGGTGTGGACTTCAGCGATCTGTCGATCGTGCTGAAGGAGGCCGTTGGTGAGGCTGCGGCGGTGACGATGAACTACGGCGTATTCATCCAGACGGTTGTCGATTTCATCATTATCGCATTCGCCATTTTCCTGGTGGTCAAAGCGATGAACTCCATGAAGCAGGAAGAAGAGGCGGCGCCGGAAGCACCACCGGAGCCCAGCAAAGAAGAAGTACTGCTGACCGAAATCCGCGACGCACTGCGGGCTTCCTAAAGCGACCTGATTGGCTGGGGGCTGGCTAGTCGCCGGCCCGGTCGCAAAACGAGAAAAGGCCAGGGCGAAAGCTCTGGCCTTTTTTGTTGGGAATGAATTTTCCCATCGTCTTCGCGAAGGAAGCCGAAGGCTGACTGCGGCGATCTCAGTAACTTTGAGAATCTACTCGATGGACGCTCTCGAGCATTTTTTTCGATCGCTTCGCGAGGAAAAAATGCACTGCCGCTCTTCAGGACTGAAACGTACGTCGAAAACGAACCCAGGCTCGCGGCGCGAGCAATGGTTCGTTATTCGACGGGGCTGGCGCGCCGCCGGCCTGGTCGCAAAACGAGAAAAGGCCAGGGCGAAAGCCCTGGCCTTTTTGTGGGAATGAATTTTCCCATCGTCTTCGCGAAGGAAGCCGAAGGCTGACTGCGGCGATCTCAGTGACTTTGAGAATCTACTCGACGGACGCTCTCGAGCATTTTTCTCGATCGCTTCGCGAGGAGAAAAATGCACTGCCGCTCTTCAGGACTGAAACGTACGTCGAAAACGAACCCAGGCTCGCAGCGCGAGCAATGGTTCGTTATTCGACGGGGCTGGGCTGGCTAGTCGCCGGCCCGGTCGCAAAATGAGAAAAGGCCAGGGCGAGAGCTCTGGCCTTTTTGTTGGGAATGAATTTTCCCTTCGTCTTCGCGAAGGAAGCCGAAGGCTGACTGCGGCGATCTCAGTAACCTTAAAAATCCACTCGACGGACGCTCTCGAGCATTGCATTCAATCGCGAAGCAATTGAACGCAGTGCACTGCCGCTCTCTCGGGGTTTGAATCTCGCCGAATAAAGTACAGCGGCTCGCGCAGCGAGCCGCTGTACTTTATTCGGCGCAAAAAAAAACCCACGGGCCTGGAGAGGGAGCCAGTGGGCTAGTTGACCTTCCGAACCGTTTGACCAGTCATGGGTCTAGGGGATAGAGATTGCCTTTTCAGGCGGCGGTGCAATGCACTCACCTTGAAAGCTACTATGCCCTTGGCCTGTTACTCAGGGATTTCGGGTAACGCTGAATTTGTGACAATTTGTTTCACGCCTGCGCGGATCGGATTGGAACGAGCAATCGCAGCTCGTTCTCATCGGTGGTTGCGTCTCGAACCGAGATTCGCCAGCCGTGGGCGTTACAAAGCTGCGCAACGATGGCAAGGCCAAGCCCACTACCGCCGGTAGTTACACTCCTGGACGCATCGAGCCGGAAGAAGGGTTCGAATACTTTCTGCCTATACTCAGGCTCGATGCCCGGGCCGCTATCGAGGACGCTAACGATGGCAGCGTCCGGCTTGATGCGCGCAGCAACGCGAACGTTCTGGCCGTAGCGTTGCGCATTGGACAGCAGATTGTGGACAACCCGTTTGAACGAACCGGCCGCCAACTCAACTGAAGCATCCTCCGGGCCCTGCCAGGAGACTTCGATGGCCTCATCGAAGCTCGCAACCACATCCTCCAGATAGGGTTTCAAGGCAACCGCCAACGTCGATTCAGAGGCACCACGGGCGAAACGCAGCGTATCGCCAATCAACTCATCCATCGCCTCCAGATTGCGTTCAAAGCGCTGGAACAACTCGAGCTCGACATTCTCAGGCAGGAGCTCAAGGGCAATCCGCATTCGAGCCAGCGGCGTTCGCAGATCATGGGAAATGCCAGCAAGCAGCGTCGTGCGGTTGGCGAGCAGCGCCGACACCTCGGTCGCCATCGTATTGAAACTTCGAGCCAGGCTCACCAGTTCCGCAGGCCCTTCCTCGGGTAGCGGCCGAAAGTGCTCGCTGCCGCGGAAGCTTCCCGCCCGTTCCGCAGCAGCGGATAGGGGGCGAGCGATGCGTCGGACGATGAAGAGCGACGTCAGAAAAACGATGGCGGCACCCAGAGCGGAGATAAAGATGCCGCTATACAGCGGTTGAATGCTCTGACGACTAGGCGAGAAACCGATCTGCATGAGATAGCCACCCATGGGCACGTTAGCCCAGACGAGGTCATCACTTTCCATGAGCAGCACGGGCTGCCCCAGGCGCTTGGCGAGCTGGTTGCCAACGATCTCCAGATACGGTGCATCGGTGGTCGCAACGGGCAGGTCTCTAGTCTGTCCTGAGATAATGAGGTCGTGGCTCTCCGCCAGTTCGAGCTCAAAGAGAGGCCGCGCCTGGGGCGGCAGTTCTACCCAGGTCTGGGCAGATAGCACCAGCAACGCCGCCTCGTCATCAGCGGCTCGTTGTGTGATCGGCTCAATAACGAAGCGGTTGAGTGCAAACGTCGCGGTGCCGACGATCGCGAGTGCAGACAACGCAAGCGTAGCCGTTGTGCGAACCAGTAGTGACGAGGTCGCCAAGGGTCAGTGGCCGCGCGACAGAACAGGAAGGTTGGCTGAATCAGCCATCCGCTTCCGGGCAGAACATGTAGCCTTTACCCCAGACCGTGCGAATGAAGCGGGGTTTGGACGGGTCCGCCTCGATCTTTCCACGTAATCGAGTCACCCGAACATCGATGCTGCGATCAAAGGGCGAACGCTCTGCTCCGGTAAGCAGATCCAAAATACGATCTCGATCCATGACCCGGTTCGGGAAACGGACAAGTATCGCGAGCAGATCAAACTCGCCTGACGTCAATGATATCTCCACGTCACCTCGAAGAAGCCGATGCGAGGTGATATCCAGGACAAAGTCTCCAAACGGATAACGCGCTGGAGCGCCCGACTCGACCGGCGTGTCAGCCACCTCGGACGTTCTGGCCGAGCGTCGAAGCACCGCCCGCACACGCGCGAGCAGCTCCCGTGGGTTAAACGGCTTGCCCAGATAGTCGTCGGCGCCAACCTCCAGGCCGACAATGCGATCCACATCCTCGCCCTGGGCCGAGATCATGATGATGGGGATCTCGCTGGCGCCTTTGAGCCGCTTAGCGATGTCCAATCCGTTCTCATCGGGCAGCATCAGATCCAGAATAACCAGATCCGGCGTTCGCTCGGCCAGCCGCTGATCCATCTCTGAACCATCCTGCGCCGTCGCCACATCGAACCCTTGCCGCACGAGATAGGCCTCGATCAACTCCCGTAGCTCTGGGTCGTCGTCGACAACAAGGAGGTAGCCACTATCGCTAACAGCGTGGTCAGTCATGACGGGGTATCACCGGGATAGTCCCTAAGGTTGATCGTGCTTGACGGTTTGCGCAGGAGCGCGCGTGTCGTCTCTAGTCTGCACCTCGGGATCTGAATGCCGGTTCTCAAAGCCCGCGCCAAATCCCGGACGATCTGCATTTCGCTCGGCTTTGCGAACCTGCACAACTGAGGTTTCGATACGCACGAGAGAACCATCGGGTTGTCGAACGACACGACCAAAGCGCCGAGTCGTCGTTATCCTGACCGTCGGGCTTTGTCCGTTTTGACCATTGGCCTGGTTCTGCCGCTCTCGCGCCATGCGCGATTTCACTTCGGTGAGAAGCGCTCGGCGCTCAGCCGCGGACAGACTGGACCAGTCCGCCGCCATGGTTGTCAGCTGCTCGTCGGTACTCTGAGCGTACGAGATGTTCGCTGGCTCTGCTTGCGACTCGCCATCGTTACTCGCCGCCGTCTTCGCAACAGGGGCTGCCGCAGGAGCACTCACTGGCATTCGTGTCTCGGCGGGGAGCAGCGGTGCTGCGACGCTGCTTGAGGCACACGCGACAACCATCGCGCATCCAACAACACGTACGCTGGAGCTGAGCGCAAGCCGAGCGCAACTCGCTACGGCAGAAGCGCGGCCGGCTACGGCAAAAGCGCCGCTGCGTGCGGAATTGACTGGCTTGGATGGCAGGGGATTGAAAATCGCGACTGGCCTCGAAACTGGAACTCCCAATATTAGCAACTATCGCTTGCGACTGAAGCGGCAGTTGTTACAGGTTGTTACGTCGAATTGGGCCAATCGCGATACAGCGACTGCTCCGCGCAAGCGCCAGGGGCGGCGTTGCACGGAGCCTGTGAGGCCGGCGTATGCCAACTAGACTGCTTCGAACAGTCCCGCCGCGCCCATGCCACCACCGATGCACATGGTCACAACGCCATACTTCTGCTTGCGACGACGAAGTTCGCGCAACACGGTTCCGGTCATGCGTGAGCCGGTCATGCCGAACGGATGACCAATGCTGATGCTGCCGCCATTGACGTTGTACTTGGCGTTGTCGATGCCAAGAGCGTCGCGAGAGTACAGGCACTGCGAGGCGAAGGCTTCGTTCAGCTCCCACAGATCGATGTCGTCGATTTTCATGCCAGCATTGTCGAGCAATCGAGGGATCGCAAAGACAGGTCCGATGCCCATTTCGTCCGGTGCACAGGCCGCAACCGTGAAGCCGCGATAGATGCCGATTGGCTCCAGACCAAGCGCTGCTGCCCGATCTGCACTCATCAGCAAGGTCATAGATGCGCCGTCTGACAACTGGGATGCGTTACCCGCAGTAACCGAGCCGTCTTCTTCAAATGCCGGCGGCAGACCTGCCAGAGCTTCGAGCGTTGTCTGCGGGCGATTGCACTCGTCCTTGTCGACAACTACATCTACGCGGCTCTCTTCACCGGTTTCCTTGTCCACTTTGAGCATTGTTGCCTTCATGGGAACAATCTCTTCTGCGATATAGCCGGCTTCCGCAGCCGCTGCGTAGCGCTGCTGGCTTTGCAACGAGTACTCATCCTGCGCCTCGCGCGTTACCTGATAGCGACGCGCAACCACTTCAGCGGTGTTACCCATTGCCATGAAGATATCCGGCGTTTCTTCGAGAAGACGCGGATTCAGCTCTGCTTTCGCAGGTTTCTGTCGATTCCGCATGGAGATGGAATCTACGCCACCCGCCATCGCAACTTCGGTCTGGCCGGATGCGATCTGTGTGGCCGCGATGGCGATCGACTGAAGGCCCGACGAGCAGAATCGGTTGATTGTGAGGCCTGAAGTGGCGTTCAGATCGAGGTGCTTGGACAGCGCAACAGCCAGACGCGCGATGTTGCCGTCCTGCTCGCCCACATGACTCGCGGCGCCCACCACAACGTCTTCGATCTCACCGGCGGCCACATCCGGGTTCCGGTCGATCAGGGCATCGATGCAATGCGCGAGCATGTCATCTGAACGAGTGAGGTTAAAACTGCCCCGAAAGGACTTTGCCAGACCGGTTCTGACGTTATCGACAATGACTACATCGCGCATGGTTAGCTCCTGCGTACGAGAAAAATTGGCCGCCGATGGTAACAGATAACGGTGAAGTCGAGACACTAGCGAGCCACAGCCCCGTGCGCTCGATGTTTTGGTCGAAATCGCACCGATCCGCAAATTCGGCCAAGGTGGGTCGGGCGGGTGAAGCGAGTAAGCACCGCCGCCAGAGCTCACCCATCTCTATCCACATCGGTCGGAGAGAAACGAAAAACGGGCCCAAAGGCCCGTTTCATCTGGCGTCTTATCAGTGGTACCACCGGTAAGACGCCACGCCTGAACTTAGATCACCCGAGCGTCGCTGCTCGGGCCACGCTAGTTTCAGCTCTGTTTAGTCGCCGCGCAGGCCAGAAGCCGCGTCGTCGAGCTTGTCGGCTGCCGCATCACGAGCGTCGCCAGCGGCGTCTTTCACGCCGTCAACCATGCCGGATGCAGAATCTTTCACGCCGTCAACCGCGTTACCCGCAGCATCCTTCGCGCTATCGACCATATCGCCAGCCGCATCTTTAGCACCGTCTACGGCATCGCCAGCTGCGTCGGCCATATCACCAGCCGCATCCTTAGCACCGTCCCAGGCGCCACTGGCTGCATCGCCTGCAGAATCAGCCATATCGCCAGCGGCGTCAGCTGCATCGTTGGCCGCGTCTTTCACCGAGTCCAGGGCACCGCCACCGGATTCGCTGTCGCTGCACGCCGTGATACCGAGTACCAGCATCAGTGCGGCGAAAATCTTGAGCAAGTTCATGTGAGTCTCCTTCCTTCGCTCATGTATCCCGTCGCCGGGGGCGAAATGTCTTCGTTTTCAATCCAATCAAGGTTGGCGACGATAGCAAGCGCCGCCCTCGCGGCACGTGGTTATCTCCACCGTGCGGCGCGAGGATACCCGAAAACGCAAATGTCCAACAACGCGGGAATAGCAGCATCACGCCTCCTGGCATACGCTGTCGTAAAACGAGCGTAAAAGCCCGCCGCTTCACGCCAATTCACCGCCAGGACGCCCAATGACCACGCTGACAACACTGATCGAGCACCTGCACTTCCCCGAGGGGCCACGCTGGCGGGAAGGAGAGCTGTTTTTCTCCGACATGCACGCTGGCCGCGTCGTGGCGAGCACACCTGACGGAAGCACACGAACGGTCGTCGAGACGGGCGATGATCCTTCCGGGCTTGGTTGGCTGCCCGCAGGCGAGATGCTCATCGTGGCGATGAATCGCCGTGCTGTGCTGAAGTTCGATGGCCGCAAGCTCACCGTACATGCGGATCTCAGCGAACTTGCCAGCGGCATTTGCAACGACATGGTTGTGGACAGCCAGGGGCAGGCATACGTCGGCAATTTCGGTTTCGATCTGCATAACGGCGCTGAGCCCTCTACCGCTGAGCTGATTTGCATCGACCCGGATGGCAGCAACCCGAGAATCGTCGCCGATGAGCTCATGTTCCCCAACGGCTGCGTAATCACGCCGGATGGTTCGACACTTGTTGTGGCCGAGTCCTTTGCCGGCCGATTGACCGCATTTGACCGCGACGCGAACGGTGATCTAAATAACCGCCGTCTCTGGGCCAGCCTGCCCGACGGCGCCGTTCCAGACGGCATCTGCCTCGACTCTGCAGGCGGTATCTGGGTTGCCTCGCCCAGCAGCTCCGAGGTGCTACGAGTGCTTGAGGGGGGCGAGATCACCGACCGTCACGATACTGGCCGCGGCGCTTATGCGTGCGCCCTGGGCGAGAGGACGTTGTATGTACTCACCGCTTCCGGTTCGCAACCTCAGTTCTGTCGCGACAACGCAACCGCATGCGTGGAAACCGTGCAGGTGGACTTCCCCGGTGCGGGTTATCCGTAGAGCTTTGCACCGCGACGCTGCTATACTTTCCTGCCATCCGGGGTGACCCGAACACCGAATGGCCCGCCGATGCGCACGCGATTTTCTCGCCAGGTTTTCCTGAGTTCCAACAACCCGCGGCTACTCAGGCAAAAACGCCAGCAAACAAGCGGCCAACAGAGCAACCAAAAGACTCCTTTGATGCGTTACGTTCAAACTTACCCGCGCCAGTTCCTGGCCGGGATTTCGCTGCTCGCGCTGTCGTTGGTCACACCAACCGCGAGCGCCGAGTACTTTGTCGTCGTCGGCAGCTTCCTCGACTCCGACGTTGCCGTTGCTGAATTGCATCGGCGCAGCGATCGCAGCGGCAACACCCTGCGAATTGCCGTAACCGACGTTGGCGAGCAAACCTACCATCGCCTGATCAGCGGCCCTTTCGTAAACCCGAGAACCGCGTTGTCTGAGCAAATGAACTGGCAATCCGTTGGGGTAACCGATGCCTGGGTAGTGCAGCTTCGAGGCGTGCCTGAACGACGTCGGCCAGCGTTGACCCAGGGCCTGGACATCGCCAAGCAGTAGCTACAGAAACGCACGGGCCTGCGTTTCAAAGCCGAGGCACCTCGCGAGTCTTGCGATAAACTCGCGCCGTCATCGCACCGGCATGAGCAATCGTATGAGCACTGGCAGCCATCGGTTGTTGGCTGGCGATGCTGTCATCAACACACAAACACTCCTCTCTCACCAGACGCTTGCGGAGGCGATCTCGAGCACTATGTATATCTATGACACCTACGAATCCCCCTGGCAGGACGAAGAACTCGGCATGCTGCGCGATGCCTGCGCCAAGTTTTTTGCTAGTGAGTGCGCACCCCACATGGAACGATGGCGCGAGCAAGGTGAAGTGGACCGGGAACTGTGGCGAACCGCCGGGCAGGCCGGGCTGCTACTGGCGGAGATACCAAGTCAGTACGGCGGCGGTGGTGGCAGCTACCTCCACGAAACCGTAATCCTCGAAGAGATGCATGCCGCCGGCATCTCCGGCTGGGGTGTGCAGGTGCACAGCCAGATCGTAGCGCCCTACTTACTTCACTATGGCAGCGAGGAGCAGAAACAGCGCTGGCTGCCGAAGATGGCGAGTGGCGAGTTGGTTGGGGCGATCGCTATGACCGAACCCAACACCGGCTCAGATCTGCAGTCGGTCGCCACAACCGCCGTCCGCGATGGCGACGACTACATCATCAATGGATCTAAGACCTACATTACCAACGGCCAGCACGCAGACCTTGTGATCGTGGTCGCCAAGACCGGCCCGGGCACGGGCGCCAAGGGTTTGTCGTTGATTGTTGCCGAAACCGACGCCAACCCCGGTTTCCAACGGGGCCGCAACCTGAAGAAGATGGGCATGCCGGCGGCAGACACCTCCGAGCTGTTCTTCGAGGATTGCCGCGTTCCGGTCAGCAACCGACTGGGCGAGGAAGGCAAAGGCTTCATTCAGTTAATGTCGCAACTGCCCCAGGAGCGTCTCAACATCGCCCAGGCAGCCGTAGTCATGGCTGAACGAGCGATCGCGCACACACTTGACTACGTAAAAGAACGGAAGGCGTTCGGACAGCGTGTGCTGGACTTCCAGAACACCAAATTCGGCATGGCTGAATTGGTGACAGAGACACGCATCGGGCGAACTTTTGTCGACCGCTGTCTGATGGACCACATCGAAGGCAAGCTGGATTCCGCGACTGCCTCAATGGCGAAATACTGGTGCACCGACATGCAGTGTCGGGTAGTGGATGAATGCCTGCAGTTTCACGGTGGTGCCGGCTACATGGATGAGTACGAAATCTCGCGGATGTACACCGACGCGCGGGTACAGAAGATCTACGGCGGCACCAACGAGATCATGAAAGAGCTCATTAGCCGGACACTCGGCTAAGTACGCCCAGTACGCACTAGGGGAAGGGGGTTGCGCCGACTACTGGTGCAACCCTACAGAGGCATAACCTGCCTGGTGGTAGCAACGGCGAATATATAGCCGACACTCGCGAAAGCTCCTATTGCGCCGAGCCAGCGCACCGCACCTCGACCCCGCATCGCAAGAACACCGAAACCGATGTAGGCGACGAGACCGGCCAATTTGGCGCCCAGCCAGCCGGATACCGGCGAGATGCCAAGCCGGAGCGCCATGATCACGCCGATGACCAACAACGCCGTATCAATGACATGCGGTGCAATCCGCACGGCTTTGGCCTGCGACAGCTGGTGCTCGGTGGCTGACCAGAACAAGCGTAGAGCAAAGCCGACAACGGTGAGATAGGCAAGAAACATGTGGCTGTGGCGTAGCATCGATCATGCTCTCCCGAAAATGTAAGGTTCTGCGCCCGCGGATCGCGAAGACAATCGCGTCACGCAGATTGAAAATACAATCGCGTCAGATCCGCACAACATCATTATACTGATCATATGGACGGACCTACCTCACACAGTTACTTCTCCCAGCGGCTCAAACTGCATTACGTCGATTGGGGTAATTCAGATGCCGAACCGTTGCTGATGATTCATGGCGGCCGGGATCACTGCCGCAACTGGGACTGGGTGGCCAGCGAGCTGAAGGGCGACTACCACATCATCGCACCGGACCTGCGTGGCCACGGCGATTCTCAGTGGGTTGTCGGCGCTGGCTACTATCAGGTGGACTACGCCTACGATATCGCTCAACTGGTCGACCAGAAAAACATGAAGCCGCTGCGGATCGTGGCGCACTCGATGGGCGGCGCTATTGCACTGCTGTACAGCGGCTTGTTCCCGAAGAACGTTGAGCGCCTCGTTGTCATCGAGGGTATGGGCCCACCACCCAAGATGCTTGAGCAGATGCAGAAGATGACCACCGGCGAGCGCGTGCTCGACTGGATGAAAAATCTTCGCGGCATCGCCGGCCGCCTGCCAAAGCGCTACGAGACGCTGGAAGATGCGTTTCAGCGCATGCAGAGTGAGAACCCGCACTTGTCTTCTGATCAAGCGAGACATTTGACGATCCACGGCAGTAGCCAGAATGAAGATGGCACCTACAGCTGGAAGTTCGACAACTACATTCGGGCCTTCTCGCCGATCGGTCTTCCGCACTCCGAGCAATACAAGCTCTGGGGTGAGATCGACTGCCCCACGATGCTTGTTCGTGGCACGGAATCCTGGGCGTCGGACCCGGAGAAAGACGGTCGTATCAAGCACTTCACGAAGACCAAACCCACCGTCGTCAATATCGACAACGCGGGTCACTGGGTACACCACGATCAGCTGGACACGTTTGTCGGCCTGGTCACCGACTTCCTCAAGTAGCGGATCACGCGGCTCGTCATGAGCGATCGAGCCACGCGACTACATGCCAGTCCCGACATCGGTGTCTTCTACGTCACGGGTGGCGGCGTCTCATTCCTCGACGAGATGCTCGGAACAGCGGGCGCGTCCAGATCGGTGCTCGAGGCGCGAGTTCCTTACGCTGCCGATGCATTGTCGGAGCTTTGCGGCGGCCGGCCAGCCCAGTCATGTTCCGCCGATACCGCCCGAGCCATGGCGATGGCTGCGTTCGAGCGCGCAAGGTCCCTGACACCGGATCAGTCCAGAACCTTCGGTTTCGGCTGCACGGCCAGCCTCGCCACAGACCGCCCCAAACGCGGCGAACATCGAGCGTACATCGCCGTTCAGACCGAAAATCACACACACAGCGCGAAGATCGAATTCACTAAAGGCGCAAGTGATCGTGCGGGCGAAGAGTTCATCCTGCGCAATTTCTGCTGGCAGCAACTCGCTATCGCACTCGCCGTCGACCTGGGCGAGCACTTGTATGAATCGCTACCCGGCCAATCCGATCACGACGCTTTCAGCGCACCAGCCCAGGATGCCTGGCGCGAACTGATTCTAGGATCAACCGATGCGCACGCTCAGATGCCCAGCAGCGAAAGCGAGCCGCATCTGGGTGAGCTGCTACTTCCGGGCTCCTTTAATCCGCTGCATCAGGGTCACCTGGACATGATGGCGCAGGCCGAGGCAATCACGGGCCTGGACGGAGCGTTTGAGCTAAGCGTTGAGAACGTCGACAAACCATTACTCGACTATCACCAGATCCAGCAACGAATCAGTCAATTCAATCGGCCTGTCTGGCTGACGAGGCTGCCAACCTTCGTCGAAAAAGCCCGGCGCTTCCCAGGCACAACCTTCGTTGTGGGCATCGATACCATTGTGCGGGTGGCCGCACCCCGCTACTACCAGGTAAGAGACGGCAGGGGCCGCCAGCTTGGCAACGCCGAGCGCAATCGCGATGAAGCACTCGCAGAGCTGGCCGCTCTCGCCTGCCGATTTATCGTCTTCGGCCGCGAGCACAACGGGCGCTTCAGCACGCTGGACGATGTGGGATTGCCCGCCATGCTTCACGGCCTGTGCATTGAGGTAGACGAGGACTCTTTTCGTCGTGACATCTCATCAACACAGCTTCGGGCTATCGACAATGGCGGGGACGACGACCTGCGCTAGTACAGCGAGCGCTCGTAGCTCGCATCGACAGCGTCCTGATCAACTCCGTCGATCTCCATCCAGGCACGATCTCCAACCATCTCATGGAGCGTCAGTATCGAGTGCTGCGGTGGCCACAATTCCGGCTGCCACAAACCCGCTCGAACAGGCGCGTTGGCGCAGTGCGCGAAGATCTCCACGGCGTTGACTCTGAGAACAGTCTTCGGCGCTCGGTCCCGCCATTCACTCGCAGCGACTCTGCGACCGTCGGAATCATGAGCAAAAGAGCCGCTCTCGGCGAGATGTCGCCGTATATCTCTCGCAATCGATCTGCCTAGACTACGCTGCGCTCCTACGTTTCTAACGCTCCTGCCTCGCCACGCTTCCTGCGCACAATGCCAATCGTGCCGGCAGCCGCCGAGACCCACCACAGATAAGGTGCGGGCGAACCCCAAAGCGCCGGGTCACCCAACACTGCCAGCGTGACGCCAATCGTCCCGAGACTAACGTTCATGCCAACGGCGACAAGCGCGCAGGGGACTAACGCGGCACTACGTGCCGCATAGACAAAAAGCGCCCCCATACCCAGTGCTAGCACTGTGCCCGCGTGCCAAGAGAAAACATGCAGCCAGACAACGTTCGGCGGCAGTTCAGAGCCGTGCAACGGCGGCAGCACCATCGGAGCTCCCACGAAGGCGTGCGCACAAGCCGCAAACAGGCAGACTGCCGCCGCTACCCAGAAGAAGTTTGTACCAACCATTCTCACCTACCTCGTCGTGTCACCAAATTTCATCTCTCGCCGCACGATTACATGCGCTCAAGATCTTCCAGACGCTTGGGCCAGTTGTCTTTCAACAGTCGCGACAGCGACCGGTCTGCGAGCAAGCGGCCATCGGTCTGGCAGGTCGCACAGTAGTTCGCCTCATTCTCAGCGTATCGAATACGCTGAATGGGTGAAGCACACACCGGGCACGGCTGATTGTATTTGCCGTGTGCCGCCATCTCCGGATGAAACGCGGTGACCTTGGCAGGAAACACATCCGCATTTTCCGCACGCAATCGTTCGATCCATGCACGCAACACCGATCGAGTGCTGTCATACAAGCATTGCATCTGCTCATCGGAGAGCTGGGATGCCCGTTTGAACGGCGACAGTTTTGCCGTTAACAGAATCTCATCGGAGTAGGCGTTACCGATACCGGCCAGAACCCTCTGGTCAGTGAGCGCGCGCTTGAGCGTATGGTTTGATGTGCGCAATCGCTGCGAAAACTCGTCGACCGTGATGGACAAAACATCAGCGCCACCAGGGTGCAGTTCCGCCAAATCAGCCGCTCCACTGACTAACCGCAGCGATGCGCGCTTTTTCTTACTGGCCTCCGTCAACAACAGGGCGCCGTTATCGAAACGAAACACCGCCTGCACGTTTCGACCGCCGGCCCTTACCGGCCTGAGCTGCGCGTCGCGCCACTGGAAACGGCCAGAAATCATCAGGTGGATAACCGCATGCAGATCGCCCTCGAACGAGAAGCACACCTGTTTGCCAAGTAGCGAAACACTCGTTACCGACAACCCCACAACATCATCGACAGAAGGCTCAACCGTGCGCAGCAGAAACGGGCTGCGAAGCTCCAGCTCACGCAGAGGCTGTCCCATCAATCGACTCGCCAGATGCTCAACGTAGACGCTAAGGTCGGGCAGCTCCGGCACAATCAGCCCGTCTTGGCCGGCTCGATGGCGTTGTTAGGCACGACGCTCTTCCAGCGGCCACCCAGGAAACGCAGGATCAGCATGGCTCCTTTCAGAATGTAGTCGCCAACCAGCGCTGCGTAGACCCAGATGACGGGTAACTCCATGTAAGTAAAGATGGCCGCGCCGCCACAACGCATAACGATGAGCCCGGCAAATGTCGCGAGCAGCGGGAAGCGTGTGTCCCCTGCCCCACGCAACGCGCCACCAACGGCGAATTCCACAGCGAGCAACGGCATCATCGCAGCCAACACGTAAGTAAACTGCACGGTATAACGCACGGTCAGGGGTTCATCACCCACGAAAAACTCCGCGAGGGGCTGCGCGTAAACACCTACCAGCGCACCCAGCGCCCCCATCGACACAACGGCGAGCGCCGTCGCTCGCCAGCCGGCACGACTGGCGCCATCCGGATCGTTGGCGCCGAGGTGCTGGCCCACTAACGTGGAGCCAGCAATGGAGAATCCAAAACCCACGGTGAAGCAGATCATCAACAGATTGACACCGATGTTGTAGGCCGCAAACGCTTCGGTGCCGTAGAAGTTGCCAATGAGCATCAGGAACACGAAAAAGCCGAGCTGAAAGACGATCTGTTCCACGGCAGCGGGATAGCCAATGTCGAGCAGCCGACGCAAACGATCTTTACGCCACCAGCCACTGGTTACGTGCTTAACGCGGAACTTCTGCTTGACCCACAAGATCAGCAGGAACAACGCGCCGAACGTGAACGCAATTCCCGCGGCTATCGCGACGCCGGATACTCCCATTTGCGGGAATCCATATTTGCCAAACACAAACAGATATAGCAATGGCAGGTTCAGCAGATTAACGAGCACCGCCGTCCAAAGCGGCGTCCACGCGTCCCCCGAGGCCCGCAGAGCCGCGCCAAGAATGAAATTGACGGCAAACATCACGTTAAACAGAGACAGGTAACGAATGTTCTCTGCCGCCATCTGCAGCGTTTCAGGATCGAGGCCAAACACCGCTGCGATGGGATAGGCAAAAAACACGCCGATGACCGTGACCACAATAGAGAAGCCACCTGCCAGCACCAGGGAGGCCATCGTGATGCGGCTGGCTTCCGCGTAGTCGCCTGCACCCCAGGCGCGCGCGACGAGCGCGGTGGTACCGGCACTGATGGCCATCAGAATGGCCTGCATCGCAAAGAAAACCCGCTGGCCAGCACCGACAGCAGCGAGCGCTTGGCCACCGAGCAGGCCCACAAACTTGGTCTGCACGACGCCCACAATCGTGTATGACAAATTGCCTAATATGGAAGGAAACGCGAGCGAAAAGATTGTCGGCGCCGCAGTTGCTTCCGAGGCATCGAGATCTTCGGTCGCCAACGCGTTTTCCGCTGGGCTGCTCTGTTCGTCGGCTGGCAAGCTGCTACCATCTCCGCTCAAGTGGAATCAATTGTGGAACGTTCAAACCGGCGCAATGAGCAGCTCTAGCCACCCCAATCAGTACGACGACATCTGCGTAACCGTCGATGACTATGTCGCAACCGTCGAGATTCAACGGCCACCACACAACTTCTTCGATTACTCCCTCATCAGCCAAATCGCCGGCGCGTTCGACGAACTCGATGAAATGAGCGATTGCCGGGCTATTGTGCTCGCATCTTCGGGCAAGAGCTTCTGCGCGGGCGCCAATTTCGGCGCGGGTAGTGATGACGCATCGGCCAGTGACGAGTTTACCGAGGAAGGCTTCCAGAACACTACCGGTAAACTCTACAGTGAGGCGTTGCGCCTGTTTCGCTGCCGCAAGCCAATTGTAGGCGCAATCCAGGGCGCTGCCATCGGTGGCGGCCTGGGGTTGTCACTGGTACCGGATTTTCGCGTCGCTGCGCCCGAGGCAAGATTCTCAGCCAATTTCACCAAGCTTGGGCTACATCCTGGTTTCGGCATTTCGGTCACATTGCCGAGACTCATTGGTGAGCAGGCCGCCTCTCTCATGTTGCTCACCGGGCGTCGCGTGAAGGCCGAAGAGGCTCTGGCGACAGGGTTGGTAGACATACTGAGCTCTACCGAAGACCTGCGCGCAGACGCTGTGAAACTTGCCCGCGAGATCGCCGGCAATGCCCCGCTCGCCGTTGTTTCAGTACGCTCCACTCTGCGCCGTGGTCTGGCAGACGAGGTCGCCGCCATGACCAAACACGAGCTCGCAGAGCAACAGTGGCTACGGCGCACAAGCGACGCGGAGGAAGGCATTCGCAGTGTCGCAGAACGTCGGCCCGGTCAGTTTTCCGGCAGCTGAGCCCAAGCAAACGAATTGAATTCTTCACAGCAAAAGGAACATCACGTGGACACAGGCAAACTCGGCGTCTGGTACTTCTTCGACGGCATGTCATCTGAGGCCGCCGCAGCGACCGCAAAGCAAATCGAGGCCTTGGGCTTCGGCACCCTGTGGGTACCTGAAACCGTCGGGCGAAACCCGTTTGTAACCGCAAGCTGGCTACTGGCAAATACGACCAAACTCAATGTCGCCACTGGTATCGCCAACATCTATCACAGGGAACCTGGCGTCACCCTGGCCGCGCAGAACTCACTGGCTGAGCAGTCAAACAACCGCTTTCTGCTTGGTATTGGTGTGTCGCATAAGCCGATGGTTGAAGGCGTTCGCGGCCTGGACTACGGCCCGCCAGTAGCAACCATGCGTCGCTACCTCGAGGCCATGGCCAATTCGCCATACCAGGGTTACCCACCCAGCCAACCCCCGGAAACCGTTATCGCCGCACTGGGTCCGAAGATGCTGGAGTTGGCCGGCGACAAAACCGCTGGAGCACATCCCTACTTCAGCTCACCGGACCACACCAAAATGGCCCGGGACATCCTGGGTGAGGGCCCGATGTTGTGCGTCGAACAGAAGATCATTCTGGAAACCGACTCCACCAAAGCTCGCGAAATCGCGAGACCAAATGCAGGCATTTACCTGGGGCTTCCGAACTATCGCAACAACTGGCTACGTATGGGCCTTACAGAGGCTGACCTCGACAACGGCGGCAGCGACAAATTCATCGATGCCACATTCGCCTGGGGCAACGTCGACGCGATCAAAGCTCGAGTACAGGAACACTTCGACGCCGGTGCGAGCCATGTCTGTGTTCAGCCGATAAACCCCAATGGCTCATTCGGCGAACTGCACTGGGAGGCACTGAAGGAACTGGCTGGCGCATTCGCGCTGTAGCGGTATTGCATTTCCCTTGAGGGCGGCAGGAAGCCCTGCCGTCCACGACCTCAACGAACCCATTTCCAACAACCTCAACAGGAAGCGTGTGATATGACGAAATTCAGCGGCCACAGAGTGCTCGTAACGGGCGCAGGCGGTGTCCTGGGTGCAGCGGTTGTGGAGTATTTCGCTGATCGAGGCGCAACCGTCGCGCAACTCGATGTCATCGCCATCGATAACGCCCATACCAGCCGGGTGTGCGATCTAACTCGCATCGATCAGGCGAAATCGACGATCGATCAGCTAGCCCTCGAACTCGGCGGCATCGACATCCTCGCGAACATCGCCGGCGGCTTCACAATGGGCGACCCAGTGCACGCAACCGGTGATGACACCTGGGATTTCATGTTCAACATCAACCTTAAAACCATGTTGAACGCGGTCCGAGCGACTGTGCCGCACATGGCCACCGCCCAACGCGGCAAGATCGTCAACATTGGCGCCAAGGCGGGATTGATCGGCGGCGCCAATATGGGTGCGTACAGCGCCAGCAAGAGCGCAGTGATGCGGATGACCGAATCGATGGCTGGCGAGCTGAAGGAAGACGGCATCAACGTCAACGCGGTGCTGCCCAGCATCATCGATACGCCAAGAAACCGCGAGGACATGCCTGATGCGGATCATAGCGCCTGGGTTCGCCCGGAGGCTCTGGCAGAGGTGATCGGTTTTCTAGCCTCGCCAGCGGCCGATCCGGTGCACGGTGCTTTACTGCCGGTGGATGGCCTCAGCTAGCAACGCTAGCAACGACTATTCGGCGTTAAGCGAGATCAAACACGGAGAATTGCCCGTAGCCGCCGGCATTGAACAGTAGCGGCGGAGCATCACGAACCGAGTCGAGCGCCAAAACAGAGGCGACAGCGAACGTATGGTCGCCGACATCATGTTCCGCCTGCAGCTCGCACTCGATGCGCAAAATGACATCCGGCAGGCCCGGCGCGCCATTGGCCAGCGGCTGCCAGTCAACCCCATCAAACTTATCACCACCGGAGCTGGCAAAGCGGTTACAGATATCCCGCTGATCGGCCGCGAGCACGTTGATTGCATAGTGCCGCGCGTCGCGAATCTTGGGCCAACTCGTCGATGTGCGAGCCGGACACAGCCCCACCAGCGGTGGATCGAGCGAGAGCGACACGAAAGACTGGGCCACGAAGCCGCAAGGCCCGTCCGGCGCCATTGCGGTCGCAACGACGATACCCGTGCAGAACTTCCCCATTGCGTCGCGAAACGCCCGCGAGTCAATCTCGGCTGGCTCAGCCATATGGCTTCCTGACAACTGTATTGCGCCAAGTTTAACGCAGGTTGCGCGCCTGCCCTAAAGACCTCGCGCCAGCCTGAACTCAAGACAGCGCATCCTGTTCCGGTCGCCTAAATCCAGTAAACTCGGTCTAAAGAACAAGCATCGAGGACGAGGCCACCATGAGCACTGATCTGGACACCTTCCGCAGCGAGATCCGCAGCTGGCTGGACGATAACTGTCCCGCATCCATGCGAACACCAACGCCTGAGAACGAGGTGGTATGGGGCGGCATCAACGAGCCTTTCCACAACCCCGAATCCAAAACCTGGCTTGAGAACATGGCCAGCCGCGGTTTCACTGCGCCGACCTGGCCAAAGGAATATGGCGGTGGCGGTCTCAGCCCGGATGAGAACAAAGTGCTGCAGCAGGAGCTCCGACGGATCAGCGCCCGACCCGCACTGAACAGCTTCGGCCTATGGATGCTCGGGCCAGCCCTGCTCGAATTTGCCAGCGAAGAGCAGAAACAGCAGTACATACCGGATATCGTCAATGGCCGTATCCGCTGGTGTCAGGGCTATTCCGAACCGGGAGCGGGATCAGACCTCGCCGGCCTGCAAACCAAAGCCGAAGACAAAGGCGATCACTATCTGGTGAACGGTTCCAAGATCTGGACGTCCTACGCCGACGAAGCCGACTGGATCTTCTGCCTTGTACGCACAGATGCGAGCGCACCGAAACACGAGGGCATCAGCTTCCTGCTGTTCGATATGCGCTCCAAAGGTGTCAGCGTCTCTCCCATTCAGCTGATCAGCGGTTCGTCGCCGTTCTGCCAGACCTTCTTTGACAATGTCGAGGTGCCAAAGAGCCAGCTTGTCGGTGAACTCAACAAAGGTTGGACCATTGCCAAGCGATTGTTGCAACACGAGCGCCAACACATCTCAGGCATCGGTGGCGCTTCTGCGCTGGGCGGCTCCGGTCGACGACTGGAGGACGTGTTTAAGAAGTACGTTGGCACCGATGGCGAGCGCATCAGCGATCCAGATATGCGTGGCGATGTGCTGGAGCACAACATCGACGATCGCGCGTTCATGCTGACGCTGGCCCGATCCGCCGAGGACGCCAAGGCGGGCAATTCAAATGCTCATCTCGCATCCATGCTCAAGTACTACGGCAGCGAGCAGAACAAGCGCAAGTACGAGCTGTTCCTGCGAGCTATGGGCACCCAGGCGCTGGGCTGGGAGGGCGATGCCTTCTCGGCTTCGGAACTGGCGACACCACGTCAATGGTTGCGCTCCAAGGCAAACTCCATTGAGGGTGGCACCACCGAGGTACAGCTCAATGTCATTGCCAAGCGAGTGCTCGGCTTGCCTGACGCGGCCCAGTCCGACTAACAAGCACCCAGTAATGCGCACCCATCCAGGGCTCCACATCGAGGAACGACTATGGAATTTTTGATTTTTCTCGCGATTCTCGCCGCCCTGGTCTTCTGGGGTGTCGCTATCTACAACCGGCTGGTGACGCTGAAAAATCGGGTCACTAACGGCTTTGCTCAGATCGAAGTTCAACTGAAACGCCGTTACGACCTGATCCCTAATCTAGTGGAAACCGCCAAAGCGTATATGGCGCACGAGCGCGACACGCTCGAGGCTGTCATCAGTGCACGTAACCAGGCAATGGCCGGATTGGAAGCCGTAGCGAAAGACCCGACCAATGCCAAGGCTATCGCAGAACTCGGCAGCGCCGAGGGCGCGCTGGGGAGTGCGCTCGGTCGCTTAAACGTGGTGGTTGAGGCTTACCCTGACTTGAAAGCCAACGAAAACATGATGCAACTATCGGAAGAGCTGACCAGCACCGAAAACCGAGTCGCATTCGCTCGCCAGGCCTACAACGATCAGGCTACCGAGTACAACATCTACAAGCAGACCTTTCCCCCAGTAATCTTCGCCAACATGTTCGGCCACAGCGAAGACGCTGCTTTGCTCGAATACGAAGACAGAGAAGCGATGCAGGAAGCCCCGAAGGTGTCGTTCTGACAACGACACCCGCGAGGCAAACTCGACAGGCCAGTTCGCGCGCGACGCCGTAGCCAATGGATTTCTTCAAGGCTCAGGACAACGCCCGACGCAAGACCTGGCAACTCGTCGGCCTGTTCACTATTGCGGTGATCGCGCTGGCCGTAGCGGCAAACGTTGTAATCGGCGCGGCGCTGGGGTTCTTCCATCTGAACTCCGCCAGCCTCGCCACACAGAGCCAATTCGACCCCTTCGCAAACTGGCCACTGGTTACCGCCGCGGTTATCGGCATCGTGGCAATCGCCAGTGCATTTAAGTACCTGCAGCTGAACGCGGGTGGCAAAACTGTGGCTGAAGCGCTCGGCGGGCAACCGCTCAATCACGCCACAGCTGATCGTTCTGGTCGGCGATTGCTCAACGTCGTGGAAGAGATGTCCATCGCGTCGGGTCTGCCGGTACCACCGGTTTACGTGCTACCGGAAGCAAGCATCAACGCATTCGCAGCTGGCTTCAGCGCGGAAGACGCTGTGGTCGGCGTCACTCAGGGTACGGTGGATCACCTCAGTCGCGACGAATTGCAAGGCGTGGTTGCCCACGAGTTCAGCCATATCATCAACGCCGACACGCGTATCAACCTGCGCCTGATCGCCATTCTGCACGGCCTGCTCTGCCTCGGCATCGTCGGTTATCACCTGATGCGGGCCGGTGGTCACAGTGGCCGCAACAAGAACGGGATGCCTATTGTCCTCGTTGGCCTGGCATTCGTTGTTGTCGGCTACACCGGCACCTTCTTCGGCAATCTCATTAAGGCGGCCGTCAGCAGACAACGCGAATACTTAGCTGACGCATCGGCAGTTCAGTTCACCAGAGATCCCAATGGGATATCTGGTGCACTCAAGAAAATCGGCGCGCTCAGCTATGGCTCCCGGCTGGATACTGAAAAAGCTTCTGAAGCCAGCCATATGTTCTTCGGGCAAGCGATCAGCCTGTTCATGGGCGGACTGCTCAATACACACCCACCGCTGGACCAACGCATTCGCGCTATTGAACCCAGTTGGAACGGCAAGCTACCCGAACTGAAACTGCCACACGGCGCCTCCGTCGAGGCCAGCGATGCAGTGACCAGCGGCGCAACGTCGGGCTTCACGGACGCCAACACGCTCCTGGTAGACGCAGATCAGGTTGTCGCCAGCGCGGGTGAAATCAGTCAGCAATCGGTTGATGCCGCGCGCAGCCAGATCGCTGCAACCAGCACCTTGCTGAACGAGGCAGCTCGCGAACCATTCTCCGCGCGCGCACTGGTTCTTGCGCTCCTGCTGGATCGCAGTGCCGACATCCGGGCAAAGCAGCTGGCAAGCATCGATACAGATCAAGGAATCGCAAGCCAACTGCCAACGCTCTTTGCCGAACTGGCGAACACCGGTGCCGAGGCTCGTCTGGGTCTACTGCAACGCTCCATGCCCGCTCTGCGAGCACTCACCTACCGCGAATACCAACGCTTCACTGGCAACGTTGCGAAACTCATTCGGGCTGATGAGCAGATCGATCTGTTTGAGTGGCTACTGCATCGGCTGCTGATGAGCGAGTTGAAACCGAACTTCGAGCGCGCTCGACGAGTGCGCGTGCGCTATCAGGATATCGGCCAGGTCGCGCGTTCGGCTGGCATCCTGATCAGCACCCTCGCCCAGTACGGTCATGCCGACGACGAAGCGGCGGAGAAAGCCTTCGATGCCGGGCTCGCCTCCATCAATGCGCGCAGCGACTATCGAGCGCGCAAGCCGGATAACTTCTCTGCACTGAACCAGTCACTGATCGAATTGCGTCAGCTTGCGCCGTTACGCAAACCGGCACTCCTGAAGGCCTGTGTCGTCAGCGCCCAGAGTGATGGCCATATCAATGGCACAGAAGCTGCGTTGCTGCGCGCATTCGCCGCGACGCTCGATTGCCCACTTCCCGCCAACACATTCCAAGGGTCCTGATGGCAGACGTTGAACCACTCGCGGCACTGGACCTCGGTTCGAACAGCTTTCATCTAATCGTTGCTCAGCAAACCGGCGATCGAATTCAGGTGATCGACAAGATCAAGGAGATGGTGCGCCTGGCAGCAGGCCTCGGCAAAGATAACCGTATCGATGTGAGCGCAGAGAAACGTGCCCTCGACTGTTTGTCGCGGTTTGGCGAGCGCCTTCGCGATATCCCACCAGACCGCGTGCGTGTCGTTGGCACAAACACACTGCGTAAGGCGGACAACAGTGCACAGTTCATCGCCAAAGCAGAAGCCGCCCTCGGCCACGAAATCGAGATTATCTCCGGGCGCGAGGAAGCAAGGCTCGTCTACATTGGCGCCGCACACTCGCTGGAGGACCGGCACGATCGACGCTTGGTGGTGGACATTGGCGGTGGCAGCACAGAAGTCGTGTTGGGCAGCCAGTTCAAGGCGACAGAATTGGAGAGCCTCTACTTCGGCTGCGTGGGTCTGACCGAGTCCTGTTTTTCGTCCGGCAACATCGATGATGACGCTTTCGATAACGCGGTCGCGATGGCGCGCCAGGAACTCGAGCCAATCGCAACGCGCTACATCCAGGCCGGTTGGGACAGCACAATCGGCACATCCGGCACGATCAATGCCGCGCAGACGGCTATCACTCGTCTCACCGGAGAGATGTCGATCACGCTGGACGGGCTATACCTGCTGAAGCAGAAGCTCATAGAGATGGCGACGATAGATCGGCTTGATTTGCCCGGCGTCGCAAAGGAGCGCGCTGCCTCGTTCCCGGGCGGGTTGGCGGCGTTGATCGGTGTTTTCGAAGCACTGGAGTTAACCAGCATGACCGCCTGCCAGGGCGCGCTTCGGGAGGGGCTGCTGTTTGATCTGCTCGGTCGTCGGCTGCACATGGATGTCCGGGAGCAAACCGTAAGAGACCTGCAGAGCCGTTATCACATCGACACGGAGCACGCGGAACGCGTCAGCGAAACCGCCCTGTCGTTGTTATCCCAGGTGGCCGTTCGACTGGAACTCACTCGCGCCGAGGACAGAACGTTACTGGCGTGGGCGGCTAAGCTGCACGAGATCGGCCTGGATATCGCTCATGCCCAGTACCATAAGCACGGCGCTTATCTGCTGCAGAACATGGACATGGCCGGTTTCTCCCAGGCGGATCAACGGCATCTCGCGTTTCTCGTGCGTACACATCGGCGCAAATTCCCGAAGGACGAGATCGACACCCTGGACGAGGGAGAGCGTCGATCGATGACGCTGTTGGCCCTGCTTCTGAGGCTTGCGGTATTGCTGCACCGTAACCGCAGCAGTAGCCGCCTGCCGCACATCCAACTCGAGATCAACGAGCGCGGTTTCGAAGTCGATCTGCCGGAAGGCTGGATCGAAGGACATCCACTGACGGCGCGGGATCTGGACCTTGAAGCGCAGCTCACCGCCGTCGTCGGTGACATCGCCTTTGCCCGCCCAAGCGATACCGAGGACACGGAGAAAACAGAGAAGACCAACAAACCGAAGCAGAAGGCCGGTTAGCGATCACTGGGATAACCGCCGGCTCTACAAGGCTTCGCCCAGTTTCGCTAGCAGCGACTCCTGAGCGCTGACTCGCGCTGCGCTGCCCACCGCTGGCGCGCTGTAACTGCCATCGGATTGCAGCTCCCACGCCTGAGCGTTATCACTTAGGTAAGTCTCAAACGATTCCTCCACCACGCGGTCGCGAATGTCGGCATCCAGCAATGGGAAACAGGTTTCGACCCGATTGAAGAAGTTGCGGCCCATCCAGTCTGCGCTGGACAGGTACACCTTGGGATCTCCGCCATTGTGAAAATAGAACACTCGGGTGTGTTCGAGGAATCGGCCAATTATCGAGCGCACCCTGATGTTTTCAGACACGCCTGGAATACCGGGGCGAACCGAGCATACGCCGCGAATGATCAGATCGATCTGCACGCCTGCCTGGGACGCTCGATACAGCTCGGCAATAACGCGCGGTTCGATCAGAGAATTCATCTTCGCCATCACCCGCGCCGGCTTGCCATCGCGCGCGGCGTCCGCTTCCGCCTGAATCAGCGATAGCATCGCGTCGTGCAAGGTAAACGGTGACTGAAGCAGGTGTTTGAGATCGCCCGCACGGCCCATGGCAGTCAACTGGGCGAACTGCTGTTGCACATCGTCCGCAATCTCAGGGTTGGCAGTAAACAGACCATAGTCTGTGTACAGGCGAGCCGTTCTCGCGTGATAGTTGCCCGTGCTCATGTGGACGTAGCGACGCAGGTCACTGCCTTCCCGACGAATCACCATTGATAGCTTGGAATGGGTTTTCTTGCCCACCACGCCGTACACCACCTGTGCACCCGCCGCCTGCAGCGTGTTCGCCAGCTCGATATTGGCTTCTTCATCGAAGCGAGCCCGAAGCTCAATCACAACAAGCACATCCTTGCCATTGACGGCCGCATTCAGCAACGCCTTGACGACAGCAGACTCGCTGCCGGTACGGTAAAGCGTCTGGCGGATCGAGAGCACATCAGGATCGTTCGCCGCCTGGCGTAGAAAATCGATAACGGGTGCAAAACTCTCAAAAGGGTGATGCAGCAGCAGATCACCCTTGCTGATCACTTCAAACATGGTTGCGCCGGATGTCAGCTCAGCGGGAAGCCCGGGTGTGAAACCCGGATACTTGAGGTCAGGCCGATCAACCAGGTCCGGCACGGCGGACAAACGCATCAGGTTAACCGGGCCGTTGCAGCGGTAGACATCGTCTTCCGTAAGGCCAAACTGGTTGGTCAGGAAGTACTCAAGCTCATTAGGACAGTCGTCAGCCAGCTCAAGCCTCACTTCATCGCCGTAGCGTCGGCCCGGTAGTTCGCCCTCAAGCGCACGCAACAGGTCGTCCACCTCTTCTTCATCAACGAACAGGTCACTGTTTCGGGTGACTCGAAACTGATAGCAACCCGTCACGGTCATCCCGGGGAAGAGCTCGCCGACGTGGGCGTGAATGATTGACGACAGGAATACAAACTCATGCGGGCTCTGGGATATTCGCTGAGGCAGCTGGATGACCCGCGGCAGCGCTCGAGGAGCCTGTAGAACCGCCTTACCGCTGTTGCGGCCAAATGCATCCTTGCCTTCGAGCGTCACGATAAACGTAAGGCTCTTGTTGAGAATTTTTGGAAACGGATGTGCCGGGTCCAGACCGACAGGCGTCGCTATCGGCGCAAGCTCCCGGCGAAAATAGTCTTTCATCCACTTCGCCTGCTTGTTGTTCCATTCGGATCGGCGCAGGAAGCGAATGCCTTGGGCATCCAGGCGGGGAATCAGTTCTTTGTTCAGCACCCGATACTGTTCTTTCAGCAGCTTTTGTACGCGCTTGCCGATCGCGCGCAACTGCTCCGCCGGTGACAGGTTGTCTGGCCCGCGCTGGCTGGAACCAAACGCTTGTTGCTGAACCAGGCCGGCCACACGAATCTCGAAGAACTCATCAAGCACAAGCGAGGAGATGCAGAGGAAACGCAGCCGCTCAAGCAGCGGAACAGCCTCATCCTTTGCCTGTTCGAGCACGCGCGCGTCAAACTCCAACTGAGACAGCTCGCGATTGATGAAGTAATCAGGTGTAAACGACGTCGCGTCGGACATGTTAGCTTCCGGCAAAGCGCACCACGGCTGTGCCAGGGTGCGGGGAATGAAGAACAGTTCAGTTTATCATGCGGCGTTTCCGGCTTTGCTTAGGCACTTGCCGCAGCCTGATAGTGTGGCGCACACGGATGACATCACAATGACGCGTGTCATCGCGCGAGGCGAACCCAACAACGCGGCGTAACTGGCCCAATGAGTAAATCAGACAACCTTTATTCCGATCAGCATCGCAAGCTGGTTGATTTCGCCTTCGACGAAACCGTTGTGTCTGTCTTTCCCGACATGATTCGGCGTAGCGTTCCGGGCTATGAACTGGTCATACCGATGACCGGTCTGCTGGCCGCCAATCACCTGCCCAGCCAGGGTCTGGCGTTCGATCTTGGTTGCTCACTCGGCGCGACGACCCTCGCCATACTGCATCAGCTATCCGATCGGAACGCGACCATCATGGCCGTGGACAATTCCACAGCAATGCTGGACAAAGCCAAGCGCCTGATTGACGACGAGCGAGTGCAGTGGTGCCTGGAAGACATTCAGAACATCGATTTCTCCGGTGCCGACGTCGTCGTGATGAACTACACGCTACAGTTTGTACCGGTTGAAGAGCGCCAGACTCTCATCAGTTCAATCGCCAAGGCCCTGAGGCCGGGTGGCGCCTTGATTGTCTCTGAGAAGCTGCGCTTCAGCGATCCGGCAATGGACGACTACTTCCGGCGCATTCATGAGCGCTTCAAACTGGCTAATGGCTACTCCGAAATGGAGGTCGCCGGCAAACGCACAGCGCTAGAAAACGTCATGGTTCCCGAAACCGAAGAAGCTCACTTCGAGCGTTTCAGCAACGCCGGTTTCACGAGTATCGAAACCTGGTATCGCTGCCTGAACTGGGCATCGTTTCTCGTGCGCGCACCACAGGATTCTCCGTGACAGCAAGTGCGCGCTTCCTCGAGCAGACGCTAGCATCGCTCACGTCCGCGCTACCACGCTGGTCAAGTGTCCAGGAACTGATCGAAAACCGCCTGCAGCCGTCTCATCACGGTGATATGCCACGCTGGCGCAAAGCACTCGATGCGTTGCCCACTCCAGATGCCGCACGCCTCGAACTGGAGGATGCTTTCCGGCTGGAAGCGCAACTGAATAACCCGGCAGCACTGCGCCAGACGCTGATGGAGTTACACCCCTGGCGCAAAGGCCCCTTCCACATCGGCGACGTACACATCGATACCGAGTGGCGTTCAGATTGGAAGTGGCAACGGCTCTCAAAACACTTACCCGAGTTAGCTGGCAAACGCGTGCTCGATGTTGGTAGCGGCAACGGCTACTACGGATGGCGCTTGCTCGGCGCCGGCGCAGCTTCGGTCATTGGCGTGGATCCCACCTTGCTCTTTGTCATGCAGCACGCCGCTATCAGCCACCTCGCGGGCGAGGAGTTGTCCGCGCACAACCTTGTACTGCCCCTAAGCCTTGAAGATGCGCCTGTCGGCGACGAAGAGTTTGGCGTGGTGATGTCGATGGGGGTTCTCTACCACCGGCGCAATCAGCAGGACCACTTGCAATCGCTACTGCAACACCTGCAACCCGGCGGTCTTCTTGTTCTCGAAACCCTCGTCACCCCCGACGGGGTCGATCTCATCCCGGATGGTCGCTATGCAAGGATGCGTAATGTCTGGTGTGTAAACGGCGTGCAGGGGTTGATCCGGACAATCGGCTCACTTGGCTGCAGCGATGTCAGATGCGTCGACACAACAGTCACGACCACCGACGAACAGCGCAGCACAGACTGGATGCACTTTGAGTCCTTCGAACATTGTCTGGATGCCAGCGACCCTTCGCGCACCATCGAAGGCCACCCGGCACCGCGGCGGGCAATCATTCTGGCGCGTAAGCAGGCTCGCGCCAAAGACGGGCAACTGGCAGAGAGCCCGGAAACCTCGTAACGTTTAGCAATGTTTGGACTTCTTCCTTTTCAATTTCGATTCCGCGGCAAGATTCGCCGGCTTCTGGACCTTTATGCCTGCTTTGTCGACAACGACGGCGCGGCTCTGCATCCATCGAAGCTGGCACGAATCACCGGCATATCACTAACTGAAACCAATCGACGCCTGGAGATGACGCCGGAGCTCTTCGTAAAGCTGCCCCGGCGGCCTGACGGTTTCACGCGCTACCGGCTGACCACGGTTGTCAGCGCCATGGACGAAGATGCCGTGGTCGCGCTGATCGAGCGTTCTGCCCGAAAAGAAACGCTCATGCTGTACGCCATCATGACCATGGTGTTAATGCTGGGTCTCATCATGCTGATTGTGATGACGCCCGCCCTTTAGCCCAACACCAAGCCAACCAGGATGTCGCAGCAGTGCCAGAGCTACTCACCGATGAGCAACAACAACTAGCCACACGCGCGCGGCGCTTCGCTGACGATGTGCTGGCTGCAGTTGATCCAGCAGACACTTCGGCGCGCTCGCGAGTCATCGACGCCGCCAAGGAAGCGGGCTTGTTTACGCTCAGCCAGCCGGTTAGTCACGGCGGCATCGGCGCCAGCATTCTCGATCTCGTGGTCGCGCGCGATGCACTCATGAGCCGGAATCCACCGCTTGCAAGCGCGGTGTTCGGGCCAGGTCCCGGCGTACTCTCAGGCTGTTCAGACGAACTGGTACAGGCATACCTCGCGCCACTGCTCGCCGGCGAAAAGCGTGGCGGCTTTGCCTTTACCGAACCCGACGATGCACCCCACCACACGAAAGCGGTGCGCGACGGTGATGTATACCGGGTTACGGGGGCCAAGTCCTACGTCACCGGCGGCGGCAATGCCGACTTCCTGAACACTCTCGTTGAGATTGAAGGCGAGGGCAAAGCCATGCTGGTCATCGATACCGGTAGCACAGGAGTTCAGATCGCCCGACGTTTCGCGTCACTCGACGGTAGCCAGCACGCGGGCTTTACCTTCGACAACGTAGCCGTACCCGTCAGTCATCGGCTGGGCGATGTGGGGGCCGGGTTGAAGCGGGCAATGGGACAGATTGGTGATACGCGCCTGCTGATTGCTGCCGACTGTGTTGGCCTGGCGCGCTGGGTCGCTGACTACTGCGGCGAGCACCTTCGTGCGCCGCATAGAAGTGGCAAAAACCTGGGTGATCGCGAAGGTGTTCGCCTGCGGTTCGGAGAAATGCGGGCCGATATCTACACGGCGCGAGCAGCGCTTTATCGAGCCGCGAGGCATGCGGTATCCGGTAGCAATGCGGTGAACGAGGTAAGTATCGCCAAGTATCAGGCCACCGAGATGATCGCTCGCGTGGTTGATAAGGCGATACAGCTGGTGGGCGGTAACGCATTGATTACCGAGCATCCTCTGGCGCGCCTGTATCAGAGCGTACGCAGCTGGCGTCTGGCCGAAGGCGCGAGCGACGTTCTATTACTGAACATCGCCCGCGGCGCACTGGATCTCGACAAAGGCACGCTCTGAGCGAGGCCTACCCTCATCAGGCAGCCTTGCGAGCTGCCAGGTACGTCTCCAGATCATCAGCGCTGCCAACCAATTCGCCATTCACAAACACCTGGGGCGTTGTCGATGCTCCGGTAAGTGCGAGCAGCGAGCGATTGGTCAGTGCGCCGGCGAGAGAGACTTCTTCAAACTCGAGTCCAGCGCGCTGCAATGCATCCTTTGCTCGAACGCAGTGCGGGCAGCCTTCCCGTGAGATCACCGTAACGGCGTCTGGTAACGTGGCGTTCGGGTTGATCTGCGCCAGCATCGTTTCCGGATCTGACACCTCATAGGGGTCGCCGGGGACGTTAGGCTCAGCAAAGAGCGCTTCAATCACACCGTCACGCACCAGCATTGAATACCGCCAGGATCGCTTGCCGAAACCTAGATCCCCCTTGTCGACCAAAAGGCCCATGCCATCGGTGAATTCACCGTTGCCATCCGGCAGAAAGGTCAGGTTCCACGCTGCCTGGGAGCGCTGCCACTCGTTCATGACGAAGGCATCGTTCACCGACATACAGACGATCTCATCAACACCGTTGGCCTTAAACACAGGCGCTAGAGCGTTGTACCCAGGCACCTGGCTACCCGAACACGTGGGTGTGAAGGCGCCGGGTAGCGAGAACAGAACGACCGTGCGACCGGCAAAGACCTGATCGGTTGTAACGTCCTGCCAACCGTTGGCTGTGCGGGTGCGAAACGAAACTGAAGGGATTCGGTCACCAATTTTTTTGGGGTTCATTGTCGATCCTCACTATTGCTGTTGTTCGAAGCAGTGAAGACAGTCTGGAAGAGTTTCTTCGATATATAAAATCGAATGTTCTAATCATTCCAATTGGCAAAATCTATATTATCTCGCCTATGCCCGACCACCATGGCGTTCGCGGTTTTCGGCTTTAGCCGCCTTCGCCTTCTTGATGAGAATCAGAAGAGCTCCGGCACCGCCCATCTGCCGGGGTGCGCTGCTGTACGCCAGCACCGGTGCAAAGTCTGCAAGCCAAGCTGCGACGTAACTCTTCAGCTTCGCCGGCGTCGCGCTTTCACGACCTCGGCCATGATTGATCAGCACAGATCGATAGCCTCGCTCGGATGCGGCGAGTACAAATTCATAAACAGCTTCCCGCGCCTCCTTCACCGTTTTTCGGTGCAGGTCGAGCTCTGCTTCGATGTCGTAGCCACCCCGTCGAAGCTTGCTGAAAACCCGGGGCTGAATGCCGTCCTTTTGGTATTCGAGCACCTCGTCCGGATCTCGCTGAGGCACATCACCAAGAGTGAACGGGTTCGGATCTTCGCTCGGCAGCACTTCGTTTTCAGCGGCCAAACGCCTGCGCTGTTGCGCGAGCGTCGGCCCATCCGAGGGCACGTCGAGGGCGATTCGTTTGCGCGATTTCAACGGCGCAACATCGGCCATCGCACTGAGGAAATCAGCATCCTCGTCGTCGGACTCACCCCCACCACTCATGGAGCTTCGCCAGTCATCGAGCCGCCCACTGGTAACTCTATCGACGGATAGCGCGCTGAGCGCGTGTCCGGAATCGGCCGGTTGCTGGCTGTGTGGTACGTAAACACAGGCGACAGCTTGACCGTGTCCGAACGATTCATGCCTGCAGCGTGAAACAGCCGACAATGGAAGAAGAGCACGTCACCGGGGGCAAGCTGCACGGCTTCGCTTTGCTCAATCAGCTCCCGGTTTTCGCGTAGCTCCGGGCGAAGGAAGAGGTCTTTGTCCAGACGCCCGCGATGCACATCGAGATCCAAATCGAGCTGGTGCGTGCCAGGAATGACCCGCAGCGATCCGTTGTGGCGGTTCTCCTCACCCAGCGCAAACCAAACGGAGATCAACTCGCGGCGGTCAAACGACCAATAACGAATGTCCTGGTGCCACAGGGTGGCGCTGGAGAACCCCGGGTACTTCGTCATCACGCAGTTGTGGTGGCATTGCGAAAGGCAGACGCGATCATCGTCGTCACCCGTCACCCCCAGCAACGCGGCAAGCGTGCGGCCCACCGATGGCAGCGTCGCGAGTTGCCTGAAACTCTCGTCTCGCGAATAGGCCTGCAGCAACCGACGCGGCGTCTGGCCACCCGGGGCATCGCGGCTGGCAGGGGCACCCGGATAGCCAACATCTGCTTCGAACTCCGCGGGCCCCTGCAACGGGTTGAGCGCATGAGCTATGGATGCCGCGACGCTGTCGCGCAACGCTTGCGGAACCAGGTCCGGCACAACCACGAAGCCCTGGCGCGCGAACTGGCTGCGCTGCCACTGCAGCGCATCCGTCACGCTACTACCGCGACTAGCCACAGCTATCAACCATCAATCTGCTGCCGCACGGCTTTACGCGTCTTATCACCATAGGGTGGACGCAAGCCGGCAAGCTCGGCAACGTTCACCTTGCTTTGGGTGAAGATCGCTTTGGCGTGCGAGAACGTTCGGAACCCGTCAACGCCATGATAGGAGCCCATACCTGAGGGCCCGACACCACCAAACGGCAGGTCTTCCTGGCTCACGTGCATAACCACATCGTTGATCGTGACGCCCCCGGAGGTGGTTCTATCCAGCACATTGCGCTGTTCGTCATTGTCGTTGCCGAAGTAGTACAGCCCCAACGGCCTCGGATGATCATTTACGTAGTCGACAACCTCATCGACGGATTTGTAGCTTTTCAGAGGCATGACCGGACCAAAGATCTCCTCCTGCATCACCGCCAGCGACTCATCAGGATCGACAATCAACGTGGGTGGGATCTTATGTGTTGGTTGCTGACCAAAATCTTCGCCGGCAGGGTTGAGCTCGACAACCTGAGCGCCTGACTCTCGGGCCTCATCGACGTAACGGCGAATGCGATCGAAGTGTCGATCGTTAATAACGCTCGTGAAGTCATCGTTGTCGAGCAGCGTTGGGTACATGCGCTCGACCGAGCGCTGGGCAGCAGACACAAAATCCTGCATTCGCTCTTCGGGAACGAAGGTGTAATCCGGCGCGAGGCAAATCTGCCCGGCGTTCATCATTTTGCCGGTCATGATGGAGTCCACGGTCGCATCGAGCATCGCAGTGCGACCAACCACCACCGGCGACTTACCGCCGAGCTCCAGCGTCACCGGCACAAGGTTTTCCGCCGCCGCTTTCATAACGTGCTTCGCAACTGAGGTCGCACCGGTGAACAGCAGGTGATCAAACGGCAGTGCTGAGAAGGCAGCGCCTACTTCCTGTCCGCCGGTCACAACGACAAGCTCGGATGGGTCAAAGTGTTCAGCAACGGCCTGGGCCATCACTTCGGATGTTGCTGGCGTCAGCTCCGATGGCTTGATCATGGCGCGGTTGCCCGCGGCAAAAATGCCAGCAAGGGGGCTGAACGTGAGGTTCACCGGGAAGTTCCAGGGACTGATGACCCCGATCACCCCAAGCGGTTGAAACTCCACTCGCGCCTTGGCGCCCAGCAAGTTGAGGGGGAACGGTCCGACCCGGCGCTTTTCGGGCCTCATCCAGCGAGCGGTATTTGCCTTTGCATGTTTCAGCGGCCCGATGCTCGAGGCGATATCCGTCAGCCGAGATTGCTCAACACTGCGATGGCCAAAGTCAGCCTTCATCGCATCGACAAGCCGATCTTCATAAGCCCGCAGCAGCGCGATCGCACGGTCAAGACGGTCATGACGCGTATCCAGCGATACCGCCCCTTCTGCGAGATATGAGGCCCGCTGGGCATCAAGCAATGACCGCAGCGTCTGTGCGTCCGGTTCATGGTTCACGTTGACCTGGGACATATCTCTCTCCTTCACCTGTTCTGTCTATACAGACTACTCTGCGCGCCTGCGACATGTTCGTGGGCCGAAGCATCATCACGTCCCGACGGCTTAGCCGCCAACCATGTTCACTCAGCCGCGTCGATGACCTGATGGTAGAACGGCTCGCCGTTGATCGTCACTTTCAGCGCTGCGGTGCTGGGCCAGTATCGAGCTTCAATGTAGTGGTGTTCCTCCCACTGCAACTCGGCATTGGTCCACACATAGTACGGCTCCTCGTCCGATGGCTCTCGGCGCTTACGACAGACGCCATCCATCCACAGCTCGAGCCCGCCGTCATCAGTGACTCTTAGGGCAAAAACCTTGCCTCGATGTTCAAATACCCGTTCACGCATCGCGCGATGGTAGATCAAACAACTCCCCTTGAGCACCATTTACTCGCAGAAGATCGGTGCGCAGGAGCGGCATGGCACCTTCCTGCCCGGGCTTGGGAAGCCCCGCGCGACGACAGGCCGCCGCCACTCGGTCTGCAATCAGATCAGCAAACGCGCCCGTTCCGCGCATTCGAGTACCCCATGCCGCGTCATATGCCTTGCCACCCCTACTCGCGCGCACGATGTTCATGACCTTGCCAGCGCGATCCGGGTAATGCTCTGCAAGCCATTGCTCAAACAGTGGCGCCACCTCTTGCGGCAAACGCAGAAAGATGTGACGAACACATCGAGCGCCGTGATCCGCCGCAGCGGCCACAATCGACTCAATCTCGTCATCGTTTATGGCGGGGATGATGGGCGCGGCCATTACGCCACAGGGAATGCCTGCGTCGGACAACGTGGCAAGAGCTCTCAGGCGTGCAGCACCGCTCGCAGTACGCGGCTCGAGCTTCGCCTTCAGGCGGTTGTCGAGTGTGGTGACGCTCAAATAAACATGCAGCAGCTGATGCCGCGCCAACTCTGTCAGCACGTCCAGATCGCGCAGGATGAGAGCGCTCTTGGTCACGATGCTCACCGGTTGGCGATACTCGAGCAGCTTGCTCAGCACACGCCTGGTAACTTTGTGCTCCGCCTCGATGGGTTGATACGGATCCGTATTCGTACCCATCGCAAGGACCTCACACCGCCCCTTCCTGGCTTGCTTGGTCAGCTCCGCGGCGAGCAGGCGTTCGACGTCGGTTTTGTAGAACAACCGCGTCTCGAAATCGAGCCCAGCCGACAGATCCAGATAGGTATGAGTTGGCCGGGCAAAACAATAGATGCAGCCATGTTCGCAGCCCTTGTACGGATTGATCGACTGACCAAAGGAGATATCGGGCGAGCGATTGCGGGTGATCAACGTGCGCGTTCGATCAGCGAGCACCTGTCGGGCGGGTGCGGGTTTGCCGATATCCGGGTTGCTCCAGCCGTCGTCGACGCGAACCGAGTGCGTATCGAGGTAGCGACTGGCTGCATTCGACACAGCGCCACGGCCCTTAAACACCTGCGCAGACGGAGCGGGCTCGATGCCAGAAGTCCCCGAGGGAGGTGAATTGTCGCGATCGTTGAAATGCTCGGCCATGCAGGAGCCCTATCCGCCTCTTCTCGATAACTGTATATTTATACAGTCTATCTAGATCCGAAGCCAGAATCCTTGCAGCGATTCGAGAAAGCAGCGCCGCCAATCGTTTGAGACACAGCCACGCCAGCCGTAGACTGCGCCCGCAAGATCAATTGGAGCATGGCGTTATCAACCGACGCAATCTGAAGGTAGCTGGCACAAGCCGACTGCAACCAAACAGCCGGGCCGCTGAGCGACGCTGTTTGCGCCCAACATTGGTGTTCGTCGCCCTCATCGCTACGGCGTGCACTCCCCTGGATCCGGACTCCGCCCGCAGGCTTGCGCAGATCGACGGCAAGCTGGATTCCGTCGCGACCGCAATGGAGCAGGCCAGCGCAGCACAACTGAGCACAGACAGCCAGATCGAGGAGCTGAAGGCCCTGGTTGCTGCCGAGCAGTCGGCGGACAATGCAGCGGTCAGTGAATTGCGTGCGGACTTAGGCCAGCTACCGAAGGCGCTGGCCAAAGTTTGCGCACCCGCTACGGCGGCTCGAGCACCCACATGCCCGCCTGCCGCCATGGTCGTCACCAGCGACGATAAGGTGCTCGTGGGTGAGCTCGAGCACGTACGTCTGGACCCACCCGGCTTCGACGTCGTGGCGCGTATCGACACGGGCGCCTCGAGCAGTTCGCTGCACGCAATCAATATCGTTGGCTTTGAGCGCGATGGCGATGATTGGGTTCGCTTCAGCATGTCTTACGACGAGAAAGAGAAAGAAGTGGAGCGCCCTGTCGTGCGCCAGGTGAGAGTCATCCAACAAGCCGACAAAGACGGCCAGGTACGCCCCGTCGTGCTAATGCGCGTGCGCATCGGCAATATTAATGACAGCTTCGAATTCACGCTGGCCGACCGCTCGCACTTGAATCATCAGCTGATTCTCGGACGCAACTTTCTCACCGACCTGGCCGTTGTTGACGTTGCCCGGCAATTCGTTCAGCCTCGAATTGAAGCTCCAAAAGAGGGCTGACGATCCCGAATCAAGGCCTACGCTGCTGGCTATGTGAGCAGCCGGTCAGCAGCTGCACGGGTTTCGCAAACGGCCGAGTCACCATTTTCATGTGCCGACAACTTCAGTCACCGGCGATCAGCGTCTCGAACACGCCAGGTAGCCGATTGTGAATCGTTTGGGCCCATTTGCCATCGTCGTCGGTATCCTGATGATCGCAGGCATTGGCCTTGCGACATATAGAGTCACGGAATACCACGTACCGCTGCTACCCGGGGCACAACAACTCCTCTGGCAGGTCGAGGCTCGAATCGAGTTTCGCGCCAACGGCGGCCCTGCAATGGCCCGCCTGAACTTACCGCCCGAGCAAGACGGCTTTCGCATCGTGGGCGAAACCAGCGCCTCCGCCGGCTATGGCTATGCCATCGAAGCGCTCGCCGAAGGCCGTCGGGCACGTTGGTCAACTCGATCGGCAACCGGTAATCAAACGCTCTTCTTCAAGCTGGATCTGGCCGCTGACGAAACCTACGAGGTAGAGCAGGTTCCACCGCCGCTACCGCAGCCACCCCCTTTGGAGGAGCCATACCAAACCGCCGTGAGCCAGCTGATCAGCGCTGCCGAGCCGCGCAGCGCCGATGGCTTTACCCTGGCACACGAGCTAAGTAGCAGCCTCGCCGCCGGCGATCAGAACGCAACGCTCCTACTGGACCAATACTCACCATCGGATGTTCTGGTTACGGCTCTCGTGCAAGCCGGGGTGCCGGCCCGAACCGTACAGGTGCTGAGACTGGAAGATGGCCGGCGGCGGCAAAGCGCGGTGGAACAGGTGCAGGTCTGGGACGATGGCTGGCGTCTTTTTGATGCCCTCTCAGGCCCCGTGAATAACGTCAGCAACCTGTTTGTGCTGCGCAGCGCACTGCCGTCACTGCTGGAGGTGGAAGGCGGCGACAATAGCCGCGTCAACTTCTCAATTGTCGAGGAGACACGCTCGTCCCTATCGCTCATGGAGAACGGCGGCGGAGAAGACTTTTTCCTAAGCCTCTACGACCTGCCCATCGCCGAACAGGGCATGTTCAAGTTGATCATGCTGTTGCCGATCGGCGCACTCGTCGTGGTGTTTATGCGGCTTCTGGTTGGGCTGAAAACTTCCGGTACGTTCATGCCAGTGCTCATCGCACTCGCCTTTCTGCAGACAGAGCTAATCCCGGGCCTGATCAGTTTTCTGGTGGTCGTGGGTGTTGGCCTCATTATTCGAGGCTACCTGTCGGCGCTCAATCTGCTACTCGTGGCCCGCATCGCGGCGCTCATCGTCGTGGTCATCGCACTCATTTCAGCCTTCAGCGTCATCACCTACCGGATGGGTCTGATTGGCGGTCTGACGATCACGTTCTTCCCTATGATCATCCTCGCCTGGACGATCGAACGCATGTCGATCATCTGGGAAGAGGAAGGGCCCAAGGAGGTCATGCTGCAGGGTGGCGGAAGCCTGCTGGTTGCTGTGCTGGCTTTCCTGGTGATGGATCTGAATATCGTGCGCCATCTTGCGTTCAGCTTCCCGGAGCTGCATCTGGTGGTGCTGGGGCTGATTCTTCTGCTTGGCCGCTACACCGGCTATCGAATCAGTGAGCTGACCAGGTTCGCGAGCTTTCGCTAATGCTCGAATGGATCTCACCCAGGCAGTTGAGCGGGCTGGGCATACTCGGCATGAATGCCCGCAACGTCAGCTACATCGCTCGCTACAATGAACGCTCGCAATATCCGTTAGTGGACAACAAGCTGAACACCAAGCTGGTCGCCGCGGAGGCGCAGCTGAATGTTCCCGAGCTACTGCACGTCATCCACACACAACACGAAATCGGGCGCGCGCGGGAAGTACTGACGCAGCACGATGAATTTGTTGTGAAACCAGCCCAGGGCTCCGGTGGTAAAGGCATTCTGGTGATTGTTGGTCGTGACGGCGATGAGTTGATCAAATCCAACGGCGAGCGAATCACCGACACAGCACTCAGCCGCTACCTGTCCAACGTGATTGCGGGTCTGCACTCACTGGGTGGCCGCGCCGATGTTGCGCTGGTGGAACAGCTGGTTCGAGTCAGCGACGATTTTTCCGACTACAGCGTGGAGGGTGTGCCTGACATCCGCCTGATCGTTTTCCTGGGCTACCCGGTGATGGGCATGCTGCGGCTGGCAACCAAAGCCAGCGACGGCAAAGCCAATCTGCACCAGGGCGCAGTGGGTGTCGGTATCGACATTGCAACCGGCAAGGCGCTGAGCGCTGTCCAGCACAACCGCGTGATCGACCGGCACCCAGACACCGGCGCATTGCTGTCTGAGATCTCCATCCCCAACTGGCGCCGGCTGCTGGAGCAGGCAGCACGCTGCTTCGAAGTGACAGAACTCGGCTATCTCGGCACCGACATGGTGATCGACCGCGATCGTGGGCCCATGCTACTGGAGCTGAACGCTCGGCCAGGGCTGGCCATTCAGGTGGCCAATCAATGTGGCCTGAAACCACGGCTGCGGCACGTCGAAGGCCTCGGCAACCGCTTCGGCCGGGACCGTCGGGGCCCCGATGCACGAGTGAGCTACGCGATGGAGCATTTCGGCATGAGCGCAAGCTCCGCGCAGCCAAGCCTGTTTCCACCCGAGATCAACCAGCTACTCAATCCGTAACTGAAAACAAGGAAAGCAAACATGATCGTCATCAACGCCAAGATCACAAGCACGCCTGAAAACATCGATGCGATGCGAGAGGCCATCATCACCATGGAAGCTGCGAGCCGAGCAGAAGACGGCTGCGAGGACTATACGTTCAGCCAGGAAATCGGCGACGCGGGCAGCATGCGCATCACTGAGCGTTGGACGACGGAAGCCGCGTTGGTTGCTCACTTTGCAACGCCACACATGGCGGCTTTTCAGGGCGCAATGGCGGCAAACCCACCAGCTTCCGTTGAAGTCACCTGCTATGAGGCAACCGAGCGGCCCATGCCGGCAATGTCCTAGGGGAGACGGAGCCAGTCCGCGATGGCACCGGTTTCCTCCGATGCCATCGTGTGCGACAGGTCAGCAATCTCACGATAGATAACACTCGCGCCTGCCTGACGCAGCGCCTGGTCGGCCGCCTGCGCACTCGCCACCTCAAACATCCAATCCAGCGCTCCGTGCACCAGGTATACGGGCAGTCCTTGCATCCTTTCCGGGTCTGCCCCCTCCATCAACATGGGGTGGAAGCTTGCCGACATTGGCGCCAGGTGAGTAAAGCCTACGTCCCCGAACAAGCCCTCAAGCCAGCTAAATGTGCCGCCGTCACTCATGCCAGTGATCAAGCGGCGAGCCTCATCGATTGGCCAATGCTCCTCCACATAGGCCAGCATCGCGGCAAGCCGTTTGCTGTCCTGCTCTGGCTCCATTAGCGACCAGGTACGTTCTACCGATGTCGGCGCCACCAGGATGAATCCATGGCTCCGCGCGACCGGGAGCCAACTCCAGAAGAAGTCTCGACCATGGCCAGAACCACCATGCAGCGCAAACACCACCGGATAGCTGACATTGGTATCAAGATACTCCGGTACGTAAAGCGAGAATCCCCCACGCTGATCCTTGTCATTCTCAACATGCATGACACCGGTGTTTTCCCGCGCGAAATCCACATCTGTACAGCGCGCAACGACCACCTCATCAGCTCTATGCCGGGGATCAAGAAAGAAACGACTCACCGGCGGCAATGCAGCACTCACCGGGTACAGCGCTTCCTTCGCGCGGCTGCTAAATCGAAGAGCCCGATACGCCGACATGACACCGTCTGCCGAGTTCGCGGCATCCGCGAGGTCCGAATACGCGTTCAAGGTCTGTTCGGTCGATAGCAGCAGCTGATCGCAGAAGCCGAGCATATGTTCGGGCCAGTCTGCCTGCACGAACACGTCGCGGCCCTGCTCCAGCGGTTCCGCCATTGGCGCAACGGCGGCCAGCAATTCGCTCAGGTGCGGAGGATGCAGATAACGGGACGCTTTGTTGAGACCATCGATGGCGTTCATCAGATTCGGAACGAGCGCCGTGATGGCATTTAGGAGTTGGTCTTGGTCGGTACTCATCACGCTACTATAACCGGGTCCCGATACACCGACAGGAATAGCCCATGAGCCAGACCTTTGATCGCCGCGCCGGAGACGTTGGCAACATCGTTCTACTCGAACACATCAATCTGACTGTGCCCGACCTCGAAGTGGCCACCGCGTTTTACGTGACCGCGCTGGGTCTTACCCGGGATCCATATATGGATTTCGGAACCTTCAACACGTGGGTAAATGCCGGCGAAACGCAGTTCCACCTCCCACGTGGTGACGCACAGCGCTGGCGCGGCCGAATCGGCCTCGTCGTCAACGATCTAAGCGACATAGAGGCGGGGCTGCGCTTTGCCAAGCCAGCGCTCGAAGGCAGCAAATTCGATATCGACAAGACAAGCGACAAGCATTGGCAGATTACCTGCCCCTGGGGCAACCAGCTCGACGTCAGGACACCTGGCGCCACTGGACCATCACTGGGCATTCACTACGCGACCTACCCTATACCCGAGGGCGGTGCAGCTGGCGTCGCGCGGTTCTATGAGCAAGTCATCGGCTCACCCGTCACTGTCAGCGAAGGCCGCGCGTCGGTACAGATGGGCCGCTACCAGCAACTGATTTTCGAAGAAACAGCGGGCGATATTGCCGACTATGACGGTCACCATATTGCCGTCTATCTGAGCAACTTTTCGGGCCCCCACGAACAGCTTCTAGAGGCAGGTCGAATCACCGAGGAATCTGATGCGCATCAGTACCGATTCGTGGAAATCTTTGATCCGGACTCGGGTGAGACGATCATCGAGTTGGAGCACGAGGTGCGAAGCCTGCACCACCCGATGTTCAACCGGCCGCTAATAAACAGAAACGCGGGCAACGGTTTCTTCAATTTCAGAGCCGGGCGAGAAGCTTTCGTGCCGGACTAGCAATGTGCAGAGCCTGGGTGAGAAGCCTAGCCCAGGCTCGTGCACTACCGCTGCTTTGTCACCGCATCAGAACCAGCGAACCACTTCCTCGATATCCCAGTTGCTGTAGGTGGTGGTATCGATTCGATCGACCGACCCATCAGCGTCCAGATCCGTCTCCTGTCGCGTGACCAGGTTATCTTCGTTGTAAGCGTGCGTTTGCTGCCAGACCAGCACCTCATTGGTATAGCGCTCGTGATCAACGATATTGCCTGCGCTATCTCGCTCGTATTCAAAGCCCTGCTCAAAGCCACCATCGGCGTTCAAATCTTTGCTTTCGGCCACAATCAATCGATCCGGGCTGTAAACCCGCACCCAGCGCTCATCGACAACCGAATCGTTATTCGAATCAACGGCGATGTCCGACTGCAGATCGCCATTGGCTAGCGTTGTGTAGGTATCGGCTCGGTCGTAGTCAATGAGACCGTCTGCATCCAGGTCTTTTCTCAACGTGAGCAAGCGGACATCTGGGGTATAGGTATAGAACCATTCTTCGTCCCAGTTCAGATCAGCATCACTATCCAACTGATAGGTAGCCTTCGTCTTCGGCGCTGAGTACGTCCAAACCTCAATGCGATCATCAATTCCATCCGCCGATTGATCCTGCCGCTTGGTCAGGACATCGCCGTCGGTTGAGTACGTGGTGTATTCAGCGTAGTTATCTACGCCATCGCCATCGAAGTCATCAGCGAACGAAGCCACCAACCCGGCGCTGGTGTAGGTCCAGGTCTGAATACGATCAGCGATGGCATCGCCATCGTAGTCGGTAACCAGCTCCAGCGTGTTGCCAGCAACGTCGAACGTCCGAGTTTCAACGGTGTCATCGATACCATCAGCATCATCGTCCCAAGCGCGCACCACCATATTGCCGGCGGCGTCGTATTCGTAGCGGCCGAGGTAATCCCAAACGCCATCGTTGTCATCGTCGTATCGATACTGGCTGGGGCTCAGCACCTCGCGATCGTAAGTAACTTCTTCAACCGCCTCGCCGATACCGTCGGCGTCAAAATCAAAGGTTTTCGTGCGTACTGGCGAGGGGGGTGGTGTGCTGCCCAGGCCAACGTCGTTGCTATTGCTGGAGGAAGAACCGCCACTGCAGGCTGTTAGAGAGAGCGCCAGCAAGCTCATCAAGGTAAGTGAAGATACGGTGCGAATCATGTCAATCGTCTCCTTTAAGACTGGTGTCGAAGCGTCCTGCTTCGGCGCCGAATTCTTAAAGTTACGAGTGCCGATGGGTTATCCCGAACTGTCGGGATTCATAGGAAAACGCCAACCGCGTCACATGCATTGCGGCAGGATTCGAGAACGAGCGCACACTGGCGCGGCTGGCTAGTTGTGACAGCTCAGCGTTGAGCCGACAGGCAGAGTCAGATCATATGGACGCTCTGCTTCAAATAAGATGTTCGAATTGCCATTGCAAGCAGCCTGTTGCTTGGCTCAGACCGGCTTCCAAACAACACCCACGTACTTCCAAGTTTATCTCGAAGATCGAGTGTAACTCGACATGGGTGAAGTCTGGACGTTGAAAAGGCAAGTACAAGAGCACCCCAGCAGCAAAGCGTGGAGTGCTCCTTGTGCGATGGAGATTACAAGTTAGCTTTTACAACCCGTGGTACTACCCGAAAGACGGCGTCGTCATTCGGGTCCACCTCTACCTTCACCCAGTGATTATCGAAGTGTCCAAAGGTCTCGACCCTGATCAGGTTGCCAATCTTCCTGTTTTCTTCTGAAGTGGCAGCATTATCGTTGTAGTACCAGGGTAGTAGGTAGGGAGTGTCCATTCGGAAAAAGTGACTATCGCCGTGCGCGATGACAACTGGCTTACCGTAATCAGCGACTTGTTCTTCTAATACATCCAGAAAACTGTTGAAGCCTCCGCGCAAGCCTTCGCTAGTACGGTCTTCGTTGAAATTCGGATTAGCATGGATCGTCAGGAAAACACCAGGAGCGCGAAGCTTCTTTGCCACCATGAAGGTGTGCTTTAACCACTCGACACCTGCGGCGCTTCGCTCCGCGAATTCTGCTTCCCTCTCAAGGGGTAAGTCACCATCCGGCAGCTGATCCCACGGACGCAGGTTGTTGTTGCTGCCCACTACGTGTATCTGTGAGAACACAATACGCTCTTTGAGAAACAACGTGTTCTCGACGAACTTCTCGAAGCCTTCGGCATTTGCTTGCGTTTGCACACGCATATAGCGGCCGCCCGTCGTATAGCCAGGGTACGGGAAGAACAGATTGCGAATAAAGTCCAAGCGCTCGGTAGGCACATAACTGCCGTTGCTCGTGCGGTGGCAGTCTGTCCACTCGTTGTCGCCTGGCGTATAAACCAGCGGCCTGCGTAGCTGCTGCAACTGATCAAAGCGCCGCACCAACAACTCATCGGTGCACATCTCGCCACCACCCTTGATATCGCCTGCGTGATTAACGAACCTGACATCACGATCTCGATTGATCTGACGAATAGTTTCGTCCCACTTCGGCTCTTGATCCTCAGCGTACGGACCGTCACCTACTAGCGCGAAGGCAAACCGTTCTCCCTTCTGGTGCTGCTTGTAGTGATCGTTATCGCCAAGGGCAGCGCTCGCCCCCAACAGCGAAAATAGACAGGTAAAAAAGACAAAAGTTCTTTGACGCATATCGTATCTCCCAAAAACTAACCAAGTTCAGGAAGGCTATTTAGCGTGCGTGACAAGCCAGTTAACACCGCATGAACGATTGATGAAGACAGCATTGGGCAAACTGATGCCGGTCGCTGCTACTCGGGTGAACATCCGCCCTCTCTTTAGCAGCCTTTCAACCTCTCCTTCCAGGCGCCTCCTGCCCAGCCAAAATCGTCATTAAGTTGAAACTTTTCTGTCACGATTATGTCGTTCATCGTCAATACGATTTTGTCCGCCCGTATCCAACCCGCTGGAGGAAACATGCAAACGGGAACCGGCGATGAAGTTCTGAAAGAACCTGAGCGTGAAAAACTAGCCGCTGACGTAGCTGACTACTTGCGAAAAGGTGGCAAGATCGAGGAGGTGGATGTGACGTGGAAATCCAAACAAGACTTTGAAACCCGCTCGCCAATAGGGTTCGATGAGGAATAGTTCAGCCTGATTCGGTACGGGTCGTAGAGGGTCTAACGATCAGTCTCCGCGCACTGCAGATTTTTCCAGAACAGCCATTCGAATTCGCGAATAGCGAGTCTCAGAACGGCCAGCTGCGGACGGATTTAGTCACTTAGCCTGTTGAAGCACTAGGTCTACTTCGGCACGAAACTCTCGCGAAAATTCGTTCTTGTAGGTGTTCCAATACCAAAGGCCACCCGGTTGAGACAGAAAACGACGTAATAGCGGTTTCTGCGCCTGCCAGGATTGATTTTCCCCAAGTTGAGCCTGAGTGTAGGCGTTCCACAACGCCCACAATGCATTCGTCATGAGCAGGCGAAATCGTTCCAGCTCCAAGTCGTTCAGACTATCAGCTCCACTTAAGCCGCTCATATAGATTGAGGTTATTTCTGGATCGCTGAACAGATTTGTGCGTATATCGTTGGCAATGTTCGTCATCGAGTCGATACTCGCGGCTCGCAACGCACGAGTATTCTGTCGAACCTGCAAGGCGAGATAAGCGAGCGTCACCATAACAGCGGTGGCTCCGATAACTTCCCCTATTGCTCCAATAGCATCCCAATCCATTTGCCAACCTCCGAATCGAAAGTCTCAAGCATATCGCCAACCAAACAGTCTGCAATGGGGCGATAACAGACATATCAAATACACGAAGCCGAACGGCCGCTGACGGGAATCTGCCACCGTCCGTCAGTTCAGGTTCCGACTGTTACAGCGAGTCGTCGACGGATACCAATCCCATGAGAAGTCCCCGGTGAACCGCCTGTGCTTTGCTGCTAACCGCAAGCTTTCGGTAGATGGATTTCACGTGGTCACCAACGGTGTGGTAGCTGACGCTATGCAGCTGCGCAATCTCCCGATAGGTGTAGCCTCTACTCAGCGCATCGAGCGTTTCCATTTCTCGCGGGCTGAGTGGCGGTGAAGCGGTCCCTTTCGGCTTGCTGCTCAATTGATCGTCTCGGCGTAGCGCATCAACCAGATAGCCTGCAACGCTGGCCGACAACGGCGCGTAACCCTCGATAGCCTGGCTCAAACCAGTACTCAGAGCCTGCTCCCCTTTTACGAGATACCCGCAGGCACCGGCACGCAACGCCGCCAATACATGAGCCTCATCGCCAAATACGCTGAGCACCAGAGCCTGTGCGCCAGCATCGACGATGTTCGGAATCAACTCCACCCCATCCCCATCGGGCAAACCCAGATCGATCAACCACCATTGTCCGGCTTTGACTCCTAACTCGCGGGCCTGCGCGAGCGTCTCGGCACTACCGGCCAGCAGCCAGCCGGGAAATTCAGTCAACTCCTCGCCCAGCGCTACGCGCTGTGTTTTGTCATCTTCGACGAGAACGACCTCCACGCAAGCGGAGTTGATTTTGCTAACCATGGGCGAGTTGGGGTCCTGGTTTGTGGACAAGACTAGCGCGAGATCTGCCAAACCCCATACCCCGAATACTCGGGATACTCGGGATACTCGGGATATTCACAATCACCTCAGTTGCGAGTTGTGCTGTCGATACTCATCGTGAGGGTCCAGATCAAGCCGTCAGCCGAGGACGTCTGCTCGATGGAAGCGCCCAGGCTTTTCGCTCGTGAGTGTATCGTTTGCATGCCGACACCGGGCTCGAAGGCGTCGGGAATACCTCCTCCGTTGTCACCGAAGCGCAGCAACAGGTGCGACTGATCCAGCGAAAACTCAGCAACAATCTCATCGCCCCCGCTATGGCGCACGGCATTCGCGGCCAGTTCCTGAATCAGCCGATACAAGGTAAGCAGCTTTTCTTCACCTAGCTGGATGCCAGGCGGTAACTCGTTTCGCCACCGAAAATCAAAGCCACACCCCTCAACCCAGGGCTGCAGGCGCGATCGCAGCACGCCGAGTGCGGATGCAAGGTCTGTTCCCAAGCGTGGGTCGAGAGAATCGATCATCACGCGTAAATCTCGAATGCTGTTTTCCAGTGCAGTTGCATACGAGCTCGGATCGATTTGCCCCCGCTTTGCCTGGAGCAGCAATCCTGCCAGCTCACCACCCACACCGTCGTGAATATCTGAGCGTAGCCTCTCCCGCTCACGGACAAGCTTCTGGCGCTCGCTGAGCAGGCCCACGTGCGTCGCCTGATACCGTTCAGCAATCACGATTGTCAGTGCGAGTATCAGCGGAAGAATCGCAAGATGAGACGTAGGGATTATTAACGGTCCGAACAACCGATGGCTGATTACTTCTTGAAGAACAAGCGCGATAGACAGAAAGAACAAACACACCACAAAAGGCCCAAAGCGCCTCGGCGTTCGTGGCAGAACCCCCGCGAGCAACCAGATCTGGTAGCCGGCAGCAACAACCGCCGTTACCTGCGTAACCGCGACTCCAACGAGCCAGGCATCGAGCCGAGCGACGGACAGGGCCGCTGTGATAGCAATCACTGCGATACCGGTGATCGCCATCATCAAGGCTTCGAGATGGTCGAACTGTCGTTCGGCGAGCCGTCTGACAAGCAACGTCGATGATAGCAGGACACCGAAGGTGCCTAGAAAATAGATCGGCATCCTGACGTCATGACCCGCAGGCCAATCCGGTGACAGGCGCAAGCCTGCGCGCAGACAGGCAAAAGCCAGCAACGCCATAAAACACAGATAGATCGTCGATCGTCCGGTTTGCAGATAGAGCATGGCCGCGAGTAACAGCAGAAACAGCATAATGCCCACGGACACCGCCATGGCATCGACGAGTAGGAGCCAGGCAAAGCTATGAGCACGACGCATTTCAGCCGCCGGGCCGATATACACCGGACCCAGTGAATGGCCGCCCTTATCGAACCCCGCGACGAGCACGAGCAGTTGATTGCCTTGCTCGAACATCGGTTGGCCGGGGAGATCGACGTAGTAGGGGCGATATCCGCCATCGCTTATTGGCGGCTGCATTCTCCCGGTACGGCCGACGATCTGGCCGTTTAGCCAGAACTCGGCTGCACCGTAGAGCGGCACGTAAATCGCAACCTCTCCCGTGGGCACGGGCCTGTCAAAATCGAAACGATAGGCCTTGTGCGGTTGAGCGCAATCCTGCCTGCACAACGGATCGCTACCGACAATCGGGTACCACGCTTCGGGGTCTAAAGCGGCCACATCGATCTGCGCAAGCTCTTGCGCAAACCCGCGTGGCTGCACCCCCGCATCCGGGACGGCGCCTTGAGCGAGCCATAGAACAACGGCGAGAACGCCGCAGCTGAGCACGCCGCCGACCACAAACTGCGACAGGACTCGCGTTCGAACTGAGGGCTTGGGGAGGTCTTGTGGAAAGTTCAATCCAGGCATTGCCCAGATCATACCCGCCGGAGAAGGCTCTCCGGCGGGTGGGTCAGTCGTTTGCGGAGTTAATCGTCCATCACACCAAAGATGTGCAGAAGGCTCATGAACAGGTTGTAGATGCTGAGATACAGCGAGACCGTGGCCTGAATGTAGTTGCGCTCACCGCCGTGGATGATCGCGCTCGTCTGCCACAGGATCAGGCAGCTCGAAAACAGGACAAAGCCACCGGAGATTGCGAGCCGAGCCGCGCCGATATCCCAGATGAGCGATGCGACAACGCCAACCATCAGCACGATACCGCCTACAACCAGAAAGCCGGACATGAACGAGAAGTCTTTCTTGCTGATGAGCGCATAAGCCGACAAACCGACAAAGGCGACGGCCGTCGTTCCCAGGGCCTGCATCACGAGGTCACCCGCTCCGGCGTCTACGTACAGGCCGATAATCGGCGCCACCATAAAGCCGACAAAACCCGTGAAGGCAAACACTGCTGGAAGCCCCCAAATAGAGTTGGCGGTGAAATTCACTAACACCAGCAGCCCGATCATGCCGCCAAGAAACAGCCAGGGGCTTTGCAGTTGAAAACCCATCGCGCTGGAGATGTACGCCGTCACCGCGCTGAATGCGAGGGTCATGGCGAGCAGCATGTAGGTATTGCGCAGTACCTTATTCGTAGCCAGTTCGCTGGCGGCAGCACCGCCGACGGCAGCGGTTGTCGCCCCGGTTGCGCGCATGTCTCGGTTCTCGTTCATGTCGTTCCTCTACTTCTTCAAACTATGTGTCCAGCCTGCTGCACTGTGCTACAGGACGGTTCACCTTCCCACGAACACTTGTAGCGACTCGGGAACGTTAATTCAAGCAGAGCTGTGCAGACTCAATCGTCAGTTTTAACCGAATCGTTCGCCGGCGAGTGGCAATGGGCGCCAGCAACGAGCTGGGATTCAAGGGCCTGCTAGCCCGTCAGCGCACCCACTTCCTTCACTATGATCGAGTGATCAGCGTCAGTTTCGCCTTCCTGCATTCGAGCGAGCAGGTGGTCCCGCACAATAGCCGTGGCGGGCAGGGCTAGGCCCATCTGCTCCGCCTGATCCAGAACGATCGCGAGGTCCTTCGCGTGCAGTCCAGCCTTGAAACCTGGCGCGAAGTCGCCATTCAGCATTCGCTGGCCGTGAACCTCGAGAATTCGCGACGACGCAAAGCCGCCCAGGAGGGCACTGCGCACTTTGGTCGGGTCTGCGCCGGCCCGGCTCGCAAACACCAGCGCTTCCGCCACCGCATTCAGCGTGACGCCAACCACTATCTGATTGGCCGCCTTACAGGTTTGACCTGTACCGACCGGGCCGAGATGCGTGATGGTTTTACCCATCACTTCAAACAGGGGCATCGCCCGCGCGACATCGGCGTCCGCCCCACCCACCATGATGGTAAGAGCTGCGGCGCGGGCGCCGATATCACCTCCGCTGACCGGCGCATCAACATAGCCCACACCGAGCGCTGAGAGCTTCTCCGCAAAGCCCTGTGTGGCTACGGGTGAGATCGTGCTCATGTCGATGAACAGTGCGCCTCTTTGCAGCCCGGACGCCAAGCCGTCACCGCGGAACAACAGATCGTCGACATCGGGCGTGTCCGGAACAATGGCAATCACTACTTCGCTGGCGCGAGCGAGCTCCGCCGCTGATGCGGCGATTTGGGCACCGCCGTCTAGAAGCGTCTCTGGTGCGGGAGTCCGGTGCGGCAGCAGGATCAGCTCATGGCCAGCCGCCTGCAGATGGCCGGCCATTGGCGCTCCCATGAGGCCAGTGCCCACAAAGCCAATTCGCATCGATTTGTCTCCCGTTAAAATGCCGTCAGTCGCGGCGTGCCGCACGAATGAAGATCGCGCGAAAGTCATTCACGTTCGTACCGGTTGCACCGGTGTCCAGCAAATCGCCGGAGTGGGCAAAGAACGTTGCCGAGTTGTGGCCATCAAGATGGGCTCGCGCATCCGCTCCTCGCTCAGCCGCGTCGGCAAGTGTCGACGGCCTGACAAAGGCGCCGGCATGCGGGCCACTGCCATCGATACCATCGGTATCGGCCGCGAGCGCCCATATGCGCGGATGTGCGTCGAGCGCGATCGCCAGCGCTAGCGCGTATTCGCTGTTGCGGCCACCGCGACCGGCCTTGCCACGTACCGTTACGGTGGTTTCTCCGCCCGCCAGCAGCAGCTGATCGCGCTGACTGCCCCACGCCAGATTGAGTGCAAGCTTCGCATCGGCGCGGGCGACATCGCGCGCCTCACCTTCGATGGCATCACCCAATATTCGCACGCCAATGCCGCGCCGCTTCGCCCAGCGCTCTACCGATGCCAACGAGACGGCCGGGCTGGCCACCACCGAAATCTGACCGCTGTTTGTCGGCTCACCGATCGGCTCCATAGGCGCTTTGAGCGCCAGCCGAATAGACGGCGCAGCGATACCATAGCGATCGAGTACTGCCGTCGCAGCTATCGGGTCGGACTGCTGTGGCAGCGTTGGACCTGAAGCGATCATCGCCGGGTCATCACCGGGCACATCGGATACCAGTAGCGTATGAACGAGCGCTGGCGCTGCTGCGCGCAACAAGCCACCAGCCTTTACGAGTGAGGTAGCTGCGCGCACCGTGTTGATCTCGCTAATGCTAGCCCCGCTTGCCAGCAGGGCTTTTGCCAACGCGGCTTTGTCCTTCAGGGTAACGCCTTCAATGGGCGCTGCCAGCAGCGCCGAGCCGCCCCCCGAAATCAGGCATAGCAACGCCTGGCGCGCAGACATTGCAGAAACAAAGCCAAGGACGGCCAACGCGGCGGCGGCTGAACGCTCATCCGGCACGGGGTGCGAGCCGCGATGCACCTCAACGTCTGCAGCAAGAGCTGAACAGTCAACAAACTCACTGGTAACGACGAGGCTGGGCAAGGGCCCATAACGCGCACGCGCAGCCTGCAGCATTGCCGGCGCGGCTTTACCGACGGCCAGCAACTTTGATCCTTCGGGCAGGTCAGGCCAGTACGAGGCGTCAGCGGATAGCCCTGCCGCTGCGACCGCTTCATCAAAGGCCTGATGCAGGAAACTCGTGGCGTCGTCCATGATTAACCGGGGCGGGTCTCGCTCCAGGCCGACCCGTCGAAGCGCCAGTGACGCAGCAATGGCAACTCGACCAGATTCTGGCCAGCGCGAAAAACGTAGTCCGCCGCCTCTAACCTGAAATCGTCAACTGCCTCATCGAAGAAACACAGCTCTTCGTCCGCTACCTGAAACTGCACCAAACGCGTTTCGTCCGCGTCGAGTTCGAGCGAGGCAAACCCCTTAAGCTCGGTCGGCACCCGCATTACCTGGGAGTTCTGCACGCTGACATAGAGTTGAGGTACGGCGGTTGCACGAACAGATCCCGTGTTTGCGACACTGACCGTGACGACGAAGCCGTCGCCGTTTCTCTGCACCTGCAAATCGTTCAGCTCAAATGCGCTGTAGCTTAAGCCGTAACCAAAACAGAACTCTGCCGTGGACTGATGGGCATCAAGCCAACGGTAGCCGTGCAGCAGGTCATGCGGAACCGCTAGCGCCTGGGTATCCCATTCCATGAGGTCTTTCTCGCTTCTGGGAATCGATACTGGCAACCGGCCGCCGGGGTCTGCATCCCCAAAGATCACCTGTGCCAGCGCAGCGCCCCCCTGGCAGCCGCCGTACCAGCTCATGAGCAAGCCGTCGACGCTCGCAAGCCAATCGCTCACGACGATCGCGGAACCGCCTTGTAGAACGACTACGCAGCGCGATGATGCGGCCGCTGCCCGCTCGATCAAGTCACGCTGGTCGGTTGGCAGGTTCAGCGAATCACGATCGCCACCGCGAGCAAGATCATCACCATCACTTTCCGCCTGGGCGCTGGGGATAAACTCGCCCTCATCCAGATAGGTCAGCCCCGCAATGACAATCGTGACATCGAACTCTCCCAGTTCAGCAAAATCCGCATCAGTGGCGAAGAAGCGGAGGTCACAATCGCCAGCCTCAGCCTGCAAACCGGCCAGCGGTGTGATGACCTTCGTTGAGGTGACCATGGAGCTGCCCCGATCACCCAGGTTGACGGTGTCAGCGAGGTCACCGACCACCGCGATCCGGCGCGTGGAACGACGATCTATCGGCAACACGTCACTCGAGTTTTTAAGCAACACGAACGACTTGCGGGCCGCTTCGCGAGCCAGGTCCAGATGGGCATCGCTTTCCACCACTGCGATCGAGCCGCTATCACCCGCGACGCTGCCTTCCTCAATACTCCAGGCGACTTTCTGATACAGCGACCAGTAGGCTGCTGTGTCTATATCCTCATCAGTGAGCTCACCAGCTTCTATTGCTGCGGCGATCTTCTTGTCCGAGAAGAATTTTCCGAATGGCATCTCAATATTGAGACCAGCCTTGATCGACTCTGAGGTTGAGCGCACGCCTAGAAACCAGTCGGACTCGACAAATCCCTTGAAGTCCCAGCGACGGCGCAGCGTGTCGGTGAGCAACTCAGGATGCTCGCCGCAATAAACGCCATTGACGCGGTTGTATGCACTCATGACCGACGCCGCCTGAGCTTCCACCACACAGCGTTTGAAGTGCGGCAGATACAACTCGTGCAATGTTCGCGCATCGACATCGCTCGTCAGATCGAACCGCGTGTTCTCGAGATTGTTGAGCGCAAGGTGTTTCGGGCTAGTCAGCACGTGATTCTGAGCGCCACTGACAAAGGCCACCGCCATCGCGCCCGTTAAGTGCGTGTCTTCCGAGTAGGACTCCTGTGCTCGGCCCCAACCTGGATGACGCAGCAGGTTGATGCATGGCGCGAGTAGAACGTTGCCGCCTTTAGCCAGGGTTTCCAGCCCAATCGCCTTACCGACCCGCCGCTCGAGGTCCACATCGAAACTGGCCGCACGGGCGATAGCAACGGGAAACGCCGTCGCCTTGCCGGTGCGTGCTCCGCGCGGACCGTCCACCATTTTCCACGCAGCAATACCCAGCTCATCATCACCGCCTGCGTAATACAGGCCTTCGATCGGCTCGGGTTGAAGGCCGCGAATCTCGTTGATCTTCTGGGCCAGCGTCATGCGCCCGAGTAGCTCGTGGGTCTGCTCTGCTATCGCGTCGTGGTCGAAGCCAAGAGCTTTGTTTCCTTCGTGAATTGCGGCTGCGTCAAACGCTTCAAAAGGCGTGGTAGTCAACTGAGGATCTCCTAATTAGCTCTTATTCGCCCGCGACGCTAGCTCGCGCCTGGCAGGTCAGGTGTACGCACCCGCAACACTCCGAAGACTACGACCAACGTTGCGAGCATGAGTGTGCCGGCCAGGAAAAAGGACGCACCCGGGAAAACAACAATCGCATCCGGTGAAGAAAAGTACCGGAAAGTCTGGGTCATGATGAGTGGTGAGAATATCGCAGTGAGGCCCTGTATCGATGCGATCGCGCCCTGCAGCTCGCCCTGCGCGTTGCCTGGCACGGCCGACGACATGACGCTACGCAGGGCCGGCATGATCAGACCCATGCCGGCGCCGATAACGATGCAGGGGTAGATCATCCAGTCCTCACTGGCGAAGGCATAACCGAAGAAGCTGATCGCCGTGAGTATCGAACCGAGGTATGCCGTGCGTGCCTCGCCAAGCGCTTTGACCGTCGGGCCTACCGCGGTGCCTGAAACGATAGCCCCAGATAGCCCGACCACAGCCAGCGCAACACCAATCTGTGCGCTGCTCCATTCAAACTTGTGGAGAACGTAATACGTCCAGACCGATGGGTTTACGTCGTGCGCAACCATGTAGAGGACATAGGCACCAAACAAGCCGATAACAATCGGATAGCTCGACATTGAACGAATTGCGCCCACGGGGTTCGCGCGTTTGATCGAAAACGAGCGTCGATTCTCAGGCGCAAGCGTCTCAGGCAATACCAACAGTCCATAGACAACGTTCGCGAGCGCGAGGCCCGCAGCAACAAAAAATGGCAGCCGCGGGTCTATGTCACCGAGTAACCCACCGATCGCCGGCCCCATGACAAAACCGATGCCCCAGGCTGCACCGATGAGCCCGAACTTCTGCGCCCGATCCTCTTCCGGTGTGATATCGGCAATGTATGCATTGGACGTTGCAAACGTCGCAGCAGCTGCTCCCGCAACCAACCGACCGAGAAACAGCCAGAAGATGCTATTGGCAAAGCCCATGATGATGTAGTCGATTCCCAGCACGGCGAGAGAAAGCAGCAACACAGGGCGACGCCCGAAACGATCTGACAGGCCACCGAGAATGGGTGCGAAGATAAATTGCATGAGTGCAAACACAAACATCAGCAATCCGCCGTAACCGGCAGCATCACTGATCGTGGTATCGCCAAGTTCCGCAATAAGTTTCGGAAGCACTGGAATAATGATTCCAAATGCGACCGTGTCGATGAAGATTGTGATCAGGATGAACAGCAACGCATGGCGACCCGGCGGGCGGCCACTCGTCAGGCCACGACCTGGTGCTGAGGCGGAGCCTTGCGGTGTTTCGACAGTCATAGCGTTGCCTCAAAAGCGAGGGGGGACTATAGCAACGTTGATCGCCACGCGATCAACGCGCTTAGAACCTCGGAGGAGCGGCAGAGCATTTCTCTCGCGCGCTACGCGCAAGAGAGAAATGCGCGAGAGCGTCCTCCTACTACAACTACAACACTTGATAGCGTCCTTCCCCTACAAAGCGCGAGAGCGCCCTTCCCCCTTACAACGCGCGACAGCGCCGCGCTGCCAACAACCGAGGAGATCGCGTCATTCGGCTTGCCGCCTCATTCGCGATGACACGTCCCGCAACGTCGACCACCATTCCCTTCCCTCCTCTCACCCATCGCCCTTCGTCTTCGCGAGGAGTATCGGCTGCGAAGCAGACGCTCGACGTGGCGATCTCCATCCGCCACACCAGCATCCAACTGTTAACCTGTCAGCTCACCCGCACACAACTGATGTCGTTGAACTCAAACCCATCACCACTAATCAACCCCGCTCCGTGGCCAACCCTGCGCGATCGCTGGCTGCAGCTCGCCATGGCTGCTCTACTCGCCGGTGGCCTACTTACCGCGCTCTTCGCCGCTTTGCACAGCCAGCACGCTTCTCTAACAACCATCAAGAAGGTCGATGCCCAGGAGCTGGCAAGCCCAGACCTAGCCCAGTTGAAAGCCAATGACTGGCAGCGCATTGAGCTACCGGGGAAGCTCTGCATCGACGACTGTCGCTTCAGCTTCAAAGCCTATCGCTACGCTCTGCCGGCTTCCTCGCCGCCACCGCAGATGATCTACCTGCCGGGCTTCGACGGAGCCGCTGCTGCCTATATGAATGGCCATCTCATTGGCCAGTCAGGCAGCCTGCAGAATCCGGTTGCCGATACAAACTACCAACCCCAGGCCTACCGGCTACCAGCATCAGTGTTCAATGCGCGCGGGAACGAGCTGGTTGTCATCGTGTCATCGGTACTGCCGCGCGGTGGCCGGCTGGCACCGTTTGTCCTCGGCAGCTCCGTCGACATTCAGAGCGCCTATCTGCCAGCACGAACCCTTACCGTTTCCGTACTACCGTTTTTGATCGGCGCCCTGGCTATTCTCGGGTGCTGCGCCGTCCTGCTGTATTTCGCTGGCGATCGAGATCGCGTCTACCTTTGGTTTGCACTGTTGACAGCCCTTTGTAGCGCTCGGCTCATGCTGGTTACGTCACCCGAGTGGCCCGCCGATCCGCTCTGGCGGCACTGTCAGTATCTGATCTCAACCAGCGGCGTGCTCGTTGCGAGCACCGGTTTCTTCAGCCGTTTGCTGGGGCGCCCCGCTTCCCGATTCGATCTGAGCCTAATGCTGTTATGGATCGCCGCCAGCATTGCGGTAGTGATTGCCATGAGCCAGGACATGAACCGTCCATGGCTGATCGCCAACCAGGTGATCGGTTATACAGGCATTGCGGTTGGCGCGTTTGTGTTATCCCGTTTCGTCGTGGTCGGCCACGTGTTGCCGCCCAGACAACAGTGCGCGCTGCTCGTACTCATCATTCTCGGGCTAGGTCTGCTGCTGCATGACGTCTGGTTTGTGCTGAATCGGCAGCTACTATTGTTTCAGTTGTCCAATCTCGCCACGGCACCCCTCATCGCTGCCTTCTGCCTTGCCCTCGCACATCGCTACAGCAGTCATGTGAACGCTGTCATGTCGGCAAACGACAATCTGCGCCAAGCCGTTAACGACACAAGGGCCGAGCTTTCTCTCAGCTATGAGCGGCTACGCGCTGCGGATCAGGAGCGCACCCTGGCCGAGGAACGCAGCCGACTACTTCAGGACATGCACGACGGCGTCGCAGGCAAACTGTCGGTGCTGGCCCAACGCCTGCGCCGCAACGCACCTGATGACAATAACGCCGGCCGGGAAATTGAAGAGAGCCTGATCGACTTGCGCCTGATCATCGACTCGCTTGATAGCAGCGATAGCAGCGACATCCGCTTCGCTATTGGCAACCTGCGCAGCCGATCCGAGCCCTGGCTGTCCGCCAATGGCGTGACATCAACCTGGGACCTGCGCGCTCAGAACGAGCTGCCAGCGAGCCAGGCCGATTGCCTGAACATATGCCGCATCATCCAGGAAGCGCTGACAAACGTGCTCAAGCACTCGCATGCCAGCCACGTTGTGATATCGCTTTCGAACGACAAGTCCAACATCGCCATCAGCGTCTCCGACGATGGCGAAGGCATCAACACCACGCCGAAAAGCGGCCGCGGACTCAGCATCATGCGTCAGCGCGCCGAGGCTCTCGGCGGTAGCCTGTCGATAGAAAGCTCCAACGGTGGCAGATACGGCGGGGGCTGCACCGTTCGGTTAGTCTTGCCTAGAGCGGTGGGCACTGTGGAAAACGCAACATCGGATGCACAAACCCCATGAACATGGGGCCAACCATCGGCGCGCCTCGCATACACTGATGGCAATGACCCATACACCACCAAGCGATGCAGCAAACGGCCCCCGCGACGCACGCCGCCGATCCCCTCGCGCCACGTTGATCGTCGAAGATGATCCGGCCTTTGCCGACACCCTGCAAAGCGCACTGCTGAAAACGCAGGTTCTGTCACCGGTACACGTGGCGAGCAGGTTAGATAGCGCAAGACGCATGGCTGATCAGACTGCGTATGGGCTCAGCATTATCGACCTGAATCTGCCCGACGGGGACGGCTGTTCGCTCATCGAAGAATTCGCCGCCCGCACGACCTGCATCGTTCTGACTGTTTCCGGGCGGGAAGCCGACGTCGTTCGTGCAATTCGCGCTGGGGCGAGTGGCTATCTGCTGAAGGACGAGCCCGAGCTCGTTCCCCAGGTTCTGTCCGTTGCGTCCGGCAGTTTTCCAATCAGCGCGCGAATCGCCGCACATCTCGTGCGTCACTGGCGAGCCGTCGATAGCTCAGGCAACGAGCCAGAGCCAACCGCCTTGAACGGAGAACGTTCGCTATCTAACCGCGAGCTGGATGTTCTGACGGTGTTGGCCCAGGGTCATACGTACCAGGAAGCTGCCGAACGATTGAAAATCTCACCGCACACCGTTGCGGACCACGTCAAAAATATCTATCGAAAGCTCGCGGTGAATTCTCGTTCCGGCGCGGTCTATCGAGCCTCTCAACTGGGTTACCTGGACCTAGCGAACACCTCGTAGCGATCACCGCAGCAAGCGATATCAGCGGCGCTCGACAATACGCACACGAGCACGCGTGATACGCATCACAACCCGGCTCTAACCCCCTGCACGTGGGATGGGCTGATTGGCTTCTCACCTCAACACTGCCTGCGTTGCCGTAGCCAAGCCTACGCACACCCAAACGCAATCAGTGAGGACATCATCATGAGTGAGAAAGGACGACCACCCATAACCTGCGTGGCAGCGAACAAGCCGTATCTGAAGAGCGCTGCTCTACTAGCTGCCGCACTGTCGCTGGCCGCGTGCAGCGACAGCAGCAGCCGTGGCCCGAGCTATCAGACCGGGGTCTTAATCGATGCGCCAGTAGAAGGCGTGGGCTATAGCACCGTAAGCGAGACCGGCGTAACCAACAGCGCCGGTGAGTTTCGCTATCAAACCGGAGAGACTGTCACCTTCACCCTGGGAAGCGTGGAACTGGGACAGGCAGCTGGCGCCTCTGAGGTAACCGTGTTCGATCTCGCCGGTGTCGAGTCAGTCCCCAGTGGCATCGATGAGTTTTACGAAGCCATGTATCAGCCGGACGGACAGCCAACGCCGCTGATGCGAGCCACCAATATCGGAATACTGCTACAAAGCCTCGACGACGATGCAAATCCGGACAACGGCATTTCGATCGATCCCAACGTAGCCGCGCTGATTACGCCCGAGCAGATCGATCTTACCGAGGACGTCTACTCGTTTCGCATCGGTGGCAACGGCCGTAATGGCCTCGGGCTGCCTCGCATCATCCGAGATGCGGCGGCCGCAGGAGACCTTAGCGCCCGAGGTGTTGTTGGTATCGGCGCTGCTCTCGACCACCTCGCTGAACAAGCCGGTGTCGACTTTGGCATCGAGGCCAATCAGCTCTACACCTCAGACAACAACGCCGACGGCAACATCGACTACCGCCGAGAGATAACCTTCGCAAGTAATGGACGCGTCGCGACAGACGAGTACGACTTCGACGGCGACGGTGCTCTCGATCGTGCTAATCGCTACCTGTACAGCGACGAGCAGCTTGAAACACGATACACGAGCGACAACGACGGAGACGGTGCTGACGATTCCATCCGAACCACCGAATACGACGCATTCGGCGCCATGACCCGTCGACAAACAACCGACGGCAGCGGCGCAGTGACAAACCTGGAAGTCATCGAGTACGACGAGGTTGGCCGCATGATTCGGCGGGAAAACGGCGGTGCAACGAATCGGACAGTCGAGTTCTGGCGCATAGATGAAAACGGTCTGCGCTCAACCTACGAACTGGATACCGATGGCGACGGTACGATCGATCGGCGGGACTTGCTTTCCTACCCAGCGGGTGAAGTGCGCAGCGATCGCTGGACCGGGCGCGATATCGACCGGGATCTGGACGGGATTGTAGACGGCACGCAGGAGCGCAGTCTGGACGCGCTCGGACGCATCACCCGTGATTTCCGCGACGACGACCTCGATGGCACACCAGAATACGAGTTGCTGCAGACGTACGGTGATTATGGTCCAACTGAACAGAGCGTCCTGAGCGGTACCGTTCGCCGAACAACATCCTGGACATACGACGCGGAAGGCAAACGCATTCGTTATACCTACGACAGTGATGGTGACGGTTCGCCGAACCGCATTACGGAATATCAGTACGACGCTAACGGCAATAGCATCGGGCAGACGCGCGACAGCGATGGCGATGGAAACGTCGATAGCACCACCACGTATCTGTACGACTCGGAAGGCCGCAACATCGGTTACGAAAGCGACAGCGATGCGGATGGCACGCCGGATGCTAGGGAAATTCGGACATTCGATCCCCAGGGACGCCGCGTACGCCGAGAATATGATCGAGGTGCCGACGGCACGATTGACATAATCGATGAGTACTCAAACTGGATAGCCGTATCAGCAGGCTATGCCATCTGAACTCCTGCAAATGAAAGCAACTACCTAACGTTTGGGTAACTACCCCCGCGGCGCTGGTCAGCGCCGCGGTCGTTTTAACCTTTACTCGCCGGAAGCTGGGCAACCCATCCTCGTTTGCGACGAGCGCGACTCGCGCTGCATACTTTCGAGATGCCAAATTTCTCCGCCCCTTTGTTTACTACCACTAACGTTGCCTTCCTCCTGCTGAGCCTTGGTGGCTTCGCCGCCGATGCTCGGGAAATCGGTAGCGTCGACACCAAGTTCAATCTGCTCAGTCCGGATGACTCGATCAATCTAGCCGTCTTTGACGACCCGAAGGTAGAGGGCGTTGCCTGCTACATCAGCCGTGCTCAGAAAGGCGGCTATCGCGGGGCGCTGGGGCTTGCAGAAGATACATCCGATGCTTCTATCGCCTGTCGACAGGTTGGTCCGGTTACCATCAAAGAGCCCATCGAGAACGGCGAATCGGTTTTTCGCGAACGGCGTTCGCTCGTGTTTAAATCGCTGAAAGTGCTGCGCTACTGCGACCCTGTACATAACGCACTCGTCTACCTCGCCTACAGTGAACGCGTCATCGAGGGGTCACCAAAGAACTCAATCTCCGCCGTTGCGATACAGCGCTGGGAAGCTGAAGAAACCATCGCCACCTGTACGGTGGACGACTAGTGACGTGTTGACCCTGCACCTCATACCTGCAGGCTCGGTCACAAGACGCAGCTCACGGGCGTACGCATGCACTCATAACATCACATCAGCTGGCGAGAACACCGAATGCTGAACGCAGCACTGTTAGTCGCTTTCATCGCCGGCATCTTAAGCGCGATCGATGCGCTGCTTCGCGTTCGAAACCCACAGGGTGCGACAGCCTGGATTCTCGGCTTGATCGCCGTACCCGTAATCACAGTGCCGCTGTACTGGATGTTTGGCCGCGTGCGCTACCACGACTACATCGGCGCAAAAGCACGGCTGCGCGAGCGCTTAAACATCGACCTGAACGCTGACAACGGGTTGTTAGCCACGTTCACCGCCGATCACAGCAATGTCCCCTCAGACGTAGCTTCTGAACTACGCGGATTCAGCGCGCTCGCGAACACACCATGGTGCGACGGCCACGAACTGCAGTTACTGATTGATGGCGAGGCAACCTTTGACGCGATTCTGAGCGCTATCGACGCCGCGCAATCCTACGCGCTCATCCAGTATTACACCGTACGGGACGATGAGATCGGAGCGCGCTTTTCAGGGGCTATGCAGCGAGCCAGCAAGCGCGGTGTGCACGTGTATTTCCTCTATGACGAGATCGGTAGTTACGAGCTCTCTTCGAGCTACAAGAAGACGTTGATTGCTGCCGGAGTTCAGAGCGCACCATTCTCCGGCACGCGCAGCCTGCTTGGTCGCTTCCGGATCAACTTTCGCAACCATCGCAAGATTGTTCTCATCGACGGCAAACAAGCATTCATTGGCGGCCTGAATGTCGGCGATGAATATCTAGGAAACTCAGCTAAGTTCGCACAGTGGCGCGACACTCACCTGGCGATCCACGGTCCGGCGATACTCGGTCTGCAAATGAGCTTTCTAGAGGATTGGGCATTTGGCAACGACGATGATGCGGAGTTACCCATCGTTGACTGGCAGGCTGTGGAGCGCACTGGGCAACACGAAGCGCTGATCGTCAGCACCGGCCCCGCGGATGAAGTAGAGACTTGCGGACTGACGTTCACTCACGCGATCGAGTGTGCCCAGGAGCGGCTGTGGATCGCATCCCCCTACTTCGTGCCCGACCCGCGCGTGCTGTCATCGCTTCAGCTCGCAGCGATGCGCGGTGTCGATGTTCGCATCCTCCTGCCACGTCGCACCGATAACCCCATCTTCCGCTTCGTTCCTTACGCCTACTTTCCAGATGTGGAACAAGTCGGCGGGAAGGTGTTTCTCTACGAACCTGGCTTTATGCACCAGAAGGTCATCCTGGTGGACGACAGCTATGCCAGCGTCGGCACCGCCAATCTGGACAATCGCTCATTTCGGCTCAACTTTGAGACCATCTGCGTCGCCCGTAGCACTCGATTTGCCGACGAGGTTGCCACCATGCTCGAAGCCGATTTCACCGACAGCACGCAGCTCCAAGCTGAAGACATCAACAATCAGCCCTGGTATTTCGATGTGGCTGTCGCAGCCACGCGCCTGATGGCGCCGACACTGTAGTACTCCCGTTTGGGTAGACATCGAGCGAGCACAGGATTTGATCGACTGGAGGGCACTGGCCGGGAATTGACAGCGACCAGCTAGACGGGGAAAATCCGCCGCCCTATCAATGGCTACGTAGCTCAGCTGGTTAGAGCACAGCATTCATAATGCTGGGGTCGGTGGTTCAAGTCCACCCGTAGCTACCATATAAATCAATACGTTAGGTGGGTTTAGTCTCTCGCCGAAGCTCGCGGCGACCATCTAGCGACCATGCGTAATTCAATGTGCTCGCAAGAAGGCAGCGCCTTCGACTGGGTTTGCATGACGAATTGGTAGCCCCACTGGAATCGGGGATTGAAACAGGCCGCGGCAATGAAGTTTCCAACCATGGTCGTTGGTGTCTGCGAATTCATGGTTGGCTAGCTGGAGTATCGTTAGCCGCACACCTCTGTCGTATCCAGCCTGTGTGATCAGAGTTCAATTCGCCTTAAGGCAGCAGCGGTTTTCGGATTCTCAACGATCTCATCCATCTCCGCAGTGCGTCTTGAGAAAGTCACTCGCGTGTTCTGCAAACGCAATTCGATTCGCGCCACGAGACAAGTGGTGATCACCGTCCGCAAGCTCTATGTAAGTGACATCGCTCGCGCCCTGCTTGCGCGCCCGCAGCGCCCTATGCATCTTGCGAGAATGTCCCACGCTAACCACCCGATCTTTGTCACCATGCACAAGCAACAGCGGCACACGGATCTCGTTCGCTCGCCGGGCCGGTGAATTCTGTGCCAACGATTTGCGGTCTTTCCATAGCTGGCCAATAAAACGAGTGCCGTAGCGACCTGCCTGATAGCGATTTTGCGAGCGCAACAAGTCCGGCAGATCAGCAACGCCATTCAAACTGATCGCCGCTTGATACAGTTCGGGTTCTCTTATAGCGCCCATTAGTGCCGCGTACCCGCCATAGGAGGCACCAACGATGCAAAGCTTATTCGGGTCTGCAAGGCCTTGCTCCACCAACCAGTGCGTGCCATCGGTAATGTCGTCTTGCATCGATTTACCCCAATTGCCTTTGCCTGCCAACATGAACTCCCGACCATAGCCCGTGGAACCGCGAAAGTTCATTTGCAACACACCAAACCCCTGACTCGCAATCATCTGCACTAACCAGTCGAACCGCAGGAAGTCGCGTGCATGTGGGCCGCCGTGTGGCAGCACAACAAAAGGCGATTTTGGTGCGTCGACGTCGTTAGAAGCCGTCTCGCTGTCAGCACCAGTAGGCAGCGTTATGTAGGCAGGAATAGTGAGGCCGTCACGGGCCTCGTAACTCATAAGCTGGGTCTTGGCGAGCATGCGTTGACCCAGGCCGCGATACTCAGAGGCCAGAAAGTCTGCTCGCTTCTCAGCGGCGTTGTACAAGAAATAATGCGGATCAACATCACTGGCAACGGCGCGTACCAACATCCATTGGCGATCATCAGAGGCAGATACCAACGCATTAGTCGTATTAGTGAGCTGGCGATCCAGACTCGCGGTCAGCGCAGTATAGTGCGGGTCGACGAAGCGATTAGGCACCAACTCATTGCTAAAGTAGATAACCTCAATGCCGGTGCCATCTGGCCCCATCGATATGCCAGAAATCTCGGACGCATTCTCTTGCGCGAGAAGCGTACCAAACGTCCCTTTATCCACATCAAACTCATATAGAGCGCCCAGTGGAAATTCGTGATCCGAGACGACGTACGCCAAACCTGCTTGATCAACCGGCAAACCTACAACTGAAAAAGAATGCTCGTTCACGAACGAAGAGTAGTCCTGCCATTTTCCCGCGCTGTCTTTCAAGCGCAATATCGCTGATTTTTGATCGCTGCTAACCCCGTAGCCGACGCGCACGACACCCGCCCGATCCGCTTGCCACTGCAAGATGTCGCGTTGCCCTTTCTGGGCATGCCGCCGCAATAAGCGGCCAGAATCTACAGACGCATAGCGCACGCCTTCAGGCCGCCCAGGGCTCGGGTTCATTTGTACCAGAATGAACTCTGGTTCGTCCGGCAGCGTACTGACCACACGATCTTGAATCTGGAAATTTCCCTGTTGGGTGTCGCGTTTGAACATCAGTCGCACGTTGCGTTTGGCCGGGTCGACTACAACCAATCGCGTCACGACAACCGGTACGCCTTGAATGGCGCGCGGAACACCGATACTTAGCAATAGACGGTTGTCACTCAGCCAGTCAAACCGATGGAGCCTCCAACCCTCACCGCTGGCCACAAACGGTTCGGTTTGATTGTCACCCACCCGTTTCACAACCAGAGCACGGTGGTTATTGACGCGACCAAACCAGGCGAGCCACTCACCGTCGTGGGACAGTTCTGGGTCATCAAACACCGGCAAACTGGCGATCTCGTTTAAGGTCGGCGGTTGTTTTTGAGTCGTCTAGGCTGCGGTCTCTGCCGTCGCGCTGGTGGCACCAAGCGCTATGCAGCCAATAGCAAGCACACCCGAGAGCAATCTAGGCCGCAAGCCAGACAGGAACTCGTACGAGCGCTTCATCCCTACTCTCCCTTAACTATCGGGACAGTAGTTATGGCGCCTCGAAACAACTCACTCAAAGACATACGGCGCTAACGTTTCTTGCGCGTCTTTTCGGTAACGAAACCACTGTCGGCCGCCGTAGTAGGCAAGCGAACCTGGCTCAGCTTCACCGTGGCCGTTGTAATAGGTGACGCAATCGCGCAGCGGCGCCGTCATCAGGTCCGCCGCTCGACAATGGTCAGCAAACTCAATTTCGCTCTCTTCGGTGACGTCGACAACGCTTGCTCCACGGTCACGCATTTCTTTCAGCATCCAGACAACGTAGTCCACGTGCGATTCGATAACGTCAGTGAAGTTGAAGCTGGCGCCACCACCCTGAGGCCCGGACATGATGAGCAAGTTCGGAAAGCCCGCGCTATGCATGCCCAGGAAGGTTCGCGTGCCGTGCTCATCCCACTTCTCTTTCAGCGACTGACCATCTCGGCCGGTGATCATGTTGAACGTCGAGGTCGCCATCCACAGAAAGCCTGTCGCGTAAATGAGCACATCCAGCGGATACTCCACACCATCGTGAACCACGCCTCTCTCGTTGATCGCCTGCACGCCGCGCGGCGCCGTGTCCACTAGCGTCACGTGAGGAAGATTGAACGTTGGCAGAAAATCATCGTGGAACGTTGGCCGCTTACAGCCATAGGGGTAGTAGGGCTTCAACGCTGCCGCTGTTTTCGGATCTTCAACGATCTCATCAACACGCGCGCGGATCTGCTCCATGATGCGGAAGTTACTGTCGAGCTGCTTCTGCACACGCTCTTCAGGGCTCAGCTCACGCTCATAAGTCTTACGTTCTTTGAAGTCTGCAACCTTGCCTGAGAGATAGTCGTCATTCGCGTGCATCGCCGTTCGGCCAGCAGAAATCCTGGCAAAACGCTTCCTGCGCTCTCGCGACCAGTTCGGCTCTTGCTTCCACTGCTCGATCTCTTCATCAGTCGTTTCCCGCTGATCGCGGATATCGATGGAGGAGGGCGTGCGCTGAAAGACATCCAAAGACTCGACAACTTTCGCGATCTCGGGAATCACTTGAACAGCCGTGGCGCCTGTTCCAATGATGCCCACACGCTTGCCTGCGAGATCGATGTTGTAATCCCAACGTGACGTATGGAAAGACTCGCCCTTGAAAGTCTCCATACCCTCGATACGCGCGAGCTTGGGCGTCGTCAGAACGCCGTTCGCGAGCACAACAATGCGAGCTCGCATGGCATCGCCCCGGTCGGTCGTGACCGTCCAGCGCTTCGATTCTTCGTCCCACGTCGTGCTTTCGACCGTAGTGTGAAACAGCGCGCGGTCATAGAAGCCAAAACGCTCCGCGATGCTCTGACAGTACTCCAGAATCTCGAAGCCGCTGGCGAACTTCATGCTTGGGAAGTAACCCATCTCCTCGAGCAGCGGCAGGTAACTGTAGGCCTCAACATCACAGGCTACGCCGGGATAGCGGTTCCAGTACCAGGTGCCGCCAACGTCGCCGCCCTTCTCGCAAAAACGCACGTCGCTGAATCCTGCCTCGCGCAGTCGATGCCACAGCAACAAGCCCGCAAATCCTGCCCCGATAACGAGCACCTCGCACTCATCATCCAACGCCTCCCGCGGAACCGGCTCGGCCGAGTAGACGTCTTCCAGGTAGCGAGAGAACTCGCCCTCCATGAGCATGTAATCAGCGGAGCCTGCCCGAGCCTGTTTGTTCTCGCGGTAGCGGGCTTGCTCCTCGGCATTGAAGGTCGCGCCCACCGGTGACGGCGGCAGAGTTTTCAGGCGCTCATCGCGTTGAATTCCATAACCCTTGCCAGCAATGCGCTCGGTGGCGAGTGCCGCACGGGTGTGAAACTTCTTCAGACCCGTAACAGGATCGATGGCTATTGCGTCTTGCATCACGAGATCACTCTGGATATCCAAGCTAGAGCCTAGCCAGCCGAGCCGCGCTAGTGAAGGGGTCAGAACCAGTTGCCAGGTCTAATCGACCCGTTGTTTGGGCCTGGCACTTGGACCTGACCGCATATCTAGAGACTCTATAGCTACGTCAATACTCTGTATTGACAGGGTTTTTGGCTGGGGTATGGTGCTGCCATGAACAAATCGGCGCAACTTCAAATTCGGGTTAGCCCTGAGCAGAAATACCGCATCAAAGCCAAAGCGCTTCGCGCTGGAGAGGACGTCTCGCGGTGGGTCTTACGTCGCCTGCTACCGGAATGCGCGGATGAGCTGCAAAGCATGATTGATACGCTTGGCGCGTCGCCGCAGCTACGCTCACAAATGCTGGCGGAAGTTCACGACTTTCTTGTGTCCTCAGATAGCATCCAGCTTGGCCAAGCGCTTACTAACCTGGATCTCTCAGAGCTTGCGGCCTTTGAGGCCAACTATGTTGCGGCCATGGTTGAAACTGCCTGCGCGAATCGCGACATTTCTTCGCCGCCATGGTTGAAGCGCATCGCACCACTCGCGGACCCGTGGTTCGCGACAAGCCTGAAAAGCCTGCGACTGCATTTGCTCACTGCGTCGCCGCCACCCTTCCGCCGGCGCAACCTTTATATCGACAGCACTTTGGGCGCACGAGTCTAATGGCGCTCGATCGCGCTGACATAGAGCGCCTGCTAGCTCTCGTCAACGACGAGCTGGAGAAGAGCGATGTGACCGGAGAGATTTATCTGGTTGGCGGGGCAGTGATGTGCCTCGCATTCAACGCCCGCGCATCGACGAAAAATCTCGACGCGTACTTTGAGCCTGCCAAAACAATTCGAGATGCCGCCACACGAATCGCAGATCGCGAGAGCTACGCTGCCGACTGGCTCAATGATGCGGTAAAAGGCTATCTAAGCCCCCACGGTGACTATGAGCCTTATCTGGACCTCTCCAATCTAAAGGTATTCGTCGCAAGGCCCGAATATCTCTTGGCAATGAAATGCCTGGCGATGCGTCTAGGAGGAGAATTCCACGACGAGGACGATGTGAGGTTTCTTCTTCGCTATCTCAACATTTCGAGCTATCAGGCTGCCGTGGAATCAGTGACCAAGTACTACCCTGTTGAGCAGTTCCCACAAAAGGCTTTGTACGCCTTGGAAGAAATTCTGGAACCATAACCACGATCAAAGGGGCAAGGACCAAGCCAAAGATCCAACTGGGCGTGGCACCTGGTCCTGACCCCGCGTTTACATGATAAGTTCGCTGTCAGATCAACCAACACGGAGCGTTGTGATCATGAGCATTCAGCCAAGCGCTTCTCAGCGAGCTTCGATGGCGAGCGCCCTGGTACTGGCGGCCCTTATATCGCAGTACGTAAGCGCCAGCCCTGCGCCCGCCGGCGCCTTTCACGAGGACAATCCGCGCGCGGTTGCTGCGTTCCGGCGCTTCCAGGAAATCGCAGAGCCCGCCACCGCTGATTTGCCTCGACGGGAGAGCATCTCAGCGAACCAATGCGTCGGGATACTTGCCGCGAGTTGCGTGCGCTGGGTACAGACCAATCGGAGGGCCGCACTAACCACCGTGCCTAACTCCGAAGACTATTGGCGAGCCTATGGTGCGTATCTGAAAACGTCCCCAATCGGCGCAGGTTTGGATGACTTCGGGCTCGATACCTCAGGGCTCAGCCAAGACCATTTGATCGAAGCGGCCACCGGGTGGCCGATTCACCAGCTCGCGAAACACGGTCATATCGATTCGCATTCTGCGGCCGGACAACTGCGCGACGTCAGACACATGAGTGCACGCTCAAGTGTTTTGATCGATCGCATGATCTTCACCGCGCTTATCGGCATCAAGGTAAGCACAGTCAATGTGGCGCTTGCGCAAGCCATCGCGAACAACGACGAAGTTGCCATACAGGCATTACTTGCGAGCATCGAACCCATGACGGCACGGGAGCGCTCGTTTCGAGCGACGTTTGAGGGCGAGGCGCAGTACAGCGGCAGGCTGCTGGCGGCGATGGGTGACATGTCAGACCCGCTCACTCACTACGAGGCGCAGCTGGCCCGCCGACAACTGCTGTTCGGCCGCATGGAGACTGGCATCCCAGAGCCACAACTGCTGACCGGCCTTGAACTTGAGGAGCGCAAAGCTGAGCTCCAGGCCGAACGACAACTGATGCTGGAAGCCTTCGCGCTTTTTGCGGATGTCAGCGAGTTGAGCCCCACCGACTATTGGGGAGATCATGAGTTATGGCGCCAGGCAATGGAACGCGTTCGAGCGTCGCCATGGCCGCCCTACTATCCCGCCTACTTGAACTCCGTCGCCCAGCTCGACATTCAATTGGCCGTGGCGCGAGGGCTGGCTGAGCAATACATGCATCCTCATCCCAATCCCATTCCGCAATCACCGCCACCGGAACACTTCGCTTGGGACTGGCGAGAAAGCACTAGCGAACTCTGCCTGCAACCCACATCGGTAAACGAGTTTGTGGAAGGTCACTCAACGTCCATTTGCCTGCCCTCTTTGGCTGAACTGAAACAAACTGAAGAAAAGCAATGATGCACACCACGGGAAAAGCACGTCTGTTCGGTCAAGTCACCACCTGCCTCACTGCATTGCTGCTGACAATCAGCGCGATGGGTGAGACTACCGCTTCCGAGACCTCACCCAACGCCCATGAACTCAGCCCGGCCCTTAGAGCCTCTTTTGATGAGGAGAGCTATGAAGCTCTGCAGCGATTCAGCGCGGCGCCGGCACGGCTCGATGGCGGACCAGATGAGCAAATCGTCCACACCACACCAGCATGCCAATCCAGGCTCACACCCAAATGCGCACGCTTTGTTCGCGACAATCGCGAAGCGATAGCGTCGTTGCTGCCGGACAACCCCGAGTATTGGGCGTCATACATGGATTACCTGAAAACGACCCCGGCGGTTACCCGAATCGACGGCGAGATCGACGCCTCTGACACGTCAATCGATCGCAGCCGAATCTTCGAAGCCGCAAACCACTGGCCTATCGCGCAGCTTATTCATTCCGGAGAAATAGACGGCGTGCAAGCCGCCTGGCAATTCAAACAACTGCGGCGTTGGTCGACTACTGAAACGACCTTGCTCGATCGCATGATCTCTCTCGCGGTTCTCGGCATTCAAATCCACACGCTAAACGCGGCGCTCGCCAGCGCAGCACACCGCGGTGATGAAGCCGCGATCGACGCCTTAGGCGCTGCCATTAGCCCTCTAACGCCAGCTGAGATATCGTTGGCGACGTCATTTGCTATCGAGGCGGAATACGCCGCGCACCTGCGACACTTGGATGGGGGAATCCTCGACAAGCAGACACCGCTTTCACTCTACGAAGCTGAACGGGCGAATCATCAGTTACTGATCGACATCTACGGTCATGAGGTGGACGAACCGCAGTTGCTGACACAGCTGGAAATTGACGAGCAACAACGCGAGGCCGATGAGTATCTGCGGCTGAGCCGGTCATACTGGCCACTCCTGTTGGCACTGAACGATGCGTCTCACGCGGACTACTGGGGCGAATCTGATGCGTGGCGGGCGCTACGCGCGGCCCCAGAGTCCCCTACACACTGGGCATACATCGAGTACTCACACAATGCCCGGATGACTGCGCTGCATGTCCTGGTCTTGCGAGCACTGGCAGACCATTACATCAACGGCCAGCCCATAGCCCACCCAAGCGAGGACGCGCCCAAACATTTTGCCTGGGATTGGCGGGAAAAGACCCGCGAGTTGTGCCTGCAAGGAGTCACCGTGAACCCGAATCTGGCGCGCAAGATCAATCAGGCATGCCTGCCGGTATGGCCGTGGCTGTGGGGCCAAGACCAAGCACCCTTTCCGGGCGCTGCGAGCAGGGCTGAACGGTGGGCATATCCGTCATCCGATCATAAGCTCGTGTTTTGCGCAGCGCACCATCGAATGAAATCGCATTCCCCATAGATATCAGAATGTTAAAGCCCAATAAGGTTATTGACTGATAGGTCACACTTCCTTAGTTTGGGCGGTGATAGTGGATAGAGCTATCGCACAACAATATATAGGGGAGATTATATGTTGGTACAACTGCGACCATCCCGGTTGCTTACCGTGCTAATCGGATCCCTCTTTGCCGCCGCTCCGAGTGCTATCGCACAGGAAGGCGTCGAAGAAGAGATCGTCGTCACCGGCTCGTTTATTCGAGGCACCCCGGAAGACGCCGCACTGCCTGTCGATGTTCTGAGTCGAGATGATCTCGATCAACAAGGCAGTCCATCTATCGTCGAGCTCGTTCGAAACCTCGGTGTTTCCAACGGTAACCTCGGCGAAACCAACCAGTTCAACTCGTCCGGCGGTCAGGGCAACGAAGGCGTTGCTACCGTCAACCTGCGTGGTCTTGGTTCAGCCCGAACCCTGGTTCTGCTCAACGGACGCCGCCATGTCTCCGATGCGGTGATAGGTGTCGACATTAGCGCCATCCCTGCGGTTGCTATCGAGCGACTGGAAGTGCTGAAGGACGGCGCAGCCGCGCTGTACGGCTCGGACGCCATTGGCGGTGTTGCCAACTTCATCACTCGCGATCGTTTCGAAGGCGTCGAGCTGCGGGCTTCCGGCCAGTTCCTCGACGAATCGGACGGCGAGTTCGATATCGGCGGCATCTGGGGCTTCAGCACGGATCGTCTGCACGTCGCTCTGTCTGCGGAATACGCGACTCGCGACAAACTCCGCATTCGAGATCGTGACTGGGCGCTTCCTTCCCAAGCGGAAAATCCGCAAGCAGGTTACTCCACCATCGGTAATCCGGGGCGTCTCTTTCCGATATCACCGTCTGCGATATCTGCAGCAAACCCAAGCGGATTCGTACCCTCTGCTGACCCGGAATGCGCAACGCTCGGCGGCACCGTTTCCGGCTCTACCTGCTTCTTCCAGTTCACCCAGTTCGACAACCTGATCGAAGACACCAAGACCACTAAGTTCTTCGGTGAGGCGAACTATGAAGTAAGCGACAACGTGGAATTCCACTTTGAAGCGCTGTACTCCAACATGGAAATGGACGACTGCAACACATCACCTTCGTACCCGCCGCAGTCGCTGTTTGGCCCTGACCGCCTGATCCCGCTGGATCACCCTGGCGTCATCGACTTCAACTCGAAGTATCCTGGCCAGATTCCCGCCGACACAGTAGCGCTATTCACCCTCACCCGAATGACTGGTTGGGGTGGCTTTTTTGGCGAAGCAGAAAACGGCACTCGTGAAACCGATACCTACCGCGTTTCTACCGGCCTGAATGGCACACTGTTCGACGAAGACATTGGCTTCGATGTTGCAGTGAGCTGGTCTAAGCGCGATCGCGCAACATCTGGTCCTGACATGTTCGTCGAACGTATGGCATTCGCACTGGACGGCCTCGGCGGCGACGGCTGTGATCCGGCTACCGGCACTCCGGGCGTTGGTCCGTGCATGTACTACACGCCGTTTTCAAACGGTGTGGCGCAGTCATTTGACGGACGGGTAAACCCCAACGCCAACCCGAACCTGGTTGCCATGAACGAAGCGCTGTTCCCCTGGTTGGTCACTGATCTCGGTTCTGAAAACACCTACGAACTGCTGGTGTTTGATCTGACCTTCGACGGCGTCATGGATGTTGAGCTCGGCGGTGGCAACATCGGTTGGGCAGCCGGTATTCAGACTCGAAACGAGAAGTACGAGCTGAAGCCGGACGCTATCAACGATCTGAGCATCAACCCATGCCCGTTCCGCGATCCCGCGTCTATCACGCTCGGCCACACAGCCAGCCTGGACTGCGCGTCACCTACTGGCCTCTTTGCATTCCTGTCCGGAACCGCACCAGCTGACACAGAGCGAACCGTCTACGGCGGCTTCGTCGAGCTGGCGCTACCGTTCTCTGATCGGCTGGATGCGCAGTTTGCGCTGCGTTTCGAAGACTACGGCGGCGACGTTGGCTCGACGGTTGACCCGAAGGTTGCTATCCGCTTCCAGGCAACCGACGCCATCGCACTGCGAGGCTCCGTGTCATCTACGTTCCGCGGCCCGCCGCAGAACTTCCTGACCGGCCGCAGCACGTCGCTGCAGTTTGTTGGCCCGGTGAACGCCTTCAAGGCAGTGGATACCCTCGGCAACGATGCGCTGGATCCGGAAAAGGCGATCACGTCTAACCTCGGCATCATCTTCGACTTCGATCGCTTCTACGGTTCGCTCGACTACTGGCGCTTCGATTTCGAAGATCCTTTCCAGATCGAATCGTTCAACTCTATCCTCACCGCGTACGGCAACAACGCCTGTACAGCGGGTGGCGCAGGCGTTGGCAGCCAGACCTGTAACGATCTGGCAACCCACATCGTCTTCCAGGCAGGCTCCGCCGGTAACCTCTCCGACATCGAGCGTTTAGAGGTCAACTGGATCAATGGCACCGACATAACAACGTCCGGTGTCGACTGGTTAGCCGAGTACGACTTTGACGTCGGCGGCGGCGTCTTGACGGTCGGTACTCAGGGTACCCATACCATTGAGTACGAAACTGAGGACTTCCTCGACGTCAACGGCATCTTCCTGACGGCGGGTGACGACTTTGCTGGCAACTTGAACGACAACCGCAACACGCTGACGCCAATTGTTGACCTGCAGGCGAATGTCTTCGCCAAGTTCAGCAGCGGCCGTCACAACGCTCAGGTTATCGGCCGATACTGGGGTGAGTACGACGATCCAGAGGCGATTTCATCGCTGCAAACCGTCGACAGCATGTTCACGGTTGACCTGAACTACACGCTGTCGCTGATGGAAGATCAGATGCGTGTGAACGTCTCCGTCTTCAATGCGCTCGACGAAGATCCGCCGCAAGCACAGACAGACCTGAACTACGATCCTTACACGCACAGCGCGTTCGGTCGCATGATCAAGGTTGGACTTGTGTATCAGTTTGGCGGTGCTTACTAAGCAAGCCGACTCAAATGGGGCCTTGCCCCTGCTTCAAAAAGGCCACCTTCGGGTGGCCTTTTTCGTTATGGCTTTAACTGTGGGATCAGGAACCATCGTCGGACAACCGCTGTCAGACATTGACACCCAGTGAGAAAACCAACTCTTCATTAGGACTTCGTCATGGCTAGTCGGCTCCGCACCTCATTCAACAACTCACAGGGCCTCGCTCTGGCCGCAGCGCTCGAGCTGCCCGATACAGAGCCACTCGGGTTTGTGTTATTCGCCCACTGTTTCAGCTGCGGCAAGGACATATCCGCGGCGAGCCGCATCGCAAGAGCGCTCACCAATGAAGGCTTTGGCGTACTCCGGTTCGATTTCACCGGGCTGGGAAAATCAGAGGGTGACTTTGGCAACGCCGGGTTCTCATCCAACGTGCAAGACCTCATCGACGCAGCCGACTACCTGCGCGAGAACCATCAAGCCCCTAGTGTGCTGATGGGCCACAGCCTGGGCGGTACTGCCGTACTCGCTGCCGCGAACTCGATTCCTGAGGTTAAGGCTGTGGCAACGATCGGAGCACCGGCGGCGCCTTCACATGTGGTCAAGCAATTCGGCGACAAGCGCGAAGAGATCGCAGCAAAGGGCTCAGCTGACGTTAGCCTGGCCGGCCGCGGTTTTACGATCAGCCGCGATTTTCTGGAAGATCTCGAGCAGCATGATCTCACCACGCGAATTCCGAAATTAAGAAGGGCGCTTCTGGTCTTTCACGCACCGCTCGACGACATTGTGAGCGTGAGTGAAGCGTCGACGATTTTCGCCAGCGCGAAACACCCAAAGAGTTTCGTTTCGCTGGACGGCGCAGATCACCTGTTGACGAACGCGGATGATGCGCGCTACGTGGCGGAGACAACGGCGGCCTGGGTGAAGCGCTATCTCAAGACGCCGGAGGCGCCATCACCTGCAAAAGCACCGTCAGGTCAGGTGATCGTGGCAGAGAACAACCACAAGTTTCTGCGCCAGATATCGACGGACGATCACAGCTGGCTGGCGGACGAGCCAAAAGCGATGGGCGGCGACAACCTGGGGCCTGACCCTTACGAGCATCTACTGGCGGCGCTCGGCGCTTGCACATCGATGACCATTCGCATGTATGCGAACCACAAAAAGCTGAACCTGGATAACGTCAACGTTCGGCTGCAGCACAGCCGGGTACACGCCAAGGATTGCGAAGGCTGCGATAGCGAGTCCGCCGGCAAAGTCGATATTCTCGAGCGCTGGATTGATCTTGAGGGTGATCTCACCGAGGCTGAGCGAAACCGGTTGCTGCAGATCGCCGATCGCTGCCCGGTACACCGGACGCTTGAGGGCGACCTCCACATCCGAACCAGCGTTGAAAACGCCGGCTGACACGCCGCGGCTATTTCGAGTCCGTATCCGCCAGCAAATGCTCCATGCTCTGCCGAAGCTTGTTGGTCGAGATCGACACTTCGTAGAGTAACAACAACAAGCTCAAAATGACGAACCCCATCGCCGCGACAAACGCGACCGAGATCGCCAAGGCAACAGGCGCGCCTGCGATGTCACCGATGAAGAGCAGCATGACGACCAGACACACCATCAGAGCTGCAGCAACATTCAGCCGAATGGCCCAGTTGATGAGCGTGATGCGGCGCCAAATCAGCCCGGCTTCTGCATTCAAAGCCTCCTGTTCGCTGCCTGAAAGCAGGGGAATCCGGCGGTCCAGCACTCGGCCACGGTCGATCGCACGACCGAGGCGGACCGTAAGCGTGCCAAGGAGCGCACCGATTCCGGTTAGCAGGAACACGGGCGCTACGGAGAGCTGAATGATGCCGGCGATCGAGCTGATCGCCTCGTGATGCTCCAAAGTTGCCTCTTACCGACTTATTCGTGCACCCGAACCGGCAGCTCGGTGATGCCACGGATGAAGCTCGAGTTGAGATACTTAGGCTCGCCGACCACTTCCACGTGGCTGAAGCGCTTCATGATCTCTCCCCAGAGGGTGCGCAGCTGCATCTCTGCCAATCGGTTGCCGAGGCAGCGATGCACGCCGAACCCGAAGGACAGGTGCTGGCGCGCATTCGGCCGGTCGATGACTAGCTCGTTCGGGTTGTCGAACTGGCTGACATCCCGATTGCCGGACATGTACCACATCGCGATCTTGTCCCACTTCTTGATCTTCTGACCGCCAAGCTCCGTGTCTTCCATCGCCGTTCTGCACATGTGAGCAACGGGCGATTGCCAGCGGATGATCTCGGACACCATGTTTGGAATGATCGCCTGATCCGCCTTCAGTTTGTCGTACTGCTCCGGAAATTGGTTCAAGCCCAGAACGCCAGCGCTGATGGAGTTCCGCGTGGTGTCATTGCCGCCGACGATCAGCAACAAAACATTGCCGAGGAATTCGTTCGGTGACATGTTCTTCGTCGACTCACCGTGGGCAAGAAACGAAATCAGATCGTTGCCGGGCTCGCTCCTGGCCTGACGCTCTTTCCAGACGGCATCGAAATACTCAAAACACTTCCAGATCTCAGCAAAGCCCTCTTCCGGGGTTTCGAAATAGTCAGGGTCGCCAATCCGCTCGACGGTATCCGACCAGTGAATCAGTTTGTGACGATCTTCCTGAGGCACATCAAAGAGCGTTGCGAGCATCTGTCCGGTCAGCTCAACAGAAACCTCCCGCACCCAATTGAACGTCTCGCCGCGAGGCAAGTTGTCGAGGATGGTGCCAGCTCGCATGCGAATCAGATCACCCAATTCCGCCAGCTTGCTGGGTGAGAACAACGGCGCCACAACCTTGCGTTGGTCATCGTGCACCGGCGGGTCCGCCATGATGAACATGGGCAGGTGCATCATGGGGTTTGGCGGCTCGGTCAATGGCCGGCCGCCGAGGCGAATACCGCCGTTCATGATGTCGGACGAGAACAGGTCCTGATGTGTATCGACGTACTTCACATCCTCATAACTACTGACCGACCAGTAGGGGCCAAACTGACTCGCCTCGCAGAAGTGAACGGGCGCTTCTTTGCGCAACCGCTCGAATATCGGCAGCGCTGCATTGGCTTCGAAATAGTCGCCATGACCGGGGTTGAGCTCACTCAGAGGGATCTCATAGGGGTCTTGCTCGACATCGACTTGCCATTGCTCCCGCCATTCGCGGTTGCTGGTGACTTGCTCTAACTCGCTCGGGGCGACTGGTTCCGGCATGGCTGAATCCTCGCTAATCGTTAACGCTTGCAAATACTTCAATCGGTGAGTTTAGCGCGTCCAGCCACCAACGCCGATAGCGATAGCGCGATATAGGCGCGTTCCTGCAACCACGGGACCAGAGTGTGCACATGCACCAATGTTGTGCCCACCGTGGGATACCGACGCCTGCACGGCGCACAACAACAGTGCATCGGCGCGCGCCTGGCGCAGCTCTACCCTCAGCCGCGCCAACGCTTCAAGCTTTCTGGCATGGCAAAGAACTTGCAGCGTTACAACCAGCCGACGGCAGACGCGGCTGACAAATGCCATCGAGAGCCGCCCTGAACCCAAAGGAACGAGCACGCACGTGAACACCACTTTGCACGACCCCACTCAGCGCCGAGGCTCGTCGGGCAGCGCGACACTGCCTCCACCCGGCGGGTCGATCGTCTGGCTTGCACAGCCTGCCAGCGCGCTTGTCTTTACGGATCTGGACGGCACCCTTCTGGACGACAGCTACGACCTCGACGCCGCTGCCAGGGCGATGGACGATTTGCTGCGCAGCCGCGTAATGACCATCGCCGTATCGAGCAAGACGCTGCGCGAGATGCGTGGCCTGGACGCGCTGCGAGAACGCCCGGCCCCCTTCATCTTCGAAAACGGCGCGGGCATTGCCTGGCCCGATTCGATGATCGACGACGAGATTGGCGAGCGAATCCACCATCACGTCGGCGATCACGGCATCGAGCTGAATGGCCCGCCCTATGCGGCGCTGTGCAACACGCTGGCCCGTTTGCGCGCTCGCCAACGCTACGACTTTCATGGTTTCAACGACATGGATACCGACGAGGTGATGGCGCTCACGGGCTTGGATCAGCCAGGCGCCGAAAACGCGCGCGATCGGATGTGCAGCGAGCCGCTACTCTGGCGCGGAAGCGACGAGGATCTCGAATCGTTTCGCAACGACCTGGCCGAGATGCAACTAACGCTGATCGCCGGCGGTCGCTTCCTGCATGTGCTCCCCGCCACCGACAAGGCAGATGCCATGGCCAGCGTGACCCAGGCCTATGAGCAGCTCAGCGGCCAGCGAGTGCCCGTTTTGGCTTGTGGCGACAGCGAAAACGATCTGGCCATGCTGAAGCAGGCCGATGCTTGCCTGACCTTCCCGCAGCAGGACGGCAGCTACCTGGATACCGGCGACACCGCAAACCTGCAGGTGCCTGCTGCCGGGGCAGAGCCCTGGCGCATTGCTTTGCAAAAACTGCTCAGCGATCTCGTCCCCTGCAACACCTCCCACACTTCCCCTATTGAGGAGCGGCCGGCCAATGAGTGACTTCTTTCAGAACGGCATTATCACCACCCTGCACAACCTCGCCGATCGCTCGATCGTGGATCTTGAGAAAGACCTGGCCAGGTTCGCCAAGGAACGACCAATGACGCTGGTGTTGCCCTGCCTGTATTCGGAGCTACAGCATCCCGCCCTGGCACGAATCGTTGCCGAGCTGAAGCAGGCGACCTATCTTCGACAAATCGTCATCGGTCTGGACCGCGCGAGCGAAGCCGAGTACCAGCAAGCGTTAGCTTACTTCAGCGAGCTGCCTCAGGATCACATCGTGATCTGGAACGACGGCCCTCGAATGACCGCGATCCAGGATCAGCTGAGAGCGCGCGGGCTCGCTCCGACCGAACTCGGCAAAGGCTGCAACGTCTGGTACTGCTTCGGCTATGTCCAGGCAGCCGGTGTTTCTCGGGCGGTCGCTTTGCATGACTGTGATATCACGACCTACGACCGATCGCTGCTGGCCCGCTTGCTCTACCCGGTGGCCAACCCACGCTTCAACTACGAGTTCTGCAAAGGCTTCTACGCCCGCTTTGCGGACGGCAAGCTCAATGGCCGGGTATCGCGCTTGCTGGTGTCGCCTCTAATCCGGACGCTGAAGAAAGTCAGCGGAGCGCATCCGTACCTCGACTATCTGGACAGCTTTCGCTACCCGCTGGCAGGTGAGTTCTCCATGCAAGTCGACGTTTTGAAAGACCTGCGCATCCCCTCGGATTGGGGGCTGGAGATTGGCGTGCTGTCGGAGGTGTACCGGAATTACTCGACGAACCGGCTCTGCCAGGTCGAGATCGCCGACAACTACGATCACAAACACCAGGACCTGTCGCCGGAGGATGCAACCAAAGGCCTGTCTCGAATGAGCCTCGATATCGCCACGTCATTGTTTCGCAAGATGGCTACTTTCGGCAGCGTTTTCGACAAAGGCACCGTTCGCTCCGTCAAAGCCGCGTACCTGCGCATCGCGCTGGACCTCATCGAGTCCTACGCCAACGATGCTGAGATTAACGGCCTCACGCTTGACCGGGACGCGGAAGAACGCGCTGTCGAGCTCTTCGCAGGCAACGTCTTGTCGGCGGGCGATGTGTTCCTCGAGTCCGGTGAAGAAACGCCCTACATTCCCTCATGGAACCGGGTTACGTCTGTGCTGCCCGACATTTTCACCGATCTTAAATCCGCGATCGCGAGCGACATGGCAGAGTTCGATCGCGACGCCGTGCACGTGAGCATGACCTCTGGAGCGCGCGCCTGAGAAGCTGCAGACCATTCACTCAGGCAGTGTCATGCTCAAGCCAACGAACCTGGCCGGCGGCGAGCGGAATAGAAGCCGCCAATGCAAATCGCTCATCTGTGAGCAAGTCTGTGAGCACGCCGGATTCCGTGGCCAGCGACGAAGGCTTAGCCAACTCGCTGGGCACATCGGCAAACGAGGCAACGATCAGCAACCGCTGGTTCGGCGCTCGACGCTCAAACACCAGCTGATCCTGGGAGTAGGACAAGACGGTCTGGGATGCCGCAGGCGACAGTGCGCTTTGGGCACGCCGGAGCGCGATCAGGTTTGTCATCGCCGTGAAGACAATCCGGTGCACGTTGTGCTCGCTCGCGAGCATGGCGTCGAGATCGCTCATCTGCCAGCGGCCCCGATTCACCGACCGAGTTCGGCCGGTGCGCTCCACCGCCTCCAGATCGTTGGGCGTTCCCAGCAGACTGTGCAGATAGATGGCGGGCAGGCCCTGCAGAGCCAGCATCAACTGATGCGCGGCAATGTAGCTCGGTACGCTGTCGATGGAACCGCCGAATGCGGAGAACAGGGCGATGTTCAGCTCGTACGCTCGCTCGCTTCCGTCCGGGAGCGTTCGTCGAGTCACAAAGCCGCCGCGATCTGCGCAGCGATCGATGAGCTGATCGACCCTGTCCTCCGGCACCAGGCCCTCCAACGGCCGCAAACCGATCCCATCGTGACTCGCAATGAAGTTGAGGAAGCTGCAGCCCGCCGGAGGCGATTCCAGCTCCGACAGCCAGCGTCCGAGGTAGGAGCCATCGTTGAAGAGGTAGCTGTAGAGCAGCAGCGGTGCCAGCGGGAACTGATACACAAGCTGCGCTTCGTCTCCCGCCCCGAAGTAGCTGACGTTCTCTTCGTGTGGGACGTTGGTTTCGGTGAGCAGCCGCACTGGCACATCGGCGCTGTCGAGCATGAGCCGCAGCGCTTTGACGACCGCGTGGGTCTCCGGCAGAGACATACACGCGGTTCCAAGGCGCTTCCACAGAAACGCTATCGCATCGAGGCGGATAAACCTCGCGCCATGGCGAACGTAGTCGATGAGTATCTCGGCGAACCGCAGCAATACATCCGGGTTAGAGAAATTCAAATCAATCTGATCGTCGCTGAACGTTGTCCACACGTGGCGAACACCGCGATACGTATGCACCTCAGACAAGAGCGGCGTGTTGCGCGGCCGGGTCACCTCGGACACGTTTGTCTCTTTGTCGAGGCTCAGAAAGAAATCTCTGCCCGGCGCGCGATCGCTGACGAAGTCCGCAAACCACAGGTGTTCCCTCGAGCAGTGGTTGATCACCAGATCGAACATCAACTCGAAGTGTTCGCCAAGCTCGCGAATCATCGTCCAATCACCCAGATCAGATCGCACCACGGAGTAATCGATGACAGAAAAACCATCATCGGACGAGAACGGAAAGAACGGCAAAACATGGATACCGCTGAAGCTATCCGGCAGGTAGCGATCGGCAAATTGTTTGAGGGCGGCAAGCGGCGCCATGGCTTCTTCCACGATGGTGTCGCCGTAGGTGATCAGCATGACGTCGCTTTGATCGAGGCTGTTGCCCGCACTCGCGGCGCGCCGGTTTCCCAACTCATCCGTCAGCCCATCCGCCAGCGCCAACATGCGGCTGGCAACCAGCTCGGCGCTGCCAGCACCATAGAGGCTGGTCAGCAAGCCCATCAGTTGGTATTTCGCCTGGGAGTCTGTCAGCGAGCTTTCGGTGTCGAGGCCAGTGACGGCAGGGTGTTGCAGTCTTGGGTGAGAGTCTTCTGTCATAGGTCGGCGGAGGCAGCTTCGGCGGTTATTGAGAAAATCGAGCGAGCAAGCCTACCAATGGTTGGCGCACACCGGTGGTGCGTTTACGAGTTACTGACATCAGCGGCTGAGGTGCGAGCGTGATCAGTGGCCTCGCAGTTGCCGATTGGCTTGTTATCGCTGGCTATCTAACGGCTATGTTACTGCTCGCAGCATCGCTGGGCCGGCGGCAGAAGAGCGGCGGCGACTACTTCCTCGGCGGTGGCCAGCTGTCCTCTCGCTCGCTCGCCGCCTCAACGATCGCCACCCAATGCTCGACCAACTCGCTACTGGGTGCGCCAGCCTTCGTCGGTTTTAGCGCAGGCGGTGGCCTGCTGTGGCTGCAATACGAACTCGCCGTGCCGCTCGCGATGGCGGCGTTGATGTTCATTTTGCTGCCTGCTCGGGCTCTGGGCATCACGTCGATCTACGAGGTTGTTGAACGCAACATCGGCCGCGACGCCAGGCTTCTCGCGAGCGGTACATTCCTGTTGTTTCGTGGTGTCGCGACCGGTGTGACCATCTATGGCGTTGGCCTGATCATCACCGCAATTGTCGAGATCGACTACGCAACGGCTGTCGCGCTGGTCATGGTGGTGGTAATCATCTACGACGTTCTGGGCGGTCTTCGAGCTGTCGTGATCAGTGATGTCATCCAACTGTTGCTACTCACGGCGACCGTGCTGATCTCGCTGGTGCTCATCGCAGATGTCGTCGGCTGGGCTGCGTTTTTCGAGCAGCGCACGGACACACTCGTTTCCGGTTGGGGAGTCGAGGGCGACAGCTACAGCTTCTGGCCGATGCTGATTGGCGGCCTGTTTCTCTACGCGGCCTACTACGGTGCAGATCAAAGTCAGGCCCAGCGCGTGCTTGCAGCGCCCGATACCCGCAGCGCCGGCCGGGTTCTGCTGTACAACGGCTTATTCAGATTTCCGCTGGTACTCAGCTACTGCTTGCTCGGTCTCGGCCTGGCCGCATTTGCGGCCGTGGAACCCGGGCTCGTTCAACGCCTGCCCGCAACTGCTTCAGGCAGCCCAAACTACAACCTCGTTTTTCCGGCGTTTGTTTTGTCGAACTTTGCACCGGGCTTCATTGGTCTTGTGATCGTTGGCCTCCTGGCAGCTGCGATGTCATCGATAGACTCGGCCATCAACAGCCTGTCCGCAGCTACGGTCGAGGACTTCATACAACCCCGCCTGACGCAACCACTGACCAACACCGCCGCACTTCGCTTGTCCCGCCTGGTGACCGTTGCCTGGGGTTTCGCCGCTGTCCTGTTCTCCTTTCAGGTCGAACACATCGCCCCGACAGTGCTTGAAGCAATCAACAAAGTCGGCTCGATGGCAAACGGCTCCCTGCTTGCGCTGATCGCCAGCGCCACATTACTTCGCCACTTGAAACAACGCGCAGCCATCATTGGATTCGGCGCGGGTATAGCGGTAAACCTCGTGGTGGCAACCCTGCTGCCGTCTGTGTCCTGGTTGTGGTGGAACGTCATCGGCTTTGCCGTTGCTGCCGGAACAACGGTCAGGTTGAGTGGCGTACGCGTTGTGACGTTCAGGCAACCTGGCCTGCCTCAAGTGAAATTGCCCCTGGTTCTGCTCGCAGCGATGTTTGCACTGATATTGCTGATCACAGCGCTATTGGATCGCCTTGCCTGATGTCGAAAGCTCGAACGCGCTGTCGGCCTGAAGCTGTGTAGAAGATCGCTCGTGGCTCGTTGCAAGAAACTCGCTCACCGCATCGCCAAGCGCAGTAAATGTTCGCGCGAGCGTTGCATTGCTGCGAACTTCCGGACGTCCCACCAGCCACACATCCACGTAAGCTGGTTTGCTGTCTGCATTGACCAATACCAACTCAGAGCGTCGCCGCGCCATGTGAAATGGCACAGCCGCTATGCCCCAACCCGCCTCGGCTGCGCCAATCTGGCTCGCCAGAGAATCTGAGCGATAACTGACCTGGGCAGACTGAACGGCAAAGCCCCGGGCCCTTAGCTCGTTCTCCAGCCTGCCGTCCGGGCCGTCAATAAACCGATGTACGTGGGTGTTTTCCGGCGTCAGGGAGCCAACCCGGTCGACGTACGCGCGCGAGGCGAACGCGGAAATCGCGAGCGACCCCAGCCGACGCGCAATAAGTTCCTTCTGAACGGGCCGGGCGTGACGAAGCGCAATGTCAGCGTCCCGCTCGAGAAGGTTGAGAAGATCCTGCGCAACGATCACCTCAAGGTTAGGCCCGCTCGGATCATCGCCAGGTGACGGCAGTAAGTCCGGCATGGGTTCAGCCATGAGGTCTGCAACGGTGATGCGAATGCTGGAGTCGACGCCGGCCTTGGCGGCTTCCGCGGCGGAGCGAACCGCGAGTGCCGATGAGTGCATGTCCTCAACCGCGGCAAGTACGGACTCGCCAGCGACATTGAGAATCACGCCTTTCGACGTGCGATCAAAGAGTTGCATATCCAGGGCCGTTTCAAGCTGCTGAACGTGCCTGGCCACGGTTGGATGGGCCAGGCCGAGCTGCCCGGTAGCCGCAGACAAGCTACCGCTACGGGCGACAGCAACGAAGGTTTTGAGCAGATTCCAGTCGAGGCTGAATGCCGGGTGTGTGGCCATGCGGTTGCTCAAACATCTTCGAGAACCTGGTTATACGTTACTTATGTTCCCAGGAAAACCCCATTTCGTTACCTTAGGTAACACTTTCAGAGACCACATTGCCTCTGAGACCCGTGGCACGGCCCTTGGCTCCAGTGCCGCTCGTTGACCAACGTTTGATCACCATCACGAAAGGCATCCGAATCATGACCCACTCAGCACTCTCGAACGCCAGTCTCCTGAAGGGACTCATCATCACCGGCACTCTGCTTGCGGGCTCCGCCGCCCTGGCCGCTCCAGCCACCGCTGGCGAGAAACGCGGCTACTACAACTGCGTGAAATCAGCGGCGAGCGAAGCACGCGGCTTCTACACCGCCGGCTCCTACTACATTAACAAGACGGACGATGCTCGCTCGTTCTACATAAACGCCGGTGCCTGGATCGGTGACAAGCGAGAACCGGTACGCGTGTCATGCGACACATCGCTCAGTGGCAACCGCGTTCTATCCGTGAACGTCGCCCCCGGACGATTCGCGCCCGCCACCAACGTCGAAACCTTTGAGGTCGCGTCCAAGTAAGCTAATGGGGTCAGGGTCGGCGCCGGGTTAAACCCTCAAAGCCGCGCGCCTACTCTGACCCTGCCGTGACTCCCACCCTGCCGTTCAAACGAGCCGTCGAAACGGCTCCTCACCTTGCCAGCCGACGCTTGCCGAGCGAACCAACTCGTAGAAGTCACGTATGGCTGGCTGCTCACCATAGATCTCCACGTAGTGCCCCAGGGATTCTGTGGTATCCGCGAAGGCGTAGGCTGTACCAGTGACAGTCACTGCGCGCATCGCGGTGGGCGCGCCCAACGCATTCAGACGCGCAAGCTCAGCATCCAGATCATCGGCAAAGCACGCCGTATGATGCAGGCCGTAAGGCCGATCATTGAAGATTGAGGGCGTCGTACAGTTCTGCTGTACGAGCTCGATCATGACGTCACCTGCCCACCCGTAAGCTGACGTATGGTCCAGGCTGCTGGGCTCGCCTCGCACCACAACATCTCGCAGCGCTATATGCTCGAGCACAAAGAATGGACCCGCGCCGAATCGCTGTACCCAGACAGGCACCGCTTGAGCAACATCCGCAACCGTATAAGCCAGCTGGACCGGTGGCCTTTGCAACATCTCGAGCTCTCCGAGCAATTTTCCGACCCGACCAGCTTGATCACCGTCAAGCCGCCGCGCAGCCACCTCAACAAGGTGTCAGGACTGCGCGATCAGGTTCGCTCGAATGGTATCCGCCAATTGCTGGCGACGAAACGGCTTGGCCAGGTAGTCGCTCATGCCGCTATCCACCGCGCGAGCCTTATGTTCCGGCGTGACATTCGCACTGAGGGCGACAATGGGAATGGGCGGTGAATCCTGGGCCAGCTCTCGCTCCCTTATACGCTGCGTTGCGGTGTAGCCATCCATAACCGGCATTTCGCAATCCATGAGGATCAGGTCTACTGCGCCCTCTTCCAACCCTTCGACAGCCTGCTGGCCGTTGTTCGCCATCCTTACTGCCGCGCCGAGTGCTTCCAGAGTTTTGCGCGCAACCAATTGATTGGTGAGATTGTCTTCGGCTACCAGAATCACCAATCCGGAGAGCGGTTTATCCATAGCATCATCGGCAGCTGCATCGACCTGGCAGCAGATACCGCGCAGCTCAGCCAACCGCAGTCCGAGGCTCAGATCCACACGCGTATCTGCCTGCTCGTCGATACTCACACCCCAGCGAGCCACAAGCCCTGCAACGACTGCGGTATCCACGGCGCTAGCGTTATCAAGACCAATTGCGGTGGTGACGGGCACGTCCTGAGAATAAACACAGCCGCGCAGCGGAATACAGACACAGAAAATCGAGCCTTCGCCTTCTATCGACGAAACGTCAATGCGCCCACCCATCGCGACCACGAGTAGCTGGCTGATCGCGAGCCCGAGCCCGGTGCCACCAAAACGCCGGGTAACCGTTGGGTCCGCCTGGGAGAAGCGCTCAAACAAGCCGTCAATCTTATTCGCGGCGATGCCTATGCCCGTGTCTTCAACCGCAAGCTTCAATCGGCCAGCCTCGTGCTCAACGCGGACAAGAACCGTGCCCGCATCCGTAAACTTGACCGCATTACTTACCAGGTTGCCGAGCACCTGGCGCAAGCGCGTCGCGTCGCCAATTACAATCTCCGGCGCTTCGGCAGAGTAGTCGACCATCAACTCAACGCCTTTGGCCGCGGCTTTGTCACGCGAGCCCAGCAGGACATCGTCGATAATCGTAAACAGGTCGGCGGGCCGTTTTTCGAGTGAGAAATTGCCGCTTTCGAATTTCGAATAGTCGAGCACATCATCCAGTATTGCCATCAGCGCGCCGCCCGACCGCGTGATGGTTTCAACATAGCCCCGCTGCTCAGCCGATAGTTGAGTCGACGACAGTAGATCCGTCACACCCAAGACGCCGTTCATTGGCGTTCGAATTTCATGGCTCATGGTGGATAGAAAGGAACTCTTGATGCTCGCTTCCCGGGTTGCAAGGTCTGCAACGACTTGCGAGCGCACTGCCTCCGCTCGCAAGTCGACAATCTCGCGTGCCAGCGAATAGGCGAGCAACGCACCGGTCACCACACTGCCCCACAGAAACAACATATGGCCCACGGTGCCGCCACCAATGCCGACAAGCTGCTCCAGCCAGGTGGTCGTGCCACCGATCAATGAGAACATGGACATCCCAATGAAGCGCCAGGCGTCGCGATTACCCCGCAGACCCTGAACCAGGGCGAATGGGTGCACGAGAATCGAGACAACACCACCGAGCAATGACGCACCGATCAGCAGTGACTCCGGCGCGCCAAGACCGAGCCCCAGGCCGGATATGATCATCACGGTCACAAACACTCTCTCCGCCAGGCTTCGGCGTACACCCAGAAAGCGCAAGGCAAAGGGAATGTAGCTGGCGAACACGAACATGGGCGTCGCCCGGATCAGGCGCTGGTTCACCTCGGTCAGGTCTTGCCAGAGCAGGATCTCGGCATACCCCAGATAGTGAAGAATGAAGAGGAACGTCGCGCCGAGGTATACGCTCAATAGCCCGTAGCGGGCATCCGACGTGAAACGGGCGATAACCGCGTTGTAGATGGCGAGCAGCGCAAGCATGCCGAAGCCAAAACCGCCCAGGAACAGCGTCACCCGCGACAGTGATCGAATGGAAGTATTGTCGCGCACGTGCATTCTGGGCAGGAACGCCGCCGTGTTACTCATTCGCACCATAACCGGGGTCGCGTCACTATGCGGCCGGAGAAACACCGTTACTCGCGGCATACCGGTCAAATGAACACCCATTCCCTGGCCAGCACCTTCCAGTGAAATCGGTTGCCAGCGCGCACCGTCGAACTGCCATACCTCCGTGTGCGCAATCCGAGGGTTCTCTATCTGCAGAAAGCGCCTGTCGTCATCAACTCCGAGGCCCGAGACTTTGAAGCCGAACCAGCGGTCGCTGTCATTGAGCATCGTTCCGTCATAGGGCTCAAGACTGGTGAGGTTTGGTGCGCTGCCCGGTGGCTGATCGGCTGGCGCGCTGAGCAACTGACCGAGCACCTCGATGCCGCCCCCGTCAGCGGTATCAACGACCACGAGTTCATCGAGATAAGCGGGTGCTTGCGAAGCCGCGGCCTGAGCATGAGCAATACCAGGCAACAGCAATATCGCTGCTGCACTCAGCAGTGAAATGCGAGAAGCATTGAGGAGAAAGAGAAGAAAACGACGGCGCATTCATGAGTATAGAAGGCATTCGAGCGCCGAACGGTCGAAGGCCCAATATCCAGCCCACATCAGTTGAGCTGGTGAGGGTCGCTCGCTATTTGCCGAACTTGTGTCTCAACGTATACCAGCTGGGATACGGAATAGGCCGTGCGTCTTTTTTTGCCGTCCAATAACGAACGACCCGGCCGTCCGACAGCCGGAGCGCTTTCGCGACATCCTTGTTCGATAGATCCTTGCGATCCATCCAGTCCCGCAGCTCCTCTGGGGTGGGTGGGTACTTCTTCACCAGCATCACTCGCTACGTAACCGCCCTATTTTACGGGTGTCAGCGCTCAGGACATAGCTCGCGGAAGCGATTTTCGGCGTGCAAGCTCCGGCGAAATGTCATCAAAGTGTCATATTGGGGTCTTTGATGTCACAAAACTGTCATATTCGGATTGACCAAGGCCTTGCAGATAGGTATTTTTCTCCTAACGTTATGGGGCGCCTTCATAAAACCGTCACAAACGAAACGCAGCCATCGCCAGACCGTCGGCAGCTGCAACACTTCAGGAGAATTCCAATGATCACACTAAGCAACATCAAAACCTTCGCAACTACGGCTCGCAACGGCTTGTTCCTGGCCGCTTTTTCAGTAGCCACTGTCGGCTGCGCGACAACCGAGGCGCCCGAGCCAACCCACTATTGGGAGTCCTCGAATAGCGCAACAAGCAACGCTTATCGGAACGACAATAGCCAATGCGCTGATCTGACGAAGATAACACCCACCGCACCTATGGCGGCCAGCACCGACAGCTTCGATGCCTACCGCGCCTGCATGATCGAGCGCGGCTACGTGCTGAGAACCTACTAACAGCAACCTATCGAGACCGAATGCCCTCAACAGAAGGGGTATCTCATCCGGACTAGGCAGCCGTAAGGGCACAACCCGCAGGCAGCTAAAGAGACGGCGCGATATCACTATCGCGCCGTTTTTCGTTCGGTAGCTGAGAATGTCCACAAATCCGGTAAAAAGGCCAGCATCGGCGACCGATGTAACATGTTCGTCATACGAGGGGCCTACAGTGCGCGCCATTCGATAACGAAGCAGCGCTAACCGTGGCCGAGAACAACTCAAACAACGCCCCCCACTCCTTCGCAGCCAGGTCTGCGGCGCTTGTCCTGTTGATGGCTTCCAGCCTGCCAGCAACCGCCGATCTGCGCGCCTCCGCACCAACTGCCCAGGACCCGGCAGCGCAAAGCGACGAGCGCGCAGGCAGCACCCTCGAGAACTACTGCATTGGCGGCCTCGAGAACCGAAAGCTGATCCCCCAGAGTGGCCAGGTGAGCAACCCGTTCCGACAAACCACCGTACTGGGCTGCAGCGTCGATGGCGGCATCCCGACCATCATGCCGGATCTTATCCCGGCGGTTCGTGACGGCAAGCTAGCCTAAATCGCAACCCGCGAGCACTCGGCGTCACCGCGCGCCAGCCACCCCAACACCTATCGTTCGAGTCGCATTGCCGGCCCACTGAAGGTATCTTGAGCGCATGACTATCGCGCTAATCTGGCTACTCGTCGGCTTCGGCCTCATCCTCTCCGAATTCGTTATGACGAGCTTCATAACCGTGTTCTTTGGCATTGCTGCCGTGATTGTAGCGATCGCGATCTGGCTGGGTATGCCGGCAGACGGTGCACTGCCATACGTCGTCTTCGCGGGCACATCGCTCGCGCTACTGTTCGGCCTGCGCAGCCGCTTTCAGAACTGGTTTCAGGGTGACGTCGCAGGCGGTGACCTCGACGACGATTTCATTGGCCGGGAAGCGACGGTCACCGAAGGCTTTGACGCAGGTGATCCGGGCCGCGGCAGAATCGAATTCAGGGGAGCGGCCTGGGATGCTCGCGCCAGTGGTGGCGAGCTGAGCGCCGGCAGCCACGTGAAAATCGTTGCCCGTCACGGAACCGTGCTCACGGTCGAACCCCTCTAGCGGACTCACCGGCCCAGCGGCAGGCCGCCAGCAAGCAGATCGGGCGCACGGCGCGCTAAAACCAGCAACGGGACCAGCCGTTGTCAGTAACAGGGAGTACACCTATGGAATTCGGTTTCATTCTGAGCATTCTGCTCGCCGCGTTCGTCGTCGTAACGCTATTCAAAACCGCTCGCGTTGTGCCGCAACGGGAGCAGTTTGTGGTGGAACGTCTGGGTAAGTACGCCCGCACACTGGATGCAGGCTTTCACATTCTCGTGCCGTTCATGGATCGAGTCGCCTACAAGCACACGCTGAAAGAGCAGGCCTTCGACGTACCGAGCCAAAGCTGTATTACCAAGGACAACATCGCCGTAGAGGTCGACGGCGTAATCTACATGCAGGTGGTGGATGCGGCTTCCGCCAGCTACGGCATCGACAATTACCGATTCGCGACCTCCCAGCTGGCGCAGACCACACTGCGTTCCGAGGTGGGCAAGATCGACCTCGACAGAACCTTTGAAGAACGCGAGACCATCAACTCGCAAGTGGTCAACGCCGTCGATCGCGCCGCCGAGCCCTGGGGTGTGAAAATCCTGCGCTACGAAATCAAAGACATCCTGCCGCCCGAGTCCGTGCGCGATGCACTGGAGAAGCAGATGCGAGCCGAACGTGAGCGACGCGCGGTAGTTGCCGAATCCGAGGGCCATCGAGAAGCGCAGATCAACGTTTCAGAAGGCCAGAAGCAGGAGACGATCAACCTCTCCGAGGCAGAAAAGCTCAAACAGATCAACGAGGCGCAGGGTCGGGCCGAAGAGATTCGCCTGCTCGCCGAGGCAACAGCATTGGGTGTGCAGGCGGTGGCGAACGCGATCGATCAACCCGGCGGCCTTCAGGCGGTAAACCTTCGAGTTGCAGAACAGTGGGTAACGGAGTTCGGCAAACTGGCGAAGACCAACAACACCATGATCGTGCCCGCCCAACTCGGCGATGTCGCAACTCTTGTATCGACCGTAATGTCGACCATGGAAACCAGCACCGGCGCCAACTCGACGCCAGCACCAACCCGGCCTGGAGCCTGAAGCATTGCGAGTCGCCACCTGGAATGTGAATGGCCTGCGCGCGCGAATGGAATTTGTCGCACAGTGGCTTGCGGAACAGAAACCGGACATCGTTGGTTTTCAGGAACTGAAGATGACCGACGATATCTTTCCTGCCGCGGAGTTTGAGGCGCTCGGCTACCACAGCCTGAGCCACGGCCAGAAAAGCTGGAACGGCGTCGCGATACTGTCGCGCGAGCCGATCACCGAGGTGCAAGCCGGCCTGCCCGGTGGCGAAGAGATGGGCGCCCGCTTTCTGCGCGCTGAAACAGGCGGCATCGATTTCACGACGGTGTACTGCCCAAACGGCAAGACCGTCGAGCATGCGGATTACGAACGAAAACTCGCGTGGTTCGATGCACTGGCAGACTATTGGCGTGACGGCGCACCGGCAAATGGCGTGCTGTGCGGGGACTTCAATATCGTGCCCACGGCACTGGATAGCTGGCGCGGCGACTCAGGCGATGGCCGCATCTTTCACACCGTGAAAGAGCGCGCGCGCATGGATTCAATCATCAACTGTGGCTGGCAGGACTTGTGGCGAGCGCAGCATGACAACGAGCAGGCATTCAGCTGGTGGGACTACCGCGGTGGTGCGTTCCACCGAAAGCATGGTCTGCGCATCGACTTCGTTCTGGGCGGAACGGAAATTGCCACTCGTTGCCGCGATAGCATCATTGATCGCGACTTTCGCAAAAAACGGGGCGAGCTGACTGCATCGGATCACGCCCCGGTATTTCTGGATCTCTCTAACTGACGTTCAGAGCACGCGGCTGGTCTGCTCCGGCCGCGAACCCGATCGCTACTTAGGCTCGATCCTGCTTGCCGCCGCTGGCGACACACGCCTGCATAGACGCTTTCTTAATGTAGATCTTGGTATCCCAATAACTGGGATGGTCCGATGACAGACAGCGCCCGTCCATTGTCTTTTTGACAATATGTTTAACGTTATCGGCCGCCAGACCAGGGCCGCTGATCAGGCCTACGACGCACGCTGCGGACAGCGCGATGGCCTTAAACGAAGCACGGGATTTGTCTGCTTCGACTCGCGAAACAACCTGCGTCTCAGCCGAGATACTTGAATGGGACATAGCTACAACCTCCAAACTGCTTGCCGTGCGGCGAGCACGCCTTCCCGGGCGAGCCCCCAACTTACCGGCATTGGGACTACGTTCGCAAATCGGCTGTCGCCAGCCGCGCTCAGCCGCGTTCGCACGGCCATAAGCTCTGCCACGGTAGTGTCCAATGAAGCGCCGCGAATTGCTGTGACCTTCGGCACAGCATTCCTGTGCTGCTGAGGTTGGCCCGCGACGGGCTAGTGCTCGACGGTCACGCCAGCGAGGTTGCGGTAGCAGATGGAAATCGCCATCAGCGCCCATGGGATCGACCAGATCAGGCCAATGATGGTGAACGCGCTCAGGGCAACAACGATGCCGACAACGAGCACGATGAGCGCGAGGTTCAGGAATTGCTTATGGCTCAGTTGCGCACTGACTTTGAGCGACTCGATCACACCCAACCGCTTCTCCACCAACAACGGCATGGCAAGCAGAAGCGCGATCATGAGGTAGAGGCCAGGCAGCACGAACAGCAGCATGCCGATGTTGACCGCAATCGATACCAGTACAACCACACCTAGAATCGGCAAGGTTCGATCAAATAATGAAAAGGCTATGCCAACGCTGACAGGAGCCGAAACACTTTGCCGCAGGCCGATCAGCAGAATACCCGCGTACAGGGGCACCACCGCTAGGTAGGCAATGAACACAATCACGATGGACAGCATGAAGCCAACGGACGAACCCAGCGCAGAACCGGCAAAACCGATCACAACCGCAAGCACTGCCATCACCACATAGATCGCGATGGTGCCGCCGATCAGGGCCACCAAAACTGGCAGCTTGATGCCATGCACCTTCTCCCAGGCTTCCTTGAGCACATCGCCAACCAGAAGCTCAGAGTCGCCAGCAAGCGTCGCCTCTATGCTGCCGCCGCCTTCGACGGACACATCCTCGAGCGTACTCGTCGGTGCGCTGTACGGATTGTTTTGATCATTGGTCGTCGACATAGGACTCTCTTCGGCAGTCGGTGTGGGGTTAGACGTTGAACCGGAAGTGTACAACGTCGCCGTCTTTCACCAGGTAGTCCTTACCTTCCAGGCGCCATTTGCCGGCGTCTTTTGCGCCCTGCTCACCGCCATGGGTGATGAAATCGTCATAGCCGACAACTTCTGCGCGAATGAAGCCTTTCTCAAAGTCCGTATGAATGACAGCCGCCGCCTGGGGAGCCAATGCACCGTCAGGAATGGTCCATGCACGCACTTCTTTCTCTCCCGCCGTGAAATAGCTTTGCAGGCCAAGGAGGGAGTAACCGGCGCGGATCACCCGGTTCAGCCCGGGCTCTTCAATACCTAGCGCCTCGAGAAACTCAGTGCGCTCATCGTCCTCCAGCTCCGAAATCTCGGCTTCAATCTTGTTGCAGATAGGCACGACGATAGAGGCTTCGGCGTCGGCGATCTCGCGCAGCCGGTCCAGGTGTGGGTTGTTCTCGAAGCCGTCCTCAGCGACGTTGGCGATGTACATCACCGGCTTGCTGGTGATCAGGTGGTAGTCGCGCAGCATGAGCCGCTCATCAGCGCTAAGATCCAGCGCGCGCACAGGTTTGCCCGCATCGATGCCTTCTATGACCTTGTCGATCAGCACCAGCTTGGTCTTGGCTTCTTTGTCGCCCGCATTGGCGACTCGACGCAACCGGTCCTTCGCGCGCTCCATCGTGTCCAGATCCGCCAGTGCCAGCTCGGTATTGATGACTTCGACATCGTCGAGCGGCGAGATACCGCCGGAGACATGCACGATGTTGTCATCCTCGAAACAGCGAACGACATGGGCAATCGCCTGGGTCTCCCGGATGTGCGCGAGAAACTTGTTACCCAGCCCCTCCCCTTTGGATGCGCCCGCTACCAGCCCTGCGATATCGACAAATTCCATCGTTGAGGCAATCGTTTTCTGCGGCACAACGATGTCGCTGATGGCTTTCAGCCTTGGGTCCGGAACGGGTACGACGCCGGTGTTCGGTTCGATCGTGCAGAACGGAAAGTTCTCAGCATCGATTCCGGCTTTGGTCAGCGCATTGAACAGGGTGGATTTGCCGACGTTCGGCAAGCCAACGATGCCGCAAGTAAATCCCATCATTAACTCCTAAGAAAAACAGGTCTTTGCCACTCTGGCAGCAGGTCGCGTACAGCGCGCGTAACAACCGGGCGCATTGACAGTCATCAACACCATAACGCCGGCTTACTGCTTGTCGGCTTCTGATTGCTCGTTGTCGGTTGACGGAGGCGGAGCGTGCAAGCGGTTCATCGCGTTTTCGAAATCACCCGCCAACAACAGCGGCAATACGTCGCTGAGCCGCCACTGCTCTTCTATGCTGCCCCGCTCCGATTCAGGCATCTTCTGCTGAGTCAGGTAACGGGTGACTTTGGCTGCGGAGCCCGGGTGGCCGACACCGATTCGCAACCGGTGAAAGCGCGCGGCCTTGCCGAGGCTGTCGATCAGATCACGGATCCCGTTGTGCCCGCCGGCACCACCACCCGTTTTCAAACGAATGACACCGGGTTCGAAAGCCATTTCGTCATAGGCGACCAGAATCTCTTCCGGTTCGATCTTGAAGTAGTTGGCGGTAGCTGCCACCGACAGGCCACTGCGATTCATAAAGGTCGTTGGCACCAGCAATCGTACGTCTCGATCAGCGACCACGCCCCTGCCCAGCAGCCCGTGCAGGCGGGATTCACTCTTGAGGGGAATGTTTGCACGCCAGGCGAGCGCTTCAAGCCAATCCGCGCCGATATTGTGCCGGGTACCAGCAAACTCTGGGCCGGGATTTCCCAGGCCCACTATGAGGCGAATGGCCACTATCGATTGCCAGTTGTCTTGCCGAGGGGCCTGCACGGCCCCTCGCGAAAACAGACGAGCCAGCCCTGGGGCTGACTAGTCCTCGTCGCCTTCGCTGGCATCAGCGCTGGCGTCACCAGCATCCGCATCGCCGCCGGCTACATCCTCGTCAACCTCTTCTACTTCAGCGCGCTTAGGCACGACGCTGGCGACAGGTTGGTCGTGGTCTTCACCCAGAGCCAGGGCAACAATCGTCACGCCTTCAGGCATCTTGATGTCTGACAGATGCAGCGCGTGCCCCTCTTCGAGGCCAGCGATATCGAGTTCCAGGAACTCGGGCAGATCGCCAGGCAGACAGCTCACTTCCACTTCGTTCATGGTGTGCGAGATCGAACCGCCGGCTTTCACCGCCGCGTTCGTCTCTTCATTGAGGAAGTGAATCGGCACTGACACCGTGATCATGCGATCTGCGCGGATACGCAGGAAGTCGATGTGCTGTACACGCCCGGTGGCGGGGTGGCGCTGCAGATCACGAACAACTGCCTGCTGGTCCTGACCGTCAAAGCTCAGGTTCAGGATCTGGGAGTAAAACGACTCCGCCTCCATCGCTTTGTTCAGCTCGTTGTACTTGAAGGTCAGATTGATGGGCTCACGGACACCACCATACAAAATGCCAGGAACTGCATTGCCTGAACGACGTAGGCGGCGGCTCGCACCTTTCCCTACGTCCTGGCGCAGTTCCGCAGCGAGTTCTATCTTATTGGACATAACTTTCTCCGGGTTGCTGGTAAAACGGCTGCCACAGCGCGACCACAGTGGCGACCGATCATGCGCTATCGAAACATAGCGCTGATGCTTTCCTCGTTACTCACCCGGCGAATCGCCTCGGCAAGCAGAGTATCGAGACTGAGCTGTCTGATTTTCTTGCAATCCTTCGCCTGATCGCTCAGAGGGATCGTGTCAGTCACAACAATCTCGTCAAAATCTGAAGCGCTGATGCGCTTGATGGCCTTGCCCGAAAACACCGGGTGGGTCACGTAAGCCACGACCCTGCGGGCGCCACGCTCTTTCAGCGCACTGGCAGCAGTACACAAGGTGCCAGCAGTGTCGACGATATCGTCGACCAGAATGCAGGAGCGCTCGTTCACATCACCAATCACGTTCATGACCTGGGATTCATTCGCCCGCGGCCGGCGCTTGTCGATGATGGCCAGATCACTGTCATTGAGCTGTTTGGCGATCGCCCTGGCTCTCACTACGCCACCCACGTCAGGTGACACGACGATCGGGTTCTTGTACTTCTGGTCGAGCGCGTCATCAACCAGCACGGGCGATGCGTAGACGTTATCGACCGGCATATTGAAGAAGCCCTGAATCTGGTCAGCGTGCAGGTCGACCGTAAGCAAGCGGTCGATGCCACAGGTGCTCATCATGTCGGCAACCACTTTCGCGCTAATCGCGACCCGGGCCGAACGCGGCCGACGATCCTGGCGAGCGTAGCCAAAATACGGAATAACGGCAGTGATGCGGCTGGCTGATGCACGGCGCATGGCGTCCGCCATGATCACCAGTTCCATGATGTTGTCGTTGGTGGGCGCGCAGGTGCTCTGGACGATGAAAACGTCCTGACCGCGAACGTTTTCATCGATCTCGACGTTAACTTCGCCATCGCTGAAGCGGCCAACCTTGGCAGCACCCATCTCCATTCGGAGCTGGTGCACCACGCGTCCTGCGAGCGCAGTGTTAGAGCTGCCCGAAAACACCATTAAACTCATCGGAACGCCCTACTCTGCTACGCGAATCTGGCTGGGGTGGCAGGATTCGAACCTGCGCATGGCGGGATCAAAACCCGCTGCCTTACCACTTGGCGACACCCCAATTTCAGAAAATCCCTGGCCCCCCGGGCGCGTGACGTGAGCGACGCGATTGTGGGCAGTGCCAAGAAAAGGGCCGCCATTGTCCGGATGCGGTCAAGGGGTGTCAATGCGCGGATTCGCCTGAATCCGCCTTATGTCTCATCTGCCTCGTTCGCTGAGCGGCTGGGCGGGTTCGCTAGGCCACGGATCAAAAGGCCGCTCGTAGCGATGCCACTCCCGCAGCGCAATTCGGGCCGTGATCGAGCCGCGCTGGAGTACCAGCAGGCCTGGCAGGGAGACACCATCGACCGGTGCCAGACGCTTGGCGGTCACCGCCCAGCCACGTTGCTTGAAGTAACGGCTGTCGACGCCGCCACCACCCGCGGCGACCGGCTGATCCGGGTCCGGTTGGCCAGCAACCCAGTAGCGCAGCACCGCCAACGGCAGCGACCAACCCAGCTCCTGCAGCATGACCCGCTCGGGCTCACCACTGGCCACGAGCTCGCCCCGGGCATTGGTGATTCCGATGCGCTGGGCATCGCCCTCTATGAGTGTTCGGCCTTGCCCCAGAAGCCCCCATAGCTCGATTCGAAAGGCGTCATCGAACTGCTGATAGCGCAGGCTGGCCGAGAAGCCATCGCTGGCCGTTCGAACTCCCAGCTTGCCGCTCACATCAATAGAGGCGGCAGCCGGGGCTGTTGCCGGCGTGGGCGCCGTCACACAGCCACTGATCAACGAAAAAAGCCCGAGGAAAAAGAGCGGCTTAGCCTTGGGCAAGCGTGACGGTCGCATGGGGGTAAAACTCAACTTTTGCTAGACTCACGCGCAGTGCACCAACGGCAGCCGACCACGTAATGGCCATATTGGCATATGGGCTCAACTTCCGCACAGCCTCACTGGCTCTGCGCGAACAGATCGCGATCACCGAGGAAGGCCTCGGTGAGGCGCTGTCACGCCTGCGCAGCGATATCGGTAACGTGCGTGAGGCGGCGATTCTGTCCACCTGCAATCGCACCGAGCTCTACTGCGCAACAGACCCTGGAAATGCGGCGAACGTCGCCGATTGGCTATCCGACTATCGCAGCGTTGAGCGTGGTGAGCTGCACGGCGCCGCCTATGTGCATTGGGATCAGGATGCAGCCCGGCACGTCATGCGAGTCGCGGCGGGCCTGGATTCCCAGGTGCTTGGCGAGCCGCAGATTCTTGGCCAGGTGAAGACAGCATACGATGTGGCCCGGGCTGCGGGCGCGCTGGGACCAGAGCTCGATCTACTGAGCCAACACACACTCAACATCGCCAAGCGCGTGCGTTCGGATACGGCCATCGGACAGAACCCGGTTTCCGTCGCCTACGCTGCCGTCACTCTTGCACGTCAGATTTTTGCCGACCTCGAAGACGCCAGCGCTCTGATTATCGGTGCCGGTGAGACCGCTGAGCTACTTGCCCGGCATCTGCGTGAACAGGGCATCAGTGGCATGGCAATCGCCAATCGCACGCTGACAAACGCTGAAAACCTTGCGCGCACATTCGGCGCCGACGCCATGCAACTCGGTGACGTCGCCGAAAATTTGCATCACTACGACATCGTCATCAGCTCAACGGGCAGCCCACTACCGGTGCTGGGCAAGGGCGCTGTCGAAGGCGCACTGAAGCGACGCAGGTACAAACCCGTGTTCATGGTTGATATCGCCATGCCCCGGGACATCGAACCCGAGGTCGGCGAGTTGCGCGATGTCTATCTCTACAGCATCGACGATCTGACCAGCATCGTTGAAGAGAATGCGCGCAAGCGACAGAGCGCAGCCGACAGCGCTGAGCTTCTGGTCACCGAAGGAGCGACAACGTACACCCGCGAACGACGCGTGCAGGCCGCCGGCGACATGGTGATGCGCTATCGACAGCAGGCGAGCGCCACCGCTGACAGCGAACTCGACAAAGCGCGCAAGGCGATAGCTCGCGGCGAACCGGCAGACGTCGTGCTGGAGCAACTCACGCGAGCTCTAACAAACAAGTTCACGCACTCGCCAACGGTGGCCATCCGCAAAGCGAGTGCTGATGACAACGCAGATCTGTTGCACTACATCGGCGACATCTTCGATCTCGATCGTTAGAGTTGAGCACCGCAAGCCGTGGGGTCAGAGTAAAGTGCCAGAGTAGGCGCCCAACTCTGAGAGCTTACTCTGGCACTTTACTCTGACCCCATCACTGACCGCCGGCATAAGAGTAGTACGCGTTCATGACCATTTCCGATTCCATGCTCAGCAAACTCGATCAGCTGAACGATCGATACGACGAGCTATCCGGGCTGCTGTCGGACCCCGATGTCGTCTCAGATCGAAATCGCTTCACCGCTTTCTCCAAGGAATTTGCCGAGGTCGAACCCGTCATCAAGGCTTACCAGTCGCAGCAGGCGCTGATAGGCCAGATTGAGGACAACCGCGCGCTGATGTCCGATGACGACCCAGAGATGCGCGAGCTGGCGAAAGAAGAACTTACCGAGCTGGAAGAGGCCTTGGCGGCGCAGGAGAGCAACCTCCAGACGCTGCTGTTGCCGAGGGACCCGAACGACGGCGCAAACGTATTCCTGGAGGTACGCGCCGGCACCGGCGGCGACGAGGCCGCCATCTTCGCGGGTGATCTTTTGCGCATGTACACGCGCTACGCGGAGAACCAGGGCTGGCGCATCGAGATTCTGACCGAACGGCTGGGCGATCACGGCGGCTACAAAGAAGTGATTTGCCGGGTTGAAGGCAAAGATGTGTATTCACACCTTAAGTTCGAGTCCGGCGTGCATCGGGTGCAGCGCGTTCCAGAGACGGAATCCCAAGGCCGGATTCATACCTCCGCCTGTACGGTTGCGGTGCTGCCCGAGGCGGATGAGGTGGAAGACGTCGACATCGACAAAAGCGATCTGCGCGTTGATACGTACCGTGCGTCGGGGGCCGGTGGTCAGCACGTCAACAAAACCGATTCCGCGGTTCGCCTGACTCACCTGCCGACCGGCATCGTTGTCGAATGCCAGGATGAGCGCTCGCAGCTCAAGAATCGGGCTCGCGCTCTCTCGTTGCTGCAGGCGAAATTAAAAGACGTCGCGGTTCAGGCGCAGAAAAACGAAGAAGACGAGTCCCGGCGCAACCTCGTGGGTTCAGGTGATCGATCCGAGCGCATTCGCACCTACAATTTCCCCCAGGGTCGAATGACGGATCACCGAATCAATCTGACGTTGTACAAGCTGGACGAAATCACGGCTGGCGCCCTGGAACAGGTCGTCGATCCGCTGATCCAGGAATACCAGGCCGACGCACTCGCGGCACTTGCGAACTCCGGTTAATCCCTTGAAGGCCGAGCCCGCAGTGGCAACCATCAGCGCCTGGCAGAACACTCACCGCGCGCTTGATCGACTGGATGCTCACCTGCTGTTGGCCGACGTACTCAACGTTGGTCGAGCCAGCATTCTTGCGCACCCGGAGCGAACCCTGAGCGAGCCTGAACTCAAGCGACTGACCGAGCTGGCTAATCGACGCGAGGCAGGCGAGCCCTTGGCCTATCTGCTGGGCCGGCAGGAGTTTTACGGGCACTCGCTCATGGTGACCCGCGATGTCCTCATTCCACGCCCGGAAACGGAAACGTTGGTGGAGCTTGCCCTGGAGGTGATTCCGTCCGGAGAAAGCGTTCTGGAGCTGGGCACCGGCAGCGGCGCCATTGCGATCGCCCTCGCCGAGGCCTTGACGGTAACGGCCACTGACGAATCAGACGCATCGCTCGCCATCGCGCAAGCCAACGCTCGCACGCACCTCAAAGAGATCACATTTCGACAGGGCGACTGGTTTGCGGCACTGGCGGGCGACGAGCCACCGTTTGCCGCGGTCGTCAGCAATCCGCCGTACATCGCGGAAGCGCATCCAGCACTGGCAGAGTTATCCTACGAACCAAGAGCCGCACTGGCCTCTGGCCCGGATGGACTGGATGACATTCGCCGCATCGTTGCGGGTTCGGGGCGCCACCTGAAACCAGGTGGCTGGCTGATGCTGGAGCATGGCTACGATCAAGCAGCGGGCGTCGCGAAGCTCATGGCGAGCGAAGGCTTCCAGCAGATTGCCTGCCACCAGGATCTCGCCGGAATTGATCGCGTTAGCATCGGCCGCTGGCCAGACAACGGGAGTGGTGAATGAACGACGAGGAGCTGCTGCGCTACAGCCGGCAGATCATGCTGCCGGAAATCGATATCGACGGTCAGCAAGCGTTACTGGATGCGAAGGTTCTGATTGTGGGTCTCGGCGGCCTGGGTTCTCCCGCGGCGCTTTACCTTGCCGCCGCCGGCGTTGGCACACTCGTTCTGTGCGACAACGACCAGGTTGAACTGTCTAACCTGCAACGCCAGATTGCCCATGCCGAGGCATCTATCGGTCTCGACAAGACCGAGTCCGCTGCCGCCAGCATCAACCGACTCAACTCCGACACGACGCTCGTTCTTGAGAGCGATGGTTTCTCGCCGTCACTCGTCGACGGTTGCACCGTTGTGCTCGATGCCTGCGACAACTTCACAACCCGCTATGCCGTCAACGATGCCTGCCACCGCGCTCGCGTGCCGCTGGTGTCTGGCGCAGCCATACGCTGGCAGGGACAACTGGCCGTGTTTGATTTTCGCAAGCCACGCTCAGCCTGTTACCGGTGCCTGTATCGAGAGGCACAGGACGCCGATCTCGACTGTGCAACCAACGGAGTGGCCGCACCGGCCGTTGGCGCAATTGGCGTTCTGCAAGCGCTGGAGGCCGTGAAGCTCATTTGTGGCGCGGGCGAGGTTCTTGCTGACAATATTCTCTACGCCGACTTCCTGAGCATGGACATGCGGCGCTTCACGCTCGCCCGCCTCGGCGAGTGCGACGGTGAATTCAGTTGCGCAAATGTTGCCAAGGCCTAACCGCCACGCGCGAGTTTGGCCCGATAATTCTCGAGTAGCGAGCTAAGCTGCTCGGCATTCGGCGAGACCTCAACGGCACGCTCGAGAACGTCAATTGCGCTCGCGAGCCTGCCCTGGGACTCAAGCGCGATGGCGTAAGTGTAGGCGTAGTTCGGGCCGCTACCCGATAGCCGAACAGCCTCCGCCAATGCCGGCATGGCTGCTGTCATGTTCTGATTTCGCACGTGAGCAAGCCCCAGAGCAAAATGCAGGTCAGGCTCACCCGGTAGTACCTGCAGGCCTCGCTTTAGAACGCGCCTGGCACCCGCTTCATCACCGGTTTGCCTGCGCAAATCGGCACTGTTGGCATACGCGGGCAGAAAATACGGGTGTCGGGACATGGACCGATCGAACGCCGCGAGCGCCTCCTGCATTCGCCCCTGGGAGGCGCGTAGCTCCGCGAGCGCCACAAGGCTTTGGGCCTGATCCGCATTCAGCGCGAGAGTTTCTTCATACTCCTGCGTTGCCTTCAAGTGGGCTGTCCGGTGACGCGATTCGATCACCCCAGCCGGCACCGGTAACAATGCACGAACCGCCTCGATACGCACTGACTTACGTTCATCCGTGAGGCTGTTAAGAGCATGCTGAAGGGTTTGCCGGTCAAGCCGACGCGGCAGAGTCGACAAAGCCGCTATCCGCACCAGCGGATCTTCGTCCTGATGAGCGGCCGCGAGCAACGCAAGGTCAGCCGGCTGCGCTGATTCCCCGACTTCGGCAATCAGCGTTGCCCTGGTTATGGCGGATAAGCCTTTGTCGGCAGCCCACCGCGCAAGCGCTGGCGTGCGCCGACCCTGCCGGACCGCATGCACCGCTGGTGCGATGGAATCCCGAGGCCGCCAATCGTCGGGTTGAGCCGCGCGAATTGCGTCAGCAAGTTGTTGCGACGTCATGTCGTCATGGCAGTTCGCACAGGCATTCGGCACGCCAATCTGCTCGCTCAGATCAGGCCGTGGAATGCTGAAGCGATGATCTCGTCGCGGATCCACCTCCATGTACGTGGTGGCCGGCATGTGGCAATCCACACAGGCGACGTGCTCGGGCTCGTGAAAGCTGTGCTCATCTCCCGAATAGATCTCAGGCGAATGGCAACCCAGGCACAAGCCGTCCCCTTCGGTTCTCAGACCCATGCCATGCGGGTCGTGACAATCGTTGCATGTCACCCCGACCGCATGCATCCGGCTCTGCGTAAACGAGCCCCAGACAAACACTTCGTCGTGAATCTGCCCGTCTGCATAGTAAAGGCCGTCTTCAAGCCAGGACGGCCGGTAGTGATCAAACAGTGGATCGCCTGGCAGCGGCGCGTCAGACAAGGTAGCGCGCCGCGAGTGGCAGGGTGCGCACACATCCAGCATCAGCTCGGACGGCGATTGCGCTTGTGGCACAGCGATCGCCGCGCCTTCAGCACGCGTCCAGTGCTCACGCGACAACCGAAAGTCGAATCCCAGATTGCTGGCCGGAGGTGAGTCCGCGCTCATCATCGCCCGATGATCACCGCCAGGCCCGTGGCACGACTCACAACCGACGCCAGCTTCATGCCAGCGGCTGGCATAACGGTCAGCGTCGGCGTCATAGTTTTTTTCGAACGCTGTTGAATGGCATTCAATACACATGGCATTAGCGGTGTATGCACTGCCTGTCCAATGCAACGGCGATCCCGCCGCATTGCTCTCGCCTGGCCGCAGATTGAACCAGCGGCCTTCACCGTCTCGCGTGTCCCAAGCGACAGTCAGCGCCTGCAACCGCCCGCCCGCCATCTCCACCAGGTACTGCTGCAGTGGTTCAATGCCAAACGTGTAGGCAATCTGAAACGTGCGCCTTGCGCCGTCGATGCCTTCGGCGTCAACGAGGTACTTCTCGCCGTCACGAAAAAACCGCAGCGCCTGATACCCATCATCAAACGTGATGTTCGAAAAATCGGCCAGAACGGTTTCTGATGAAGCGACGGCCATCGCCTGGTGATGGTGGGATTTCTGCCAGGCCTGGAACTGTGGCTGATGGCAGCCAGCGCAGGACTGTGAGCCGATGAACTGCGCGTGTTGCGCTGGTCTGGATGCATCAGCCAGCGTGACTGGCGCGAGGGCGACAAGCATCGCTACTACAAAGAAGCGCAGATAGCGCCGGATAGAAGATGGCTCAGCAAGCACCCGGCGCAAACACCGGGTGCTACTGATGAGGGTGCTACTCGACCGCGAGTAGTGCCTCCGCGTCACACGTTTCGCCGTTAAGGAAGTAATTGGCGTTTCTCGATACTCGGTTCATCGCATTACACATCGCAACGAATGCGCTGCGCTCAGCGTCTGACATGGCCGACGGATCCGCCAGAAGATCGCTTGTTTCGAAGCGGTCGTTCAGCGTGTCGTAAAACTCAAGGTTAACCACCTTGTCATAGATGCCGTCGCGCAGGCAATCCGCCGGTTCAACCGCACCGTCCTTACACAACCAGCTGGCACCAGCACGCGCAGGCACCGCATTGAGGAGCCAGCGACCATCCCAGATCACGCGTCCTTCGCCGCGAGCTACCGGAGGTGCGCCCGGGTTACCAACAATGCCACCAACTGCTGCTGTGGGCTGGAAGCTCTCACCAATCTGAATCCTGCGAGCGCTCGGACCGCCGTATAGAGCCGGTACAAAGCTCAACGAATCACGCGCCGAAGCGGGTTTATCGAGGCCAGCCATCTCGGTAACGGTGGCATAGATATCCACTACATTAACGAGCTCATCACTCTCGACACCGCGGGGCATTTTCGGTCCAGCGGCCAGGAACGGCACGAGAGATCCGTTCAAGTACATTGTGTTTTTGGCTTTAGTATTGCTCCAGGGCGCTTCCACAACGTCGTTAGCACCAGGGCCACCAACCCCTTGCGTTCCATTGTCCCCGGCGAAGATGACAAAGGTGGAATTGAACTTAACCGTGCCGAACATACGAGCAATCTGGCCGTCCATGTAGGAGATCAGGCTCTCAAACGCTGCACGAGCCTGTGCCGGGTTGGTCGCTGCTGTATTCGCCTCGGGATACTCACCGCCATATGCGGCCTTCACTTCTTCAATCACCGACGCGTGGATAACCGGGTCAAGACCGGCGTTCTCATCGGGCCCCGGGGCCACACGATAAGGCCAGTGCGGCGCTGCGAAGGACAACCAGATGAAGTACGGCTTGTTCTCAACCTTGCTATCGCGCACAAACTGCAGGGTCTCATCCATGAGCGCTTTGGTCATAAAGCGATCGTCCACTGACGTCACGCCATTTCGTGTGGCGTCCCAATTCTGATAACCGTTCACGGCCGACGGAGCACCCGTGAGTTGCCCGAAGAAGTGGTCGTAGCCGGAATCGTTCGGATCGCCCTCGTAACCCGGCCCGATGGTCTGGTGCCACTTACCGATTTTCGCCGTGCGGTATCCCGCGGCCTGCAGTTGTTTGGCTAGAAGATCTGGATCCGCCGTATTGATCTGCGTTGGCGGAAACTCCTCACCCGTGACTGAGTGAAAGCGTGGCGTAAACCGACCCAAAGGAAACGCCATGCCTGAGGTGGACGGCAACTTACCCATGGTGATTGCACCCCGGGTAGTGGTGCACGCGGGTTGTGACCAGCCATTGTTGAATTTCATGCCCTGTGAGGCCAGAAACTCAAGCCCCGGTACGGGTGCGTTCGGACCGACATCGGTCCCAGCGTTGTACAGCGCAACAGCATCCTGCCCTAGGTCATCCGCTGTGATGATGATGATGTTTGGTCGATTACCGGCGGCGTGCAAGCCCACCGTAGCGACGCATAAAACAAGGGCGATACTCGCCCCGAAAACTTTTTTTATCATGTCCCCCCCTGGAACTTATTCGATATGCCAGCCCAATCTACCGGCTTGAAGATCGTAAGTTTTCTTTGCAATCGGTGTGTAAGCGGTTTGTAACAACCCGCCGGTGAGGCATCTGGGCGCGGGAAGGCAAAGGAGGCAATCAGGAAAATTTCTGAATAAGCGAGACGGAATTTCCGGCCGATCAGGCCCGAAATCTATAGCTCAGGCGATGTTTTCGATGGCGTGGATTACGCCCCAAGCGACTCAGTGACTAGTTGACTCAGTGATTAGACGACTATTAGACGACTAAGTGATAGTGCCGAACGAGTTCATCGAGCAAGTGTCGCTGCACGGCGGGCAGATCCGCGTTGGCAGTCAGCGACGACATATCGACCACCTCGATGCCCGTGAGCCCGCACGGGTTGATCCGGCCGAACGGCTCCAGGTCCATATCCACATTGAGCGCCAGGCCGTGATAGGAGCACCCGCGCCGAACGCGCAGTCCGAGCGAGGCAATCTTGTTATTGCCGATATAAACGCCCGGAGCATCTGGCCGCGCTGCGGCGTCAATGTCATGGCGCGCGAGCAGCGCAATGATGGATTCTTCTATCCCCGACACAAGGCCTCGCACAGAGAGACCCATTCGTCTGAGATTAAACAACAGGTAACCGGTGATCTGGCCTGGCCCGTGATAGGTGACTTGACCACCTCGATCACTCTGAACAACCGGAATATCGCCCGGGAACAGTAGATGCTCTTCTTTACCCGCCTGGCCCTGCGTGAACACTGGCTTATGCTGTGTAAACCAGATCTCATCGAGCGTGTCCGGGCCACGCTGCTCCGTGAAGGCTTTCATGGCCGCAAAAATCTCGGCGTATTCGGTTACGCCCAGATCGCGCACCACAACGCGCGTCGCCGATTCCTCAGCGGCGGCTTCACTCACAACACTAGCCTCACAGCATCATGTTTCATCAGAGCCTCAAACAGAGCTTTCAATTGTGGCTCGCCGGTTGCTTCAATCATGAAGGTAACGGAAGTATAGGTGCCTTTCTTGCTGTCTCGCAGGGACACATGTTCCGCTGTTGTCTCCGGCGCAAACTGCTGCACCACCAGCATCAACTCTGACACCAGATCCGGCGAGTTATCGCTGACCACTTTGATGGGGTAGTCACACGGAAACTCGATTTTTGGAGGCTCAGTCACCCCAGAGATCCTTGAAGAACAATGTCACCGCATCGCCCGCGCGACTGAACACGCCAGCCTCCACGCCGTCTTCCAATGCCACCAACGGCGCTCGATAGACGGCTTCGTCATCGAGCCGCAGAACCAGTTCGCCCACCTCATCGCCGGCAGTAATCGGTGCCTCAAGACGACTCGGCAAAGTCATGTCAGCAACCACTTCTTCGTAACGACCTCGGGGTATGGTGACAACCACGTCGTCAACGACACCAAACGATATCGTGTCCTGTTCGCCGTACCACAGCGGTTCAGTTTTCAACGCGACGTTAGCGTCATACAGGTGCTGGGTTTCGAAGTAACGGAAGCCGTACTGCAGGAGCTTCTGGCTTTCGCGCATTCGATCCTCGTCATCCTTGGCGCCCATGACGACAGATATCAGACGCATGTCATCGCGCAACGCTGAGGCGACAAGGCAGTAGCCCGCAGCATCCGTATGGCCTGTTTTGACACCATCAACCGTGCGGTCACGCCACAGCAGTCGGTTGCGGTTGGGCTGCTTGATGCCATTGAATTCGAACTCCCGCTCGCTGTAGATCGCGTAGTACTCGGGATGCTGATCGATTAACGCTCGGGTCAGCTTGGCCAGATCGCTTGCCGTTGTGTAGTGCTCTTCGTCAGGCAAACCGGTTGCGTTCACGAAGTTTGAGGCGTGCATGCCAAGCAGTTCAGCCTGTTGGTTCATCATGTCGGCAAACGCGCTTTCGCTGCCCGCGAGATGCTCGGCTAAAGCGACGCTCGCGTCGTTACCAGATTGCACGATGATGCCACGCAGCAGATCACTCAGACGAACCTTGCGGCCTTCGCGTATGAACATGCGCGAGCCAGGTGTACGCCAGGCCTTGACGCTTACCAGCACCTCGTCGTCCATCGCCGCCCGTCCAGCCTTGAGCTCGTTGGCCGCGACATACACGGTCATGATCTTGGTGAGGCTAGCAGGGGGGAGCGGCTCGATACTGTTCTGCTCGACCAGGACCTCGTTGGTTTGAGCGTCGATCAGCAGGTAACCGTTCGCGGCAATCGATGGCGGCTTGGGAATAATGGTTGCGGCTGAAGCGCCTGCCGCCATGCCAGCAACGACACCCAGTAGCAGCACTCGGCTTGTCCAGTTAGCGATAGATTGCGAAAGTTTGATCACCCTGTTCCTCGGGAGCTGATGGTTGGTTCTGAGCCTCGAAAGACCCGCAGCCCTACTGCTCAATGAGCAACGGGGCTCGCTTGAGCTGCGCTGCCAGTAGCGCCTGAATTCGGATGGCTTCTGCCCGGTCGACATACGGGCCTACGCGAACCCGATAGTAACCGTCGTCATTCGTCCGCACCACGTATGCCGGGCTGAGCACCATCTGAGACAGGGATCGAGCCATCTGGTCGGCGGACTCGAGCTGGCTGAACGCACCCGCCTGCACGACGAACCGAGTTGGCACAGCCATCGCCGGCTGCATCGCCTGCGCGGGCAGCACCTGCGAGACGGGCGGCGGTCGTGTGTCAGCCACCACGGTGTGTGGCACGGACGCCACCGAGCTGGGAGCTTGACGATCTGGCTGGGCGGTCGCTGTCGACGCCACGACTGTTTCAACAGGCCTGTTGCCGGGGCCGTGAGTGACCACGGTTTCCACCAACACCCTCGCCGTCCCATGATCTTCAAAGCCCAGCTTCACAGCAGCTGCATAGGACAAATCGATGATGCGATGCGGATGAAATGGTCCTCGATCATTAACGCGAACGATGGTGCTGCGCTGGTTATCGAGGTTAGTGACGCGCACATAGGTGGGCACCGGCAAGTGCCGATGCGCAGCCGTCAGCGCGTACATGTTGAAGGGCTCACCAGAACTGGTGCGACGACCATGGAATTTGGTGCCATACCAGGACGCCAGGCCTTCCTCACGGTAGCCCTCAGCACTATCCCACGTGGTGTACTTCTTACCGTGCACGATATAGGACGCCGGATTGCCGTAGCGCGATGGCAGTTCCGCGCGCGGAATCGGATCCGGCAGCGAGGCGAGGTTTGCCGGCGCGTTGCGCGGCGCGCCATCGCTCTGCGGCCTGGATAACGGCCCGGGTACCGATGCACAGCCCACCGCGACAAGCGCCAGTGCAACGGGCGCTAGCAACCCCCGCAGGTATGCGCGAGGAGACCTATTCATCGCAGTAGTCATCGCGGTTGTCATCGCAATACTCGCCCCGGCGCCAGAATGCAGGTTCGCACTGTCACTGTTTCGGAGCATTCCCGGCAGTCGCCGTAGCCGCCAGAGCCGCTTCGCGCGCCTCCTTAATGACTTGAGACAACTGATGGACCGCGAGCGAATACATGTGGCTACGGTTGTAGCGAGTGATCACGTAGAAGTCGTGCAGGCCAACGAAATATTTCTCGCCATCTTCCAGCACCAGGCGGAACAGGGCAGCGCGGGTATCCGCCGGTGTGCCATCGGGTATGCCTTCAATCTGAACGCCGGCATCCTCGAGTGAGACCAGGGTGTGCTTGAGATCGAGCCCCTGATTCGCAAGCTCGTCTGCATCCGGCCTGGCTAGCGTGGCATACAGCATCACCGGGGCGTCACCGCGCCAGCCGTGCTCGTCGAAATAGTTGGCCACGCTGCCAATGGCGTCGCGCTTGTTGTCCCAGATGTCGCGAATGCCATCGCCGTCAAAGTCCACGGCATAGGCGCGAAAGCTGGACGGGATAAACTGGCCATACCCCATGGCGCCGGCATAGGAACCTTTCAGGGACAACGGGTCTTTCTGTTCTTCACGAGCCAGAAGCAAAAACTGAGTGAGCTCTTTGCGGAAGAAGGTACTGCGTTTGGGGTAGTCGAAACCCAGAGTGGCGAGCGCATCGACCACCCGAAAAGATCCGGTGTTGCGACCGTAGCGGGTCTCGACGCCAATGATAGCGACGATAATCTCGGGCGATACCCCGTAACGCTCCGAGGCTTCGGCGATCGCGTCCGCATTTTCCTGCCAGAACTCGACGCCCTGAGCCGTGCGAGTGTCCGTGACGAAGATCTTTCGATACTCATCCCAGCGCTTGGCCCGCTCCGCTGGCCGCGAGATCGCATCGAGAATGCTCTGCTTGCGCTCAGCCTGCGCCAACACAGCGGTTACGTCATCGCGGTCGAAACCGTGCTCGCTCACCAGCTCCTCGATGTAGGCTTTTACATCGTCGCGATCGGTGTAGTCCGCCGACGCCTGCCACTGCCAAAACACCGCGAGTAAAGCCAGCACCAGGGCCAGTTTCATAGCTACTCCAATCCATTTGTTAGTCATGCTGTGTCTGTCCCGACAAGCCGCCCACGCCTTGCGCCAGCTCCCGAGACGCCGGACGAACTGCCGGAACCTGCCACTGTGCTGCACTCACCATGAACGGTGACTGTACGCCGACATGATGATCCCGAACCCTGCCAGCAACGTAATTGCCGACGTACCGCCATAGCTGATCAGCGGAAGCGGCACACCCACCACGGGCAGCAAGCCGCTTACCATGGCGATGTTAACGAATACGTATACAAAAAACGTCAGTGTCAGCGCGCCTGCAACCAAACGGCCAAACGAACTTGCCGACGAAGAGGCGAGAAAGAACGCGCGCCCGATGATCGCCAGGTAAAGCACCAGTAGCAGCGCAATGCCCGCCAGGCCGAGTTCTTCGCCAATCACGGCGATAATGAAATCGGTCTGACTTTCCGGCAGAAATTCGAGCCGGCTCTGGGTGCCCGCAAACAAGCCTTTGCCGAAGAGCCCGCCCGATCCGAGCGCGGTTTTTGCCTGAATGGTGTTCCAGCCCGCGCCAAGCGGATCACTCTCCGGGTCGAATAGCGTGAGAATCCGACGACGCTGGTAGTCCTGAAGCAGATACCACATCCCCGGTGCGGCGGCGGCAGCGGCGAGCAGTGCGTAGCCAACCCAGCGCCAATACAAGCCAGCGAGCACCACCACCGACAGCCCGGCACCGGTCACAAGGATCGATGTGCCAAGGTCTGGCTGAACAACAATCAGTGCGGCCGGAATAAGCGCGAGCAACAACGATACGACGACGTCTTTTAAACTTGGGGGCAACGGACGATCGTGCAGATACCAGGCCACCATAAGCGGCCCGCCCAGCTTGAGCGCTTCCGCGGGTTGAAAGCGTGGCAGCAGAGGCAGATCCAGCCAGCGCTGGGAGCCATTGACCGACGTACCCGCAACCAGCACGGCAACGAGCAGGCCAAGCCCGGCCAAGTAGATCAGCGGTGCCCAGCGCAGGTAAATGCGCGGGTGGAACTGCGCGATAATGACCATCAGAACGAGGCCGGCCACAAACCGTGAGCCCTGAGCCAGCAGGACATCGAGATCCCGATCAACCGCGCTGTAAAGCACGATCATCCCGTAGGTCATCAGCGCCAGAAGCAGCACGATCAGCCACGGATCAAAGTGTATGTGGGGGTCTCGCCGAGGCGTGGACAGTTGGTTTCCGGCCGGCATATGCCGGACGTAGTCGATGTTACTCACCGCTCTGCCAGCTGCGGCAGTAGGTAAGCATCCACAACTTCCTTGGCCACGGGCGCGGCAACCGACGAGCCGCCACCACCGTTCTCTACCAGCACCGCTAGCGCAATAGTCGGGTTATCGGCTGGCGCGAAGGCCATGAACCAGGCGTGCTTGCGGTTGTATTCGTCAAGAAGCTCCTCGTCGTACTCCTCTCCCTGGCGAATCTCGACAACTTGCGCGGTGCCAGACTTACCGGCCATGCGATACGCGATATCCATGCCGACATAGGCCCATGCCGTGCCGTTGTTGCCATAGCCTTTGTTGCCACGATGTACAACGTCTTCCATCGCATCGACGATGTTCTCCCAGTCCTGAGGGCTGGGGCCTAACACCGGCCCGAGCGGCTCAGGCGGGTCGTATTCCAGCAATGGAGCGTCACTCGATAGCATCAGCCGCGGCCGCACCCACTGCCCGCGATTCGCAATGAGCGTTGCAACGGTAGCTACCTGAAGCGGCGTTACCAGCAGATCGCCCTGGCCGATAGACAGGTTGACGTTGTCCCCGGGATACCAGGGTTCCCCCTTCGCACCATATTTCCACACCGGATCTGGCAGCAGACCAGGCTGCGCATCTGCAACGTCGATGCTACTTACGCTGCCATAGCCGAACTGGCTGGCAAACTCGTGCAGCTCATCAATGGATAGCCGCGAGCCCATGTCATAGAAGTACACGTTCGATGATCGATAGATGGCTCGTCGCAGATCAACCGTGCCCTGACCACCGGCATTGCGGGCGGTCCAATTCCAGTCTCGATAAATGCGCTCCTGGCCGGGTAACTGGAAGAACCCCTTGTCATCGATGGTGTCCTGCCAGTCAGTCTTGCCATAGCTCAGTGCGGCAAGGCCCACCACGGGTTTAAAGGTGGAACCTGGCGCGTAACGACCGCGAGCGGCGCGATCAAACAGGGGCACGTCGAGCGACGTCACCAGGCCCTGGTATTCCGCAGAAGATATACCGGTGACGAAGGAATTCGGGTCGTATCCTGGCTGACTGACCATGGCCAGAATGCCGCCGGTTTTCGGGTTGATGGCGACAATCGAGCCGCGCCGCTCGCCAAGCGCAGCGCTCGCTGCGATCTGCAACCGCGAATCCAAATGTGTCGTTATGTTCATGCCCGCTGTGGGCGGCTGTTCATCAACGACCCGACGAATTCGCCCGCGCGCATCAATCTCAACTTTCCTGTAACCCACCTGGCCATGCAGCGAGTTTTCATAGAAAGACTCAAGCCCGCGTTTGCCGACAAAGTTAGTGCCGGTGTAGCGAACCGGGTCGAGCCGTTGCAGATCGGATTCGTTGACGCGCCGGACCGAGCCGACAACATGGGCAAACAGCTCACCGAAGGGGTAGTGACGAAGCAGTTGGGTATCCACCTGAACACCGGGAAGGTCGTGCCGATTCACGGCCAACACGGCTTGTTCTTCTTCGCTGAGCGTGACTTTCAAGGCAACCGGTTGCAGCGGTCGACGGCGCTGATCCAGACGTTTTCGGAAGCTGGCTACCTCGTCATCTGAGACCGGTACAAGGCTGCGCAGCCGATCAATGGTGGCGTCGAGATCGCCAGCTCGCTCCTTGACGATGGACAGAGATGCCACGCCCTTGTTGTCCGCGAGCAGCACGCCGTGTCGGTCGTATATCAGCCCTCGCGGCGGCGGGATTGGCTGCAGTTGAATTCGATTGTCTTCCGAGCGCGTCTTGTACGTCTCGTGCTCAACCACCTGCAGCTGGACCATGCGCCCGATCAGCAACGCCATGGCACCGAGTACCAGAACGTACAGCGTCAACGTGCGCCGGCTGAATCGATTGCGTTCGGCACTCGTGTCTTTGATGGCTAGAGATGGCGCCATGGTTTCAGCTGATGATTCCTTAGGTTAACGGTAGACGATTGGAGGCGGCGGCCATAGGCCTGCTGACCGACACTGCTCGCTTCAGTCGCGATGATACGGATGGCCAGAGACGAGCGTCCAGGCGCGATAAATCTGTTCGACAACCACAACGCGGGCAAGACCATGTGGCATCGTGGCGGCTGACAGGCTCCAGCGCTCATTGGCTTTGTCGAGAACGCTGGCATCCAGACCATCCGGGCCACCGAGCAGGAACACCACATCACCGCCCGTGTTCTGCCAGGCGCGAAAGCGGTCAGCAAGCTGCCTTGCCGTGTGGTTTTTACCGCGCTCATCCAAAGCGACCAACCAGTCGCGTGATGTGGTCCTGGATAGCAAACGCTGGCCTTCCTCGGCGCTACGTCGAACGCGCTCGGCACGGGTGCTGATGGCGACGGTGTCCACCGTCAGCGCATGGGCGCGGGGCATTCGTCGCGCGTAGTCGGCTACAGCCTCATCCACCCAGGCCGGACACTTCGGCCCAACCGCCACAACGCGAAGCTTCACGAGCGCGCGCCTGGCACAACCCCGATGTCAGTGATCCTGGTGGACCGATTCGTCCGCCGGCGCCGACCACAGCCGCTCGAGTTCATAGTAGCTACGGGCGTCCTCGCGCATGACGTGCACCACCACATCACCGAGATCGATCAACACCCAATCACCCTGATCAGCACCTTCCACACCCATTGGCTTCAAACCGGCTTGCTTGGCTTGGGTCACGACTTCGTTGACCATGGCGTTGACGTGTCGGTTGGACGTGCCCGTCGCGATGACCATCGTGTCGGTGATATCCGTAAGGTTGGTTACATCGAGCGTGACCACATCACGACCCTTCAGGTCGTCAATCGCGTCATGCACCAGATCGGTAAGTTGGGATGCTTGCATAGACCTCAAAAGCGTCTTGGACAACAGGCTGTTTGGACATTGCGGGCACGACGTGCAATCGGCCCGCTCTCACTAAATCGGCATGCTGAATGTGGGGGCATCTGCCACAAAGACAACGCCCGTACCGACTCGCAGAGCCAATGCTAGCGCAGTTATGTGTTCGTTTGGTAAAGGCCGTGGGCATGGGTATATCGGTCGACAATCCAGCCCGCCATTGTTGCAATCGAGCGGCCAGCGCCCGCGAAGTGTCTTACCTGCGTGCTCGAGATGTCTGGAGTACGCAGGTTAAGCGCAAACACCCTGCCGGCAGGCTCCGCGCGCAGGTCATCGACTCGCCTGGTGTGGCGTCCGAGGAGCGCTGTCTCGAGTTCGCCCGGCAACAGGCTATCGATACCCGGTCGAGGCACAACAGCAAAGTGTGTAAGCGCGAACAACGAACGCCACTCGTACCACGTGGGCAGCGTCGCGAAGCTATCCTGCCCGACTACCCAGCATATCGGCGTATCGGGCGACTCAGCCCGAAGTTCGGCCAGGGTGAGCGCGGCATAGGAAGGTCCGGCACGATCAATCTCTCTGCGGTCCGCCGTAAAACGCGGGTCGGCGGAGCAGACTCGGGAAAGCATCTGCCATCGATGCTCTATGCCGGCATCCGGTGCGCCACGATGAGAAGGTCGGGCGGATAACAGGAAACGCACCTCGGATACGCCGAGTTGCTCCGCTGCCCCAGAAGCCACGGCCATGTGGCCCAGATGTATCGGATCGAACGTACCGCCGTAGACGGCGATCAACGCTTGCGGATCTCGCCGTTGCCGAACACGACATACTTTTGTGTGGTCAGGCCTTCCAGACCAACGGGCCCACGCGCATGCAGCTTGTCCGTGGAAATGCCGATCTCAGCGCCCAGTCCAAACTCAAAGCCGTCAGCGAATTGGGTAGATACGTTCACCATGACCGAGGCCGAATCAACCTCCGTCAAGAAGCGTCGCGTTGCGGCGTAGTCGTCGCTGACGATTGTGTCCGTATGGGCAGAACCGTAGCGATTGATATGGGCAATGGCTTCATCCAGGCCGTTGACCACTCGCACCGCGAGCGTCGGGCCGAGAAACTCCGCATACCAGTCGTCTTCGGTGGCTGGCTCGCTACCGACACGCTGTTGAGTGACCTCGCAACCTTTCAGGGTCACCCCAGCAGTGGCGAATCTCTCCGCCGCTCGCGGCAGGAACTCATCGGCAACATCGGCGTCAATGAGCAACGTCTCGGCCGCATTACAGACCGCGTATTTCTCTGTTTTCGAGTTGACCGCGATCTCGAGCGCCATGTCGAGATCCGCCCCCCGGTGCACATAGACATGGCAGATCCCATCAAGGTGTTTAATCACCGGAATCGTCGACTCGTTCGTGATGCGCTCAATCAAGCCCCGGCCACCACGCGGAACGATGACATCGACATAGGCGTTCTGCTTGAGCAGCGCGCCAACGGCGGCTCGATCCGTCGTCTGAAAGAGCTGCACGATATCCGGATTCAAGCCGGCAGCTTCGATGCCTGCGCGAACACAATCGGCAATCACGATATTGGAATGTATCGCCTCGGAGCCGCCCCGGAGAATGCAGGCATTGCCGGACTTGAGGCAAAGGCTTGCTGCATCCGCCGTCACATTGGGACGGGATTCATAGATGATGCCAATGACTCCCAGGGGCACGCGCATACGGCCGACCTGAATACCCGAAGGGCGGTAGGACAAATCGCTAATCGCGCCGACCGGGTCAGGCAACGAATCAACCTGGAGAACGCCCTCGATCATCTGATCGATACCGCCAGCATTCAGCTCCAGACGGTCAATGAGGGGCTGATCGATTGCCGCAGAATTGGCGGCGAACAGGTCTTCAGCATTAGCTTCAGCCAATTGTGCCCGGGCGCCATCAATCGCTTCGGCGATCGCCTTCAGCGCGCGTGAGCGGGCACCGGTATCAGCAGCGGCGATATCTCGGCTCGCCGCGCGAGCACGCTGAGCCACGTCCAGAACGTAGGCATCCACGTCCTGATCTGCCACTCGGTCAACGGATTGTTCAGCCATGACGAACTCTCTTGCTTTACCCAAATCAATTTAGACACGGTGGGTAATCCAGGTTAGAGCGTCAGTATATCGCCTGTGCTCGCATAGCGTGCAGCGGGGTTCAACTGCGTAGCTTGCTCACGAGCCGGTCCAGCTCTGACAGCCGCTCGAAAGGGCTATTCATCTGGAGCAAGCTTTGCTTTATCTCGGCCTCTATGGGCAAAAGCTCAGCTAGACGCCAACCCACCTGACGAGCATCGTCGTAGTCCACGGTCAATCCCAGGCGGGCGATCATCGGGTGGTCCAACAACTGCTTGAGTACCTCCACCAGCTCAGCATGACGATCCGCCATACGCGCCTCCGGCTCTGCGTCTCGCCAACTGACATCGGCCATCATCAGGTGGTCTCGCTGCTCACGGGTGGTGTGCACCACAAACGTACGCTCACCCTCGGCAATGATCCCCAGCAGACCATTCTCCAGTGGGTTGAAGTCGATAATGCGAGCGTAGGTGCCGACGTCGAAGATCTCAGGTGGCGGGTCTTGTGAATCGATGCGCGCATCCCGTCCCTGCCGGATGAGCACAACGCCAAAGCCCGTCTCTTCACGCATGCAGCGCTTGACCATATCCAGGTAGCGCGGCTCGAAGATCTGCAGCGATAGCCGGCCGCCGATGAATAGCGCTGACTGAAGCGGAAACAGCGGAATTATCTGAGTCACCATCGCGGCAACATACCACGAGTCACCGGCGCTCACGCCCCGTCACGATCGGCAATGGTCCGCGTGCCCCAGGCCACAGTTCCAGCACCCTGCCCTTGCTATGCTTGCGCCCGATATGGACGTCATACAAATGATATTTCTGGCCCTGGTGCAGGGCGTTACCGAGTTCCTCCCCGTGTCGAGCTCCGCACACCTCATTCTGCCGGCCTATTTCACCGATTGGCCGGATCAGGGCCTGGCATTCGACGTCGCGGTGCATCTCGGCTCCTTACTCGCGGTAATGGCGTACTTTCGCAGCACGCTCACCGATCTCACCATCAGCGCTTGGGCGGGTGTGACGCAACGCCAGTTCGATGCCAACTGTCAGTTGATTCTGAAGGTAGGTGTCGCAACGTTGCCCACGGTGGTTGCGGGCGTATTGCTGAAAGATATGGTGGCTACCGAACTGCGCAGCATTGGCGTCATTGCAACGACCACAATCGTCTTCGGCGCTTTGCTCTGGGTGGCCGACCGGCGCACGTCTTATGCTGTCAGTAACGAACGCGACATCAGCTGGCCAATCGCCATTGCGATCGGCCTGGCCCAGGCGATTGCCCTGATTCCCGGAACGTCCCGGTCAGGCATCACGATCACGGCAGCCATGTTGCTCGCCGTCGCCCCCACGGCCGCCGCACGCTTTTCTTTCTTACTATCCTTACCGACCATCGCCGGCGCTGCATTGCTGACGGGCCTGGACGTAGCCGATGCGGGCCTGGATGCCCGCTGGCTGGATTTGTTCTGGGGGCTGGTGCTGAGCGCCGTTGCCGCTTACATCACCATCGGCTTCTTTCTGCGGCTGCTGGACCGAACCGGGATGACACCCTATGTCATCTACCGGCTCGCGCTCGGCGCAGTGCTCGCAAGCCTCGCACTCGGCGTGTTCTAGCACCGCGCTCCAAAGCGTCAGCGGGCGATGACTCCCTAGAACGGTATATCGTCGTCGAAGTTGTCGTCTGAAACCGGCGGCGGCGCCTGCTGCTGCCGCGGTGCATTGCCGCCGGAATTGCCACCTGCGGAACTGCGTTGGCCACCGCCACCACCACCGCCGCCATAGCTACCACCGCCGCTGTAGCTGTCTCCGCCGTAGCTGTCGCCACTGCCGCCGCTACCGCCTCTGCTGCCTAGCATCTGCAGCTCACGTGCGATGACTTCGGTCTTGTACTTCTTCTGGCCATCCTGCTCCCAGGACGATGTCCTCAGCGAGCCTTCGATGTAGACCTGCGAGCCTTTCTTCAGGTACTGGCTGGCGATCTCAGCCAGGCGTGTGAAGCAGACGACGTTGTGCCATTCCGTGCGCTCGTTGTTCTGGCCAGTCTCTTTATCCCGCCAGCCTTCGGAGGTAGCGATACTGAAGTTGGTAATCGGATTACCGTTTTGGGCATAGCGGGTTTCCGGGTCTCTGCCCAGATTGCCGACGAGAATGACTTTGTTAATCCCCCGAGCCATGTTCGTGTCCTGTAGTGCTGATTGCCAATGGACGAGCAGTTTAGCGCAAACCCCGGACCATGAGGCAGGCTGATAGCCGGTTTGCTCGACAGAGAATGCTGAATGGAGGCCCGGCTTGGTCCTACAGGTCCAGGTCCCACCCCTGGGGACCCGGGCTTTACTCGTGAGCATTGGAGCGCCCCCAATACTTGGCGATAAAGCGGTCCGGTGGGTTGCTCGGGATTTGGCCGCGGCGTAGTGTGGCGGGTTTTACTCAGCCGGCAGTTCATGGAAACCATATCGGTCCGCGGGGCTCGCACCCACAACCTGAAAAACATCGACATAGACCTGCCCAGAGACAAGCTGGTGGTCATCACTGGTCTGTCCGGCTCGGGCAAGTCATCGCTCGCCTTCGACACCCTCTATGCCGAAGGCCAGCGTCGCTACGTGGAGTCACTGTCGGCCTACGCCCGGCAGTTCCTGTCGATGATGGAAAAGCCCGACATCGACCATATCGAGGGATTGTCACCAGCCATCTCGATTGAGCAGAAGTCGACATCACACAACCCGCGCTCCACGGTCGGCACGATCACCGAGATCTATGACTACCTGCGGCTGCTATTTGCTCGGGTTGGTGAACCTCGCTGCCCCACACACGGCAAACCGCTGGATGCGCAGACGATCTCGCAAATGGTGGATCAGGTGCAGAAGCTGCCCGACGGCGAACGCGTCATGGTGCTTGCTCCGGTCGTAGTCGATCGCAAGGGCGAGCACCAGCACGTCTTTAAAGAGCTAACCCACGCCGGCTTCATACGCGCCCGGATCGACGGCATCGTCACAGACTTGGATGATGCGCCGGAGCTCGACAAGAAAAAGAAACACACTATCGACGTTGTCGTGGACCGACTGCGTGTGCGCGACGATATCGGCCAGCGCTTGGCGGAGTCTCTGGAAACCGCAACGGGTCTGACCGACGGCGTCGTGCGAATCGGCTTCCTGGACGAGCCGGAGCGGGACGAGCTCATTTTCTCCTCTCGATTCGCCTGCCCGATCTGTGGCTACAGCATCTCAGAGCTCGAGCCGAGAATGTTCTCCTTCAATAACCCCGCCGGCGCATGCCAGTCCTGCGACGGTCTCGGCACGAGTCAGTTCTTCGACCCGGAACTGGTGGTTTCAGACGATGAGTTATCGCTCGCTGAGGGCGCTATACGAGGCTGGGATCGGCGCAACGTCTACTACTTCCACATGTTGTCCTCTCTCGCGGAACACTACGGTTTCGATGTCGAAACGCCGTTTCAGGAGCTCAAAAAGGCGCATCGTGACGCCATCCTGAATGGTAGCGGCTCCACCAGGATCGACTTCAGCTACGTCAACGATCGCGGCGATACGATCACGCGGAACCACAAGTTCGAAGGCGTTCTGCCGAACATGAAGCGTCGCTACCACGAAACCGACTCGTCCATGGTGCGGGAAAATCTGCAGCGCTATCTGCGGGTGAGGCCCTGTGAAGACTGCCACGGCACAAGGCTACGCCAGGAGCCGCGCAACGTTTTCATCAAGAGCAAAACACTGCCGGAACTCACCTCGAACTCGATCGTCGATGCGCTGACCTATTTCGAGAGTCTGAAACTGCGCGGCCGCCGCGGAACCATTGCAGACAAGATTCTCAAAGAGATACGAGCGCGCCTACAGTTCCTGGTGGATGTTGGTCTGAACTATCTGACGCTCGACCGGAGCGCCGATACGCTGTCCGGCGGCGAGGCACAACGCATTCGGCTGGCAAGCCAGATCGGCGCGGGCCTGGTTGGCGTCATGTACATTCTTGATGAGCCTTCCATCGGCCTGCACCAGCGCGACAACGAGCGCCTGCTCAGGACGCTCACGCATCTGCGCGATCTTGGCAACACCGTGATTGTGGTGGAACACGATGAAGATGCCATTCGCAGTGCGGACTACGTGGTGGACATCGGCCCCGGGGCGGGTGCGCACGGTGGTGAAGTGGTCGCTCAGGGCACCTTCAAAGACATCATCAAGACCAAGGGTTCTATCACTGGCGACTATTTGAGTGGCAAGCGCTCGATCGCTATTCCACAGCAGCGCACGCAGCCCGATGAGGACAAGCAACTGCGTATCGTCGGCGCGACCGGCAACAACCTGCAGAACGTCACCGTCGAGCTGCCTCAGGGCTTGCTCACCTGCGTGACGGGCGTTTCAGGCTCCGGCAAATCGACGCTGATCAATCAGACGCTTTATCCCGTCGCCGCCACCAAGTTAAACAAAGCGACATCGCTGACCCCGGCGGATTTCGAGCGCATCGATGGGCTCGAGCATATGGACAAAGTGGTCGACATTGACCAAAGCCCGATCGGCCGTACGCCTCGATCTAATCCCGCAACCTACACCGGGTTGTTTACGCCCATCCGTGAGTTGTTCGCGCAAACTCAGGAGGCCCGAACGCGAGGCTACAAGCCGGGCCGCTTCAGCTTTAACGTCAAAGGCGGTCGCTGTGAGGCCTGCCAGGGTGATGGCCTGATCAAGGTAGAGATGCACTTCCTGCCGGACGTCTACGTTCCCTGCGATGTGTGTAAAGGCGAGCGCTACAACCGTGAGACGCTGGAAGTTCGCTACAAAAAGAAGAACATCCACGAAGTGCTGGAAATGACGGTAGAAGAAGCGCGCGAATTCTTCGACGCTATTCCCCAACTCGCACGCAAGCTGCAAACTCTGGTGGATGTCGGGCTTACCTACATTCGTCTGGGCCAAAGCGCGACGACTCTGTCCGGTGGTGAAGCGCAACGGGTTAAGTTGGCTCGAGAGCTATCCAAACGCGACACAGGGCAGACGCTGTATATCCTGGATGAGCCGACTACGGGCTTGCACTTCCACGATATCGCACAGCTACTGGATGTGCTGCACAGGCTGCGTGATCAGGGTAATACCGTCGTTGTCATTGAACACAATCTGGATGTCATCAAGACCGCCGACTGGATTGTGGATCTCGGCCCGGAAGGCGGTTCCGGTGGTGGCACGATCGTCGCCACGGGAACGCCCGAGCAGGTGGCTAAGAACACGGGGTCATACACCGGACAATTCCTGAGCCGCATGCTCGAGCGCTAGCCCGGCGAAATGAGACGTGCGTCACTGTTCAGCTAGCCAACCAGCATCGTAGCGGCGGGTAGCGAGGCGTTAAGCGGTAGACTGTTTTTACTTGCGCACGGCTGCGCGATGGAATGTGCATGGATAACTACGGCATCAAGCCCGGCTACGAGGCGCGCAGTGAAGCGCCCACGTTCGTCGGCGACATCAATGACTACTGGAACAGTGCGCGTCAGCAAACGGCGAACACCTTCCAATGGCCAGTGTATGCCGCGGCGGCCGATTTTCTACAGAGCTCGCACGGCGGATCCTTCATTGATGTCGGTTGTGGCTATCCGGCGAAAATCGGCGCCCTCATCAAACCGGTCACGGGCGACATCCATCTGATCGACCAACCGTCGATGGCGCCGCTTGTTGCTCGGGACTTCCCAGACTACCAGTTCACCGGTGTCGACTTAGAAGAAGACAACGGCCATGTGGATCTCAGCGGCGACTGCGTTGTCTGTGCAGATGTCATTGAGCATCTGCTCAACCCCATGCCGCTTATCGCGTTACTGCGTCAGCTGTTGAATCCCGGTGGGCGTTTGTTTTTGTCGACGCCCGAACGCGACCATGTGCGGGGCAAGCACTGCAACCAAAGCCCGAACCCGGAACACGTGCGCGAGTGGAATCAGCAGGAATTCGCCGCGCTCCTCCATGATAGTGGCCTGCGCATTATCGAACATCGATGCCTGCCGCAACGACGGCACTCACCGATATTGCCAACCCGCGCGCTTGGCCTGCTCCGCCCTGCTGAATTTCTCGGCTGCCAACTGGCTATCTGCGAGCACGCATGACGAGCTCCGGCGTGCTTGCTGGCAGCAACGGGCTACGCAGCGAAGCGACGATCCTCGCCGCGGGTTCGGGAATTGCCATGGCGAGTGGCGTGCTGCTGCTCGCGATTCTAGTGCGAGCGCTGCCAAACGCGGCGGTGGGCCAACTTATCCTCTTGGCGGCGTATCCCGCTTTGATTCACCAGTTCGCCAATCTTCAATCCTGGCAGGGCTTCTCCCGGGAGGGGCTTGCCCTGCTTGCGGATGAAGACCGAGGCGGGTTTGCATCGCTCACGCGGACGTTTTTCAGGCTGGATGCGTTTTGTTCAATCGCTGCGTTCCTGCTGGCCGTGCTACTCGTCAGCACAGCGATAACGCTGTTCGATTGGCCGGAGCAATGGCGGGGCTGGCTGTATGCATTCTCCGCGCTACTCCTGACCAACTACACGAGCTTCAGCCTCGCCGTCATGCGCTGCTTCAAGAGCTATCGAGTTCAGGCTTTCTGCACCGTGCTTCTACCGATCAGCCAGTTGGTCGTGGCGATCATTCTGTGGCAGCAGGATGCACCACTCGAAACGTACCTGATCGCCTGGCTCATTCTGACGGTGTTCAGTCACCTCGCTCACCTTCTGGCTGCGATAGTGATTCTGGCTAAAGCGGGCATTGAGAAGTGGCTGACCGCTCCAGCCGGCCATTCGCGCGGCAGTCTTGGCTTCACGGCGTGGGTGAATATCGCAACGTCGTTGGACAGCATCGTCAAGCAATTCGATGTGATGCTGGTTTCCGCCCTGATCTCACTAGAGGTCGTACCCGTCTATCGTCTGATCAAGCAATGCGGCGCGGTGTTCTATCGATTCGCTGACGGCCTGGCCCAGGCCAGCTTTCCGCGCCTGGTATCGCTCACCATTGCGGGCAATATGCCTGAGGCACTCACGTTGTTTCGGCGTTCAGCACTGTGGCTATTCGTCGGTGCTGCTTTTGCAGCAGCCGCAATCACTGGCTCGAGCAGCTATTGGTTGGGCCGCGTGTTTACTCCTGAGTTCGAAGCCTACAGCTCTCTGCTTGCCGTCTACCTGGCCATCGTCGTGGTTGCAGTAGCGTTTACCGCCCTGCATCAGCTGATCTACGCAATGGGTTTTGTCCGCCAGCCAGCCATACTGACAGCTATCGCCGTGGCGGCGTTTCTCACGTGCGTAATCGTGTTAGCGCCGAACCATGGCATCTGGGCATTCATGATCGGCTTCGCGGTCTACCACAGCATCGCAATCGCCGGAAAGCTCTGGCTACTGGGCGGCAAACGACCTTCGGCCATCGGCGGAGCTCAGCGCTAGTGTGTGGCTTGTTTGGCAGCACGTTAACAGGCGCCGCCACGCCAGCGGAGCTGAAGCATCTGCGCGCCGCGCGGGATTCGCTGACTCATCGCGGGCCTGATTCCCAAGGTGATTACCACAATGACGACGTCTACGTCGGTCACACACGCCTTGCGATCGTTGATACATCTGCGGATGGAAACCAGCCAATGTGCAGTAGCGACGGGCGCCTGGTGCTGGCGGTTAACGGCGAGATCTACAATTTCATCGAACTGAAATCGCAACTTGAACGCAGCCATCCGTTTCACTCCAGCAGTGACAGCGAGGTGATCCTGCACGGCTATCGCGAGTGGGGCATTCAAGGACTGCTCGACAGGCTCGAAGGCATGTTCGCCTTCGTCCTTTTGGATACCGACAAACAACAACTATTCCTCGCCCGGGATCGAGTCGGCATCAAGCCGCTCTACATATACAACCACAACGGCCGCGTGGCCTGGGCATCGGAGTTGAAGGCGCTGGAGCGCTTTGCGGACTCTGTCGAGCTCCGCACGCCTGCGTTGACTGTCGACTACAGCGCGATCTATGACTATCTGACGTATCAGTACATTCCGACGCCGAAATCGCTATACCGGGAAGTGACGAAGCTGCGGCCAGGCCACTACCTGAGCGTCGATCTCGGCAGCGCCAGGACCAGAGAACAACCCTACTGGCATATCGATGAAGCAATCGCGAGCGGGCACAGTGCAAACCCCAAGGACATAGCTGACCTGTTACGAGCATCCGTGAGCAGACAGATGATCAGCGACGTGCCGCTCGGTTTTTTCCTGAGCGGCGGCATCGATTCGACAGCCGTGGTGACGACCGCTGCGGAGATGCAGGCGAACCTTGCAACTTTTTCTATCGGCTTCGATCGAGGCAACAACGAACTTCCGATCGCGGCGCAAACTGCCGATCGCCTGCGCACACATCACACGGCGGCGGTGTTGCAGGAATCCGCCGCGAGCCCGCTCATTCAACAAATGCGAACACTGTTCGATGAGCCGTTCGCCGATACCTCCGCGCTGCCAACCTATCTGGTCGCAAAGCTGGCGCGCGAGCAGGTCACCGTGGTGCTGACCGGCGATGGCGGCGACGAGGTATTCAGCGGCTATGGTCGCTACGAACACCTGGGTGACCGCAATCTCACCGCACGCTCTCTGCCGGGGCTTGGCGTGACCTGCGCGATTCGTACGCGGGTGCCCCAATTACGCAAACTAACGCGCGGAGTCGAACGCTATGCGCTACTGCAAGGGTTTGGCTACTACACTCGCCTGCTCGGAGGCTTGATCGAACAGGAAAAGGTGGCCTATCGGCGCGCCTGGCAGATCGAGAGGGACTACGACGACTACTGGCACTTTCGAGAACACTACGACGCCAACCTGGATCCGCAAACCGCACTGCAGCGGCTGGATTTTCTAACCTATCTGCCCGATGACATTCTCACCAAGGTCGATCGCACGACGATGGCGCACTCTCTCGAAGCCAGGGTGCCTCTACTCGATACCGCGCTGTTGAGCGCCGCGTTCGCAACTCCGGCCAACAAGCGGGGTAGCAACAAACAGCTGTTGAAACGCGCGATGTCCGAGCGGATTCCAGACGCGATACTGGGCCGTGAGAAGACGGGTTTCAGCGTTCCCGCAGCACAATGGCGCAGCGGCGTATTCGAGACAGGTCGCAGCCGGGCGGAGAACCTGCTGCACGCCAACTTTACAGAGCTGGAACTGCCGTGAAGCTGCTGTACTGCGCAGGGTCAACAATCCCATCCGACAGCGCCAACAGCATCCACGTCATGCGGATGGGCGAGGCCTTATCTGAGCTTGGGCATGACGTCACTGTCATCGCCAAAGAGGGCGCTGGCACAGATCCGTTTCGTCACTACGGCGTCGCCGCGAATTTTGAACTGGTGACCGTGCCGTTTACGCGCCGCACACACATCACACGCTATCTCGCTGCGGCCCGCGCCATTGGCCCGGTCGATGCGCTGATCGGGCGCTACATCTATCCGATCTGGCTCCTACGGTCTATGGCCCGGCAATTCACCTATGAGAGCCATCAACCGCCCAGCGGTTTGCGCAGCCGCATCGAGGCGCAACTGCTTCGGGATCCCCGTTGTGCGGGTGTTCCTCTTATCTCAAACGCGTTGCTGGAACTCTACGAAAAGCGATTTGGCGCACGGGCGACAAACCCCTGTTTTGTGTTGCCCGACGCTGCTGTGGACTCCGGAGCGGTAACACCCCCTCGGTCCGATGGCCGGTTGCAAGTGGGCTACGCCGGATCTGACTATGCCGGGCGTGGGCTCGACGTGATCCTCTACTGTGCGCGCGCACTGCCGCAATGCGACTTCATCATCGCCGGCGCAACACAAGAGAGCCTGGCGCAGCAATACGGGGCATTACCCGACAACCTCACCTGCGTGGGCCGGCTGCCCCACGCAGCCGTTGCCAACTTCCTTCGCAACTGCGACGTGCTGCTCGCCCCCTACCAGCGCAGCGTCGCCGTCTCCGGCAACGCGGGCAACACCATCGACTGGTGCTCGCCGCTCAAGTTGTTCGAATACCTGGCGCAGGGCAAAGCCATCGTGGTCTCCAACCTGCCCGCCTTGAGAGAGATCATGAACACCGGCAATGCAGTGCTGGTTGACGCCGAAGACCTTCCCGGCTGGGTGAATGCGCTGACAAGGCTGGACGCAGATCGCTCCGCGGCCATGAAGCTGGGCGCTCAAGCACGTGCCGATTTCACTTCCAGCTACACGTGGAAGATTCGCGCATCCAAATTGGTTGATCGTTTTGCTTGAACAGGCACTGACAGGTCAGCGCGGAATCGGTTTTCGGTACCGAGAGTGGCTGGCGCTGTTGCTGACGACAATCGCGTTTCTCGTACTCAACGACGTCTTACCGCGATTGTATCGCTGGGTTGGCGTCGATCTTGGCATGGTCGTCGTAGTGCTACTCGCCGCTGTCGCCGTGCTGTCGGCGCGCAGCGCCCCGGATCGCTCACCGGCCAGAATCATGGCATTCGGCTGCAGCGCCATTCTCGGCTTCTATGCGCTAATGCTCGTACCCGGCTTTGCGCCGGATCCGGAACTTGCCTCCGTTGAGCATCTGCACGGAGCGTGGCGCTGGCTTACCGTGGCCGCGGTTGTACTGTGTTGGCGCTGGCCCGGCTTTGGAATCCTGCCCGTCGGCTTTGTCTTCATCTACAAAGCCGCATTGTCCGAGCACACTGGCCTGGCAATTTCCCCCACCGACTATCTTCCTATTGTTGAGCTCGGCCTTCTCTTGAGCCTTGGACTCGCGTTTGGAAAATCGCTGATTCCGACTTCGCAGGCTCGGACTCGATATCTACATTGGCTGTTCCTGCTCGCGGTGGCCGCGCACATCGCCAACTATTTCTGGTCTGGAATCGAGAAGCTTCTGCTCTCGGAGGAGCCGCTGTACTGGCTGCTCAACAACGACACCAGCAACATCGTACTCGTCTCCCATGTCCTCGGTACGTTGCCGCTCAGTGGCGAAAGCGCTGTCGCATTGGCGCACATGGTCCGAGACAACGTAATCGTTCTGAACCTTCTCACGTTGCTGCTACAGCTGCTTTCACCAATCGCGCTGATGTCACGACGGTTGCTGATCGGCACCACCCTCGCCTTCGATATCAGCCATGTCGTGATCTTTCTATGCAGCGGTATCTTCTTCTGGAAGTGGATCCTCTTGAACCTGGTGATCGTTGCCGCAGCGAGCAGAGCGTCGTTCGGCCAGCTGAACTGGGCGCAATACTCGATGCTGCCACTGGTTATTCTCTTCAGTAGCCACATCTTCTTTACTGCCAAACTCGGCTGGCTTGATACACCGAGCGCCACGGTGTCTTACGTCGAAGCGGAATTTGTCGACGGCGAGCGCTTGCGCCTGCCAAGCAACGCCTTCCTCGCCGGCTCTGTCACCGCGGCACAGATTCGCCTGGCGCGGCCGCTGTCACCCTCTAATGGCACCGATACCTGGGGGCAAACAAACGATGTGTCGACATTCGAGCGAGTCAGCGATGGCTGTATGTCCAGCGCGTTATCCGCGCCGCGGATCGCCGACTTCTCGGAACTGGCCGGTTGGCTGGAACGCCACGTTGTCTGGCAGCGATCCAAGGGCGGTGGCGATGTGTTGATCGGTGCCAGCCACTGGTATCCGCACCACATATTCAGCAACCCTGGCAGAACCAAAGCGGTGAATAGCAGGCGATGGCGGGACGTCAGAGCACTTCACTATGTCTCGGAGTTACACTGTATCGCTCCGGCCGAGACCGCCATCAAATCGTCCATCATCGAATCCACTTCCACCAAGATCGTAGAGCTCAACGCTGATGACAGGAAGTAACCGAACGGCGATCCGGCTGATCTACGACGGCGAATGCCCATTCTGCCGACGCTATGTCGCCTTCGTGCGACTAAACGAGAACTACGCCGTTGAGCTGGTTGATGCGCGTGCACACCCAGGCCTGTACCAGGAGCTACTCAGTTTGGGGTTCGATCTCGATGAGGGGATGGTGATGGAGACAAACGATGAGCGCTATCACGGCGACGAATGCCTGCAGCGATTGGCGATGCTGACGTCGAGATCCGGGCTGCTCAACAGGCTGAATGCCTGGGTGTTCAGATCACCACAGCGATCGCGGGTGATCTATCCGTGGATGGTGCGCGGCAGAAACCTGGTGCTGCGTTTGCTTGGCACCAGGCTACTGGGTGAGGAGCGCGACTCGCCGGGAGGCTAGCCTAGCTCTCCTCTACTTCTTCCAGCTCTTCCTCATCCAGATCGACGTCTTCGATCGGGCGATCCACAAGCTCGATGTAGGCCATCGGCGCGGCATCACCAGCTCGGAAGCCGCACTTCAGAATGCGGGTGTAGCCGCCGGGACGGTCCTGATAGCGCGGACCGATATCCGAGAACAATTTGCCTACCGCATCTTTGCTGCGGGTGCGGGAGAAAGCCAGACGCCGGTTCGCAACGCTGTCTTCTTTGGCAAGCGTGATCAGCGGCTCAGCAACCCGACGCAGCTCTTTCGCTTTCGGCAGCGTCGTTTTGATGACTTCGTGCTCGATCAGAGACACCGCCATATTGCGGAACATCGCCTGGCGATGTGAGCTGTTACGGTTCAGCTGCCGTCCACTTTTACGATGACGCATGGTCTTGTCCTACTATCGTCTCTGTCCGTCGCATACGGACCAGATTAGCCCGAAGGCTTTGTTTAGCACCGACGGCATTGAACGCCTTCGGCCCTGGTTGTCTTATCGGTCGGGCGTTCGCTGCTTACGCGACGCGATGATCGTTGCGCAGGCTCGGCGGCGGCCAGTTCTCAAGGCGCATGCCCAAGCTCAACCCACGTGAAGCCAATACATCCTTAATCTCGGTCAGCGACTTCTTGCCGAGGTTAGGCGTCTTGAGAAGCTCGACTTCCGTACGTTGGATCAGATCGCCAATGAAGTAGATGTTTTCCGCCTTCAGGCAGTTAGCCGAGCGAACCGTCAACTCGAGATCATCAACCGGCCTCAGCAGGATGGGATCAATCTCGTCTTCTTTCTCTTCCTGAACAGGCTCACCGTCGCTCTCGAGGTCGACAAACACCGCGAGCTGCTGCTGCAGAATTGTCGCGGCTCGGCGGATGGCCTCTTCCGGATCAATCGTGCCATTGGTCTCAAGATCGAGAATGAGCTTATCAAGGTCCGTTCGCTGCTCAACTCGCGCATTTTCTACGCTGTAAGCCACGCGCTTCATCGGGCTGTAGCTGGCGTCGAGTCGCAGCATGCCAATGGAACGGCTTTCTTCCTCTTCGTCGCGATCCAGCTCAACCGGCTCATAGCCGCGGCCTCGGGTAACGCGCGCTTCCAGGCGAATAGCACCGTTATCGTTCAAGGTGCAGATTACGTGATCCGGGTTCGCAATCTCGATGTCCTGGTTCAGCTGGAAATCACCTGCGGTGACTTCACCTGAGCCTTCTTTCGTCAGCGAGATAATCGCATCATCGCCATTGTGCAGGATGACCGAGACACCCTTGAGGTTGAGCAGGATGTTGATGACATCTTCCTGCACGCCTTCGATGGTGCTGTATTCATGCAATACGCCATCGATCTGAACTTCCGTGATGGCGCAGCCAGGCATGGAAGAAAGCAGAATCCGGCGCAGCGTGTTGCCGAGCGTGTGACCGAAGCCCCGCTCCAGTGGCTCCAGAGTAACGCGCGCACGGGTTGGCCCGACAACGTCGACGCCGATGTTTCGAGGTGTCAGAAATTCTGTGACCGACTGTGCCATAGCTACCGTTCTCCGTTTGCGGGCTTGAGCGCCAAACCCGAAGCGATACTGTCTTTTCCTGCCGGCTGTTCAGCCGCCGGCTCGCTCGCGATTTCGTCCGCCTGGTGTCCAAGACCCCAGGCAGGCGAACCCTGATCGCTACTACTTGCTGTAAAGCTCGACGATCAGGTTTTCGTTAATCTCACCAGCAAGCTCTTCACGATCCGGTTGGCGCTTGAAGACGCCTTCCATCTTGTCGGTGTCGACATCAACCCACTCGATCGGCGAGCGAGTTGCAGCAATCTGAAGCGCCGCAGTGATACGAAGCTGCTTGCGTGCGGCTTCATTTACAGACACAACATCGTTCGGCTGCACCTGGTAGCTGGCAATGTTCACCAGCTGACCATTTACGCGAATTGACTTGTGCGCGACCAGCTGACGGGACTCCGCTCGCGTTGAGCCGTAGCCCATACGGTAGACGACGTTGTCCAGTCGAGATTCCAACAGCTTCAACAGGTTCTCACCGGTTGCGCCCTTCTGGCGATCCGCTTTCTTGTAGTAGTTACGGAATTGCTTCTCGAGCACACCGTAGAGACGACGCACCTTCTGCTTTTCCCGCAACTGCAGGGCGAAGTCAGACGGTCGACCACGCCGAGCACCATGTTGGCCAGGCGCCGTATCGGCGCGGCATTTGGAATCGAGTGGGCGAACACCGCTCTTGAGGTAAAGGTCAGTGCCTTCCCGACGCGACAGCTTGAGTTTGGGGCCTAAGTAACGAGCCATAGTCTAGACCTCCTATACCCGACGCCGCTTGGGCGGTCGACAGCCGTTGTGTGGGATCGGCGTTACATCAGCAATGCTGTTGATACGCAGACCTGCTGCATTCATCGCACGAACCGACGACTCACGGCCCGGACCGGGGCCTTTGACGTAGACGTCGACGCTCTTCATGCCGTACTGCTCAACAGCAGCCTGGCAGGCGCGATCAGATGCCACCTGGGCAGCAAATGGTGTGCTCTTTCGTGAACCGCGGAAACCGGAACCGCCTGAGGTAGCCCACGTCAGTGTATTGCCCTGACGATCCGCGATCGTGATGATCGTGTTGTTAAACGAGGCGTGCACGTGCGCAACACCATCAGTAACAACGCGCTTCGCTTTTTTGCGTTCTGACATGACTACTTCCTGATCGGACGACGCGGACCCTTGCGGGTACGAGCGTTAGTTCGGGTTCGCTGACCGTGAACGGGCAGGTTGCGGCGGTGACGAATGCCGCGATAGCAACCCAGATCCATCAGTCGCTTGATGTTCATCGACACTTCCCGGCGCAGGTCGCCTTCGAGGGTCAGCTTGGAGACCTCGGAACGAATAGCGTCCAGATCGGTATCCGACAGCTCACCGATCTTGTCCGTGATTGCAACGCCAACCGTGTCGCAAATCTTTGCGGCGGTTGTGCGTCCGATACCATAGATATAAGTCAGCGAGATTCCCGCGTGCTTATTATCTGGAATGTTGACTCCGGCAATACGTGCCATGAATTCGCTCCGTAGCTTTACCTGATGCCAGCTGAACTATTACAGCTGGCCGGGCGATGGTAGCCATCTGCCGCACCGAAAAGGGCGCGGATAATGGACCAAACGCCGTGTGTCATCAACCCTGACGCTGCTTGTGTCGGGGTTCCGCGCTGCAGATCACTCTGACAACGCCATTGCGCCGTACAACTTTGCAGTTGCGGCACATTTTCTTAACTGATGCTCTGACTTTCATTGTGCATCTCCTGCATGCGGCGCCTGAGCCCTTGCTCAGCCACCAGATTCATCACCCTGGGGCTATTTTCGCCCGCTTCGGTTGTAACTCTTCAGATTGGATTTCTCCATCAGCTTGGCGTACTGACTGGACATCAGATGCGCCTGCACCTGAGACATGAAATCCATCGCAACCACCACCACGATCAACAGTGCAGTGCCGCCCAGCTGAAACGTGATATTGAAAAACACGATCATGAATTCCGGCAGCAAGCAGACCAGAGCGACATAGAGAGCACCAAACATGGTCAGCCGCGTAATGACGTCGTCGATGTAATGAGCCGTGTGCTGTCCCGGGCGGATGCCTGGTACATACGCGCCCTGGCGCTTCAAGTTGTCTGCGACATCTTTGGGATCAAACATGATCGCCGTATAGAAGAAGCTGAAGAAGATGATTCCCGCAGCAAACATAAGAATGTATAGCGGCTGCCCTGGTGACAGTACCAGTGCGATCTCCTGCAACCAGCTCATGCCTTCGCCCTGGCCAAACCAGGAAGCGATAGACGCTGGAGCAAGCAGCAAGCTCGACGCAAAGATTGCTGGGATAACACCGGCCATGTTGACCTTGAGCGGCAGGTGGCTGCTCTGCGCCTGATACTGCCTGCGTCCCTGCTGCTTCTTGGCGTAGTTCACGGTGATTCGACGCTGGCCGCGCTCGATAAAGACAACAAACGCGACGATGACAATGGCGAACATGCCGATCGCGAGCAAAGCGATGATGTTGATGTCGCCCTGACGTGCAGCCTCAAACGAGCGGCCAATCGCTCCCGGGAAGCCAGCCACGATGCCAGCAAAGATGATCAGCGAGATGCCGTTACCGACCCCGCGCTCAGTGATCTGCTCACCCAGCCACATAAGGAAGAGCGCACCGGTAACCACCGACACAATCGCAACGAAATAGAACGAGAACGACGCTGCGAAGGCCAAGCCCTGGCTGGCGAGCGTAAACGACAGCGCGGTGCCCTGAATCAGAGCAATCAGTAACGTGCCGTAGCGGGTGTACTGGGTGATCTTGCGTCGGCCAGACTCACCCTCTTTGCGCAGCTGCTGCAGACGAGGATCCATCATGGACATCAGGTTCATGATGATGGACGACGTAATGTAAGGCATAACGCCGAGCGCGAGGATACTCATGCGCTCGATTGCACCGCCCGAGAACATGTTCATCAGATCAAGGATTCCGCCCTGGTTCTGGTTAAACAGGTTCTGCAGCGCTTCGGGATTGATTCCCGGAATGGGTATGTGCGTACCAACTCGATAGATGAGCAGCGCAATAAAGACGAACAGCAGCCGGCTGCGTAGCTCGGAAAGCCCCGCCTGTGCACCTGCCAACTGGTTCGGATTAGCGCTCATCAGGCTTCTACCTTGCCCCCGGCCGCTTCGATCGCCGCCTTGGCACCTTTGCTCACAACGATGCCGCGCACCGTGAACGCACGATCGACAGAGCCAGACAGCATGATGCGCACGCGTTTCATGTTTCGTGAGATAACACCGGCTTTTTGCAGGCTCTCGATGGTGACTTCTTCGCCGTTCACTTTAGCGAGCTCACTGAGCCGAACTTCGGCGGTGGTGAGGCCAATGCGCGAGCGAAAACCAAACTTGGGCACACGCATCGCCAGTGGCATTTGGCCGCCTTCGAAACCCGGCTTGACCGTACCGCCAGAACGGGCCTTCTGACCCTTCATGCCGCGCGCACTGGTCTTGCCCCAGCCGGAGCTGGCACCACGGCCAACGCGCCGCGCGTTTTTCTTGCTGCCGTCTGCAGGAGAGATGTCATTGAGTCGCATATCGGGCTCCCTACTCGCCGTGGACGTCGAGCATGTAATTGATGCGATTGATCATGCCGCGGTTGGCTGGCGTATCAATCACCTCTACGGAATGTCCAATACGACGCAACCCAAGGCCCGCAACGCATGCCTTGTGGTTTTTCAGCCGTCCGGCTGGACTCTTCACCAGAGTAATTCGAATCGTCTTGTCACTCATCGTTACTGCCTTTCCGTTCGTCGGACGCTGCACACACGGCAGGCCCTCGTCTTTGTGCGTTCTGTTACGTCGAAGACGTTCAGCCGCTAATCTCTTCTACGCTGAGTCCACGCTTGGCTGCGATGGTCTCCGGCGAGTTAATGCTGGTCAGCGCCTTAAAGGTTGCTCGAACCACATTAATCGGCGTGGTTGAGCCGTAGCACTTAGCCAGAACGTTATGAATACCAGCGGCCTCCAGCATCGCGCGCATCGTGCCACCAGCAATAACGCCAGTACCTTCGGATGCAGGCTGCATGTAGACCTTGGATGCACCGTGGGATGCCGTCGCTGCATACCAGATGGTTGAGCCGTTGAGGTCTACATCCACCATGTTTCTGCGAGCAGCTTCCATAGCCTTCTGAATGGCGACAGGCACTTCCCGCGCCTTGCCTCGGCCAAAGCCGACCCGGCCGTTGCCGTCGCCGACCACGGTCAGTGCTGTAAAGCCGAAGATCCGGCCGCCTTTTACAACTTTGGCAACCCGGTTGACTTCAACCAGCTTCTCAATGATGCCTTCTTCTTCGACTTTGTTTCCGTAGGCCATCTTTAGAACTCCAATCCGCCTTCGCGGGCTGCATCAGCCAGGGCTTTAACCCGACCGTGGTATTTGAATCCACTGCGATCAAACGCAACCTTCGACACACCTGCTTCTTTCGCACGGCCTGCAATCAAACCGCCGACCTTCGCCGCCGCGTCGACATTTCCTGTCGATCCGGAGCGCAGATCCTTTTCCAGCGTTGATGCACTCGCGATCACATGAGCACCGTCCGCTGCGATGATTTGCGCGTACGTGTGGCGGGGTGTGCGGTACACGCTCAAACGAACGGCACCAAGCTCGCGCATCTTCATACGACCGCGCTTCGCGCGTCGCTTTCTTGCTATGTCTTTGGCGTGCATGAGATCTGCTCTATCAACTGTCGTATGGCTTCGTATATCTATCTGGATGCTGTTTGGGTGGCCACGGTTCAAGCCGCCACCACACACAGCGCCCTAATTACTTCTTCTTGGCTTCCTTACGGCGAACGTACTCGTTCGCGTAGCGGACGCCTTTGCCCTTGTAAGGCTCCGGTGGGCGGTAGCTGCGAATCTCTGCAGCAACCTGGCCTACCAACTGCTTGTTTATGCCCGAAACAACCACTTCGGTTTGGCTCGGCGTGTCGATACTGATGCCTTCCGGCAACGGGTACTCAACGGGATGCGAAAAGCCGAGTTGAAGCTCCAAAGTCTTACCTTTAGAGATGGCTCGATAACCAACGCCTTGCAGCTGCAGACGCTTCTCCCAACCTTTCTCAACGCCGGTAACCATGTTGGCAACTAACGATCGCATCGTGCCGGAGAGTGCATGGGCGCTCTTGCCGCCGTCGCGCGGCGCAAATTTCAGGGCACCATCATCCAGCGTAATCTCAACGCTTTGATGCACATCCATCGCCATCTCACCCTTGCCACCCTTCACTCTCAGGGCGTTACCGTCGAGCTTGATATCGACGCTGCTGGGCACTTCTACCGGTGCATTGGCTATTCGGGACACAACTGTCTCCAACTCAATCCGATTTAGAAGACTGTGCAGAGCACTTCGCCGCCAACATTGGCAGCTCGAGCAGCACGGTCGGTGAGAATGCCCTTGTTGGTGCTCACTAGAGCAACACCAAGACCACCTCGAACCTGTGGCAGCTCGTCGGATGCGCGGTAAATACGCAGACCCGGACGGCTGACACGCTTGATTTCCTCGATAACCGGCGAGCCCCGGTGGTACTTAAGCCGTACCGTTAGCTGTGGCTTTACAGCCCCATCATCGCTGTACGTTGCGATGTAGCCTTCCTGCTTCAGAACTTCACAGATCGCCTTTTTCTTCTGGGAAGACGGCATTACCACGCTTTCGTGATTAGCCCGGCTCGCATTGCGAATTCGCGTCAGCAGGTCGGAAATAGGATCTTGCATACTCATAATCGTTGCCTCTTTCTTCCGAGCGCTACCAGCTGGCCTTAACCAGGCCTGGAATGTCGCCGCGCATCGCCGCTTCGCGGAGCTTGTTTCGACCCAGGCCAAACTTGCGGTAAACGCCATGCGGGCGACCGGTGATGCCGCAACGACGCTGCTGTCGGCTGGGCGATGCATTACGCGGCAGCTTCTGCAGAGACAGCTGAGCTTCCCAACGTTCGTCATCGTCGCGATTACGATCGTTGATGATCGCTTTCAACGCCGCGCGCTTACGCGCGTACTTGGCGACAGTTTTTGCGCGCTTCTTCTCGCGCTCTACCATGGATGTTTTAGCCATGTTTACTGACCCTGCTTTTTGAACGGGAAGTTGAAGGCACGCAACAGAGCGAGCCCTTCTTCGTTAGTCGCCGCTGTAGTCGTGACCGCGATATCCAGGCCACGAATTTTGTCGATCTTGTCGTAATCGATTTCCGGGAACATGATCTGCTCCGCCACGCCCATCGAGAAGTTACCGCGGCCATCGAATGACTTCGGATTGAGGCCTCGGAAGTCGCGCATCCGCGGGATCGCAATCGAAATCAAACGCTCAACAAAGTCGTACATTCGCGCCTGACGCAACGTCACTTTGCAGCCGATCGGCCAACCAGCACGAATCTTGAAGCCTGCTTCCGACACGCGGGCATTACAGATAATGGCTTTCTGACCCGAAATCGCCGCCAGGTCAGACAAGGCGTTCTCCATGATCTTACGATCACCGACAGCCTCACCCACACCCATATTGAGGGTAACTTTCGTCAGCCGCGGCACGCGCATGACGTTCTCATAGCCGAGCTCCTGCTGCAGTGCAGGTCGGATCTCTTCAATGTAGCGCTGGTACAGATTTGCCATGGTTGCTACTCGTTCTTAACTCTATGTCCAGGGCGCGGTTGGTAGGTTTCTATCTAGCCTGCCGGTCCGCACCGGGGTTAACTGTTCTCTAACTGTGTCTCGTATAACGGACGCGTGTGCTATCAATCGACCGGCTTGTCGGTGGACTTGAAGAAGCGCTCTTTGCCGTCTTCACCGTCGCGAATGCCCACTCGATCTGCCTTGCCGGTTTCCGAGTTGAACAACGCCACGTTCGACGCCTGAATAGGCGCTTCACGCGAGATGATGCCGCCCTGAACGCCGGCGTTTGGATTCGGCCGCTCGTGCTTCTTGACGAGGTTAATGCCTGAAACCAACAACTTGCCGTTATCCATGACTTGTAGCACTTCACCGCGATTGCCTTTATCCCGGCCTGCGATGACGATCACTTCGTCGTTTTTTCTGATCTTTCGCATTGCTTGACCTACAAAACTTCCGGTGCCAGAGACACGATGCGCATGAATTTCTCAGACCGCAGCTCGCGCGTAACCGGCCCAAAGATTCGGGTTCCAACCGGCTGATGCTGTGGGTTCAACAGAACCGCCGCGTTTTCATCAAAACGGATAATCGAGCCATCAGAGCGACGCACGCCTTTGCGCGTTCTGACCACAACCGCATTCATCACCTGGCCTTTCTTAACGCGTCCTCGCGGGATGGCTTCTTTCACGGTGACCTTGATGATGTCACCGATGCCCGCGTATCGACGGTGAGAACCGCCCAGCACCTTAATGCACTGCACGCGCCGCGCGCCGCTGTTGTCAGCGATTTGCAGCATGGTTTCCGTCTGAATCATTGATCCACTCTCACTGTTAAGATCGCCGGGCGATCCACTGTTATCTCATTCGTCAGCCGCCAACGGCGACTTCTTCAACCGTTCGCGACTACAACCGCCTTTTCATCGACGCTCTGTAGCATCCATGTCTTTGTCTTTGACAGCGGCCGGCATTCAATCACCGTAACCAGATCACCGACGTTGCACTGATTGTCTTCATCGTGTGCGTGCACCTTCAGCGAACGGCGCATGAATTTGCCGTACAGCGGGTGCTTGATTCGACGCTCAATCTTGACCGTGATGGTTTTGTCCATGGCGTTACTGACAACCGTTCCGGTCAGCGCGCGCGCATTGCTAGCCGCTTCAGTCATTGGCCTTCTCCTGCATCAGGGTCTTCACACGCGCAATGTCTCGGCGCGCTTCTTTCAGCAGATGCGCCTGACCCAGCGTTCCACTTGCTTTCTGCATACGCAGATTGAATTGCTCCTGGCGCAGCCGAAGTAGCTCGTCGCCCAGCTCAGCAGCTGACTTTTCTCTAAGTTCTTTCGCGTTCATCTACATTACCGTCCGCTTGACGAAGGTGGTTTCGAACGGCAGTTTCGCCGCCGCCAGCTCGAAGGCTCGACGAGCAACCTCCTCCGGCACACCTTCCATCTCGTAGAGCACTTTGCCCGGCTGGATCTGGGCCACCCAGTACTCAACGTTTCCTTTACCTTTACCTTGCCGAACCTCGAGAGGCTTCTTGGTGATCGGCTTGTCTGGAAAAACTCGGATCCAGATCTTGCCACCACGCTTTACGTGCCGTGTCATCGCACGTCGTCCGGCTTCAATCTGCCGAGCGGTCAGCCGACCGCGGCTGACGGCCTTCAGGCCAAACTCACCGAAGCTGACCTTGCTGCCGCGCAGGGCCAGGCCGCGGTTGCGACCCTTCATGAGCTTGCGAAATTTTGTTCTTTTCGGTTGCAGCATTGTCTTGTCTCTTCAGGCTCTTGCGCGTTCGCGCGTGGCCAGACTCCTGTATGTCCTGCTTATCCCTGGGTACCGGCTGAGCCTTGCGCGGCGGCATTGTCATCCTGCCCGCCAATCACTTCGCCCTTGAAGATCCAGACCTTGATGCCGATGACACCGTAGGTGGTCTGGGCTTCCCAGGTTGCGTAGTCGATGTCGGCACGCAGCGTGTGCAATGGCACACGGCCTTCGTGGTACACCTCGTTTCGAGCAATCTCAGCCCCACCGAGACGACCAGCAACTCGAACCTTGATGCCCTGTGCGCCGAGGCGGGTTGCGTTCTGAATCACTCGCCGCATCGCCCGGCGAAACTGAACCCGGCGCTCGAGCTGTTGCGCAACGTTCTGTGCAACCAGCAGAGCATCGAGTTCCGGCTTACGAATTTCTTCGATGTTCACGTGTACAGGCATTTTCATCCGGGCCGACAGCTCACGGCGCAGACGCTCAACGTCTTCACCCTTCTTGCCGATCACAATTCCCGGGCGCGCCGTATAGATGCTGATGCGAGCCGTTTGTGCGGGACGCTCAATCTCAATGCGACTCACCGACGCCTGCGCCAGTCGCTGGCGAAGGAAATCACGGATTTCGAGATCACTCAGCAGATATTTCGGATACGTCTTCTTGTCTGCGTACCAGACCGACGTGTGGTCCTTAACGATGCCAAGGCGGATGCCGGTAGGATGAACTTTCTGACCCATAATTCGTCTTCCGCCTACTCGTCGCTTACCGTCACACTGATGTGCGACGTGCGTTTGAAAATTCGATCAGCACGGCCTTTCGCGCGAGGCTTAATGCGCTTCATGGTCATGCCTTCACCAACGTAGATCTCGCTGACCTTCAGCTCATCGACGTCGGCGCCTTCATTGTTTTCCGCGTTCGCAATCGCTGATTCCAGCACTTTGCGAACAAGATCAGCGCCCTTCTTGGTGCTGAAGTTCAGTATCTCCAGGGCATCGGCTACTGGCTTACCCCGGACCTGATCAACTACCAGCCGCGCTTTCTGCGCAGAGATGTGTAGCCGACGGGCATGTGCACTTACTTGCATGGACATTCCCCTAACGACGCGCTTTCTTGTCTGCGGCGTGACCGCGATAGGTGCGCGAAGGCGCGAACTCGCCCAACTTGTGACCAACCATGTCTTCAGTAATGAAAACTGGCACGTGCTGACGGCCGTTGTGTACGCCGATGGTCAAGCCAACCATGTCAGGCAGAACCATTGACCGGCGCGACCAGGTCTTGATCGGGCGCTTTTCGTTGTTAGCAGCTGCGACTTCCACCTTCTTCATGAGGTGCAGGTCGACAAACGGCCCTTTGTGCAAACTACGCGGCATGCTTATCTCCTACCTCGACGGCGCACAATGAGCTTGTCCGTACGTTTGTTACTTCGAGTTTTGTGTCCCTTGGTGGGCATACCCCAGGGAGATACCGGGTGTCGGCCACCCGAGGTTTTACCCTCACCACCACCATGCGGGTGGTCAACCGGGTTCATAGCGACACCGCGAACCGTCGGCCGAACACCGCGCCAGCGGGTGGCACCAGCCTTACCCAGCGAGCGCAGGTTGTGCTCGCTATTGCTGACTTCACCAAGCGTTGCGCGGCAATCGGACAATACCCGGCGCATCTCACCGGAACGCAGGCGAAGCGTCGCGTATGTGCCTTCGCGAGCAACCAGCTGAGCCGAGGTGCCGGCGCTGCGTGCAATCTGCCCGCCCTTGCCTGGCTTAAGCTCAATGTTGTGCACAACTGAACCCAGCGGAATGTTTCGCAGCGCCAGAGCGTTACCTGCTCGAATCGGAGCGCTAGCACCACTCATCAGCTCGTCACCCGGCTTTACCGACTTCGGCGCGATGATGTAGCGACGCTCGCCGTCCGCGTACTTAAGCAGCGCGATATTGGCGGTTCGGTTGGGGTCGTACTCGAGACGCTCGACCACAGCCTTGATGGCGTCTTTGTTGCGGCGAAAATCAATGATGCGATAGTGCTGCTTGTGACCGCCACCGCGATGACGAGTAGTGATACGGCCTTTGTTGTTACGTCCGCCAGACTTGCTTTGCGGTTCGATCAACGCTTTGTGCGGAGCGCCCTTGTGCAGATCAGGGTGAACCACTTTGACGACAAAGCGACGGCCTGCTGATGTCGGTTTAGTCTTTACTACTGGCATGATCTATTCCGCCACCGCGTAGTCAATGTTCTGGCCTTCAGCCACTCGCACATAAGCTTTCTTCCAGCTTCGGCCGCGGCTGATGCCACGCACTGTGCGCTTGGTTTTGCCCTTCACGTTCAATGTGCTGACCCCGGTGACATCCACCTTAAACAGCTGTTGAACGGCTTCTTTGATTTCTGCCTTCGTGGCGTCGCCAGCAACTTCAAAGACGTACTGGTTAGACTCGTCACCACGAATCGCCGCTTTCTCCGTGAAGCGCGGCTCTCTGATGATCGTAAATACGCGCTCTGCATTCATGCCAGGGCCTCCTCGAACTTCTTGAGGGCACCTGCCGTGATCAGCACTTTGTCATGGCTGAGCAGGGACACCGGATCCACAGCTTCAACATCACAAGCGGTAACGTGCTTGAGGTTGCGAGCTGACAGATAGAGGTTTTCATCGACCTCTTCAGACACGATCAGTACGTTGGTCGCATCCAGTTCTTTCAGCCGTGCGGCCAGGGCTTTCGTCTTGGGTGACTCACAATCGAACGAGCCAACGGCAATCAACCGCTCCTGACGTACAAGCTCTGAGAAGATGCAGCGCAGCGCACCGCGGTACATCTTCTTGTTAACTTTCTGCGAGTGATCCTGCGGCCGAGCAGCAAAGGTTACGCCGCCCCCACGCCAGATCGGTGAGCGGATCGTTCCCGCACGCGCGCGACCGGTGCCTTTCTGGCGCCAGGGCTTGCGTCCGCCACCACGAACATCGCTGCGGGTTTTCTGAGCACGAGTGCCCTGGCGACCGGCTGCCATATAAGCAATGACCACCTGATGCACGAGCGCTTCGTTGAATTCTCGGCCAAACGCGACTTCTGACAGCTCGATGCTGCCTCCGTCTGATGTTGCCAAAGTAAGAGCCATATCGAATAACCTCCTACGGCCTTACGCCTTCACCGCCGGGCGGACGATGACGTCGCCACCCGGGGCTCCAGGGACAGCGCCCCGAATGAGAAGTAGATTGCGCTCAGCATCGACGCGAACCACCTTGAGGTTTTGCGTCGTCACTTGCTCAGCACCCATGTGACCGGACATCTTCTTGCCCTTGAATACCCGCCCAGGCGTCTGACACTGGCCGATAGAACCCGGCACCCTGTGCGAAATAGAGTTGCCGTGGGTGGCGTCCTGCCCGCGAAAGTTCCAACGCTTGATGGTGCCAGCGTAGCCTTTACCCTTGGACACGCCGGTTACGTCGACCTTCTGGCCTTCTTCGAACTGATCGAGTGGCAGCGTGGCGCCGACCGCGTGATCTTCACCCAGCTCGTCTACTCGCAGCTCCCACAAACCGCGACCCGCTTCAACACCCGCCTTGGCAAAGTGCCCTGCAGCGCCCTTGCTGACGCGAGTAGCGCGACGCTCACCCGTGGTGATCTGAAGCGCGACATAGCCGTCGGACTCAGCAGTTTTCACCTGAGTAATGCGGTTCGGTTCAACCTCAACCACCGTTACCGGAATGGATTGTCCATCCTCGGTAAAGATGCGAGTCATGCCGCGTTTTCGACCGATCAAGCCTGTGGCCATGTTCCTGCCTTCTCTCTCGTTCGCTGGCGTCGCTACTCAATGCCCGCAAGGGCGAGCGTCGCCACTCCAATATTGCCTCTGGCTCAGATAGCGCAGACCGCTTATCTGAAGCGCCGCACCGGCTAAGCCGGCCGTAGGCCCAGATAAGCGGTCTTGCCGCATCTCGCCAGCCCCCAATCGGGGCCTTGTCGTCGTCTCCATTTGAGCGCTGACGCACTCATCGGCCGCTTAGGCGGCCGTCATCTATCAATTCAGACTGATTTGCACCTCAACACCCGCCGCCAGATCGAGTTTCATCAAGGCATCAACGGTCTTTTCCGTTGGCTCGACAATATCGATCAGACGCTTGTGAGTGCGGATCTCGTATTGATCCCGGGCGTCTTTGTTTACGTGTGGAGATACCAACACGGTGAACCGCTCTTTTCGGGTTGGAAGCGGGATAGGGCCCTGAACCTGGGCGCCCGTTCGCTTGGCAGTCTCTACAATCTCCTGGGTCGACACATCAATGAGACGATGGTCAAAAGCCTTGAGACGGATACGGATACGCTGGTTCTGCACTACCTTTACTGCCTTCCTAACCTGTTAGCTGGCCAACCAGGCTTCGCTTGTCGCTGACGCGCCAAACTCCACCCGCTACCGCAGCATCTGGCGCCGTTACGACTCCAGAACCTGCCACGGCACAGCCGTTGCGATTCACCTTGTTAAAGAACACCGGGCTCGCCATGCGACGCATCCCGGCACACTGCCCAGGCCATTTCGGCTAGCTAAACGTGCTAACCCACCGGATCTAACACCGGCCCTAACAAAGGCAGCTATATTCCCCAGTCCCGCCCTGGCGCTACTGACCCAATCAACCTGTCTACCTACCTGCTGGGCGCTATTTTTGCCCAGCCGGCGCTGATGGATCCGCCTCAAAAACGGGACGCGCATTCTAATGAATGCAGTCAGGCCTCACAAGGCCTTTTTGATAAATTCTGCGGTGGGCCGGGTCTGCATGCACAGCCCCGCCCACCGCAGGATTTGAAACGCCTTACTCGGCGATTTTCGTTACGACGCCGGCGCCGACCGTTCGGCCGCCTTCGCGGATAGCAAAACGCTGGCCTTCTTCCATCGCGATCGGGTTGATCAGCTCAACCACCATGTTCACGTTGTCGCCAGGCATTACCATC